>NZ_JASCQK010000001.1:0-1507692 GCF_040798045.1 Bacteroides sp. NGMCC 1.200775 | reverse complement strand
GCGCAGCAGTTCGCGGATCACGGCAGTCAAGTATTCGGCATTGCCCTCACCATCCACGATGCCGCAGGGCTTGCCGCCAGCAGCCTCGCCAAAGCTCACACCCTTCAGGAAGCGGATGGACTCTTTGGCTGTGTCCGGCTGGTTCTTGCTCAGGAACTCTTTCTGGCTGCGCCGGGCGGAAAACAGGTTGTTGTCCGTGGGCAGCGTCTTGTCCCAGCTTCGTATGATGTCCGGAAGGGCAGCGCCTTCCGTCTTTGATTTCGTATAGCTTTTCAGCGCACCTATGCTGTCCGTCACCTTGTCGAACTTGCCCACCTGCAGCGCATCGCTTATCTCGATGTCCATCTGCCCGGGTTCGTTCACCTTGCGGCTGATCTTGGTGATACGGCTCTGACGGTAGCCTTTTTCCGGGAAATACTTCCGGCTCTCCAGCTTCACCCGTCTGCCCACAAACAGGTCTATGCCGTGCTCCTCGATGTATACCGGGTCTGTCGGGGCTTTGTAGGCGGCAATGTCCAGCCAGTGGTCCCGATTGTACTCGTCCACCGCAACCGCAAACTCCTCTTCGGCCAGCCGGTAATACTCATCCGGCATCCGGATATTCCACAGGATATAGGTGTCGCCTGCTCGGGGCACCAGCTTGCCGCCCGGCAGCTGGGTGTCGTCATCGTAGGGCCAGATGGTGATCAGTTCGAATTCACGTGCCGCGCTGTCGTAGTTCACCTCAAAGTAGTGGTCATCGCTTTCTCCCAGTCCGGCAAGGTCGCCCGTCTGGAACGACACACGTTTGGTTTCTCCGGCCAGCTCGTACAGGTTGGGGTCAAAGTCCAGTTCCCCGTCCCGGAAATAATAGACGGTGAATTTGTTTCCTTCATCGTCTGCCACCTCCTCGCTGCGAACCGAGCTCACCGTACCGACCCGACGGGGGAAGATGCCGCTGAAAGCATCCTGCTCGTAATGGTCATAGATGCCATATTCCTCCACGCCCTGCTCGATGTACTTCCTGCCGCCGGGAAGCATCAGACGCGGGCTGCCGTATTTCTCCGCATCGATGTTGCGGGTCGAGCCTACCGGGAACAGGCGCGTATAGAATTTGGCCGTGTTGCTCGTATCTCTTTCCAGGGAGGTCAGCCCCTTGCCATAGCCAAGGGTGATTTCTTCCCCGTGTTCGCAGCGGCACACGTTCACAGTCTGCCCCTCAACCCACCATTCCACCTTGCCGCCTGCCTTTTCCGCGATGGCTTTCAGCGCTTCGTCGCAGTACATCCCCTCGTAGTCTATCGTGATCAGCTCCGTACCTTCCACCGTACCCGTCTTCCAGTCAGTAATGTGGCCCATGCCGTTATTGATAGCCTTCACCACCATCGCCACATGCTCGCGGGGCGTGGCCGTCAGGGTAAACAGGGGGTTGGTGTCCCCGTCCGTCGTCTCCAGCACCAGGAACCGCTTGATCAGGCTCTCGATACCGTACAGCTTCAGGTTATACTCCCATTCACCATCGCTCACCTGCTTCGGCGTGTAGCGTTCTGTCAGCCAGTACCGTTCGCCCAGATAGTCCGTGTAGTCGTTCACGTCCAGGGGCAGGAAGGCATAATAGCTGAACGACAGGGAAAGCACATTGTCTCCCTGCACTTCCTTGCTTTGCGTCGAGCTGTCGTTCACGGCCACATCCGCACGCTTGGTTCCGGCTTTATCATATATCGTTAGAAGCATATTCTAATAGCGTTTGAATGGTTATATAATCGGTTTCGGTTCCCGGAACTTTACCCGGAACTTTCCGGCATGCACACCTTCCGTCCACAGATAGGTCAGCGGGGTGAACTTCGTACAGTCGGCATACTTCACCCGCAGCTGCAGATCCAGCTGGGGGAAACGGATCTCCAGCCAGCCGTCCTTCCCTTGCTTCAGGAAATTCACAAAGGCAAAGTACTGCTTCATCCAACCTGCCTGGGTCTTGTTGTAAAGCGCAAAATGCAGCGTCACGTCACGCGCTTCATTCCGTGGGGTCAGCACGGGGCTGTATTTTTCCCCGTGCTCTTCCCGTATGTCCACAGCCGTATCCTTCTTGGCCTTGCTCGGGGTCAGGATGGCCGTCAGGTTCTCCATGCCCCCGCGCCGGTCTTCCACCAGGAACACGCCGTATTCCGTCCAGATGTCCGTGCCGTTCACCAGCACCAGTCCGCTCAGTATATTGCCCATATCACTTCACTTTTAGTCCGTCACGTATCATTTTCTTTATCACTTCCTTCAGTTCGCCCAGGTGTCCGGCACTCACACCGGTGTTCTCGGCTATCCGGGCCAGATGCCCTTCAGCCGTGTCCATCTTCTCCACCACGCTTTCCAGCCGGTCGTCCATGCTGCTCCAGTGCTGCAGCCCGCCGGTGAACATGCCCTCCAGCTTCGTGCCCTGGTCCTGCGTCATGGCCGTAAAGCCGCCCGCTTTCGCACTTTGGCTCGTACCGCCCTGCTGCGTCTTGTCATAACCGGTGGCTGCCGCCAGGTTGTCACGCAGGGCAAGGGCTTCATCCATATACTGCATGTACTCTTCCATCAGCGCGTTCCGTTCCGCCTCGGTCAGTTCGTTGTCCTCCATGGCCTTGCCGAACTTCTCCCACCAGCCTTTCAGTTTGTCGCTGTACATCTCACCGATCTTGTTGCTCAGCATCGCCCGCATGAAGTACTCGGATATATCCTCCGCCGCATCCTTGGCACCGTACTTCATGTTCATCAGGTTGTCGATGAAGCTGCTGTACATACCGTCGAACGAAATGCCCGTCAGCCCTTCATACAGCTGGTCGGTCAGTTCCTCCAGCTTGCCGGCCTGGTCTATGTAGTCATCCAGTTTCTCGGTCAGTCGCCCGCCATAGCCTCCCTTACCGGTATTCTGGATTTGCGTCCACATATCCACGTTGCTGCGCAGTGCCTTCATTTCCTCCGGGCTCAGGCTCCACAGGTTCCCGTCCCACTGGCGGCCGATCTGTCCGCTCAGTTTGTCTATCTGTGCCTGGTTGAAACCGCCCCAGTAGTAGTTCCAGCTGTGGTGACTTCCGCTGTAGCGTGCCTGTTCCTTTGCTATCTGCAGATAGTTTGCATTCGTTTCTTTTTGGTATTTGTAAGCATCCCGGTAAGCTTCCACCGATTTTGTCCCCTTGCTTGCCTTAATGGTATCGGTCAGGTCTTCGATGGAAGTCTGCAGTTTCTCGTTCCGGTCCGTAAGACGGTCTATAGCCGCCTGCACTTCCCTGGCGTTCCCGCCGATGCCGAACAGTTTGTTGAAACCTCCGAAAGACACCGTGTTCAGCAGTCCTCCGATACCATTCACAAGGGAACCGCCTATCTGTTTGAACAGGTCTCCGCTGAGGATATTGTCGAGTATTCCGGTTATCGCATTGAAAATGGTATCTATCAATGATGAGATAATCGGGCCAATACCGTCTTTCAGCAAATCCAGTATGGAGAGAATGGCCGATATGATTTGTCCGATGACTCCGGCACTTGACAGGGTTTCGGACATCCGGCTGATGGCATCGCCGACCTTGCCTCCGATATTCAGTTTTGAAAGACCGGTAAGCATGTTCTGGATTCCTTCAAATGATCCCTGCAAGGTTCCGCTCGCAAAGCCGTGCAACCCGTCGGATACCATGTTCAACCCGTCAACCGTGTCCCGGGAGGCACTTTTCACCTCCCCGGCAAGCGCCTTCATTTCAGAGGTGGCGTTCAGGTATTCTTCGTCAGCTGAAATGCTGGACGATTGGGCCATTTGAAGAGCGATTTTAGTACGTTCTATTTCTGCCTGGTTACCGCTTTCAAGAGCCTTGTTGTAATCGGTCTGCGCTGCTTTTAACCGAATGAATGCCGCTTCCTGCTGCAGTTCCGCATTTTGCACGCGTGTTACGGCATCCCCCAAAGCGTGCATCTGCGTTTGCAGCCGGGCAAAATCCAATGTCCCGTTGCCACCGGGGAGCATGCTTTGAATCCGTTCGATGGCATCGTAAACGACCTGCTGGTCTGCGGCTCCCGTTTTTTTGAACTCATCCGTCTTGACATACTGTTTAAGCTCGCCAAGCAGGTTCTTCATCTGGTCTGCAAGCAGACCGGTCAAATCCCCGAACGCTGCTCCCCAGTCTATCTTCTGGGTAAGGGCTTCCATGTCCACTTTGTGCACAGCCGCATCACGCTGCTTCTCCAAAGTCAGCCTTTCTCCCTGGGACTGTGCCTTGCGGATTTTCTCGGCATATTCTTCAGCGATGGCCAGTTTCTGCTGCTGGAAGGTACCGTATTCCTTCAGATAGTCACGCATGGCTTCCGCCTCTTCCCTGTACACGTCCGCCTCCGCTTTTTTCCTTGACTCGGTGTTTGAGGCACGGGCTTTTTCAAGTTCATCCTGTTGCTCCCGGGTAAGTCCGTTATCTCCGGTGGAAAGACCGGCTTCCTTGTTCTCACGCTTCCAGTCGGCTTCCTGCCGGTTTATCTCTTCTTTCCGGGCGTTATAGTCATATTCGATTTGTGCCAGTTTCTTTTCGGTACCGGCTTGCATACGGTCTATCTCTTCCTTCCGGTTCTCGGCCTGCAGGGCGGCAAGATCCTGCGCCAGCCTGCGCTCTGTGGCAAGCCGTTGCTTGGCTTCCGCTTCCGGATTCTTCCCGGACTGTTCGGGGTCGGTATGTCCGCCGATATTTCCTTTTTTGGCTGCTTCTGCCGCTTTCTTTACCTCTTCCTCCGCTTTTTTCAGATAACCGTCGCGTTTGTTTTCGGCATTTTTCAACAGTATGTCATAAGCTTCCTGATCATGTTTCTTAATGGCAGCCTGTGCATCATAGAACTGCCCGGATTCTGCCATGCTTGACTGCATGATATATTGTCCCCATTTCCCGAAAAAACCCATGGCGCTTTCCGCCTCTTCCGGTTTCTGCGCCTTGATTTTATTCACCTCTTCATCGGCTTCTGCAGCTTTTTTTACAAGGTTCTGGACATTGGCCTGGTGCAGCAGGACCTGTACATAGTCCTCGCTCTTTTGGATAAGGGTATCATACCATTCGGAAAGTGTTTTATAATACCCGAAAGATTCCCCGTACTTGCGGTTCAGTTCCTCTACCTTCGCCTTTTCCTGTTCCTTGCTGCCGGTGAAGTTCTTTATTTCATCGATGACCGATTTCAGTTCGAAGCGGGTACGCACCATCTGGGCACGGCCGTCCTTCTCTATCTCGGTCATTTCCTTGACTGATACGTTGAATTCATCCACGCCTTTTTTGGCACTGAACAGGTTTTTCGTCCAATCCCAGATTTCATCACCGTACATTACCAGCAGCATGATGCCGGTGGTCATGGCCGTCTGCCAGGAAAAGAGCGAGGACAGGACCTGTTTCCATACCGGTGTGCCTTTCTTGCCTGACTTCTGCAGCTCATCATATTCCTTACGGGCACGGGCCAGTTCGTCCGTAAAAGTCGGCAGGTTGTTGGATATGGCCAGAAAGAACATCTGCGGTCCCATGGCCAAAGAAGGCATTTCACGGGCCATCTGCTGGATGCTGTTGTGAAGCCCGTTGAACTGGCGCTGTGCATTGGGCATGTCTGCAGGGGTGACCTGCACGGATTCCGATTCCTCCTGCAGCAGTTTCAGTTTGCCGCGCAATTCCTCAAGCTGCTTCTCCAGTGCATGGATCTGCGCGATATTGGCACTCTGGTCCAGATTGGGGGCAGCCGTCTCCCCGGCAAGGCGCAGCCTTTCCAGTTCAGCCTCCAGCAGCCTGACGGTATTACGCAGTTCCAGCGCCTCACGTTCGGCCTTGTTCATGCCGGGCGTGAGTTTGTCCTTCATCAAAAATTCAACTTCTACAGGTTTGCTCATTCCAGTTTGCTTTGAAAAAATCCTACTATATCGTTCGCTTCATCCTCGGCGCTGTGTTCCGGTCTGGGAGCACCGTTTCCGCCGCCTTGCTTTTTCCGCACATACCGCGGCGCGTCGCTCAGCATCATGATCAGCGTCTGGTAATTCACCCCATCAAGGATGTAATCCACGCTCCAGCCGGTCGCCGATGCAATCTGCCACACGAAGCCGAAAGGGCTATGGGAACCTTCATACCGGGTTCTTAACTCCCCTTCCTTGCCTGGCTCAGTCTCGGAGTCATCGGGTTCGCCCGCGCTGTCGAGCTGATAATACGCATAAAATCCTTCGTGCCCATCAGACGCTCGAATGTTCGGAACATGGCCGTCAGATAACGCCACTCCACAAAGTTCCGCAGTACCCACGCTGTCACCCCGATGCCCACGTGCCGCGACACGTATCCCCGGCATACCGTATAGGCCAGCAGGCGGCTCACAGCCTTACCATGCTCCGCCACAAAGGCCAGTTCCTCGGTCTTGTCCTTCGGTTGCCAATCGGGTTTGACACCCGTCTTCAGGTATTCCCGCGCCAGCAGAATCTGACCCCGCAGCCTCGGACGCTTCATCGTCACACGCACCTCCACCGGGCGTTTCAGCCACGGAAGCTTCCACCTTTTAAGAGGTACGGACACGCCGCTGTCAAGCAGCGCGTCCGCACACTCCATCTCTATCAGTTGTTCCAAACGGTCAGCCATACGTTAGCCCTCCTCACTTTGGAGCGATGCTGCAGCCGCGGCTTCCGCCGGCGGCAGCTTGTACTGCCCCCACTCGTCCGGTATTGCTTCCGTATCGAACACGCCGTAAGGCTGCGAACCGTCCTCCGGCATCGCCACTTCGAGCGTAACCTCTATCTTGGAGGTTTCTGTAAGGGTCAGCTTGCCTGCAGGATTGGAAAGCAGCGTGGCGTTGGGAATCAGTACGCTCTGTCCGGACACGAGGGAGAGTTCCCATGGTCCCTGCATGACAAGCACCTCCGACGGGGCTGTCCAGCCGATCGGAGTTTTCTTTTCCGAGTCTTCTTTCTTATAATGCAGGCTGCCGCCAAGCAGTTTGTGCAGGTTCGAATAGTTCATCTGGATCACATTGAACGTCGGGGCGATGCCGCCGTTACTCTGTGGGATGACCAGCACCGGGGCACCCTGCACCTGTTCGGCCTCGATCTTCGCGGCCTCGGGTTTCTTGCCGCCCAGGTCAAACGAGTTCTTTTCAATATACCCGATTGTGAAATCCTTATACTTTACGGCTCCTATGCCGTACATGAAATTCTTGTTCATCGTTTATAAAGTTTGATGGTTAATAACACACCGGCCAATAAGCCGGCCAATACACCTGTGATAAACGTCCGCATCCGGTTCGGAGGGCGTTTTTCTACTGTTTGAACGTCATTTGAAATTTCGCTCTTGGTTTCGCTACGGATGCGCGCCAGCTCTTCTTCATACCATAGCACCAGCTGCTGCAGACTGTCACACGAGGCTTCGGCCACGATGTTCCCGCTGTCGTCGCTGCCTACGGTCAGATTCGCCTGTCCGCTCTTGCCACGGTACACGGCACCTTCAGGAAGTTTACGGAGGCTGTCCGCAGGTATAGACAGCTTCACCGAACTCGCCGGTATACCCGCCATCACCAGTCCCGCCCGTCGGCTTCCGCTCGCGCTGTCGGTGCTTGCCGATTCCGTCTGTATCTTCTCCACCGTCGTGCTCTTCCTGCTGCTTGCGCAGCCCGCCAAGCACAGGACAGTCATCATGATGGCGGCAACTGTTGGCAGTGTCAATGGCCTTGCGCAGTCGCGCCATTTCGCGCTTGTTGGCCTGCAGGTCTTTTCTTGTTGCATTCAGTTCTTCTTTTAAGGGTACCACAATATTGCTCACCAAAACGCGGGTGGCATGTTCTGCGTTATCCACACGCACACCCTCTGCGTCGGCTTCGGCTTTCATCGCTTCCGCTTTCGCTTTCCTCACCGTAGCACGCAGGGAACCGATGGCTGCTGCAGTACCCACAAGGCCGCCGCTAAGAATAATGTTCATGATCTCGCTAAAGTCCATACCACCCGTTTTTTAGTCAGTCAACCTTTTATTCTGCTTCCTCGCGTTTCTTTCGGAATAGTCCGATAACCCATTGCACCAGTC
Organism: Bacteroides sp. NGMCC 1.200775; assembly: GCF_040798045.1. Classification (NCBI taxonomy): domain Bacteria; kingdom Pseudomonadati; phylum Bacteroidota; class Bacteroidia; order Bacteroidales; family Bacteroidaceae; genus Bacteroides; species Bacteroides sp. NGMCC 1.200775. The sequence continues at coordinate 1,499,683 of NZ_JASCQK010000001.1, read as the reverse complement.
CCGTGTCGGCTACCCCATTGGCTACAAGTGAGGCACCAAAACCATAGAGCAAGGCAATGTCCCAGCTCACATCACTCACAAATCCGGCATCAAGCCACCACAGTAGCATCGCGCACACCAAGCCCACACACCAGCTCACCAGCTGCGTCACCCAGCCTTTCATGTTGGGGAACAAACCTTTCAACCCTTCAGTAAGCACCACCACACCGCCGACGAAACCGGCAAAGGTGCCAATCATTGCGTCATAGTCCGTTGCCGGAACATCGGCCCCTTGGGCCATCACAGCCGATACTGTTCCCAGCATCAGCATCATAAACAGCATAATTCGTTTCATTGATTGCTTCTTTTATTATTGGTTAATACCTATTTCTTTCAGCCATTTCTGTACATCGAAACTGGGGCAGGCTTTGGCCGCCAGCTCGTTGTGTCCCACAATGCGCACATCCGGGAATCTGCGATGGAAGTCCTTCACATACTTCTCCAGTGCCTTTTTCTGGCAGCCGGTGCGGGTGTCCTTCGGGGTCTTGCCGTCCTTGGCCACACCGCCGGCATACACAATGTGGCGGCTCACGCTGTTGTACCCCTTGGCTCCGTTGGTCACTTCCCAGGGATCCACCTGCGCATCCTCGTTGTTGTTCACCAAGCGTTCCACACCGCCCTGCAGGTGGAACAGGTCGGTGTAGCCCACCTGTTTCCAACCTCTGCCACCCTGGCTTACGGGCGAAGTGTGCCACTTCCGGATGTCCGCCGATGATACCTCACGCCCCTCCGGGGTTGCCGTACAGTGAATTACCAGATACTTCAATTTTGCCATACCATCTTATCCTTTCTGGTTTTGGGTAATGGTAATCTTGGCCGTCTTGCTGCGGTCGGCATTGAGCGTAAGGGTCAGTGTACCGGTTTTCTGACTGCCACTGTTTGCACCGGCCGAAATCTTCACGCCTTTATCCGTCGCTTCCACCTTGAAGCCGGCAGGGGCACTGCCTATCTCATATTCTCCGCTGGCGGTCACGGTCACTTCTTCACTGCCACCGGTTGCCTCAAGGGTCACACTGGCAGGGTCAACTGAAATCTTCTTCTCGCTCGCCTTGAACACGGGGTTGCTTCGCTTGTCCAGCACCACCACTTCTTCACCGAAGGCAATGTTCGTGTCAGCCTTCATCAGCATCTTGAAGAAGTACAGTTCGCTCGCGTTCGAGATCTTGTCAATCTGAATCACGTCTTCATCGTCCTGCAGGTTCACAGCCGCAAACAGGTTGCCGCCGGCATCGGGCGAACAGAGGGTGCACACAATCAGATCATCGGGCCAGGCCGCAAGCGTCTCAATGGTAATGCCCTTGTAGCGACGGGCATTCACATCGGTTTCGCTCGTGTTCTTGGACTCGCGCTGGGTCAGCTCGTCATCATACTTGTCAAAGTCGTTCACGCTCATCAGAATGCGGAGGTCCGGGTTGTTGCGGATGGCCACGGGAATCTTCGCACGCATGGCTTTCAGTCTGCCCAGCATGGTCGATTCTGCGCTGTCCACCACAATCACCTCAGTATCCTTGGCCATCTGGGTCAGGATGCCGTTAAACAAGTGGTCGTCATCATCCCCATATTCACCGTTCACATAGTGGTCACCCAGTTCAAACTGTACCCGCTTGGCCAACTCGGCAAGCAGGGCGTTCTGCGCTTCGGGCGGAAGTTCCGAGAATACCAGGTTGCCCTTCGGCTGCCATTTGCGCCAGATGTTCTCGAACGTGCGGGGGTTAAACACCGTAAAGGCCATGAAGTCCACCGGGTCAAGACTCTTTTCGTCGTAGTTGAAGTTGCCCTTCGAATCCTCCACGCCGGGGTTCTCCTTGCGCTTCTGGAGCATCTTGCCGGTCTTCAGGCGCGGCAGGCTGATTTTCTTCTCCACACCGGGAATCACCATGATCAGCCCCTTTTCCACAATCTCATTGCTCGTAGCGGCAAGCGTCAGCAACTGTTCCAGTACCTCGCCGCTGTAATTCGTGTTTCTTACAATTATTGCCATAGTTCAATCACTTTTTACGTTTGTCCTTAATTTCTCGCATACGCCTGTTCCAGGGGCTTTCTTCACCATTCGGTTCCAGATGCAGGTCTTCCATCACACGGCGCTTTACCGGCAGTTGGGCCAGGGCCTTTTCGCCGTTCTCGCGGTCATTGGCCAAAAGGTTTTCGTAGATGGGGCGGGTAGTCGCATCAATGCGACCGTCCTGCTCGGCTGCGTCAAGCAGCTGCTTGCGGGCGGCAAGGTCTTCGGCTTCAGCCTTGTCTTCGTAGGTCTTCACCTTGGCCTTCAGGTCGGTGTTCTCTTTCGTAAGGATAGGTACCTTGCCTGCCTCTTCCTCCAGTTGGTCCATCAGGCGGAACACATCCGCATCACTCGCGCAGTCCTTGAAGCGCGGGCGTTTCTTTACGTCTTCCAGATTCATGTCTTCTCTGTTTTTTTGTGGCTCAACGAGCCGGTTATTGAATAAAGTATATATCTGCGCCGGTGTACTGTCTGCCGGCACGGGGTCTGCATCATAGATGTCGTCTATGAAACCAAGGTCCAGGGCTTCCTTGGCGGTCAGCCAATGGTCCTCGCCGTCAAAATAGGTCTGTTTCACTTCTTCCTTGCTCATGCCCAGCCGCTCGGCATAGATTTCACTCAAGCTGCCTTCCAGGCTTTCTATCTCTTCCATGCAACGCTGCAGGTCCTGCTTGTTGCCGTAACACCCGCCGCTCACACTGTGCAGCATCAGACGGGCATATTTGCTCATTTCTACGGGCTTGCCGCAAAGGGCTATCACACTGGCCATGCTGGCGGCTATGCCATCCACATAAATGCGGATGTCGGCCTGGCTATGGCGCAGGGCGTTGAATATCGCAATGCCGCTGTACACTTCCCCGCCGTTGCTGTTGATACGCACATGGATGCGTCGGCTCACGCGTTCGGCTTCCATCAGTTCCTGGGCTATGCGCCCGCTTTGCACCTCCGTATAGTCTCCGATGTCCCCGTACAGGAATATCGTACTGGTGCCGTCGTCACTCGTTGTAATATTGAAAAATCTGCTCATCGTCATGTCTTTACCAGCGGTTTCCCCGCCTTTCGATGGTGCGAAAATAGAACATTCCCATGGCACCAAGAAACCGCGTCCGCATCATAACGTTTTCTGGCGTTATCATAACGCTGTAACCCGTCATCATGCGTACGCGCTTTTACAAACCCCGCTTTTTCATGCAATTTTGTAACGTGATTTACAACTAAAAAGGACGATTTATGGCAGATTTGACGAATGCCCAGAAAAAGGAATGGGCAAAAACTTTGTACCTCAAGGAAAACCTCACACAGCAGGAAATCGCCGACCGGGTGGGCGTGTCACGGGTGTCCGTGTCCAACTGGGTACGGGCCGGGAAGTGGGAGGAACAGAAGGTGGGGCTTACGCTCACAAGGCAGGAACAGGTGGCTAACCTCTACCGGCAGGTGGCCGAAATAAACAAGGCCATCGCCGAACGGCCCGAAGGGGAACGGTTCCCCTCATCCAAGGAGGCTGACATCCTCGGGAAACTGTCGGCGGCCATACGCAACATGGAGCAGGAAGTGGGCATTGCCGACATCATCAGTGTCCTCACCGGGCTCATCGACTGGGTACGGGCGGCCGACCTCGAAAAGGCAAAGGAAATTACACGCCTGGCCGATGCGTACATTAAAGACAAATTATAAAGGGATAGACAATGAAACAGACTGACAGACTCGCTCTCCTCGATTGGGAGAAGTACAAAGAAGACATCGCAAGGGCTACACCGGTCGATAGGAACATGACGGCAGCCGAACGGGAAAAACACCGGGAATATCTTGAGAAACATCCCATAGAATGGATCAAGTTCTTTTTTCCGAATTATGTCAAATATGAATTTGCCGACTTCCAGAAAAAGGCTATCCGGCGGATCATTGCACACGATGAATGGTTTGAGGTGCTTTCTTGGAGCCGTGAGCTGGCCAAATCCACCGTCACCATGTTCATCGTCATGAATCTCACGCTTACCGGACGCAAAAAGAATGTGATTCTGACCTCCAACAGCAAGGACAATGCGGTGCGCCTGCTCGATCCCTACCGGGCCAATCTCGAAGCCAACGGACGCATCATGGCATACTACGGCAAACAGGAACTGCCGGGCTCATGGACCGAGGATGAATTCACCACCAAAGGGAAGGTCTCTTTCCGCGCACTGGGTGCCGGACAATCTCCGCGTGGTTCGCGAAACGAGGCCATACGTCCCGACGTACTGCTGGTCGATGACTTTGATACGGACGAGGATACCAAGAACCCGGACATCATCCAGAAGCGCTGGGACTGGTGGGAAAATGCGCTGTATCCCACAAGGTCCATTTCCGAACCTACACTGGTCATCTTCTGCGGAAACATCATCGCCAAGGACTGCTGCGTGGTGAGGGCGGGCGAAATGGCCGACTCCTGGGACATCGTGAACATCCGCGACAAAAACGGTTTTTCCACATGGCCGGAAAAGAACTCGGAAGAGGACATCGACCGCACACTGTCCAAAATATCCAAAAAGGCGGCACAGGGAGAATATTTCAACAACCCGATTTCCGTGGGAGAGGTATTCGAAAACATTGCATACGGCAAGGTTCCGGCACTCTCCAAATTCAAGTTCCTCGTGGTGTATGGCGACCCGGCACCGGGCGAAAGCAAGGGTAAGAAAGGCAAATCCTTCAAGACGGTTTCGCTCTGTGGCAAATTGGGTGGCAGGCTTTACGTCATCAAGACTTTCCTGGCACAGGCGCTCAATGCGGAGTTCATTGACTGGTATGTCCGGATGCTTGAATTTGTCGGGGGCAAGACCAATGTCTATTGCTACATGGAGAACAACAAGCTGCAGGACCCTTTCTTCCAACAGGTGTTCAAACCGCTGGTGGCAAAAGTACGCCGCGAACAGAAGATTGCGCTGTTCATCCGGGGCGACGAGGAGAAGAAGACGGACAAGGCTACGCGCATCGAGGCCAACCTTGAACCGCTCAACCGCGAGGGGAACCTCATCCTCAACGAGGCTGAACGGGACAATCCGCACATGAAGGAACTGGAGGATCAGTTCAAGTTGTTCACCCTGACCATGCGCTATCCGGCCGACGGACCGGATGCGGTCGAAGGGGCGAACCGTATCATTGACGAACTGATCAGGCGCATTGAACCGCCCGTATTCCGATCACGGAAGGATGTAAGAAAACGGAATAAGAAAAGATTATGACAACTCTAAAACAATAGGACTATGAGCAAATTTGTTGAACTTACCGATTACGATGCGAGCATCCACCGAGACATCCTCGACGCACTGGTTCGCGAAGACGAAACGGTCATTGAGGTTTGCGAGGACAGGGCCATTGCCGAAATGCGGTGTTATCTGGGCAAACGCTACGACTGCAACAAGATTTTTGCAGCCACCGGCGAGAACCGTAACCAGCTCGTGCTGATGATGGTCATCGACATGGCGGTCTATCACATCTTCTGCATCCACAACCCGCAGAAACTTTCCCAGGTACGCAAGGATCGTTACGAACGGGCGGTGGAATGGATGAAGGCGGTGGCCGACGAGGACATTTCAATCGAAGGGGCTCCGCTGCTGCCCGAGGAACAAAGGGCGGGCAGGTCGGATTTCCGCATTCAAAGCAACCGCAAACGAACGAACCACTGGTAAAAAGCAAGCATCATGAAAAAGAAAAACAGAAAAAACAACAAAGCCGGCATCATCACCGTAGGGGGAAACTTCACGTTGCCGGGACAAAAGAGACCGAATGTGATTGTGCTCACACAGCCCAAACGCTTCGGGCTGGACATTTCCGACTACATGGCAGCCGTAAGGGTGGCCGAGAATGTCGATTTCTCGCGACGTTACAAACTTTATGACCTCTACGAGGACATTCTGATGGATACCCACCTTTCCTGTGTGCTCGAAAAGCGAAAGAATGCCGTGCTGTGCTCCAACATGGAATTCCGGGTGGACGGGAAGCCCGACGATAAAATCAACGAACAGATACAGTCGCCCTGGTTCAACCGGCTGGTGGGTGACATCCTTGATGCGAAATTCTGGGGCTTCTCGCTCTGCCAGTTCTACAAGCTGCAGGAGTGGGTGGATTATGACCTGGTACCACGCAAGCATGTGGATCCGGTCAGGGAACTCATCCTGCGCCACCAGACGGACATTACCGGCCATTCCTGGAATGAATATACCGACCTGCTGTTTGTGGGTTCACCGTCCGATTTGGGGCTGTTGGCCAAGGCTGCACCTTGGGTCATCTACAAACGTAACACTACGGGCGACTGGGCACAGTTCTCCGAGGTATTCGGCATGCCTATCCAGGAATATATCTATGATTCCGACGACGACGAGTCACGCCAGCGGGCCATGGAGGATGCGGCCAATGCCGGAAGTCTGGCGCAGTTCTTCCATGCCAAGGACACGGAACTCAAACTCACGGAAGCCGGAAACAAAACAGGGTCTGCCGATGTCTATGAACGCCTCTGCGAGCGGTGCAACAACGAAATTTCCAAACTGATACTGGGCAATACGCTGACCACCGAATCGTCCGAAAAAGGCACGCAGGCTTTGGGTACGGTTCATAAGAAAGTAGAGGACAAGGTACTGGAGGCCGACCGGAAGTACGTGCTCAACGTGCTGAATTACGACATGACGGACATTCTGCTGCGCATGGGCATCAACACCGAAGGGGGTACGTTCTGTTTCCCCGAACCGAAGGAAACGGATGCCGGTACCAAAATATCCATCCTCACGCAGCTGAAGAAGAACTTCAACATCCCCATCGACGACGACTATCTCTATGAGGAATTCGGTATCGACAAACCGGCCAATTACGAGCAGCTGAAGGCGGAACAAAAGACGGCTGAACAAGCCGACCAGATTCCAAGCCCGAAGAAGGAGCCGGAGCCAGCGAATAAGGGACGGGATGATGAACCGACACCGAAACAGAAAAGAAACTTCCGGAACTGGCTCAAAGGTTTTTTCGTGAAAGCCCCGGCAGACGGGGCAGCTTTAGACTGGTAGTCGACAGACTGTATGCGGCTGATAATGGCAGCATCTCCATGGAGTTTGACTTCTCCGAAGAGGTGCTGCGGCGTGCCTTGCTGAACATATACAGCAGGGACTTTCATCCGGCAACCGAAATCGAAATCAACCTGTTCAATGAAATATGGGCAAAGATGGACAAGGCGGCAAAGGAAGGGTTCAGCAAATCCAAGGCCATTACTCCGGACGAGGATTTCAGAAATGCCATACTCCGGAACAATGCCGTATTCTCGGCATTCAAGGTACATCGTATGCAGAATGACATGGCACGACTTTTATTGGATTCAAACGGCATTTTAAAACCGTTCGACAAATGGGTACAGGAAGTCTTGCCCATTGCTTCCCATCAGGTTCGTCACTGGCTGCAGACGGAGTATGATACGGCGGTCATCCGGGCGCATCAGGCGGCTGACTGGCAACAGTTCCTGCGCGAACGCGATATTCTGCCCAACCTCAAATGGCTACCGTCCACCTCCATTCATCCGGGGGCTGACCACCGCCCGTTCTGGAATACCATCCGGCCGATTGATGACACGTTCTGGAACATCCACCGACCGGGCGACCGGTGGAACTGCAAGTGCGACCTCACTGCCACCGACGAGGAGCCGACACCACTTCCGGACGAAGACGACAAGAACAAACCCCAGCCCGGACTGGATAACAATCCGGGAACGGACGGCAAACTGTTTTCCGACAATCATCCATATCAGGCAGAAGCCCACAAGGGTGCCCAAAAAGCGGTGGATAAACTTATGGCCCGTATTGACGAGATGATTGCGGAAATGCCGGACTACCTTACCGGGGAGGAAAAAATGGCCATTGCCCGGAACAACCTCGAAATGGAAAAGGCTCTTAAAATCAAAAAAGGAAAACCTATGGATGTGGATAAGGCGGACAAACAGAATGCAAATCCCAAACATGTGGAAGAGTATATTTTGGATTCCAAAGGAATATACCGCGATAAAAGGGGAAACAGATACCGGAAGAACAGCGATTACGATAAAAAACGGGATACTCCATACAGTATCAACTGCCAGACTTGCGCACCGGCATACGCTTTACGATTACGTGGATGGGATATTACCGCCAAAGGCAATGTCGCAGGGTCTAAACTTGAATATCTGAGTAATGGACGTGCTTTTGAAGTCTGGAAAAACACCGACGGTACTCCGGCGCAACATATAAGTATAAACAGCTGGCTTGCGCACAAAGGATACCTGAAAATGACCCCTAAAAGGTACATGGAGTATTTCAATGAGGTATGTAAGGAAGAAGGCGTGTATGAATTGTGCATCGGCTGGAAAAGTGGAGGAGGTCATGCTACAATCCTGCAACGGTTTGCGGATGGTGAACTAAGGTATATCGAACCCCAAAGCGATAATTCTGCCGGTTCAGGAATGGAATGGAAAGACGTAAAATATTTATGTGAAATAGGAGCTGCGACTTCCCACAACTGCAGGGGAGTCCTGAGAATTGACAATAAGCTATTCGATGTCTCCTTCCTCGATATTTTCGATACATGAATCGATAACGTCAAGGGATAACGGACCGGTTATTTCGGTTGCGTCTTTACCGTCATACAGATAGACGAAAGGATAACCGGTACAGGAGTCCCCCGGAAACTTGAACACATAGGCTTCCTGGCCTTCATAAATACCAAGGTATTCGAAGGTGTCACCGTATTGCTCAATAAGTACACGGGCCTCGTTCTTTACTTGTTCCGGTATATTCATAACGCATAAAAGGCATATTGGAAGCCTCGGTTGCAAAGTTATAAATTATTCTTGAATTACTGATGATTATGGACATAAAAGATTTTACGGAAATGATAAAGCGGAAACGTGACAGGCTGGACAGTATGATGCGCCGCAAAATGCCAGTCATGGTAGGACGAATGGCCAAAGACCATTTTCAGGATAACTTCCGGCAGGGTGGATTTGTCAATGGCGGTCTTCACCCTTGGCCCAAAGCCAAACGGCTGTCCTCGGGAGGTTCCGATGCCGCCAGCAATTATGGAACGCTGCTCTCCGGCAGGAAACATCTGTTCAAATCGGTCGGATATACACCTGCAGACTACCGGGTAAGGGTATTCAACGAGGTGGTCTATGCACCCATCAACAACTGGGGCGGGGAAATCGATGTCACCGTCACAGACCGCATGAGGCGCTTTGCATGGGCCAAGTTCTACAAGGCTTCGGGAAAAAGAAAAAAAGCCGGCACAGGGCAAAAGAAACGCGTCAAACGACGTTCCAAGCCGAAGGAACTGAATCCGCAGGCACAATTCTGGAGGAACATGGCGCTTACCCAAAAAAAGAAACTGCACATCCGCATCCCGCAGCGCCAGTTCATGGGCGAAAGCGAAGAATTGAACCGGCGTATCCGGGAAAAGGTGGACCAGGAAATTACCAACATTTTAAACCAATAACGATATGGACGAAATTTTTATCGCAATCATGGAACAGATTGCACAGGAAATGCCGGAACTCTCTCTCATCGACGAGGACTACGGACAATTGGAAATGGGAGCAGAAGAAGACCAGTACCCGGTCACTTTCCCTTGTGTATTAATCGGAAATACAAACTCCGACTGGCACGACCTCGGATACGGGGCACAGAAAAGCGAATCCGCACTGACCGTCCGGCTGGCCATCGATTGTTACGACGATACAAGCTACGCATCCGGCACGTATGACAAGGTGAGGGAAAGGCAGCAGCTGGCCAAGAAATTATACAAGTCGCTGCAGTGTCTGCAATGCACGGACAACGCTTCGCCGCTGGTACGCGAGAAAAGCCGTTCGTATGCCATGCCGCATTACATCAAGGTCTATGAAATGACGTTCTCATTCACACTGCACGATGAATCGGCCATGCCGTCATCTTATGGGGAATAGTTCCAGCTGGGCGGCAGTCAGACGGGGGGCTTTCACCTTGGGAACAGGCTTCAGATTGTAGTCTGTTCCCTCACGTGATTTCCGGCGGATGATGGTCATGATACGTTCCTCGGATATAAAGAATTCGCGCTCCGACAACACTTTTAAAGCATCGTCGAACCGCAACCGCTGTATTTCTGTCCAATAGTAGTAACGACGGCATAGTGCCTCGTCACGCAGCTTGATCAGTTCTTTATCCCGTCCTTTGCCCATACATTTTATTTCTCTTACAAAAATAACTGATTTCCATCTATTTTAAGAACAAAAGCGCCGCAATTATAACAACTGCGGCGCTTTCTGTTTATAGGGTTAACGGGTTTCGGCTACAAACGGCAGAAACTGGGTTCAATGCGGGTCCATACGCCGTTTTCAGGGTTGCGGCGGCTGAAGTAGTAGTTGGTGGCATTGCGCTGCACTACATTAGCTTCCTTGAACAGGCGCATGATGTCTGCATACTCTTCATCGAACTTATCTTCCAGTTCATACAGCTTTGAAATGCTCTTGTAGTCCAGGTCGCCCATCTTGTTGCGCTCCAGCAGGGTCATGGCCATCTGATACATCGGATCATCAGAACCTTTCTCGCTGTTCTGCATGTAGCGCTTCAAATAGTCAATCAGACGGTCGGCTGCCATGTCGGCTCGTTCATCGAAGCCTTTCACCTTGTTGCTTTTCACTTCCAGACGGAAGTCTCCGTCCGTAATGGTATAGCTGCGCTGTTCGTCGCTTTTCACCTGGCCGTATTCCTTCATCACCTTGGTAAAGGCATCGGCTTCTTTTTCCAGCCATCCGCGGAACCCGGTCACGGCATTCACCATCTCAAGAACGTTGGTCTTTACTTCGTGCATAAACTCACCGCGTAATGCCTCGTAAGTTTCACGACGGGCGATGCGGTCTTCTTTCTCTTCTTGCTGCAGCTGGGCCATGAGGGCTGCTCGCTGTTCTTTACTCAGGGACTTGATGTCCACACTTTGATTGTTCTTTTCCATTTTAAATCATTTTAGTTGTTAATCAGCTATTACTTTGTCATCCTTCAGCAGCAAAGCGAATGTCCTGTCTCTTTCTGCTTTGGTTTCAAACTTCTTGTATGTCTTCCAGCCACCGTTTATGCCGGTACACATCTTTATCCTCGGGCCTGGATAATCATCCTTTCGTATTATACAGAACCCCGCTTTTATCAGCTTGTCTTGGTCATCTATCCTCATAATCATCCTGCTTTTCCGGTTCATCGTCTATCAGCATGGCCTCCCCATTGGCATACGCCCAGTCGGCCAGTTCGTTGAAAAACTCCGCTGCATCCTGGTTCTCCATATCGGATGTCGTAAGGGTCACGTCTTTTCTTATGCGCTCAAGCGCTTCATGTGCTTTTTTATCCATATTGCTCTATTTATCGGTTAAACCTCCTTTTCGTTGGATAGCCCGCAGTTTGATGGCCAGTTGTTCCAGCTCGGCTGTACTAACCTGAACAAAGGGCTTGCCGGCTATCCGGGGGTTGTTGCAGAATTCGTTCACCCGGTTCCAGTCGGTGGTGTCTATACCCAACTGTTGCATCAGCTTCAGGCAGACGCTGCGTTTCCGTCGCAGTTCCTCGCGAAGTTTCTGCCGCCATTCGTCTTGTCCGCTCAGTTTCTCCAGAGCAGTACAACAAACTTCATACTCCTTGGCCGTCATTTCCTTCAGACTGTCTGTCCGGTTCCACGTGTACTGCAGCACGATTTGTTTTTTTGAATTCCTCCCGATCGCCCTGATAAGGCAGTTTGTTGAACAATGCATAGAACCGGGCGAAATTGGTTACTTCCTGTACCATATCATCCTTTCACTTTTTTCTCCACTGAAAGAATTGCCAAACTTATCATCATAAGTTTTACAGACTGGCTGTCCTCTTCAAACAAATCAATATCCGCAACCACAGGCTCACCGCTCATGGTGTTCCATATTTGCTCTACCTCTTTCGTCTTCTTTTGATTCATCAAAAAGAGATACGCGTCATACTCGGAACGGTCAAATTCAAATACGACCTGAACTTTCTGTTTTTCTTCCATACATTCACTATTAAAAGGTTATTCAAACAATACTTTAATGCCACACGAACTGGCTACGTCAAGCTCCAGTTTGGCTCCCTTGCTCAGTTCCCAGTCCTTCAGCATGTAGATATAGTCACAAGCCAGCAACAGGGCAATGTCGGCCCGCATGTGGGCTCTCCAATGAGCTTCATCCGGCAATCCGTTCCTGAAAGGGTTTACAGGATCATAGCCTTGTGCCATCAGTTTCTCCTCGGCACGGCTGAAGGCTTCCTTGCGCTCATTCATATCATAGTGCGCGATGGCTCCGCTGATGTACACTTTCCCGGCACCGGTCGCTTCACCACGTTGAAAAGCCTTGTGTCGTTCCCACCGTTCCGGAACCACCACACTGTAGTTGCACGATTGGCAGCAGCAGCCTTCTTCTTTCACCGGGAACGGATTGTATCCGTAGCCCTCATACTCTTTGCCGCAGATGCAGCACACTTTCTTTTCTTCTTTCTTTTCCATCACTTCAAATCTTTAATGTTTATTTGGCAGGACGGATGCCATACCTGAATATTCCGAGCAAACATCACATCCCTGGTTTCTATCACTACGTGTCCCTTTGTCTTGGCCTGCGCAGACGGAGGTCGCTTTGTATGTTACGTTCTACCCAATCGTCCACCACGGCCTCCGCTTCCTGTTCTTTCAGGAGTATCTGGTACAGCTTATTCTCCCATTCCATCATTCAAATAATCCTCCATATTATCGTCCTTCAATGTTTTGGCAGCACCTTCTTCCCATATCACGTAGGGCTCACCGGGCCGCTCCATAAAGCGGCTTTTGCACCAGGCTTTGAAACAGCTTACCATGATTTTCACATCGGCATCATATTCCACCTTGCGGGCGCTTCTACCTGCCGGATGAAGCCCCTCGGCATGGCTGATGAAGATAAACAGTTTCTTGGGATGACGTTCCTTGAACTCCTTGTAGGTTTTGTAGTTCAAGCCGCTGTATTGGAAGCTGTCGATAATCACGATTCCGGGACTGCCTCTGCGCCGTAACCGTTCCTCCAATTGCTCCATCGGTTCCCGGTCAAGGATAATCAGCTTCTTTTTCACTTCACCCATCTTGTGCCGTTTCAGGCTCATCTGGAACGACAAACCGGTACTTTCTTCCAAACTGTCATAAATTACGCGTCCGAAGCTACACAGGTACTTGGCCAGCTGCATCACAAAGCTGCTCTTACCGTTTCCGCTGGCTCCCCAAATAATCCACACGCCGCTCTTGGCCGGGTTGCCTATCGAGGTTTGCCAGTCCCCGGAAAACTCGAACCGGGGAATCTTCATGTTCAGCACCTCACCGGGACTGTAGGCTCTCTTCAGTTTCACGGTTACCTCCTTTCAATTCTTCAATAAGAGCATCAGCATAGTCCACAGCAAGTCTGGCAACTTGTTTTATAGACATTATACCTGATGAATTGCTTCTTACTACCGGAAGCATGCTTTTGGCAATTTCATATCTGCGCTGTTCCCAGTCTATCTCATTCGCTTTTCTCATCTCGCGATGGATACCGATAACAGCATCCATCGCTTGCATTTCTATCTTGCTTATCATGCCTGCATCCTCCTTAATTTTTCGATTTCGGTATATACGCGCCGCAAGCCGCCTCCGGTGCTATGAACAATCTTGGCAATGTCGGCACCGTCCGGGGCATTGATTTTTGCGACGATGGCAGCCTGTGCCTTCAGAAACTTTTCGCGTTCCTGCGCATCGTCCGGGGTCACCTTGCTGTAGGAGTCACCGTAGCGGCTCAACATTTCGGTATAGCCCACCTTCTTGCCTTCGATGGCGCGGTTGATCTTCTCCTTTAATCCGTCGGCACCCATCATATACCAGGCACAGCAGCGTTCCGTAGCGTTCCAAAGCGCCTTTAACTCCAGGAAGGCTTCATACTGCAGGTCCCCGGCTTCATCCAGGATAACCAGGGGCGTATCAATCGTGCGCAGGTAGGCCACCAGATCCTCATACACGTCGCTATAGCGTCCGTTGCTGGTCACACCGAATTCCTTGGCAATGTAGCGTATCAGCTTCAGTTTGGTCTTCACCTGGCTGCAGTCCACATATACGGCGTGCTTGTGCTGCTTCACGTAAGCTTTCGCTGTAAAGGTCTTGCCGATATTGGGCATATCGCACAGGATGGCACTCAGCCCGCTTCCCTGGCACACTTCCAGCTGCTTGCTCACAAACACGTAGGTCGGGGTCTGTGCTGCCAGCCAAGGTATTTCTGTACGCAGTTGCACGCCTAATCTTCGGGCTATACCTACCCAGTTGGCATCACTGACCTGCTTTTCATAATTGCCCCGCTTGATGGCATTGTAAACGCTGGGGGCTATGCCCAGTGCCGTGGCATGGCGGTTGTCACTGGGATAATTTTCACGGTCGGCGGCTATCGCTGCCACAATACGTTGCTTTACTTCATTTGTTATTTCCATTTGAATGCTGTTTTAAATTCGTTCTAACGTCGTTAATTATATCTTGGCTACTGCATCATGCTCGAAGGCACTGATGTCCATATAGGCTGAGTAATCTTCTTCCTCGGCTTGTGCAGGAAGGGGAACGGCTTCCGCCTGTACCTCTGTTATCAGCTTTGCTTCCTCTTTGGCAAGGATGCCCACACGCTTGATCTTGCCGTCCTTCATCATCTTGTCGAATTGAGCTACATACTTGGACTGTTCGGTATAGGCTGCCTTGTCGTACTCGGTCTGCTCGGCTGTATTCTCATTGTAACGGGCTACGGGCTTGCAGGTGGCGATATATCGTCCGTTCTGGTAGATATATACCTCGTTGATGGTTCCGTCGGCATCGGGCAGATAATAGGCATCTACCTTGTAGTTCCTCGGCTCCAGCTTTTCGATGATTTCCGGGCTGGGCAGTCCGTATTGGTTGTACATCACCGTGCAGTAGGTGTTCTGCCGGATGGTTGTTTCGGTGTGCTGTCCGATGAACCGGTAAAGAACGGCCTTGTCCCAAGGTGCAAGGTTCGGGTTCTGATGGGCGCAAAGCACATCCCAACGGCTCATGCCCGGATAGCGCTTTTGGTTGGGGTGAGGCTGCGCGTTGAAGGTCTGGATGGCGCGTATATCATCGGCTACCAGTTCTTCATAGCTATAGGTCTTCACCTTGTAGGTGTTGTTCTTTTCGTCATACACCTTTTCTTCCTTCGGGCGGTTGGCCTCCAGCTTGGCATACCATCGGCCGATACCTACCTGCGTGCGTTTCTCCACACCGTATTTCTTTTCGCGGTTCTTGTGCTCGGCACGTTTTTCACGAGAGTTCCCGGGGTTACACCAGCGGATCAGGGGGAAAACGGTACCGGCTTGCATCAAGCCGTCGGCAAAGTCACTTACCAGGTGGTGTTCCACTTCCAGCTCGGCGGGGATATACATGCCGTTCCGGTCCAGGGTCTGGAACATGTTTCGCATGCAGTCCAAAAACAACTCGGTAGTCTTGTACCGGTTGTAGGCATATCCCACCACAGCACCGCTCACCACATCGTAGGCATAATAGGCTTTCACTCGGTTGCCATCCTTCATTGGGCGCGGCAGGTCGCGGTCGTCAAGAGAAACCTTACTCAAGGAATATTCACCGATGCTGCGCAGATGATAAGGACGGTAGGCATTGTTGAAATCCCATTGGCTCATGTGCAGCTTACCGCGAAGGGCCTTGTTCTTGGGGTTGTTCAGGTAGTTGGCTACTGTGGCCGGGCTCAATACCAGCGGATTTCCATCCTTGTCGGTAAAGTCTGCCGGATTCAACACCTCGCCGGTTTCGGGGTCATATAGCTCCAGTTCTCCTTGTACAAATAGATTGTACTGCTCCCACACAGTGGTATTGAAAGGCTGCTCCGGTTGGGCATCGATGCTCAGCAGCAGGCGTTCAATGTCGTAGGTCACCTTCCTTCGGTTCTGGTTCATGAACTTGCGGCTGATAAGGCTTTCGTAGCCGTTGGCCTTGAAGTCATTCACACGCTTCTTGAAGCGGTTGGAACTCACAGGCAAGGTATGTCCGAACTCTGCTTGATAGTAACTGATGGCTCCTGCCAGTTCGCCCCAGTTCACCGGCCCGGCCTTCATGGCCTTTCGCATAAACGTGGCATCCTCCATGGCACGCATCACTGCCTCAATTACCGAAGCGTTTACCGTATATTCTTGGATGTGTTCCGGTGGCAGTGTATCTCCGTTGTCAAAACGGAACCGGGTGTAAAAATCCCGGGCTTTCGCATCGATGTGGTAATGGCTGCCGAGCCAATTTCTTATAACGTCCTCTTTCATGTCTCCGTATTTTAGTTTTATCCTTTCCTGAAACCGCAGTGGCATGGTCGCTATCTCTACCAGTGCATAGCTTCCAAGCCCCTTGCCGGGTCGCACTACGTTGATTTCTTTCTTGGCCGCTAATTTCTTGTAATTGGGTACCGACAGGATGGGAGCAAGTTCTTCTTCGGAAAGAGTGGAAGGATGAACGCCTTTCATCGTGCGGCTTCTGCTGTAGTCAGCCTTCCCGTTCACCATCACCGGTCGGTCGTCGTAGGTCAGGTCATTGTAGGATATGCACAATATCTTTCCATAATACTCCATTTCATTTCTGTTTATAAGGCGGCTGCCATCTGTTGGGTCTCGTGCTGCAGCTGCATGAAGTCTGATACAAACTCACATTGGTAGGTTTCGGTCCGTTTTCCGTCCACGTATACGTCCACATCGTTGGTCTTCCGGTGGACTACCAGTTTTACACGGGGACCGAAGGTGCAGGTCATGGTTTTCTCGCACTCTTCAAAGGTGGTTTCGCAGTTCGGGATGAAGTTCCCGTCAGTCAGTTTGCCGCCTCGCTTCAGGGCAAGAGTGCGTATCCGGCGCGCCTGATCGCTGTCACGGACAAAATTCAGTGCTTGCCACACAGCCTGACGGCTGCATCCGAATGTCTTCATCAAGAAGGTCTTGGTCTCGTTATCTGTCAAAATCTGCTTTCTCATATCGTCATACTTTTTAATCGTTATCGTTCGTTCAAAGGTTTTCAACGGCTTCCGCTATTTCCTAATCACCCGTCAGTATTTCATGAAGGCGTGTCCCTTTCTGCAGTTCTTCGACCAGCACCTGCATCGCTTCCTCACACACACAGCTCACATTCTCTATCACCCGGTAGGCATCCGAGTTGCTTATCTCATCCTCCGTCATGAATTGTCCAGCCAGCTCCATCGCCTGGTCGGCAATATTCTGCGTATGTGCCGTACTGCCTATCATCGTGCGCAACTTCTGTTTGAACAGACTCTCTGCTGTTCTCGGATTGAAATTCTTTGCCATAACTCTAAATTTTAAAAGTTTATATCGTGGGGCGCGGGGAATCGAACCCCGACGGCTTTCTACGCTTTCTTATTTCGATTTACCAACTCTCCGGCCGTGCCTGCCGCCCCTGCCCGTCTTTCCGGGCTGCCAGTTATCCGGCAATCTATTTGCCTTGTTCTTCTATCATCGAAAGGACAACCATCCTGTCTTCATCCCAAAGCGGAAGCCCCAATTCAATGGTCCGTTTCACCACTTCCATCTCACCGACCAGCCCTACCGCTTCTTTGCGGAAATCGGTATCGTCATACGCATGCGCCTTTCCAATCAGGAAGTCGGTCAGGTTGCCGATAACTTCCTTTTGCCGTTCACATTTCATCTCATAGTTCAGCACCCGTACATGGACATCGCGGATAATCCGGCTGTCCCCATGTTTCTTGAAATCTTTGCAGAACTCATCCTTGTTCATCGAAGTGTTCAGATAAACCGCATGGATGTAATCAAAATCCTCTGCTGTAGGGGTTATCCCCGTCCGTTCCATAAATTCTTGCTGTGTCATAAACTCACTTATTTTATTGTATTATTCTGCATCTTCAATTTTGAAAGAAAAGCACTTATCCGCCAATACTCTTTTTACAAAGTCTAAGTCGTATCTATCAGCTGAAAAGAAAACTGCCTGATAATCTACACTGGGATAAGCCTTGATTGCTGTTGTATCTACCATCTTCTTGACCAGTCCGTAAAGAGTTTCGGCGGTCTCTGCTGTTGCTTGAGCTATAATTACTTTTGCTTTCATTTACTTTAATCCTTAAAATTCGCTAATCACACGCATTTTTTGTATATTTGGCGCGCTGTTTACATCTTAAACACGCTGCAAATATAGTGATAATTTTCAACCCTCGAAATAAAAACGGGGATAATTTTCAATTATGGGCAATATTTTATCAAGAATACAAGAAATAGCCTCCAATGAGGGGATAACTATTGGCGCCATGGAAAGAACTATTGGCGCAAGTAAAGGCGTGCTTTCAAGAGCAATCAATAACGGGACCGACATTCAAGCCAAATGGCTTAGTATAATAGTTGAAAATTATCCCCGATATTCAACAGGATGGCTGCTAACTGGTGCAGGAAGCATGTTGAAAGATGATTTGAACGGCATTAAAGCAATAGACGAAGCCAATCCTTCGTTCATGCCTACCACATCCATGAACCCATCTGTCGGCACACCATACTACGATGTGGACTTTATTGGGGGATTCGATGAGGTGTTCAACTCTCAGGTAAACATACCCGCCACCAACATCGTAATAAGGGGATTCGAAAAAGCCAGCCTCTGGTGCAATGTCACCGGCCACTCCATGGAGCCCAAAATAAACCATGGCGACATCATCGCCCTGCGACAATGCACACTCAACGACATCCAGTATGGAGAAATCTATGCAGTGGTATTGGACACCATCCGTACCATCAAAATCCTGCGCAGGTCGCCGGATCCAAGCAAGTTGCGCTTCATTCCCATTAATACAGAGGACTACGATGAGCAGGAATTCGACAAATCACGCATCATGAATGTCTTTGAAGTCATTGGAAGCATCAGCAAGTTCTTCTAATGAGGAAGCACATGCGTCATATCACCCAACAGGCACAATAAGACGCACGCACACACTTTTCAAGGCATTTACAGAGTATCAGAATGCAAAAACAACTGTAAATCAAAGGCTTCACGCTATATATATAATGTGTATCGATAAAATAAGTGTCGTTTTTCCTATCTGAAAACAACGAAAAACGGCACTTATTTTCTTTTACTACATTCTTTCCTATTTCGGGCGAACCCTACAAAATCCGAAAAAGTAACCCTAAAAGTAACCCTAAACTCATTAAAGTAGTAACCCTAAACAGTAACCGTAATAGTAACCCTAAACTCAAAATTACCACCCGTAAGGGCATAAAAAAGGGGAGCCATAAGCTCCCCAATCAGCATTCAAAGAAATAACGCCTACAAGCCTTTCTAACGGCGTTATTATGTCGTTCTAACCATTGCCCTTACTACCGCCCGAAATGAGCGTAGATTGCTTAATTATAGCCTTTTTCGTGCATATTGTGCCGTTACCAGACAGTCCGGCATGAAGCAGGTAATTCTTGGTTGCTCCCACCTGATCTGCAGTCAGAACCGTATAAACAGCCGATATACTGCTGAAATACCAATCTTTCTGCTTCGTCCCGTCTATTTTATGCAGCAAATGCACATGAATCACTTTTGCCATATTCGTTTCTATTATGCTGCAAATATACCAAATAATACTTATTTGGAAGAATTTTAAGGCAACATCTTTAAAAATAGGCACAAAAA
The DNA here is from genome assembly GCF_040798045.1 of Bacteroides sp. NGMCC 1.200775. Taxonomy (NCBI): domain Bacteria; kingdom Pseudomonadati; phylum Bacteroidota; class Bacteroidia; order Bacteroidales; family Bacteroidaceae; genus Bacteroides; species Bacteroides sp. NGMCC 1.200775. The sequence continues at coordinate 1,479,969 of NZ_JASCQK010000001.1, read as the reverse complement.
AACGGCCACACAGCCGTTCACACCATCATATAACAAAATCCATCAACCCAGCCATAAAACGGCCACACAGCCGAAAATAAAACCCTTCCAGGCCGTTTTAGCCCCATCTGCAAGCCCGATGTAAAGCAATCCCCCGAATATCCGAAGAAAAGCCCCTCAAACGTAAAGCAGATGTAAGCCATGTAAAGAGAAAAACCGCTTCGAAATATTCAGCCCATTTTCCCGATCATGCCTAAACCCTTTGGTTTTCAAAACCTTTCGCCCATTTTTCCCGACCATTGAAAAAACCGCTTCGTTCTATGCCCCATAAAACAATCTGCTATAAAAAGAGAAAAGAGGATGATTATTTCTCTTGGGAGGGTAAAATGAGGTGGTAAAGTGTCTACTTAGTATCCTTATTTCATGGTATCACAGGTCTGATATATTATCTATTTGGATTAGAAAACTCTTTATACGAAAATGACGATATATTCAGCTGCAAAGTGCAATATCTATCTAATAGATAGAGTCACTTCGATGTTGAAAGCTGTGACGGATGAGTAGAGAATTAGCCACGAACTGACGAATAAGGAAATGAATACATAAAGACACAATGAAACAATAAACTGACGGACAGGGAGAATTAACGGCGGGTGGCTTTGCCAGTTAATCAGATTGTAGTGTCGAAATAGGTAGAGATGAATTATAATCAGGGAATGGAACAAAGAATAGCCATATTTACTTTTATTTTGTATAACTTGGGTATAACAGAATTTATTGAAGAAATACCCTCGGATGTTACTTGCGTCTTAAATGCATCCTATCAGTGTCTTTCTAAGATATTTATTTCCATGTATTACCTTTCGGGTTTTAATTTTATCGGCACTTTCTTCATTACGAGCCTAAATCCCTGCTAAGAGACTAATGCGGAAGCCGTGAGAGATAATTTCATATCCACTTTGCGTTCTGCAATAATAGTAGTAGCTGACCAATGTTTGCCCTAGGGGATTGTTTGTAAGTTATTTTGAAAAGTACTTATTGCTAAGCTCATTCATTTTCAATAGGCATTCTACCTTGTGTATCTTTGCTGAATCGATTTCCATCTTCAACTGCCGTATTACCTCCCCACCCGTTTCATTGACAATTCCGATTAGTGCATCTTTTATAATATTCGGTTCAACACGGTTAAGAGTACGTCTATGTATCTGCTCTAATAATACTTCGGGATCTGTCACGCCATTAAGTATACACTCTAATGTCTTTTTATAACTTTTTGAATCTGTTATTACACCATTGTAGACAGACATTCAACTTGGTAAATTTGTAGACAAATTTTTTGTTTAAGTCGAATATCCGACGGTCATACTGACAAAGGTGCTGAATTCCCGTTACTCTTCCTGCCAGGAAGTTGTTTGATAAAATATGAATTCTCTAACTTTTTTGAAAAATAACTTTCAAGAACTCGCCAAATAGGCATCCGATAGACTCTGGTACTTTTTATTGCAACTTCGCCTATTGCATTTTCAATTAATAAATTACGAAATTTATCTAATTTGCTAGTTAAGATACCAAACTTCTCTTGAATTTTATCTCCATTCTCACCTAATATGCACACAAAAACACTATCTTTGTGAACTTCAAGACCACAATTTTTCTCATGGGACATAAGATTTATGGCATAGAACACCATAAATAAAAAAGTATTTTTGGTTCACACACTGAGACCATTTCACCAACAAGGATAAGAGTAGTCTTGTTTTTTATCTAAGCTTAAAAACAGGATTCAATTATAAAACTCGCATCCTGTAGTTTCTTACTTTATACAAAATAGTGGACGGTGTAAGATATAAGATGATTATAGCTGAATCCTGTTTCTTATTTATATAATATTTTGAGCACTTCCTATTAAACAAAACTGTATGGTGAACTTTTTGTCGTCATTATCTTCACCAAAAGTATTTCTACTTTACCTTTTTTGTTAATTCATTTAATTGTTCTTGAGCTTTATATATTTCCAAACGTTCCTTGAGAAATTTAAAAATTGAAGGGTGAACGGAGAACTCGTTTATCTTATTCCAACCGTCCCCCAACGAGTATATCAGTTCGTTGACAAAGGACTCGTCAGGGGTTATGTCGCTGAGTATTTCTCGCACATACACTTTGTGGTTAATAGAGTGAAAATTTCCCTTTGTATTTGGACCAGCGCAATACTTCCACAACTTCGCATCCTGTTTCCAGTAATGTACATTAACGCATGCAGCCAATGTTTCCTCACTGCGACCTGCAGTTCTGAAGTCTTGCCCTTTCTTGATATTATACTTGCTAGTTACAAATCGCATCAGTTTCCGGGTAAGTTTCTCTTCCGGTGGAGCTTCCTTGCCCAGTTTCTTAATGTCTGAATAGAACAAGTCATGGGACACATTATCTGCATATTCACGAATACGCTGCTTGCATAGTACCTTCGACTCATTGCTTTGCACCATATTCATGAGGTCATGGTATACCTCAACTGGTACTTGTATATTCTTTAATCCCACGAGTGCCCGGTATATTTCCTCCATTTCAGGGAAGACAAACTCACAAGTGTCATAAATGTTGTATGTGATACCATCCTTCTCAATGCAATAGATAAAGTTCTCGTTATATCCCTTCTTAAATGCAGGAATATGATATTCGTGCGATTCAAAATTCTCTCCCAAAACTGTAATCACGCCATCGTGAGTCAATCGAGGTTCTCCAACCTTGTAAGCTATCGATCCGTCTTTGCCAATGGTAAGTTGTACAAAGTAATACAGATTATTTTTCTTTTTCTCTGCATATGTGATGACGCATCCTTTGAAACGGTCTATCATATACTGAGGCAGTGCCTCCTTTATACAATAGTCCTTAATCAGTATCTGACGGAAGATATTCTTGATAGTGGCCGCCTCAATCTCTGATTTAATCATCACATCTTGGGTAGGAATTTTCTTTTCTATCAGTTCCATTTTCTCTTTCAAACGTCTATAATCCAAAGTTTGGCGTTCGCTATCAGAAAGTTTTTCCTCCTGGTCTTTGTCACCAACGATACGAATGCAGATTTGTTTCCTACTCTTGTCCTTCTCATGGTAACCTTCAAAGCTATTACCAAACAGCTTTTTGATATACTCCCTTGATTTCTGCTCTATCAAATTTCGTAACTTTTCCACACCTGTTTCGGTGGTATGACAGGCTATCTCAATCCATGAGGTAGAGAGCATATCACGCAACAGTTCATCTTCTTTCCTGAACTCTGCATCCTGTGCTTTCAATAATGTAGGCTTTTTGTACTCTATTGGATTAACAGACACGTACTTTGAATAGGTTGTAAGAAAGTCCTGCAGCACACTTCGAATAAGGTAAGCTTGCGATTCCTCAAAGTGCTCTATATCACCGAACCCTAGGAAAGGTATGTGGTTCTTGTTATCTTTTCTAAAAACAGACGGATGGTTATAGTATTCCTTCGTTCCCTTCTTTTTCTTGGAAGAAAAATAGATTCGTTTTTCATCAAACTCCAAATGATATACTAGAGAATCTTTCTTGTTCTTCTTTTTTATCTTGTCTTCCTCGGCAAAAGTCAATGTGCGCGCAGTCAAGAGATTATCGTAATCGAAACTTATATGCAGGCCCAACTCCTCACCCGCACTTCTCCCTTTATTATATATGCTGCTGCAAGTGCCACAAATCAGTTTACCATGGGCATAGCTCAAGGCTTTATTACGATTTGGAATCATTGACAACAATAGGTTCAGCATATTGTTAGTATAGATACCCTCATCGTAAGCAGGACGATAGGTAATCTGTTTAATTTTGACATTAACATTCTTCAGACATTCTTGCAGCAGTGCCATTGTGAGTTTCTCCTTCTTGGATGAAGCAAATAGGAATATGCGGTGCTTGGATGATTCGCCAGGTTGTGTATTCTTAGCCATTTTGTTGAAAGCACAGATAGCACTGTTCGGGTACAAGCCTTCCAGTTTGCAATAAATACTTGTAATGTTGTCGAAGTCAACATTACCATATTCTATCTTGAAGAAATCGTAATCCTCCAGAAACTCTTTCCAGAGAAATTCCACTATCATGTGATTGGTTTTTATCTTTTCCATAGTTATTTAAGTTGTTAATCTATCAAGAATATTCTGCACGTTCTTGTCGATGACGGAACCTGTCTCAACATCTATCAGACCATTTATAACTGGTAACTGGGGATCACTTCCGAGGGTAAGTGAATGTGAGTAGTTACCAGCATATCGAGGCACATTGACTATGACATACTTACCACCACAATCCTTTATCTTGCCTTCCCAAGCCTGTGCTTTCACATGCCTGTTGAAGTCACCATCCACCATGTATTTTACATCTACATACAGTCGGTCGTTCACTACCCAGTCGGCCCTCTCCCAAATCTCCTCTCTTGGTGAGCTTATGGTACAACCTGCGCTCTCCAATATAACCTTGAACACTTGCTCACCGAAATAGCCAGTGTAAACCTGTTGAATAATCTGTGGTGAGATGACCCATGCCTTGCTCTTCCATGCAGTGCAATAGCCGTTCTTTTCAAAGTAGTCTCGTATGAATTGCTGCCTCATGATAGCATCCATGTGAACGCACGAGTCTGTATAGTTCAGGTTCATCTTCTTTACCTCCTCTGTTTGCACATAATACATGCGCATAGAAGTCTCAATATCCTCCCTGTTGTCAAATTCTGGATGCTTCATCACATACTCGCGAATCTTATGCACCCTATTACGAGCCTGACGGGCATATTCGTCAGTACCCTTGAAACTAATACCTATCAATTCACTAATATGTCGTTCTCTACGGTGTTCTCGATTTTTGAATGCAATGTCAACTTCTGACTCTTTACCATTAATTCGGTCAAGTATAGACGGATCTTCATCTATCGACTTGAGCACATGTTTCAGCAGCTCTGTCTGAACTTCTGGTTTTCTGGCGATAATCATAGAGTATGCCATATCCTTACCTATAGCCACATGGATGGTCTTGTTAAACACCGTCGAACGAGTGATACGTCCCAGTGCCTGTACTGCCCATTTTAAGCAGAAGGCATCATAGGCAGGTGTGCCTTTCAATGCTGCTTTTATTTGTATCTCTCTATGTTTTAACATTTCGGCCAGGTCATCAAGTATACGATGATGCCTTCTGCGGAGCAAGTCACGTTGGAAGTCAGATTTTTCTTTCAATACCAACTGGTTGTCAGTTCCCAGAATACTTAACGAGATGCAAGCTTTGAGGTAGTCATCCACATCCAACAGAGGGATAAAGTTCGTAGGCTTATCCATAATGATACCATCAAAGTTGCAGCGAGTGTCCTTGCGGTCTTTTGTATTTGGGGCTTCCAAACAGTGTTTCTTTCGGTACTTGGCATCGGTATCAAACAGATAGTTCACGCCTACAGCGCCAGACTGGTAGCATACAAAGCAGAACATCTTTAGTGCTGGCTGTTCGGCCAACAGTTTCTCTACAGCCTCCAAGTCATTTTTGAAATACTCACCACTCAAGAAACAGACGTTCAATTCAGGATAGATATCCGCGCGCCTTCTTGTTGTTTCATCGTCAATAACATGCTGGTCCATGACGTTAACTCCAAATGTCTCGCCACGCTTTGTCACTCTTGCCTGCTGCAGTATATTCAACACTTTCTTTATCCCTATACTACTCTTACCTGTATATGAGAATGGCTGGAAGTACAACCATGCTCTGGCTTCAGACTTCTTCATGAACTTCATATAATGATTCAACATATTCACTATTCGAGCAGAGTTGTTCTTGTCAAACTTGTTCTTACCATCCATCACGAAGTCTAAACAATCCTTCAGTGCTGAACTGCACTTACCGAGGTAATCCTCCAATATTTCTTTTGGTCGAGTCTCTTCTTCATTGTAGAGAGAGAACTCCACCTTTGGGTTTGCATAGTTGAGAGCAATATATTCTTCGATCTTATGCAAAGTCTCATTGCCCATCTTCTCCACCTTCACGCCTTGCTTTGCTATATAATTGAAATCATAGTTGTGGATAGGTGTCTGACAGTCAGCGGTAGCACTACACATTATCACCCGGTTGTGATTAACCATGTCCAACAGCACATTTTCAGGCATGCACCTCATTTCGTGATAGTCGAAGCAGCACGAATAGCGGTCGTTGTCATGAGAATATATCTCGATGAAGCTGATACCCTTGTCATAGATAGACTTGCCATCGGTTTCTTCACTGTTATTAGAGCGTGGAGTCTGGAAAGTGGTTCCGTTGCGTAATTCTTGCAGTGCAGAGCGATACTCCGTATTGCCTTCGTTTACGCCCATATATTTAATAATGTGGTAAAATGCCAAATCACCCTCCAAATCAACAGCTGTATTTGTACCTTTTTTCTTACGCAACTCGTTTTCTATTGAAGCATACACTTCTGCATGCTTATCCACAATTTGTACAAAGTCCTTCAAGAAGAGCATTATACGGTTTGCCACGAATGACAAAGTTTTGTCATTTTGATCTTTAGTTTTCTTCTTCGTGAGCAGGTAGGATGTGTATTCCTCCTTATTATTGTGAACAGAGAGAACAACATTCTCAGCAGAGAAAGTCTGGTCTTCGTCGTAAAAGATAAAGTTGCCATGATTTACATTTTCCTCCAATTCAAGCCCGCTCAATATTTTCTGAGGATTAATGCCATCAATCAACTCTTTCTTTTTCGTCCTTATTGCCTCCAACATGTCCTGAATGTTCATCTTGTGGTCTGCCCATTCAGGCATCTTCTGCATATCCATCACTTCTTGGTAGTGCTGACAGATAAAGTAGCACAATCCCCAGAAGTTAAAACGTCTTCTGCGACCACACTCACAATCAAACAAACGCTTCATTGCAGCCTCTTTCACACGATCAGACTCATCAATAATTACCAATGAGTTCTTTATATGCTTCCAGTAAGGCTGTGTACCTTTACGTACCAACTTTGGCGATGCCGTGGTATGCAGCTTTGAGGCAGTCAGCACGATAATCTTGCTCTTGTAAAATAATAGTTCTGGATATAGTTCCTCCAGAATCGGACATTCTGTGAGTATATGTGAGGCTATCACCTCATCAGTCTCTTTCTTGTATTTCTGTCGGATAGGAGTAAACACCTTTCTGCGTACTTTCTCCATCAGACGCAGGCGGTTCTTGCCAATCTCCTCAACCATCTCGTCCGTAACATCGGTGTACGAGTATAAACGTTTCAGGTTTGCAAATGTCCTTTCACCTTGAAACAGTTCGTTCCCCTCCATCTTTATACGGATATCAGGGTCGGTGAAGGCACGTTCCCACTGCTCCTCTTGTGAGTACACACGTAAGATGTCATGCTTCTTTAGTTTGAGACCATTCTTTTTTAGATTCTTTTCAATATCCTCGATGGTAGCATCCAACTGTTTCTTGGCATCAGTCACATAGATGATACGTCTAGCATCTTCCTTCTTCAACTCCTCGGCCATCATCTGGCAGGAGTTATACGTTTTGCCAGCACCAGTAGGCAATGGCATTACAAACAGGCCGCGATTAGGTTGTGCAGCCCTAAGCAGTTCTTCGAAAATATAATTGGTGTTTTCAGTCATGTAAATTACATTGTATAAGGTTACGGGATAAAAGTACGAAAAATAGTGCAGCTTCAGAAAGGAATCAAACGAAAATCTGAATACTTTCAAAGAATCTACCTTTGTCACAAGCGTAATTCATAAAAAAATACTGTATTTGTAAAAACAGAGATTGTACCTATTAAAATAGATCATCACAGATAATCACTACCTATTTGCCGATACAGAAGCTCACCTGTTTTTATTTACTTACAAAGGTGCGAAAACCGTGAGATTTTCGCCAAAAATACTAAATGTAAAAGGCTTTCACGAATATATTTTGTTGGCTAAAAGAAATAGGAGAAGAATATATTTTAAGGATAGCTTCTTGGTGAAGCCATTTCTTTTCTTCCCTTTATTTGACTTTACTTTAATGGACTTATATATGATACGGGGGTAAAGTAGAGGTAATCCTCAATTCCGCAATATTTGGTGGAAATATGTATTTGGGCAAAATTGGAATAGTTATGCTTAATGAACATTATGCTTTGGATTCATAATTATTTTTTTTCTTATAACATATCATTAAATAAATAAAAAGTGGTATATTCGCATATTATATGATATATTGCTTATGACAAAGAATACGATGGGAACCAAGTTACCCAGAAAATTGGAACAGAAGATGCAAGTGGTAGGAGAGCAGATTAAGCTGGCCCGCTTGCGCAGAAATCTGAGTGTGGTTCAGGTAGCAGAACGGGCTACCTGCTCTCCACTTACGGTGTCTCGAATAGAAAAAGGTGTACCAACAGTAGCAATAGGCATCTACTTACGTGTGCTGTATGCTTTACAGCTTGATGATGATATTCTGTGGCTTGCTAAAGAGGATAAACTCGGAAAGGCTTTGCAGGATTTGAATCTGAAGACAAGAGAACGCGCATCAAAAAAGGAATAAACGATGAAGAAATTGTATGTATATGCCGATTTCAACTGGCTCAAAGAGATAGAACTCATTGGTGAGTTAGGCTACGAATCCCTTCGTGGTTCAGATAGTTATAGCTTTACCTTCAATGATGAATGGTTGAAAAAGTATGGAGATTTGTTTTTGAGCGATGATCTGAATAATTACCCAGGTCAGCAATACACGCAGCCAGGGAAAGATATATTCGGATGCTTCTCTGATGCCTTACCGGATCGTTGGGGACGTACTTTGTTGTTACGTTGCGAGCAGATTTCGGCGGCAGAAGAAAATAGACCGGTACAACGACTGTCATCTTTCGATTTTCTTACCGGTATCGACGACTTTTCTAGAATGGGCGGTTTTCGCTTTAAGGAAGATAAAAATGGAGAATTTATAAATGTAAGTGAGTCATTGAAAATTCCGCCCCTGACAGATCTCCGGGAGTTGATAACGGCCAGTACGGAGATCGAGAAAAGCGAAGAAGAGAACATTCTTCCGGAAAGGAAGTGGATTGCTCAACTCGTAAAGCCGGGTTCTTCCTTGGGGGGTGCAAGGCCAAAAGCAAGTGTGGTTGATACGGATAAAACCCTATATATTGCTAAATTTCCTTCACGCAAAGATGATTACGATGCCGGGCTTTGGGAACATTTTAGCCATCAACTTGCCATGAAAGCAGGAATAAATGCTGCAACAACCAAAGTTTTGTCCAACGGGGAGAAATATCATACATTACTTTCCCGACGCTTTGACAGAACTCAAGAGGGGAAACGTATCCACTTTGCATCAGCAATGACATTATTAGGGCTTAATGACGGAGATAATGCTGCTACAGGCCATGGCTATCTGGATATTGTTGACTTTATTATTCAGAATTGCACAAATGTAGAAGACAATCTGCAGGAACTTTACCGCCGTGTAGCTTTCAACATCTGTATCGGTAATAGTGATGACCATTTTCGCAATCATGGTTTTCTTTTGACTGCAAAAGGATGGACATTATCGCCTGCATACGATATGAATCCCACTCTGAATGAATATCAAAGTTTGCTTATTTCATCAGCTACTAATAAAGCAGACCTTCGTTTTTTACTTGGTGCTTGTGAAGATTATATGCTTAATCTCAAAATTGCTGAAAAGATTATTTCAGAAATGGTTGAAGTCGTGAAAAACTGGCGAGGATTGGCGATACGATTTGGAATATCTAAAAGGGAGATGGATATGTTTGGTGAAATGTTGGATGAACGCTACAAGCAGGTAAGATAATAAGAGATCTGATTGGTGAGTAATGGGAATACAAGGTACTTCTCTGGCTGAGATATAATAGGGTTTCATTTTTTCAACACCTCGCCGCGCTTCTTTTCATAGCTTATCATTGATGATAAGGTCGTAGCCGACAAAATCTAGTGATATCGATTTTATTCGTAGGATATGCTCGGGCAACAAGACTATAGCTTCTCCTATGGTCAAATGATAATTCTTTAGATTGATTTCAAGGTCGATGTATCCTTTCCTGCATATAAATAGTGTAGCAGAATAGGCGCATATATAATTAAGGTATCTGTGGAAAGGTTCCATCGCTTTCCCAGAATGTCCATTTTTTATTTTCTTCAACCGCAAGGTGCTTTTGGTAAACAGAGTATAGGTTTACATTCATTTGTATAACGATTGTTTTTTTATAAATATACAAGTAATTTGGATCGTTCCACTATATTATTTGTGAAAAAATGTACGAAATGACCAATCTGATGACTTTTAGACCTTTATTAGCCTTTAGCGGACCTCTTCTTTGCACTGTAAAAATTAAAAGGATTATCAATTTAATAAAAAGGATAAGTATGAAAATGAAATTAATGGCATTGGCTGTTCTGTTTTTACTAGGCAGTCAAATGGGATGGGCTCAGACTGCTGCTTTTCGTTTTACCAAGGAAAAGAATAATCGGGTTGAAGAGTATCTTTTCTTCGATAATGAAGATGATTTCAGGGATGTCGGGCGGAGTTTATTGCTACAATCGACCAACCTGCGATTTTAAATACCGACGGATCAGTGACCTTTGACATGGATGGAACTTCTTGAATAAGGATGACCCGGCAACCGTCAATCTGAGTTTATGGTGGTAAAGTCAGTTAAACAAGACTCATGGCTTGTTTGAAGTGTTCCTGGGCAAAATCTGCCAGATACACGACTTTGATTTGACTAACATGACATTTGTCCGGACTAAGCAAGGTTAGGTGATAATAGATGTGGAAACATTTAATGCTACAGCGCAATCCGGATATGACCTGGTGGAAAAGCATCTGGGCGATTTGCCGGAGAAAGCCATAATATTTTCATCTGTCTGATTTTAAATCGGTAAATATCGAGTTCTCAGTAGTTAAGAATATGGAATGTTGGTTGCAGGGGTAATACAAACTATACAACAATCGAGTATTAGAATACTTGTAGATAATGGTAAATAAGCAACCTTGATATGACAACTGAAGTAAAGGTGGGCTATAATGCTGCTGAAATGAAGAAAACAGTGAAAGAGATGCTTCGATATATGTCCGGTACTAGCTGGGAGCATGATGTTGTAATGACGCTTTCCGATTATCAGTAAGTATATGCCAGATTGTTTTTATTATTTTGTGGACTATGGATGTGAACCGAAGGATATGCGAGGAGTTGATTGCCGACTGAATATAGGGTGATATCGTATACATTTTATATTTTGTATAAGTTAGTTGATTGACTCGAACGATTTAAGCAAAAGAAAGCTTTGGTTGGTGTTTATATGTACCTTGTTTCGCAATCTGCCTTCTCCGTACGAATTATATCACAACTTATTCAGGATGAACTAGAAGTTTCTTAAATACTATTTCTCATGTGATAAGAATGAATTGCTGGATTAAATCCATAATCATTGATTTAACTTGATTTGTTCTTATAAAAAAAGATATCTATTTTATAAAGTGAATATCCTTTTTTGCAATATATATTCCAAAATAATAAAATCTGTTGAGGAATTGAGTGAGGATTGCTGGTGATAACTCTTTTTTTACTAACTTTTTGCTTTATATGTTTTTAATAATCAGTGATTTAATGTAGATATATAAAATTATTTATTTGAGGAATCATACCTCATATACTTGTCATTATGTCTTCATATACTTTTGCAAATGGAATCTGAAGTGAATGGCTTCATTCTTTCTGATAACCAGAAATATAAAAGTGAAATTAATATGGATGAAAAAAAGTTTAAAAATTTGTCATTTAATGACATGCCGCAAGCGGTTGAATTTCTTATTGATAGAATATTATCAATGAGTGAACAAATTGGAGTCATTTCGGAACAGATTGGTCATGCCATTCCCGATCAATGGATGACTATTGATGATTTGACGAAGTATTTGCCAGATCGTCCTTCTGCCCAAACTGTTTATACTTGGGTAGGACAAAAGTTGGTCCCTTATAATAAAGTGGGTAAACGTCTGTACTTTCTGAAGTCCGATATTGACAATTGGTTGAAAGATGGTCGTCGAAAGACGGCTGCTGAGATTGCTGTCGAAGCTACTGCTCGTTTTGAAAAGGATACTACTCCTAAAAAGAAATAAGATTCTATTTTTATTTGATAGATGTGACATATGAATAAGGTCGAGTATATTTTGAATGAATTGCCGAAACCTGTTGCGACTCTCTATGACTATATAAAAGAGAATCCGGGAGTTTGTTTGGACACCATAAAAGAAAATTCCGGATATAGTATTATAACTATCAGGAGGTTTATTAGAACTTTGATATCCGCTGAACTAGTAATCATTGATCCGTCAAGTAATCTGTATTATGTTATAAAGTGAATAGTGCGTATTGCAGGTTATTTATGCTTCGTTAAATTTGCGTATTGCAGAAAATATCATTGAATTTGCACATTAGTAAAATGATGAATTATTGAATGTCGAAATATTTGACGTAAATTGTACACCAAACAGCTTGCCTGGAAATAGTAGGTAGCAGGCATTAAGGCACTTCTGATAGAAGGTGCCCGACGAATAGGTAAGTCCACCCTTGTGGAGGAGTTCGCAAAAAATGAGTACTGGGGCTACCTTTTAATAGACTTCAATAAGGTGAGCGACTCGGTTATTTCAGTTTTCAACAATTACATGAATGATCTTGATACTTTTTTCTTGATTCTATCTTCGGAATACGGCGTGAAAATTTATCCGAAGGAATCTATTATCATATTTGATGAGATATTACAATTTCCGAAAGCCCGGCAAGCGATAAAGTATTTGGTGGCAGATGGGCGGTTCGACTATGTAGAGACAGGTTCGCTCATCTTCATAAAGGAAAATGCAAAAGATATAGCCATTCCCTCGGAAGAGAGAACACTATTTATGTACCCCATGAACTTCGAGGAGTTTGCTTGGCTAATGGACGAAGAACCATTGATAATATATATACGTCAATGTTTTGATAAAAAGGTACCTTTGGAGCAGGGATTTCATGCCAAAACCATGCTGTTGTTCCGGCAATATATGATTGTGGGTGGTATGCCGAAAAGCTTGTCAGCATATAGGTCTTTTAGTAAAGTTTCTATATTAGCTTAAATCGCTTTTGTATTCTTTCGGGCTTATGCCGGTATGTCGTTTGAAATATTTCCCGAAAAACGATTGGTCCGGAAAGTTCAGGGCTTCACTAACTTCTTTGACCGATAGGTTTGTGGTTCTCAAAAGAATACCTGCCTCGGTTACTATGTAGTTGTCTATCCATTCGGCAGCCGATTGCTGGCTGGTTTCTTTTATCAGATTGGAGAAGTACCTCGGTGTCATCTGAAAATGCTCCGCATAAAACTGTATGTTGCGTTCCTGTTTATAGTGGACTGCTACGAGCTTCAGAAACTCTTGGAATATCTTTTCTTTTTTCCCAGTGACCTGCATTGTGTTTATCACTCCAGTGTAGAGTTGGTATATCTCATATAATAATGTTGTAATCAAGGTTCGCACTATGATTTGATTGTGGGTAGTCTGAGGACTGTTAAACTTTTCACTGAAGATTTTTAGGTAAGATAGTAAGAAGTCTGATTGGTGGGGAGTAATCGGGATACAAGGTACTTCTTTGGCTGAGGTATAATAGGGTTTCATTTTTTCAACACCTCGTCGCGCTTCTTTCCAGAGCTTATCACTGATGATAAGGCTGTAGCCGGTAAAATCGGGTGATATGGATTTTATTCGTAGGATATGCTCGGGCAATAAGACAATAGCTTCGTCTATGGTAAAATGATAATCCTTCAGATTGATTTCAAGGTCGATGTATCCTTTCCTGCATATAAATAGTGCAGCAGAACAGGAGCGTATATGATAAGGTATCTGTGGAAAGGTTCCATCGCTTTCCCAGAATATCCATTCTTTATTTTCTTCAACCGCAAGGTGCTTTCGGAAAACAGAGTATAGGTCTACATTCATTTGCATAACGATTGCTATTTTTTACAAATATACAAGTAATTTGGATAGTTTCACTATATTATTATTCAAAAAATGTACGAAATGACCAGCCTGATGACTTTTAGACCTTTGTTAGCCTTTAGTAGACCTCTATCTTTGCACTGCAAAAATTAAAAGGATTATCAATTTAATAAAAAGGATAAGTATGAAAATAAAATTAATGGTGTTGGCAGTTCTGCTTTTACTAAGCAGTCAAATGGGATGGGCTCAGACTGATGCTTCGCGTTTTACCAAGGAAAAGAATAATCAGGTTAAAGAGTATCTTCCCTTTGATAATAAAGATGATTTCAGGGATGCCGGACGTGGGTTTATTGCTACAATCGACCAACCTGCGATTTTAAATACCGACGGATCAGTGGCTTTTGACTTGGATGGATGGAACTTCTTGAATAAGGATGCCCCGGCAACCGTCAATCCGAGTTTATGGCGGCAAAGCCAGTTGAACAAGACTCATGGCTTGTTCGAAGTACTTCCGGGCAAAATCTACCAGATACGCGGCTTTGATTTGGCTAACATGACCTTTGTCCGGACTGAGCAAGGTTGGGTGATAATAGATGTGGAAACGTCTAATGCCACAGCGAAAGCCGGATATGACCTAGTAAAAAAGCATCTGGGTGATTTGCCGGTGAAAGCTATAGTATTTACGCATCCGCATGTTGACCACTATGCAGGTGTAGAAGCAATTATAGAAGGAGCTCCTAACAAGGATATAGAAATTATTACTCCGAAAGGATTCTTTGAACATGCTATCAGTGAAAATGCCACTGCCGGTACCACTATGGGGCGTCGTGCCGTGTATATGTACGGTGCGCTGCTGCCTAAAGATGAGAAAGGAAGTGTCGGCAGCGGGCTTGGGCAAGTCAATGCTTACGGAAAACAGAGTAACGCGCTACCTACTATCGAAATAGCCCGAACCGGAGAGAAGTTGAACATCGACGGATTAGAGATGGAGTTTATTTTTGCCGAAGCTACGGAGGCTCCGACGGAGATTATGATTTACCTTCCTCAGTACAAAGCATTCTGTACGGCAGAAGAAATGAACCACACACTTCATAATCTGCTGACGTTGCGAGGAGCGCAAGTACGTAACGGGCGTAACTGGAGCAAAACCATCGATGAAGCGATCCGTCTCTATGGTGATAAAGTGGAAGTGTCGTTCGGTACTCACCACTGGCCTACATGGGGCAACCGGGAGATTGTAACCTTTTGGGAGAACCAGCGTGACCTTTATCGTTAGCTGCATGACCAAACGTTACATTTAGCAAACAAAGGATATACTCCTGTTGAAATAGCCGAGATGATTAAACTTCCGGAAAGTATTGATAAACAATTCTATAATCGGGGGTACTATGGGACGGTAAGTCATAACGTAAAGGCACAGTATCAGCTCTACTACGGTTGGTTTGATGGAAATCCGGCTAATCTGAATCCGCTTCCTCCCTCTGAGCAAGGTAAAAAATATGTGGAGCGATGGGAGGTACAAAAAGAGTGCTTGAAGTGGCCCGTGCATCTTACGATGCAGGTGAATATCGCTGGGTCGCAACTCTGTTGAATAATCTGGTTTTTGCCCAACCTGACAATGGGGAAGCCCGTGAACTACTGGCAAAAACATACGATCAACTGGGCTATCAGGCTGAAAGCGGTCCTTGGAGAAATTTCTATCTGACGGGAGCACTGGAATTGCGTCAGGGAGCTAACAAGGTGGTGTATCCTTTGAATGTGTCTGCCCAAGTGCTGGACATGACCGGACTTGAAGAATTGCTGGATCTACTTGCCGTACAAATTGACGGAGAGAAGGCTGCCGGAAAAGAGATGGCTATTAATTTGAACTTTAAGGATAGGGGAGAAAATGCTTCACTGATTCTTAAAAACGGGGCGCTTACAAATCGTATCGGATACCAGATACCGGATGCCACAGCAAACATAGCCATCGACAAAATAGACTTTATTAAAGTCATGCTCGGTGAAACGTCTCTTGAAGTATTGGTTCGGGAGAATAAAGCTGAGATAGAAGGAATGGTTACTATATTGTCAGACTTGAAGAGTGTGACTAGCCCAGCAGACAAATATTTCAATATCGTTGAGCCATGACCGATTGAACCTCTCATTAAATTAAACAACTAAAGAGTCTGCATTTACACAAGGCGCGTGTATTTGCAGATTTTTGCAGTTAAATCATTTTTTTTGTTACTATAAACTTTGATCTATGTTTATGCGCTAGAAACTATGTTGCTAAAACTTCTTGTTTTTTAAGTAAGTGAGGGAAAAATACTTCTTTCAAATTTAGGAATGGACTGCAAAAAACCAGCGGATATAATGTTTAAAATTAGTAAAATTGTAAAAAAATACAAATGTGAGGATTGAAAAACTAACTCACTTGATTCTTCTAAATTATAAAGAAACGTTTAAAATATATCGTTATCATAGGATTCCTCCCGGAGGGTGCAGTTGTAGGGGCTGTTTATATTTTTTCTCGTCTGAAATTATAGTGAAATCCTTAACTGTGATAGTTAGCTGGATTGCTTTGGTATATTTGAAATTTCAAAGTTGGAAATTAGGGAAAAAGATGGCAAAATAAGGGAACGTTTGATAAGGGAGGACAAAGAACGTATAATGGCGTGAAAGGAACAAATATGTTATTTCTATTTACACCCATTCGGGTATAAATAGATATGTGTATGAATAAAAATACCCCCGAAAGGGTATATGATTAATGTGAGGTTAAATATCTATCTCAGATATTTTTAATGTTATAATTACGATTCTGTTGAAAAAAGTATGCTCCATATCACAATTAGTAGATTTGGTAGAATTCCATAATATCGAGCATTCTAAATAGTGTTCCATTGATGTCGCTATGCCAACTTTGATGAAAGTGCCCATAGAACCAATGTGATACTGGGTGGCGATCAGCCTTTAGCCGATCATAAAGTCTATCCATTGTAGTCCGTTCAGAAGTTACATCGGATAGTAGATTTTTATCTGTTGCAGTCCACTCGTCTAGATTGTTCTTGATCAATAACTCGCAGAACGACGGGGCGGTATGTGTAATAGCTGTATCAACAGTATATTGGGCACTAATGGTAATCATTTTCTCCTTGTCGAATATCGGTGCCTCAGTGCTCCAATACAGATTTCTTGTTAGTTTATCCGCTTGACTATCAGAAACAGATCGCACCTGTCTTTTCTCCCATACCTGCAAGCGATATTGACGATCAATGGAAATGCCTCCCCCCACACATAATACGGTATGAGAGCAAGCTTGAAGGATAGTATAATCGGGTACGGCTATAAATCTCTTATGTCTGAAGGTGTAACCATCAAAATATGCCGGATTGTCATGGTTTCCACGAATGAACACTATCCAGTTGTTTGCTTCGTTCATGCGTTTGGTATTTCGTTTCACCATATTCTCGTAACTTTCTTGCTTTTCAAAGCCAAATCCACAATCGCCTGCCACAATCAGCACGGTATTTCTCATTTGGTATTGTATACAGAGTTTGAACACCAACTGATTGAAGTTACCATGAATATCGCCCGAAACCACTATGCCTTGGCTTCCGGAAAAGAAAGAGTAAAAATATTGCTATCATTCATATTCATGTTTCAAATTTTCCCAGTAAGGCTTTAATGTCGTTTGCAGGTAGCGAACTACATCTGAAAAAGACAATTCGCTTTTGCTTGTAATCTTACGAATGAAGGCTTTCCATCTGGCTTGCATTTCGGCATTGCCGGGATATTCTGCTTTGAAGAACATTGTATCAGTCTTATATTCGGTATGGCGATTCTCAAAAGTCCGTTTGGTAGCCTCTTTTAGTACCTCTACATCATACTGATTAGTAGATAAGATCTGATAAAGGTCGTAATAGTCCTTCATACGGCTACTTTGGTCTGCCAAGTCAATCACGGCGGGCATCTTTTCGGCAATAACAGTTTCTATAGAGTAAGCCAAAATATTGGCAACTGGAAGATGCTTGAGCAAGTTTGGATAATCTAGAGGTATTGCTTCGGGAGTAACCACATCACCGAACCCGATATCCATAGTCATTACCTGTACGATGGTATCCATTGTTACCGGAATGCTCAATCTGATGCCATGGTAGTCCTTGAATTCAGTTATATTTTGTGCCGTAATGTGAGAAAGGTCGAAATTTACACCGTCCTCTTCACAAGGAACAGCACAAATTTCTTTGAATACACTGATTATTTTTTTACCGTCGTTACTGATGTTAGCCCCCAAAAAATCAATATCTAATGTAGGACGAGCAGAGAAACGTTCGTATGCATACATAAGAGCTCCTCCTTTCAAATAGAAATTGTTTCTATAATGGGTTAATGAAATACGATAGAGCAACCGTTCTTGAAAATAACGGGTTAATATCGTTTGGAAAAATACTTTTTCCACTCTAGCAACATTGAGTAAGCGTGCTCTAATAGACTTTCCGTAGTTCTTTATATCATCGCTCATAGCTTTATCTCCAAGTATTTTTCAAGAGTCTTTGTTACACGTAGCTTGTTTGCATAGTCCATCAGTAGGGTTAGGTTTCGATTGGGAAGAGCCAAATAGCTGTTGACTACTTCAGAACAAACATCAATTCCAACCTTATTTCGGTATTTAATGGCATCGCAAACAGAGCGTTCCACATTATATACTTTAACTTTATAACCACTAACAAACTTCTCTTCCGTGCCAAGTTCTAGGATTGATTCGGTAAGGAAGTGAAGTGCAATTGGTGGATATTCCGGAAGGCGAATCTTTCTACCTCTTTTTATCGCTACATGATAGGCTTGAGGCAAAGAAGTTGTGAGCCCATGGATATTCCATGCGGAAAATAAGCATAGAATACCATCTGGTATCACGACTTCAAGGTCTATCATAGTATCGGCTAACTGTTCCATTGTGGCATACACACCACGACGAATACAGACCATATTGCCTTGACGGGCATCTTCAAGTATCTTGTAGTATGATCCGCGGCCCTTTTCCTTGGCTTCAGAAGAAGTGACGAATCGACTCCTATTTTTAGTTGTGTCCATATCAAATTTTATTTTATTGATGTACAAATGTACTACAAATAATCAAAAGTGTAGTGTGTTTGTACAAAGAACAACTATCTATAGCTCATATTTAACATTTGAAGACCTACTTTATATAATGCCTAAATTTTTTATATACTAAAGTATATACCACTCATCCTCACAAAATAGTTGTATAAAGATTTGGCTGTATCAGGAAATAACCTAACTTTCGCAAACTTTTTTGATGCTGAGAAAGCAAAATCGGAATGAAAAACACAGACCTACCACCTGTATATATTCCCTATTAGTTAAATTGATTTATATGCGTAGTGATATGCAGAAAGGGAAAAATATGATGAGTTTTAAGAAGTACAGTTCCATTGAGAATTCCTTCAACCGTCAGTTTATGGAGTGTGTGATGACAGAAATGCCAACGGACTTACAATATGTAATTCAAGAAAAGGTACATGGTGCCAATACGAGTTTCCTGTGCGATGGGGTAGAAGTCCTATTTGCTAAGCGTACATCCGTATTACTTCATAAATATCGTATCCAACGTGTCATAGGCAAGAAAAATCACTCAAATTTTTGCTATAACTTTGCGCCTAATTTTTTAAAATAATCAAAATTGGCCTTAAAGTACTATATTGTGTATTCAGACAGATGAAGTATTTTGATGCATTTGTTAAATATGAAAAGAGTAACAATCTTGTAAGGATAAAGATCTTTACTTTGTTTTTGCTGAAATTACTTGTAAATGGACTATTTTTGTTTCAACAAAAAAATAATTGATGGAACCTAATATTCTTGTAGACGACATATTTAATTCACATTATAAGTTTTACTCTTCGCTTCATAGTGAAACGATCAAGCAACAGGCGGGCCAGATGTGCCAGGTAGAAGCAGATTATCAGGGACGTGTTTTGTACGAGCTTATTCAGAATGCTGTTGACCGTGCCGAGCACCGTATAAAAATAGTTCTTGAGGGCAAAAGGTTATTGGTTGCTAATGACGGTCAATGGTTTACTTTCCGGCATAATTACGACTATCAGGGAGGAAGTGTGCCTCGTGGAGATTTTCAGGCACTATGTTCCATTTCTACCTCTGCCAAGGAAATGAAAAATAGCATTGGTAATAAAGGAGTAGGATTTAAGTCAACTTTCTCTGTCTCTGCAACAGGTTACGTAAATGTCCATACCTCGGGGCAAATCATTGGACATAATACTTTGGTCCCTATTTCGTTCAGACTCTATAATTTGTTTGATAACAAAGAAGAAGTGAGTCGGCTGCTACTTGCTGATGACATAAAAGAGTTTATTGCCAGAAATATAGATATTTCGCAAAAAGAGAACAGTCTTTGGGGAGTTCCCGGATACTATTTCCCTGTTCAAATACCTTTGTCCAAAGAAGATAAAATCAGTGATTGGTTTGCAGAGGGCTTTGTAACTGTTATTGAAATACCGGTGGAAAATTCTAAAGAAATAGCGAATCTGATTAAGGAGATACAAGAAAGCCATTTCAGATTTATCGCTACAAAGTATAGGAATAGACATCTCGATATTATTTTTGAGCAATCGGGCGAGCTTCCGAAAAACATGTCGACAGAAAGCGGCTGCCGTCTATTTTCTGCACAAGTCTTGCCAGAAGTGATGGATAAGGCAAAGGTCGCTGGTATAAAGTTGAGTACATCTGCCGTTTCTGTGTATTTCCGCAGTCATGAAGAGATAAAGTCATCTCCCGGGAGACTTTATAACTACTTGGCAACTAATTTGCCTTCGCCTTTTGAGGGAGTAGACTTTAATGCAGATTTTTATACGACAGTAGACCGAAAATCTATAAATATGGATGGTCCGGTAGGTGAATATAACAGAGAACTATTGAAAGCATGCTATCAGTTCTATTTTTTATTGTTGGCACCGGATATTACATTTACTAATCCTTGTATTGAGGTGCCTGAAAGTACGGGAGTTCTTGCTGGATCGGCAGAATTTCAATGGAAATGGATAAGGTATAATAATGGAAATGACAACCAATCACTGGAAATTTTGCGAGAGATATTGCATGTAGCTAATAGTGATAACTCGTACACTGTTGACATTATGTGTAAAATTGCTGCTCAGTATTTCTCAGTCCGGCAGGTGGATGAAGAGGGAGCGAGAATGTTCTTCGATGTAGTCATCCAGATAGCATGGAGTGTTATCCATTATTATAATTGTAGCAAGGATAGTAGTTATAAGTTCCTGAAAGAAGTGGGAAGATGGCTAAAAATCAATTCTGTCCAGGTTCTGCCAGATGCAGATATCAAAAGTGAAATTCTCTATCGTCGTAAAGATGAAAAGGGTGACATTACTCTTCCTGATGTTTTGGGTGTTAACATCACCTCTTTTGAAGTTGGTGATGATTCGATAAATAAAGGACTTGGAATTTCCAAATTCAATGAATACAGTGAAGTTTATAAATACTTCAAGCAATGCTCAAATGATGGACAAATAAACAGTGAACAAATTTCAGAAGGTGTCCAGCTTGATCTGTTCTCTGCCTTATGTGCGCTGATTCGTAACAGTAAAGAGCGTGAGCGATGTTCTGCTGACCGTATGAGACATTTTTATACGAGTCAGTCCAGAGAGAATTACAGGGTTGTCAACCAAGCTGCCTTTGCGTTATCAACTTTGTTCTATAAAACCGTAGATGGAAAGTACAAGCCTGGTCAATTGCTTCGTTGTAAGGATATAGACGCAGAGTTTTTAGGCCGTATATCAGGGAGTGATGACGAAAAAGAGATGTTATTAAAAATGACTGGTGTTTCGTTTCAAGAGAATTTCTTTTATGCTGATCGGCGTATATTTGATTCTTTGAGTGAGGGACTTGATTACCTCCCTGCATTGATTGATGTAAAAACGGATACAGACAAACTTCAAGGTAAGGATATACTAACCAATATCAATGTTTTCAGGTACAAAAACGGTAAATGGATAGATTTGCACCCTTCTGTGATTAACCCCCGTTACGATTTTCTTAAAAAAGTGCCTGAAGAATCTAAGTTGACAAAAGAGCTGGATAAATTACTTGTTCGTCAGTATGCCGATTTTCCTGACGAGTATGTGAATGTCTTGGTCAAACACATGAATGCTTGCTTAGTTGATTATGCCAGTGAAATCATACAGTTTTACCAACGGTATGCACCTGTATTATTCATAGATCGGAAACATTACCTCATTATGAAAGACAGGCAGTTAAGTTGGGCTGACAGAAAGGATTTCTTTGTAGTTGAAAGTAAATCTATGTTTGAGTTGTGGACTAGAAACATACCTGGCAAAGCAGTTCTGTGCTATACGGCTGCTGATGGAACCATGCCGCAGGCAATACGTCCGAGATTGATAAAACCAACGGTGAGTGATTGTTCCTTCAAAGTAGAAGGGCCTGATAATGAAGATCTGAAAAAGCGTCTATACCAGAAAATAATCTATCTGATTTATCTGGTTTCAAATCATGCACAGTCCGAAGTTAATTATTTGGATGATAACTGTAAACTGAAAGAGCTGCGTGATAAGTTACACTCTTTATGTATCAAGACAGGTAGTGGTCTCTCCCGTAAAGTAACTTTCGACGAAACGGAACTTAATAATCCGGTCGAGTATGCAATTAATGATTCCTGTCTGTATTTAGAAGCGGGATGCGATAAAGATGTGCAGGCAAGGGCTGTATCAAGATATTTGTTTAATAATACATCTGTTGCCGATTCTCTTGAGCTTGTGCTGTTTCATAAGACCGAAGAAGAGTTAAGACGTTCGATAGGTGGTCAAAACTTGAAAATGTTACATAAACTCTGGCAAGAAGATTATGAAACTAAGTGGAGGGCATTTGAAAATGAGCTGGAGCGTCGCTTTTCATGTCTGAACTTAAAAAATGATAGTAAATGGTTTTGTTTTGATGCGCAACATGCTAAGTAAAGTGGACGAAAATGGTATGTTGGAAGCGCTCCAAGAGGCTGTGAGAGTTCTTGTTACGGCTGAGCCTTATGAAGATTATTTCCCTGAGTTCCATTTGGAAATAGATTACGGATACGTACAATCTGAAGCAGACAAGCTTTTACAGGTACTCTCTCTTCATTATCTAGAAAAAGAAAGTGAACTTTTAGACCGCCTTAAAAATAGAAAAGGCAGATTGTCTAATCCTGAATTTGTTGCTGGTGAGATAGAAAGACTGAAAAAACAATATAATGATTTTGAAGAGAAATATTTGGGTATAAATAAGCCGGACAAAGATTATGAGAAGGAGGGTAGGATAGAAGCTATTTATCGGAAGTATACAGGACTACCGCCAATTGATTGCGTATCCGTAGAGTTACCGGTGGATGGAGAACTGGAAGAGAAGCGCCCCGAACATACGGGAAATATCTATCATGATGAAAAGATCGGTAAGGATAAAGGAGAGCAATGTCATGTAACTGGCGTACAAGGTGAAGAGTTGGTATTGGTTGAATGTATCCGACGTTTTATTAAGGAATGTCCCGGTAAAGAAGAACAGGCGAGGGCTATTTGTCGCATAGAAGCTTTTATAAGAGAATATACGAATACTCCAATACAATCAAAAGTAGTAGAGGAGTGTTATAAGGTAGCTGGGACGTCGGGCATTACTCGTGCGTTGATTTCTTTATGTTATTATGCAATGGATCATGAATATGCTCCATTCGATTTGGTATGCTTTGTTGACGGAATACCTAAAGTGATTGAAGTAAAATCAACATCAGGACATTCAAGGCAGTTCTCTATTTCGCAACGGGAGGTAGCTTTTGCTTGTAAGTTAGAGAGTAGTTATGAGTTGACCAGAGTTGTTGACGGAAAAATTCTATTTATGGGTAATCCTTTTCCTCAATTGGCTGATAAACTGATCGAGATAGGCAGTGAGAAGTTTAATATTCGAGCGAAAGGCTATTTGTTTGAACTAAAAAACGAATAGAACTTTATTTATTTCTATAAACCTTATTTTTTTATTAAATAGCGCAATATATTGCGTATTGTATTTGCTTTATAACTATTAGATAGCTATATTTGCATCAAATACGCATTATATTGCACTATGAATATAGGAATCATAATAAAAGAAAGGCGTAATGTTTTAAACATTACTCAGGAATATCTCTCGGATATGTCTGGGGTGGGATTGAGGACCATTGGACAAATAGAAAAGGGACAAGGGAATCCTTCATTGGCTACTCTTTCTAAAATTGCAGATATTTTAGGAATGGAAGTCGTTCTACAACTAAAAAAGGCGGGTGTTAAATGAGAAAAGCTGAAGTTTATGAAAGCCATATTTTGGCAGGAATATTGGAACAGACGGATGAAGGAGAATTCGTATTCCGTTATGATGATCGTTACTTTGCTGATACTGGTAAAAGGGCTATATCCTTGACTCTACCTAAACTAAAACAGGAGTATCGAAGCCCGGTCTTGTTTCCATTCTTCTTTAATATGCTTTCTGAGGGTGCAAACAAGCGTATTCAGTGTCTGGAGTATAAAATTGATGAGCATGATCATTTTGGTTTATTGCTGGCTACTGCAGGCAAAGATACGATAGGGACTGTTACTCTAAAAAAAATAGATTGATATGAAAAAAATAACTTGCTGCCCTTCTACTTTAGCTGACGGTTTTACAACATACAGCCCTTCAGCTTGTAAGAAACTTTTTGCCGGGAAGAAAGTCAGCCATGTGATGAATTTCAGCTATGATGATGACCAGTATGCTGCCATAGCAGAAAATACTGTGCGTATATCTGTTTCTGGCGTACAGGAAAAGATGTCTGCAGTCGAAGAAAACGGTAGTATAAGATTGGCGGTTGAAAATGAGCAAGCCCGATATATTATTAAGCCTGCTCCGGAAAATAAGGCATTACGGGATAGAAAACAAATCCCTGCCAACGAACATTTGACTATGCAAATAGCCCGTCAGATTTACCGGATTCCAACAGCAGAAAACGGAGTTATATTCTTTTCTGACGGTACGCCAGCTTATATTACCAAACGTTTTGATATCCTTGACGATGGATCGAAGGCGCCACAGGAAGATTTTGCATCATTAATACAAAAAACATCGGAAACTCATGGTGCGGACTTTAAATATACAGGTAGCTATGAAGATATTGCATTGAAAATAAAAGAGCTGGTTCCTGCCTGGCAAGTAGAGATGGGGAAATTTTTCTCTCTTATATTGTTCAATTATCTATTTTCTAATGGGGATGCGCACTTAAAGAATTTCTCATTGCAGCAATCTAAAGACGGGGACTATTTACTGTCGCCGGCGTATGATCTAATGAATACTTCTTTGCATACGAATGATAGTGATTTTGCTCTGGAAGACGGACTCTCTGTTACATTAGAGAAATCAGATATTTATGAGAGTAAAGGGCATCCATGCCAGGAAGATTTTGTTCACTTCGGAAAAAAGATAGGATTATCAGATAAACAGATAGATAAATTGATCTCACCTTTCTTGGTTGAGCAACCCAAAGTATTGGAGCTTATTAATAACAGTTTTCTTGAAGAAAAACAAAAGCGGATATATTTGAGTAGCTATAAAGAACGATTAAGCAGGTTACAGAGAAAATCAATCTCCGAATAATCAGTAATGGACTGTTATTATTGTTAGAAGAAAATGCTATTTCAATCCTTTTTCGTATTCTCATTAGAACTAGTTTGTAAAACTCAATAAATTTTGCGAATATTGTATTTAGCTATTAGAGAACTTGACAATCCAGCTAGGAAATGATTTGTAATATATAGAGTTTACTAAACTCTCTTCCTGGTAAGTAAATTAATTATCAGGGGTTACGCCTGTACCTATATGTATCATCTATTTATGTTCTATTTCCACATTTTTAGCTTTAATACGCACAATAAGTTATGCATAATTTGGACGTTATAAAACTATATTTTAGGGGTGAGTTCAAAATATTCTCTTACCATTCCAGGCTCTCCAAATTCTCCATTCCTTCTATATGCTGAAAATTTATTTTCTGTGAGTTCATCTATATCCCAATAGCTATTATGACCCAAATAGATTACACCAAAACTAGGAGCAGAGAAAGTCCATGAACCATTAACTGTACTTTGTTGTTCTTTTCCATCTTTATCTGTAGTTATTAAGGTTCTTGCATATGTCCCATTGTTAGAAAACGTATATACGTTTTGATAGCTGACTCCCTTATCATTAGTTGTCTTCTTACTAATCCAAGTAATATCACAAATCAAACTGATTATACTATTTTCACTTTCTGTATATTGGTTTTCTTTTTATATTTATTGATATTGTGATATGTTTATGGATGTTTTTACCTTAAAATAATTATCTTTGCCCCAGTGATTTATATCTAGTGTGATAAATAGAGATTCATTATAGAATAAATGAGTCTATAATATTGATTTATTGTAATTTACAGGAAACGAACAGTTGTCGTTATAGCGATATAGTGTGATATATTTATCGAATATTTGTCACATTATTGTCACGTGTACTGTGCAAGTGATTGATAATCAGCTATTGTTGCTTTTGAAGAAGTCAAATGATTCCGATAAGTAAACAATAATAAACAATAAGCAAAAGCGTGCAGCTCAATGGGGTGCGCGCTTTCTGCGTTTAGCAATAATGGCTAATGGCATCAAGATGGCTATGGCGTAAAGTGCATTAGCCCGTGTCTTAGTGCTGACCTGCGGCAAAGATGCAAATAGAAAGGCGATAAGCAGAACGGCAATAATGGGCGAGTGGTATGAATGGAAATCCCATAGGTTTATTGTTCTGTTTGAGAGTTAATGATGATGCGCCAGTAGCCAGTTTTATCAGAACCTTCATGAGTCAAAATTCCCATATCCCTAAGGCTCTTGATGTTTTTTTCTATAGTGCGTTTAGTTACACCAACCTTGTTAGCTATATTATCGGCTGTGATTGATGGGCAAGAAATAACGAGGTCGATTATCTTTTGTGCAGTTTTACTAACTTTCTTCGGCGTTTCCGATGTGTCTCCGAACTTATCCGCATTTACACCGAATATTTTCTCCGAACTTTTTTCGTTTACAAGGTACTTGATGGTACTATTTACTCTGTCGGCCACTTTCTCAACAGGTATTCTTCCGTTTTTATCCCAGTCCAGATTATAAAAGGTCGTGAAGAAAGAAGTTTGGACAGCTATTTTTATTTTAGATTTTCAATGGGTTGGTATAACCATTTGGGAAACAAATATTTAATGTGGTATTTTAGAAATAGCGATAACGATTGGTAATTGTGCGATTTTCAGCGGTTTGTGATGCTTCTCTGTTAAATAATTTTCTTTGATGTAAAGGTAGAACAATTTTTTGATGTACAATGATAGGGGATAGAAAATATTACACATTTTGAGCAAAACAATAGTCCAAAAGTCAAAGAGACAAATGGGCTACTAAAGTTAGTTTTAATAGTTATTCTACCTCAAAAGCATTTTTGAGGAATATCTCAATCTTATTGAAAGGAATTGCATCCAGATTATCATATAAGTCGGTATGGTTCGCACCGGGGATAATCAGCAGTTCTTTGTTCGTTCCTGTCAGCCGCTTATAGGCATCTTCGCTGAAATAACGGGAATGTGCCTTTTCACCGTGTATCAGCTGTACGGCACTGCGGATTTCGTCTATATATGTGAGAACCGGCATATTGACGAATGACAGGATGGCAGTCTTGTTAATCCCCTCATTGGAATTGGGGGAGCGGCGATGATAGCCCCGCTTCGTTTTGTAGTAATCTCAATATTGGTGTACGAAGAGCGGTGCGTCGGCAGGTACAGGGGCTACGACACCACCGTCACGTTGATAATTACCATTCTGATAATCTTTCGTGCTGCCGACAACAATCCATGATATTTCTAAAAAATGCAATGTATCCAGATAGGTTTGAGAAACTTGTTCACTGACAATGCAAAGCACAGGATGTCCGTCTGATGTATTGGCTTGCCAACTCAATTTCCCGTAGGTGTCAACGACAATCGTATATTCATCGGATGAACGTGCGATGTGTATTGATTCTTGAAGAACAGGCTGTTCTCCTATTCTGTCGCTCTCCTCCTTGACAGCCGGACATTCAAGAGCAGCGGTCACTCTACCCGATAGTTTGGAGCAAAGTCCAAATTTATCCAATGCAACTTCATATTCGTCTGTGCTTAATTGCCCAACCATAGGGCAATCTATCCGACCATCAATAGAGGTCATCATATGAACAATGATATAAGGTTTCATATTTTAAATAGTTTTTAATTTACTTAGCTTCAATCTTTTTGATAAATCGGGCCGGATTGCCTGCAACCACTGTCATAGGCGGTACATCCTTCGTTACGACACTGCCGGCTCCGACAATTGCGCCGTAGCCGATACGTACACCCGGAAGAATGGTCGAATTGATGCCTATCCATGCCTTGTCCCCGATGACGATCGGACGACCATAGGTCGCACTGCGGTTCTCCGGTTTCGGGTCATGATTGATTGTAATCAGATTGACTTTTGGACCGATGAATACATCGTTGCCGATTGTGATACCGCCACGACCGAAGAATGTGCAACATTGCTGGATAAAACATCCCTTTCCGATAGTAATAGGTTTACCATAATCAACATAAAGCGGTGGCAATACTGTAGTACTTTCTTCGAGCGGTTTGCCGAGAATCCGTCCCATATAATCATGTACTTCTTCAGGGGTGCGGTAATCCGTATTCATCTCGGTAGCAGTCTTGATAGTAGCGAAAATGTCGGCACTCAATGCTTCATAACCCGGTTCGCTCGGCGAAACCATTTTGCCCGACAAATCTTTTTCAAAAATATCCTTCATTTATTATTCCTTATTTAATGGTGATACCTCCGTCTACAATTAAACCATGTCCATTCATATATGTCACCTGCGGACTGCACAGCCACAATACTGCATCAGCGATTTCCTCAGGTTTCCCAAAACGTCCGTTCGGAATCTCCTTTGTGAAAGCACTTTCTAACTGTGGGTTGCAGCTTATCAACTCATCCACTATTGCAGTCTGTATAACTCCCGGACATACGGCATTGATGCGAATGCCTTTTGCTGCATAATCAATTGCGGCAGTTTTTGTTAATCCGAGAACAGCGTGTTTGCAAGCTATATAGGCAGCCTGTCCGGGAAAGCCGACCACGTCTTCAGCCGATACGGTGTTGACGATGGTTCCGCTTCCTTGTTTCAGTATCAACAGAATTTCATAACGCATACAATTCCATACTCCTTTCAGGTCTACAGCCACTGTGCGGTCGAACTCGTCATCGGTAATTTCTGCCATCGGGCGTTGCGGAGTTTGTATTCCGGCATTGTTAAGAGCTGCATCCAAACGCCCGTAAGTGGACATAATCCAATCAATCATTTCTTTCACCGCCTGTGTGTCGGACACATTAAGACGATAAGTTGTCGCTTTGTACCCTTCAGCGATCAATTTTTCTGCCTGTACTTTCGGTTCGTTAATATCTGACAAAACGGTAATATAGCCTGCACGGGCAAACGCTTCAGCACAAGCAAGGCCGATTCCCATTCCTGCACCAGTCACCAAAGCCACTTTTTCTTCCATTGTTTTTGTTTCTGCCATAATTATCTAATTTTATCTGTTATAAGTTCTAATTGTTTTCTGATGCAAAGGTAAGAGGGTTATGGCATTATGACTTTGTTGTGTGGTTCAAAGTGTTTTGTTAGGAAGTCCATGAATAAAAAAGTCCCGCAATCTATGCGAGACTCATTTCATGTTGCAGTTTCCCTGTAGGAGGAATACCATATTTTTCTTTATAAATCTTCGAGAAGTGTGAAAGATTCTTGAATCCGACCTCAAAACAAATCTCAGACACTTTGCGCTCGCCTTTTCGTATCAACTCGTGAGCGGCTTCGAGACGGCGGTGGATTAGCCACTCTCGCGGTGAAAGCGAGCTGCATTTTTTAAAATCGCGTTTGAATGTGGAAAGGCTACGACCTGTATAGTTGGCTATTTCTTCCATTGAAATGTCATTCATGTAATTGCTCTCCAAAAAATTCAGGATGTCAATTTTCCAAGGGTCAGTAAAGTCAAAAACCGAAGCATATAGATTCTTGTTTGTTTTGAGCAACACATATATTCCCTCAACCATTTTCAGTTGCAACAGTTCATCTGTCGGTTGAATATCCGAATCGAAATAAGGTGTCATGGATTCGAACAGGCTTATGATGTCGGGACGGTTGGGCGGTAACTTATAGAGACTTACTTTCTCTCTTTTGGCATCCTTTGGGATTAAGTTCGGTTCTATCTTGTTGTAGAAGCTACGCAGGAATTTCGGCGTAAACATTAGAAAAATAGCTTTAAACTGCTCTCCGTTCCACGCCTGCTTTGTCATCCTGACGCTGAAATCCTTACGAATAAAGGCACAGTCGCCTCTATGCAGCCTTGTGGTTTTGCCTTTTTCTTCAATTGCCATTTCACCGGAATAAATATAAACCAGCACATGAGAATGGTTCCGGTGTGTGCAACTCATTCCTCCATCAAAATACATCGCAAAAAAGATGTCTGAATAACGTAGTGTATTGATTCCGTCTGTCATTTCCTTTATTTGATTATAACTATGATTTCTTTTGCAAAGATAGCTCTTTTCAAAAGGAATCATTTTGTTGTATGGTTCAAAATAACAAGAAAGGTATAGCTTTTTGACTCAAAGGCTTCGTCCTTTTTTATGTGGTTGTAGCGGTTGCCTGGTAGTTCAGGAATTAATCTATCAAAAAATGGAAATAGGATTTTTCGGAGAGTTCAATTGGTGTTAAATTATGCTCCTTGTGTATTTGTTCCCATTCTTTTCTTATAGGCAGAGCCTCTTTATTTTACCAACTTCTTTGTCAATCTGAATGAAGTAGTTATTTAGGGTATTTATTGGATGAACCTACAATCATTCTGCCCTCCCGCAAAAAGCAAAAGCTGATGAAATGGCAAATTATCATTTTGTATTTTCTGATGCACGTAGAATCAAATTTCTTCATATAAGCGGAGGGATAAACGGAAAGAATTTGTGGAATTGCCATTAGAAAAATTCAAGTAGAAAGAATACAAGATGAAATTATACCAAAGAGAAAGAGAACATCTCAACATCGGAGTAAAATAATGAAAAAGTGTCCAATAAACAATCTTTTTCATGCTTGCGGTTTTTCCCGTAAATGCAAGCAAGTAGAGAGAAAAACAGTCTCCAGTCACCCTATTTCCCCTTCAAATAGATGTCGATGGCACGAAATAAAAGTGTCTCCGGTAAGAAGTTAACTTCATACTTGCAAAGAACTAACTTTTTGCAAACAGAAAGGTAACTTATTAGAGGGAAAGAAGTGAATATCCTACCAATTACCCCTGTGTTATTGCATTTTTATGCAATAAATAGTCTGCTTGGCGGGCTGTCCTGAAGAAATTTAGCAGAAGACGTGTTAGCAGAAAGGAGGTGTATTGAAATAAACGGATTTAAACAGGCAAAGAAAGGTAACATTATGACACTTGAAGGGTTTGCCAAAAAACGAACTGTCATCCCATACAAGAATAAGGTTCATCCGACGGGTGTGTGGTTGTCATTCAAACTTATGTTGTTGATTCATGCTAATATTCAAGTCTGTTTATAGGGCGAAATGCAAAAGTCTGTTCATTAAATTAAAATGTCTAAAGTGCCGATTTATTAATAACAAGGTCTTTTTAGGGGTTTAGAATGTCGAAGAAGAAAAAAATATTATATTTGCAGATATAGACAAAAAGATGTACTATTATGGAAAATAAAGATCTGAATTGTCTTAAGGGCGGGTTTCTGCTGCCGCTTCTTGCTGAGACAAACGTAAATGCAAAGAATTTGTGGTGATTTATATTAAAGAATAAGTTTATGCTATGAGTACCTTCCGTTCCATAGAGGAGTTGGTTAAAAGCCTTGACCGCGAGAAAGAGCTTCTAAAAGAGATGTTTGCCAAGCGGAAGTCGCTTTCGTTCCGATATGATTATGCATTAGAGATGACTGACTATAAAGAAGAGCGCATCCGCTATCTGATAGATTATGGGGTGATTCGTGATACAGGTGATTTTTTGGAGATGGAAGATATTTATTTAAAATTCTTTGAAGATATACTGGAAGTGAATGAAGAGATAAATGTCTCTTATGTGCAGGACTATCTGGTGCGCCTCAATGAAAACATAGATTACTATCTGAAGGAAAATAACGAAAAGCGAAAGTATAATTATCAGCGTGAGGTGAAGCGCTGCCTAAAGAATATCGCCCTTACTACTGTTCGCAATGTGTTGGATCTGAAACGTAACATGGACAATACGTACAAGAATGAACCCAACTACCAGATCAAAAAAGCCAAATTGACAAGGCTGAGTGAAAAGTTAAGAAATATCTCTTTACTGATAACCAAATGTGAAGAGCTGATCGACCATCAACAGCCTGTGTTTTTTCGTATAGCTATGGATGTACAGATGCAGGATGTAGTGAGTGACGTAAAATTACAATTGAATGACTCTTATCATAATCTGCTTGAAATTCATAGACAGATTGTCCATTACCTGAATCTGATAGATTATCAAAACCGTATCTTTGAGAAGATAAGAAAGTTGAAGTACCTGAAAGACCAGTTCCTACTGGAAGAGAACACTAACATCCGGCAAGTGCTTTCGGGAAGAAATCCCGTATGGATGGAACCTCAAATCAATTATCGCATTAAACTTTCTGTAGATGCTTTGCGTACATCTGATGAAGCGTTTCAAATCATCCGGAAACTGGCGGCACGGCAGAAGATCCGGAAGAACACTTTGAAAAATCTGGCAGCACCCATTCCCGAAGGATACCTGGACGGGCAGTCGGAGGTGGTTGATATGGTGAATTTGCAGGAGGTGTACAATGCCTTTGAGGCCTCGGGCGCTCACCTGTTCTATTTTGTGATGAACTACCGCTACCGCAAAGATGTGACCAGTGAGGATAAACTGATTTATTTTTGTCAGTTAGCTTCTCAATATGCTGATAGGCTTAACTTTACAGAGTGTTATGAACACTCGGGTGAAGTGGAGTATCCAATTATTTATCCTAAATAACAAGAGTTTGAACGATGAAATATACAGAAGAAATTTTCAATACGCTTAGTCGTGGAGGGTTCATCTCCTCCAATAGCATTTCTGCCCAAGTGAAGCGTTATTACGATGTTATAGAGGAGGATTTCCCCGATTATTATGAATATTATAAAGGGATAGGATTCTATCTGGAAGGAGGCGATGGCTACTATCATTTTACGCGTCGGGAAGCGAAAGTGGATTTGGAACGAAAGCTTGAAGCCGCACAACGTTGGATTGAGTATCTTAGTTTTCTGAAAACCTATCATTCGGCTTTTGGACCGGGTTTCTTGTTTCGTGCTGCCGACATTGAGATTCAAATAGGCTGTGACCTGGAGTTGAAAGAGAAAGTCGCAAAGATATTCCCTGACAAAAAGAAGCATGAAGAAGTCGTTGCCAAGTTGATATCCGAATTGGAAAGAATGGGATTTGTTGAAAAAGAAAATGAAGTGGATGGGACTTACAAAGTGTTGACTGCTTTTCATTATATGGAAGAATTGATTGATTGTATTACCATATCGGAGGAGGTGCAAGATGAGATACCTGAATAAAATTATTTTTCTGAACAGCGCTCATATTCCTTATACAGAAGTTTGTCTGGATGGTAATGTTCATTTCATTGGTACGCAGGGAGTCGGAAAAAGTACGTTACTGCGCGCTCTGTTGTTTTTCTATAATGCGGATAAACTGAAATTGGGTATCCCTAAAGAAAAAAAGAGTTTTGATGCTTTTTACTTTCCTTATTCAAATTCCTACATCGTTTATGAAGTAATGCGTGAGAATGGGGCTTATTGTGTGGTAGCTGTTAAGTCGCAAGGCAGGGTTGCCTTTCGTTTTGTGGATGCACCGTTTGAGAGCTATTGGTTTGTCAATGAACAGAATGAAGTATATGCAGACTGGAGCCGTATCCGCGAGCATATTGGGAAGAAGTGTCAGGTCACTCCGCTGGTGAGCGGTTACGAGACTTATCGTGATATCATATTCGGAAATAACCGCAAGCAGGAGCTGTTGATTTATCGTAAATTCGCAATAGTGGAGAGTGCAAAATACCAGAATATTCCCCGTACTATACAGAATGTTTTCTTAAATTCCAAGCTGGATGCTGATTTTATAAAAGATACTATCATTCGTTCGATGAGTGATGAAGATATTTCTGTGGATTTGAGTTTTTATCGAAGTCAGATAAAGGAATTCGAGCAAGAATATAACGACGTGATGCTGTGGTTTACAAAAAATAAGAATGGCGAAATACCTATACGCAAGATAGCAGACAAAGTGATGAATTCATATCGCGATTTAATTTATACCCATAGGCAAATTGAGGAAGAGCGTGCTGAACTGAATTATGCGGAAAAACAGGCTTTACAGGAATTGCCTCAGTTCAGGGAGAAGATTACTAATACGGAGGCAGAGCGGGAACGCGGATTAAGGTTAATCAGTGAACTGCAACAGAAACGCAAAAAGGAAGAGGAGGTATTGATTGGCGATATTAGAGTTGTTGAAGAGGATTTGAAGAAAGCGCGCCGGCAACGGCAGTACTATGAACAAATAGGTATTGAAGAATTGATCCGACGAGTATCACAAGAAGAGTTTCAAAATCAGGAGCTGGAACGTATGCGGATTATGAAATCCGAGTTGACGCGCGCCTATCAGGATGTATTATCTAAGTATCGTTCGTTGACTGAAAATCTGGAGATTGACTTTCGTTCGTTTGAAAATAACAAGCAATCACTGATACTCGAAAAAGGAACTGCCGTCAGCAGGCTACAGGAAGAGGCCATGCAAAATCTTCGTTCGGAAGAAGAGTGGGTGCGTTCGGCATTCGAAGAGAAATTGCAAGCGGTAGATGCAAAAATGTTACAACTGCGTGATGAACAAGCGCAAACGGGAAGACAACAAGTGAAGGCCTCTTACGAAGCACCTTATAAAAAAGAAATATCCGACTGTGAAGAAAGTATCGGGGAGTTAAACCAAAGAGACCAAGAACTGAATTTTCTGATACACCGGCATCAAATGGATATAGATCGTTTGAGGCAGGAATGTGGCATCTTGCGGAAAGAGTTGGAAATGGAAGCTCAAAATAAAATAGAAGATATATGTAAAGAGAAAGAAAATCTTGAGGAAGAACTGAGAGTGCTGAATGCTTTGATTGAGAAACGGAAGGGCTCTTTTGCCGAATGGCTGGAGAGCAACAAACCCGATTGGCAGGATAGCATCGGCAAAATAGCTAATGAGGAGGCGGTGCTATATAATAATGGGCTGAATCCTCGTTTAACGGATAACTCCGGCACTTTGTTTGGTGTGTCGCTCAACTTGTCTGCCATAGAACAAAATATCCGTACTCCCGAAGATTTGAAACAGGAACGATTGGCGAAGCAGCATATACTTCAAGAAAGCAATAACCAATTGGTGCATTTATCGGAGGAACTGAATAGTGAAATAGAGCGTTTGGAGAAGAAATATTCCAAACTGGTGCGCGAAATAGCAGACAAACAACATTTGCTGGAAGCTGAACGAATGCAACTCCCCACTAAGCTAAAGAATCTCCAAGTGGCTCTTTCTTCCTGGAGGACAAAAGAGGGAGAATGGAAACGTATTCGTACCGAAGAGATTCAGGAAGCGTTGAACGAAATAGCCCATCGGCTTTATCGAATAGAAGAGGAAAAGAAGAAGATAGTAGACGAGCGGGAACGCAGGTTAAAGGCTTGTCAGAAGAACTATAAGGAACAAAAAACAGGACTTCAAAAAGAGTTAGAGCAGTATGTATCGAATATAAAGTCCGAAATCAATCTTCGGAAGCAACAACTGGAAGAACGAAAAAAGGAGTTAAGACAAGCGCAGGAAACAGAACTTGGTGGCAAAGGCGCAGATACGGTAACAATTCGCAAGTACGATGCCAGAATAGAACAGATCCAAAAGGAGTTGGTCTACATCCGTGAGCACCGTTCACAAGTTACGTATTATGAAAAGGATAAACAGGAACTTTTTGACAAAGAACCCTTCATGCGAAGTTGTAAGAAAGATCTTGAAGACAAGTTGGCAGCACTGAACGAACGTTTCGATTTGCGTGAAAAAAAATTACAACTTCAACGGAAGAATGTGGAAGAAGCATTGACTAAACTAAGGCAGGGATTACAGCTATTGGAAAACGGGCTGAATAAGGTAGAGGTTTTTCAAGAAGATGATATTTTTTGTCCGCCGGGATCAATGGAGGTGGGTGAAAAGAATACTAAGAAAAGTTGTGACGCAATAGTGGAGGGATTGAAGTCACTGATTATATCTGCTATCAGGAAGAAAGAGGAGTTTAGAAAAGTTGTCATACAGTTTAAAGGATATTTTTCAGCGAAGAACACTTTTCACTTCCGTACCGAATTGATCAGTGAGCAAGATTATTATGACTTTGCTTCAAACCTATGCGAGTTTGTGGATAATGATAAAATATCCGATTATCGGAAACACATCAGCGAGCGATATACAGATATCATTCGTCGCATATCGAAGGAGGTAGGCGATCTGACACGCAATGAAGGGGAGATACGTAAAACGATTGATGCCATCAATACTGATTTTATAGAACGAAACTTTGCCGGAGTAATCAAAGAGATTGCCCTTCGTCCTTTACCGAGCAGTGATAAGTTGATGCAATTGCTGTTGGAAATAAAGCGGTTCAATGATGAGAATCAACATTCTATGGGAGAAGTGAATTTGTTTGCACAAGACTCTCGGGAGAATGTCAATGCAATAGCGGTGCGCTATCTGCTTTCGTTTATGAAGCATTTGCTTGAAGATCCCGGACGGAAGCAACTGGCACTGGCGGATACCTTCAAGCTGGAATTTCGAGTCAAGGAAAATGACAATGATACGGGTTGGGTGGAGAAGATAGCCAACGTAGGTTCTGACGGCACAGATATTCTGGTAAAGGCAATGGTGAATATCATGCTTATCAATGTGTTCAAAGAAAAAGCGTCGCGTAAATTTGGTGATTTCAAGATACATTGCATGATGGACGAGATAGGTAAATTGCATCCTAATAATGTAAAAGGCATTTTGGACTTTGCTAATTGCCGAAACATTCTGCTGGTGAATAGTTCGCCAACTACCTATAATGTAGAAGATTATCGTTATACTTATTTGCTAAGCAAAGACGGGCACTCGAATACGCGGGTAGTTCCATTGATAAAATACTCAAGTAATCGGTAAGATTGGAATGCGTTCGCAAAATTTAGAGAACATGGCTATCAAAAAAGAAAATAAACTTCATCTGGGTGAAGCACGTTTGTTATTACGGATGATGAACGGTGATACGATTTCTTCCTCTCGTTTTTCATTTGCGTTGACGGAAGATCTATTGGGAGAAGGAATTCTTATCCAAATATCCAACGGACGTTTTAGGAAATTTAGGATAAACGATGCTGATGGATGTCGTGTATATCTTGCTCAGCACTATGACATTAAAGGAGGGTTGGAGGAGTGGATCAAGATAAAAGAACGTCAAAATGCGGTGTCTCGTGCAGAACAGGTGTCCGTAACCGGTGATTCTAAGACTAAACATACCCGTTCTTTCAGGGGTTTTCTTATCAGTAGTTATGTTCCGATAGAAGCAACTCTGAATGGCGAAGCTTTTTTAATTCAGCCGTTGCGGGGAACTTCCTTCTTTATTGAAGACTTTGAGCATTTTCATCTTCCCGGAGATGTCATAGTGATAGGCATGGAAAATGGAGAGAACTTTCAGCATATCCGCGAACAACAATATTTGTTTGAAGATATGAAAGTACTTTTTGTCTCTCGTTATCCTCAATCAAAAGATTTGCGTACCTGGCTACAGATGATCCCTAATCGTTATATTCATTTTGGCGATTTTGATTTAGCGGGAATTCATATCTTTCAGAAGGAATTCTATATTTTCTTGGGAGAGCGTGCCGAATTTTTTATTCCGGCGGATGTGGAGGAACGGTTGAAAAATGGCAATCGATGGCTTTATGATGTGCAATATGCCCGGTATAAATCTATGGATATTTTGGATAAACGGTTGTTGCCGCTTGTAGAGATGATCCATAGGTTCCGGAAGGGATATGAGCAGGAAGGATATATTGTTAGATAATGAGAGATTGAACAAAAAGTAGACCACATAATGAAGAGAAAGCAATTAAAAAAAGTGCTTTGTCTTCAATGCGGGACGGAATCATGGCATTCTGTAGAGAATGAATGACTGTTTTTGCATCGAAGTGCGTAAGCAGCATAGTTGGATATGCTGTAGCAGCCTTCTGCTATCTGAAGCAATTTTAACTCTTCGTTTGAAAACCAAGCTATCTCTTAGTTGTTGTACTCTGCAACGGTATAACGGACGGAGATATGTTTGGAAAATCAGGTGATTTAGAGGATATGAGGAAATGGCGGGTATGGAAGCTGAAATTGATAGATGCCCGTCTTTATTTTGTCAGTATATTCGTGGGATTGTTGACAGGGCTTGTTGCTGTACCCTATCACTATCTGTTACAATTCTTTTTTAATACTCGTAGAAACTTTTTTGATTCACAGCCACATTGGTATTGGCATATTCCTATCTTTTTGTCTTTATGGGGTATCCTCTTATTTGTGATGTGGCTGGTGAAAAAGATGCCGTTGATCACCGGTGGGGGGATTCCTCAAACCCGTGGAGTGATTAACGGACGTATCTCCTACAAGCATCCTTTTATAGAGTTAGTATCTAAGTTTGTGGGAGGAGTGTTGGCGTTGAGTGCCGGTTTATCTTTGGGACGTGAGGGGCCCTCCGTGCAGATCGGTTCTTATATCGGTTGTCTGGTGTCTAAATGGGGAAGAGTGCTTGCCGGTGAACGAAAACAACTGCTTGCCGCCGGTGCAGGTGCCGGATTGGCTGCTGCTTTTGCCGCTCCCTTGGCTTCTTCGTTATTGGTCATTGAGTCTATCGAACGTTTTGATGCACCTAAGACCGCCATAACCACTTTGCTCGCCGGAGTGGTGGCAGGTGGTGTGGCGAGTATGATCTTTCCCATTAACCCTTATTTCCAGATTGACGCTATTTCTCCCGGACTGGTTTTTTCTTCACAAGTCAAATTGTTCTTATTGCTGGCTGCGGTAATTTCCGTATCCGGTAAGATTTATTCGGTTATTACAGTTTGGTTTAAGCGACTTTATCCGGCCATCAAGCATCCGGCTTATGTGAAGATGCTCTATTTGTTGTTTATTGCTTATTTAATTTCACTCACGGAAGTGAATCTGACCGGTGGAGGTGAACAATTTTTATTGGAGCAGGCGATGCATGCTGACACCCATATTATGTGGATTGTAGGTATGATGATTTTGCATTTTGTTTTTAGTGTGCTTTCGTTTTCTTCCGGATTGCCGGGAGGAAGTTTTATTCCCACTCTGGTTACCGGGGGACTGATCGGACAGATCGTTGCTTTGATTCTGGTACGTCAGGGCATTATCGGATACGAAAATATCAGCTATGTCATGCTGATATGTATGTCTGCTTTTTTGGTTGCGGTGATCCGGACTCCTTTGACAGCAATCGTTTTGATTACCGAGATCA
This sequence comes from Bacteroides sp. NGMCC 1.200775, assembly GCF_040798045.1. Lineage (NCBI taxonomy): Bacteria > Pseudomonadati > Bacteroidota > Bacteroidia > Bacteroidales > Bacteroidaceae > Bacteroides > Bacteroides sp. NGMCC 1.200775. The sequence continues at coordinate 1,440,292 of NZ_JASCQK010000001.1, read as the reverse complement.
CCGGACATCTGGAGGTTTTCTACCCCTCCATTGTTGTGGGAGGGCTGACCTACTATTTTACGGAGATGTTGCAGATCCAGCCGTTTAATGTGACACTTTATGATGACATGATCAGTTCTCCTGACTTTCAGGAGGAGAAGCGCTATACTCTTTCTGTCGAAGTGATGAGTGGTTCGTATTTTGATGGAAAGACGGTAAGCGAATTACTATTGCCGGAACGTTGTGAGATTATCAATATACACCGTGATCGGAAAGATATACCCCCGGCAAAGCAAAAACTTGTTCCGGGGGACCAGGTGCAGATCGAGATGGATGCACAAGATATTGAGAAATTATACGAACCTTTGGTAAGTATGGCCAATATCTATTGAGCTTGTTCTCTCAGCCAGGCTATTTCTTCGGGCCACAGTGTTTCGTCAATGGTCTCCAGAATTAATGGCATATTGTCGAAACGGGGATCTTTCATTAGTTTCTCAAAGAAAGCGAAACCGATTAGTCCCTTACCGATGCTGTCGTGACGATCTATTCGACTACCTAATTCTTTTTTGGAATCATTGAGGTGCATCCCCCGCAGATATTCAAATCCGACTACTTCACCGAATTCTCCGAAGACATCATCATAATCATTCAGAAAGTCATAACCGGCTGTAAAAGTGTGGCAGGTGTCCAGACAAACCCCTACACGACTTTTATCCTCCACGCGGTCGATGATGTACTTCAGCTGCCAGAATTCATTTCCCAGGTTGCTTCCTTGTCCGGCAGTATTTTCAATAACGGCAGTTACTCCTTGGGTCTTTTCCAAAGTCAGATTGATGCTTTCTGAGATCCGATCCAGACATTCTTCCACCGGTATCTTGTTGAGGTGGCTGCCGGGATGGAAGTTCAGCAATTTCAGTCCCAATTGTTCGCAACGTTGCATTTCGTCAAGGAAGGCAGCCCGGCTTTTGGACAGTCCCTCTTCTTCGGGATGTCCCAGGTTTATCAGGTAACTATCGTGCGGGAGAATGTATTCGGGGGCGAAGCCGAATTTCTCACAATTTTCTTTGAAGAGACGGATACTATCTTCGGTTAGTGGCTTACTGACCCACTGGCGTTGATTTTTAGTAAAGAGGGCAAATGCGTTGGCCCCGATTTCGTGTGCATTGACAGGAGCGAACTCAACGCCTCCTGATGCACTGACATGTGCTCCGATATATTTCATATTCTTTTCTTTGATTCATATGCAAAGATAACATTTCCGTAACAATATATGTTTTGCCCCATAACAATATATGTAATGAGTGATTACATATATTGTTATGGGGCAAAAGCTCTGATGGTATCCGACGGTTAAGCCAGATTGCCTATTTCATCCAGATTCTTTTGGATATCATCATCTGTAAGCGAATAGTTTACCAAGTCACCGGACAGGTATTTGTCATACGAAGCCATATCGATCAGTCCGTGACCGGACAGGTTGAACAGAATCACTTTCTCTTCTCCGCTTTCTTTGCATTTGTTTGCCTCACGAACGGCGGCTGCGATGGCGTGGCAAGATTCCGGAGCAGGAATAATACCTTCAACCTGTGCGAACAGGCATCCGGCTTCGAAAGATTCCAGTTGGCTGATATCGACAGCTTCCATCAGTTTGTCTTTGAGGAGTTGCGAAACGATCACTCCTGCACCGTGGTAGCGAAGTCCGCCGGCGTGGATGTTGGCCGGAGCAAAGTTGTGCCCCAATGTAAACATAGGCAACAGTGGGGTATATCCTGCTTCGTCGCCGAAGTCGTATTGAAACTTACCGCGGGTCAGCTTCGGGCAAGATGCCGGTTCGGCAGCAATGAAGCGTGTTTTTTTACCTTCAAGGATGTTATGGCGCATGAATGGGAACGCGATGCCACCGAAGTTGGAACCACCACCAAAGCATGCGATCACCATATCGGGATATTCACCTGCCATTGCCATTTGTTTTTCAGCTTCCAGGCCGATCACGGTCTGGTGCAGGGTGACATGGCTCAGAACGGAACCTAATGTATATTTACAGTTTGGAGTAGTTTGAGCCAGTTCGATGGCTTCAGAGATGGCGGTACCCAATGAGCCCTGATGATTCGGGTGTGCAGTCAGAATATCTTTTCCTGCACGGGTCGACATCGAAGGCGAAGGAGTCACCTGGGCACCATAGGTCTGCATGATGCTACGGCGGTAAGGTTTCTGCTCATAACTGATTTTCACTTGATAAACGGCTGCTTCCAAACCGAAAAGTTTGGCGGCGTAAGCCAGAGAAGCTCCCCATTGTCCGGCACCGGTTTCAGTTGTTACATTCTGTACACCTTCTTTTTTACAATAATAAGCTTGTGGAATGGCCGAGTTTAATTTGTGCGAACCCATCGGGCTGACACTTTCATTCTTGAAATAAATATGTGCCGGTGTGCCTAATGCTTTTTCCAGCCCATAGGCACGGACCAATGGAGTACTGCGGTAATATTTGTACATTTCACGAACCTCTTCCGGTATTTCTATCCATTGGTCGGTTTGGTTCAGTTCCTGGCGGCAAAGCTCTTCCGCGAAGATCGGATACAGATCTTCTGCCTTTAATGGCTGTTTGGTTCCCGGATGCAACGGGGGCATCGGCTTGTTCACCATGTCGGCTTGTATGTTGTACCAGTAATGCGGAATTTCTTCTTCAGGCAGTATGTACCTTTTTTTCTTGTCGCTCATAATATTGTAGTTATTTGATTATTCTGATGCCAAAAGTAAGTATAATTTTTAAGAATTATATGATTTCAGCAACAAAGAATCGGATATGTTTGTTATTTTAGTTAAGTTTGTGCGACTCTATTAATATGCAATCCGATGAAGATTTATCATAAATTCTTTTTGTACCAGAATAAATTGTTGCAGCCTTACGTACGACTTTTGTTACGATTAATGGCAATTATCACCTATCTGGCTTCCATCATGCTGATAGTCGGAGTGATTTACGAACATGGCTTTACGCTCTCTGCCCATGAAGTTACGAAAATACATCTTCTTTATAAGACGGTTTGGATTATATTCCTGATCGACGTTACGCTGCATATCCTGCTTGAATATAGAGATACGAAAAAGAATTTCCGGAAGTTGGCCTGGATACTGAGCTGGTTACTGTATCTGACTTTGATTCCTGTTATCTTCCATCGGCCCGAGGAGGGAGGGGCTATTCTGCATCTGTGGGAATTCCTGCACGGTTACTTTTACCATATTGTCTTGCTGTTGCTTTTCTCCTTACTGAATTTGTCTAATGGGCTGGTACGATTGTTGGGCAGGAGAACCAATCCTTCTTTGATTCTGGCTGTCAGCTTCCTGGTGATTATATTTATCGGATCGGGGTTGTTGATGTTGCCTCGTTGTACTGTGGAGGGGGTTACCTTATCGTGGGTCGACGCGTTGTTTACTTCTACCAGTGCCGTCTGCGTAACCGGGTTGGTTCCCGTTGACGTATCCGCTACTTTTACGCCGGCCGGACTGACAGTTATCATTCTTTTGATTCAGATCGGTGGTCTGGGAGTGATGACACTGACCAGTTTCTTTGCCATGTTCTTCATGGGAAATACTTCTTTGTACAATCAGTTGGTCGTACGTGATATGGTAAGTTCCAATTCATTGGGGTCGTTATTCTCTACTTTATTGTACATATTAGGTTTTACATTGGTCATTGAGGGGATAGGCATGCTTTCTATCTGGTTCAGTATACATGGTACGCTGGGGATGGATGTTCAGGATGAACTGGCTTTTTCTGCCTTTCATTCCATCTCTGCCTTTTGTAATGCCGGATTTTCTACGTTGCCTGGTAATTTAGGCAATCCGATGATTATGACCCAGCATAACTGGCTGTATATAACCGTGTCTTTCCTGATTATTTTTGGTGGAATCGGATTTCCGATTCTGGTTAATTTTAAAGATATTATAGTTTACCATGCCCGTCGTTTCTGGCGTTTGATCCGTACCCGCCAGTGGGACAATCATCAGGTACATCATCTGTTCAATCTTAATACTAAGATTGTATTGATAATGACTGTTCTGCTACTGGTTTTCGGAACGCTTGCCATTGCTTTTTTCGAGTGGAATCATTCGTTTGCAGGCATGTCGGTTGCCGATAAGTGGACACAGGCTTTCTTCAATGCCACTTGCCCCCGAACCGCCGGATTCAGCAGTGTAGACCTGACTTCACTGAGCATACAAACCATCATGCTTTATATAGTCCTGATGTGGATCGGTGGTGCGGCACAGTCCACAGCCGGTGGTGTGAAAGTAAATGCTTTTGCTGTTGCCTCACTCAACCTGATCGCTGTGCTGAGAGGAACCGAAAGAGTGGAGGTATTTGGCCGTGAGTTGTCACATGACTCCATCCGACGTTCCAATGCTGCGGTAGTCGTTTCTTTGGGAATCTTGTTTGTGTTTGTCTTTATTCTGAGCATACTGGAACCCAAGATGTCTATCATGACCCTGACGTTTGAATGTGTGTCGGCTTTAAGTACGGTTGGCTCCAGTCTGAATGCCACTCCTTTGCTGTGTGATGAAAGTAAGTTGCTGGTATCTCTGCTTATGTTTATCGGCCGTGTAGGATTTATCACTCTGGTGCTGGGCATCGTGAAACAGAAAAAGAATACAAAATACCGTTATCCGAGCGATAACATTATCATAAACTAATCAGTTGAATTTATTATGAAATACATTATTATTGGTCTTGGAAACTACGGTCATGTGCTGGCTGAGGAACTTTCCGCCTTAGGGCACGAGGTGATAGGGGCCGATTTGGACGAAGGACGGGTAGATAGCATAAAAGATAAGATTGCCACCGCCTTTGTAATCGATGCGACGGACGAGCAGTCTCTTTCCGTTTTGCCTCTTAACAGTGTTGATATGGTGATTGTTGCCATTGGTGAGAATTTCGGAGCTTCAATCCGTGTGGTGGCTATGTTGAAGCAAAAGCAGGTGCAACATATTTATGCACGTGCCATCGACGGAGTACACAAAGCAGTGCTTGAAGCATTTGGACTGGAGAAGATACTGACTCCGGAAGAAGATGCCGCCCGAAGTTTGGTGCAGTTGCTGGATTTTGGTACAAAGATGGAAACTTTCCGGATAGATTCGGAATACTATGTAGTCAAATTCAATGTTCCCGAGAAATTTGTAGGCTATTTTGTCAATGAGTTAAATCTGGATGAAGAGTTTCATTTAAAGCTGATAGGACTGAAACGCTCCAATACCATCAAGAATTGCTTGGGCATTTCGTTGGTAGAGCACAAGATAGTGAACGAATTGCCCGAGAATGCCAAGATTCGTCCGGATGACGTATTGGTATGCTACGGTAAATATAATGATTTCCAGAAACTGTGGAAGGCATTGTGATAGACAAATAACGGAAGACGACGAATCATTGATATAAAAATGCGCCATAAATGTTATTGTCTAACATTTAAGGCGCATATAAAAAGAGAGAAAATTATTCTTTCAATGCTTCTTCCAGATTAATACCCAAGGCACAGGCTACTCCTGCACCATAAGCCGGATCAGCTTTGTAGCAGTTGCGCACATGCCGTTGTTTGATAAACAGTTCTGCATCGCCCATAGCACGTGCGGTATTTTCGAACAATAATTGTTGTTCATCCGCAGGCATCAGTCGGAATAAGTCACCCGGTTGGCTATAGTAATCGTCATCGTATTCGCGTTCGTTATAGTTGAATACATCTCCATGAACCTTCAGAGGCGGTTCCTTTTTATCCGGAGAGTCTTGCCATTCACCATAGCTGTTCGGTTCGTAGCCTTTGGCCGAGCCATAATTGCCATCCACTCGCATAGCTCCGTCGCGATGGAATGCGTGGAACGGGCAACGTGGCTTGTTCACCGGAATCTGTTCAGAGTTTACTCCCAGTCGATAGCGTTGTGCATCGCCGTAAGAGAATAGGCGTCCCTGTAACATCTTGTCGGGAGAGAAACCGATACCTTCAACAATGTTCATCGGGTTGAAAGCCGATTGTTCTACTTCTGCGAAATAGTTTTCCGGGTTACGGTTCAGTTCAAGGATACCTACATCCTGTAACGGGAAATCTTTGTGCGACCAAACTTTGGTAAGGTCAAACGGGTTGATGCGATAGTTGTCAGCCTCTTCTTCTGTCATCAGCTGGATCTGGAATTTCCATTTCGGAAAATCACCTCGTTCGATACTTTCGTACAAGTCACGTTGATGTGATTCACGATCTTTGGCTATGATGGCTTCAGCTTCCTGATCAGTCAGGTTCTTGATGCCCTGCATGGTTCTCAAGTGGAATTTAACCCAGATACGTTTGTTCTCAGCATTTAGGAAACTGTAAGTATGACTGCCGAATCCATGCATGTGGCGATAAGAAGCCGGAATACCGCGCGGACTCATTGTAATGGTTACCTGATGGAGGGCTTCAGGCAATAGGGTCCAGAAATCCCAATTGTTATTGGCACTACGCATGTTGGTGTGTGGGTCACGTTTTACTGCATGGTTCAAATCGGGGAATTTCAGAGGATCGCGCAGAAAGAACACAGGGGTATTGTTACCTACCAGATCCCAGTTTCCTTCTTCTGTATAAAACTTCATGGCAAATCCACGGATATCGCGTTCTGCATCGGCGGCTCCGCGTTCTCCTGCTACAGTTGAAAAACGTACGAAACATTCTGTCTGTTTACCTACCTGGCTGAAGATAGCGGCTCGTGTGTACTTGGTGATATCGTGTGTGACGGTAAATGTGCCGTAAGCTCCGGAGCCTTTAGCGTGCATACGGCGTTCGGGGATCACTTCACGATCGAAATGAGCGAGTTTCTCAATCAACCATGGATCTTGTAGCATGATTGGCCCGCGGGGGCCTGCTGTCTGGCTGTTTTGGTTGTCGGCAATAGGACGACCATTAGCTGCTGTAAGTTTTTTCTTTTCCATATAGTTTTGGTTTTTACCGGAAGCAAAGCTTTCAATGATGTGAAGTCTTTTACAGCCCCTCTTCCGTGTTATTACTTGACAAAAGTAGCGCTAAATTGTTTACTCGTCAAATAGATAATTTCAATCCATGGATAGGTGATATCTATTTCTATCAAAGATATCAGTTTTACTTGGATTTGCAATGTTTCGTGGGGAAAAATATAAGATGTAAGTGATTCTATTTTTTCCAGCCGATTGTTTCCAAAAACCATTGGGTATTAGTCTCGTTCAGTTTTTGCTCCTTGAGCATTTCCGGCATTTGACTATAGTTTCTTTTGAATGCTTCTATCAGTTTGTTAAAACGTTCGGGCGAGTAATTCAGTGCAATGCTGGTCGCTTCGGTCGCTCCCATGGCAGGGGTCAATACGATCCCGGCATCCCGGTATTTGAGAGCAGTAACAGCCTTGCTGAATCGTTTGAATTGTGAAACCATTCCGTCATTTAATTCCGGGATAGAAGTCGGATATTGAATTTCTATCGTGTTTCCCTGGCTGCACGATGTTTCCGGTAGAGTGATCAGTAATGCCAATTCATCACCGATGTATTCATATTCTGCTTTGCTTCCATTCACGGTGATTGCTTCCGGAATGGCGGAACCTAATACTTTTATCTTAAACTGACGGTTAGGCGGCATGTTGCGATAGCTGCCTTTCCGAGGAGCAATCGTTACGGTTAAAAGATTATCTTTTCGTTCACAGGCTATCCGGGTACGGGCATATTCGTCGGCATAATATTTATCATTGCCGTTGTCTTCATAGAAACAGAACGAACCGCTTCCTCCGGGGAATACATTTACGATAATCTCTTCGTTATTGCTGTTCAGATTCTTCACCCGGTTGTAAAGAGGGAGTACGGAGCCCGCTTTTACGTATACCGGATATTCGGTCAGTGTAAACGAGCGCTCTACTGTCTGTCCTCCTTTCAACAAGGTTCCGGTTGTCCATTCAAACCAGTCGTTACCTTCCGGCAGCCACACCTTTACTGTGGAAAGTCCGTTTTGCATGGGAGTAGTGATGGGGGCTACCAAAATCTGGTCGCCAAACATGTATTCGTTTCTGAAATCGTATGCCTCTTTGGCTTCAGGATAATCGTAATACATCGGGCGGCAGATAGAAATACCATTATCGTAAGTCTCCCGGGCCATCGTATATATATAAGGAGCCAATTGGTAGCGGAATAGGATCGAGTTACGTAAGGCTTCGAAATAATCCCCTTTGAAATTCCATAATTCTTTATTCAGGACCGCATCCTTTGTAGAGTGAGTTCGCATCACGGGTGTCAGAGCACCGTATTGCATCCAGCGGGTGAAAAGTTCCGGATCGAGTATTTCTTTTTCACCGCCTTTGAACATGTGCCCACCGATGTCATGGCTCCAGTAACCATACAATACATTGGAGGCGCAGTTAGTAAAGTAAGGTTGGAATTCAAGCGATTTCCATGATATGACAGCATCTCCCGAGAAGCCGATCTGGTAACGGTGATTGCCCAGTCCTCCCCAGCGATGATAGAGCATCGGACGCGTATCACGGTTACGCTCCATATCCGAGAAGAAAACATAATTGATCCACCAGGTATTACTGAGGCTGTCCACTTTCTTGTCATACATCCATTGCTGCCAGTCGAGCCACCAGAAGTCTACTCCTTGTTTTTCCATGGGGCGGAGTACCTTGTTCAGCATACCGTTCATAAAATGTTTGTCCGAAACTACCCAGGGGATAGGTTCGTGTTTAGCCGTATCTATTCCCATCCATTGTGCCATCTCCGGATATTTTTCTTCATAAGGGGCCACACCATCGGCAGGATGTAGATTTAGGGTAATCTTTAAGTCATTGTCTTTCAGATAACCGAGGAATTTGGCAGGATCCGGAAAGAGTCGGTGATTCCATGTCCATCCTGTCCATCCGCCGAACCCCGGTTCGGTATAGTGCCAGTCCATGTCTACCACCAATACATCCAAAGGAATGTTATAAGTGTGGAAGTTGTCCACCAATTGCCGCATCTCCTTGTCCGAATAACTCCAATATCTTGACCACCAATAGCCGAATGCGTACCGGGGTGGTAGAGGAACTTTTCCCGCAAAGGCTGTATAATCTTTCAGGGCAGCTTTGTAGTCGTGTCCATAGGCCATGAAGTACCAGTCTTGTCCGTCTTTATTTTCACGTGTCTCTACCCAGGGCCATTCCGAATCATCAAACAGGAAATTCTTTGAATCGTCAATCAGAGTCCATCCGTCTGTTGAGAGAAGACCGTCTTCCAGCTTCATGTCCTGATGGCTGTATATGTTGTGGTTTCCTTCAAAACCATCCAGTGTGCGGTCCGTCCCTTTCAGGTTTCCCTTTTGCGTTGTACCGGGTGTCCACTCGAAGGGCAACATTCCTTTGGCCGATGTAATCGTTAAATTATCTTTCGTAAAAGGACCTTTCCCTTTTTTATATTTCAATTTCATACGGGCGGTACTTATCACTACCACCGCACTTTTATTTTGTACCGTGTACTCCGGAACCGGTAAGTTACGGTGGATTGCTACAAATGATGGGGCGTCGGTAAACGTACCCGAAGGACTCCATTCCATACGGATAACTCCATCTGTGAGAATGCTAAAACGTACGTTCCCATCACAATAGGCTATTGTGTTCTGAGGAGTTGCGGCCGAGAGTGAAAGGCTGAATAGAACTCCTTGCAATGCCAGTAAAAAATAGACTGCTAAATGTTTCATGTTGTATTTATGTTAGTTTTTCACAAAGATAAGAGTAATATTCATATATTTGTAATAATGAATTTTAAATCTTTTTATATCTTTGCAACCTGTGTAATAATTATCGTTCCTTTAGTTACAACAGATGATAGTATGAAAAAAGACGGTTTCTCACAAATTTATGATGTTTATTTTCCGAAGTTACTGCGTTTTACCCAAACGTATCTGATTTCAGAGGATGAATCGGAGAATATTGTCCAGGAAATCTTTATCTATTTATGGGAACACAGAGATATCATCGAAACACTTCAGAACCTGAATGCCTATCTGTTTACATTGGCAAAAAACCGTTGTATCGACTATTTTCGTAAAGAGATGGTTCGTGATATCCGTAAAGGTTCGCTTTCGGAGATAGAAAACAGGGAACTCCAACTGAAACTATATTCATTGGAAGCATTTGACAACGATCGCCTTTCGGATGCTGACATTGAGGAGATATTGAATAATGCCATCAATCGCTTGCCGGAGCGTTGCCGTGAAATATTTATTATGAGCCGTTTGCAGAATCTCCGCTATAAAGAGATAGCTATACGGCTGAATGTTTCTCCCAATACGGTTGAGAATCAGATTGCCATCGCATTGCGCAAGTTAAAAGAAGAACTGAAAGACTACTTTCCCCTTTTTGTTTTCATTATCTGAAAAAGAATCCCTATTTTTGTCAAGTTATTAGGAATTACTTATTTTATATTCAAAACACAACAATGAAACACTTAGTTATTTGCATCGTCCTGATGGTGGGCGGTGCTTGCTGCTTTGCACAGCAAAAGAAAGTGGCTGCCCATAAGGCCACGAGTGGTAATCCTGTACTCCAGGGGTGGTATGCCGATCCGGAAGGCATTATTTATGATGATACTTATTGGATCTTTCCAACTTGGAGCGACGTTTACGAAAAACAGACTTTCTTTGATTGTTTCTCTTCCAAAGACCTTGTGAACTGGACCAAATATGCTTCGGTTCTGGATACTACAGCCGTTAAATGGGCTAAGAAAGCGATGTGGGCTCCTTCGGTGATTAGTAAAAATGGAAAATATTATTTCTTTTTTGGAGCGAACGATGTTCACGAAGGAGAGATTGGTGGCATTGGCGTGGCAGTCAGCGATCGTCCGGAAGGACCGTACAAAGATTTGCTGGGCAAGCCGTTGATTAATGAGATAGTGAATGGAGCGCAACCGATCGACCAGTTTGTGTACAATGATGACGGGCGTTATTATATGTATTATGGTGGTTGGGGACATTGCAATGTAGTGCAGTTGAACGATGACTTTACAGGATTGGTACCTTTCGAAGACGGTACTATCTATAAAGAAGTGACTCCGGAAAATTATGTCGAAGGACCGTTTATGTTCAAGAAAGACGGCAAATATTATTTTATGTGGAGTGAAGGAGGTTGGGGAAGCCCTGATTACTCTGTAGCTTATGCTATTTCCGATTCTCCGTTCGGTCCTTTTAAACGTGTAGCCAAAATTCTGGAGCAGGATTCTTCAGTGGCAACCAGTGCCGGACATCACTCGGTGTTGCATGCTCCCGGGTCGGATGATTATTATATTGTTTATCATCGTCGTCCGCTGAATGATAATGCGCGCGATCACCGCGCGACTTGCATTGACAAAATGACTTTTGACAAAGACGGATTTATTAAACCTGTGAAGATGACTTTTGAGGGTGTACCTCCACAGAAGATCAAGAAGAAATAAGGAAATCGTTTGGGAGATGTGCCGGAAACAGAATGGCACATGAACAAAGCTGGTTTTGTAAACGGCCGCAGATGCTGACTTTTTCAAACTGTCGATGACATTTGAAATTGCATCTGAGGCCGTTTTATTGTTTGGGGTCAGTAGGGTATCTTCGGGCGAATACGGTGATCGTTAAGAGTGAGAAAGTGCATTAAGAAGTCCATTGTTTGATGGGATGTGCTTTTTTATGAAGTGGTGAAGTCATGACTGAAAAATCTTCTGGTCTGCATGTAAAGTTCATCTTAGCCGCTAAGATGGACATCTTGGCTGCCGAGATTTGCATCTTGGCGGCTAAGATACACATCTTGAGTGCTGAGATGGACAGTATGATATGAAGAATCCCATTTTCTTTAGTATTCTGACGAACTTTGATCAGGGACTTTTGTGTGTTTGATTTTAATCTTGTGATGGGCTTGTTCAGAAGAGGTTTCCGGAGAGGGAGAGGTATAAACCGATGAAAGGCCGGGACAGGGGATTGTGATGTTTTATTCTGGCTGCACGGGTCTGATTGCAAAGAAAAAAAGTTTTTTGAAAAAAAGTTGTTTTTCTTTTAGTGGATTTTAAAGGCTGTTACGCCTTATTAATAGAAACCCTAAAAAATGAATGAACTAATAGATAAATATTTTGCAGGAGAAATGACTGACCGGGAGAAAAAAGACCTTTTCGACCGGATAGAGACGGATGAAACTCTGAAGAAAGAATTTCTCCGGATGCAGAATGTAGTGGCGTTGACCGGAATACTCTCCCGGCAGGACGATCCTGAAGTCAGCCGAAAAGGGAAGCAGCATTTCGCGCAACTCCTGTTTCGTAAAAGATTGAAGCGGACAATTATCGTATCTTTGAAATATGCCGCTGTTTTTGCGGTGTTGATTGCAGGTACTTTCTATGTCACAAAGCAATACTTGTCAGAGGAATTCGGTAAAAACTATACTATGATTACAGCTCCCAAGGGACAGCGGGTAAAAGTGGATTTACCGGATGGAACCGTTGCTTGGCTGAGTCCTTGCAGTAGTCTCCGCCTGTCGGCATCTTTTAATGAGTCGGACCGTAAAGTAGAATTGGATGGTGCTACTTATTTTGATGTGGCAAAGAATCCTGAAAAGCCGTTTGTCGTTTCGGCCAAGGGCTATCGGGTCAGAGTGCTCGGAACTAAATTCAATATATCGGCCTATAAGAATAGTGCTGAATTTGAGACGGACCTTGTAGAAGGCTGTGTTCATATTTATGATCCGGCAGATATAAGGAATGAAGTATTTCTGCAACCCAAAGAGAAGGCGGTGCTGTGGGGAGACCGTCTGATGAAGCGGGAATCGGACTTTGATAATGAAGAATACCTGAAGAACGGAATAGTGAGCTTCCTGTCGGAACCTTTCGGGAGAGTGCTGAACAGCGTCGCTTTATGGAATGACGTAAATTTCAAGATAGAACGTTCGGTCAATGCAACCCAACGCATTTCCGGTAAATTCCGGCAAAGTGATTCTTTGGAGAGCATCTTAAAAGCTTTGCAAGGTGCCATGCCTTTCAAATACAAGATAGTTAGTGAAGAAGAAATTATTATTTATTGATAAATACGGATGATACTCTAACTAAAAACAGATGCCTATGAAATAGAAAAACAGTATGAAGTGAAAAAAAGGAGGAAATGGTCTGGTACACCTTTCCCTCCCGATAAAGTCAACACATTTGGCTGGTCCTAATAAAAAACAACAAAGTATTAACCTTATTACATTGCAAAAGTATGAAAAAAAACTTATTGCTGTTATCTTATGCAATTAAACAACGTGAAATTATTCAAATCTTGCGAATTATGAAATGCACAGTCTTGCTATTATTTCTGCTTATCCTTCAGGCACATGCCGGTGTAAGCTCGCAAAATGCAAGGGTAAACATGTCTCGAAACCAACTTCCGTTAAAGGAGTTTATGGCGGAAATTGAAAGACAGACAGACTATCTGTTTATCTATAGTGATGCAGAAATCAATGCTTCTCGCCAGGTAAGTGTGAAGAAAGGTACTCATAGGGTGGCCGATTTACTGAACGAGGTGCTCTCTAAGAATAATATTTCTTATAATTTCGCAGATAATTATATTTCTCTTCATGTACGCAAAGAGGCTGAAGCACAGTCTTTGGCTGCATCTCCCCAACAGAAAAAGAATACAATTCAAGTATCGGGAACCATCGTAGATACCGCAGGTGAGCCTATAATCGGGGCTAACATCAAATTGAAAGGTGCTCAGGGAACCGGAACGATTACGAACGTGGAGGGTAACTTTAAATTGGAAGTGCCTACCAATGGTGTACTGATCGTTTCCTTTATCGGATACCAACAGCAGGAAGTGCCGGTGAACGGAAAAACCATGCTGAGAATTAAAATGGCGGAAGACGCAGAAGTGCTTGATGAAGTGGTGGTAACAGCTTTGGGTATCAAACGCGAAGAAAAGGCATTGGGTTATGCTGTCCAGAAGGTGGGTGGAAGTAAGTTGTCCACTGTGAAACCTGTTAACATCGCTACTTCACTGACCGGTAAGGTTGCCGGTCTGAACGTAACCAACAGTACGGAGTTCAATACGGCTCCGACCCTCAAACTGCGTGGTGAGACTCCGTTATTGGTTGTGGACGGTGTGCCGTATAGCAATATCTCTCTGAATGATATCGCGGCGGATGACATTGAGTCTGTTGACGTATTGAAAGGAGCTACTGCATCGGCTTTGTATGGTGCCCGCGGAGGTTCGGGAGCTATCATGGTGACTACAAAGAAAGGTAGCCAGGAAGGACTGAATATTTCGGTAAACAGTAGTACGATGTTCAATGCCGGCTATCTGGTGTTGCCGGAAGTGCAACACGGATACAGTACCGGTCAGGGAGGTAAATATACCGCTGCTGACTTTGTTTGGGGTGATAAATTGGATATCGGCCGTACAGCCGTACAGTATGACCCGTATACTTATGAGTGGAAAGAGATGCCGTTGGTTTCGAAAGGTAAAGACAACTTTAAGAACTTCCTGGAAACAGGTTTCATCACCAATAACAATATCAGTATCAGCCAGACCGGTAAATACGGTAGTTTCCGCTCTTCTTTGTCGCATGTTTATAACAAGGGACAATATCCGAACCAGAGATTGAATAAGATTACTTATTCGGTAGGTGGAGACATGAAGTTCGGCAAACTGAGTTTCGAAGGAGGCGCGATCTACAACAAGCGTTTCTATCCCAATGGTGAAGGAGCCGGTTATGGCGGCGGCGGTTACATCTACAACCTGTTGGTATGGACAGGTACCGATTATGATGTGCGCGACTATAAAAACTATTGGAGAAAGAAAGACGAAGAACAGAACTGGATGAATGACGTGTGGTATGATAACCCTTATTATCTGGCGCATGAAATGACTTCATCGAATGATTATGATAAAGTAAATACTTACTTGTCGGGTAAATATGACATCATGCCCTGGCTGAACTTCTCAATGAGAGCCGGTGCCGATGCTTATGCCAGCCGTACGGAAAAGAAAAACGCAATGAGTGCCCGCGGCGGATGGGACAAGAACGGATACTTCTATACATCCAAATCTACCGGATTCAGTTTCAATGGTGATGCCTTGTTATCTGCCAACCACAGTTTTGGCGATTTTGCCATCGATGGTTTTGTCGGAGGTACCATCTATTATTACTATGATGATGCCATATCATCGAATACCCGTAACGGATTGAGCATCCCGGGCTATTATTCGCTGAAAGCATCGGTTGACCCGATTGCTTCTTCAAGTTCATACAAGCAAAAACAGGTGAATTCTATTTACGGAAAATTCTCTGCTTCCTGGAAGAGCACCGTGTTTGTGGATGTTACGGCACGTAATGACTGGTCGTCTACTTTGCCCTCGGAAACACGTTCTTATTTCTATCCGGCTGTATCGGGAAGTATCATCATGTCGCAGTTACTGAAGATGCCCGAATGGCTGAACTTCTGGAAACTGAGAGGTGCCTGGACTGTAACGAAGAGCGACTTGGGTATTTATGATACGAATCAGGCTTACAGTGTAAGCACCAACGTATGGGACGGAATGAATACTGCCGTATATCCGGAAATGATTCGCAGTTCAACCCTTGAACCGACTGCTGCGCGTTCTTACGAAATCGGTACTGCTTTCAATGTATGGAACAACCGTTTGCGCTTTGATATTTCTTATTATAACAAGCTGAAATACAACCTGACACGTGAAGCTACAATCAGTGGATCGTCCGGTTTTACCAAAACATTGGTGAACTATGATGAAGAGCAGGTTCGTCGGGGAGTGGAAGTTTCGTTGACAGCGTCTTTGATCCAATCAAAAGACTGGAATTGGGAAGTGAATGCTAACTGGGCCCGTGACCGTTACTTCTATGCTAAGGTTGACCCGGTGTACTCTACACAGAAACCTTGGGTAGCTGCCGGTAAACGTTGGGACTGGTATGGCATCTATGACTGGGAACGTGACCCTCAGGGAAACATCATTCATGAAAACGGTTATCCCGTACAAAGCAAATACCAGTCGGTAATGGGTAATGAATATCCGGACTGGATCTGGGGTCTCAGCACTACCTTGCGCTATAAAGAATGGACTTTGGGAATCTCGCTGGACGGACGTGTAGGCGGTATGGCTTATTCTCGTACGGAGCAGACCATGTGGAACACTGGTGTACACCCCGATAGTGATAACAAATGGCGTTATGATGAAGTGGTGAACGGCAAAAAGAACTATGTGGGCCAGGGTGTGAAAGTGGTATCGGGTAAGGTTGAATACGACACAACCGGAAAGATTATCAGTGATACGCGTGTGTTTGCACCGAACGATACACAGGTTTCGTATGAAAGCTATATCAAGAACTACAATCCGTGGTCGGGTGGCAAGGTTTACCAGAACGTTCACGACTGTACATTCCTGAAATTGCGTGAGCTTTCATTGTTGTACACAATGCCCAAATCAGTATGTGATAAACTGCATATGAAAGGCGTTACACTCGGTTTGATCGGACAGAACTTATTGATCTGGATGAAAGAGTTTAAGTATGCTGACCCGGATGTGGATTCGGATGACCTGAATTCACCTTCTATGAGATATGTCGGATTTAATGTTAAGTTTGATTTGTAAAAATGGAAATTATGAAACTAATAAATAAAACGTTGCTTTTACTTACAGCAAGTGCCGCTATCCTGGCATCTTGTAACAAGTTTGATGATTTGAATACGAACCCGGATGCCGCAACCAAGGTGACAGCCCCCATGTTGGCGACAAAACTTATCCTGAATATCACACAACAGGGTGCTGCAAAGAATTTTGTATACCACAGTATGCTGAGCAAGCAGATCGCATGGTCGGAGAATGCTTCGGATGAACAGTACAATTTGTTTGGCAGAACCGATTTTGACGGTTATACCATTCTCACAAACTGCCAGAAGATGATTGATGCGGCCAATGATGGAGATAAGGACTCGTATGCTGCTTTGGCTAAATTTATGAAGGCCTATAAGCTGTTCTATAAATCATTGGAAGTAGGCGATATTCCTTACAGTGATGCTTTGAAAGGCGAAGAGGGAGTTCAGAAACCTAAATACGATACACAGAAAGAGGTGATGCGCCAGGTATTGGAAGATTTGGAAGAGGCTTACACTTTATTCTCATCGGGTGATGACTTTGACGGTGACCCTATCTTTGGCGGTGACACTGAAAACTGGAAAAAGACCGTGGTTGCATTCGAACTGAAGGTACTGACCCACTTGTGTAAGAAAGAGGCGGACGCAGACCTGAAAGTGAAAGAACGCTTTGCCCGACTGGCTGCCTCGGGTTCGCTGATGACATCGAATGCAGATAACTTCCAACTGGTATATTCTAATAAGGCCGGACAGCTTTATCCGTTCTACTATACACAAAACAAGCATTCTGACTATCTGATGATGTCGAGCGTGATTATCGATAACCTGAAAAAGTTCAATGACTACCGCATGTTCTATTATGCTTCTCCTTCGAAAGCCCAGACAGACAAAGGGGTGAAAGAGTCCGAGTGGGATGCTTATCTTTCGGTAGATCCTTCGGACAGCTATTCAAATATCTCCGTTCTGTACGGAAAAGGTGAATTCTGCCTGGCTAACCTTCGTTATACCCGTATTCCGGAGGGCGAACCTCTGATGCGCCTGAGCTATGCGGAGCAGAACTTTATATTGGCTGAGGGAGCTGTACGCGGCTGGATTTCGGGAGATGCTTCTACTTATTATAAGAAAGGTATAGAAGCCAGCATGAATTTTATAGCGGACAACACGCCTGATAAGGAAGAGTATACTCATGGACGTACCATTACCCAAGAGTATATACAGGAATACTTGGCACAACCGGTCATCCAGTTATCCGGTGATAAGGAAAAAGACCTGGAGATGATCTTATTGCAACGTTATCTGGCCTCGTTCCTGCAACATCCGTATGATGCTTACTATGACTACCGCCGTACAGGATATCCGGTATTGCCTATCAATCCGAATACGAACCTGAATACAGAAAAGGATAAGATCCCTACAAGATGGATGTATCCGGAGGCTGAATTCAGTTATAATCCGGATAACGCCAACGAAGCTGTTCAGCGTCAGTACAACGGTTCGGACGATGTGAATAAGTTAATGTGGATTCTCCAGTAAATTATTATTCATTTGAAGGTAAACGCACAGGTATATCCTGTGCGTCCTTCTTTATACCCAAATAATCATAACCATGAAACAAATTTATTTATTGTTGGCTATCCTGTTGGGAAGCCTTCAGCTGGCAAGTGCACAGCAGCAAACTCTCCGGTTCAACAAAGACGGTAAATTCAAGATTGTCCAGTTTACCGATGTTCATTATATCTATAATGACCCCCGTTCGGACATATCGGTTGAGCGTATCAATCAGGTACTGGATTTGGAAAAACCCGATCTTGTTCTTTTCACAGGTGACGTGATTTATGGCAAACCCGCGGAAGAAGGGATGCGTACGGTATTGAATCTGGTATCTAAAAGAGAGATTCCTTTTGCCGTAACTTTCGGGAATCATGATAACGAGCAGGGATTGACCCGTGAAGAGCTGCTGAAGATTATCCAGTCCGTTCCTTACAACCTGACACAGACCACTCCGGGAATTTCGGGGGTGACCAATTTTATCCTGCCTGTGAAGTCGTCGGACGGAAAACGCAATGCAACGGTTCTTTATTGCATCGACTCCCATTCTTATTCACAGATAAAAGGGGTGAACGGATACGATTATATCAAATTTGACCAGATTCAGTGGTATCGTGAGAACAGTAAGAAGTTTACTGCGGAAAATAATGGCGTTCCGGTTTCGTCGTATGCATTTTTTCATATAGCTTTGCCGGAGTATAATCAGGCAGCCTCTTCCGAAAGCGCAATACTTTATGGTATTCGTAAAGAAAAAGCATGTGCTCCCCAGTTAAATTCGGGCTTGTTTACTGCCATGAAAGAGATGGGAGATGTGAGAGGTGTATTTGTGGGACATGATCATGATGACGACTATGCTGTGTCATGGAAGGGCATCTTGCTGGCATACGGACGTTATACCGGCGGCAATACAGTCTATAACCATCTGACAAACGGTGCGAGGGTGATAGAGCTGGATGAAAACGCAAGCAGCTTCCGTACATGGATACGCCTGAAAGAAGGGATTGTACAACAAGTGACCTATCCTGCCGATTTTACTAAAGAATAAAGGTTGCACAAAAGCATGATGCGATATGACACTGCCGCCACGATGGGATATGTTTTTGGAGTGAAACAGCCGCAAGTTTGGACAGGACGTCCGATGATACAGGTTTTCAAGTAAAACAGTACTGTCACAACCCGAAGAAAAACAATGCACATAATATAAATTGGATAAAATGAAAAAGATTTTTTTTATGACGCTTTTCCTGCTGGTAACTATGGTGGGGCAAAGTAAAGGTAAAGGTGAATTTACGGTTCTGCAATGGAATGTATGGCAGGAAGGTACAATGGTTCCGGGAGGATATGATGCAATCGTTAACGAGATTGTACGTTTGCAACCCGATTTTGTGACGTTCAGTGAAGTACGCAATTACCATAACACTCGTTTCAACGACCGTATTGTGGCTTCTCTCAAAGAGAAAGGGCTGGATTATTACTCTTTCTATACTTATGACACAGGCTTGCTGAGCAAACATCCGATCACGGATTCACTGACTGTATTTCCGGAAAACGGAGATCACGGAAGTATCTATAAACTGACCAGCTCGGTGGACGGACATAAAGTGGCTGTTTATACGGCGCATTTGGACTATCTGGATTGTGCATATTACAATGTGCGTGGTTATGACGGTTCCAGTTGGAAAGAGATACCTATTCCGACTACTGTGGAAGAGGTGCTCAAAGTGAATGTGGCATCTCAACGCGATGACGCTATCAAGATGTTTATCGCTGAGGCCAAAAAGGACATTGCAAACGGATATAGCGTGATTGTAGGCGGTGACTTCAACGAACCTTCACATCTGGACTGGATTGAGGAAAACAAGAATCTGTACGACCATAATGGTCTCGTAATTCCCTGGACAGTGACAACATTGTTGGAGAAGGACGGATTTATAGATACATACCGCCATATTTACCCGAATCCGCTGACTCACCCGGGATTTACATATCCGGCAGATAATCCGCTGAAAGAACCCGGTAAACTGACATGGGCACCGAAAGCGGACGAACGTGACCGCATTGATTTTATTTTCTATCAGGGAAAGGATATTGAAGCAAAGAAAGCGGTGATCTTTGGTCCGAAAGGTTCTATTGTACGTAACCAGAGAGTACAGGAGACTTCAAAAGACAAATTCCTGCTTCCGTTGGACGTATGGCCGACCGATCATAAAGGACTGTTGGTAACGTTTAAGATGAAGTGATGTTTCACCACAGAAGACATAGAGTAACACAGAGTGAATTTTAAGTCATTGATTATTGACATAAATGCTCTGTGTTACTCTGTGTCTTAAATCTCCCCACGCATCCGGTCTTCGAACGCTGCGAGCGCTGCTTTGGCACCTTCCCCCATTGCGATGATAATCTGTTTGTAGGGAACGGTGGAGACATCTCCGGCAGCATAGATCCCCGGAACATTGGTGCGGCAGTGGGAGTCTATTATGATTTCACCCGGACGGTTTACTTCTACCGTCTCCCGGAAAATACCGCTGTTGGGCATCAGTCCTATCTGTACAAAAATGCCGTCTAACCCGATTACCTGTTCCTGCTCTGTCTGACGGTCTTTGACACGGATGCCGGTAACTTTGTCGCCATTGCCTATCACTTCGGTGGTCTGCGAATGGACGAAGACTTCTACGTTCGGCAGGCTTTTCAGTTTCTCCTGCAACACTTGGTCTGCTTTCAGTTCATCCATAAATTCGAGTACCGTGACTTGGGAGCAGATGCCTGCCAGATCGATGGCAGCTTCGATTCCGGAGTTTCCTCCTCCTACGACAGCCACATGTTTTCCTTTGTAGAACGGGCCATCGCAATGCGGGCAGAATGCAACTCCCCGGCCGATGTATTCCGCTTCGCCCGGTACATTCAGTTTACGCCAGCTTGCACCGGTGGCAACGATTACTGCCGGAGCAGAGAAACGCTCGCCCCCTTTGGCTGTGAGCACTTTGTCTTTGCCTTCAAGCTCGAGCTTTTCAAGCCGGCGATGTTCGAGCAGGTCGATAGGGTATTGTGCCATGTGCGTTTTCAAGTTATCGGCCAACTGACTTCCGGTGGTTGAGGGAACGGAAATCAGGTTCTCTATGCCGACTGTCTCTTTTACCTGTCCGCCTATTCTTTCGGCAATAACGGCTACATTCAGGCCTTTGCGGGCCGAATAGATGGCAGCGGCGGAACCTGCCGGACCTCCACCGACTACAATCACGTCATACTTCCTGATAGAACTTTCACGGGCGCTTTGTTCCACTCCATATTGTTCTTCCAGTTTGCTCAACAGTTCGCCAAAGTCGCCGCGGCCTACATGAATCAGTTTGCCGTCTGCGAATACAGAGGGAACTCCCTGTATTTTCAAGGCTTCTACTTCGGCTTGATTGATGGCACCATCCACCGTCTGGTGCTGGATCCGGGCGTTGAGTGTGGTCATGGCATTGAGTGCCTGCACTACGTCGGGACAGTTGGTACAAGTCAGTGACACATAGGTTGTCAGGCGGATAGGTCCTTTCAATGCTTTTACCCGGTTGCAAATCCCTTCGTCCGGGAAGTTTTTGCCTTTTCCGTCCGCGTTCAGTACGGCGAGTAGTAATGAACTGAATTCATGTCCGTTGGGGACGGCGCGGAAAGTGATGCCCGTCCTTTGGTCGTCTTTGAGAAGCGTAAATTCCAGTCCTTCGCCCTCATGGATCCGGCAAGATAGTTTCTCTGAACAAGATGCCACGTCGTTCAGAAGGTCCAGGAGTTCGTTGCGGCTTTCGTGCTGTGGTGAGACAGTGATATCGAATGTGTACTTCGCCTCCAATCCGGAGAAGATGGTACGTAATTGTTCTTTTATAGCTGAGTCTAACATTATATTGAAGATTGATTAGGGTAAAAAAGACCGGCATTGGGGGATGCCGGTCTTCATAGAATTACTGCTTAGATCTTACCGACCAGATCGATGCTCGGCTTCAGGGTTGCTTCGCCTTTTTTCCATTTGGCGGGGCAAACTTCTCCGTCGTGGGTAGCCACAAACTGTGCGGCTTCTACTTTGCGGAGTAATTCATCGGCATTACGCCCGATGTTGTTGTCCTGTATTTCGGCAATCTTGATCTTTCCTTCCGGATTTACGAGGAAGGTTCCGCGATAAGCCATTCCGTCTTCTTCGATCATCACGCCAAAGCCACGGCTCAGTACGCCTGTCGGGTCTGCCAGCATCGGATATTTGATCTTACGGATACTTTCCGAAGCATCATGCCATGCTTTGTGTACAAAGTGGGAGTCGGTGCTTACCGAGTACACTTCCACACCCATGGCCTGGAATTGCTCATACTTTTCGGCAACGTCTACCAATTCTGTCGGACATACAAATGTGAAGTCTGCCGGATAGAAGAAGAAAATAGCCCATTTTCCCTTTACGTCTTCGCTGCTTACTGTTTTAAAACTTCCGTTTTGAAAAGCCTGTACTTTGAATTCAGGCATCTGTGAGTTGATAATTGGTTCCATAATTGTTTCTTATTTAGATTCATTCTTTATTTGTTTACGTTGCAAAAGTATGGCAAAATTTCCCGTTTCAACAAAAAATCCCATTGATAATATTTATCGGCTGATAGATGAAATCTTATGGGGTATGCAGCTCCATGTGTTTTTTGCCTGGTATAAGGACGGAACGTTCATATTGTAACTTATTTCTTTAGTCCTCTTCCGGAAAGAAAGTAAAAACGCTGATTGGCTGACAAGCCCTTTGGAGATTCGGATCAAACCGGCGGGAGCGGAGTGCAAAAACTGAGTTTTTCTTCCTCAAGAAGCAGGCTTGGGCGGCGCGAAAGCCGGTGTTTTCATCCAAAAGAGCCGGTGTTTCCGGAAAAAGAAGTAAGCATTTGGTCCGAAAGACGTAAGCAACTTGAGAAAATGCTTACTTCTTTTTGGAATATCTCTATATGTTTTCTCTCATTCCATATATTGTTCCCGTTTGAGAGATGAAAAGAGAGAGATTTTTTTCTGGTTGACCTTTGATTATGAAGGTGCCGAAACAGATAAAAGGGAAGTGCCGGACTTAAATAATACCCTTTTTGTTCTTATTCTTATAGAATAAGTGTTCTCTTGCCTGAAAATAGAGATTAAAGGTGATAAAACGGAAAAGGCTGACTGGGAAAGGAGACGAAAAAAACGTTCTACTGCATTCTTGCCCGGAAAAAAGCGAATCTGGGTCCATTCGATTATCAATTTGACAGAATGGCATTTTAAAGCCTTCGCCGTAGAAAGAGGAGGGAAGGGTGCTTGGAAGAGAAGGTGATATGGAAGCAAAGAGAGCGCAGACAGGTGTAGTCTAATCAAAATAGAAATAAGTTTGCGTTTTGTTAAAGTTGTATTCACGTTTAAACTTCTATCTGACTTTTTAGTCATATAGACAGTTGCAACAAAAAAGACAGATGATTATTTGATAATTTAAAAAAGAAAAGAACAATGAAAAGAATAAGTTTTTTGTTAGTGGCCCTTTTGATGGTAGGGGGAATGGCGATGGCACAAGGCCCGCGCAGAGGTGGTCAGAATATGGATCCGAAGGAACGTGCCGAGCGCATGACTGAACGTATGGCGAAAGAATACTCTTTGAACGAAACCCAGAAGAAACAACTGTTGGAAGCCAATATGGCTCTGATGGAGAAGATGGGAACACGTCCCGGAAAGATGAAACCCGAAATGAGGCAAGGTAAGGAGGGGCAGAGTCAGGCTACTGACAGCTGCACTTGTAAACAGGATAAAAGAAAAGCTCCCCGCATGTCGAAAGAAGACAGAGAAAAGATGCGACAGGAGATGAAAGCTTCGCGTGAGGCTTACGATGCCAGTCTGAAGAAAATAATGACGAAGGAGCAGTATGAGGCCTATACTAAGCAGAAGGCCGAACGCGGACCGAAAAGAGGAGGTAGAAAGTAAATTTCAGTATGGATGATCAGTGATGGACCGGCGTAGCGGTATAGGGCGCCGGTTCCTCACTAATTGTCAGCTACTAATTACCGAAATACTTGTATATTTCCACTGCTTTTTGTTCCTTTGCCGTACGATTTAATAAACAGATGATTCAAATATGAAAAAGCTTATTTATCTGCTTGGGTTGACAATGCTTATGGTTATCGTTGCGTGTTCCGGTACAGCTGAAAAGAAACAGAGCGATATCCGTGTCTTGATGCAAGATAGCACCGATGCACATGGCTTGCAGCGGATGACAGCCCGGAAGAGTGAGATAGATATTAAATACAAAGGCAAAGAGTACCATTCGTTTATATCCCGTACCCCTAATGATTCACTTCCCCGGGTAGTGAGCCAGATGGGAAATACATACGTTGACAATCAGATTGTTCTGAGGCTGACACGCGGGAATGAACGTATTTTTAGCAGGACTTTCACCAAGAAACAATTTGCGTCTCTGATAGGAGAGGACTTTATGGCAAAGTCCATTCTGGAAGGAATTGCTTATGATAAAACAACTCCCGAGGGATTTGTCTATGCCGCCAGTATTTGTTATCCTCAAACGGACTTGTATGTGCCTGTCTCCATTACGATCTCGACCGAGGGGAAGATCAGCATGAAGAAAGAAGAACTTCTGGAAGAGGTATACGAGGAGGATACTTCTGGCCGTTAAAAAATACAAAAAGAGTTTACCCTTTTGTTTATTACCAAATCTTTCCCGATTCTATCTCGTTATTTGCAGTGTAAAATAATTCCGAAACTTATTATTTACACTAAAAATAACGATTATGAAAAAGATTCTATCTATTCTTGCTTTGGCTATCATAGCCGTTCAATTTGCGTTTGCAGGTGATATCATTACGAAAGACGTGATGACACTGCCTCTTCCGGCACGCAACTTTATTAATCAGCACTTTTCTAATCCGCAGATTTCGCATATTAAGATAGAAAATGAGATTCTGCAAACAAAGAAGTACGATGTGTTGTTGACTAATGCAACCGAGATCGACTTCGATAACCGGGGAAACTGGATTGAAGTGGATTGTAAGAAAGCCGCTGTTCCCGCATCGATTATCCCCGGCTTCGTGAAGGAGTATTTGAAGTCCAATGGATATAACTCTGAATTTGTAACTCAGATAGAACGTGACCGCAGAGGTTATGAAGTCGAGCTTAATACGGATTTGAGTCTGAAGTTTACCAAAGACGGCCGTTTCCGTAAAGCGGAATATTGATAAATTGGAATAAACCTGTTAAAAAAAGACCTTGATTATGAAATCGTTGAAATTTAGTTTGTTGGCAGCTGTGCTGCTGTCGGTAGTGTTTGCTTTCAGTTCGTGTGGTGATGATGACGATACAGGATATCTTCCGCCGAGCCAGGCCATTCAGGATGCACTGAAGAAGCTTTATCCCAATGCCACTGCCATTAAGTGGGAGCAGAAGGGTGTTTATTATGTAGCCGATTGTCAGGCTGACGGCAGAGAAAAGGAAGTATGGTTTGATGCCAACGCCACCTGGCTGATGACGGAAACCGAGTTGAACAGCATCAATAATCTGCCCCCGGCAGTGCTGACGGCTTTTATGGAGTCGAGTTACAGCAATTGGGTGGTGGATGATGTAGCGATACTGGAATATCCGAATGAACCTTATACGGAATTTGTGGTAACCGTGGAACAGGGTAAGAAGATTGATTTATACTTTTCGGAAGGTGGCGGTTTGCTCCACGAAAAAGATGTGACCAACGGTGACGATACTCACTGGCCCAGAACTTAAAGGTTGAATCTGCCGACCGAGGCACGTGAATAGTAAAAACAAGAGGATGTGCAATCTGTGGTGAGTCATGCACACCCTCTTGCGCTTTATGGAGAATGGCCTTTTACATCGGCTTGTAATCCTTTGCCAGTCCGCCTTCGCTTGTTTCTTTATAAAGTGAAGGGAGATCGTGGCCGGTTTGTTTCATTACCTGTATTACCTTGTCGAAAGAGACGCGATGTATTCCGTCGGTGAATGACGAGTATAGATTGGCGTCCAGTGCACGTGCGGCTGCGTATGCGTTCCGTTCGATACAGGGGATTTGTACTAATCCGCACACCGGGTCGCAGGTCATGCCCAAGTGATGTTCCAGACCCATTTCGGCGGCATATTCAATTTGCGCAGGACTGCCTCCGAACAATTGGTTGGCTGCGGCCGAAGCCATTGCGCATGCCACGCCTACTTCTCCCTGGCAACCTACTTCCGCTCCGGATATGGAAGCGTTCTGCTTAACGATGTTGCCAATTAGTCCGGCCGTTGCCAGTGCGCGAAGAATGCGCATCTCACTGAAATCACGGCTCTTGGCAAGATGATAGAGAACGGCAGGCATTACTCCGCATGAGCCGCAGGTTGGTGCCGTTACGATTTTACCTCCCGAGGCATTTTCTTCACTTACGGCAAGTGCATAGGCAAAAACCAGTCCGCGGGATTGCAGGGAAGCTTTGTATCCGGTGGCCCGGATATAATATGTGGAGGCTTTGCGTCTCAGGTTCAACGGGCCGGGCAGTACACCCTCTTGTTCAAGACCACGCTGGACGGACTCTTTCATCGTATTCCATACTTCTCTCAGGTAGTCCCATATATCGGGATCTTCGCATTCTTTCACGTATTCCCAGTAACTCTTTCCGGTGTGTTCGCACCAATCCAGAATTTCGGTCATGCTGTTCATGCCATATACTTCCGGGCTTTCAATGGAAGCTTGTTTGTTGTCTTCGGCCAATGCACCTCCGCCAACGCTGTAAACGGTCCAGTTTTCAAGTTCGTTGCCATCAGCGTCGAGCGCAATGAAGTTCATTCCGTTGGGGTGGAAAGGTAGAAATATTTTAGGTTGCCATATAAGATCTACCGGTGCTGTCGGTTC
Source organism: Bacteroides sp. NGMCC 1.200775 (assembly GCF_040798045.1). Lineage (NCBI taxonomy): Bacteria > Pseudomonadati > Bacteroidota > Bacteroidia > Bacteroidales > Bacteroidaceae > Bacteroides > Bacteroides sp. NGMCC 1.200775. The sequence continues at coordinate 1,413,302 of NZ_JASCQK010000001.1, read as the reverse complement.
CAATGTGTCGATGATGGCTACATCCGTCATGTGCCCTTTTCCTGTCGCAGCCAGGCTTCCGTAGAGGGTTACTTTGAACGATGCTGCTTCAGGATGTCGGGTGAGGAACATTTCTGCTGCCTTGCGAGGCCCCATGGTGTGGCTGCTCGAAGGCCCGGTTCCAATGCGATAGAGTTCTTTTATTGATTTCATATTAGCTAATTAGGTTGTTGCGCAAAGGTAATTGTTTTTTCAAGATTTTTGGTAACTTAATACCATTTCTTCTTACGGAAAAACCAGTATACGGCTGCGCCTACCAATATCATCAATATCCAGGCGTATACATATCCATACCGCCAGTCCAATTCGGGCATAATCTTGAAGTTCATTCCCCATACACCGACAAGAAAAGTCAACGGGATGAAGATGGTAGAAACAATGGTGAGCCGCTTCATGATGTCGTTCATCCGCAGATCATTGTTCGATATATAAAGGTCTACCAAAGACGATAACGTTTCCCGGCATATTTCGATTGTTTGCAATACGAATTGCAGATGGTCGTTGACATCATTGAAGAAGGCACGGTTCACTTTGTGCATCAGGGAGTTTTCCGCCCTCAGCAGTTTGACGTATTGTTCTTTTAACGGAAGAATGGCTTTTTTCATCAGCATATATTGCCGGCGGAGTGCCTGTATCTGGATGCCGATGTCGTTTCCGTCACTGATGGTGAGTAGCTCTTCTTCCAGGTCTTCCAGCGAGTCGTCGATGGTGGATACGGTGGAAATGTAGTTTCCCATCACGCTGTTCAGCAAAACGCTGAGCAGGTAGTCACTTTGCCGGCTCCGGATTTTCAGTACGTCATTGTGCAGGGCGGAGGTAACGTCATCGAAGAAGTCGGTTTCATTTTCCAGAAAGGTAAGCACAAAGTTGCTCCCCTGTATGATACACACCTGTTGCTGCTCCAATTCATCCATCTCATCTTCGGGGCTTGTTTCTTCTCTGTTGTTGAAGCGGAATATTTTCATGATCAATACCGTATACTTGTCATGCTCTTCTATCTTTGTGGGATGTTCGGCATTCAGAATATCCTGAAGGGTAAGAAAGTCTATTTCGAAGTGGCTGCATATTTCGCGGATGAGCTCGGTATTCTGAAGCCCGTGTATCTGCAGCCAGTTGATTTCTTCGTGGTTGAGTGCATTGGCTACAGCCTGGAAATCGGTGCCCGATACTTCCTGCATTTCGAGGGCATTGTAGGTACACAAATGCAGGTGAGTGGGAGTCTGGCTCTCACCGGTATAAACTAATCTTTCACTTAACAGGTTATTCTTCATATTCTTTGTTCTTTTATGCCAAATCGACTACCGTGATACCTGCTCCCCCAAATTGGACATGCTCGTCGGCGAAGTGACGGATACCCGGTACGGTTTGCAGATATTGGCGGATTAGGGTACGCAAAATTCCCGTTCCGGTTCCATGCAGAATACGTACCCGGCTCATACCGAACAGGATGGCGTCATCCACAAAATAGGTAACAGCCTGTAAGGCTTCGTCCCCCCGCATTCCCCGCACATCGATATCTTGCTTGAAGTTCAGCTTCTTCTCGTACATGCTGTCCTGGGTCTGGTTGCTGACAAAAGTACTTTTAGCAGGCTCCTGTTTCTGAGGAGTTGCATTGCTTCGTTCCAACCGTTCCAGCTTTACGGTTGTTTTGATACTGCCGAAAGCTACGACTGCATTCTTTCCGTTGATCTCAAGCACTTCTCCGACAGAACTCTGCCCTTTGATGCGTACCGGACACCCTTCGGTGATGGGAGCTACTTGGGGAGTTTGCTGTGCAGCTTGTTGTTCTTTCGGAACATTCTGCTTTTTTTCTTTCTTCCGGTTTTGCTTTTCTTTCAGCTTTTCCATCTTTCGGGCTATCTTGTCCTCCTGTTCTTGGGAAGTCAGGCTGTCCATCGACTCGCGGAACTCTGCCAGTTCCTGACGGACGAGGCGTGTCTTTTCTTTTTCAGCCTGTGCCTCTTTAATGGTACGTATGGTGTTCTCGATACGTGCGTTCGATTCTTGCAATAACCGTTCGGCTTCTTCTTTGGCCTGGCGGATGATTTCCTTTCTCGACTTTTGCAACTCTTCCATTTCCGATTGATAACGGGCGATGGTTTCTTCCATCTGTTTTTCACGTTGACGGATGGTTTGGCGTTTGCCTTCCCAATAACGCTTGTCCCGCACAATGTCCTGCAAGTATTTGTCAGCATTGATGTACTCGCTTCCCACTATTTCGGAAGCATCGGCAATGACATCTTCCGGTAAACCGATTTTCCGGGCTATCTCTACTGCGAAAGAACTTCCGGGATTACCGATTTGAAGTTGGAACAGTGCCTGCATCAAGTGGCGGTCGTAGAGCATAGCTCCGTTTACCACACCTTCATGGTCTTCTGCAAAGTGCTTCAGATTTTGGTAGTGTGTAGTAATAACGCCGAAAGTATGCTTTATGTTGAATCGTTTCAGAACAGCTTCCGCAATGGCCCCGCCAATCTGGGGTTCTGTACCGCCTCCGAATTCATCGATCAGAATCAGGCTGCGTTCATTGCAACTCTTCATCATGATCTTCATGTTCGTCAGGTGGGAAGAGTAAGTGCTCAAGTCGTCTTCAATGGATTGTTCGTCGCCTATATCGATGAAGATGCTGCCGAACAGACCGGCGTGGCTGCGTTCGTGCATGGGTACCAGCATACCGCATTGTAACATGTATTGCAACAGTCCTACGGTTTTCAGGCAGACTGATTTACCTCCGGCATTAGGGCCGGATATAATGAGGATGCGCTGTTTGGTACTCAGTTCTATATCCAGGGGAACTACCTTTTTTCCGTGCTTGGCAAGGGATAATTGCAGCAGTGGATGAACAGCCATGGTCCAATCCAGTAATTGTTCGTTTTCCAGACTGGGCTTGATGCTGCTGGTTTGAATGGCAAAGTAACTTTTGGCGCGAATGAAATCGATTTCGGCCAGAAATTCGTACGATTGGAGTATCTCCGGAATGGAAGGACGCAATGTATTGGAAAATGTGGTCAGGATACGGATGATCTCGCGACGCTCGTCTCCCTCCAGTTCGCGGATGCGGTTGTTGGCTTCTACCACTTCTGCCGGTTCGATGAATACAGTTTTACCACTGGCCGATTCATCATGGACGATACCTTTGATTTTGCGTTTCAGCCCCGGGGCAACCGGAATTACCAATCGACCGTCGCGCATGGTCGGAGTAACGTCTTTATCCACATATCCGTCCGATTGAGCGTTACGCAGGATGCTGTTCAGCGAGCGTGAAATACTCCCCATCGTATTAGCCAATTCCCGGCGGATGCGTGACAGTTCGGTCGAGGCGTTGTCCTTGATTTTACCGTATTTGTCCAGAATGCCGTCTATCTTGGTGATAAGTTGCGGGAATACGGCAATATCTCCTGCGAGTCTTTTCAGGCTGGGGTAAGGGTGGTCGGATTCTTCTTCCTCGTTCCGTTGCAGAAAACGTACGATGTCGCGGATTGTCTCTAACGAACGCCGCAAGTCGAACAGTTCCTGTTCGTCCATGTACATGCCTTCTACCCGTACCCGTTTTAATGACGGACGGACATCGAAGAAAAACTGATCCGGGAAGTTATCTTCTTCTTGTATGATGCGGACAAACTCTGTGACTTGGTTCAGCAGTTCTTCAACAGTTTCAAATTGATCGGAGAAGTTCATTTCCGATACTCTCTCTTCTCCCAACGTACTGAGACATTTGTCCTTTAATAATTGTCTGATCTGGTCGAATCCTATTTTTTGCTCAAAATTCTGGGGATATATCATGTACTGTCTTATTTATCTGTATAACGCTTTAAGTTGAAATGTGCCGCAAAAATACGATTATTTCGCGAAAAAAATGCCGAAACGTTTGCAGATTTGAAAATGATTCGTACCTTTGCAGCGCTTTAAGAGAAAAGCACTATTGAAAAGTAGTTTTGGAGAGGTGGCAGAGTGGTCGATTGCGGCGGTCTTGAAAACCGTTGTACTGCGAGGTACCCGGGGTTCGAATCCCTGTCTCTCCGCAACAAACGCTGAAAATCAGCAAATTGTAAAACAAACACCCAGTTTTACACCCAAGAATGTAAAGTCGGGTGTTTTTGTTTTATTTAAGATAATACAACCACTACATAATAAAAGAGTAGCGATATTAAAAGAATCCGATGAGAAAAGACTAATATTTATCTATCCATTCAGTTTGATTTTTCAGGACTTTACATCGTCCTGAAAGTATTTGTTATTGTATTCCAACGTCAGGAGTGGATTATAATACAAGTTTTTTGTGTGGATAGAATTTCGTTTTGCTTAATGTACGAAAGTACTTATCTATAAACGCATGAAATATTAGCACAATGAATCATTGGAAATCAACTTTGGCCGTGATAGGAATAGGCCAACTCATATCTATTTTAACAAGTACGATTGTTGGCTTCTCCATTATTTTTTGGATTAGCAACGAATTTAAATCCCCGACAGCTTTATCTCTGGCTATTTTAGCTGGATTTTTACCACAATTTGTATTAGGCTTGTTTGCCGGGGTCTATGTTGACAGATGGAATCGAAAGAAAACGATGTTTTATTCGGACTTGTTCATCGCGTTCTGTACCCTATGTCTTTTTATTGTGATAACCAAGGGTTATAAAGACCTTTCTTTTTTTTATCTATTGACTGCTTGTCGTTCAATAGGCAGTACGTTTCATGCACCTGCTTTACAGGCAAGCATCCCTCTACTGGTTCCCAAGCACCATCTTGTCAGGGTATCAGGTTTGTACCATTCCATTCAATCCTTCAGTGAGGTGATAGCTCCCGTTGTAGGGGCAAGCCTCGTTGTTTGGCTTCCCATACAGTATATTCTGCTCATAGATGTGATCGGAGCTGTTGCTGCTTGTCTGACCTTACTTTGTGTCCAGATTCCTTCTCTTCAAAAAACGAAAGTTCTTCCAGATTTCAAAAAAGAACTGACGGAATGTTGGCATACCTTGCGGCGTACAATGGGCATTTTGCCTTTATTCGTATGCTTTACGCTGGTGACTTTTGTCCTTATGCCTGTTTTTACGTTATTTCCTTTTATGACGCTTCTGCATTTCAACGGAAACATTTTGCAAATGGGAGTTGTGGAAATGGGTTGGGGCTCAGGGGCATTGTTGGGCGGTTTAGTACTTGCCTGTAAGGCTTTGAAAAGCAAGCAAACATTAGTGATGCATACGGCTTATGTGATATTGGGATTGTATCTGATTAGCGCCAGTTATTTACCATCAAGCGCATTTATAGGTTTTGTTTGCCTAACATTTACAGGAGGCATAGCCTATTCCATTTACCATGCGCTTTTCATCGCTATTATTCAGCAGAACTTGGCTTCGGACATGCTTGGACGGACTTTTTCTCTCATCTTTAGTTTGAGTACCTTTCCATCAATGCTGGGTATCGTAGCTTCAGGATATTGGGTGGAAGCATGGGGTATCACATCCGTCTTTATGATCAGCGGATGGGTTATCTTTCTGATTGGAGTGGGTGCAAATTTTATTTCTTCAATCAAGCAGTTGGATAATTACGCATAGTATTATTTATTAAAGAATTATTATATGACAAAGAAAGAACACACTACGATTACAGAGTTATTTCAAGTTTTGGACTTGTTGGAAAGCCTGGACATGCAGTTTTGGTTGGATGGAGGCTGGGGAGTGGATGTCTTGTACGGACAGCAAACCCGCTTGCATAGAGATATTGACATTGATTTTGATGCCAATTATACAGACCAACTCCTTGATCTTTTGCAGGAGAGAGGATATCAAATTGAAACAAATTGGTTGCCCACCCGTATGGAACTGTATAGCAAAGAATTAGGCTATATTGATATCCATCCTTTTGTCTTGAATGCGGACGGCACTTCCAAACAAGCCGACTTGGATGGAGGCTGGTATGAATTTCAACCGGACTATTTTGGAACAGCAGTCTTTGAAGGCAGAAGCATCCCTTGCATTTCTGCAAAAGGGCAACAAGTATTCCATTCGGGCTACGATTTAAGAGAGAAGGATATTCACGATTTATCTATAATTAAACAATGTATAACAACAATGAGCCTAACAATTAGATAAGAACAAGAAAATGACAGAAAAACAAATTGTCTGGTATATCTTACTTACAGAAGTAAAGATAGACAGTGACACCCAGTCTGTCACATCCCTGAGTGTAGCTCCATTGGCAGTCTTGCCGGAATTCCAGCGTAAGGGAATTGGGGGGGATGTTGATTCAGTAAGCCCATCAGAGGGCAGCACTTTTGGGTTACGGCACAGCAGTCGTATTGGGGCATAAAGAGTATTATCCTCGATTTGGCTATCGCAAGGCTATCGATTTAGGAATTGAATTTCCTTTCGAAGTCTCTCATGAATATTGCATGGTGGCTGAATTAATACCTGGAGCTACTGAGAATGTGAAAGGTATGGTTTGTTATCCAACTGACTTTAAATAGTTTAACAAGTAAAATTCATTATATAACTCGGACTGGGTATTTCAATTTCCCAGTCCGTATTCTGATAGTACTTATTCAATTGGAAGATTGTGTTGCTTCAAGAATGAAAGTTTATCCCAATACCCTCTTTGAAAGACGATTTTGTTATCTTTTACATGAAAAAATCCGCATCCACGAAGTCCAAGAGAGTCTTTCCATTCCATGATAGCCCATTCGCCATCTTCAAAAATATTTTCCACCATACAAACCATTTTAGCAGTGGCAAATTCATTCACAAACATTTTGTAGATTGATTCTTTACCTATTATTGGGTCGTTTGCGACTTGATGATTTACTGCATTAGTAGCATACAGCTCTGCTATATGATAAGCATCTGCTTTGTTAAAGCAATCTATCCATTTTTCCAAAACTTCTTTAGGCTTCATTTTTTATAAATTCTTAGGATTTTGATTCTGTAATAAAAACAATCTGTTTGGATGCATAGATACTTGATTTTATTAATAATAGGCTATTCTATATTCTAAATCCTCTGGATTTTTGCTCTCTCTGCACCGAGTTACGTAGATTCTGCTGTAACTTTTCCCATTGTTCCTTAAACCATTGTACTATGGGTTGTCGGTTTATGGTCAGCATAAGCTTACCACTATCCATCGGATGTTTCTCAACCCTAAAAATATCATTCTTGATGTCAAATTTCCACCTGTGTTCTTCGGAATAAATTTTGCCACTACATTGTATGGATTCTTTCTTTGTCAAGAGGTTTTCTATCATGTCTTTGGTAAACCCGATAACAGCGCATAATTTTTCCATTCTCAACATCTCTTTGAACATGGGAAACCATTTGTGGGCTTTTTCAAGCAAGGTGCTCAATCGTGATATTTCCTTGTCTTTGCCTTCAAGTTCTTGATTATGTATTCTTTGAAGATTACGAATTTGTCTGCTATGCTGTTCCTGTATTTGTTGTATCTGAATTTTTAATTCATCAGTAGCTTTGTCCCGTTTGGTAATTTCCTGATGTAGCTGCTCGATGTGATGTTCCAGTTCTTTCAGCTTACCGCTTCCGAAAAGAGAACCTACACCGCTTGCTATGGCGGTAGCAGCATTGGTGGCTGTTTTCTTTAGTTTGTCCGTGCGTATCTCTGCTTTTACCTGTTTGAGTTCCTGTTCGGCAAGGCTTACTTGTTGTTCCTTGTGTCGCTTGGTTTCCTCTATACGTTGCAGTTCGGCTTTCTGCTTCTCAATGATGAAATCATTTCGTTCCAGATGCTCTTTACCTGTGACAGCTTTTGCCTGTCCACGTTCCATCAGGAGAATATCGGAAGCAAGGGTCTGCATGGTTGCCATATCCTCGTCATTGAGCTTTCGGCTCTTTCCAGTTTCATGGTTCATCCAGTCGAATACGACATGAGCATGATAATTTGGTTTGAACCATCTGTTACCGACTTGGAAGCTCTCCTTGTCTTCTGCTTCCGGCTGACCGTTCAGCCAATGCCCTTCGTCTTTATGCAGGAAAATCTGTAGCGGAGTGATGCCCCAGCGTCTTTGGCACTCTTCACCGAATTTGCGTACATCAGCCAGTGTGGTGTCCGGTCTGATAAGCAATACTCCTTCACGGATGGGTGAGCATCCCGCCACCTTGATAATCTTTCCATTCTTTCCCTTGCGTTCCCTTTCCTTTTCCTGCATGGCACGTCCGGTCTTTTCCTTGACCATTTGCTTGATATTGTCATAATGAGTTCGCAGTTCGGGAGTGCCGAAGTCGGGATTTATCCACTGTTCGTTATCGGTGGAAAGTTCGGGAACGACATAGATTCTGGACTCCCCGATATTACGCATATACTCGGCAGTCCTTCGGTTGTGTGCCTCGCTCGATGCGATGTTGCAAGGCTTGATATGTATGCTTGATTTTGTTGCCATAGCTTCTTTCCTTTGTTTACAATTGATTTACTTTGCTCGCTTTCGCAGAGGGGTTCTTAGGGGTAACCCATAAGCGGAGATTGTAAAGAGAGGGTCACTCTTTGCTCGGGGTTCTCAGGGGTGAAACGCCCTGAGTGGGTCATTAGGGCAAAGCCCTAATCCCCTCGGGAGAGCCCACAACTACGAAAGCGAAGCGTGTAGTTATAGTGGGCTATAACTGGAAGCCGTTCTTCTTTTCCGGTGATTGGCTGCGCACCCCTTTGGCGGACTGGAGCTGCCTTTTTCTTTCAATCTGTTTCTGTAAGTATTCGTTCAAGTCCTTGCATCCTCTGTAAATCTGCGAAGCGTCCCGGATGTACCGCTCTCTGCCGTATTCCATGCGGATTTGCCGGAGTGCTTCCAGTCCTGCATGGTCGTTGTCGAAAAAGCAGTGGATGCGTTCGTAATTGCCCAACGGATAGAGAGCCTTGTTTACATTCGATACGGAGTTCAATACAATGTAGTCCTGCCCGTCCAATTCCGGATAATTTGGGCAGCTCTCTTGTCTCAATGTCAAAAAGGAGAGGTAGTCCATAAATCCCTCGAACACATAACAGGTATTCCTCGCTTTTCCCGACTGCCTGATGTGGGAGATTTCCTTTGGGGCGATGCAGCCCTTGAAATAGCGGTTGCGGATTTCATATCCACACGAACCATTGGGAAAGGCGATGGCAAAGTACCGCTTGCCGTTGTGAGTGAAACGTGCTTCACTACATTCTCTTTTCGCCAGTTTTATGTTAATTCCTCTACCTTGTAAGTAGGCAAGCAGGGCAGTAGATGACAGCGGAACAATCTCCAACTGTTGGAAGCTCGGCTCGGAAGAGTTTTGCTTTCCAAAAGAGAAAGATACCGGGCGCACGTGCGGTGTCTGCTCTGCTATCCGTTTCAAGATGTAAGGTACATGGTCGGTAGCGTACAGGTGTGCAGCCAGTTCTATGATACCACCACCTTTACCCAAACCGAAGTCATACCATTGTTCACGTTCGGTATTTACCTTGAACGAGGCTTCGGCTTCTTCCCTTAACGGTGATTTATACCACAGATTGACACCTTGTTGCTTGACGGGAGAATATCCTAAACTATGCAGATAATCCGCTATTCTGATTTGCTTGGCTGTCTGTATATCCATAAAATGATTGTTTTAGTAGTTGGTGAATTGGTTTATTTTTCTTTTTGCCCGTACCTTTTTAGGAAGTACGGTCTATAATCACTTCACTAAATTCTCGTATATATAGGATACGGTAATAAAGTGAAGTGATTTAGTCCCATTCCCCAAGCACTTCACTATATTCCTAATATATACACCCCGAGAATAAAGTGAAGTGATTGCAGGGAAATGGGCTAATAGTGGAAGTCAGGCATGAATGTGTATTTTCTGCCTGTCTCCTGCACTATCATCCGTTTGTTGCGGAGCATGGTGATGAGCGATACCGCCTTTTTATGGTTCAGCTTTACACCCACTGACATATAGGTCTTGATTAAGGCATCTTCCAGTTCCTTGTAGCCGTATTCCTCTTTCAGCCCGAAAACGGCTTCCAATGCGATACGGTGCTGCTGCTCGGTGATATGCCTGTAAGGGTCGAACTTCTCTTCTTCGGGTCTTCCCGGCTTCTTTGTTTCAGGTTTGTATCCCTCAATGAGTTCGGGAAGGGCTTTGTCGTTGATACGGAATGCGAAAGGCTCAAAGTCCATTGCCCGGATGTGAATGGCTGAAACATGGCTGATGTCACCGTTGCCCTTGTCCTTTTCTACCTGCAATACGGTTTCCGCCTTGTTGTTCAACTCCGTACCAATGTGCCCTCTTGCGTTCTCATCCCCTTTGTTCTGATGCAGTATCGTATGGATATGTATCTGCCTGTCGTCCGTCCACTGCATCAGCTTGGATATGATGCGTGTTGATTCACTGGGGCTGTTGATGTCATACACCATATCCCGTATGCCGTCTATAATTACAAGACCGATTTCGGGTGTATTGTAAATAGCCTGTTCCACAATCCTGATACGCTGCTCAGGCGTGTATTTTCTTAAGGCAAGAAATTCAAGATTCTCATTGTCCCTATCATCTGGCAAACCAGCCATTCGCAAAATGCGCGTCATGACTTTCAGACAATGGTAAGGGCTTTGCTCTGTATCAACATAAAGCACTTTCCGCTTATCTTCAGGCAGTTCAGCCACATACCGCAGCACTGTGCCGTTCTTCAATGCAGCGGCTACGATAGCCGATACATTGAACGTTTTTTTACTTTTGGCTTTGCCGATGGATGCGCTGAAATTACCCAATGTCCCAATGACAGAATCATGTACTTTAAGGATTTCAGGTGCTTTCTCATAACTTTTCGACAGGCTCAAACGTGAGGCTTGCCAAAGGATTATGGCTTCTTCAGCCGATATTTCCTTAGTCTCTTTCATATAGTCCATAGCCATGCCTCCCGTTATTTCCGTCCTCCTGTTTTCTTTCCAGCCAGTTCAAGGGCAAGCTCAACATCCACGATAATCTTACGTCCTATCTGAGTGATTGCCTTGTCAATCTTTCCGCTTTTCTTGATACGGTTGGCGGTGGGTAGGCTGCACCCGAACAGTTTGGCTATGCCCAGTATTCCGTACACATATTTTCTTTCTGTGTCTGTAATGGGCTGTGGCTGCGTTTCCGTTTGACGGGAAGCGTGCTTACTTAGGAATATGAACTCTTCACCTGTCATCTGCCAGACGGGTTTTGATAATAATTCTTGAAGATTTTTCATCGTTCAATCTATTTAGTCGTTTAACAATCAGCCCTGCGCACTGGCTGTTATCTCTGTTCTCGAACGATGCAAAATTAGGTAGGGTTGTAAGTGGTAAGGATGTGGTTGATATAAATGGAATATCTTGTTATTTATCTGAATATAAGATAATAAAAATACCACTCAAAAATTTAATTTGAGTGGTAAAAGTGGTTGTTTCGTAAAATGTCAGGGCATATCACAGATTATCGGAATATACCATCCATTTCTTTGGCAAATTTCCGGTTGCTGTCACTGGGGAAATCGGAAACAGGCTCTTTGTACTTTGACTTGTAGTAGCTTTCCTCAATATCCAATATTTTCAGGATATTCCTCTTCCAATTCTCCCTGTCCTGTTTGGGCAGTTTTTCGCTCATCAGGAATATCAGATAGCAGGTACGTATTTTTTCTCTCGGTCTGATTTGGGGTTTGGTGTCGCTTGGTAGCAGGTTCATGCAGGTATAGAAATCATGTTCGGAAATATTCTCGAACTGTTCTCCCACGCAGGTTACATGAATGAGCGAAAGCAGTTCCATATTGAAATACTCAGTCTGTTTCGTTCCCAGCACTTCTTCCTGTATGTTGGGGGCATTTGGTTCTTGTTCGGCTGGCTCTTCCGGCTCGTTTGTTTCATCAAATACATATTTCGCCAGTGTCTCTTTGAGGTGGCAGCCCAGCCGATAGATTTCATTGAAACGGCTTTTTGCATATTGCAGGGCTTTCTCTCTGGTCTGTTTTTGCAGATCGTAGAGTTCGGTCAGCTTGTTTTTTTTCTCCTCGTATTCATCTTTGCACCGTTCATATTCCATTTCCGCACGCTTTTCATCCTCTGCAGTGTGTTCCCGATAACCTATGGAATCGTATCGGTGGTATGCTTCGTTTAGCGGAGCATGGAGCTTGGTCGTCTTGTATTGCTGTTCTTCTATGGCTTCTTTATAGATTTCTGAAACTCGGAAGCAGATATTGTAAACGGTCTGTTCATCCGGCATACATCCTTTCTTGTAATAACTTATGTTTTCGCATACTTCCTTTTTCAGGCTATTCAGAATCAGTGTGTATTGCTCCTGTGGAAGATGAAACACCAGTTCAAGAATGGCTGTTTCAAGAACCGTTACATCATTGTAGTCCAGATAGAACTTGGTAATGAATTTCTGCTTTTCAAAAGAGAAACCTTTATTATCAAACCAGTCTTTATATATTCTGTTCAATTCTCCGTATCGGGGAATCAGCGTTGTAATTACATCTTTCATGGACGCAACTATTTTTGAGTGTTATTGTCTTTGTCAAGGAAAGAGGCCAGTTCTTCTTCCACTTCTTCCACGCTGGGCAACGCTGATTTCAGTTTCTCGGGAATCGCTTTGCTCAATTGGTAATCGCTGATGCCGATGGGCTGGTCATAGCCTGTCAATGCGTATTGTGCCACAACTTCGTCTTTTCCCTTGCATAGCAACAACCCGATAGTCTTGTTGTCATTCTCTCCCCTCAGTTTATCATCCACCACATTGATGTAGAAGTTCAGTTGTCCTGCATACTCCGGTTTGAATGGGGTAGCCTTTAATTCTACCACGATATATGCGTGCAACGGAATGGAATATAGAATCAGGTCGGCAAAGAAATCGCTGTTTCCGACTTGGAAGTGCTTCTGCCGGGCAACGAAGGCAAAACCGTTGCCCATTTCCAACAGGTAGCGGGTAACGTGTTTCACCAGCTGTTCTTCAATATCCCTTTCGTCTGCTTTTTCTTTGGCTCCTGCCAAATCAAAGATGTACGGGTCTTTGAGTAGGTAATTGGCAAGGTCGCTTTGTGGAGCCGGAAGTGTGGTCGTGAAATTGTTTACCTTGTTGTTGCTGATTTGTCGGCTATACAAATCACTGTCAATTTGCATTTTCAATACATTGCTGCTCCATCCCATTTCCACAGACTGCTTCATGTACCAGTAGCTTAGACCTAAAGGTAGCGAACTGTCAAGTATAGTCATTTGGCTTGTCCAGTTTATTTTGGCTATAGGAGAGGTCAAGAAAACTTCTTCTATTTCCCTGATTCCCATCCTGTAAATGGCAGACACGGTTTTTCCCACATCTTCAAATTGCGCAGGAACTTCCTGCGTAATTGCTAATGATTGACAATCAATCGATTGTATTTGCGCAGTAAGTTCCTGCGTAAATTGCTTGTCATTCAGTTTTAATACTTCATTGGTCACACTCTGTATGGTTGGGACAGACAGGCTTGCATCTGTTTCTATGAAACTTTGCAACGCTCTTAAAGGATATGCTTTTGCAAACTGGCACATATAGGTAAGGTTACGTTCCGAATAGCCTTTCTTTTCAGGGTAATGCAGTCGGATAGCCTTTGCCAACTGCTTGATGATTTTGCTTCCCCATCCGTGCAGCTGCTGGTGATAAAGGATGTAATTGCCTATCTTCCAGTAATGGAACAGCATTTGTGCATTGGCTGCAACAATCAGCCTTACTTGTGCCTGTTCTATTTCCGAACCGACCGCTTGTATGAATGCATCAAAATTCGTTTTCTCTATGTTGGATTCCTTGTTGCTCATATTGTGATGATAATTTCTACAAATATAGTCATTGGTAACTATCTATGAAACTGTTTGATACTTTTATAGTTGATTAAACTTGTTCATGGCATTTGCCTTAATATCATCCGCTATGTCAATGTAGGGTTTCATAGCTTTGTAGTCGCTGTGTCCCGTCCATTTCATGACCACCTGTGCCGGGATTCCGAGAGCCAGCGCATTGCAGATGAATGTCCTTCTTCCTGCATGGGTACTGAGCAAAGCGTATTTGGGTGTGACTTCATCAATACGTTCATTTCCCTTGTAGTAGGTTTCCCGTACAGGCTCGTTGATTTCTGCCAGTTCGCCCAGCTCTTTCAGGTAATCGTTCATCTTCTGGTTGCTGATGACGGGCAGAGCCATGTAATTCTCGAAATGGATGTCCTTGTATTTGTCCAGTATGGCTTTGCTGTATTTGTTCAGTTCAATCGTCAGGCTGTCGGCAGTCTTGACTGTGGTTATTTCGATGTGGTCGGACTTCACATCGCTTCTTTTCAGATTGCGAACATCCGAATACCGCAAACTCGTAAAGCAGCAGAACAGGAAAACATCACGCACACGTTCCAGGTATTGCTTATCCTTGGGTATCTGGTAGTCTTTCAGCTTGTTCAGTTCATCCCAAGTCAGGAAGATTACTTTTTTCGAGGTGGTTTTCAGTTTCGGTTTGAACGTATCGTATGCAATGTTCTGATGATGTCCTTTCTTGAAGCTCCAGCGCAGGAACCATTTGAGGAATCCCATTTGCTTGCCGATGGTGCTGTTTCTCATATCCTTGGTGTCACGCAGGAAGTTGACGTATTCGTTCAATCCAAACTCGTTGAAATAGTTGAACGTTGCATCCTCCTTGAACTCTTTGAGGTGGTTCCTCACTGCTGCAAATTTTTCATAGGTGGATGCCGTCCAGTTATTCTGGTTACCGCACTCTTTTACAAACTCATCGAACACCTCCCAAAAGCTGACAGGGGCTTCTTCCGGCTGTTCTTCGCTGGTGTCTTTCATTCTCATGTTGAAAGCTTCCTTCAACTGTTGGGTCGTTGGCATGACCTCCTGCACCTCAAATTCCTTGAAAATATTCTGGATTTCGGCATAGTATTTCAGCAAGTCCGTATTGATTTCGGCTGCACTTTGCTTTAGCTTGTTGGTACATCCGTTCTTTACCCGCTGCTTATCTGCATCCCATTTGGCTACGTCAATCCGGTAGCCCGTTGTAAACTCGATGCGTTGGCTGGCAAAGATGACACGCATACGGATGGGTACGTTCTCTACGATTGGCACACCGTTCTTTTTCCGGCTCTCCAATGCAAAAATGATGTTGCGCTTGATATTCATAATTGGGTGCGTTTGAAATTCTACACCCAAATATACACCCAATTATTGAGATAGCAAAAGATATTTAGAAACATTTACTTTTACTCTATATTGTAATTTACACTTGATTATCAGTCGTTTGCAGTTTTATGATATTCTGTGAAAGTATAAGTTCGAGAGCCTGTCTCTCCGCAAACTTATCGAATGGTAAGTGGATAAAAAGCCTACAAGTTCACAACTTGTAGGCTTTTTACTATTTATACTTTTTATTTCCAGAACACCTGAGTGAATAAAAAGGTATGATAATGCTACCATTTTATAATCAGACATTGCCGTATTGATGGAAATTATATTATTTTGACCGGTAGAAAATAAGCTATGAGACTCACAGACCCTAAATGCAAATACATTTTTGCCTTCATTCTTTTATTGGGGGTCTTCTTATGTGGGTATAATTCCAAACAGTGGTATGTCACAAATCATCGGATTAAAAAAAACATTTCTCTTATTTATTCTTGTTCAAAAGATAAAATCGGGCATGGACGCTTTGAAGAACTTGTAAAACAAGAGTTTAAAGCGCAGGGTATAGAGCCTGTGTTTGATGAATTTTACCTTGATTGTGACCGTTTCGACCAGAAAGTAGAAATGGAACATATGGGTAATTATCTTGAAATTCTGAAAACTAAGCCGATAGATCTTATTTTAGCGGTAGGGGACCAAGCTGCTTTTTCTTTGTTATCGACCCGTCATCGCCTTCTCTATTCTATTCCTGTGGTAGCCTGCAACGTGCATTTCCCTGATGAAAATCTTATAAAAGAGTACGAATCCAGAAAGGTATATGTGTTGAGAGATACTCCGGACTTTAAACGCAATATGGATTTTATAAAGTCTTTGCAACCCCATGTAAATATGGAGATTGTTTATAATATTGATTTAACTGCTCTTGGGCATAAATCTTTTGACTTGCTGAATCGGGTTATCGACAGAAAGAATGTGCAGATTTGGGGGCATAAGTCAGCGTTTTCTATGGAGTATGAATACAAGGAAATGAGAGAAATGATAGAGTATTACAGTCTGATGCCTGCTGTCGCAAATCATAATTCAGAAAAGGAGGAACTGACTGTGAGCCTCTGCCCTTTCCGGTACATAAAAGGTGCTTCTTTGCTTGTTATGATGGAAAATTCGAAATGTGAGCAAGAGAGGAAGGCATTCTTACTTGATAAATTTGATCTGGTATCGCTTCCGATAGTAAATGCTCTGAATATACCTTCTTTCAGTTGTGTACGCGAGGGATTTGGAGATGGGAGTAAAATTGTAGGTGGTTATATGGCTACTGAAGAGATCTCTGCACAAGCTGTTACCGGTTTATCCGTCCGGCTAATGAATAAAGAGAAAATAGGTATGCCTAAGATAAGGGATCTGGAGAAAGAGTATGTGCTGGATTGGAGTGTCTTTTCGTCCTATAATGGTTATGATATTGGAAATGTGGCAAAGGATGTGCGTATTATTAATTATCCGTTCTATGACCATTACCGAAAGGAGGTTTATTTATTGGGTGTGCTATTTATTCTTGCATTCATTTTCATATCAATCAGCCTGTTGCGTACACGCCGACGTTCTCTGATAGAACGTAAGAACTTACAAATATTGGAAGAAGCACACAAACGGTTGACTCTTTCTGCCGACGGAGGGCAGATTTCATTATGGAATATGCAGGGAGATGACATTGAGTTTGATGATAATTATACGCGTCTGACAGGTATGGGAAAAAGGAGGGTTAAGAGAAGTACCTTTTTAGAGTATGTACATCCCGATGATTCTCAGTTATTGAGTTCTTTTTACGGAGCACTTTACAAATCTCCGGGCATGCAAATACAACGGGCACGTTTTTGTTTTGATGAAACGGAAGAATATCAATGGTACGAATTGCGCTGCCGGAGTCTGAAAGATGTAGAAGGCGAGATGATGCTGGCAGGTATCATGCAGAATATTCAGGAGGCGGTAGAACGTGAGCATCAGTTGATTCTGGCTAAACAAATGGCTGAGAAAGCTGAATTGAAACAATCTTTCCTTAATAATATGAGTCATGAAATTCGTACCCCGCTCAATGCAATTGTCGGATTTACGAATGTGTTGATAGGCGAAGGTTCCGAAGAGATAGATCCGGATGAAAAGGCAAGTATGCTTGATATCATCAATCATAATAATGAATTGCTTTTGAAGCTTATTAATGATGTGCTGGAAATATCCCGTCTGGACTCCGGAAGTCTGGATTTCGAAATAAAGGAATGGGATATGACAGAGATTATGAAAGAGATTTATCTGACGTATCAGCCGTTAATTCAGCCTTCCTTGCAGTTTCATCTTGAATTGGGTAATCCGGTTCCTTTACTTGTGCATATTGATCGTTTCCGTTTTACTCAGGTTATCTCCAACTTTTTGAATAATGCAAATAAGTTTACTCAAAATGGTCATATAACATTGGGATGCAAAGTGGACGAAGAACATCATGAAGTTTGTATATATGTAAAAGATACCGGTAAGGGAATCGATGAAAAGGAACTTATGATGATTTTTGACCGTTTTTATAAAACAGACGAATTTGAACAGGGAAGCGGTCTCGGACTTGCTATTTCTAAAGTTATTATCGAGCGATTGTCAGGGCGTATAGAAGTGCATTCAGAGAAGGGGAAAGGCAGCTGTTTTGCAGTGATTTTATCATTGGTGGATGTACGGAAGGATCATTTGGATGAGCTTTTATAAAGTGTCGTGGCGGGTGATCCGCTTGATCTGATTCAGCGGGGTCGGTTTCATGATAGTGTACCCTCTGTACTTACATAAAAATCCCCCTCTGTCCTTTGAGGCAGAGAGGGATTTCAACTTATTATTTTCTCAATGTTTATTTACGGAAAGGCGGTTTTACTACCACAGCTTTCAGCTTACGGCCACGCATATCGATGCATATCTCCGTACCGACCTTGCTATATTCAGGCTTTACATATCCCATGCCAATACCGATTTTACGGGTTGGAGACATTGTGCCTGAAGTCACAATCCCGATCTTATCACCTTCAGCTGTTACCAGTTCGTAACCATGTCGGGGAATACCACGGTCGATCATTTCAAAACCTACCAGTTTGCGGACTGTGCCCTCAGCCTTCTGTTTTTCAAGCATTGGGCGATTTGTAAAGTTCTTGCCATCCACGAATTTAGTAATCCAACCAAGTCCGGCTTCAATAGGAGAGGTAGTGTCATCCAGATCATTGCCATACAGGCAAAATCCCATTTCAAGTCGAAGTGTGTCACGTGCGCCAAGTCCTATCGGCTTAATGCCAAACTCGGCTCCTGCTTCGAAAACGGCATTCCAGATCTTTATGGCAGCATCAGGATAGAAATAAAGTTCAAATCCACCGGCTCCGGTATATCCCGTGTTAGAAATAATCACATTTTTCTCACCGGCAAACTCACCAACCTTAAATGTATAATAAGGAATATCGGAAAGGTTAATGTCTGTCAACTTTTGCAGAGCTTGAATAGCTTTCGGACCTTGTACGGCGAGTTGCGCCATATTATCAGAAGAATTTTCCAGTTCGGCTCCTTCTGTATTGTGAGAGACGCACCAATTCCAGTCTTTCTCTATGTTTGAAGCGTTGACAACCAATAAATACTTTTCCGGTTCATATTGATAGACCAGCAGGTCATCAACAATACCGCCGTCTTCATTCGGAAAACAGGTATATTGAATTTTGCCCGGCACCAAAGCTGCCACGTTATTTGAGGTCACTTTCTGCAAAAAAGCCAATGCATGAGGCCCTTTCACCCAAAATTCACCCATGTGGGAGACATCGAAAACACCGACACTATTACAGACAGTAAGGTGTTCGTCAATGATACCGGTGTATTCAATAGGCATGTTATATCCTGCAAACTCGTGCATCTTAGCACCAAGTGCGATATGTTTCTCGGTAAATGGAGTGGTTTTCATGAAATGAGAATTTAAGAATTATATAAATAATGATTATTTAGAAGCTACAAGTTCAGCAATCTTCACAATGACTTTCATTGCCTTTTCCATGTTCTGGATCGGAACAAATTCATAGCGGCCGTGGAAGTTCAGCCCACCTGCAAAGATGTTAGGACAGGGTAAACCTTTGAATGACAATTGGGCTCCATCCGTTCCTCCACGAATTGGTTTCACATTCGGCTTCACGCCTACAGCCTCCATTGCGGCAAAAGCAGTATCGATAATATGCATCACAGGCTCAATCTTTTCTCGCATATTATAGTATTGGTCACGCAACTCAAGAGTGGCGGTACCTTTACCAAACTCTGCGTTGATCTTGTTTACCAGATGCTCTATTTCTTTCTTGCGATCTTCAAATTTATTGCGATCATGGTCACGAATGATATAGGATACAGTACTCTGCTCTACATCCCCCTGGATACCGATAAGATGATAGAATCCTTCGTATCCGGAAGTATGTTCCGGAGTTTCATGCCGGGGAAGCATGGTGATGAATTGGTTGGCTATGCGAATAGAGTTAATCATTTTATGTTTCGCATAGCCCGGATGTACATTACGTCCCTTAAAAATGATTTTGGCAGCAGCGGCATTAAAGTTTTCAAACTCCAATTCCCCGACTTCTCCTCCGTCCATCGTATAAGCCCATTCACATCCGAATTTCTGAACATCAAACTTATGGGCACCTTCACCTATTTCTTCATCCGGATTGAAACCGATCCGGATTTTGCCATGTTTAATTTCGGGATGTTCTTGCAGATAGACAACGGCTGATACAATCTCGGCAATACCTGCTTTGTCGTCTGCTCCTAATAAGGTTTTACCATTGGTGACAATCAGATCTTCTCCTTTGTGATCAAGCAATTCGGGAAATTGAGCCGGTGAAAGCACAATGTTTTCTTCGGCACAGAGTACAATATCCGAACCATCATATTTTTCTACAATGCGTGGAGTTACATTTTTTCCACTCATGTCGGGACTCGTATCCATATGTGCTATGAAACCGATAACAGGTAATTCCTTGTCTGTATTGGCCGGCAATGTTGCAAAAAGATAACCGTTTTCATCCAATGTTATATCTTCTAACCCCAAAGACTCTAATTCGGACTTTAGATATTCGGCAAATACCATCTGTCCCGGAGTACTGGGAGTAAGTCTTGTCAGTTCGTCCGACTGTGTGTCAAAGCTTACATACTTTAAAAAACGTTCTACTAAATTCATATCATTAAGAATTAATAATTTGCTAATCTATTATTTTTCACGCCTGTAAAGGTAAAAAAAGAGCCGTGAACTGCCAAGCAATTCACGGCTCTTTTTAATACATTATTCTATATTTAATCACTAATAGCTACTTAGAAACAGCTGGAGCCATCGAAACAATGGGTGCAGACCTTACATTTTGGCAGTCCGATAGCTTCAATTAGTGTTTCAATCGTATTGAATTTGAGGGAAGAAAGTCCAAAACGCTCAGCAATAATACTTACCATTTTTTCATATTCCGGTGAACCGGTAGTAGCATATTTATCCAGGTTTTTGTTTTCATCTCCTTCCAAGTCTTTTATTATTTGTCTGGTGATCAGTTCCATATCTGATTTTGAAGCAGTAAACCCAATAAAGGGACAGCCATAAATCAGCGGTGGACATCCAATACGCATATGTACTTCTTTTGCACCATAATCAAAAAGTATTTTCACATTATCGCGCAACTGCGTACCGCGTACAATGGAGTCGTCACAAAAGATGATACGCTTGTCCTGAAGCATTGCACGGTTAGGTATTAATTTCATCTTTGCCACCAGAGAACGTAATTCCTGCTTACTCGGAGTAAAACTACGAGGCCAGGTAGGAGTATATTTAGTAATGGCTCTATGATAAGGAATCCCTTTCCCTTCTGCATAACCTAACGCCTGTCCAATACCCGAATCCGGGATTCCACAAACGCAATCGGCGTCAAAATTATCCTGTTCTCCCATTTTCATTCCGCTCGTGAAACGCACTTCCTCTACATTACGGCCTTCATAGCATGAATTGGGAAAGCCGTAATATACCCAAAGGAATGAACAAATCTGCATTTTATCGTTGGGCTTACGGAGTTGTTCTAAACGGTCCGCGTGCATACGGACAATCTCACCGGGACCCAAATAACGTTCTATTTCAAAATCAAGATTCGGAAAACTGTTGGATTCACTGGTAGCAGCATAAGCCCCCTCTTTTTTACCGATAATTATAGGAGTACGTCCCCATTTGTCACGTGCGGCAATCACTCCATCTTCTGTTAACAGAAGCATGGAACACGATCCCTTGATATGGTTATATACGTTTTCAATCCCTTCAACGAAGTTTCTTCCTTGAATAATCAATAAAGCAATAAGTTCAGTCTGATTGGTGTTACCCGAACTAAGTTCGGCAAAATGCATGTTTTGTGAGAGTAGTTCCTCTTCAAGTTCTTTGAGGTTGGTGATCTTTGCGACTGTAACAATGGCGAATCTGCCAAGATGTGAATTGATAATAATGGGTTGTGCGTCTGTATCACTGATAATGCCTATACCGGCATTTCCTTTAAATTTATCAAGTTCCTCCTCAAACTTAGTCCGGAAATATGAACTTTGTAAATTGTGGATCGAACGGATAAATCCTTGTTCTTCACTATATGTCGCCAGTCCTCCCCGTTTTGTTCCCAGGTGTGAGTTATAGTCTGTGCCGTAGAATAAATCGGTCACACAGCTCGTTTTCGAGACTGTTCCGAAAAAACCTCCCATATGATTCTTTTTTGATGTTGTTTTTAAAAAGATGGCGCAAAAGTACAAAAAAGATTCGTGTTGGCATAGGTTTCTATAAGAAATCAGTTTTTCAGGCGATCCTCCAGAAACGCCTGTAAAATACGGGCATGATTATAAACCGGTTCCTTAGAAGCATATAAAAGAGTGACTGTTTTATAAGGATGTATCCGGACTAAAAAATCAGCTACTTTATCGGAGGTTTCAAGCTCTTTCCGGTACATTGCCGCAAATTCTTCCCAATGTCCTGAGATATCTCCGTGAAACCATTTTCTCAAATCGGAAGAGGGAGTCAGTTCCTTCGCCCAATAATCATACTTTAAATATTCTTTTTTCATTCCACGAGGCCAAAGCCGGTCAACCAGTACACGATAGCCATCCTGTTCCGAAGGATCTTCATATACACGTTTAATTCTTATCTGATTCATATCAATGATCTTTTGATTATAATAACTTAATAGAAATAGAAAAAGTTTATGGAAGAAAGGACAAATCATAATACCTTAAGAAAATGTGAGTTTTAAAATATAAACATTGTAAGTACATCGTTCTTCAAGTGGAGATTGATAAGAGAAGTTATGAAAGATGAAAATCGGAACATAAGGAATTAACAAACCATTCATTTTGTTTGTAGAGCTTCATATTGGTATTATACCTATTTAATTATTATAATCTGCTGAGAAACAATTTTATGTGAATAGCTCTGCAAAGCGATCTAAACGCTCTTTTTCTATTCCAATTATAAATACCTATTTTACAAAGGTTTGCATTTAATTCAAAATTTACTTCCCAGAAATAGGCTTGCGGAAATTTGCAAGCTACAAAAATAAATTATATTTTTGCGGCTGTTTTTGCAAAACCGGTTTACATGAATCGGATCGATAAAACAATTATTGGCGAATAATTAACTATTAATGTTTAACCAAACCAATTTAAAATTTAGAAAAAATGAAGAAAAGTATTATTATGTTTGCATTAGCAGCATTGATGAGCACAAGCGTTTTCGCTCAAAACAATGATGCAGAACGCCTTCCGGGGTACAAAACAACTTTCGAAGGTAATGGATTTTGGAATAATTGGTATATGTCTTTAAACTTTGGTGCGCAGTCTCTCTTCGCTGAAAACTCTAAAGATGCAAAATTCAGAAACACTATAACTTTTATGCCGACTCTTTCGGTAGGTAAATGGTTCAACCCTTATTGGGGAGTTCGTTTGCAGGGTACAGGTGGCTCATTGCATGGATTTACATCTGGAGCTAATTCAATGTTACATTATCAATATGGTGCCGTTCATGCAGACTTTATGTTTGGACTGATCAATTTCTTCGCTCCTTATAAAGAAAATCGTCGTTTTGACATCGTTCCTTTTGCAGGTATCGGTGGAGCATTCATCCGCAAAGGTGACCAGTCATTTACAATCAATGCAGGTATTCAGGCACGCTACCGTATTTCAAAGCGTTTCGATATCAATGTTGAATACCAGGGAGCTATTTTAGACGACGATATGGTAGTTCGCGGCGGTTTCCCGAACGATGGAATCAGTGGGCTGACAGCCGGCGTTACTTTCCGTTTCGGAAAAACCGGTTTCAAGAAAGGTTACTCTTCACGTCAGTACAATGCAATTAAGAGCAACTATTCTGACTTAGAGGCAAACTATACTTCTTTGAAAAAAGAAAATGCTGCACAACAAGCCGAAATAGCTGAGTTGAAAGCACGTAAGCCGGAGGTTATCAAAGAAGAAACCGTAATCGATAATTCAGAAATCAAGGCTCTCCCAAGTACTATCACTTTCCCGTTCAACAGCAGTAAAATTGAACTCTCACAGGAAGTAAGTATCTTCAATATTGCTGAATTCTTAAAAGCAAATCCTGAAATCCGTGTTCGTCTGACTGGTTACGCCGACAAACGTGGTTCGGAACAAGCTAACAGAATTGTTTCTGAAAGACGTGCCAATGCAGTGACAGAGGTATTTGTCAATAAGTACGGAATTGCTAAAGATCGTATCACTACAGAATTCAAAGGTACCAGCACTAAATTTGAAAATGATGACTGGAACCGTGCAGTAGTTGTGGAATTGATTAAGTAATAACAATTATACTACCTTTTTTAAGAAGGCGCATTGATAGATCATATCAATGCGCTTTTATTTTTAATGGCCTTTTTTCAGCTCTGCCGCACATTCCGCGCAACATCCTTTTAATACATAATTTATGCTTCGTACGGCAAATCCTTCAGGCAAATCTACTACGGGGACATGAATGTTTTCAAGGCAGAAAGTCTTATGGCAATATTCACAGTAAAAGTGCGTATGCAAATCTTTCACGGCACAAGTACATTCACTGTCACAAACCGCATATTTTAAAGATCCTGTACCATCATCTACGCTATGTGCCAGATGTTGGGAAACAAACAGGGTAATCGTTCGGAATATGCTCGACTTATCCACAGTATCCAGTTTGTTCTCCAAATCAAGAAGTGAAACAGCTTGTTCCGCATCTATCATAGCTTTTAAAACCAGCATCCTTATGGCAGTAGGTTTTATTCCTCTCTGTTCTAATATCTTCAAACACAAATTTTCCATTCTCATTTAATCATTTTCTGTATACGAATAGCATTCACTATGGCAATCAATGTCACACCTACGTCTGCGAAAACTGCTTCCCATAAAGTCGCAATACCACTTGCTCCCAATACCATTACCAGCAATTTTACTCCAAATGCCAGCGATACATTCTGCCAGATGATGCGGCGCGTACAACGTCCGACCTTTATGGCAGTCGCCACTTTCGAAGGTTGATCTGTCTGGATAACCACGTCTGCGGTTTCAATAGCGGCATCACTTCCTAACCCTCCCATCGCAATACCTACATCACTTAAGGCAAGTACCGGAGCATCATTCATTCCGTCACCGACAAAAGCAATCCGGTTATCTTTGTTTTCCTTCAGCTTTTCCATATGCTCTACCTTTCCTTCCGGTAGCAGATCACCATACGCCCGGGTAAGTCCCAGTTTGTTTGCAAAAATGCTAACAATACTCTGTTTATCACCTGACAAGATCTGAATATTCTTAATATTTAACTCTTTAAGTGATCTGACAGTATCTGCTGCATCGTCCTTTAACACATCGGACAATGTAATGTAACCTATATATTTATTTCCGACAGCACATACGACTGTTGTTTCCGTTATCGAAAGAATATACGCCGGAAACTCAATGGAATATTTCGACAACAATCTGGCGTTACCGACCAACACATTTTCTCCGTCAACCTCAGTCATTAACCCATAACCTGCAACCTCTTCTATATTCTTAGCAGCAGTAAGGCCAATCTTTTTCTTTTCGGCATAACTAACAATAGCTTTGGCTATCGGATGAGTACTATTTTTCTCAACGGAAGCTATTATACGTATCAGTTCTTCTTTTGAAACGCCTGGAATAACTTCACAGGATTCCACTTCAAAAACTCCTTTAGTCAGAGTACCTGTTTTATCAAATACGACTGTATTGACACGGGTTATGGCATCCAGATAATTTCCACCTTTGAACAAAATACCTAAACGGGAGGCTGCTCCGATTCCTCCGAAATATCCTAATGGAATACTGATAACCAATGCACACGGACATGAAATCACCAGAAAAACCAATGCCTTATACAGCCAATCATTAAAAACAAATCCGAATAACGGGTTTATGAATGAATAGATATATGGGATCAGCACAATCAAAAAGGCAAGGCCGATAACAATAGGGGTATATATACGGGCGAATTTTCTAATAAACAATTCGGCCGGTGCTTTACGTTCAGAAGCGTCCTCTACAAGTTCCAGAATACGAGCCAATGCGCTTTTATCAAAAGGCTTTGTCACCTTCATCCGGATCACTTTGTCTGTAACAATCATACCGGCAAGTACCTCCTCACCCTTGCGAATATCTCGTGGAACACTCTCTCCGGTAAGGGCCGCTGTGTTGAATGCTGCTATTTCGTTAAGCATAATTCCATCCAACGGTACACGTTCACCGGCTTTTATTTCGATAATTTCGTTTATAAAGACTGACTTCGGATTGACTGTAACGATCTCGTTCCCTCTCACTACCATTGCCTTTTCGGGTCTGACATCCAACAAGGCACTGATATTACGTTTAGCCTTGTCTATTGCTCGATCCTGAAATAATTCACCAACTGAATAGAACAGCATGACAGCAACTCCTTCCGGATATTCCCCGATATAAAAAGCGCCTAATGTTGCGACTGACATCAACGTAAACTCACTGAAGTAATCTTTCTGGAGAATACTTTCCCATGCTTCCTTTATCACAGGTAAGCCGACAGGCAGATAGGCCAATACATACCAAACCAAAGAAACTGTATTTTCCTTGAAAAAAGCAATATCCAGTTGATTCATTATACCGCCTGCTACCAACATCACCAATGAAAGCATTACTTTCCAATATTCGCCTATGAAGCCATTTGCTTCCTGGCAATTTCTGACCCGCATATTTGCATTCGTTTCACATTTGCATTGTCCCATAATCATGTTTATTATTAGGTTTATGATGCAAAGGTAGCGGATTGCAGGTGCAACAAAGTTGCAAAAACTCAACCGGAAAAGTTTCGAAGGCATTTCGGAATCCGGGAAGGTACTTTTTACATCAAAACAGGTGCAAGGAATTTAACCAGAAAATATCCCCCGGCAATTAGCCATAGATACAACAGGGAAGCAAGTATAAATGGTTTGGCACCAGCTTTTTTGAATTTGTCAATGCTGGTTTCGGCTCCCAATGCAGTCATCGCCATGGTAAGCAAAAAAGTATCCAGATTATTGATGAAAGTGATCAACCCTTGTGGCAGTAAATCAAAAGAATTAAAACCGATAACTGCCAGAAAACCGATGGCAAACCATGGAATGGATATGTCTTTCATGCGGCCGCCTTGTCCGCCTGTTTTCACTGCTGCCCTGGATACCATGAAACTGGTGATCAACAGTACCGGAACCAGCATCATTACGCGGATCATTTTCACGATAATGGCAACATCGGAAATTTCTTTTCCCATCGCATTTCCCGCACCTACCGTATGTGCAACTTCGTGTAACGTAGCACCGGTAAAGATTCCCATTTCGTTGGGCGACAACATAAAAGTTCCGTTTCTATATAATATAGGATAGATAAACATTGACAGAGTACCAAAAATAACTACGGTGGACACAGCTACCGCAGTTTTGTATGGCTTGGTCTGGATGGTCGATTCAGCCCCTAAAATAGCGGCTGCACCACAAATGCCGCTACCAATGGAAGTCAGTAGTGCGACCCCACGGTCCATCTTAAGCATACGTCCAATTAAGATACCTCCGAGAATAGTTGTAGCTACTACAATGGCATCGATAAATATGGCAGGTAGCCCCACTGCCAGCACATCCTGAAAAGTCAATTTAAAACCATAAAGAATAATGCCTATCCGTAAGACACGTTTTGAGCAGAACTGAATACCCGGTACCCATGTTTCCGGAAGATTGTTTCTGAGGCTATTGGCATATAGCATACCTAAAATAATACCTACGATCATCGGACTGAAAGAGAGTCTTTTTATGAACTCCATGTCGCCTATGTAAAAGGCTGCACATGAAAACAGGGCTATTAACAAGACCCCGTGAAGCATACTGTTTCTTTTTTCGCTTAACATAAATGAATTTATTTATAGTGTTTTTATTAGTACACCACAAAGTAAGCACTTTAAATCGGGACGCAAGCAATTAAAAAATTTATACCCCATAACTTATCGTTATTTCTGTTCTTGAAAATATGTTCCGGTTTTGTTATTATAAAAAAGCCCCATCCAAAGTATAATCTATACGCTTGGGATGGAGCTTGATTTTAGGAAAAGTCAGTCAGACTGATCACTATCCTTTTATTTTTCTGCAGGCATTGCCGGTGTTGTGGGCCAATATGGATTTTGGTACAGTGGAGATAAATGGACGGATGTATGGTCAGAAGCTGTCAACAGGAATTGTTTAATTGGCAATGGTTGTAAATAATGGGCCATATGCCAGGTATAACCATCCTTATATAAATTTTCGGATCCCATATTTTTCTGATAAGGCCGGAGATACTCACTTAAACTGGCATTTGAGACATTTGCCGATGAACTACCGTCAGCAACCAACTGATCGACATACCACTGTTCCATCGGAGTGTTCCAAAGATGGAATCCTTCCACATGATATGGTTCTGTAATCATTTGATCCAATGATCTCCAACGTATCAAATCCATCCAACGCAAACCTTCCACCATCAATTCACTACGACGTTCACGACGAATATTATACAACACAGGGTCAGTCAGCAATGCTCCGGCGGAATAAGCTCCCCAATCTAACTTTTCTTTAGTCATATCTGTCGCATCAATGGTCACTTGTGGATCAATAGCTGCGCCTTTGAAGCCCGCTGCTGTACGAATCGTTTTCCAATATTCCAATATTTTTCCAGAAGTGATATTGCGCGTCAACTGATATTCAGCTTCTATATAGTTCAATAGAGCCTCTGTGGCACGAAATACGATTGATCCGGTATAACCTTCATAATTACCACAAAGCTTTTTATCAAAAGTACCGCCTTTTCGAAGAGCATAACCTGTGCTATAGCCTTTCTCGGCATTAGTCGATAAGATGACCGGATAGGGCTCATTCTCCACACCCATATTTTCTTCTGCATCCATATTCTTAAATAAGTTTTTCTGATTTGGTTCTTTTAAGAATATGTACAAACGAGGATCGGCATTTTTCCTAACCAATGCCAGCGTCTCATCATTATAAGAAAAACCGTCATGCGAAGCATAGCTGGGCTTACCATCCTTCATTACGAAACCTTCAACCATGCTGCGGGTCAAGCCAATGCCATGATTTCCGTGCTGAACAGGAACTTCCACCTGGTTCATAACACCTAACCCTTTACTATATTCACGCCACAATAAAACATCCGTATATCCGGACATGTCGATGTTGCCGAACATACTAAAATAAGGATTATCAGGATCTGATTCCGATTGAGGCACTAATCCCGTATTTGAGGTCAAGTGTCCTTTGTACTTATCAGCGATGATTTCCGCATTCTTTGCCGCTACTGTAAAAAAGTAGGTGATTTCATTATCAATATTGCCGGAAGGATATTCGTAATTCGCATTATAATCTTTAGCTTTACCGGGCCAGCCTTCGCCGTTCGGAACAAAAGCAGTACCTTTAAAATAGTTCAGCCACGAA
Source organism: Bacteroides sp. NGMCC 1.200775 (assembly GCF_040798045.1). Classification (NCBI taxonomy): domain Bacteria; kingdom Pseudomonadati; phylum Bacteroidota; class Bacteroidia; order Bacteroidales; family Bacteroidaceae; genus Bacteroides; species Bacteroides sp. NGMCC 1.200775. The sequence goes on along the minus strand of NZ_JASCQK010000001.1, from coordinate 1,384,151 downwards.
CCTTCGAACAATGCTACGCGTGATTTCAGCAAAATAGCTACATCTGGTGACAATCGGTTATGGCGATCATCAAAATTATCACTCATATATATTTGTGCGCTATCCAAATCTGTGAGAATAAAACGAGCCACTTCGTTACGTGGGCTGCGCTTGTTGGCTGCCACCAGAATCGCTTCGTTATCGGGCATAGCTTCTTTCAATATGGGTAAATCGCCCCATTGTTGAAGCATACTGAAATATCTGTAAGCACGGAAAAAGTAAATCTCACCAATATATTGACGAATGTTACGGTCTGAACCGGCGATTTCGTTTTTATTGTAATAATTGAGTATCGTATTCAAAGAATAATTGATACTACGAATATTATCCCACGACCAGTTACTATTGGTCTGACCTACTTTCCATTGATCTGTTGCGTATTTGCCGTCCGCAGAAAAGGTAGCTTGATTATCTGTATGGTTGTCATATCCAAATGTACCATAACCTCCGCTATGAGAGGGCAATATGTCGGCGTATAGCTGATTAGCTATACTCTGAACCTGGTTTTCATCCTGATAGTAGTCTTCAGGAACAACGTAAGAAGGTGGTTGCTTATCTAAAAAATCTTCACACGCAACAACTGAAGTAGCCAGTACGGCTACAGCTAAAAATTGTAAAATATTGAGTTTCATAATTGTTCTCCATTAAAATGTTACACTTAATCCGCATGACAGAGTTCTTGATAAAGGATAGCCATTGCCTCCTGAACCACCGGAAATTGTTTCTGGGTCAAACTGGTCAACCAGACTTGTTCCAGTCCACAAATTTTCTCCGGAGAAATAGATGCGTAAATTTTGAACTCCATACCGGGCAGTTAACTTTGTAGGAAATGTATATCCTAACTGTAGATTTTTCAAACGAATATAAGCCGCATTCTGCAAATAGCGAGTCTGAGTCTGTAGATTCTTATTACTATACAATGGACGAGGTAAATACGAATTAAGATTAGGACTCTGATAGCCCTCCTGAACCGACCATGTGTTATCGTTACGGAAGTAATCATCTACACCTTCAAGACCGGTAGAATGCCACATTCCACTACTGGTTGCACCAAACATGTAGGCGCTTCCCTGCCAGTAATCACGTTTCATGACTCCTTGGAAAAACATACGAAGATCGAAACCTTTCCAAGTAGCATTTAGATCGAGGCCAAACAGATAGCGAGGAGTTGTATTACCTATTACGGTCCAGTCTCCGGTATCATTCAATGTTCCCGAACCACCTGAAATCTTGCCATCGCCGTTTAGATCAGCATACATAATGTCGCCTGCTTTCCAATCAGATCCTAACGCGTTCTGTCCACCATTGGGCATTGTTGCCAAATGAGCCTGCATCTCTTCATCGGTTTTAGCGAGACCAACTGTCTTATATCCCCAGATTTCATTGATATAACGTCCTTCAATATACGTACTGACTGCTTGAGTTGGATTATTCGGGTATCGCGTGATTTTCGTACGGGCATCCGAGATATTAAATTTCGCGCCATAGGTAAAGTCATTTTCTAACCGGTCATTCCAACCAATCGTAAGTTCCCATCCGGAGGTTCTCAAGTCCGTATTATTCGTAACCGGTACCGCTGTTCCTAATAGAGCCGGTAGCTCGGGAGCATTACCAACCATGTCTTTTGTGTCACGGATATACCACTCGAATGTTCCCGTCAAGCGGTTATTTAATATTCCCCAATCCAATCCTAAATTATAACTCTCAATTGTTTCCCAAGTCAATGCGGCTGAAACGAGACCCGGAGCGGAAGCGGTGTTCGGCTTACTTCCGTTCATTAACCATCCACCATTCGAAGAACCCACTGACATTGTCTGGAAAGTCTGATACCAGTTCGTTGTATTCTGATTTCCCAATAAACCATAGGAGGCACGAAGCTTAAGTACATCGATCGTATTATTCAAAGGCTCGAAAAAGTTTTCACGTGCGATATTCCATCCTAAAGAGAAAGAGGGGAACGTTTTCCACTGGTTTCCTTTGCGGAAACGTGAAGTGCCATCTGCACGCAGATTTGCTTCTAAAAGATATTTACTGTTATAACTATAATTGACACGCCCGAAAAAACCTGCTGTGGCCCATTCATTACGAGATCCGTTAACAGAAGGGGTAACCGGATTTCCATCGTAATCCAGACCGTTAGTCAAGTCTACCTGGGGTTTATTCGGAAACATGATGCCATTACGTGTCAGTCCGAATTGAGTTTGTTTCAGGTTCTCAGCCTGAAAGCCACCCATCACATGAAAATCATGCTTTTGGTTGAACAGATGAGTGTATTCTGTATATACGTTGAAATTATAATAATTTTCTTTATACTGACTCTCATGTACATTCGACGATTTGTCACACGCATAGGCATTGCCATTGGCGTCATGATTATAAAGCACTTGCTTATTCCAGTTGTTATTAGCCGATTTTATACGATAATTAAAATCTACGTGAGTAATCCAATTCTTTATCGGTTCAAGGGTGAAGCTCACCTGATGGTATACATTGTCCGTCTGAGTCTGATCGACTCCTCCTTCTTCCAATCCTAGTAGGGGGGAGGGGGCATAAAAATAGTAACCGTTTGGGTCGTACATAGGTAAAATAGGCCATCCTTGACGTGCCATATCCCTATACAGATCACTGGTCATTGTTGCCGGCCGCTTGTAATCTTCCCTGGTAAATCGCATCGTATAATCAAACTTCAGCCATTTAGTCAATTCGGAAGCAATCTTTGCGGTGCCATTATAACGTGATAATCCCTCTTCCCCCAAATTCATAAAACCACCTTGATCCAGATAACTGAATGAAGCGTAATAATTCAGCTTTTTGGTTCCTCCGCTGGCATTAAAGTTATGCTCTTGTGAGAAGGTCCACTTCTTGAAGATCATATCATAATAATCAATATCATCTATCCCGTTATCGTAACCATCTTGCCAATATCCATCATTCCCGGCTGCAATAGAGTTTAAGATCGTTCCATCCTCGGTTATACGTTGCGCAGGTCCATAAGGTTTGGCATTGTGATAGGCAACAATCTTTTTCATACGATCATTGTTGATGTAGATTCCACCTCCCCCATTGGTGTTGGTATCATTGATCCAACTGGCAAAATCAACCGAATTCATCATATGGTTCATATTAATGGGGTTTCCCCAGCGGAAACTATTATTATAGTTTACCTGGGTTTTGCCTTCCGTGCTTCCTGATTTGGTTGTGATCAAGATTACACCGAATGGTGCACGTGAACCATATATTGATGATGCAGCCGCATCCTTCAAAACAGAAATATTGGCAATGTCCTGAGGATTAATGGAATTAAGATCACCTTCCATTCCATCAACTAAAACCAAAGGTTCACCGCTGGTTCCCTGTCCGATAGTGGTAGTACCGCGAACATTTACACTTGGTTTATCTTCCAGGCTACCGTTCGTCTGTGTGATTCGTAGTCCCGGAACCATACCTTGCAATGCTTGTGCCGCATTTGTCACCGGACGTTCTTTCAACTCTTTGGCTGAAACAACGCTGACGGACCCTGTCAGGTTTACCTTTTTCTGGGTACCGAATCCCACAACCACGACTTCATCCAAAACCTCCGAATCTTCTTTCAAAGTAATATTATACGATTTTCCCGGAGACGTTTTTATTTCCTGAGACTTATAGCCGATATATGAAATTACGACTATCACACCATCCGGGACAGATAGAGAAAAGTCCCCCTCTAAATTTGTCACGACTCCATTAGTGGTTCCCTTTTCTACGACGCTGGCTCCAATAACCGGCTCTCCATTGGCGTCCGTCACTTTGCCGGAAATTGTATTTTTCCGCTGAAAAGCCTCTTTTACTACATCATTAGGCTTGCCCGATGTTGCAAAGACGGCCGAGGGAGCAAACCCGGCAGACAGCAATAAAGCTAATAGTAACTTACAATTGTTTTTCACTTTCATGTTTTTCATGTTTTTAATTTTTCTATAAAATTAACGTTAACTAAATTAATGTCATTGAATTAAGTATATCAAGTTTGGCCAAAAATGATTATATCTCCGAATCTAACGCAGTTTCTTTCTTCTATACGGGTTGTTTCGAATTCTTATCGAACATGTCTTTTATTTCCTCAAAGTTTTCAATGATTGTAGGATCGAAATCTGTGCTATTCATGTATTTCAGTAATGAAACAAGCATTTGTTTTGCTACCGGTCTGTTCTCTAAATCAGATTGCAAATCGAAAGTGGCTAATACCAATTTGCCTCCATGCACTTTGCCTTCATACAAAGAAGCCAGACGGCGATTATTAGTAAAGTTATCGACCATTTCTACAATGGGAGTTCCTCCCTGTATACTATCTGTTATCATGGTTTTGGAGTTCTTATTTAAATCCCACCATTGCCAATCGGTGTGCATGTCTGTCGGAAAATCAGCCAATGCTTTATGAGCCGGATTACATAATACTCCCATTGTCCCGGCCTGATTCGGAAAATGTACCGGGCTCCAGAATACAGGTACGAATTTGCCTTCGATACCTTTCATCTTTTTCCAATCCGGATTGAAAAGGACTTTTTGCCCTTCATTCAGCCATGCCATGGCCTGATCATAATTACGGGTATATTTCACATTACCCCATTCTACTTTTTCTCCTTCAGGATAAACCCATATGTTCCATCTGTTTACATAATCTGTTCCGATTACTTTTACACACACTTCCAGTTTTGAAGCATTCTGTATGTCTGTCAAGGGTACCGATATCTCACCCAATTTTCCATTATAACCAAATTTCAATTCTCCTACTTGTATTTCACCATGCTTTACAGAACGTCCTTTATCCAGAATATCCCAATGCAGTGTTTTGTTTGTCAGAATATCGTTTCCGTAATTGCATAACTCGATCTTAGCTTGAAACATTTCATCGTTTTTATATACTGCTTTAGGAAAGCGCAATAACGGCACCACCGGTGAACAAAACTCCCGGAAGGCTTTACCGTCGATAATTCCTTTACTTTCCCAGAAGGCATTCAATAGTCCGACGAGTGCTGTTCCTTGTCCCGGAAAGTCATGTAAATCAAGTAATTGAAAACCACTGATTCCATCAGTTTTCAATGCACGCTCAATTTCTTCTTTATATAAGATTGCGGCTAACTTTCCGGAAGCCATTAAATAATCGGGTGCTTTATCAAGTAATTTCTTTTTTTCAAGATCATTCTTCACAGCCATAAAATTTAAGGGTTTCAGAACTCCGGTATATTTGGAAATCTCGGTTAAATCCGGATAAACCGAATATTGGCCTATTTCGTGCGTAATCAGAGGGACCTGTATACCTGCAACCGACTCACTGTAATCTTTATCGAATGTAGGGGATAGTTGATTGAAAACTCCCTGTCCCCGTACCCAGCCTTTATTGGTCCACTGCGTGACAAAGAAATCATCGTTTGATTCCGGCCATCCGCCATGTCCGCCTTCGAACGTAAACGAAGTTGTTACGTATAAGTGTCTGTTATCCTTTGCTTTCAATTCGTCTAACATTACAGACAGAATGGTGAAATCTCCCTGCAATTCGTTTCCCAGGCTCCAAAGGCAAAAAGAGGGGTGATTGCCGTAATTTTTGATAATCCGGTCTGCTTCTTCTCTTAAAAAGCGTACGGCACTTGAATCCTGCCCAATTGTAAGTACCCATGCAGGAAGTTCAACCTGTAAATAAAATCCCATTTCATCTGCTGCTTCAAAAGCTGCTTCGGGAGGGCACCAGGAATGAAAACGGAGATGATTCAGCCCATATTCTTTGGCTGCGGCATATACTTTTTGCCAGCCTTCTTTATTCATTGGAGGAGTTCCGGTTAATGGGAATATGCAACACTCCAATGTACCTCTTAAGAACAAAGGTTTATTGTTCATCAACATTTTATCACCGTTTGTTTCCAATTGGCGCATACCGAAATCTTCTTTTATTTCTGATACTCTTCCATTGGCCTCCAATGTGACCGTAGCCTGATACATTTCAGGAGTAAATTCATTCCATAATATCGGGTTATCTCCCATGTTGTAAAGCAACTCAACCGATGAGGCTCCGGCTTTCACATCCATCTTTTTTACCTGCTCTTCAAGTTGTTGAGAGCCGTTTCTTGCAGATACTTTCATCGAAAGCAATGCATGTTCTGCGGCAGGTGTATTGTTTGAAAACGAAATAACGGCTTTTACCTGTTTGTTTTTTACATCGGGATATAGTTGTACGCTTTCTAAACGTATTTTTTCCATGGCCCGGACAGTCATATCTCCTAAAATACCATTCCATTTAATTTGTGTATGATCTGTATATGCATGTGCCATACCATTGGAGATATCATAACGCTTGCGATTATCGACGCGTATGGTCAGAATATGCTTTTTACCGCATGTCATATAAGGAGTCAGATTGTAGCGGTGTGGCGTGCTTAAGCTTTCTTCATGTCCTTCGACTTTCTTATTATCTACCCAAACCTGAGTATCCCACAAGGCTCGTTCCAAATCCAGAAACAGCTCTTTATCATTCCATTGGGCAGGGACCGAGATCTCTCTTGAGTACCATGCAACTCCTACGTAATTGTGCAAACGTGTGAGATATAATAACTGGGGTTTTGACAGTGCAGGTTCCAAGGCATTGGGGGTTCCAAGTCCGGCATCGTCAGTTGTACCCGGTAACTGCATGGACGTTTCAAACAGGTTGCCTTGCCATGATTCTTTTATTCCAACATCTGTACTGTCCAGCCTGACAGTCCACTCTCCGGAAATATCCAACTGTTTCTTTTCAGAAGAACATGATGTCGACAGAATAATGATCAATAAAGAAAATAGTAGTTTTTTCATATTATTACATTTTAAATATTACAAATAGCTGATCTTTCAACATTGCAAAATAGCTAAGAAAATATAACCTTGAAAATGTAAGAAAGGACTGTTATGATGTATAAAATCTCTAATTTTAAGTGATTATATCATTGATTATCTTTAGAAATACCCTAATAACCAGTGTTTTTAGATTAATTCAATAAAAAGAGTCGAAAAATATCTCGTTTTATAATAAAGATGTATATTTGCAAAAAGAGTGTAACTATGGAACGCAAAAAAGAAGGATTTACCAATCAAAGAGCGATTGTTCTTCCTGAAGCTATAAAAAAAATATTGGTCGGCAACGAGCTGACTAATTTGTTGTATGTAACGGATATCGGGTATTATCCACATGCCACCGGACACTATCGAGCCAGAAGATATGGTTCGCAACAGCACATTCTTATATATTGCACTGAGGGAGAGGGCTGGTATAGCATTCACGGTCAAAGACAGAAAGTATGCAAAGACCAATTCTTCATTATCGAAGCGGGCTTGCCACACATTTACGCCGCTTCAGAAAACAGTCCATGGAGTATATATTGGTTGCATTTCACCGGAGAAAAAAGTCATTTGTTTAATTCATTCTACAACAAACTGCATAAAATAGATGAATCTCCCAACGCACGTATTAAAGATCGGATGCAGTTGTTCGAAGAAATTTACCAGAATCTGGAAATGGGATATAGTATTGAAAACCTGGAATACACTACACTGTGTCTATGGCATTTTATAGCTTCCTTCAAGTTTGTTTCACAGTTTAGAGAAATTAATCGGGCCAAACAAGGAGATGTCACTCAGGAAGCGATCAGTTATATGAGAAAGAATATCGAAAAGAAACTCTCGCTGGATGATATAGCCGGCAGTGTCAACTACTCATCTTCGCATTTCGGACAAGTGTTTTTAAAGAAGTCCGGATACACTCCTTTAAATTACTTCAATCAATTGAAAATACAAAAGGCCTGTCAGTTACTTGACTTTTCAGACTTGAAAATAAAAGAAATAGCAGAACAACTTGGCTTTTATGATCAATACCATTTCTCTAAAGTATTCTATAAGCAGATAGGCGAGACACCAAGCAGTTACAAAAAAAGGAATAAAGGATAAAAAAAGAAAATGCAAAAGTGCAGCTGATAAATGTAGGAAAGTAGTACTTAAAGTTTGTTTATAAGGCAAATTGAGTGTATCTTAGCAGGCAAGATGTATATCTTAGCGGCCAAGATGCAAATCTTAGCTGCTAAGATGCAAATCTTAGCTGCTAAGATGCACATCTTGCGACGCAAGATGAACTTATCGCCTAAGGGAGGCCATTTACTGAAGTAGCCGGAGCGACTTTGTCCGGCATACTTGGCAAGTTTTTACCTTTACTTCCGACAAGCCCACTCTTTATCGGTTTTCTCTATTCACCTTTTAAAAACATTGCAAGCTATGGCTGAATATCAAATGCAAGAACTGACTCTTCCCAATGAGGAAGACAAGAAAATTCTTTTCCCGCGCATGAAACTGTCCGGGCAAGTAGACTTAAATTACATTGCTTCACACATTAATTATGCAAGTTCTTTTACCCCGGGGAATATCATCGGACTGACGAAGGCTTTGGCGCAGGCCATTGCCTATGAAATGGGGCAGGGACATTCAGTGAAAATCGACGGACTGGGTATCTTTACTCCTTCACTGGGGTTACGTGACGGAGCTGAGCGTGAGAGTGGTGAGAAAGGTGGTAAAAAACGTAATGCCATGAGCATCTGTGTAAAGAATATCAATTTTCGTGCTGACAAACAACTGATCATTGAAACAGGAGACCACTGTATGCTGGAGCGTTCGGAATGGAAGTTCAGGCACTCTTCGCAATTCTACTCAGAGCAGGAACGGCTCAAGATGGCACAAGACTATCTGGCTGTGAATCATTTTATGAAAGTGGCGGATTATTGTCGCTTGACGGGGTTGTTGCGTGACAAGGCTGCACGGGAGTTGAAACGCTGGACCAAACAACCTGAAACAGGTATTGATTATCGGGGACAGGGCTCGCATAAGATATACATGGTCCGTTCCAACTTATGAGTGTGTCCTTACAAAAAAGATAATCAGTGCATACGCATCGCGTTGCCGGGACATATCGGTATTTTTGCGGAAGAAACCTGATTCCGACTCGTCTTAAAATGACTTCATGTTATTATTGTGTGAAGTTGTTTTAGGGCAAGTAAGATACCGGACACCATTGATTGCGGATATGTATCGGACAGATTTTAAATGATCTGCTTTCTTTATAATATGCATCCGCTCTTTTCTTCTCTGTTTACGAAATATTTTTATCTCTAAATAATCACTATTTACATCCATATAAACTCTCGTATTTGCATTATATTCCATATTCTGCGTTTATTGATTTCTTTGAATTAATATATATTTGTATTTTTGATTCACTTTTATATCACAATGAAAAGAATGATTATATTGATCAAGAAGTGAAGTTTTTACTCTCTATGAAATAATAATGTAATTAAATAGTGATAGATGTATCACTGTTTTCAGTGACAAAAATGTATTTAATATCGTTTTATGGTGGCAAATAGTGAAGCGAATAATACGTGATTGATAAATTTTGAAATATTTTTTCTGTTAAGTATTTGAAATGATAAATCTATGCGCTATATTTGCTGTTACACTAAAAGATACTAAATGAAGAATTGCTCTTATTGAAATAATGTTAACTGTACGGCTAACGCTATTGGATCCGTTAAATAAGAATTCAATAAGAGAAAGAAAAGATATATTTGATAATAAAATTTTATAGGGGTATTACACTTACATAACAAATTACTTTATTATAGGTACAAGAATATTGGGGGGAGATGCGAGGATATTACAGTAAGTCAATTGACATTATTATTGCTCAAATATCAGTTGAAAAACGAGATTTATACAGGATAAGCTGCATTGGATGTTTTGTTCACTGAATAATAACCGGAATTGACGTTAATATAAAAGTTCTATATATGAAAAAAATATATCTGTTATTATCATTTCTTTCTGCATTCTTTTTGCTCTCGGCTTGCTCAGATGATACTGAGCAATGTTTATATTCTCCTAAAGTATTTGATACCGGTAATTTATTGAGTAATAAAGTAAAAGAGGAATTCTTGAATTTTGATTATCCTGCTGGAATTGTTCCGGTTCTTTTTGCGGCAGATAGCATAGAGCCCATTAAAATGGGTGCTTATGCTGACGAATGTTTTGATGCTCTTGTGGATTCAATATCTGAATCAAAAGATTTTAAACGTAGGGGAATGCTGGTACTTGTGTCCAGGAATCCGGAGCTGATTCAAATTCGTTTGGGGAGTCGGTATCGGGTTTATTGTAATATGACTGGCGCAACTTCCGGAGTCGATTACTTAAACTTGCAGAAACAAATACGGGAAAAAGGTATAGAAGAAACTCTTCCGTTGTTTTTACAAAATACATCAGTTCGCATTCAAGAGTTGAATGCTTTACCTTCGTATAAAAAATATCGAATAAATTCTGCCGTATCGGCTATTTCTACTTGCCTGGAATACATAGGAACTCCCTCGGAGAACTTTTATGGAAAATGTGTTTTAACTCCTATTCTGAAGACAACGTCATTGGGGTACTATGTTTTTAAATCTTGGCTGCTGACCTTCATGTTTGTATGTCTGATAATGCTTTTGTGTCGTTGGGCATTGTTTTTAGTAGTGAAGCGTTTATTGCAGAAACATGTTATAGGCCTTATTTGGTCTCAAAAGATTATCAATTGGGGATTAGGATTGTTGTTTTCTATTTCAGCAGCGGCTTCGGCTATTATTTTATCCAGCGGACGTATGGAAGATGCGATCGCATTACAGGCCATCGGAGTTCCTTTTATAGAAAATTTTCAGATAGCGGCTGCCGATTATGTGTTGAAAACATCTTTTGTGGCTGCGTTCTTTTTTGTGTTGATGTATGCTTTGAAACGTAATATAGTATCAGATATATTTTTATATAGCCTCTTGGAACCAGAGAAGCAACAGGCTATTTATCATAATTTGAGTGATGCTCAAAAGACTACTTTGGTTATAGGGCATGAAGCGGATCTCAGCAAAGTTGAAGAAAGTTCTGAACCATATTCCGAATTATTCACTTCTCGTGTTTCCCAACGGGAAACCATGACTATTGTTTCGTTGGCGATGGCAGCTTTATTTTTGATTCCGCGTCCATTGATAATTATGGGCATTGCTTTAACCATTTATCCTTTGGCCGGACAATGTGCGAAGATCTATCATGTTGTAAGTAATAATACACTTCCTGAACAAATAAAAAGAGATAGGAGGACATCGTTAATAACTAATTTGCTTATCATTTTTATTATAGCTTTTATTACTGTTTTGATGGGATTGTTTTTTAATCCTATGCCGGATAAAAAAGAGATTGATTTAAATGAGGCAAGAACCGAACTGGTCACATCGGATAGGCTTGAGGGGAATTATACCGTTAGTAAATCTATTGCCGGACAAGTTCAGGTATCCAGTGGAATTATAAAAAAAATAAAAAATGGTGCGTTTCAATTATTGATAACCGGCAAGTCTTCACCTAAAGTGTACAAACTTGGTTTTGACGCTGATGAAATGATATTTGTTTCTGAGGAATTGGGTAATGGGATCATTCATTATGACAAAGATTTGGATAAAATTAAAGTTGTATTTACTATAAATGAACATACGACATGGACAATTTCAAAATGATTTATTCGATTCCATTTCTGTTTTTTACTTTTGTATCTTGTAGTAACTCGTCAACAGAAATGGTTGCTAAAAGTAAGTATGATGCTCAAATTGCTGAGTATAAAGAGTTAAATGAACAGCAAGCTGCTGTTATAGAAGATAACTTAGAGAAAAGTAAGATCATCAATAATGTAGTGACAGAGTTGAACCAAATAGCCGGGAATACGCAATCTTTACGTGTGAATGTAGAACATGGGGTCGGAGAACTAAGCCAGGCTGAAGAGATTAACCGGAAACTCCAGATTTTGAAGAAACGATTGACCGCTGTCGAGGGGAAGCGTAGTGACAGCAGTAAGAATCTGTTGGCAACGATGGATAACCTGAAAAGTATTATAGAACAAAAAGAAATTGAAATAAATAATCTCAAACAAGAGATTGCGAATCAACAACAGACCATTGCTAATCAGAAAAACACAATAGCTAATCAGCAGGTAACGATTGATGCCCAAAGTCAGGAACTGATGGCTAAGCAACAGGAAATGTGGTACAAATTAGGTGTTGAACTGCATTCAGTTGTAGAAGAATTGCCAAAAGTGAAAGGCAGGAAGGATAAGCGAAACATTAAAAACACCAGATATTATATTCTTAACAAAGCAAAAGAGTGCTTTGAGCATGCTGCACAATTGGGACATTCGCTCGCAAGTTCGAAAGCCCGGCAGATAGAAGGTGAGATGAGCAGGTTATAATACGTGATTTTATTGTTTTTCTGTTTTTAATTAGTAGAAAACATTAATTTTGCATTCGATTTAAATCCGATTCGAATGTCACAACTTCCAACGTTAATAGCCGACCTCGCTCTGATTTTGATTTGTGCCGGTGTTATGACTTTGTTATTCAAGAAACTGAAGCAACCACTTGTGCTGGGTTATGTCGTTGCCGGTTTTCTTGCCAGTCCACACATGCCTTATACGCCTTCGGTGATGGATACAGCCAATATTAAAACCTGGGCGGATATTGGAGTCATCTTTTTGCTTTTTGCCCTTGGACTGGAATTCAGTTTTAAAAAGATAGTGAAGGTTGGAGGTACGGCTGTCATTGCTGCCTGTACCATTATCTTCTGTATGATTCTGTTGGGGGTTGCTGTCGGGATGGGCTTTGGTTGGCAGCGTATGGACAGTCTGTTTCTGGGCGGGATGATTGCTATGTCTTCTACTACCATCATCTACAAAGCGTTTGATGATTTGGGGTTGCGGAAGAAACAATTTACCGGTTTGGTGCTCAGTATTCTGATTCTTGAAGATATACTTGCCATTGTGTTGATGGTGATGCTTTCAACGATGGCTGTCAGCAATAATTTTGAAGGAACAGAGATGTTGAGTAGTATCGGTAAACTACTTTTTTTCCTTATTCTTTGGTTTGTGGTAGGTATTTATGCCATACCCGAATTTCTGAAACGTTGTCGGAAATTGATGAGTGAAGAAACATTGCTGATTGTTTCTCTGGCTCTCTGTTTCGGTATGGTGGCTATCGCTGCCAATACGGGCTTTTCTGCTGCATTCGGTGCCTTCATAATGGGGTCTATTCTTGCCGAAACAATTGAGGCCGAATCTATTGACCGATTGGTGAAACCTGTGAAGGATTTGTTTGGAGCTATCTTCTTCGTATCAGTGGGAATGATGGTAGATCCTGCAATGATTGTTGAATATGCAGTTCCAATTATAGCTATTACATTGGCAGTAATCTTGGGTCAGGCTTTTTTCGGCACAATGGGCGTTATGCTGGCGGGACAACCTTTAAAGACAGCCATGCAGTGTGGTTTTAGCTTGACACAGATAGGGGAGTTTGCTTTTATTATCGCTTCTCTCGGTTTGTCCTTGCATGTGACAAGTGATTTTTTATATCCGATCGTAGTTGCTGTTTCTGTTATCACCACATTTCTGACTCCTTATATGATCCGTGTTGCCGAGCCGGCTTCAAATTTTGTAGACCGTAAGTTGCCCGAGTCGTGGCGACGTTTCCTGATGCGGTATACTAACGGTTCCCGGACCGTCAATCATGAAAGCCTTTGGCGGAAATTACTATTTGCCTTGGCACGGATTCTGGTGGTTTACTCCATTGTCAGTATTTCTGTGATTACCCTTTCATTTCGTTTTGTGGTGCCCTTGTTTCGTGAACATCTTCCGGGTATCTGGGGACCACTGGCGGGAGCTGTTTTTACTATTTTGTGTATATCTCCTTTCCTGCGGGCCATTATGGTGAAGAAAAACCATTCGGCAGAATTCATGACTTTGTGGAATGACAACCGTGTCAACCGGGGACCTTTGGTTTCTACGATTGTGTTTCGTGTAGCTGTTTCCGTTCTGTTTGTCATGTTCGTGATTACCCGTCTCTTTAAAGCGTCTGTCGGATTGATGTTCGGAGTTGCCTTGTTGCTGGTAATCCTGATGGTTCTTTCACGGCAGCTGAAGAAACAATCTATTTTGATAGAACGTAAATTTTTTCAAAATCTCCGTTCCCGTGATATGCGTGCCGAATACCTGGGGGAGAAAAAGCCGGCTTATGCCGGGCATTTGTTGTCGAGAGATTTACACCTGACCGATTTTGAAATTCCCGGAGAATCGGCTTGGGCCGGAAAAACATTGCTCGAGCTGAATTTGGGCAAAAAGTATGGAGTGCATGTTGTTTCTATTCTACGGGGAAAGCGTCGGATTAACATTCCGGGAGGTTCTGTCCGTTTATTCCCGATGGATAAGATACAGGTTATTGGTACTGATGATCAGTTAAATACATTTGCAGAGGAAATGTCTCATGTTTCTGTCATTGATTGGGATGTGTTTGAGAAAAGTGAAATGACATTGAAACAATTGTTGATTGATACTGATTCTGCTTTTCTGGGCAAAACGTTGCGTGAATCAGGTATCCGGGATAAGTACCATTGCCTGATAGCCGGTGTGGAGCGGGGAGGAGAGGCTTTGATGACTCCTGACGTAAATATTCCTTTTGAAGAAGGAGATGTGGTATGGGTGGTAGGTGAGAATGAAGATGTATACCGGTTAATAGGGCAAAATTGTGATAGAAAACGTTAACAGGATACTGGCATATCATAAAAAAATGCGATATTTGCGAAATGATTCAGATAGAGACTATACTTGATATACTTGTTAAAGGATTCGTGATTGGCATTGTGGTTTCTGCACCGCTGGGGCCTGTAGGTGTCCTTTGTATTCAGCGTACTTTGAATAAAGGACGCTGGTACGGATTCGTTACCGGTCTGGGTGCTTCGTTGAGTGATATTGCTTATGCCCTTCTAACGGGATATGGCATGAGTTTCGTGTTCGATTATATCAATAAGAATATTTTTTATCTACAGCTTCTCGGAAGCATTATGCTATTGGTTTTTGGTATATATACATTCCGTAGCAACCCGGTACAATCCATCCGTCCGGTATCAGCCAATAAAGGTTCTTATTTCCACAATTTCATCACCGCTTTTGCGGTTACACTTTCAAACCCTCTTATAATTTTCCTTTTCATCGGTTTGTTTGCCCGTTTTGCATTTGTGCAACCCGGTGTGTTGGTTTTTGAAGAGATAACCGGTTATCTGGCCATAGCTCTCGGAGCATTGGCATGGTGGTTCGGAATTACTTTCTTTGTCAATAAAGTGCGGACACGATTCAATTTGCGTGGCATCTGGATTCTGAACCGGGTGATCGGAAGTATTGTGATGGCTGTGTCTGTGTTTGGATTGATATTCACTCTGTTGGGGGAATCTATCTATTAATGTAGGAGAAAAGAAAGAAGATGAAAATAGCGCAACAACTGAAAGAAAAGAATATTGCCGAGTACCTTATATATATGTGGCAGGTAGAAGATCTGATCCGTGCCAATGATTGTGATATCGACCGGATTAAGGAGAACATTATATCCTGTTACAAGATTGGCGATGAAGAACGCCGTGAGTTGACGGAATGGTATTCTAATCTGGCTTCAATGATGCGGGAAGAGGGAGTCCGTGAGAAAGGACATCTCCAGATAAACCGAAATGTAATCATTAACTTGACCGAACTGCATGCAGCTTTGCTGGCGTCGTCTAAGTTTCCTTTCTATAGTTCGTCTTACTTCAAAGCACTGCCTTTCATTGTAGAGTTACGAAATAAAAACGGTCAAAAGGAAGAACCGGAACTTGAAACCTGTTTCGAGGCTTTGTATGGGATGATGTTATTGCGTTTGCAGAAGAAGCCTATCAGCCCGGAGACTACAAAGGCAATGGAGGCTATCAGCAGTTTCCTGTCTATGCTGGCTAACTATTACGACAAGGACAAAAAAGGAGAGTTAAAATTGGAATAGAAATGAATACGATTCACCACAGAGTACACGGAGGACACAGAGTTTTAATCTCTTGTTTATTAAGATATTTAAGAAAAAGATATTCTCTGTGTTCTCTGTGTCCTCCGTGGTGAATTAAACTCAAAAAAAGATAGAAATGAATATATTAGTCACCGGAGCCAACGGGCAACTTGGTAATGAAATGCAGGTGCTTGCCAAAGAAAACCTGCAGCATACGTACTTTTTTACGGATGTGCAGGAGTTGGATATTTGTGATGAACAAGCTGTTTATGCCTATGTGAGTGAACACAAAATTGATGTCATTGTGAATTGTGCGGCTTATACAGCGGTGGATAAGGCGGAAGATGATGCTGAATTTTGCGACAAACTGAATAATGTCGCACCAGGATATTTAGCTCGGGCGGCGCAAGCCAACGGAGCTGCGATGATTCAGGTTTCTACCGACTACGTGTTTGATGGCACAGCCCATATCCCTTACACAGAAGATCAACCCACTTGTCCGGCCTCAGTTTATGGCTCTACCAAATTGACCGGTGAGCAGAACGTGATGAACCATTGTGAAAAAGCTATGGTAATCCGTACGGCATGGTTGTATTCTATCTATGGCAACAATTTTGTGAAAACAATGATTCGTTTAGGACGTGAGCGTGAGTCTTTGGGGGTTATATTTGATCAGATCGGTACGCCGACTTATGCCAATGACTTGGCTCTGGCTATTTTTGCAGCCCTTAATAAAGGTATTGTCCGTGGTATCTATCACTTTAGCGATGAGGGAGTTTGTTCTTGGTACGACTTTACAATAGCCATTCATCGTTTAGCGGGAATCACTTCATGTAAGGTGAAACCATTGCATACTGCTGATTATCCGGCAAAGGCACCTCGTCCGCATTATTCCGTACTCGATAAGACGAAAATAAAAGAGACATTTGGCATTGAAATCCCGCATTGGGAAGAAAGCCTGAAACGTTGCATTAATCAATTAAGAGTGGAGAATCTGTGATTCTTCATCCTCAATTCTTGAAATATGGCAGATAATACAGAAATATTAAGAAGGCGCACTTTCGCCATTATTGCACACCCGGATGCCGGTAAGACTTCACTGACTGAGAAATTGTTGTTGTTTGGCGGACAGATACAGGTGGCAGGAGCAGTAAAAAGTAACAAGATTAAAAAGACGGCGACTTCCGACTGGATGGAGATCGAAAAACAACGTGGTATCTCAGTCACTACTTCGGTGATGGAATTCGATTACCGGGACTATAAGATTAATATTCTGGACACTCCGGGACACCAGGATTTTGCCGAAGACACATACCGCACTCTGACGGCAGTGGATAGCGTTATCATCGTGGTAGATGGCGCGAAGGGTGTGGAAACCCAGACTCGTAAGTTGATGGAGGTTTGCCGGATGCGGAATACACCGGTGATTATCTTTGTCAACAAGATGGACCGTGAAGGGAAAGATCCGTTTGACCTGCTGGATGAATTGGAAGAAGAACTGATGATTCAGGTGCGCCCATTGTCGTGGCCTATCGAACAGGGTGCCCGTTTCAAAGGAGTTTATAATATTTACGAACAGAAACTCGATCTTTATCAACCCTCTAAACAGGTGGTAACGGAAAAAGTGGAAGTGGATATTCATTCCGAGGAATTGAACAAGCAGATTGGTGATACGCTGGCTGATAAATTACGTGGTGATCTGGAGCTGATTGAAGGTGTGTATCCTGAATTTGGTGTAGAAACTTATTTGCAGGGAGAGTGTGCTCCTGTATTTTTCGGTTCGGCTTTGAATAACTTTGGTGTGCAGGAATTGCTCAATTGCTTTGTTGAGATTGCTCCCGCTCCCCGTCCGGTACATGCTGAAGAACGTGAGGTGATTCCCGAAGAACCTAAATTTACCGGTTTTATTTTCAAGATAACAGCTAACATCGACCCTAACCATCGTTCATGTGTGGCATTCTGCAAGATTTGTTCTGGCAAATTTGTAAGAAATGCGCCTTATTTGCATGTGCGCCATGGCAAGACGATGCGTTTCTCTTCGCCCACCCAATTTATGGCACAGCGTAAGACAACTATCGATGAGGCCTGGGCGGGAGATATTATCGGTTTACCGGATAACGGAACGTTTAAGATTGGCGATACGCTTACCGAAGGCGAACAGCTTCATTTCCGTGGTTTACCGAGTTTTTCACCGGAGATGTTCAAGTATATTGAGAATGCCGATCCGATGAAGCAGAAACAGCTTGCTAAGGGCATCGACCAGTTGATGGACGAAGGTGTGGCCCAGTTGTTTGTCAACCAGTTCAATGGCCGCAAGATTATCGGTACAGTGGGGCAATTGCAGTTTGAGGTCATTCAGTATCGTTTGTTGAACGAATACAATGCTTCTTGTCGCTGGGAGCCATTAAGTCTGTACAAAGCATGCTGGATTGAGAGTGATGATCTGGAAGAACTGGAAGCATTCAAAAAGCGTAAATATCAGTATATGGCCAAAGACCGCGAAGGGCGTGATGTCTTTCTGGCCGATTCGAATTATGTGCTTCAGATGGCACAGATGGATTTCAAAAATATTAGGTTCCACTTTACGAGCGAGTTCTGATTCGCTTTACGAAATAAATTGGATTAAGACGGTGGGCGGGTTGCAGAACAGTGCAACTTGTCCACCGTTTGTTCTCTTTCTGACAATATAAAAACACCTTGTTAACGCATTCTTATGGTATAATTTTCCCTAAATAAGGGGCGATGTTGCCTTAAAAATTTTACCTTTGTAATCTAAACAAAAACTCGAAGTCATGAAGTATAAATTGTTAGTCCTTGATGTAGACGGGACATTGCTTAATGATGAAAAGGAGATTACTCCACGTACCCTCGCTACCTTATTGAAAGTGCAGCAGATGGGTGTACATCTTGTTTTAGCATCGGGCAGGCCTACCTATGGGATTTTGCCATTGGCTAAAAAACTGGAATTGGGTAACTATGGCGGATATATTGTGTCTTATAACGGTGCGCAGGTTATTAATGCAAAAAATGGAGAAGTATTGCTTGAGCGGCGTATTAATCCGGAAATGTTGCCCTATTTGGAGAAAAAGGCACGTAAAAACGGATTTTCTATCTTTACATACACCGAAGATCGGATGATTGCCGATTATGCTAATAATGAACATATTCTTTGGGAAGCACGTCTCAATGGGATGGAGCTGATTGAGGAACCCGAATTTTCGGCAGCTGTAGATTTTGCTCCTTCCAAATGTATGTTGGTCAGTGATGATGAAGAAGCATTGGTAGCTTTGGAAGAACATTGGAAGAAACGTTTGAACGGTGCACTCGATGTATTCCGTTCGGAACCTTATTTTCTTGAAGTGTTGCCTTGCGGTATCGATAAGTCTACCTCTTTGGGAGCACTGTTGTCCCACCTTGATATTACACCCGAAGAAACGATTGTGATAGGCGACGGTGTCTGCGATGTTTCGATGATACAGTTTGCCGGATTGGGTATTGCCATGGGGAATGCCCAGGACTCTGTGAAAGTTTGTGCCGATGTGGTGACTGCATCTAACGAAGAAGACGGAGTTGCCCTTGCCGTAGAAAAGGCGATTCTTGCAGAGATCCGTCCTGCCGAGATTCCACTTGATCAGTTAAACGAGCGTGCTCGTCACGCATTGATGGGGAATCTGGGTATTCAATATACTTATGCGTCCGAGGACCGGGTTGAGGCTACCATGCCGGTGGACGAACGAACCCGACAGCCTTTTGGCATTCTGCATGGAGGGGCTACTCTGGCATTGGCCGAAACAGTAGCCGGATTGGGGTCGATGATTCTTTGCCAGCCTGATGAGATTGTCGTTGGTATGCAAGTCAGCGGTAATCACATGTCATCTGCCCACGAAGGAGACACGGTGCGGGCTGTCGGCACCATCATCCATAAAGGTCGTTCATCTCATGTCTGGAATGTGGACGTATTTACGTCGACCGACAAGTTGGTGTCTTCTATTCGGGTGGTGAATAGTATATTAAAGAAGAGATGACGTCAGAAGAAACAAATAATTGTGAGATTATAGATGAGTTGATCCGGCAGGGAAGAAGTTTTGCGATGTATCGCAATCCGGGGGAAGAAGAACCTCACTTTCTGATGCAGACTTACGGAGAAGTACGTTTGGTTCGGGAAATGGAAGAACTAAACGGACAGACAGGTTTTGTTATCGCTCCTTTCCGGGTTACTCCGCAATGTCCTATCATACTGATTCAACCGGACTGTCAAGAAATTCCTTCCTGTGCAGGCAGCCCGCGCAGGAGTGTGCAGCCTGTCTGCACAGAGGTGTGCAACCGGTCTGCACAAAACGAACGGCCTGTGAGAGCAAAAGAAGCTTATGCAGCCTGTTTTGATATTTTTATCCGGGCTTTACGGGCACATACTTTTGATAAGCTGGTGCTGTCCCGCAAAGTGACGGTGAAGAAAGAACCGGGGTTCTCTCCTGCAAGCGCTTTCTATAAAGCTTGCAGGCGTTATATTTACTCCTATGTCTATCTTTGCTATACTCCGCAAACGGGAGTGTGGATGGGCAGTACACCGGAAATCATTTTATCGGGTGAGAAGGGAGAGTGGAATACTGTGGCATTGGCCGGAACCCAGTCTTTACAAAATGGTGAACTTCCTCAGCATTGGGATGAGAAGAACCGGGAGGAACAGGAATATGTAGCCGCATATATCCGTAATCAACTCCGATCGTTAGGTATTTCTCCGGTGGAGAAGGGACCTTATCCGGCTTTTGCCGGAGCTTTATCGCATCTGAAAACCGATTTCCGTTTCTCACTGAACGATAGTCGTAAATTGGGGGATTTGTTGAAGCTATTGCATCCTACTCCGGCTGTGTGCGGATTACCCAAGGAGGAAGCCTATCGGTTTATTCTCGATAATGAAGGCTATGACCGCAGTTATTATTCCGGATTTATCGGCTGGCTCAAACCGGAGGGGAAGACAGACCTGTATGTCAACCTACGCTGTATGAATGTGAAAGAGGATACTCTGACACTTTATGCCGGAGGTGGGTTACTGGCATCTTCCGAATTGGATGATGAATTTCAAGAGACTGAAAAGAAGATGCAGACGATGAAGAACTTGAACTCTTTATAAATAACTTAATAGAGCGATGTATTCAGATAAGGAAAACATATTGCAGTTGGTAGCGTTGCTTCGGGCACACGGAGTGACGAAAGTGGTCTTATGCCCCGGAAGCCGGAATGCTCCGATTGTACACACACTTGCCGGACATCCTGATTTCACCTGTTATTCGGTAACAGACGAGCGGAGTGCCGGTTTTTTTGCTATCGGGCTTGCCTTACATGGCGGAAAACCTGCGGCAGTCTGTTGCACATCCGGTACGGCTCTGCTGAATTTGCATCCTGCCGTGGCGGAAGCCTATTATCAGAAAGTACCTTTAGTAGTTATTTCTGCCGATCGTCCCGCAGCCTGGATTAACCAGATGGATGGGCAGACTTTACCGCAACCGGGTGTCTTTCAGTCGTTGGTGAAGATGTCTGCGAACTTGCCTGAGATACATACCGACGAAGACAAATGGTATTGTAACCGTTTGCTGAACGAAGCATTACTTGAACTGAATCACCATGGCAAAGGACCTGTGCATATTAATGTACCGGTTTCGGAGCCTTTGTTCCAGTTTACGGCAGATGTTCTTCCCGAAGAGCGTGTTATAACACGTTATCAGGGACTGAATGTTTATGATCGCGATTACGACGGTCTGATTGATCGGCTTAATAAATACAACCGGCGCATGATAATTGTCGGACAGATGAATCTGATTTACCTGTTTGAGAAGAAATATTCAAAGATGCTGTATAAGCAGTTTGCTTGGTTTACCGAACATTTGGGTAACCAGACTGTTCCCGGTATTCCGATCCGGAATTTTGATGCTGCTTTATATGCCATGTCTCCGGAAATGCAGGAAAAGATGATGCCCGAACTGGTAATCACTTATGGAGGACATATCGTCTCCAAGCGGATGAAAAAATTCCTTCGTCAACATCCGCCCAAGGAGCATTGGCATGTGTCGACGGATGGTGAAGTGATTGATCTGTTCCAAGGTTCACTCACGACGGTCATTGAAATGGACCCGTTTGAGTTCCTTGAGAAAATAGCTTTCTTGCTGGACAACCGTACACCAGAGTATCCTCGGCAATGGGAAAATTTTTGCAAAGAACTTCCCCAACCAGAGTTGCCCTATTCGGAGATGTCTGCCATAGGAGCGTTGATAAAGGCTTTGCCTGCTTCATGTGCTTTACACCTGGCCAATAGTTCGGTTGTACGCTATGCTCAACTATACCCTTTACCCGATACAATAGAGGTTTGCTGTAACCGTGGAACAAGTGGTATCGAAGGTTCCTTATCGACAGCAGTCGGTTATGCCGCCGCCTCCGGAAAGTTGAATTTTGTGGTCATTGGAGACCTGAGTTTTTTCTACGACATGAATGCGTTGTGGAATAATCATTTCGGAAGTAATCTCCGCATACTTCTCTTAAATAATGGGGGAGGGGAAATCTTCCATACTCTGCCCGGTTTGGAAATGTCCGGCACTTCGCATCGTTTTGTGACTGCCGTACACAAGACGTCTGCTAAAGGGTGGGCTGAAGAACGTGGCTTCCTTTACCAGGAAGTGCAGGATGAAAATCAGCTGGACGAAGCAATGAAGGTTTTCACCCAAGCCGAGTTATTGACTCAGCCTGTGTTAATGGAAGTTTTCACAAACAAGAATAAAGATGCACGTATTTTGAAAGACTATTATCATCAACTAAAAAAATAAGATTATGATTAAGCAAGGGGTGATGTTGATTGGTGGCTTATTGCTGTTTGTTATAAGCCCACTTGTGGAGAAGGTTGGGGCCATGTCTCCCGGGAATACCGTATTACAGGAGGTGATGACTCATGTAGATACAATCGATTTTAGGTTGGCCTCTGCCGAAGAAGCTAAACGCCTGATAGCGGTTGAGGATCATTATACGCGTAACTGGACTCCGTTTGATATTGCAGCCCGTCTTGAGAATCCCGAAGGAAAAAGAGAAGATCTCGTCAGTCTGGCTATTGGTGAAGTTCGTGGATGGACTCCCCGGGAGGCGCAACAGATTGAACGGATCAGAAAAAGCCTGAATGACACGATTCGTAAGTATGGTTACCGGATTCCTTTCCCGAAAGAAATAATATTGGTAAAAACAACAATGAAAGATGAAGGAGGAGCCGGAGGGTATACTCGCAGTAACTGGATAGCACTGACCGACGTTACTTTTCAGCGGGGAAACGAGCAGTCGCATACTCGTCTGTTGGTGCATGAAATTTTTCATATCCTGACACGTTTCAACCCCGGATTCAAAAAGAAAATGTACGAGGCTATTGAATTTAATATTCTGCCAAAAGAGATTGAATTGCCCGAAGATATTCGGGAATACCGGATTTCCAATCCCGATGTCAGCCGTTGGGACAGCTATGCCACTTTTACAATCGATGGTAAACCTCAGAATTGTACCATGATTATATATGCCAACAGGCCCTATACCGTTGGTAAGTTCTATCAGTATATCAATGTCGGTTTGATTCCTTTGGATAAAGCATTCAAACCAGTTCGGGAAAATGGCAAGACGGTTATTTATCCGTTGCAGAAAGCTGCCGACTTTTTTGATAAGGTTGGGCGGAATACCGGATATGTTATCGATCCGGAAGAGGTGATGGCAAATAATTTCGCTATCGCAATGTTGAACAACCCCAATGTAAAGACACCCGGACTCCAGAAGAAAGTACAGGAATTATTAAAGAAATAACCATTAAAATGAATAAAGATGGAAACGAAAAGAGAGTGGACTCCTATTAAAGAATATGAAGATATTCTATTTGATTACTATAATGGCATTGCTCGTATTACAATTAACCGCGAGCGTTATCGCAACGCTTTCACACCGACCACAACGGGTGAGATGAGTGATGCTTTGCGTATTTGTCGTGAAGAGCCTGACATTAATGTCGTGGTACTGACCGGTGCCGGTGACAAAGCTTTCTGCTCGGGAGGTGACCAGAATGTAAAGGGACGAGGCGGATACATCGGTAAAGACGGGGTGCCCCGTCTGAGTGTGTTGGACGTACAGAAGCAAATCCGTTCGATACCTAAACCGGTTATTGCCGCTGTCAACGGATTTGCTATCGGTGGCGGACATGTACTGCACGTAGTATGTGATCTTTCCATTGCCTCCGAAAATGCAATCTTCGGCCAGACCGGACCTCGTGTAGGTAGCTTCGATGCAGGATTCGGCTCTTCTTATCTTGCCCGTGTGGTGGGACAAAAAAAAGCTCGTGAAATTTGGTTCCTTTGCCGCAAGTATAATGCTCAGGAAGCTCTGGATATGGGACTTGTCAACAAGGTAGTGCCTTTGGAAAAACTGGAAGACGAGTATGTCCAATGGGCCGAAGAGATGATGCAGCTCAGTCCATTGGCGCTCCGCATGATTAAAGCCGGCTTGAATGCCGAACTTGATGGGCAGGCAGGTATTCAAGAGTTAGCCGGTGACGCGACTCTGCTTTATTATCTTACCGATGAGGCACAGGAGGGCAAGAATGCATTCCTTGAAAAGCGCAAACCAGATTTTAAGCAATATCCTAAGTTCCCATAAGTAAAAAAGGCCTTCTTGATGGGAGGCCTTTGCTTTATAGTATTCCTATGTATACAATAAATATTATTCCCCGTATCCTCCATTTCAAGCAGCCGGCAGGAACTTCCCGCGGTACCTATACTACCCGGAAGGTTTGGTATATCTATCTTTCTACGACAGAGTATCCGGAACGTGTCGGAGTGGGAGAGTGTGCTCCGTTGCCTAAACTGAGTTGTGACGACCTGCCGGATTATGAACAAATACTCTGCAATGCTTGCCGGTGTTTGGAGCAGACAGGCGAACTGGATACGGAAGTTTTGCGTGATTATCCTTCGATTCTGTTTGGACTTGAAACAGCTCTTCGTCATTATGAAACTCAGAGTTGGGCATTATGGGATACTCCTTTTTCCCGGGGAGAAACCGGTATACCCATCAACGGACTTATCTGGATGGGCGATTTTGATAGGATGTTGCAACAGATCGAAGTAAAGATGCAGTCAGGATACCGTTGTATCAAACTGAAAATAGGTGCGATAAACTTCGAAGAAGAATTGGCACTGCTGAAGCATATCCGTGCTCATTATTCGGCGAGGGAAATAGAGTTGAGAGTGGATGCCAATGGTGCTTTTTCACCCATTGACGCTATGGAAAAACTGAATAGGTTGGCTGAATTGGAACTACACTCCATCGAACAGCCCATCCGTGCCGGGCAGTGGGAGGAAATGGCCCGCCTGACAGCAGACACTCCGCTTCCCATTGCATTGGACGAAGAACTGATTGGCTGTAATACTCCCGAAGGAAAACAAGATTTGTTGACGTCTGTCCGTCCTCAATACATTATATTGAAACCATCTTTACATGGTGGAATCAGTGGTGGTAATGAATGGATTGCAGAAGCGGAAAAGCAGCATATCGGTTGGTGGATTACTTCTGCACTGGAATCGAACATCGGACTGAATGCTATTGCACAATGGTGTGCTACTTTCCGTAATCCGCTGCCTCAGGGATTGGGAACCGGACTGTTGTTTACAGACAATATCGAAATGCCCCTTGAGATTCGAAAAGATTGTTTATGGTTTTGTAAATAAAAGAAATACTTATGATATTTAATCGGGAAGAACAACAGCTGATGCTGGAAGGCAATTTGCTTTCCCGGGAAGATGTAAAAAGACTTGTTGCCAATTGTACAGACGCAACGCCGGTATTTCTGTGTGAACTCTACCGTTTTCTGGACGATTGGTTCAACGATTCTCCTTATCTTACTGTAAAGACGTCCGGTTCTACCGGAACACCTAAACAAATGAAGGTCCTTAAAGACCGGATGATGCAGAGTGCCCGGTTGACTTGTGAGTATCTGGGGCTTCGGCGGGGGGATAGTGCGCTATTGTGTATGCCTTTGCAATACATTGCCGGAAAGATGGTTGTGGTGCGGGCTTTGGTTGCCGGGCTGGATCTGGTTGTCCGCACTCCTTCCGGTCATCCGATGGCGGATTTGGATCAGCCGTTACGTTTCTCGGCAATGGTTCCGCTGCAGGTTTACAACACTTTGCAGATAGCCGCGGAAAGAGAAAGGCTCTGCCGGACCGATATTCTTATAATTGGCGGTGGTGCGATAGATGCCGGTCTGGAAGCTGAGATACGCCAATTACCGGGTGAGGTGTATTCTACGTACGGCATGACGGAAACCCTGTCGCATATTGCTTTAAGACGGCTGAACGGACCGGATGCGAGTACTCTTTATTATCCTTTTCCTTCGGTACGACTTTCTTTGTCACCCGAGCATACATTGATTATTGATGCTCCGCTGGTTTGCGATACGATTTTGGTGACAAATGATGTGGCGGAAATAAATTCGGATGGTAGCTTTTCTATCCTGGGCAGAAAAGACAATGCCATCAACACCGGAGGTATCAAAGTGCAGGCGGAGCAGGTGGAAGATATACTGCGTCCCTGGATACATGTTCCCTTTGCCGTCACTTCCGTTTCCGATGCCGCATTAGGGGAGGCTGTTGTTCTTTTGATAGAAAATGGAGGGTATACGGAACGGTTGGAGGAGAAGATGAAAGAGCTTCTTACCAAGTACCAGTTGCCTAAAATGGTTTTTTCAGTGGGCGCTATACCCTTGACGGAAACAGGGAAAATAAATCGTGCCGGTTGCCGGCAATTAGCTGCTACTTATCAGGTGGGGCGTTAAGTGTTTTTTCTTTTTCAGTTGTATCATATACGGAATGGCTTTAAATTTAATAACCAACACATATAAACTAATGAATAAGATTTGCTTTTTTATCGGAACTTTTATTACCCTGCTTCTGGCGGGTTGCAGTTCCAGTCCGATTTCACATGTCCGTTTGGCTACCTTCAACATCCGTTACGATAATCCGGGCGATAGCCTGAATTCTTGGAAATACCGTAAAGACCGGGTTTGTGAGTTTATCCGTGAAAAACAACCGGATGTACTGGGTATGCAGGAGGTGTTACATCATCAGTTAGAAGACTTGTTGGTCGGACTGCCCGATTATGCCTATGTAGGCGTGGGACGTGAGGATGGAAAGACTCAAGGTGAATATGCTCCGGTTTTCTATCGGAAAGATAAATATGATTTACTGGACAGCAATACATTCTGGTTGTCCGAACATCCGGATAGTGTCGGTAAACTTGGTTGGGATGCTGCTTGTACCCGTGTTGCCACCTGGGCTAAACTGAAGGAGAAATCCACCGGAAAAGAATTCCTGATGGTAAATACTCATTTTGATCACGTAGGGACAGAAGCCCGGAGGAACAGTGCATTGCTTATTATTGATAAGATAAAAGAGATAGCCGGTACACACCCCTCTATGATGACCGGAGACTTTAATGTTTCTGAGGAATGGGAAGCTTATAAAACAATTACATCCAATGAGTTCATATTGAAAGATGCGTGGAAGATAGCTGCGAAACAGACAGGAGAAAGCTATACTTTCCATGATTTTGGAAGGGTACCGGTGGCTGAGCGGGAGAAGATCGATTTTATTTTCGTAACTCCGCAAATAAAGGTGGCGGATGCGGAAATTATTTCTTCCGCGATTACAGACTCTACCTATTTGTCTGATCACAACGCGCATTTGGCCGACCTGGAATTCTAAACCACACAAACAGATTACATGACCATGAAACAAAACTTGCATTTGTTATTTGTCGCTTTTATACTGATGAGTTTTTATAGTTGTACTCCAAAGACTGAGTTATCCTCTCCGGACGGACACATCAAGGTGGCTTTTGCAACAGAACCTGACGGAAAGATGGTTTATCGGGTGGCGGTCAATGATACTCTTTTGTTGGACAACTCATCGCTTGGTTTCGAGGCGAAAGACGGGATTGACCTTAATCAAGGATTTCGTGTCGTGAAAACTACGTTTACAGATAAAGATGAAACCTGGACCCAACCGTGGGGAGAGAATAAAACGAACAGGAATCATTATAATGAAATGGCGGTTTTCTTGAAGAACGATGCCAATATAGAGTTAACTCTTCGTTTTCGTGCATTTGATGACGGTATAGCTTTTCGTTATGAATATGAGGTGCCCGGCGTTGACTCTTTGCTGGTCACCGACGAATTGACTGCTTTCCGCTTTCACGAAGATGGAATTTCCTGGTCAATTCCGGCCAGCTTCGAAACCTATGAATTGTTGTATTCGGAACAGAAGATCAGTGAAGTGAAAAATGCCAATACTCCTTTCACTTTCAAAACTCCCGGTGGGATATATGGCAGCATTCATGAAGCTGCTCTTTATGATTTTCCGGAGATGACACTAAAGCAGGATGGAGGCCATGCTCTAAAGTCGGAACTTGCTTCATGGCCCGACGGTATCAAGGCCCGTAAAGGGAATAATTTCATGACATCATGGCGTACCATTCAGATTGCTCCGGCAGCTGTCGGCCTGATTAATTCATCCTTGATTCTGAATTTGAATGAACCTTGTAAACTGGAAACTACCGACTGGATTAAACCGATTAAATATGTTGGCGTTTGGTGGGGAATGCATCTGGGGGTAGAAACCTGGAAGATGGATGACCGTCACGGAGCCACAACCGCTAATGCGAAAAAGTATATCGATTTTGCTCATGACAATAATATCGAAGGGGTATTATTCGAGGGGTGGAACGAAGGCTGGGAGAGCTGGGGTGGTATGCAGAATTTTGATTTTACCAAACCGTACGCTGATTTTGATATTGATGAAATAGCCCGTTATGCACGTGAGAAAAATGTTCAGATCATCGGACATCATGAAACCGGAGGAAATATTCCCAACTACGAACGCCAGATGGAAAAAGCGATCAAGTGGTATACCGAAAAAGGTATTCATATACTGAAAACCGGTTATGCGGGTGCTTTTCCCGACGGACATTCGCATCACGGACAATACGGAGTCAACCATTACCAAAAGGTAGTTGAAACGGCTGCTCGTTACCATATGACTTTGGATGCGCACGAGCCTATCAAAGATACGGGAATACGCCGTACCTGGCCCAATATGATGACTCGTGAAGGTGCCCGTGGGATGGAGTGGAATGCCTGGAGTGAGGGAAATCCTCCTTCCCATCACGAGATGTTACCGTTTACCCGTTTACTGGGTGGCCCAATGGATTATACTCCGGGTACTTTCGACATATTGTTTACACAGACGAAAGATTCTCCTAAACGCCAGAAGTGGAATGACCAGGATAAAGGCAATAGCCGTGTCAATACGACACTGGCCAAACAGTTGGCAAATTGGGTTATCTTATATTCCCCGTTACAGATGGCTTCTGATATGATCGAGCATTATGAAGGACATCCTGCTTTCCAGTTCTTTCGTGATTTCGATCCGGACTGTGATGAATCAAAAGCATTGGCCGGTGAGCCGGGAGAATTTGTAGTGATAGTGCGCAAGGCTAAACAGAATTATTTCCTGGGAGCTTCTACGAATGAGGAACCACGGACTTTACCGGTCAGCCTTGATTTTCTGGAAAAGGGGAAGACCTATAAAGCAATAATCTATGCTGATGGCGAGCAGGCTGATTGGAAAAACAATCCGACCGAATATCAGATTACGGAACAGGAGGTGACGGCAAGAGACACAATAAATATCCGCATGGCCGCCGGTGGTGGGCAAGCCATCTCATTTATGCCCTTGCAGAAATAGAAACAGCATGATAAGAGGGAGGTAATCCTTCAATTCCGAACGCAATATTTTCAGGGCTTGCCCTATGCGATAATTGACAGTTTGCGGAGAGACGTTTAGTTTCTCCGCAATTTCTTTATGAGTCAGTTGTTGATTTCGGTTCATTTCATATGCCTGACGAAATTCTGCCGGTAGCTTTCTTAAAGCTTCTTCATACAACCTGAAAAGTTCGTTTTCCAGATAAAAGTCAGGTGAAGAAAATTCGCTTTCATATTTTTCGGCAATTTCCAGATGTACCTTACGCTTTATTTCGAAATGGGAGATTTTATTAAGTGCCTTGTTCTTGACAATAGTAAAAAGAAGAGTTTTTAAGGTTAGTTCCGGAATGAGGGTTTTTCTGTTTTCCCATAACCACATCATGGTGTCCTGCACGATTTCTTCCGATTCACTCAGTGTGACGTACTGAGAACAAAAGACGCATAGTCCGCGAAAGTAATGGCGGTAAACATTGTCAAATACTTCTTCGCACCCTTCTCTCAAGGCTGATATAACGGCATTATTATCATTTATGTTTAGGTTAGTCAGAGTCTGTGCCATTCTTTTTTTCATTGTTATTAGCGAACAAACGTAGCTAAATTTTCGGTACTGACAAAATGATTCTTCGAAGAAAAAAAGTTTGTGTTTTTATTTAGTAACTTTGCTTTCTGAAATGTATTATACATAACAACGTATGATATAGGTATAAAAGATTTGGTTAATACAATGGATGAAACAAAACTACTGAACTACTTGAAAGGAGAATCAGATGCTGAAGAGTGTCTGGAAGTAGAGACATGGTACCATGACTCTGCGGAACATAAAAAACAACTTGAACAACTATATTATATGCTTTTTGTCGGTGAGCGCAAAGCGGTGATGGATGCGGTGGACACCGAAAGTTCACTGAGCGCTTTGAAGGATCGGATGAAGCAGAAAGAGCCGGATAGAAAATCGGTGGGTAAAATGCGTGTTTCAAAATGGAAGCGTTATGCAGTACCTTTGGCTGCCTTTTTGTGCGGTTTACTGATTTCTACCGGAGCTTTGTATTGGATGTCTTCCGGCAAGTCTGCCGGATATGTTTTTGCTACGGAAGCCGGTCAACGGGCACGTGCTGTTTTGCCGGATGGCACGAAGGTGTGGTTGAATGCTTCAACGCAGCTTGTTTATAAACCTTCTTTCTGGAAGCGGGAAAGATTGGTTGATTTGAATGGTGAGGCTTATTTTGAGGTCTCTCATAATAAGCACAAACCCTTTGTTGTTAATAGTAAAGATGTCAGGACTTGTGTGCTCGGTACAAAATTCAATGTCCGGGCACGCTCGTCCGAAGCAAAGGTTGTGACGACTTTATTGAAAGGATTGGTGCAAGTGCAGCTGCCGGGACAGTCCGAAGAAGAAGGGATCTTACTGAAACCGGGACAAACGTTGAGTGTGGATACCCGTACGATGCAGTTGATGCTTACCGAAGCTGATCGTCCGGGTGATGTGTTGCTTTGGATTAACGGAAAACTGAAATTCGAACAAGCTACACTCGTGGAGATTGTGCAATGTCTGGAAAAGCATTTTGATGTACATTTCATTATTTCTGATGCACAGCTGAAAAAAGAACGTTTCACCTGTACTTTTAGTACGGATGATGATATCAGACAAATTCTTTCTATACTTGCTCTTACCAAACGTTTTGATTATAAATGTGAGGATAATAACATAATATTGACTCCCAAGGCGGGTAGATAGCGATTTATTATTATAACCTAAATCACTAAAAGGGACTGTTTCCAATGTGGAATGGTTCCTTTTTTTTATTTCTCAATCTGTATTCTTATTCTTTTTTTATTCTTTTTTTGAAAAAAGTCGCTTCTTGATTTAGTATGCTTATAGGTTGAAATGTATTATTAGCAGAAAAGTGAATATAGTTAACCCTAAAATCTGTAACGATGAACAAGGACCCTTAATTAAAAACCAACCTTAATATGAATTAGCAGTTTTCTTTTGCTAAACCTTTCAATTTTTACCTAAAACATTTTCTAATTAAAAAAGAACAAGATGAAGAAATCAGTGAAACACAAGTTTCAGTACTTGCTATTTTTTCTATTGTCGATGCCTGCTTTTATTTTTGCTTCAGCGCAAGATATCCGGGTAAATATCGACTTCACTAAAGCCCCTTTAGGTAATGTCCTGGATGAAATCGGACATCAAACCTCATTATCTATCGTGTATAACACCAGGGATGTTAACCCCAATCAACCCGTTTCCGTTAAAGCTACTAATGAAAATATTACGTCTGTGATGAATCGTTTGCTTCGGGGGACGGGGATTTCCTATTCTATTATGAACAAACACCTCATTCTTTCAGCTAATGATAAGGATAAAGCTATTCAGCAGGAGAAAATCACGGTTACGGGAAATGTCTCGGACGCTAAAGGCGAACCATTGATCGGAGTAAGTATACTGGTGAAAGGAACATCCAACGGGACAATCACCGATATGAACGGACACTTTTCAATATCGGCTGCCAAAGGAGATGTCATCGAGATATCCTATATCGGCTATGCTTCGCAGGCCATTACAGTGACAGACTCTAAGCCACTGAAAATTGTGATGCAAGAAGACACGGAAGTGCTTGACGAGGTTGTTGTAACGGCTTTAGGTATCAAGCGGGCACAAAAGGCATTGAGCTACAATGTGCAACAAGTGGGTGGCGATGCCATCAATACAGTGAAAGATGCCAATTTCATTAACTCTTTGCAGGGCAAAGTTGCCGGAGTAACGATTAACAATTCCGCCGGTGGTGTCGGTTCGGCCTCCAGGGTAGTGATGCGAGGTACTAAGTCTATAACAAAGGATAACAATGCCCTTTATGTAATCGATGGTATTCCAATGTTCAATGTCAGTTTTGGCAAGAGCGAAGGTTCCTTTGCTACTCAGAGTGGTTCGGACGGTGTGGCCGACCTTAATCCGGATGATATTGAAAGTATTAATATGCTGACCGGTCCTTCCGCAGCTGCTTTATACGGCAATGCGGCTGCCAATGGAGTTGTATTGATTAACACGAAAAAGGGATCTGCCGAGAAGACAACTCTGACAGTCAGCAATAATACCATGTTCTCTGATGCGTATATTATGCCGGAGATGCAAAACCGGTATGGAAATAATCCGGGAGAATTTGCAAGCTGGGGCAATAAAACCAGACAGAGTTATGATCCTGCCCGTTTCTTTAATACCGGAGTGAATGTAATTAATGCCATCTCTTTCTCGACCGGAACAAAGAAAAACCAGACTTATGCATCGGCTTCAACAACGAATGCAACCGGTATCCTGCCTAATAACAGTTATAGCCGTTACAACTTCTCAATCCGGAATACGGCTACTTTCCTGAAAGATAAACTGACTCTGGACATCGGTGCCAGTTACATCATCCAGAATGATAAAAATATAACGGCACAGGGACAATATTTCAATCCGTTGCCGGCATTATATCTGTTTCCTCGTAATGATAATTTTGAGGAGATCCGTATGTTCGAACGTTATAGCGAGAGCCGTGGGGTGAATGCGCAGTTTTGGCCTTATGGGCATCAGGGGCTGAGTTTGCAAAACCCGTACTGGATTATGAAACGCATGAACCGTAAAACAGAAAAGAAACGTTACATGATCAATGCAAGCCTGACTTATAAACTTACGGATTGGCTGAACGTTGCGGGCCGTGTTAAAGTAGATAATTCGGATATTCGTTTGACTCAGGAGCGTTATGCATCTACCCTGACTACTTTTGCGGGAGCCAATGGTTTCTACTCGGACCAGAACCGTACAGACCGTAATACATATGCTGATATTATGGTAAATATCGATAAGAGGATAGGGGATTTCTCGCTGAATGCCAATATCGGTGCATCTATTAAAGATTTGGTTTACGAACAAATGGGTAATGAAGGCGATCTGGCCGGTATACCCAATTTCTTTACAGTGAGAAATATTAATTATGAAAGTAATTATAAGCCCAAACAGTTCGGATATCATGATCAGTCCCAGGGAGTATTTGCGAATATAGAATTAGGTTGGCGCAGCATGGCATATCTGACCTTGACCGGACGGAACGACTGGGAGTCGCAGCTTGCCTTTACTAAACACTCCTCTTTCTTCTATCCTTCCATCGGCGGATCTGTCGTTCTGTCGGAGATGTTCCGGTTGCCCGAGTTCATCTCTTATGCGAAACTGCGTGGTTCATACAGTTCGGTGGCTTCGTCTTTCGAACGTTATTTATCGAATCCGGGCTTTGAGTTCAATGAACAGTCCCATCAGTGGGGCTCTTCAACAACTTTGCCTGCCACTAATCTGAAGCCGGAAGACACACGTTCGTGGGAGGTGGGTTTAAATGCCAGATTATGGAACCACTTCAGTATAGATGCCACTTACTATCATTCGAATACGTATAACCAAACCTTTAACATCACCCTGGCGTCGTCGAGCGGTTATTCTTCGGCTATTGTACAGACAGGTAATATCCAGAATTATGGTTTGGAACTGGCATTGGGATATAATAATACATGGAGGGATTTCAGTTGGAACAGCAGCCTGACTTATACCATGAATCGTAATAAGGTGAAACGTCTGGCCAGTGGCGCGACGAATCCGATAACCGGTGAAATCATCGATATGCCGGAGTTGCGTATGGCTGTGTTGGGAGCCGACGGATATGGTCCCAGAGTCATCCTGAGAGAAGGTGGAACGATGGGGGATCTGTATGTAGATAAAGGGCTTCGTACGGATGGTAACGGAAATATCTGGGTAGATCCCCAGACAGGTAAAGTCGGAGTGCAGGACTATGCCGAACCTAAAAAAATAGGTACGATGAATCCTGATTTCAATATGGGATTCAGCAATACCTTCTCTTATAAAGGCGTCAGCCTGGGCGTGGTTCTGACCGCGCGTGTCGGTGGATTATGCGTGTCGAACACTCAGGGTATACTCGATTATTACGGTGTGTCCAAAGCTACAGCCGATGCACGTGATGCCGGCGGAGTGTGGATCAATAACGGATTCGTAGATGCCAAGTCTTATTTTCAAACCATCGGAGGCTCTACCGGAGGATTGGGACAATACTACACTTATAGTGCGACGAACGTACGCCTTTCTGAGTTGAACCTGAGTTATACATTACCTCGTAAGTGGTTTAACAATAAAGTGGGCATAACGGCAGGTATCGTAGGAAAGAATCTTTGGATGATTTATTGTAAAGCACCGTTCGATCCGGAAATGACCCCTTCCACTACCAGCAATTTCTATCAGGGGGTAGATTACTTTATGCAGCCGAGCACACGTAATATTGGCTTCAATGTTAAGTTTCAATTTTAAAACAAGTCGATTATGAAAAATAAAATATTAAATATGGCTTTGGCCGCAGCTATCACGCCACTCTTGTGTTGCTGTACCAGTAATTTTGAGGAATACAACACTAATCCGTACGAACCCCATTCACTTAATCCGCCCATGCTGTTTGCAACAATGATTACTACCGGAATCAATGTACAGCAGAATGACAATCAGATGATTGACCAGATGGTAGCGGGACCTTTTAGCGGCTATCTGACAATGGCTAACTCATGGGGTGGTTCTAACTTCAATACATTCAACCAGACGGAATCCTGGAATCAGATTCCTTTCAATACGCCTTTTGAGAAATTCTATTCCAACTACTTTAAATTGGAAACGGCAACCGGCGGAAAAGGTCACTATTGGGCAATGGCGAAGCTGCTTCGCGTAAATACAATGTTGCGTGTGACCGATTGTTACGGCCCCATTCCCTACAGTCAAGTGGCCAATGGCAAAACGGCTGTTGCATACGACAGTCAGGAAGATGTATATAAACACATGTTTGAAGATTTGGATTATGCAGTACAGATATTGGGCGAATTTGTAGACGAGGTCGGCGGATTGAAGCCGTTGGAGGGCTATGATCCGGTCTATAATGGAGATTATAATAAGTGGATGCGTTTTGCTAATTCGCTTAAATTGCGTCTGGCTGTCCGTATCAGCAATGTGGCGCCCGAACTTGCCCGTGCGAAAGCTGAGGAAGCGGTAAAGAGTGCCCGCGGACTGATAGATACGAATGATAATAATGCATATGTCGGTGTAGGTGCCGAACCCAATCCGCTGTGGCTGGTAGCCTCCAGTTGGGGCGAAATCCGTATCAATGCCACTATTGCCAGTTATATGAAAGGGTATTCCGATCCTCGTAGCGCAGTCTATTTCACGACATCCAAGTTGGGAGGCAATAGCCCGTATATGGGTATGCGTTCGGGATTGGAAGGAGTGAAGCCGGCCACTTATGCAGGATACTCTATGCCCAATTACGATCAGAAAGACGATATGTTGATGTTCTGTGCGGCTGAAACAGCCTTTTTGCGTGCTGAAGGTGCTCTGCGTGGTTGGGATATGGGAGGTAGTGCCCGTGACTTTTACGAACAAGGTGTTAAACTTTCATTCGACCAGCGGAAAGTGGGTGGAGCAGAAGAATATCTGGCAAATGCAGTGGCAGTGCCTGAACCTTTTGTCGACCCGACTAACCCGGTTAAATGCAATTATACACCGAAAACCAAGATAACGATTGCGTGGAATGAAGGTGCTCCTACAGAAGAAAAACTGGAGCGTATCATTACTCAGAAATGGATAGCCAATTTCCCTCTGGGCTTTGAAGGTTGGGCCGATTATCGGCGTACAGGTTATCCGGAAGTGTTTCCATCTGTCAGCAATTTGAGTAACGGAGTAATTGACACCAACCGGCAATTGCGGCGTTTGCCTTTCCCATTGTCCGAGAAGCAGGGAAATGCTGCCAATGTTTCGGTAGCCGTCTCAATGTTGGGGGGCCCGGATACTGGGGCTACCGACCTTTGGTGGGCTAAAAAGAATTGATGTTTAAGCTAAAAAGAGAAAAGAAAATGAAAAAGAGATATTTAAATATAGTGGTTTTTGCGTTGTTCGTCAGTATGCTTCTGGGTTGCAGTGACTGGACCAAACCCGAAGCAGAGGATTTTTTTGAAATGCCGGGAAATGACTACTACGAGAATCTGAGAGCTTATAAACGTTCGGAGCATTCGGTTGCGTTTGGCTGGTTTGGAGGCTGGACAGGTGTGGGAGCTTCGATGGTGGGGAGTCTGATGGGACTTCCCGATAGTGTGGACTTCGTTTCCATCTGGGGAAACTGGAAGAATCTGGATGAAGCCCGGATGCTGGATAAGAAAAAAGTGAAAGAACTGAAAGGTACGCGTGCATTGATGTGCTTTATCGTAGCTAATGTAGGCGATCAGTTGACTCCCGAAGAGTATAAAGAGAATTATAAAGAATATTGGGGTTGGAAAGATGGAGATCAGGAAGCTATCGACGGCGCGATCAGAAAATATGCAAATGCCATTTGTGACTCCATCGATAAGTATGGATATGATGGTTTCGATATTGATTATGAACCTAATTATGGGTCTCCCGGAAATTTAGCCAGCTATCCCGAAAATATGCTCACTTTCGTAAAGGCGTTAGGAGAGAGAATAGGACCCAAATCGGGCACGGGGCGACTGCTTGTGATCGATGGTGAGCCACAAAGCATTCATCCGGAAACCGGACCTTATTTTGATTACTTTATCGTGCAGGCATACTCCAACCTTGCGGGTAACTCCGATACTAATCTTGACAGGCGGCTGGCCGGTACAATTGCCAATTTTAAAGAGGTACTCACTCCCGAGAAAGTGGCTAATATGTACATCGTCACAGAAAATTTCGAATCCTATGCTCCGACAGGAGGAGGCGATTATGTAGATCGTTACGGAAATAAAATGCGGGCACTTGCCGGAATGGCACGCTGGACTCCGGTCATTGATGGTAAACAAGTTCGAAAGGGCGGAGTAGGGACGTATCATATGGAATATGATTATCCGGGCGACGTTGAATACAAATATTTGCGTGAGGCAATCAGAATTATGAATCCCGCTGTAAAATGACTTAAATGAATTTGATTATGAAAAGAATAACAATAAAATCTTATTTGCTTGCTTGTGTTGTTCTGCCGATGATTCTGGCTGGATGCGAAGATGCCGATTACCGTGTGATTGACAATGCTATTTATCTGAATGAAGCATCCGAGAATGGTTCGGCAAAGGTTACGGTTGATCCTGAAAATGTTACCACAACTACTTTGACCGTACGCATGGGGCAGCCTGTTGCCGGAGATGTAACTGCTGTTTTGACGATTGACCCCTCTATTCTTAAAGAGTACAATGAAGCCAATGAAACTTCGTACGAGGTTCTTCCTGAACAATATTTTTCTTATGATAAAGAGATAAAGATTCAGGCGGGTGATGTAAGTGCGGTACCATCAGAATTTAAGGTGAAACCTTATTCGAATGAAAACGGAGAACTCTATGCCATTCCGGTATCCCTCACCGAAATTCAAGGACCGGTGTCTACGATCGGGCTTTCGTCGAAGTTTATTATTTTACTGGACAAGCCGCTGATACAGTCCGTACCGTTTATGAATACGGCCAATGCTGTAAAACCGTCCAAAGAAGGTTTGTGGGGAGTGACAACCAACGAATGGTCGCTTGAAGCCTGGGTACAAATGGATGGCTTTGACATTAATAATCAGGCTATCTTCAATTCGGGGAGCAAAGACCATGAGGTATATATCCGTTTTGGTGACGCTATGATTCCTTATAATTCATTGCAGGTGAAAACGCTGGGAAGTCAGGTTAATACGGTGACTTTGTTTGAGAAAGACAAATGGTATCATCTGGCGTTCGTCTATAATTCTTCCGGATTGTTATCGATTTATATTAACGGGGTGCTTGATGTGACTTTACAAACGAAAGGAGGCCCGGTACGGTTCGACACGATGAACATGGTTTCAAGCGGCAGCTACTTCCGGAACAATTGCCAGATGGCTCAGGTACGTCTTTGGAAGACAGCGATCAGCCAGACACAAATTCAGTCTAACATGTATTTTGCCGTGAAACCCGCTGATCCGAATCTGATAGGCTACTGGAAAATGGACGAGGGCAAAGGAAATGCTTTTGCCGATTGTACCGGACACGGATACGACCTCACGGCAGGAGGGACTCTTGTATGGAAAGAGCATGTTCGTTTTGATAAACAATAACTATGTAAAAGAAGAATAAGATATGAATAGACATTTGAATTTTGTGACCTTAATCTGTTTGATAACAGGGTTTGTATCATTGGCTTCGTGTAGTAACGATGATGATGAAATGAACAAATATCAAAAAATATATATCAGAACGGGAGTAGCACCGGGGGCTGAAATGAGTGCTGTAGTAGTGGTAGATCGCGTAAGTAATTCATCTACCGCTGACCGTTCTGATTTTGAAATACAACTGTGTGCCGTACAACCGGTTTCACGGGAGGTCATCGCTACTTTAGGTATCGATACCCTGAAAGTAAATGCTTATAATTCGGCTAAAAAGACGAAATGTGAGTTATTGCCCGGAGATAATTATGACATTGAGAAAAAAGAGTCCACTCTGAAAACCGGACAGACTGTGGCCGAGTCTTCTTTCCGTGTGGTTT
Organism: Bacteroides sp. NGMCC 1.200775; assembly: GCF_040798045.1. NCBI lineage: Bacteria > Pseudomonadati > Bacteroidota > Bacteroidia > Bacteroidales > Bacteroidaceae > Bacteroides > Bacteroides sp. NGMCC 1.200775. Next base: position 1,344,820 of record NZ_JASCQK010000001.1, on the reverse strand, counting down.
TGAAGAACATAGAGAAATTGAGTAACCCTGACGGATACGTACTCCCGGTGATGCTTAAAGAAGTTACCGGTATGGACGGACAGGCTGTAAGTACATCTATGAATACGGTCTATATCCGGATTTATGCCAGCATACTCTATACCGGCTATACGAAGCCTGCAGACTGGGCGGCAGTGGACCGCAGTGCATGGGATGTAAGTTGCAGTAATGCATACGCAAACGATGATGCCAGATATGGTGCACATCTGGCTATCGATGGTGAAGCAAATACATCTTGGTTTTCGTGGGGAGTAGCCAATGCTGAAGAGTGCTGGTGGAATACAGTATTGCCCTGGCCTGTTACTTTGGCAGGATTTTCGGTTACTAAACAGAGTGCTTACGGATCGTCATACAATCTGAAAAGTGCGGAGATCAAAGTCAGGAAAGACGGAGCGACAGAATGGGTGACTTATCAGAGGACTTTGACTTTCAGGAGCTTTAAAGGAAACGAGCCGCAGTATGCAGTCATCGAACCACCTATCGGGGATGTTAAAGAGTTCAGGATTAATTGTCTGAGCCCGGATAGCTATACCGGATTTGCGGAAATAAATTTATTTGTGAAGCAATAGAGGTGTTTAGATTGTAGATAAGGGGGAGAAGCATCGGGGCCATGGGGTTTCGGTGCTTCTTTTGTGTACTTCATCCCGACAGAGCAAAAAAAAGAACCGGTAAGGATTAGTGATTTTGTGAAGTCAGTTGTATTATTATATAGTGAATGCAACTTCTTGTCGTAATTTTGGGCTATGTTTTTAATATCCCCTATCTTTGCTTACTGGAATTGTTAACCGATGGAATTATTATAAAAAACTAACTGATGAATAAAAAGCCGATAAGCCCTGTATGTTGGGTGCCTACTGTTTACTTTGCGATGGGATTGCCGTTTGTGGCCCTTTCGATGGTTTCTGTCCTTATGTTTTCCGATATGGAGGTGTCGAATGCACAGATTGCTTTCTGGACTTCTCTCATTATGCTTCCCTGGACATTGAAGCCTTTATGGAGTCCGTTTCTGGAGATGTTTAAGACGAAGAAGTACTTTGTTGTCGCTACAGAAATCATTACCGGACTGGCATTTGCGTTGGTGGCACTTTCGCTGCCGTTGCCCGATTTTTTTCGTTATGCCATCGCTCTGATGGGGATCATTGCTCTCAGTGGTGCGACTCATGACATTGCGGGTGACGGAGTATACCTGACGGAGCTGACTGCTACCCAGCAAGCCAAGTATATCGGTTGGCAGGGAGCTTTTTATAATCTGGCCAAGATACTTGCCAACGGAGGCTTGGTTTGGCTGGCAGGTATGCTGAAGGATGAATTTGGAGTGGTACATGCCTGGATGATTGTGATGTTGATGTGTGCGGGTATTATGATTTTGATCGGGCTTTACCACATTCGGATTCTGCCTTCGGGAGGAGGTGCTTCCGGTGAAGTAAATACGGTGAGAGATACATTGAACGTGCTTTGGGAAGTTATTCGTTCTTTTTTCCAAAAAAAACATATTGCTTTCTACATTGTCTTTATCATTTTGTACCGATTTGCCGAAGGATACGCCCTGAAGATTGTACCGTTGTTCCTGAAAGCACCGGTTGCAGATGGCGGATTGGGGCTTAGTACTCAGGACATCGGATTGGTATACGGTACGTTCGGAGCAGGAGCATTTATCCTCGGTTCGCTCTTGGCGGGTTATTACATTTCGGCTTACGGACTTCGGAAGACCTTGTTTTCTTTGTGTTGCGCTTTTAATATTCCGTTTTTGGTATACTTACTGTTGGCACTTTACCAACCCTCTAACCTGTTGATTATCGGTACGACCATTGTATTTGAATATTTGGGGTACGGATTTGGTTTCGTCGGATTAATGCTCTTTATGATGCAGCAAGTAGCCCCTGGCAAACACCAGATGGCACATTATGCTTTTGCCACCGGTATCATGAATTTAGGAGTAATGCTTCCGGGGATGATGAGTGGATATCTGAGCGACTGGCTGGGTTATCGTGATTTCTTTGTCTGGGTGCTGATCGCTACCATACCGGCTTTTGTCGTCACTTGGCTGGTGCCTTTTACGTATCCGGACGGAAAGAAGAAATAAAAGAGAATTTCAATATAAACGATATATATACATAATATTAATTTAATCGAATCATGGAAGAATTTAAAATTGCAGGTGCTGCTTTGCCGGCCATGCCTTGGGAAGAACGTCCGGCAGGATGCAAAGATGTAGTGTGGCGTTGTTCGGCAAATCCGATTATTCCGCGCGACTTGCTCCCTACTTCAAACAGTATATTCAACAGTGCCGTAGTCCCGTTTAAGGATGGCTATGCAGGAGTGTTCCGTTGTGATGATACCAACCGTCGCATGCGTCTGCATGTGGGGTTCAGTAAAGATGCCGTTCGTTGGGACATCAATGAAGAGCCGTTGAAGTTTCAATGTGATGATGCGGAGATCGGGAACTGGGTTTATGGATATGATCCCAGGGTTTGCTTCATTGAGGACCGCTATTATGTGACTTGGTGCAACGGTTATCATGGTCCTACTATTGGTGTTGCTTATACCTATGACTTTGTAACGTTCCATCAGCTGGAAAACGCCTTTATTCCTTTTAACCGGAATGGAGTTTTGTTTCCTCGTAAGATAAACGGCCGTTTTGCCATGTTGAGTCGTCCGAGCGACAATGGACATACTCCTTTCGGAGATATTTTTTATAGTGAATCTCCCGATATGGAATTTTGGGGACGCCATCGTCATGTAATGTCTCCGGCTCCGTTTGAAGACAGTGCCTGGCAGTGCACCAAGATCGGTGCAGGACCTATTCCGATTGAAACATCAGAAGGCTGGTTGCTGATCTATCACGGTGTATTAGCTTCATGCAATGGTTTTGTGTATAGTTTCGGTTCCGCATTGCTTGACCTTGATGAACCCTGGAAAGTGAAATTCCGTTCGGGGCCTTACTTGATTTCACCCCAGAAAGAGTACGAATGCATGGGCGATGTGCCTAATGTCTGCTTCCCGTGCGCAGCGCTTCATGATTCGGAGACCGGACGAATTGCTATCTATTACGGATGTGCAGATACGGTGACGGGACTTGCATTCGGATATATTCCGGAAATTATAGAATTTACAAAACGTACAAGTATCATCTGAATCGGATAAAAGAGAAAGGGTGTAGCTATCCCGTCGGGATGGCTACACCCTTTTGTCTGTATGGCTACACCCTTTAGATAAAAGGGCGTAACCCTGTTTGGAGTTATCCGTTGTATGCTGTCAGCATCCAAACCATTTTCTCCTGTTCCTTCAGGTAGTCGCTCATCATAGCCACTGTTACCTCATCGTTGTGTGAAGAGGCGAGAGACAGGACTTTACGCTCTTCTGCTATCAGATACCCGTAAGTTTCAAGAATATGATTCAACGCGTCATCGGCTTTGCTCACTCCGTCCACTTCCTTGATTTGTGCCATCTTCAGGTAGTCACTGTACTTATTGGCAGGAGTTCCTCCCAGCATCAATATGCGTTCGGCAATTTCGTCCACCTTTTCGGCAGCTCCGTTATAGAGGTCTTCGAATTTACCGTGCAGTACGAAGAAACCGTGTCCTTTGATATTCCAATGAAATCCTCTTAAGTTTGCATAGTGAATTTGAAAATCGGCAAGTAATTGCTGCAATGATACTACGATGTTGTTAGCTCCCTTTTCATCCAAATGTGTATAATTTAAAGTTTTCATAATGCTATTGTTTTTTTGAGTTAATACTATATATCTTCTTTTTATCTGGAACAAAGATACGGCACAAAATGATTCGTGTCAAACTGAAAATTTCTATCTTTGCATTGATAGATTCTATATCTTTAATAAATCAGAGAACGATGACTATACAACAATTGGAATATATTCTGGCCGTCGATCAGTTCCGGCACTTTGCAAAAGCTGCCGAGTATTGCCGGGTGACGCAACCTACTTTGAGTGCGATGATCCAGAAACTGGAAGACGAATTGGGAGTGAAGCTGTTCGACCGCAGTATGACTCCGGTCTGTCCCACTGCCATCGGTAAGAAGGTGCTGGAACAGGCACGCAAAATCCTTTCGGAAACTACCTGCGTCAAGGAGATTATCAATGAGGAACAGCATTCTTTGTCCGGTACGTTCCGGCTGGCCGTATTGCCTACGATTGCACCTTATCTTTTGCCCCGTTTTTTTCCGCAACTGATGGAGAAATACCCCGATCTTGATATACGGGTCATGGAAATGAAAACACCGGATATCCGCAAGGCTTTGCTGACCGGTGAAGCAGATGCCGCTATCATTGCCAGCCTGCTGGATGATGCTGCATTAACAGAGGAGACTTTGTTTTATGAGCAGTTCTTCGGTTACGTTTCGAAAAAGGAACCATTGTTCAAACACGATGTGATTCGTACGTCCGACGTGACCGGAGAGCGGCTTTGGCTTCTTGACGAAGGACATTGCTTTCGCGATCAGTTGGTCCGTTTCTGCCAGATGGAAGCGGTAAAGGTCAGCCAAATGGCCTATCGCTTGGGCAGTATGGAGACTTTTATGCATATGGTGGAGAGCGGTAAGGGCATTACATTTATTCCGGAGCTGGCAGTGATGCAACTGAGCGAAGAACAGAAGGAACTGGTCCGTCCGTTTGCCATCCCAAGGCCCACTCGCCAGATTGTCCTGGTTACACGAAAAGACTTTATCCGTACCAGCCTGCTGCAAGTATTGAAAGAAGAGATCCAGGCAGCAGTCCCCAAAGAGATGCTTACTTTACAGGCTGTTCAGTGCCTGGTATAAAAAAAACAGCGGCGATATTTTCACAAACATCGCCGCTTTATTTCTTTTATATATCAGAATTATTCTTAGTTTTGTCAAATTTGTGCAGGTGTCTTCTGTTGTTTTATTGAGAATGAAATGATTTTATTTTTAAGTTCTTATCTTCATTGATATCTATTGTGATATACTGTATGTTGTCATAAATCGTGTTTACACGGAGCTTTATTCCTTTTGCTGTCGGCAACAGATCGGCTATATTGGCCAGTTTGAAGGAGACGAGGCTTGAACCCAGTTTACTGGGAGAGTCGTCAAAGGCGTTATGCCTGAATTCCAGACAGATATATCCGTCGTCTTCAACAGGACCTGTAATTTCGTTTTGTACCAGATTCAGCATGTGCTTTTTATTCTCGTCCATACTGCCCAGATACTGGTATTCGATGGTGAGATAATCCTTTGTAAGTGCATGCGCCGTGACGTTGATGCGGTCGTCTCCAATGCTGTCCGCCGTTGCTTCCGTCAGCGGGATGATATCCTTTGTCAGTATATCTTCTATCGTGAATATCTTACCGTTTTCATATCCGGGTTTTTCTTCTCCTTCCATCTTCACGTAACCCACAAAAACCCTCTGTCCTTCTGCGACGGTGTATTTCCAGTTGCGAATATCGGCCGTATCTGCGGGGAATACGTTATTTCCGTTGTCCAAGGCAATAAAAAAATCCCTCGGGGTGTCCGCATTGGGAATTTTCATTGTACCGATGGCCAGTACCCCACCCGGAGGACAAGTGACCCAATAATCATTGTCTTCATTGTCCAGACAAGACTGCAGGATGGGCAGTAGTGCCAGAATGAGGGTAAAAGTTACTAATTTAAATTTTCTCATAAGTTCCTGTTGGTTTTAGTATCCTATTTATTCATTGAGATTTATTCTTCGCTGTATTGAAGAAATGCGGGGAGCCGTGAAATATTGCATCGTAAAATGTTAAAGAAACAAAAGTGATAAAAGAGTTGTTCTCTCAGTGCAGTATTTCTATCTTTGCTGCATTTATAAGGTAAACACGTGTTTAGGAGAATGAATGAATTAGAGCTGTCGGAACGTTGCAGGCAGGGAGATAATCGTGCCCGCAAAGAACTTTATGAGCAGTACGCAGGGCGCATGCTTGGTGTCTGTCTTCGTTATGCCGGAGACAGAGACATGGCACAGGACTTGGTACACGACGGTTTCCTGAAAATTTTCGACTCCTTCGACAAGTTTACCTGGCGGGGTGAAGGCTCTCTTAGAGCATGGATGGAGCGTGTAATGGTGAATACGGCTTTACAGTTCTTAAGAAAGAACGATGTGATGAACCAAACCATGGCACTGGATGAAGTTCCCGAAACTTATGACGAACCCGATGCTTCGGCTGTCGAAGCGATTCCTCAGAAAGTGCTGATGCAATTTATTAACGAACTCCCCGCCGGATATCGTACCGTATTCAACTTATACACCTTTGAAGATAAGTCGCACAAGGAAATCGCACAGATGTTGGGGATTAATGAAAAATCTTCGGCTTCACAACTTTTTCGGGCAAAGAGTGTATTAGCCAAGAAAGTAAAGGAATGGTTGATGATCAACGGTTGACGTATGTCTTCGGACACCAAGTGAACCCGGGATTTCTAAAATAGAATAGAATGATGAAAGAAAACGAAAAATGGATAAAGGCATTCAAAGAGAAGCTCGAGGATTATTCCGAGCCGATACCTGCTTCCGGTTGGGAACGACTGGAAAAGGAGCTGATGCCCGTAACCGAAAGACGAATATATCCGTACCGCCGATGGGCCGTTGCCGCGGCTGCCGTAGTGTTGGTGGTGACGACTGCTGTAAGTTTGTATTTCCTGAATAGTCCGGTCGCAGATGAAATTCGCTATGCGACGGCTCCTTCATTGGCTGTCAATCCGGATATATTGCCGGAACCGGCTTTACCGGATGTACAGGTCGCCGTGTCCGAGCCAATGAAGCCGGCGGGAGGGACAGACGTGAGTTCCGCTTCTGGATATTTGGCGAAAGGGAATGATCCAAAGATCACTCCGGAAGCCTTTCCGGGGGCAGAGAAACATCCGGAGGCTGTGGTGGCGGAGAAGCCTGCCGAATCACAGTCTGAAGCAACTGCTGTAACGGAGAAAAAAGAGAGTACTGCCTCACAAATAGAGAAAAGGAAAGAGGCCCGGAGGCCATCCGGTAAAGACAAATACCAGTTGCCTATTGAGAGTTCTTCTGCAAAGCGGAATGGAAAATGGTCGATGGGAGTAGGGGTAGGCAATGGGGGAGGACTTCCGACGAATGGTTCGGAAAGTTTTGCACCCCGTCCAATGAGCAACAGGGTAGACCTGATGACAATTATGAATGGGGCCGTGAATATTCCCGCAGATCAGGAAGTTGTATTTGAAGGGGGAGTTCCTTATCTGAAGTCCAGTACGACTACCGTGATGGATTATGAACATCATCAGCCGGTAAGTTTCGGATTGTCCGTACGTAAATCCCTTCCGAAAGGTTTCTCCGTAGAAACCGGATTGACTTATACGTTGTTGTCTTCCGATGTCAAGCGACAGGGAGATAACAAGATGCAGACTCAGAAACTGCATTATATCGGTATCCCGGTACGCGGAAACTGGAATTTCCTGGAAAAGAAATACTTTACGCTTTATGTATCTGCCGGTGGAATGGTTGAGAAATGCGTATATGGAAAACTGGCGGGCGATAAGGTGAATGTGAAACCTTTGCAATTTTCTGTAGCAGGTGCAGTAGGAGCTCAGTTCAATGCAACGGAGCATGTGGGATTTTATGTGGAACCGGGAGTTTCGTATTTCTTTGACGATGGTTCGAAAATACAGACTATCCGAAAAGAAACACCTTGTAACTTTAATTTGCAGGCAGGATTGCGATTCACTTATTAAAGTAAGGCAGATGTAAGTCGGAGTGGCGGTGGTGTTTGAACAGAGTGGCGGTGGCATTTAATCGGAATGCCGGTGGCACTTCATTAGAATGGCGGTGGCTCTCTGGAGTGATAAAAAAATAAAGGGGATGGGGCTGTGTCCTCTGTGTTGAAAAGACTCTTGATACACTCTCATCCCCTTCTTAATGATAAGCTAATTTACTTGTACTGTCCGGAAGTATTGCCTGAATAATTTTTCGGCCTTTTCTATTTGCTCCGGAGTGTTTTCTTTCACTCCTTTCAAGAGATATTCTTTGTCCATCGCTTCGTATTTATGAACTCCTAAAGTATGATAAGGCAATATCTCTACACGCTGAATCATCCGGTACGTTCCAAGATGTTCTCCCAACTGCCGGATATCGTCTTCGAAGTCGCTGTAGCCGGGCACTAATACATAGCGCAGCCAGAATGGCTTTTGATTGGTTTCGAGCCAGGCGGCGGTTTTCAGTGTTTGTTCGTTACTTCTTCCGGTCAGAGACTGGTGGTGTTCCGGATTGAACTCTTTGATATCCAATAAAACCAAATCAGTTAACCCCAAGAGTTCTTCAACATCATTGTTCCACAGTCCGCCGTTAGTGTCGAGGCAGATGTGGATTCCAGCTTCCTTCAGTCTTTTAAAAAGTGGGATAAGAGCTTTCGCCTGAAAAGTGGGTTCTCCACCGGAGAAAGTTATTCCTCCTTTCTTACCGAAAAAAGCTTTTTGGCTGACAGCCATGCGGACAATTTCATCCGGATGGGTTGGCGCACCTCCTTTGGCTTCGATTGTGTCCGGATTGGCACAATACAGGCACCGGAAGTTACACCCCTGAAGGAAAACGACGAGCCGGAGACCCGGCCCGTCGAATGTTCCCATTGACTCGTATGAGTGTACGTTTATCATTCAATTACATTCTTTCGTGGAAACTTCGGCTGATAACTTCCAGCTGGTGTTCGCGGCTCAGCTTCACGAAGTTGACGGCATATCCTGAAACGCGGATAGTCAGTTGTGGATACTTTTCGGGATGTTCCATTGCATCCTGTAGCATTTCACGGTTCAGTACGTTCACGTTCAGGTGGTGTGCGCCTTTGGTGAAATATCCGTCCATCATGGTCACCAGGTTGTCGATACGATCCTCTTGAGTTGCGCCTAATGATTTCGGAACGATAGAGAATGTGTTACTGATGCCATCCTGTGAATCACGGTAGCGCAACTTAGCTACTGAACTGAGCGAAGCAATCGCACCATTCTTGTCACGTCCGTGCATGGGGTTGGCACCCGGTGCAAAGGCGATGCCTTTGGCACGTCCGTCGGGAGTGGCACCTGTTTTCTTACCATACATCACGTTCGAAGTGATGGTCAGCAACGAGAGGGTAGGACGGGCATTTTTGTATACCGGGAGTTTCTTCAGTTCTTCGCTGAAGAAGTATACCAGGTCTACACCCAAGTGGTCTACACGGTCATCATCGTTACCGAAGCAGGGGAAAGCACCTTCGATATCGAATCCTTCAGTCAGGCCGATGTCATTGCGGCGCGCTTTCACATGCGCATATTTGATGGCAGACAGTGAATCGATAGCGATTGAAAGTCCGGCTACACCATAAGCAAGGTTAATGCGCGGATCAGTATCTACGAAAGCCATCTGAGCCTTTTCGTAATAATACTTATCGTGCATATAGTGGATGATGTTCATGGCCTCGTTATATACACGGGCGATCTGTACCAATACCTTTTTATAGTTGGCCATTACTTCTTCGAACTTCAGCGTTTCGCCTGTCAATACAGGGATGTCTTTTACCATGACAGTGCCTGTGTTTTCGCAACGTCCTCCGTTGATTGCCAGCAACAATGCTTTTGCAAGGTTGGCACGGGCGCCGAAGAACTGAATTTGCTTTCCGATTTCCTGGTAAGAAACACAACAAGCGATACCGTAATCGTCCGATTGGCGGACCTCACGCATCAGGTCATCGTTTTCGTACTGTACGGATGAAGTATCGATGGATACTTGTGCACAGAATGCCTTGAAACCTTCCGGCAGTTCAGGACTCCATAGTACAGTCATGTTAGGTTCCGGTGACGGACCTAAGTTGTAGAGTGTCTGTAAGAAACGGAAAGATGTTTTAGTGACCTTTGTACGTCCGTCGTTGAAACGTCCTCCGATGGATTCGGTTACCCATGTCGGGTCACCTGCAAAAATATCGTTGTACGACTGCATACGCAAGTGACGTACCATACGGAGTTTGATAACGAACTGGTCGATCAACTCCTGAGCGAATGTTTCCGTAATAGTTCCCTGGCTTAGTTCATATTCCAGATAGATATCGAGGAATGAAGACACGTTACCCAATGACATAGCAGCACCGTCCTGCTCTTTTACAGCAGCCAGATAAGCCATGTACACCCATTGTACGGCTTCTTGTGCGGTATATGCCGGGCGGCTGAGATCCAGACCGTAGTATTCACCCAACACCTTGATTTCTTTCAGTGCCTTGATCTGTTCGGCCACCTCTTCGCGGAGGCGAATGCGGGCTTCTGTCATCGGACCTGTAAGATTATGGAGGTCCTCTTTCTTGGCTTCGATCAGACGGTCGAGACCATAAAGGGCAAGGCGGCGATAGTCACCGATGATACGTCCGCGTGCATAATTATCAGGAAGCCCGGTCAGGAATCCCAAAGAACGGAATGAACGGATTTCATCAGTGTATACATCGAATACTCCGTCGTTGTGCGTCTTGCGGTAATGAGTGAAGATATCCTTTACTCTATCATCCACCTCTACTCCGTTTTCACGGCAAGCCTTCATTACTACATTAATTCCGCCGAACGGTTTGATGGCACGTTTCAGTACCTGATCGGTTTGTAATCCGACGATCAGTTCGTTCTCTTTATCGATATAGCCGGCAGGGTGGGAGGTTATAGTAGATACTGTAGTGTAATCAAGTGCGCGAATTCCATTGTTGTTTCTCTCTTCTTCGAGAGCTTTGAGACAGTTGTTCCAGACAGCCTTAGTGCGTTCAGTAGGTCCTTGCAGGAAAGAAGCATCCCCTTCGTAAGGAGTAATGTTGTTACTGACGAAATCTCTGACGTTGATTTCTTTGCTCCAAAGTCCATCTTTAAAGGTCTTATTCAATTCCATAAAATTAATCAGTTAGTGGTTAGTTATCCTTTAGAGCGTGCAAATTTACGATCTTTTTTCGGTTTAGGGATATAAAAGGTTCCTATTTTATGTTGAATAGCATAAAAATACCTACTTATAGGGAGGTTGTGTTCCTCTCTGTTGAAGTACTCTTTCCAAATATTTTTTGCGGAAAAATTTGCAGATTTGAAAATGATTCGTACCTTTGCAGCGCTTTAAGAGAAAAGCACTATTGAAAAGTAGTTTTGGAGAGGTGGCAGAGTGGTCGATTGCGGCGGTCTTGAAAACCGTTGTACTGCGAGGTACCCGGGGTTCGAATCCCTGTCTCTCCGCAGAACCCCAAAGACAAAAAGGGGTCAAAGTATGACAAATCCCGTAAAATCAAGGTTTTACGGGATTTTTTATTTCTCTTCTCGGACATCCGAAATACACAGAAAAGCCCTGTTTAGACAGAGTACCGTTACTAAATCGTTACTGAAAATTGACGGTTGATTTTAGTGACGATTTTTAGGGTAGTCTCTGATTTGTTGTCTGTTGTCTTTAATATGTCTGCTCGTAACTCAATTATTAATCATTTCTTTGCCACTAAAAGTTTTTACCCTCGGCAAAAAGGCAGAAAAAGGAGGTATTATGAGCAAGAGTGCATTCAAGATTCTTTTCTACATTCGAAAGGATCAAGTAAACAAAGAAGGCAAGTCGGGAATCATGATCCGTTTGACTGTCAATGGCGAAATCGTACAATTCAGCTCCAACTTGGATGTAGTGCCGGAGTTGTGGGATGTCAATACGTAAAGAATGGCGGGCAATTCCTTGAAAGCATGCTAACTCAATTTCCTGTTGGACGATGTGCGGGCGACATTTCGGGTCTGTCAAACGTGATGCTAAAATTTGGGAGGATTTCTTGAAAGGCATGGGGATTCCTTTTGAAATGCCCCATCTGAAAAATGGCCGGACGAAAGTCGATGATACAGAGTTTTGTAGGATATTCGGAGTATATACAGGTTTGAGGATAGACATTCTCTCTATCTACGCTTATCGTTATTCAGTTGTTCTCTTATTTTATTAATACCAGGTGTGCCCGTAATTTCATATCCTAAATTTCGATAGAATTTTAAACGTAATTCATACTCTTCATTTTCCGATTGTTTTACGTCTTCCTGAATGATTTCTGCTCCAAGTTTTTTGCAATGTCTTCTATGTAATAAATAATTTCACTTCCTAAACCTCGGTTACGGTAATCAAATACTGCAAGAAGGGAATCAAGATAAAATATGTTTTCTCAGTGAATATACTTTTGTAACAGATACGGCATTCAGCGATTGTTGCTTTCCATTTAAAATCAGGTAGTACCAGATGCAATACAAAGTCTATATTTTTTATATAAAGGCCTTTGTCTGTTATCGTAAAGGAGACTACGTATGCTATCTTGTTCCTTTGTCTGTAAACTCCTTCGCTGATTTTCTTCAACTCAGCCATGATAGCTTCACACTTAGATATATGGGTTTGTAAAACCGTGATTTGCAACATTTGCTTATGGGATACCTTACTCAACTGTTCATATTTCTCTTTGTAATATCGAGTATTATACATTCTTTTATACCTCCATCGCTCCCGAAGTTCTTGTAACTTGTAACAGGCTTCACTGCACAAATCCAGGAAACTACATGAATCTCCCTGTTAGTCCTTCATATAAAAACGGTAGTTCGCCAGTTTAAGAGTTCTTATTTCTCTTAAATTATATCAAAAATAAGTGTTTGATAACAGCAGGTTCTTCTTTAAATTTGGTGGTAAGTTTTCTTTTACTCATGGAATCTAATTCCGTTTTCGGAAGTGTAAGCTCTCGTTTATAGTTGACAAAAAAGCAAGTATCCCGGCTTTCCCCCGAAGAGTCCATCCATGAGGTGAAGAAGCAAATTTAAAAATAAACCATCTGAAAATCAATATCTTTAAAAAGTAAGATTTCTATCCTCAAAAGCTTTGTTTTAACACAGAGTTAAAGCTTGTTCTTTGGATGTGAATAACAAGTTCTTTAAATGCAAAAGCCTTATTATTTGCGCATAAGAACCTGACAACCTGCAAAAGGCGTTAACAATGTTAATTGAAGAAAGGGATAAGGATGAAGATACCGGTTCAGACGGCGCAAATTCACTTCCGAAACTTGAGTTATCTTATTCAGCCGGTGTCTATTTTTTCTTATTAAAGCAAGCAAAAAGGATAATTATCAACTTGAAAATAAAGAAATAAAGAATTTACCACCAAATTTGAAGAAGAACTTAACAGCAGTTGTATCAATATGAAGATACAGCCGCTGTATATTTGTATGAAAATATGTAATTTCTCAGATAAGTTCATATTTTTTGCCTATTTCATGGAAGGCGTTTATCAGCCTGTCACAGTCTTCAAGCGTATGTGACGACATCACGCCAATTCTAATTCGGCACATATTAGGAGGTACAACCGGTGGAAATATTGCATTTGTGAAGATATCTCTGTCGTAGAGTTCCTTTGTCATCCGGGTCAATATGTATTCGTTTCCTACAATAACAGGAATAATAGGTGTGATCGAGTTCAAAGTATTAAAGCCAATTGCTTTCAATCCGTTTCTTACATATTCAGCATTCTGTTTCAGTGCATTCTGAATATCCGTATTACGCATCTCTTTGATTACTTCAAGGGATGCCGCACATATACTCTGGGGTAAAGAGGTGGAATACATGTTACTACGAGCATAAACTCTCAGGTAATCAATAATGTTTTGTTTGGCAGTTATAAAGCCTCCTATCGCCCCTATTGCTTTACTGAGCGTTCCTGTAACGATTATATTTTCGCGCTCTTTTATGCCGTAATAGCTTAGCGTTCCGGCTCCGTCTTTCCCAATTACTCCCGTGGCATGGGCATCATCTATTAAAAGCAATGCATTATATTTCTTCACAATCTCTAGGATAGCCGGAATATCGGCAATATCTCCATCCATACTAAATACTCCGTCGGTTACCACCATCATGCCATCTTTGTATTGCCCGACATTTTCTTTTAATATTTTTTCGAGTGCTTTAGGGTCATTATGCTTATATCTTACCATTTTGGCGCCAGACATAAGAGCTCCGTCAATTAAACTGGCATGGTTGAGTCTGTCATATACCAGCAAGTTGTTAGGGCGTATCAATCCTACTATCACACCTATATTGGCAGTGAAGCCGGAAGAGAATAATATAGTGTCATCAAAACCGGTCAGCTTGGCTATCTCTTTTTCCAATTCATTTTGGAATATTGTCGTTCCACTCAATAGTGGAACCCCGCCACTTCCTATTCCATAGTCAGTTGTTACATGAACCGCTTTTTCTACTACTGACGGCATGCCGGTAGCATCCAAATAACTATTGGAACCGAACATTAGCATTTTCTTTACTTTATTAGTTTTTCTATCAACAACCTCGACCTCCCTGCCGCAACCGGAAACCATCGGGGATTTGACGTAGATGTGTAGCGAGTTCTCTTCGTGTAGTTGGAGTTCTTTTTGGAAATTGGAAACTTTCTCCATAATACTGCCACCGGGGCTATTCTTACATATCGAATAGTCAATTTTGAACCCAGATATGTTCTCTTTCATTTTAGTATTTATACGTTATAAATTTGTTTGCAAAGATAATGACAAAAATAAAATAAGCAAATTAAATAGTCTATAATTAAATTGCTAAAACAACTACTTGCTAATATTTGAATTACTTGTTTGTTGCTTGTAAGGCGTAAAATACCTATATTTGCAACATATCTCTTGTTTATACAAAACAAACATGTGGGGGAGAATCAAACTGTTGGATAAACAAACATAAGCCTTCTTTGAACTACCCAACCGATTCTTTAGGGATGAAATGTTATTGGAGGGAACAAAAAATACCTCCCGACTTTTGGTGATTAAATTTTTTATTATTTAATAAGTACTATATAATAATGATGGGACAGGGGGATAAAAAAACTCGCATAAGGAGAACCAATGAGCAATTGGACAAGGAGGTGATATCTGAATTTGAAAAGCTTGTAGGTGAACTTGGTTTTGGAAACGTCAATTTGAGTGCCTTAATGAAAGCTGCTGACTTAGAGGCTAATGTATTTTATAGAAGATACGGTTCGATGGATAATCTTTATGATAGACTGGCCAAACAATACGACTTCTGGATCAATAATACTATTGATATTTCTACGCTTAATACGTTGGGACCTAAAAAGTTTTTTGCAGAAACGTTCAAAACATTGTTCAGGAATCTGTCAGAGAACAGTGTGATGCAAAAGCTGCTGCTTTACGAAATGACGACTATTAATAGTACTACAAAGAGATCTGCGGAAACACGGGATGTTATGAACTTAAGCTTAATAACATTTTACGAAAATCTTTTTGCGTCTGCGAAAATCAATATTAAAAGTATTGCGTCAATCCTAATAGGAGGAATTTATTATCTGATATTACATAGAGAGTGTGCTAAAATCTGCACGATAGACTATAAGACTAAGGAAGGAGAAAATGCTTTTTCAGAAGGAATCGACTTTTTAGCTGATATTATTTTTGATAGGTTGGAGATGTATGACAGAGATAAAAAGGCAATCCGGCAAATGATATCGGATGGTATAAGTGAATCCAAAATATGTAAGTATATGGGTATCAATAAAAATGACCTGAAAACATTGCTTTCGGAATAATCGCAGGAGACTATATGGGCAGGTGCTTAAGGAAATTCTGAAATTTTACGGCCTTCCTAATTTAGCAATATACTTAATGGCAATATCCATACGTAAAGACGAAGGTATTGCCATTATTCTTTTCATATAATGCAATCTCAATAATCGCCTTCATGTTTTCAATAAGATTCTAAATAGGTGTATATACGTCTTTTTATCAATCAGTTATACTTCTTTAATTATAATTTCTCTCAATAATAGATTTCATTATTTGTTTATGAATATATAATTATTAGAAAATATATTTCATTTTTTAAGCAAACTATTTTTCGTATATTGTTTTTGTTATATATTTGCATGCTGAGGACTATATAGAAGCCATGCACTTTTATAATGAAATGAAATCGTAGTTTTCTTGTAGTCTGTATTAAACAAATTATTAACATTTAAACTCCTAAAACATGGCATTTAGAGCAACCTTAAGCTTTGCAGGAAAAGAGTTTGACGTGCTGGATTGCACGTACAGTCTCAAGAGAGATGTGGATTCCAAAGGACGCCCATCTTCAAACATTTATGGCGGACAAATTCGTCTGCATGTGGAATCGACTGATGATACTTCGATTCTGGAGAACATGACCAATCAGTTTAAACCTCATTCCGGCAGCATCGTCTTCAAAAAAGGAGATGAAGAAGCCAAGATGAAGGAACTTACCTGGGAAAACGGATACATTACCGAATTTACCGAAAACATCGACATTGTCGGCTCACAGCCGATGACTATCACTTTTGTCGTATCGGCTCAGGTAATCAAGATTGGTGGCGCACAATTTGAACAGAATTGGCCGAAGTAATCATTTAGTATTCATGTAGGTAACAGAAGCCATCTGCTGTTTTTTTTAATATGTGGATGGCTTCTGTAGCTTAAAAACAAAAAAGACAAATGGCAATACTTGAATATGGAATTGGTGGTAATGAAGTGAAAGTTGATACTTCCGAAGCCATCGCAAACATTCCGGAGAATCGCTCCCTCATAGTTGAACAGTTAACTGCTGACGAACCTGTAACTCCTGAAGCGGTCAAAGGCTTAAGCACTATCGAAGAGGTGTTTGCGCACTTCTTACCCAACATTGATGTTGAATTTGAAAATGAAGAAGGGCAACCGGTAAAAGAAAACTTTAGATTTAGCTCAGTGGCGGACTTCAGTGTGAAGAATATGACACAGAATAGTCCATTCCTCCATAAGTTGGATACGGAGAAAACATTCTACGAGGGGATGGTGACGCAATTGCGCTCTAATAAAGTTCTACAACGGGTGTTGGAGAATCCAGAATCCAAAAAGGCGTTTATCAGCGCACTGGAAGCATTGAGTAACGAATTAAAGACCGAATAAAAGACAATAAGAACTATGGAAGATAATAAAAATAAGTCTGAAGTTCAGGCGCAAGAAACCGTTCAAGTTTCCTATAAAGAGAAAAACGGGGAATCCTCTCTGGCTTCGGCACTGGATGTGTTGTCCAGATTCGGCGGCTTCAATTTTCTGGAATCAACAGTGGATGGTGTTCAAAACCTGAACCCCGAGCGTAAGGCACGCAAAAAGATATTCTTAACCGATGAACAGAAGCAAGAAGAACGGGAAGCGCTGAAGAATAAGATAGATATGTGGATCGACCTGCTGAACTCATCATCGGCAGTGACGGAAATGATTGCCACTTCTAAAGCTAAATCGGAAGCTGCCGCATCGCATCTTGCCAAAAGCCAATTGGTGGCAGTGCAGAGTGTGAGGAATATGGAACAGGCATACCGTGGAGTGATGTTGTTCTATAAGAATACGGAAGCGGACAAAGTGAACAACGTGACGATAGTCAATGCTTCCAAAGAACAACTGACCGACCTCGACAATCCCCGCTTCATTGATTTCGTTGCCCGCGAACTAAAACAGAACTATGACAAGTTGGATTTACGTCAAAATTACTCACTGTTAGCCATTCCGGGCTATCTTGGTTCGAATAAGGTGCTTGAAAAATGGGCGAAAATCGCTTATGAGAATAAAGTGATGCTCTATACGGACTTTGCCGACCTTGATAAGCCGGAAGATGTGGTGGAACTGTTCTCTTCCTCCAATATGGCAAGTGGGGAGGCCTTCAAAAGCAATACCTGCATGACCTGCAACTGGCTGGTGGGACGTGCCGGATATCGGGAAATCGGTGAAGAGGAAGACCTCCATGTTTCTCCGTCTATTGCTTTGATGGGTAAAGTTTACACCACTCTGATGTCTCAGGTAACTGCCGGTAAGAAGTATGGCGGCATTAATGAAATAGATGCGGTGGTATTCCCGTTGAAGAAAAGCGAAATCTCACAACTGGAGAAAATGGGTTTAATTCCGATGGTTAATGAATATGGTAAAGTGATGGCGTTCTCCGCAAAGACATTGTTCAACGGTGACAATCTGGGATTGCAAACTTATTCTGTGGTACGTGTATTCGACTATATTACCAAGGTGTTGTTTGATTTCCTGAACCGCCGTTCGTTCGAGAACTGGAGTTCTAAAACCGAACGTGACCTGAGAGGGCAGATTGTACAGTATCTTGATAGTGTACAGGGAGCCGACCGCCTTATCGAAAAATTCAAGATAATCCGTTTCGAGCAAGACCAAAAGCAGAAGGACCGTATTTATCTGGATATTCACATGACTCCGTTCTTCCCTGCCAAGAGCTTTGTTATCAAGTTGGACGGCACGAAAGGTGATGATGGTACAAACTGGAATACAAATTACGAACAGGCGTAATAAGAATAAAATATGGATTTTTTGAACATCAATGAAACAGTTCAGAGCGTAATCCGAATATCAAAAGGTGTCGCCCGTGAGTATGGCAATGCCAGCTATGCTCCGGCACACCTTTTGTTTGCCTTGATGCACAAAGAGGTAGGTCTGCGTTCGTTTGTCGAATCGTTGGGTAAGGATGCGGATTACTTGCGCGAATGGGCGGAGGTAAGAATAGAGGAGTACCCCAAGGCTGCCGGCGCAGGCGAGATAATGCCCGATCCGAAAGTTAGCGAACTGTTTGAGCAAGCCGATAATGTACGAATCAAGTGGGGACTGCTGGAAATCAATCCACTTTGCCTGCTGGCAGCCATTGCTACACCCGAAGCAGGTTTCAGTACGGACGAGTTGCGCTCGTTCCCTATTCGGGAGCGTGAGATACATGACCTCTTCACGAGCGGAATGGGTAATATGAAAAAATCCGTAAGTACGCAGACTGACCTTCCGGGGATTGAAGCCCCCCTATGGACAGCCGGGGCGGGCAATTTAGATAAGTACTGTACGGATAAGACTGCTCTTGCGGCAGACAAGAAAGTATATCCTATCGTGTGCCGTGACCGTGAGACACGCATGATGATGGAAATTCTGGGGCGGATGGGTAAGCCCAACGTGCTCATCATCGGCGATGCCGGTGTGGGTAAGACTGCCTTGGTAGACGGTTTGGCATGCAGCATCATTGAGGGTACAGTTCCCCAATATCTAAAGGACATGACTATCTATGAGCTTGACACAGGAACACTGATTGCGGGTGCTACCTACAAAGGGGAGATAGAAGAACGGCTGAAAGGAATCATCAAAGAATTGTCGGCTCACGGCAATGCGATTCTCTTCATTGATGAAATACATACGCTGATCGACCCCAAGTCGGGCAACAGCGGAGCGGCAAGCATCCTGAAGCCGGAGCTTGCCAAAGGAAATATAACGGTAATCGGAGTCACTACGGTGGACGAATACCGTAAACTAATTGAACCGGACCATGCCCTTAACCGGCGTTTTGAAGTATTGCAAGTATCGGAACCTGACCTTGCATCCACCGTAAATATGATACAGGCAGCTTTGGAAAGATATGAAAGCTACCACGGTGTGGGGGTAGATGTAGATTCGTTGCCGGAATGCGTGGCACTCGCCAAGCGTTATGTCAAGGAACGCCGTTTGCCGGATGCCGCTATTGATTTGATAGACCGTACCCTCTCTGCGGTTAAGATGATTAACCAGAGCGGGGAAAAAGATATAAAGGGACTGGCAGAGCAGCTTGCCGCAATTGAAGCGGCGGAAGACCAGCCCGAAGCGGAGCGCACGGAGAAGTTGCGGTTAGTCAATTTCACCATGAAGAACCGGTTAAGCCCTATCCTTCTGGGAATGCTCTCCGATGGACAGAATGAACCGGAGTCATCAGACTACGGTGAATGGATGGATTATATTTTAAGTGTACTTGACCGATTACGTGAATTGACCAAAGAGAAAATCGGGAAAATCACTTCCCATGAAGTGGCAGCCGTTGTTTCTTCTTCTACAGGTATCCCTATCGGCAAGATAGAGTCGGGCGAGAAAGAGAAGTTGCTCAATATGGAAGATATTCTGCGTCGTAGAGTTGTTGGACAGGACAATGCGCTGAAGGTATTGACAGATGCCATTGTCGAATCACGAAGTGGAATGAACAAACCGGGACAACCGATTGGCTCATTCTTCCTGCTGGGACCTACCGGAACCGGTAAGACCGAGTTGGCAAAAACATTGGCAGAAGCACTTTTCAATGACGAAAAGGCGATGATTCGTTTTGATATGTCAGAGTTTAAGGAAGAACATTCGGCAGCCCTGCTATTGGGAGCGCCTCCGGGATACGTGGGCTACGAAGAAGGTGGCGTACTCGTGAACCGGATACGTCGTCAGCCTTATGCGGTGGTGCTTTTCGATGAGATAGAGAAAGCCCATTCTTCCGTTTATGACATCTTCCTGCAAATCATGGACGAAGGCAAGCTACACGACCGTTTGGGCAAAGAGGGTGATTTTTCCAATTCTATCGTACTGTTTACGTCCAATGTAGGTAGCGAATGGCTTAGCAAGCAGATTAATGAGGGTAAGAATCCTTCTACCACTGACCTGATGGAAGTCATGGGCAGTTATTTCCGTCCGGAGTTTCTTGCCCGTTTGTCGGAAATCGTGCCTTTCTCTCCTATTAACGAAACAATGCTGGTTCGTATCTTTGAGATACAGTTAAAGGGAGTTATAGCATTGCTTGAGAAGCAGCATATTGACATTGAGATTACGGAGAAGGCAAAGAACCTGCTTGCTACCCGTGGCTTCACTCCGAAATACGGAGCACGTCAGGTGGCGGGTACGATACGTAACTATATCCGCCGTCCTATCTCAAAGATGATTGTTGCAGGAACATTGACGGCAGGGAATACAGTTGTTGTCGATGTGGCGGATAATGGAGATATTGATTGGAATGTGAAATGATAAAATGAAGATACTATGTTTGGACATAAAAGTTTTTTGAGGATAGGTGCTTTGAGCGATTCCAGTATTTCGGGATTGTACAAAGACAGTTACGAACTGGAGAGTTGCAGTTTCAACTTCTCACAAGGGGTAGACACTAACGGCAGTCCGCAGACAGAGGTTCGTGGTGGTACACTTTATCTCACCTATAGCGGATTGCCTCAGGAAGATATGCTTCACTGGATGTTAGGTTCGACAAAATACGAAGATGGAGCCATTGTTGTGTGTGATGACAATAATGAGCCTTTAGAGAAAATTTTCTTTGAGCAGGCAGCTTGCGTTGGTTTGGAGATAGATTATGTCCAACAAGGAAAAGGATATATACAAACTAAGATAACATTACAGGCACGTAAAATCAAAGTGGGTGAAACTACCCTTGAAAATCGTTGGACAATAAATAAATAGGCGTTATGGAATTATTTAGTTTACCCAAAATAGACAGTGACCTGACCGCATGGTTCATCCTTGACGGCAAAGAGTATGAGATGAGCCAATTTAGCATAAGTTTCGGACAGTCGGTTGATCATAAAGGTCAACCGCAAGACGAAGTCCGTGGCGGTAGAATGCTTGTTGTTTTGACGCAGGCGCTACCGGACAATCTTTATCGTTGGGCAATGACTTCATCTCCTAAAAACGGGGAGATTGTATTTCGTTCTAAAACCGCCAATTCACCTTTGCGGATAATGTTTAATAATGCGTATTGTGTGAGTTTTCAGCGTCAGGTTGGTAATGCTTCCGGTATGATTTCAAAACTATTAATTTCTCCTGATGAGATTTTGATGAATGGAATTAGCTTTGATAATCACTGGGGTTAAATAGGTGTAGATATGGCTTATAGAAATGAATATAAAACGCAAAGTGAATTTAATGTCATCTTGGAACGGGGGGATGACTATGAAGGATTTGTAGTTGGCTTGGGATATACTTGGATGAGTAGCAAGGTAATTCTACCGGTAAATCAAAACGGATGGAGTCCAATATCTCGGAATGTTTCGGTGGACGAGAGTTTTCATACGATAGTCTCAGAAAGGAAATACGATACCTCCCAATATGCCTATGAAAAAAGTCTGATGCAAGATCCAACAAAAGTTTCCGAAAAGGTCCGTGACTTAATAGTTAAAAACAAAGGTAATAATATCACTGAGATAAATTTAGGCCAAGAAAAGCAATATTTGCCCACGGATAATAGTCAGATAGGTATTGTAATTACTGACACTGGCAGTCGGTACGAAATTGTGATTAGTGCCACGGATAACTCAAATGGAAAGACTTATGAGGCAAAGTATGAGAGTTTGACGGACTTGGTGTCAGCGGTACGCGATTCTGGTAGCCTGCCTGCTGTAAATAAGGAAGGACCCAATCTGGAAGGACTGGCAGGGTTAGGATTCGGAATTGCTGAAACAGCCGGAAATTGGGCTGAGAAGATTATGGATAATCGAGGTGCGTACTTACCTAAGCAGATGCGTTTCTCGCCCAAAACGCTTCCGCCGATTATAAGATTGCCTTTAGGGAACTATCAAGTCCCCGCTAAAGGTATGAGTAGAGTGCGTGGAGTAGGTAAAGCTTTGGGATGGGCAGGAATGGTGCTTACTGGCTATCAAGTTGTGCGTGATGTGCAAAATGGTCGATTTGCCGTAGCAGGTACAAGAATTGCCGTAGCAGGTTTAGCTTATGGCGTTACTTTTATTCCCTATGTCGGTTGGGTATTAGCTATCGGTATCGGAGTGGCTGATTATACTTGGGGTGACGAGTTCTATGACTGGATAGACAATAGAGCTTCTGAATTGGAAATGTGGTGGGACGGTGTAAGATTAGCATTATGATTCTGTATGATTATTTATTTTACTGTTCCTACAAAATGGGTATGAGGTCACATAACTTTGACGGATTACCTGTGTTAGCAGGCATGATGATGGTAACTCCTAATATGATGTTACATTTAGCTATATTGCAAGTTGTATTACAGACATTAGAAATTCATTGGTTTGAAGAATTGTTAGCTCTAGGTTGGTGGGGACATATTATCTATTTAGGATTTTTTGTCGGTGTCTATTGCTATTATTGGTATAATGGTAGATATAAAAGAATAATTGAGAAATATAATTTAGAAAAAAATACTTATTGGAAAAGGCATCCATTTGTGACAATCTTATTGTACGTAATCACAAATTTTGTGGTGTTTTTCATAGTTGTATGTATTAAAAAGGGATATATATTTTGATTAGTGCATATCATGCAGAAAAGAATTAGCATTATGATGTCTACGGTTGTTCATTTGATTGCTCGTACAAAATGGGAATACGCTCGAATAACTTTAATAGATTACCGGTTTTAGCGGATATGATTAATAGTGTTAGATTATTATCAAGGATATAATCATTGGAAATGGGAATTTTAATTAAAATATAGATTTATGCAAACGCACCTGTACCTTCATAAAGAGAACACCGACCTACCCCACGACGAGTACCGGGGGAAGTATCCGCTGAAACACTTTGATTACGGATTGAGCCGTAATGTGGGGCGTAAAGGTGAAATCACTTCCGGCTTATGCGGCGGAGAAATACGGATCGTCATTGACGAATTTGCCGACGCTACCCTGCTGGGATGGCTCTTTGACACCTTCCGTAAAGAAGATGGGGCGATTGTTACATTAGATGAACACGAAACGACCTTTGCCAAACTGCAATTTTCGGGCGCATCGGTAAGGAGCTATCGTATGAACTACGATTCGCGGGTTAAAAAAGGTGTGGTGACTATCATTGTGATAGAAGCCAAAGAGATTGTAACGGACAATGACTTATTTTTTAAAAACAAATAACTATGGGCTTTTTCGACAGGCTGTTTAAAGGAAAAGAAGTGTTTGCGGACAGACGCAATCCGGATATGGTATGCGAGATGACGCTTTGCGGAGAGTCGCACATCTTGTCCGAGTTTGATATTGCCTATGAGCCGGATAATTCCTCGAAAGAATATATGGAAGCATACGCCGTGTTCTCGGAGCCGGTAAATGCGGAGGTGGAGAACTGGATAATGCAATCGAACAGAAAAGAGAACGGAGTAGTCCGATTCTACCGCAACAGCGATGCGATGGACGAAGGCGCACTGTTCGAGATAAAATTCAGTGATGCAAGTTGCGTGCATTATCGCAATGTATCGCAGGGAGACACATCGGTAAAGACCATTGTGATGACTTTTCCGTCTGTCCGGATGGGAGGTGATGAATTTGAACTAAAACGATAATACTATGGCTATATACTCACTACATGAAATGGCAGGACTACTCAAAACGGGTCTTTGGCAAGGCGGTGAAGTCGAGAAGCTCGGATACATCGGGACGGCAGTTCCCCATGCTTCCCCCGCACCGGCTTGCGGGCTGACGGGAGTATATATCAGTTATGATACCATGTTGGAGAGATGCGAAGTCTCGATGCAAGGCGGCGGGTGTGAATTATTCATTTCACAATACCACCCCTATACCGGAACTTATATGACCTATGTTCTGGAAAGCAATCTTTCCGACAGGAGATTACTTTTGGCTAAGTTGGAGGAGATACTGGCAGACCGGAGGAATCCCTACCTATGGTCGCATAACTTGTACAAAAGAAATTCATTCGGCATCGAGCGCCGGTATGACACAGGACATAGCAGTATGTGGGGCGGTAGAATAGCCGTACCACGACAAAGTAAATTCTTTGGAAGATGAAACAGAAATACTATAAACTACCGGTACGTTTGGAAAAGCTCTTCGAAGGAGATATCCGGCAACTGGAAAGATGTTCCGAACTGGAATCCATCGACCAGCACATCGAACTGTTGCTGACCACCTGTCCGGGTGAGCACCGTTTCGACCCCAAATACGGTTGTCGGATCTGGGAGTTGGACTTTGAGCGCATTGTTTCTACCGAACAATGGAAAGAACTGTTTACCGGATACGTGATGCAGGCGATTTCCACTTATGAGAAACGCATTTCCGACATCACCCTCTCGGTAAACCTACAAGAAGTAGTCAGGGAGGAAGTTCTGGATAACCGGATGATACGTAAGCGGGTAGATATTACAGTACTCGCCACATTGAATTCCACCGGTGCTCCCTGCGGTTTCGGTTACAAATTATACATGGGACCTTTATCAAACGAATAATCAGGCAGTTGAAATATAAAATTAAAACGTATGGCAAATCTATTCACAAAAGAAAGCATTAAAGCCCGGATGTTCAAACAGGCGGCAACCCTATATGACATACGAAATATAGATGGCATAGACCCCCTTATCCGACTGCTGATTGAAGCCTTGTCGGGCGAAATTTTCAAGCTGTCCGGTGATATGCACGCCATTGAAAGCCGATTGTTGGAGAAAGTCGCTTCCGCCCTTACTCCACACACGGCATTGGTTGCCAAACCCGCCCATGCTATTGCTGCTGCCCGACCATATACACCGCAAGCTACTGTATCTCCCACAGACCTGTTTTCTTATAAAAGCACGGAGATAGTGAAGAAGTATAAGATGAAAAATCTCTTCTTTACTCCGCTGCATGAAACCCGCATAATCAATGCCGAACTGAAGTTTCTCGTGACGGCGGATGAATTTTGCACAATCACTCCCGAAGGAGAACGTGACGCCACTGCCCGCTTTCGTTCCGATGTGCCGGTAATGGGGCGGAAAATCAGTATCGGGATGAAAATAGGCAACAATGTAACTACCCTCAACGACTTGCCGTTATATATAGATATACCGCTTGTAGCAGATAAAAGCAGTTATCTGAAATTACTGCCGTACTGCCATTGCACGATTGCCGGTATTCCTGTAGAAATTAAAGGGGGAATCGAGTACGACCCCACACGTTCGGTCAGTGAGAAATACGATCTTGGCAGGTTGATTACGGAAGAAATAACCAGCAAATATGCTTCCCATTACCTGACATTGAAAGCTCACGGATTAAAAGTCAGAGATTTGTCACGTAGCAGAGTGCCCGAAGAAATCTCTTTCCTGCTGCCAAGTGATTTCATTGCTGAATGTGATGCGGATACTGTTTGGATAGATATAGAATTTCCCACCGCTTTTTCAAAAGAAATACTGGAACAGATAAAGGTGCAGATGAACACTTTTATCGTAGTAAACAAATATCCGGCAAAGATTACCAGAAAGGTAGATTCCGTCTCGGCCATTCTCCCTTTGGAAAAGACGGAATTTGAATATTTCCTGTTTGTGGA
Source organism: Bacteroides sp. NGMCC 1.200775 (assembly GCF_040798045.1). Lineage (NCBI taxonomy): Bacteria > Pseudomonadati > Bacteroidota > Bacteroidia > Bacteroidales > Bacteroidaceae > Bacteroides > Bacteroides sp. NGMCC 1.200775. The sequence continues at coordinate 1,318,734 of NZ_JASCQK010000001.1, read as the reverse complement.
TTCGATTACCGATAACCACGGAGACCAGCTTAGGGAAATTTCCAGCACACAGGATGAAGGTAGAGCCGGCTGTTATTCGGTCAGAAGGGGCGGTTGCGAACGCTTCAATGCGATGGATGCCAAAGATTTTCTGAACCGTCTGACAGACCTGCTATATGACGAAAGCATGGCCTTCTCTTCGACAGACAAAGACGGGATGAAAGAGGTGATCGAGCAGATAGAGGAACGGGTAAACCAATTGGGAGATAAGAATAAAGACGGAGTCGGAGGACAGGAAATGCTGTCGTATGTAGTCATAGACCAACGTTATGACAAGGATACCCGGTTAACTGTGGATTATACTCTTACTAATGGCGAATTTGCCAATGACATCTATGCGGGAGAACCGTTGAATGACTGTGCAAATCCCGATATAGACAAAGATACGCTGCAGTTTGTCACTTCCGTTCATGGAGGAAAGCCGTCCCCATCCGTAAAGCGCCGGATGGATATGTACCGATTCATGCTGTTGTCACACGGCAGCATATACACGAAAGAGGATATACGCAACTTCTGCATGGCAAGGTATGGCGACAGCATTCGCTCTGTGGAGGTAAAGCTGGGGTATGCAGCCGGTAAAAAAGAAAGCGAAGGTTTCATAAGGACACTGGACGTGTATCTACGGTTATCGGAGGGGATGCAAGGATTGGACAGGGAAGAGTTCGTTGTCGATTTGGACAGTGAGCTCAGGCGGTTGTCTCCGGAGACCTATAACTACCGTGTTTTTATTAACTCATAGTATTCACCCATAAAACATATTAACTATGGCATCGACAAACTTGGACGCTGTAAGCGTGGAGATAAAAGTAGCAGGAAAAGTCTGCGATTATGTGACAATGGAACTCTTTCAGTCGGTCAGCACACATCACCGTTTCAAAATCAAAGTGAACTACCGTCCGGACAAGCCAAGTGTCTGGGCTATCGGTCCCGATGTGATATTCAAGCAACTGGGTGAGAAGGTATCCATCCTCATGACCCATCATGAGAGCGGAGAGAAAACGGAATTTCACGGACTGATTTCTGATATTCATGTGGAAGGCTTCGACGGTAATCAGGGATTTGTCATTCTGGAAGGGGGAAGTCCTACCATCCTGCTTGACAGAGACCCCTCTATGGACTGTTATATAGAACAAAACCTGAATACGATAGTCAGCGACATACTTGACAAGAGCGGGGTGAAAATGAATGTGACCAACAATCCCAAACATACGGACATCATCCCCTATGTCGCCCGCTATAAAGAGACAAGCTACGGGTTTCTTTCCCGTCTGCTGCGCTCCTACGGCGAGTGGTTCTATTACAACGGGGAAACGCTACAGATAGGAGATCCGGAAATAGATACGGAAATCCGTGCAGGGTATGATGTAGATCTGACGGGTATCAACATCAATGCCACCATCCGTTCGCTAAACCATAGTACCTATGAGTTCGACCCTGTCAATGATAAGTTCTATTACGACTTTAGCGGAACGCCTAAAGGCGCTACCCTTGGTTCCCGTTCGGCTGAGAAATGCAGTGAACCTATCTTCCCTACCGAAGCGAGACTCCCCTCGATAAGACCCGCATATAGTGCAATGGATTTGGAGCACTACGGGGATGCCGGATTTCACCGCAACTATTCCCAATTGTCTCAAATCAGGGCTACGAGCCGTTACTGCGGCATCCGGCTGGGAGAATTGGTGGTTACCCGTGTACCCGAAAGTTTCCCGGGAGTTAAGATTCCCGATTTGGGACGTTACCGCATCACGGAGATTACCCATACGGTAAACAGTAAAGGACAATATAGCAACACCTTCTGCGGTGTGCCCGGCGGTACGCCCGTCATGCCGTGGGGAGACGCCGTGATGCCGATAGCTTATCCGGAGATGGCAAGAGTGTTGAGCAATGACGACCCCAAGAATCAGGGGCGTGTCAAGGTGCGGTTCATGTGGCAGGAGATAGACGGCGGCGAGAGCTACTGGATGCGGGTGCAAAGCCCGGATGCAGGCAAGAGCGAGCAAGTAGCCAAGAACCGTGGTTTTGTGTTTATTCCCGAGCCGGGTGATTTGGTGATGGTAGGCTTCGAACAAGGTAATCCCGACCGTCCCTATGTGACAGGCAGCCTTTTCTATAAGGCTAATTCAGAGGGAGCAGCAACGGATAACAGTGTAAAGAGTATGCGGACACGCAGTGGGCATACGCTGGAGTTCAATGATGATGAGGGTGGAGACTGGGGCATTACGATTAAGGATGGTAACGGTTGTATACTCCATTTAGACACTAAAGGAAAGAATATTGAAATCACCGCACCGGAAACCCTGTCTTTGACAGCAAAGAACGTCAGCATCAATGCTGAAGAAAATGTTCAGATTGCAGCTAAACAGAATGTAGATGTAACTGCCGAAGCCGATATAAATCTTGCAGCCAAGGGCAATTTGATGCAGCAGACTGATGGTGACATGTCAGCATCCGCAAAAGGAAGCATCAATGCCGAAGCAAAAGCCGATGTCAATCTCTCCGGTCAAAATACAACGGTAGACGGCAAGACCAAAGCGACAATAAACGGTGCAGAAACATTAGTATCGGGCAAGATGACAACTGTGCAGGGAGCTGCCCACAAAATAGATGTAATGTAAAACATAGAACGTAAGCTTATGAAACAGATTGTGACAGTGACTTTAAATCATATATGCCCAATGGTCACAGGTGTAACGCCCCATATGGGAGGTCCAATCATAGGTCCCGGTTGTCCGGGAGTATTGGTAGACGGAACCCCGGTATCCCTTATGGGAGATGCCTGCGTATGCTGTGGTCCTCCTGACATGATAGCTCAGGGATATCCGGGAGTAATGGTTGACGGCGTCCCTGTTGTCGTACAAAACTGTATGACTGCCCACGGAGGTGTGATCCCGGTAGGAGTGCCCGGAGTCGTCATCGGTAGCGCCACCCCTATAAAACCGATTACGATGAATATCCGGAAAATACCGTTCCCGAAAATCCGTACAGTTGATAGCGTAGGCGCTGCAGTTACAGGCAATTCAAAGAAAATGAAAGAAGCCAAAAACAATATCGCAGAATTAAAAAAAGAAACTTCGGGTCAGACTCCAATGATTTATAATCTTAGATGGGAGAAAGAAGGCGTCCGTCTTTATTCCGATAGAATTGACGAAGGTACGAAAATGGTAGCCGATGTTACCAATATTCCGGATGGAGACACTGTGAAAATTAGTGTTCTGATTGATGAGGATAATCGTATTGTCAAACAGTTTGAAGGAACAGTAAAAAACGGAACGGTTGAAATAGACTGGGATATACTATCCAAACACTTTAAAAAGGAGGAGTAAAATATGGATGATGTTAAATTAGGTAGCTATAAATTTAGCGCTGAATATCAAGACATAAAGGTAGAGTCTCCAAAGCTTGACATCATTGACGGTATCAGGCTCTTTCCAATGCGATTCGGCATCTATTGCGACAGCGAGGAAGCAAAAGCAAGCGTTTACCCTTCCGGTAAGCTCACACTTCTCGATGGCCGGGGCGGTGCGATTCCTGTAGTCAAAGGTTATGGCTATCATTTGAGTCCGATGATTTTACGCAATGGTTGGCTATATGTATATAGCCATAATACGGAATCCGTATATATCTATGAATGCACAAATAATAAATATACATTAACAGGGATAAAAAAGAAAGATAATGCGTCTACGAAGAAGGATTGTATGGAAAAACATATAAACCAGACCAATGATTTCATCCTTTTACTCTCAGACGATGTGGTGCAGTTGTTTTATACATCCATTGAATTATCCGATTCTTTTATTAATGAAACTTATTATAATAAACAACCGATAGGTTCTGTTTTCAAATGTAAGGAATGGAGCGATGGTACAACTAAGAGTGATATTGAAAGAAGACATGTCGATGCTGATTCCATCTGGTTTATGCCGGATAAGACAGTGATGCCGGAAGACGGATATGCTAATGCAATAGCTTATGATTACGAACGGCTTATAGATTCTGTAAAAATACAACATCAGGAAAAAAGAACGAAATTCCGGGATGTATTTTTTGTTTTAGACGACCCTCTCGGTTGTGTAGAAAAACTTATCCATGATTTGAACGATGCGCGCATCGAGCATGAATCCTTGATTCGTTCTATCAAGATAGGAGTGTCTCCTGAAAAAATCAAGCGCTTACTTATGAAGAGCGCCGGAATGCAAGGTTTAGAAAATGGGGAGATAATCTATCTCTTATCCGAGATGGACTTGTTACAGGGAGAAGATTTTGATACCCGGAAAGAAGAGATTAAGCAAGCCCAGTATATACATACTCTGCTACTTTATTTCTATAATTTTGCCTATTCTAAAGAAGAAAATCACTTAAAAGCAGGAGCAAAAGCATTAGACCGGGATTCTATCGAAAAACTGTTAGCTACCGAAGAACGAAAAGAAAGCAGAGCAAAAATTGAAAATCTGCGTAAACTGATTGCATTGTATATTAATAGTCCCATCTTCACCCGACTTTGCGAACGGTTTACCGTAGATACAGTCAATATAGCAGCCGACGAAAATGATGTGATGCATTCTGAAATGAAATTTAAACTTCAGAGTTCCCTAATGACTATCTTGCTGGCGCTATCACCTGTTCCCCATATAAATGATAAAGGGCTGGATTTACCGGATGTATATAAAAAATACAATGATCCTTGCGCTTCTACAATAAAATCCATATTCGATGCTTTTATTGGAGAAGGTGACAATAAAGTAGGTTTATTACTAAAAGATATTCCTACTCTTGCTTCGTTAAACCTTGATATAGCAAGAGATACTAATGCAGCATATAAAGAGAAAAATAGCGCTGGGGTAGATGGAAGTTTTTCTGCATTTATGCTACTGATAGACAATGCAATAAATACTTTTTGGAGAATAGCATACGAAACAAAAAAAACAAAATTAGTGATAGACAGATTTCTAATAGATCGGGATAACCTGTTAATAGAGTTTGATAAAGGAGATGTCACCAGACGCCTCAATGAGATTGGACGTAGCCGACTAGACGAAACAGTAATTGATGGCAGAGGTTATATTCGAATTAAAGTAAAAAAACCAGAGGATTTAACAAAACCTGTTTATATTAAAACTATCGCCAAAAATCCAAAAAAATATCAAAAGTTTCTCAAGCGTATGTCATGTAATAAGTCTTATTTAGCTATATTTTCTTTTATACAGCTATCTGCTATTGTGGAGGGATATGACAAAGAAAATGAAGAACTAAAAACACTAGCTCAAACTGTTGGATTTGCATCTGCTATTGCAACAATACAACGTCGTTTTATTGAAACAGGGTTGGATTTGAGAGCATCAGTTTCGAATAGACAGGCGTTAATCTACCAAGCGTCTTTGGAACGGATTAGATTACAAATAACAGTACTTGGTGCTGTAGGAATGTTTGCTGATGCCGCTACTGCAGTATTTGATGGGATTGCCCGTATAAATAGGAATGACAAGGATGCTGCTACATTTTATTTTATATCAGCTCTATCCTTTGCTACAGGCGGAGGGCTGGCTCTATTGGGTCTTAAATTTGCTTGGGCTGGTGGTCCTTGGACCATTCTTGTTTGCGCCGCAATTGGATTGATATGTGGTTTCATTGCTAGTTATTTGATAGATAGCGATATTGAGACATTTATAAAACAAACAGTCTTATATGAAGATATAACAAAGAGTCTCACGGGAGAGCCTTACCAGCAAATTCAAAAACTTTCTTCCGTAGAAATCAGAACTAATATTTTCAATAATAGATTCCACAAAAAGAAAAACAATAAGCACCTTAAAGCTTTATCAGATTATAGATATCAGCTCGAAGCGTTTTTCTATACCCAGGTAATGATACCATTTTTCAGTGCTAAAATAGAATACAGACGGAAAGAATATGTTTATTCTGCAGATTCACGAGTACGTCCTCCTTTGTATGACGAGGTGCTGGTACACATTTATAGCGACATTACACAAATAGCGATGAATCTTTCTGGAATAAAAATGCGTGTTAAGTTCGTTAAAAAAATACCGGTGGGTGAGAATCCATATTTTGATGTAGATTTAAAAGAAGTGAACAGTAAAAGTCAGAATAATATTCCTTATTCATCCTACTTTCATGGCCAAGAACCTATAATGACCGACAGTTTTTATCATTATATTTTTCGGGATGGAAACCTTGCGAACACTTTCTATGCCAGTCCAGAACTATATATATTATTATATGTGAGTTTTAGGCACAATGATGGAAGTATTACTCCAATGCCCCGTAACGGAGAAGAGACATTTCTTATCTACAGGTATAAAGTTGATATTCCCCATGTACCTTTAGATTCAAGAAGGCTTCTTTATCACGAAGCAAAGACCGTATTAGAACAAGTATTTATATCTCCAAACAGTAAAGATGTGTGGAATTTTTAAAAATAGAAACAGTTATGGAAATGGAAACAGATAGAAACCGCCCCTCTACAATCAGAATTATAGCCGGAATCATTGTATTGTTATGCGGATTTCCGGTATTTGGGGTTTGTTGTTATGGAATGTGGCGCTTTACAAATTGGTCTTATGAGGAGCTATGGATTTTTGAGTATGTATGGGGTAAGCTATTAATACTCTTCGTATCCGGAATGATATTTTTGATGTCGATAGGACTGATTTTGGTAGGTGTATTAATCGCAACAAAGATATGGATGGGGAAAAGCAGAATGATGGAGCATATTATATATCCCTTTCCAACTGTATTAACGGCTGAGCTTGCCGATAGCATGAATGTAGAAAGAGCTGATGATAAATTTTTCGTCTTCAATCCGAGTTCCTTAATCCGGAGTACTTTGATAGTCATCGGGGGGATTCTTTCATGCGTAGGAATAATCGTCATTTATCGAGAAATAAATGATCCATCTAGTGATCTTTATTCACCTCCCATAAGTGGAGGAATAGTAGCCTCTTTTTTTCTGCTTTTAAACGGATTACTTGCTCCTTCCCGTCGTTTTGTACTAGACAGAATGAAGGGTACTGTGACTTTTCCCCGCCATTTGTTTTTTCCACGTTGTACCATTCTCTTTTCAAAAGTAATTCCGGGGTATTCTAACGGAAACTTAGGTTTTGCACATCCTTACAGTGGAATTGTCATTCCTGTCCTTGGTGCGTATGATTCCGGCTGGTGGTCATTTTATGTCCTCTATATGGATAAAAATCGTCCGTTACCTCAAGGGGACACTTTCGATCCTTACAGGGAGAAAGACTTTTTACGCCGGAAGGCAGAAGGATTCCCTAAACCGATATATCCTAATACCATACTTGTTACAGATGCTTATATGGGTTATATATATGGTACGGATGAGTTTAAGCAGAGATTATCTAAAATAAAACACAGAATAGTATATTATTATGACAGAGTGTCATGGTATTGTCAGAAGCATGAAATAGAAATACCGAATGATAACGATTTGGTCTTAATCGGCATCTGGAAAAAACAATTTGTATTTAAGTTGTTTGCTCCTGAAAATGTGGAATATATCGTACTTCCCGACGACACTGTATTGACCGACTGTTTTCTTTGTGATAGTAACACAGCGGAGGTAAAATATATCAAATAACCTGATAGCATGAAAGTACAGAAGTCATATAATCCATTAGAACAAGTATTTATATCTCAGATTAACTTAAAACAAGAGTAGAAATATGAACTCATTCTTCCAAACCCTTGCCTTAACCTACCTGCTCTACCCGATACTGGGATTGTTGCTGGTAGGCTTAGGCATTTTCATAGCCAAGAAGAACGCCTTGCTGGGCAACAAGCGGCTGGTAGGTTATACCGTCGGTGCAATCGTCATCCTGACGCTCCCTGCTTTGCTGGGATTTCTTGACTACGGTTTCATGCCCTACGGCTACATCTTCCTTGCCATGTTGTATCTCCTTCTGGGCAGTTATAACATACGAATGATTGCGTGGGTTTTTAAGGACGACTACAAGTACCGCCACGAAATCATTCTCACCGGTTTTATACTGGTAGTATCCATGTTGTTCTTCACCCTTGTCTTCAATCTCTGCAATGAACTGAAATACGGTCTGTGGGCATCCACCTGTCTGCTTCCATTCGTCATTGTCTCGGTATTTATCCGCACCTACCGAATCTTTATCGCCATTCCGATTCCCGTGTATGAAGTATGGAGATACACTGACGATACCGGGCAGGAGGGATATTTTGACCCGGGCAGCCTGCAAGTCCTGCAAATAGAGCTATACAAGCAAGAAAGCGACCGGGAACCGGTCAAGCTCAGTGTGAAAGCACCGGACGAAATGCAATTCGGCACATGGTTTCATCGGATGATTGACGACTATAATCTGAAATCTCCGCAAGCCCCGATAGACGACTATGCAGCAAAAGAGGGAGGATGGATTTTCTACCGGAAACCCACCTTGCTATCTCCCCGGCATTACATAGACTTCAACCTTACCGTAAAGGATAACCGCATCCGCAGCCGTGATGTAATTGTTGCTAAACGGGTAATGGAACATAATGAGAACTAAGAATATAAAAATAAAACTACATACTATATGGCAAAGAAAAATTTAGTAAACTGGTCGGACTGTATGCCGCTGTCAGCCGCCATCTTCAACCAACATGACGATTACTTTCTGGACAGCATTCGCGACAGCATAGAAGTACGAACCAACAGTTATAACTACGGGCTGTTGCCCGCACGGCAAAACAGGGATGGCGAAAACGGCATCCGTATCAGCCAGCACGTGACCGGACACATTGAAGTGCGGCTGAAATCCTGTGAAGCAATCACCTCTTCGGGCATCCGCATCCAATTTGATGCCACCGAAACGGGAAGCGAATTAGTGAAGAACTATTCTGTAGAATCGGATACCCGTAAGAATATCACGCAATGGGACATTATCCTCTCCGTGGATCCGTTCCACCGGGTAGGCTCGGGTGACCCCAATCCGGAGGAAGTTCCACCCCGCCATCCGAACGCCTTGCCCTCCTATCGGCTGTTTGTGATGCCCAAAGGAGAAATCAATGTGAGTGAGCTGGGGGCGCATTACCTGACCATCGGACGTATCCGCAAGGATGCCGAACGATTCATGGTAGATGCCGACTTTATCCCGCCCTGTACGACGATGAAAAGCCACCCCGAACTGCAAGAGTATCATGCCAAGTTCGGAAATATGTTCCGCTCACTGGAGAATTACAGCAAAATTATCATAGCCAAAATACATAACAGGGATAATCGCGGCGAACTGGGTGCGCACATCTCTCTGATATGTCGGGAGATGCTCCGCTATCTCGCCACCCTGCAATTCAGTTATACCAATAAAGGGCTGTACAATGCTCCTATTGATGTACTGGATTCCGTATCGAGTCTGGCGCATATCATGTATGTAAGTTTCAGCTACCTATCAGGGACGCAAAAGGAGGAAACGCAGAAATATTTCTACGAGTGGAGCGACGTAACGCCCGGTTCGTTCGACGAGCAACTCGCCGATACGTTGGAGATGCTGTACGAACATACGGATATCCGGGCTTCGATGGTTCGTGCCTATTCGTTTATGTACACACTTACCGAATTGTGGCAACGGCTCAGTACGCTGGAATATATCGGTCAGCATAAGGAGAATATTGTGGTATCGGAACGCACTACGGGGAACAATACTACGGGACAGAACAAAACATGGAGCATAATGGATTGATATGGAACATCGCTTACCCAAAGAGATAAAGGGGCTTCTTCCGCCCAATACAATGGACACCGACTTCAAGGCAGAGCTATACGGAGCCTTGCTGTCGGAAGCCGGGTTCGACACCGCTCAAATTATGATGGTGCGTGACGGTAATAACCTGAGCAATGTTTCGAAAGATATCCGATCGGTGAAGCATAGGAATCATGTCGGCATAGCGGAGGGGGCATACATAGAACTAAAGACCAACCGCCGGGGGATTTATGATTCGCTGCCGGAGGGATTGTTCCATGAGGCGCTCTTTCCCGGCAAGGTGAAAAATTTGGGACTTATTCTGGAAGAGATGCAGCAACATCGTAACGAAGAGTTCTTTATCCGACGTTTTTTCAGCCTGCTGGAGAGCGAAGTGGACAGAGAAGGGATACAGGCACAATTGCTCGAATTGCGGTATGATAAAAAGAACAAATATTCTGATTATGCGAAACTCTTTGCCGCTTGCTGGCCGGTCATTCATATTTTGTCCAGACAGGGGGCGTTGCTGTTCATCAAGTTCATGCCGCATATCCATTCGATCCGGGGCAGACTGGAAGAGGTAAGCGACGCACTGTCGCAGATTCTGGAAGCTCCGGTAAAGGTACGCCCCAAAATGGTGCAACGGACAATAAGGGCACAAAAACCGAACCGGCTGGGGAACATGAGACTGGGAGCAAACAGTGTGAATGTGGGGGTGCTTAATAGTGCTGAGGCTGATTTGCATATACACATAGGCGACCTGCCAACTCGGGAAGTCGAAAGGTTCCTGCCCGGCAACCGCTCCCGCAAAGCCCTTGAAATGCTGGCGGATATTTTTCTTGGCGCGTGGCAGGAGTTCGATGTGACGGTCAGCGTTAGCCCTGACGAACGCAAGACTTATTTAAAACCGACGGGTGACGCCAGTCCGTGTTACCTCGGGATAAACACTTATTTATAAGAATTATGAAAGCAAAGAACAGTGAGAAAATCATCCGTGGATATTTGGAGTTTGCCGGCGGACTGTTAATCAGTACGGCTTTGAGCATGGCACTGCTCACAGGCTTTATCCATACGAATGGAAGCGAATATAAGCTAATGGAATCCAAAACACAAGAATACGATAAGATTTACGCCAGACAGATTGCCCTGGTGGATAAGGTGGATTCGCTGTATAACTACCTGGTGCTGATGGGCAGTAACGACCGGCTGAATCAGGTGGTGCTCCAAAAAGTTATCAGTACACGCAAGATGGAACTTATCGAGGAACTGCAAATAATGGATAGCAAGGATGTACTTCTGTACAAAAAACTGGCTTCGCAAATCAACGTGTTTCTGGACACCAAAGAAGCCATACGTAAAGCGGTTATTGAAGAAAGCCTTGTGAGAAAAGACCTGATGCGGTGCATTCAGGACAATAAACAGGCTACCCGAAAGCTGACATTGGGAAACATTAGTGTAGAAAAGTAAAATAGGAAAGATATGAGCATAACCCCTAAAAATAAAAGCAGCAAAACCGTTAGCGAGCGTGAACGCTTTATCGGATTTGTATATGTGCTTACCCTGTTTATTGTTATCACAGGAGCCTGTGGATTTATTCTTTTCAAGTATGCAGGGACACGCCACATCTTCTCCAATAAAATAATGGTCATTAAAAAGATGGAGCGGCAAAAGGAATTTCAAAATATACAATCAGTACAGATTGTGAGCGCAGATACCCTATTTTCACGTATTGAACAGTTTGAGCCGGGCGTCAATGCCTCTTATGAGGAAAATGATATCAAGTTCCTGATAAACGACCTTGCCAAACAATGGGAAAGAAACAGTTTTGACAAGCGCAATAAGATGTTCTGGCATCTCGCTTCGGTATATGAAATGTGGTTTGCCGACAAGAAAGAACTATGGAGCAAGCAGGATAACATAATAAAATTCAAGAAGAATCTGGAGGAGTGCGAAGTCGGACTCCAGAAGAAGGAAGGCGAACTTAAAAATAAAGGAGGCAAGCCATGATGAATAAATTCCTAAATACTAAGGTTCTCTATATCTTTATCTCCGTTATCATACTTATTATGGTTTTTCTGCTGGTAATGAGAGCTTGCTCGCAGAAGCAGCCGATTCAGGCTACTGTAACTCCGTCTGACCCTGTCGTGGGGGAAGAAATATTTTTTTCCGATTCCACGTCGGGAGCGAGAATCTGGTACTGGGAGTTCGGAAACAACGAGACATCCACACAACGCAGCGGACACCATCGGTTCAAGCAAAAAGGGGTGTACAAAATACGACTGACCGTCAACGGAAATCTGGAACGCTACTTTGATGTGAGGGTAAAAGAGAAGACCAATACGGAAGACCTGCATCTGGTTCATATCATAGCTCCCAAGGAAGCTATTCAGGGAGAAAATATCATCTTCCGTGGCGAAGGACACGACGAACAATGGCGCTGGGAGTTCGGAGAGACGGGGATGATTGATTCCCGTGAAAAAACGGCTCTTTATGCTTATACCGAACCCGGAGAGTACGAAGTATTGCTTAATACGGAGAATACCCGGTATCCCATCAGACACCGGATAAACATTCTGCCCTACTATTCGGAGAATGATTCTACCGATGTAATGGTGCTCATCGGTTTAGACATCAAAGAGAAGTTGCAGAACATTGCAGACGGTAAACCCTTTAATGTAAACTACAACTATGTAGTGGACAAGTATTTTAATAATAACCCGAACACGCTGGTTATTATCAACAACAATAAATATAACGACTTTTATTCTTATTGCCAAGGACTGCACCATATCGGCAGAAAAGAAACGATTATCCAGAATGTCATCGTAGAGACGGAGGATGAAGAGAGCGGATATATCACCCAAATAACGGTTATGCAAATCGAAAAAAAGAAATGAAATGAGAAAGTTATTTGTCCTATTGATTTCTATCGTCGTTTTATCGGCTTGTGCTCCCGTACACCGCTTCACTCAACTGAGGAAGCTCCCTCGTGAATATTCTGAAAATTATTCCATAGAGGGGATAAAGGCACCCAGAAGCGCTGCCCACCGCAAACCGTGGATTGTCTATTCGGACAGGGTGGAGAATGCCGCCTATGTCAATCCGGGAGGCAGGGTAAAGTCTGCCGAGGTAGGATTACTGGATACGTTCTTAGTTATCAAGACCAAAGGAGATTATTTGCGGTTGATTAAATATAACCCCACAAATATCAAGCACAACCGTATGACCCAACGCAAAAAGGCGGAATATGTGGGCTGGATGCACCGCTCCCGACTGATACTTTCACCTTCTTCCATTACCGATGTACAGTCGGGACTGCATGACAAATTGTTGACTGCGATTACCGACACCACGGCAATCATGCAATCCGCAACTTATTTTACAACCGCCGATTCATTGAAAGTGTTTGGCGATCCGGAGCTACAGAATCAAACCGGCGTGGTGGGTATCCACGCTATTATATACGCGCTCAAGTATTCTGTTGACAGACGCAGTGTATTGGTATCGAAAACTCCTTCTCTCTCTGCCGATAAAATCGGTGAGCAGGTTATCGGATGGATTCCCGCCGTCATGCTGCAAGAAATCGGACATCAGGTGTTCACAGGAACGGCGTTTTCCAGAGTGCCGGCTTTGCAAAAGACGCTGAAATATGCTCCTATGATATATCCTTACCATACCGATTCCACCTGCTCGTTCGTCAGCGGAACATTAGAACCGGTTATTGACAAGAAGGACAACCACGTGTTCAACATCAACGGAAAGAGAATCTCTTATACCCGTGGAAATCAAATCAAGCAAGAATTGAAGCGAATAAATATCCTGTTCGCAATGGAACAGTCTTCCCGGCTACCGGAACAATACCCGATGCTGTTGAATGCCATACAGAATCTGGGACCGTTTTTTGCCGGTTCCGGTGAATCGTTCTCCTATCAATTCGGAGCGGCGGTAGCTACTCGCCGGGGCATGGAGACAATTCCCCTGACTGCTGACTACGAGATACTTATAGACCGATTGGTAAAAATGGCATCACATGTAGCTGACACAGAAAGTACTCCTTTGCCTGCATGGAAGGCAATGAGAAGTGCATTGGAACTTATCGGCAATACACCTGAAGCGGTTAATCTGATTATATCAGTCGGTGAAACGGGAGAACAGCAAGAGAATGCTCCCTCTTCCATTGTGAAAACCCTGAATGAAAAGAACTGCCGCCTGCTCGGTTGGCAACTGTACGCCTCGAACGACGATAAGTACAACAACTATGTGCTTCAACTTTCAAACATGATTGAACATTACGCCGAGTACCGCACTAAAAACAAGCGGAATATGATTTTGTATGCCGACCAGTTTTGCCGCAGCAACCTGCTGCGGGAAGCAGGCCCGAATTTTCTCATGCTCGACTATCCCTATGCCAGCATGACACAAGGCGGTTTCCTGTTTCCGGAGAAAGGTGAAACCCTGCCAATGGAATTGTTTGCCGGAGCGGTAGATTCCATCGTAACGCAGATAAAAGCGGATCACCAACTGCTCTCTGAAAGCATAGACCGTGCATTTGCCACGGTTGGCAACGGTAAAGACCGTTTAGACAGTCTTCTGATTGCAACCTATCATCTGCCTCAAGGGGTAAAACCGAATAAGGAGTTTAAAAAAATATTTGGTGATGTTGCTCCGGTATGGTATAGGAAAACAGGAAGAATTACCGTTCCGGACAGTTTGATGCGCTATTACCTGCTACTTTCCGACCCGGAACTGAAACAGACAATAGAACGCTTGGAAACACTCTGTGCAATAGAAGTGGATGTGAAGGACACGAATAAGCCAAAGAAAGGTAAAGTTAAACAGTTATGCCGCTATTTAAGGGAAAGGGTACTCCCCGATGAGGTGGAAACTATCGGCGCATCACCCGCAAATTCCGAAAGCAAAGTAGATACGGTGTATGTATCTACCGGAAAAATACGCCGCCACCTTTATCGCTTTTATATGTCAGAACTGCGCAACTGCCGGATCTGCAAAAATAAGCGAAAGGAAATCAGGCGATATTCTCTTTCTTATGCACACAGTCAGATATTTGGAGTTCCGGCTAACAGCTCTGTGCTTGATGACATAACGGTGAAGGATCTCAAAAAGAAAAAACAGTTAACCGACAAAGAGTTGGACGAACTTATTCAATATTTTAAAGAGAGGAAAGAAAATATGGCTAAGAAATACGGAGAAGAAAAAATAACGATGGAAGGACAAAGCTATTACTACATAGCTTCAGAACTGTTACCGTAGGAGAAAAAGTATTTTCCAAAGAAAAATAGCGTAATAAATTGTGATACGAAAAAATCATAAGCCGGCGTTTTGTGATGAAAATCCAATAGATTGCCATTTTGATGTGAAAAGCTTTCCTGCCGGGACAACGGTGCATAGCGACGATACGAATATCATCCACCTGATATTCTGCATGAAAGGGCATGCACGGATTACCAGCACATTCTTCTATGATGAAATCCTGTGTGCGGGAGAGGTAATGTTCGTTCCTTGTGGGAGTGAATACAGTGGCATGGCGTTAAGTGATGTTACGCTGCAGGTTCATAAATTTTTCATCCCCGCAGCATTTCAACAGTTTTTGTAAACAGTATTTGGGTGATACGCCCGGCAATTTGAGAAAATCAAAGCAATAACTTTCGGTATAATTTTTCCGATGATTAATTTATATGATAATATGCCAACTATCTGTGATAGACTATCCTGACAATACCTGTATCTTTGCACCCAAAACCAGAAATAGAATTTGTATGCAAGAAACGTATGAAGAAATGATGCAGGAAGTGGACAAACGGGTATCCGGCATTGACCTGAACGGAAAGCATATCATTAGATTGTAAGACTATTATTGTCTTCCTGAAAGAAAAATTGAGTGAAATGAAAGTGCTTGTAGAATCAATGCCTTTCAGTGATGAAACCGAAGAAATCTCTTTTTTCAAGTATCAAAAAACGATGTTGCTGGGACGGCTGATCTTATTTTCACAAGATACTCAATGTGGAAAGCCAGCGTCCGCTGGACGAAACTTTCTGGATAAGATACGGGAAAGGTTGAACAAGCGGATGCAGCAGGATGACGAGAAGAAAAGGAAGCGGAAATAGCAATACTCTTACGGTTTTTAACTACTTTTGCAAATGATTGAAAATAAAACGAATATGAGATGAATAGAAATTTATTAGTGACGGCAGCGGCTCTATTGCTGCTAACAAGTTGTGGAGAGCAGAGTAAATATGAAAAGGCGATTGCCGATTTCGTGCAGACAGATAAAAGAGGTATTTGGACGGATTTGCAATTCAAAGTAATTGAAATGGGTGAACGAACCGACCGACATCACAGTCAAGGACAGTGTAGCTATCTTTGAAAGTTCTAAAATTCCCTTTTCTGATAAATGAATTATTTTAGACCTTTTGTTCTTAATATTTTGCTTGATTTGAACTAAATTCTCATTTTCCATTTCTCTTATTATGTTTTTAACTGTTATGTGAGAAAAGCAATAATATTAGCTAAATCTAAAACAGTCAATGGCTTTTTGGATACAGATAATGCATAATATGCTGAAAAACAGATTGCTTTAAACAGTACTTTTTCATCACTGTATAGTTTGTTTCCATCTATGTACAACTTGTCGCTTATTCTTCTAAATCTTGTTGCACCTGCTAAATAGCCTAATTTTATAACTTCATCCATTTTTTTAAGTTTTATGAAAGTACTTTTGTATGTACAAATATTTTTTTAATAAAACTTGCATATGTAAAAAAAAAGATAAGATTTGGATGTAAGGTGCAAGTATATATTTATATAGCTTGCACCTTACACCTAAGCTGAAACATTTATATTTAGCCATTTGCATAATTCAGAAAAGGTTTGTATCTTTGAAATGAAGTTTTAGACAGACAGCAAACAGCCAAAGAACGATAGATAAACGTCTTTTTTGAAATCTAAATTGTACCTCCTAAGGCATTGATGTATTGATAAAGAGTTGAATTAAGGCGACTAAGTAGATGGATTCAGTACCCTGTCTCTCTCTATATATAAATATTGATAATCAATATTTTACGGAATAAACACCCAACTTTACGTCCAAACTGTAAAGTTGGGTGTTTCTATTTTAAGGCTTAGTCTGAATGACTTTTATAGATATTCAATTATCCGAAGCTTTATGACGAATGTTATAGATAAGATAAATTCTGTGTGTCTGCTTTCTGACGATACAATACAAGCGTTGAAAGAGAGTGTGACCTTATGCCATTTTCCCAAAAAACATTTGTTGATAAAGGAAAATACATTTTGCAAGTTCGCTTATTTTATAGAAAAAGGGATGACCCGTTCTTTCTGGCTTGTGAACGGAGAAGAAATAACTACTTCTTTTTCTTGTGAAGGGGGAATTGTCTTTAGCATGGATGAATTATATTATAATAAGTTGAGTGAAGAATTTGTAGAAACACTTGAAGACGTTGTTGCATACAAAATATCACTGGCTGACTTGAACAGGTTTTTTCAAACCAATATCGAACTGGCTAACTGGGGACGGATTATCCATCAAAATGAATATAGACGTTTGCAGCGTTCACATAAGGAACGGCTTGCATTGCCGGCCAAAGAACGTTACGAAGAGTTTAAGCAGCAGTTTCCTCAAGTGTGCCAGCGGGCTAATTTGGGATATATCGCATCATATCTGGGGATCAAGCTTTCTACACTTAGTCGTCTTAGGGCCCAAAAATGATTTTTATACGATAAGATTTTGCCATAGAACAAATTTTATGTTTTTCAAGTTGCGTAACTTTGCCGCATTATTATGTAACCGTTAACAAAAAACAAATTTGTAAATTATCATGCAAAAAGGAACTACTACTGCATTTTTAGACACAAAACCTCATTATGAACTTCTTGACGGATTGAGAGGGGTCGCTGCTCTCATGGTAATATGGTACCATATATTCGAAGGTTTTGCAACAAGTCCCATGGACCAGCGATTTAATCACGGATATCTGGCTGTCGATTTCTTCTTTATCTTATCGGGGTTTGTTATCGGCTATGCTTATGATGACCGTTGGAAAACGATGAAAACAAAAGACTTTTTCAAACGCAGATTAATTCGTTTGCATCCGATGGTGGTTCTGGGAGCTGTTTTGGGTAGCATTACGTTTTGCATACAGGGTTGTGAGAAGTGGGATGGTTCACAGGTTTCCATTTCGATGGTAATGTTGGCTATGCTTATGGGAATATTTTTGATTCCTGTTGCGCCGGGGGCAGGTCCCGAAGTCCGTGGAAACGGTGAGATGTACCCTTTGAATGGTCCCAGTTGGTCTTTGTTTTTTGAGTATATCGGAAACATACTATATGCATTGTTTATTCGCAAGTTGTCTACGAAGGCTCTCACGGTGCTGGTTGTATTGGCCGGAATCGGACTGGCTTCATTTGCCATATTCAATTTTTCCGGTTATGGTCACTTGGGTGTGGGATGGTCAATGGCAGATTATAATCTGATCGGAGGTTTCCTGCGTTTATTGTTTTCATTCTCTATCGGATTGTTGATGACGCGTGTTTTTAAACCGCTTCAGGTTAGAGGTGCCTTTTGGATATGCAGTCTGGCAATTATTGTTTTGCTTTCCATGCCTTATATCGGTGGTAGTGAATTTCCGTGGATGAATGGTATTTATGATTCTGTATGTGCCATCATTATTTTTCCGTTACTTGTCTATCTGGGTGCTTCGGGAAAAACAACAGATAAAAAGTCATCTAAAATCTGTGAATTCTTAGGAAACATATCTTACCCGTTGTATATAGTACACTACCCTTTCATGTATCTGTTTTATGCGTGGGTATGGAGTAAAGAACTCAGCTTTTCACAGGCGTGGCCGATGGCATTGGTTGTATTTTTCGGAAACATCTTACTGGCTTATCTCTGCCTGAAGTTCTATGATGAACCAGTCAGAAGATGGTTGACTAAGAAGTTTCTGGCAAAGAAATAAAAATAACATCACTGTATCATAAATGAAGGGGTTGCAAAAATCGTTTTTTGCAACCCCTTCATTTATGCCCGGCATATAAACTTAAAGTCTGACCCTCTGCTCCCCATTATCCTGCGTACAGAGATGGGCCAAAGAATAAATTTAATCTTTCCATCTTATACAAGACAGATTTCAGTGTATATAAGAAAATCAATTCTCGTATATTCCGATTAGCCCATCCGCCGTGATGGTTTCTGCATTTATTTTTAGTTTCCGGCATCTGCTATTATTGTAGAAGCGGATGTGGGCTTTGCCGTCCTTGTCCGTACTAACTGAGGGATTCCAGTAAAGAGTACGGCGATAATCGGGAACGGGAGGAAGTGCGGAGTAATTCGGCTGATAGAACTCTTTGACCGGACTATATCCGTCAAGCCATGTTTTTCTGACACCTTTGCCTGCCTCTGTCGGTATTTTGCCTTCCGGATAGGTTTCAATCAATACGGCGCAACCATATAAGTCGGATACATCGAAGGGTGAAAGCCGTGGGTCTGCATACCGGCAAATAGTGGAAAGGTTTTCAGTAATATAAATCGATTTGATGGCTTCAAGCCTTATATATTTGTATTTATTATAGTCCATCTCAGTATGTCGGGTACATTCATAATTGATAACGAAGAGCGGCATTTTACTTTTGTAATATAGATAATTCCTTTGTGGGACAGGACTGAAATTCTTATTCATATTCAGCATCAGTTCGTGTATGTCGTCACCGATGAATTTTCCGCTGTCCTTTATGTCGTCCAGTTCAGAATGGACGTCATAATAAGCTATTGATTTTGAACGACTGTCGTAAATCTCTTTTTCTTTACTTCTTTTTTTAGCTTTGATGGTCACCTCTTTCAATCGATAGTTCTTTTCGTGGTTGCCTGCTTTAGCCAGTGAATCTGTATAGGCGGCAAAGAAGGTTTCGATGTCGTCTTCTGTCAAGACATTTGTTTCTTTATCCAGAATAGTATCTTCTTCTTTTTTCGTATTGGCGATGTTCACCTGCATGTCGGCATAATGATATTTTGCGGGGGGAGGGCTGAACAATCTGTCTAATAGAATACGATAATCTTTCTTTTTTCTGTTGACTGTCACTGCCAATATCAAGTCCCATTTCCCATAGATATCCGATATCAGTGAAAAACGTCCTAAACTATCGGTAGTAATAGCCTCGATGAAGCTGCTGTTTTCTTCATTTTCTCCCCGTTTTTTCAAAAAGCACGATACTTCTACGTTGGGTTTTGGAAGTTGCCGGACGAAAGAAACAACCTGGCCCCGTGTTTCGATACCTCTTTCGGGACCATATTTGAGGTTGAGAGATTCAATTCCGGTCATTTGCTTCCAAGAGTAGCGGCGCCAACCCTGTATCCTCAATAACAGATCGATTGCCATGCGGTGTGTGTCGTCTTCCGCTTCAAAATAATAGCCGGGATTGCGGACATACCCTTTTATCTCGGACATTAATAGGAGGTCGGTTAGTATATTGCGTCCTGATTCCACTTCATTCATGCCATCTCTTACGGATAAAGCAAATGTGTTTTGTACCGGTTGCATTTCAGCTCCGGTTAAGGTAAATTCCAGATTTACTAATTCATAGGGATTGTATGTTTCTTTGTCTGTCCGTGCTTTTATAGATAATCGTTTTTGAGGGTGAATGAATATCAAACGGTCGGACAGGACTTCTCCGCCACCATTGAATAACGCGATACGGGAGACTCCAGGTGTTAATCTGCTTTTATCTATTTTGAAGCGAATGATTTCATTTCCTTCAACGTCGATCAGACAAAACTTGTGAAGCTTTCCTCCGCTGATAACTGCTAATCCCAATAGAGTGGCGGGAGTATTGGGATTCTTTTGCAAAGCAATTTCCACACTGTCTGTGTATGACAGATTATCAACATGTAGCGCATACCCTGCTGGCAGGGCTTCCGGCATATTAAACTGGTGTTTTTTACCATTAAACTCGACGACTGCTTTTTGTTTATCACCTGTAGGTGTGTAATTGAAAACTCCCCGTCCGTCATGGATTGCGGTGAAATGGGCTGTTTCCTGTTTTTCGTCGTTGATAACAGTACCACTCAATGTTATGGGGTTGCCATAGGCATCTGTCGCTTCGAAAGCGATTTGTGACTCTATTCCCTGAATCAGGTTTCCACTTTCGGGGAAGAACTTTAAATTTACTTTTTTGCCTTTTGTCGGTTTGGGGCGCTCCATCGGGTAATTTCCTGTTGAATATTTCCGCATCTCTTTTTCAGCGAAGTTTCCTTCTGTTTGGGGCTTGTCGAAGACCGGCAGAAGTCTTGAAAAAATAATATCTTCCCCAAAGTTAAGCATGTATTTCGTATAGGCACGAACCTCGTAAAAGCCCGAATAAAAGGGTATTTGGTTTAAAGTGAAATCTCCGTGACATTGACCGTTCTCTATTTTTAATATCCGTTTGTCGATTATTTCACCTCCGGGATTCAATAATTCGACATATAAAGTTTTACTCAGGTTTGTGGCCGGGTATAGATCGGAGGTGACCAGAAAACATTTAAACCAGATATCATCACCTTGATAATAGCTGGTATTATCGAATTGCAGGTAAACTTTCTCCTGTGGAATATGTTTTGAGAAATTTTCTATCAGACAGGCGTATTGGCTCAACTTTTGGACAAGGCTGTCTTTGTTTTGTGCAGATACATGAAGACAAAACAGGCATAGGAATAAGTATCCCGTCCATTTTTTTGTTGTTTTCATCTTATTATAGCTTGGTTAAACGGTTATTCTTATTTTCTGCTATATCTTGTTTCAGGTAAAGTTCCTTACTGTCATGCCGGGATTTACCTCTTGCAGGGCTTTTATCAGTTCCTGAGGTGACTCCGGGTCTACCATGACAAATCCAGTGGCATGTTTGATTTTTATTTTCTGTATACCCAAGGCATGGGGAGTATATGTAATACTGGTGATATGATTGAAAGAGCGTTTTTGATGGAAGCCGTTCACAATTTGCAGCATTCCGTTTTCTTTGACGATGTATCTACTGGTTGCTTGCGAAAAGTAGATTGTCGCACCCGGACCTAAGCATGCAGCGCCTATCCATATTGCCTGAATTGTTATGAAACTGATGACAATGCAAGCTACTATGCCTATAGCGAATAGCCAAAGCCCTATCTTGGGATTTCTTGCTTTAAATGTTTGTTCCATCTTTTTTAAGATTATGTTTGTAACTGTCTGATAAAGATAGGAAAAAATAGAATAAAAGAATGAAATAACTTTCTTTTTTTGAGTATTGGCTATGAAAAGATTGATTTGGGTCCTATCCGTGCAGAGATAGACCGGAAAAATAATTCTTTGCCGGTAAACCATTAATTCTGCCTTTTTATCTATTTTTGCCACTTGAGAATTTTTTTAATATTAATCTAACTATCATGAGACGAAAAGCGACTTTACTATTGCTCGTAACATTCGGACTACTGCTTGGCGCAGTGGCACAGGAAAAAATGAAAACAGTGATCGAACCCTTGAAAAATGAAAGATGGTGGGGAGGATTCGTAGCTTTAGGTAACCAGATGCCGTTTGGTGATCATTTGCGGATGCAGGATATGTCACGCAATAATATGAATAATCAGGTAGTTCCGTTCATGCTTTCTTCCGAAGGCCGATATATATGGGCCGAGAAATCTTTCTGTTTTGAGGTGAAAGACGGACAATTGATTATCTATTCGGATTCGGAAAAGATAGAACCGGTAAAAGCGGGGAATACACTGAAAGAAGCTTTACTGGCAGCTTCGGCGAAACACTTTCCACCTTCGGGACAGATACCGGAACCTGCTTTCTTTTCTCTTCCACAGTATAATACATGGATTGAACTGATGTATGATCAGAATCAGGAGGACATTATGAATTATGCCCATAAAGCCGTAGAAAACGGATTTCCCCAAGGCGTATTCATGGTAGATGATAACTGGCAGAGATATTATGGTAACTTTGACTTCAAATCCGAAAGATTTCCTGACCCGAAAGGAATGACCGACGAACTGCACAAGATGGGATTCAAAGTAATGCTGTGGGTTGCTCCTTATGTATCGCCGGACAGTCCTGAATTCCGTGAACTGGAAGCAAAGGGATATTTATTGAAAGATAAGAATGGACGTACAGCCATCATCCATTGGTGGAATGGTTACAGTGCCTGTTATGACACCACGAATCCGGAGGCTATGAATCATCTGAAGGAACAGTTAAAAGCCAATCAGGAGAAATATGGTATCGACGGATTTAAATTTGATGGTGGAGACGTTGCTTATATGACAGGAGAATATGCTTTTCATGATAAAGAGGCCGATGTGAATACTTTTATGGAGAAATGGGCCGAGATAGGTTTGAGCTTTCCCTACAATGAATTGCGTGCTGCCTGGAAGTTGGGTGGTCAGGCATTGGTACAGAGGCTGGGCGATAAGGATTATTCCTGGCGTGCGACTCAGTTGCTAATTCCCGATATGACTGCCGCGGGATTATTGGGACATTATTATACTTGTCCGGACATGGTAGGCGGAGGCCAGTTTGGTGCTTTTCTGAATGTGAAGAAGTTTGATGAAGAGTTGATTGTACGCTCCTGTCAGGTACACGCCCTGATGCCGATGATGCAATTCTCCGTGGCTCCCTGGCGCATCCTGAGTAAAGAAAATGTAGCGATTTGTGCTAAGTATGCCCATTTGCATCAACAAATGGGAGATTATATTCTGGGATTGGCAAAGCATGCTTCCGAAACGGGTGAACCTATTGTTCGGCACATGGAATACCAGTATCCCCATCAAGGATTTATCGATTGTAAAGACCAGTTTATGTTGGGTGACAAATACTTGGTTGCTCCGATGCTGACTTCCGGGACAAGCCGTACGGTGATGCTGCCCAAAGGTAAATGGAGAGATGATCGGGGGAAGGTATTTAAAGGTCCGAAAACAATAACAATAGATGTCCCGCTGGAGCGCTTGCCGTATTTTGAGAAGCTGACTAAATAGTAATTTCTATAATTAAAGAGAAAAGCCACACTAACATTACATAGCGTGGCTTTTGTTTTGGGTTTAAACTACTTTTGTGTTATTTTACACGAATGATGTTGTAATTCAGGTCGCTGGCAGATACTTCCAGGCTGTCGTCAGCCAGGGTAAGGGTAGTATCATTAGCGATTACGAAATAAACAGGTTCGCTTCCGTCACTCGGGTTCAGTTTAAGAGCCGTTTTCTTTTTATTCTTTACGGTTTTCTCCACTGTCACCGGTTTTCCTTTAGAAGTGAAGGTTTTGTCTTTACCTTTGCCTTCGGCATCCAGATAAGTGACGTCCAGTGTATACGTTGTATCGGCCGCATTCGCCAGTGTGTTCAAGGTTAACACGTAGCGGATACCCGGACCGTCAGCAGCGGGAAGTACACCTTCGTAAACCTGAGTTTCTTCCATAGTGGGTTCCATAACCACTGCCAAACTGTCTGCGGCTGCTTCTTCAGCTTTTGTTCCTTTTGATTGGCAGGATACCAATGCAGCAACAACGGCTGCCAACATAATTACTTTTTTCATTGTTAAGTGCTTTAAATTAATATAAAAAGTGAGTGCTATTCCTACTCTTCTTCTTTCTTTATGACAAGCAGCTTATCGACCCTCCCGCGGTCCATGTCCACTACTTCGAACTGCAGGTTTTTATAAATGAATATATCTCCGGCTTTTGGAATGCGTCCTATCAGGAACATCGCCAGTCCGCCCAATGTGGTAAAGTCTTCCGACTCGATGTCATCATAGGAGAGAATTCCCATCTCTTCCATAAAGTCCCCGATGTTCATCGAAGCTTCTACCAACAAAGAGCCGTCCTGTCTGCGAACGATTTCCTCTTCTTCAGTATCGTCCTCTTCCAGAATGTCTCCAAAGATACTTTCGGTCAGGTCGTGCAGGGTAATAATGCCCTCCGTGCTGCCATACTCGTTAACAACAACTCCGAACTTATTTTTGTTCTTCTTAAATAGCTCTAAAACTTTTTTTGCGTACAAACTTTCCGGTATAAATAGTGCCGGACGGGTGATTTCTTTCAGATCAAACTCCTGTTCGGTGCCTACCATTAAGATAATATCTTTTACAGAAACGACGCCTGCTATCTCTTCTGTATTATCATCGATCAGCAGGTATTTGCTGAAGTGTTTATCTTCGATGGTCTGAAGGACTTTTTCTTTACTGTCTGTCGTATGCAGAACGATCAGGTCGCGACGATGGGTCATCAGTTCGTTGGCACGTTTATCCGAAAACCGGAATACATCGCGCAACATTTCGGTTTCTTCTTTGTCGATGACTCCCTGTTCCGAACTTTGATGCAGAATCATTTTCAATTCTTCTTGGGTCATCAGCCGCTCTTCACTTTTCAGCCCAATCAGCTTATTAAGCAGGCGGGTAGAGATGCTGAGTAACCATACGAAAGGATAAGAAATTTTAGTCAGCAGAATCATGACGGGGCTTAACAGGGTTGCATAGCGTTCCGGATTACTAAGAGCAATGGATTTGGGAACCAGCTCTCCGATGATCAGCGACAAATAAGTAATGATGACTACTGTGGTAATCATAGCGAGATCTTTTGCATAAGGTTCGGCTCCCGGAATCATAGCGAAAAGGGGAACTACATCGTCGGCAATGGCCACTCCACCATAAGCACCCGATATGATACCGATCAGCGTAATACCAATTTGGATGGTAGAAAGAAATTTTTCGGGTTCTTCCAATTGTTTCAGTACTCCCCGTGCTGATTTATTTCCTTTGCTTACCAGGGTTTCAAGGCGTGCTTTACTTGAAGATACTAAGGCGATCTCGTACATGGCAAAAATACCATTCAGTACGAGTAAAAGAATAATGATTAAGAATTCCATATAGATGTGAATAGTTTCATGACCGCAAATTACACTAAAGTACGGACTCATGCAAAATCTATCGAAATTATTAATGAATTTTTTCAAAAAAAGTTGAGGCCGACCCTCCGGATGTGGGGGCCGGCCTTATGCAGGATCAGAAAATGTTGTATCCGGGTTTATTTATTCTTGGTGTATTCGTCAGCTTTTTCTTTAGCACGGGCTACGCGTTTGGCTGTATCCGGATGTGAAGAGAACATTTTCTGGAATTTGGATTCTTTCGGGGCTTCGGCCGATAATTCCAATAATTTGTTCAATGCATTGTACATTGCGTATGGATCGATATTATGTTTGATGCTAAATTCAAAACCATAGTCGTCCGCCTCTGTCTCCTGTTTCTGAGAGTATTGCGCACCGGCCAATGCTTCCGCCATGGCACCCAGTTCAGAATCTGACAGTTTAGCTACAGTCGAGCTGGCAGCTCCTGCGGCATTTTTTACGGCCGAACGGAGATAAGCATTCTTCATTGCATCTTTTGAGTCTGTATGAATCACGTGTCCGATTTCGTGTCCTACTACAGCCATTACTTCATCGTCTGTCATAATGTCCATCAGACCGGCACAAATGCGTACACTGCCGTCACCACATGCAAAAGCGTTCACATCCACAACCTCGTATACGCCGAAATTTACTTTCAGTCCGTCCACTTCTTTGATGTGTCCGGTCAGTTTCTCCAGTCGTTTGCCATACTCACTGTCAGCAGCTGTCAGCGGATTGTGGGTATCCATCCATTGCATATATTCTTTGCTCATAGCTGCAATGTCGGCATCCGACAGCGTGATTGCCTTAGCTGCGTCACTTCCTGCCTGTACCACTTTGCCTACATTGATTTTTTTACCGCCGATTTTAAATTGTGCCGAGGCAGTCGTGAAGCACATTCCACATAACAGTGCTGCGATAAAAACAATTCTCTTTTTCATTTTAGTAAGTTTTTGTAATTAATAATATAGTTGTCTATGTGTTTAATATTCAAATGTGATTCCTAATGTAGGCATTAAAGTTCCGCTTTTTTGAGAGATGTATTTCATCTTATAGCGTTGTTCGGCTATCGGAGCCGACGGATTTTCGATGACTCCCGTACTCATCAATATGTCCGGCTGGCGGAACTTGCTGTTTGTCACATTTTGCAGGTCAATGTAAAAACCGAGCATACAGCGTTTCAAATAGAATGTTTTGTCAACGCGGACATCCAGTTGCCCAAAGGCCGGCAAGCGTCCTGTGTTATATTGGCCGTAATCATAATAGGGCCGTCCTTGGGCATTCCATGCCGTCACCAGAGAGGATTTGTCAATATCGTAAGGTGTGTAGGGGGCTCCGCCGATGCAACTGACCTTCATTCCCAGACTCCAGTTGTGAGGAAAGTTATAGGTTCCACTCATATTGAATATGTATCGGTTGTCCCAGGCGGAAGCTATGTACTCGGATTCTTTGTTGTTGCGGTATTCACTTTTGAATAACGTGAACGAAGTGGACAGATTCAGCTTTTTGGCTATCAGCCATTTCATCAGTATTTCTGCTCCATATGCCCTTCCTTGTGAGGTAGAACTTAATGCTTCATTCCCGATCACTCCGTAATCGTTTCCTTTACAGGCCAGAGGTATCCCGTCGACAATAGAGAATGGTATTTTATCATATTTTTTATAGAAACCTTCAATAGATAACTCGAAGGTATTGCGCGGACGCCAACTCAGCCCTATGCTTTCCTGACTGACTCTCATGTAACGGAGGTATTTGTTGACCAGTTTGCCATTGTTATCTTTGAATCCCAATCCGGTATAAGGAGGCAACTGATAATACAGTCCGGCATTCCCGCTCAAGTAGACTCCATCCGTCAGCCGGTAGGAGAGTGACAGGCGGGGAGACAACTGATCGGACATTCCCTTCATGCCGGAAGAGAAGTTGTTGGCATCAGTCCGTACTCCGAGTGAGGTGGTAAACCGTTCGTCGGGTGTAGCATAACTAATGGTTCCGAATAATCCCCAGCGCCAAAATCCCAAATAGGTATGATAATCGAAGGTCTTGCCTCCATCGATATAAACCCGCTGGAAAGTGGTATTGGTATATTGCGAATAGTCCAGGTTAGCTCCCAAATTTACTTTCCAGTTTCCGAACGTCGAGGCATTTTCTATCCGGAACTTGGTCTCCTGTTCCACCGAGCGTAATTTCAATGACAGTTTTTTTGCACTACTTTCGTCGTTGTTCAGATATTTGGTGTTGCGGTTATTCAGATAACTGTGGCTTATAACAACAGATTGTACATGGGCTCCGGCATAATGACGGTATACCGCTCCCAGTGTGAAGGTTTCCTGCTGAATTTTAGGTAAATAGCTGAGGATATATTCGGCTTTTTCTCCGTCGAGTTTCGTGTTCAGTTTCATGTTGTCGATGCCGCCAAGCCCCAGTACAGTCAGTTCGTTAGTCGTATTGAAACGGGTTTTCAATTTGAATTGCGCATCTGTAAATGTAGGCAGAAATGGTAGGCCCAGCATATCGAACAGGAATTGGAGGTAAGACTGCCGTACTGAAACCAAATAGGAAGTCTTTTTGCCAAGATGTCCGTTAGATGCTAAAGATACCTCCGAGGCACCCAGTGTCGCCTTGAGTGAATTGCGTTCCATGTCGCCGTCACGCAATTTGAAGTCAAGCACCGAGCTGAGTGAATTGCCTTTGTCGGCAGGAAAGGCTCCGGTATAGAAATTCACTTCACGGATCAAGTCGGCATTGATGATTCCTACGGGACCACCCGATGCCCCTTGTGTACTGAAATGATTAATGTTAGGTATTTCCACTCCGTCCAGATAGAATCGGTTTTCGGATGGAGAACCACCCCGGACAATCAGGTCGTTCCTGTATCCTGCCGGAGAGAAAGCAACCCCCGGATATGACTGTACGATGCGTGAAATATCCCGGTTGGCCCCCGGACTTTTCTCAATTTCCTGCAGGCCGATGATGCGTAGTCCGACAGGACTTTCCAGATCATGCCGGAAAGGGGAGGCGGTGACTGTGACTCCTTCCAGTTCGGTCAGGTTCTCTTCCGTTTCGATTTGGATGGTAAGATCTTTAGTGGAGACAATATATTCGGGGGTAAGTACCGTTTTATATCCTACCGCAGATGCCTGAAGGCGATAAATACCGGGGGGGACTTCCTGGATGTTGAAGTGCCCTTCAGCATCTGTCACCGCTCCACGTCCCAGCCCCAAGATCAGTACATTGATAAATTCCAGTGGTTGACGGCTGGCTTTGTCAATTACAGTCCCCTTGATTTTGTGCGTTGGTTGCGCACCGGCTGCCGTGAGCAAGCCCAAAAGAAACAGGAAGAAAACAGTTTTTTTCATTGGCCTGGTTTCGATATACTTTGTGAATTCTGTGCAAAGTTATATAAAAAAGGTTTTGGCTCTCGTTTTTATCTGCTATTTTTGTGGGGAAGTTTTAAATATAAATTATGAAAACCATAAAGCTGATTACTTGTAATGATGCCGTTCAAGCTCATATCATTCAGGGAGCACTTGCTAACGAAGGCATCGACTCTCTGTTACATAATGAAAATATGTCGACATTGTTGCGAGGTTATGTCCGTGACATCTCCGGAGTAGATGTTTTGGTGGCCGATTGTGATTACGAAGCGGCCGTGCGATTGTTACAGCAGAATCAGATGATTCCTGAAGAACAGAAGTTTTGTCCTTTCTGCGGTTCAGATCAAATCAGGTTTGTTCTTAAAAAGGAGCACCGGATGAAAGCCATCAGCGCTGCCATCGCTTCTATGCTGGCAGGTGTTCCGCCGGGAGATAATCATTGGGAATATATTTGCAGCCACTGTGGAAAAGCTTTTGAGAAACCGGTTGCGGAATTCAATCCTGTTGTTCCCGAAGTGGGGGATTAAAATGGTAAACTCTAAAAAACATAGATTAAAAATGAAAAGAAGAAACTTTATTTTGGCTTGTCTGCTCTTACTCGCTTTACCTCTTAGTGCTGCAAAAGTGGATACGCTGATGGTGAAGAGCCCCTCTATGAATAAGGAGGTTCAAGTAGTGGTAGTGACTCCTGATGTTGCTTCTGGAAAACAGGCAGTGGAGTATCCCGTGCTCTATTTGTTGCACGGTTATGGCGGCCATGCCAAGACTTGGATTCAGATAAAACCGAATTTACCGGAAATCGCAGATGAAAAAGGGATTATTTTTGTATGTCCCGACGGGAAAGACAGTTGGTACTGGGATAGCCCCAAGAATCCGGCGTACCGGTATGAAACATTTGTTTCTTCGGAGTTAGTGAGTTATATTGACCAGAATTATAAAACGATTGCCGACCGTAAGGGGCGTGCCATCGCCGGACTCAGTATGGGAGGACATGGGGCTATGTGGCTCGGCATCCGTCATAAAGATGTGTTTGGAGCAGCAGGAAGCACCAGTGGAGGTGTCGATATCCGCCCTTTTCCGCAGAATTGGAGTATGAACAAACAGTTGGGTGAAATGGCTTCCAATAAAAAGGTGTGGGATGAACATACGGTAGTCAATCAACTTGATAAAATTCAGAATGGCGATCTCGCTTTGATTATTGATTGTGGTGAAGATGATTTTTTTCTGAATGTAAACAAAGACTTTCATAACCGGTTGTTGGGGCGCAAGATCAATCATGATTTTATTACCCGTCCCGGTGAACATAACGGGAAATACTGGAATAATTCCATTGATTATCAAATCCTCTTCTTCAGTAAGTTCTTTGCCAAGAAGTAGGGAACAGGTGATAAAGAGCATTCTGGGATTATAAGTGCCACTCTTCTCCCTCCGTATATGAAGCCTGGGTAGGTTTGGATGGGGCATTACTTCACTACTTCGTGAGGGCAGAGGCAAAGCCGTTCTTCTTATTCAATATTGATATTGATGGTTCTCGTATCTGTTTTCGTTTCATTGTATGCATTACCGTTTATATCGATCACAGTACCCGTAGAGGTAGTCTTTGCTATGATTCCGGTTGGTTTGCCGTCTTTATCCAGTTCATAAGTGTATTTTGTATATTCCTCCTCGTTTCCTTCCGGAGTGTTTCCGGTAATCAGATACTTTGACTGGGTGCCCAACAGTCTGGCATAAATAGCGTCGGTGTGGAGGGACAGGGGGTAAATATCACAAACCTGCAGGCAGGGAAGCTGATACAGGTTCTTCGTATTTCCCACCTGATAATTGGTTTGCTGGCCATTGGCTATGATATGGCTTAAATTTCCGTTATCGTATGCCAATTCCACAGAAGAATAAGGCGTACCGTCTATTTCTTCGTCGATCCGGGTAAGATATTCGCCGGAATATGTGAATTTATACTTTCTGATCTGGCTGGACAATTTATAAGTGCATTCGGTGGCATATCCCGTATCCCCTAAAATATAGGTACCCGTATTCCCGTTTTCATCTGTCAACGTCACTTCGTTGCCGGAGTAGGAAAGAGTCACTTCGTGTGTCAGGCTCTGTCCGTAGAACTCCTGTACAGTGGTGTGGGTCGTTAATTTATTGTTATTGAATACGTAAGTATCCGTGCGGTATACATCGCCTCCGTCACTGTGCAAATTTTCCTTCAGGGTCATTTGGTTGAAATCGGGAACCGGGGGAAGATTCTGCTCTTCCTTATCATCGGTACATGCCGAAACAGCCATGACAGAAAATGATAAAAGGAAACAGTATAAAAGTTTATTCATATCAATAATGTTTTATTCGCCTGCAAATGTAGTTAATAACCTCTTTATCTACCACGATTATGGTATAAAAATGCCTTCAATGTGCGATTTCTTCCCCGGTCGGATTCTTCTATCTTTGCAACATATAAAAATTGGACACTGACAATGAACTCTAAATATAGATAGCAAATGGAAACGAAGAAATTACATTTTGAGACTTTACAACTCCATGTTGGACAAGAGACTCCCGATCCGGCAACCGATGCACGTGCCGTACCTATTTATCAGACAACTTCCTATGTATTCCGGGATTCGGCCCACGCTGCCGCACGTTTCGGATTGCAGGACCCGGGGAATATTTATGGACGTCTTACCAATTCCACTCAGGGAGTATTGGAAGAGCGTATAGCGGTTCTCGAGGGTGGAGTAGGCGGTCTTGCCGTTGCTTCCGGAGCCGCAGCCGTGACATATGCTATCGAGAATATCATTCGTTCCGGTGACCATATTGTAGCTGCCAAGACCATTTATGGGGGCACATACAACTTGCTGGCACATACTCTGCCTACTTATGGAGTAACAACCACTTTTGTAGATCCGTCCGACCTTTTTAATTTCGAACGGGCTATTTGTGAAAATACAAAGGCGATATTTATCGAAACTCTGGGAAATCCCAATTCCAATATTATCGATATGGATGCCGTAGCCGCCATTGCCCATAAATATCGGATTCCGCTGATTGTGGATAATACTTTCGGTACGCCTTACCTTATCCGTCCCATTGAGCATGGAGCAGATATTGTAATACATTCTGCCACTAAATTCATTGGTGGACACGGCAGTTCGTTGGGAGGGGTTATTGTCGATTCCGGTAAATTTGATTGGGTCGCTTCCGGTAAATTCCCTCAACTGACCGAACCTGATGCAAGCTATCATGGTGTACGGTTTGTAGATGCTGCCGGGGCAGCTGCCTATATTGTCCGTATACGTGCCGTACTGTTGCGCGATACGGGAGCTGCCATCAGTCCGTTCAATGCTTTTATTCTGTTACAGGGATTAGAGACTTTGTCTTTGCGTGTAGAACGACATGTAGCCAATGCTTTGAAGGTTATTGATTTTCTGGTGAACCATCCGAAGGTAGCAGCTGTTAATCATCCATCGCTGCCCGATCATCCGGATCATGCTATCTATCAGCGTTATTTCCCTGATGGAGCAGGTTCTATCTTCACTTTTGAGGTAAAAGGAGGAATGGAGGAAGCACAGAAATTTATCGATAGTCTGCAGATATTCTCTTTGCTGGCCAATGTGGCCGATGTGAAGTCGCTGGTGATTCATCCCGCCACTACCACACACTCGCAACTGAATGCACAGGAGTTGGCGGAGCAGGGAATTAAGCCCGGAACGGTAAGACTTTCGATAGGTACGGAACATATTGAAGATATTATTGATGACTTGCGTCAGGCATTAGAGAAAATTTAAAAAATGGATATAGCAGCATTATTATCAGGAGGAGTAGACAGTTCGGTTGTGGTACACTTGCTTTGTGAGCAGGGATATAAACCTACACTTTTTTACATAAAAATAGGGATGGACGGAGCGGAATACATGGATTGTTCCGCCGAAGAGGATATCGAGTTATCTACTGCCATAGCCCGGCGTTACGGTTTGGAACTGGAAGTTGTGGACCTGCATCGGGAATATTGGGATAATGTGGCTGCTTATGCCATCGAGAAGATACGGAAGGGACAGACACCGAATCCGGATGTGATGTGCAATAAACTGATCAAGTTTGGATGTTTTGAACAGCAGGTAGGAAAAGATTTCGATCTTACGGCAACCGGACATTATGCTACGACTTTGCAACTGGGGGAGAAAACTTGGTTGGGTACAGCTAAAGATCCTATAAAAGATCAGACCGATTTTCTGGCTCAGATTGATTATCTGCAAGTTTCAAAGTTACTGTTTCCGATAGGAGGACTGATGAAGCATGAAGTTCGCGAGATAGCTTTGAAGGCCGGGTTGCCCAGTGCCCGCCGGAAAGACAGCCAGGGAATTTGTTTTTTAGGCAAGATAAATTATAACGATTTCGTCCGTCGCTTTCTGGGTGAAAAAGAAGGGGCGGTGATCGAACTCGAAACAGGTAAAAAGATTGGAACCCATCGCGGCTATTGGTTTCATACCATTGGCCAGCGAAAGGGGTTGGGATTGGGGGGAGGCCCCTGGTTCGTTGTGAAAAAGGATATTCAGGATAACATTATTTACGTCTCACATGGGTACGATGCTGATAAACAGTACGGATACGAATTCAGGATGAAAGACTTCAACTTTATCACAAGTAATCCGTGGAAAGATTCGACAGGTGAGGAGGACGTTACGTTTAAGATCCGGCATACACCGGAGTTTATCAAAGGCCGTTTGATACAGGATGCAGACGGTTACCGGATTATCTCTTCCGAGAAATTACAGGGAATTGCTCCGGGACAGTTCGGGGTGATTTACGATGCCGAATCCAGAATTTGTTTCGGGAGTGGTGAAATAGGATAATGCCCCTCCCGAAAATCTTTCTTTCGTTTTTTCAAATATAATATTCCGCCAAGTCAACAATGCCTGCCCGCATGGCATATTTGATGGCCTCGTGCACATTGTTCACTCCCAGTTTACGGAATATATTCTTTCGGTGACTGTTGATGGTATGGAAGCTCAGATTCTTCTCTGCGGCTATCTCTTTGGTCGTTTTTCCCAAAGCTATTTCTTTCAGGATTATTTTTTCTGTCGGTGTAAGCAGGCGGTCTTCCTGCGGCACGAAAGTATGCACGGATGAAGCAGTGTTTGTATTTCCGCTTCCCGATAACAGCAGATTGCTTACGTGATTGCAGATAAAGCGTTCTTTGCGTGATGCGCATTGCAGAGCCGACATAATTTCTTCTTTGGAGTTATCTTTCAACACTACTCCGAACGCATGGCTGCTGAACAAGACCTGCCTCAGGAAGCCGATACTCAATTCGTCGGAGAACAAGAGCCAGTCCGACTCTTTGAATCGTTCCTGAAGGATAATCAGTTCATCCGCACCGGAAAAATCGAACAATGTATAATCTAAAATAACCACCGCTTGCGGATGAATGCGTAATAGCTGAACCAACTCTATTTTATTGTCGGCTTCCAGCAACAGGCTTACTTCTTTCTGCTTGCTTAACAAAAACATCATTCCTGCTTTCGTGATGTCCTGGTTATCTGCGATGATATATTCTCTCATAATCTATCCATAAAAAAACTCCGTTGCAAATGTACACTTTTTGTGCGATTTGCAACGGAGTTATGTGAATTAGTTACGAGTAGAGGGCCACTCGTTACTTTTATTACCATGAACGGCCTTTAAATACATCCGACTGACTCAGCGGAACGAGGTTACCGCTCAGAGTTAATGTATTGGAGTTGAAGTTCGGGTTAATGGTTACAGTAGCGTTATTTCCACCGTTGGTCAATGTGATAAATACCTGAGCCGAGATACCGATACCC
The DNA here is from genome assembly GCF_040798045.1 of Bacteroides sp. NGMCC 1.200775. Lineage (NCBI taxonomy): Bacteria > Pseudomonadati > Bacteroidota > Bacteroidia > Bacteroidales > Bacteroidaceae > Bacteroides > Bacteroides sp. NGMCC 1.200775. The sequence goes on along the minus strand of NZ_JASCQK010000001.1, from coordinate 1,283,866 downwards.
TGTACGCTGAAGTTACAGTTTACGTTTCCTCTTTTATCGGTAGTCACTTTTACGTCCGAAGTAGTTCCATCCACAGTTACACCACCAATTCCGTTAGGGCCGGGGTACGGAGTGTTGAATGCCACCTGCACAGTTGCTCTCTGTCCATTCAGCATCACAAAGTTAGTGTTTGACGACACGAAAGCGGTCTGGCCACGTTTGAAAATCACTTGGTCGGCTTCCAATACAAACTGTTTGTCTTTGATAGCTTGTACGGCTTGTTGATACGCTACTTGGTCGGCAGCCTGTTCTTCGGCTTTCAGTCTGGCTCTTTCGGCGTCTCTTTGTGCCTTGCGGTCTGCCCGACGCACCTCCCTGTTAGACTCTTGTGCATACATCATGGTCGATGCACTTACTAATACCAATGCTACTAATGCAATAAACTTTTTCATAACTTTTTTTTGTTTAGGTTTAAAACTGTTGTTCGTTTATTCCAAGAACAACTCCCTTTTCAGATTGTTCACTTGCGTCTCACAATTTTATATCCGATAGCGGCAATCGTAATGCTCATTAACGGACTGATAATGTTGAAGAAGCAATAAGGAAGATAAACCAGTGTCGGAACACTTAATATCGTGGCCTGTGTCATTCCGCAGGTATTCCATGGTATCAAGACGGAAGTTACTGTAACAGAATCTTCCGTAGTCCGGCTGAGCAGACAGCTTTCATAACCTTTCTTTTCATATATATCCCGGAACATGTTTCCGGTCAGGATAATGCTGATATATTGGTCGGCTGTGGCGAGGTTCAGGAAGATACCCGAACAGACCGTAGAAGCCACCATGCTAACCGTATTTTTCATGAAGCGGACAAATACGGAAGTGATACTTCCCAACATTCCGCTGGCAGTCATGGCTCCTCCGAAGCACATGGCACAGATGATAAGCCATACCGTATTCATCATGCCCGCCATGCCGCGGGTGGCCACAAGTTCGGTGAGCGCTTCGTTGCTTGTCTGTAGGCTGGTTCCTCCATAAAGGGTCATCATCAATCCTTTAAAGATGGACTGAATACCTTCGGAATTCTGAGCACCGGATATTTCTTGCAACAGATCGGGTTGGAAGAATACCGCAAATACTCCTGCCAATGCTGCCGACAAGAACAAGGTGATAATGGAAGGTACCCGACGGGCAATCAGTATGCCTGTTCCTATCGGTACAATCAGCAACCATAGCGTAATGTGGAATTTTCCTGCCAGTGCTGCCGAGAACTCTGCTATATGTTCTGTATTTCCGGCATTGTGTGACAGCCCGGCTACAGTGAAGATTATCAAGGTGATGATTAATGATGGCACAGTGGTTATCAGCATATAGCGGATGTGCTTGAACAGGGGGGTGTCGGTAACCGAGGCGGCTAATATCGTAGTATCCGATAATGGTGAGATTTTATCTCCGAAGTAAGCTCCCGAAATAATAGCTCCGGCGATCCATCCTTCTTCAAAACCTTGTGCTTTCCCGATTCCCATCAGGGCGATCCCGATGGTGGCAATCGTGGTCCAGGAACTTCCGGTCATAACCGATACCAATGCGCAAATAATGCAGGTAGAGGTCAGGAAAAAACTGGGATGAATGATTTGTATGCCGTAATAAATCAGTGTCGGAACTACGCCACTGATCATCCACGCACCACTCAGGGCGCCAATAATTAAGAGGATAATCAGTGCAGAAGATACACCGGTAATATTGTTCGTAATAGCCAGTTCAAAGTCTTTCCATCCTATCTTGTAGAATCCCATGCCGATCAGTACACAAACAGCTGTTGTGGTCAGGAGGGACACCTGGCTGCCTCCGCTGAGTGCATCGCTGCCAAATGTGCGTATGGTGGCAAATAGCAGGGCAACCAGTACGATCAAGGGGATCAACGAGACAAGGGGCGAGGGGATTTTTTTCATGATTCTTCTTTTCCTTTTTTATTTTCAAGCATCTATTCCTGTAAATGTTTTCAGTGCGTAACCTATCAGGAAGCTGATACCGGCTACACTGAAACTGAGTACCACCATTTCGGTAAATCTTTTGCGGAAGCTCTCTCCGCGTGCCACGGAATAGTAGTAATTGAACAATGCGATGATCATTAAAGCCATGGCCAACATTACCCCTAAAGCTATCAGTACGTTTTCAATCAGGATGAACGGAGCAACCAGTGCCGCCACCGTGATGATATAGGCGATTCCCGTATAGATAGCTGCTTTCACCGGGTGTTTGTTTTCTCCGCCTTCCGATTTGGTCGAGAGGTATTCGGACGAAGCCATTGATAAAGCTGCCGCTATTCCGGTGATGCTTCCGGTCAGGGCAATCAGCCTGGAGTCGCTTAATGCCAAAGTGAAACCGGCCAGTGCTCCGGTAAACTCTACCAAGGCATCATTTAGGCCGAGTACTACCGATCCCATATATTCAAGCCGCTCTTCGTTGATCAGTCCGATTAGTTTCTGTTCGTGGATTTCCTCTTCTTTGGCCAACTGCTGGAGATCCGGAAAATCGGTATATTTGGCATAATCATGATGTGCGTTCTCTTCGCTCGATTCCATCAGCTTAATTGCAAATGTAATACCCAGGACCCGTGCCAACCAGTAGTATTTGGCTATACGCATCCGGTCGGGTGCTACATCGGTTCCTGTATACTTCTTCAGTGTGGCATAATGTGCCTTTTCTTCTTCTGAAATCAGGCGTAATACTCTGCGGTTCGATTCGTCTTTTTCAATAGAGGCCAGCCGTTCGTATACGATGCTTTCGGTTTTTTCGTTTCTTTGGAAACGGATAAACTCTTCATTCATTTCTTTATTCAGGTTCGTTTTCATAACTCTTAATTTTGCAAGATATCCTGTCTTCTGCACCACCAATAGCGGATAAATAATATCCCTGTGAACATAAGTGCCAGTGAGAGTCCGGTGTAGAAAACCGAGATGAACGTGTCGGGTAACAGATGTAGCGAACGAATGGTAATTCCCATCGCTATCATGAAGCACATGACAATCCAGCCCTTTGCGTCAAAAAAAGAGAAGGGGCAATTTTTTTCCTTTTTCTTTTGTTCGATCCGGCGGGTATGTTTATAGTAGAGCTTTCGGAAGACGAGAATAAAAAACAATAGGAAGACGACCGTAGCTTCGCCTACCTTGAAGTGCCAGTGTCGTGAGTCATTGAGCCAGGTCACAATACCTATACGCAGGAGATTGGCCCCCGCTATTATCCAAACGATACCGGCTGTGATTAATAATACTTGTCTGTTTACTCCGTACTTCATGTCTATATAACAATTATTAGGTGACTTCGGATTATCGTTTTGAGAAAAAAGTAATCAGCAGTGAACCGATGGTCAATGCTATTCCCGTACCAACAACTCCATGCCAACCGAATGCCTGCCAGAATGTTCCTGCCAGAAACGTCCCCGTAGAGGCACCTATGAAGTAAGTGGTCATAAAAATCGTATTAATGCGGTTAGAAGCACTCGGACAGAGTTCGAAGATGCGGGTCTGGTTGCTTAATTGGATACATTGCATACCTATATCGATGATAATGATGCCGGCAACTATACCCCAATAAGAGTTTTCCCCTGCAAACAGCAGGAACCAAGCCAATAAAATCAGTCCGCATCCGATGAAATTGAATCGTCTGACCCCGACTCTCCGTACATACTTTCCTACGAGGGAAGCTGACAAAGCACCGGCAATGCCACACAACCCTAACATACCGATGACATGGCTGTCGGCATAGAATGGGGCACCTCCCATCTTAAATGCCAGACACGACCACATAGCCAGAAATGAACCGAAAGCAAGTGCAGCACGGACAGAGAAAATGCGAAGTTCGGGATATTGCTTCAATAATGAATACAAAGACTTCATTAAGTCGCTATACCTCCCCTGAAAGTTAGGGCGTATGTCCGGCAATACCCGCATGACCACAATGCCACATAACAGCATCATACCTGCGGCGATATAATACATTTCGCGCCAGCCAAACAGTTCTCCTATAAATCCGCTGACCACTCGTGAAGCCAAGATGCCGGTCAGTAATCCCGAAACTACGATCCCTACGTTCCGTCCCTTGTTTTCCGGACGCGAGAACTGAGAGGCTATCGGGATAAATATTTGTGGCATCACCGAACAGATACCTGTGAGAAGCGAAGCACAAAGAATGATATGGATGTTGGGAGCCATTGCGATGACGAGCAACGAGAGAATCAATACGGAGAAACTGGTAAGAATGATACGTTTCCGCTGGTATAAGTCACCTAAAGGAACGATAAACAATAATCCGAGCGCATAACCGATCTGTGTCACCATGGCGATCAGATTGGTTTTAAACTCCGAAACGCCCAGTTCATGGCGAATCATGTTCAGTAAGGGCTGGTTATAGTAAAGGTTGGCTACCGATATGCCTGCAACAATGGCGAGTGTCCAGAGTATCGAAGCTGGTAATCCACCATTTTCTTTCAAAATCTGTTTCATGGCGCAAAGTTACCATTTTGGGGGCTATTCCACAAAGAACGTTGTTGAAATTGTATTTCCTTCGTCGTCTACTGCTGTCAGCGAGTGCTTTCCCGGAGCAGGGCGTAGAGAGAATTTATGGAAGTCTTGTGTCTGCATCAGGTAGGTTTCGTCCAGATGCCAGTAGACAGTTGTGTTGGGATGGCTGTGGACCAATTCGACGGTCAGCTGTCCTTGGTTACCATCCATCTGTTTAGGCAGATGGATCCGCGCTCCCATCGGAGGATAGATAAACTGCATCGGCTGGAAACGGTCTTCTCCGCATCCGGGTTTGAAGGGGGGGAGCGGATGATACTCAGGATGATGCTGTTTATAATACCACTCCCATACGGGTGGAAGGGTAAACCAGTTTTGGCGGGCAACCGGTTCACTGTCAGCACAGTTTTCATAGATACGGAACCGTTCATCTGCTGATAGGGTGACCGGGTGGTGATAGGGGCAGGCTTCCGTTCTGAGGCCTTCCGGAAGAATAAACAGGGTATCTGTTTCTTCACAAAACCGTCCTTTCAAATGTCCGGATTGCCGACAGATCTCTGCTTCAACCAGTTTACCTTGTGGCCGCTCGAACCAAGGAGAGGAGGGGAGCAGATTGAATACATCGAACAGGACAGGCCCCGCTGTACGGGCTCCTACCAGTCCGGGCTTGCCTTCACCCGTAGCATTTCCGACCCATACACCTACGGCATATTTTGGAGTTACCCCCACTGCCCAGGCATCCCGGAAACCATAACTGGTACCCGTTTTCCAGGCAATGGTTTGCATGGAAGGAATGGTACGCCAGTCTATCTCTTCGGGGCGGTTTACTTCTTTGATGGCGTCAAATGTCTGCCAGACTGCTCCGGGTTGGAATGGCGGATGTTGAATGATGGCCGGGGATCGGTGGGCGGAGAGGGAGTCCGATAATAATAAGGTACAAGGGGTCTGTACCAGTCCGTTGAGGCTGCGTCCCATATTGGCATAGGCCGAAGTGACATCCCAAAGGGTAGCTTCCGCTCCTCCCAGAATCAAAGAAAGTCCGTAGTGTCCTGAGGGACGGTTTAAGGTGGTCAGCCCTATCTGCTTCAGAAAATTGTGGAACTTGGGTACTCCATACCGTTGTAACATTGTGACCGAAGGAATGTTGAGCGAACGTGCGATGGCTTCCGAAGCCGGTACGGCACCTTCGAATTGCTGGTTGAAGTTTTGTGGAGTAAAGCCATTAATGTTGACCGGAACGTCCGGTAACAGAGTATTGGGAAGAATCTCTCCTTCCTGTAGCATTGCATAATAAAGAAAGGGCTTGAGAATGCTTCCTGTGCTGCGTGGTGACCGGATTACATCTACCTGGTTACCGCTCTTTTTCTTGTCGAAGTGTACATTGCCGCAATAAGCAATGGCCTGATTGGTACGAATGTCAATTACGAGGATGGCCATATTTCGGATATCACTTCGCTTGAATTCGCTGTTCCACCGTTCTACCAGACTTTCTATCTGAGTTTGTATACCCTTGTCGATGGTCGATACGGAATATTCTCCATTTCGGGTCTGATAGAAATGGTCTGTCAGATGGGGGGCTATCTGTGGAAGAGGCAAAGGTTCCTGGGGAAGTGGCTCACTGATAGCCAGTTCATAAGTGGAAGTATCGAGAATACCTTTTTGGTGCAGGTGTGTCAGCAGTCGGTTTCGTTTGTCAAGTAATGCTTGCCGGCTTTTCGAAAGGTGGATCATGGCGGGAGAGTTGGGAAGTACGGCAAGCATAGCCGATTCCGCCCAGGACAGTTCTTCTGCCGAGTGTCCGAAATAGCGCCATGCAGCAGCATCCAGTCCCACTACATTACCTCCGAAGGGGGCATGCGAAACATAAAGTGACAATATCTTCTTCTTGGAATAACGGAACTCCAGCCGGGTGGCTCCTATCATCTCGATCAGTTTTTCCTTGAATGTACGCGGCTTGTTCCGTGCCAGCCGAATCGTTTGCATCGTAAGAGTGCTTCCCCCGCTGACGATTCGCTTGTGTCTGAGATTTTGCAGGGCGGCTCTGCCTATTGCCAAGGGGTTGACTCCCCAATGGCGGTAGAATTGACGGTCTTCAAATTCAACCAGACAGGTAGCTACTTTTTCCGGTGTGTTGTCGCGCGGAGGGAAACGCCATTGTCCATCCGTGGCGATACGGGCACCGAGAAGTTCCCCATTACGGTCGACCAAGACAGTAGAATAGGGAGAGGTGAATAATTGCCGGGGAAGACAAAATAAGTATAGGAGAAGTAGGAGGAAGAGAGAAATCTTCCACCAACTTTTGAAATATTTCTTCCACCCCCTCCCTTGTGGGGAGGGGGGAAGATTGTTTGGTTTAAGAATACGGTTCATCAGGTTTTATTTGATAGTTTTACCTGATGACTTGCGTCCTTCCGGCCTGTGTCCTTGCCTGTGCATTAGCATCATACATCGCTTCACACTGGATAGCCGGCATAACAAAATCACCGGCATAGGTCGCCTGTAAGCGGACGGTAAATGTTTTGGCTTGTCCCTGCTGTAAGTTAAAGTAGGTCAGTATCCGGTCATCGCGAATATCCTGATAGCTATAAGGAGCAGAGGTTGTAATCTGTCCTGCCATTCGTTCATTAAAGATCTCCCAGCCGGCAGGAATGATATGTGTCAGTGCCAGATTCGTATAATCCGTCGTACCACTGATGTTGGCTACAGTTACCACTGCCATAAAGTCCGTACCCTGATTCAGAGAACGTGTATCTATCGGCGAGCCGTTATTGTCTAAATACCTTACGTTCAGGCGTAGATTATTGGCCATCGGCGGCAATGTGTCGTTCAGTAATTGGGTACGTGTGATCAGATCTGCGTTTAGAGACCCTTTCCCGTTATTTTTCAGGATTACTTTTCCTTCATGTGGTGAAGTGGGGAGTGATGCCTCGTATATGGCTTTGGCTGATTTTACAGCCGGTTGCTGTTTGCCATTCAACGTCCAGTTAAAGTCCAGCGTACCGGACAGTTTTTCTGCCAAACGTCCCATTGCCATCAATGAAAAGGCAGTAGACTGTGTGCTGAACCATGTCTCTTGTGCCAGGTTGTGTGAAACGATTTTGGCTTGTTCCATGGCCTCACGCTGGCGGTTCATCAGCAGTAAGGTTTCAAGTATCATTGCTTCGTCACGATCGGATGAACCGTATACATAGTTATTCGATGAATAAGGTTCTACGGTTGTCTTAGCACTGAATACCAGTTCACCGGCTGCTTTCTCTTTGCCGTTGAGTGCATAGGCGGCTGCCAAACGCCATTTGGCTTGTTGCGAGAGTGCCGGCAATTCTTTCATCCGGTTCATGGCTCCATGTTCAGGTGATCCCGCCATAGCCAGTGTGTAAAGGCGGAAAGCCTGCTGGAGGTCTGCCTGCCAATACCACCAGTTCTGCTCTTGTGTGACGGGTTGCCAATTCTGGGATGCTGCCTTTTGGAAGCGTTTCCATTTGTTCAATACATTACTGTTCACTGCATAACCCTTTTCTTGTGCCAATACCAGGAACATACCTGCATAAGAGGTGATCCATTCGTTTGCCGAGGCATCTCCCGGCCAATAGACGAAACCTCCGTTGGGAAGTTGACGCCCGTATAGTTGACGGATAGCTTCCTGTACATTGGTTTTTATCTTTTCCGATTCCTCGTTGTCTACTGTTTTGAACTGGCTGACGAACAGCAGCGGAAGGGCTTTTGAAGTCAGTTGCTCTGTACAGTTGTGCTGATAATTGTATAGGAAATCGAAACGGCGGCTTATGTCGACAGACGGGATGCGTGAGACCTCCAACTGTATACTGTTTCCTTCCGAATCGTTACTTAACTGGTAATGGAGCTCTTCACTCTTTCCGGTTTCCACCCATTTACTCTCACGCAAAGTGACTACCGGATTCGGATTACGTACCTCTATCTCGATTGTTTCTTTGGTACTTTGTCCGTTACCGTTAGCAGCCAGATGGATGGTAGCTTTCCCGGTTTTCGTACCTGTCTTTAATTTAAAGAAGATAAGCCGGTCACCGGTTTGGTTGAAAGTAAGCGTCTGTTGCTTGCTGCCGTTCACTTGTACTCCGGCACCGGAAGCCTGTATGGATACGTTTACATTCTTCACACTGTTTTCCAATGCGAATACGTTAACAGGAACTTCAATCTCTTCGCCGATACTCAGTACACGTGGCAGTGTCGAAAGAATCATTAACGGAGTGCGTACAGGAGCAGTTTTTTCTACATTTCCGTATGCTCCGTCCTGACCGGCCACTACCATGGCACGTACGGAACCTACATACATTGGTAAAGTGATCTGGTGAGTGCGGCTTTTTCCTTTGGCAATACTGAAAGGACCGATGAATTTCACTACCGGCTTGAAGCGGTTTGCTTTCTGGTCCGATGGCTTCAGGGTTTCATCACCGCCTGTGCTGAACATCGATCCATAGCTTCCCGCTGTGGCTCCCAGTACATCGTCATACATATCCCAAGTACGGATTCCCAGTGCCTCACGGGCATAGAAACTGTTCCAGGGATCCGGTGTCTTGAAGTTGGTTAAATCAAGCAGCCCGTCATCTACAATAGCGAGCGTATAAGTCATCGGTTTACCGTGCCTTTCGCTTACGGTCAGGTTGAATGCCTGTTCGGGACGAAGCACTTCCGGCATCTTGATTTGCGGCTCAAGAACCGTTTGCTTATCAGTTACGAATACCGGCATTATACCGTACATGCGGATAGGGAGGTCGTTTACCGTTTGCGCATGGGGTTGCAGCAGGCTGATATGAAGATAAACATTCGGAGCCATTTCGGGAGTCACCTTAAACTGATATTTGGTGTCCTCCTTCCCCGATACTTCAATCCACTCCCGTTGAATTACGGATGAACCGTTTTCAAGTGTTACCAGTGCTCTTCCTCCTGCGGAAGCCGGCAATATGGCTGTTACGGTTTCTCCCGGTTCGTAGGAGTCCTTGTCGATGGAGAAAGATAACATCTTGATACCACTCGGGTCACTCTTATTGGAACGTCCCCGCCAGTCAGGCCAGTCCACATAGATGGTACCTCCCGTAGCATGTCCGCTTTCGCGGTCTTTCACGTAAACCAGATACCGTCCCCAATCCGGATAATTCACTCTGAAGCTGAATTGTCCCTTTCCGCCTACTGTGTTGAGCCGTCCTGTAGCTACGGGGCTGATGGAGCTGCTGTTGATGTATGTTTCGAATGATTCGTTATCGTTTTCCCACCACCAACTCCAACTGATGCGGTATATTTTGTATTCCAGCCCGGAACGGTTCACCGGTTTTCCGTCGGGACTGACTGTAATGACATCAAACACATGATCTTTATCTGTTTCGATATATCTGCCCTGCGGTTGGTTCAGGTTGATACCTACGTATGACGGGAAAGGAGAGTAGGGGACAGACTGAGTTTGGATACTGGCATCTCCACCCGGCTCGAATACCTGAGTCGTGATGTTGGCTTGAAGCATGCCCGGGGCATTTTCCGAGGTAGGAAGTTTCAGCATGAATCCGGCATTGCCACTTTCGTCCAGTGTACCACTGAATACATCGGTTCTTACCGAGGTGAATTCCGTAGCCGGATTATTGAAAATGTAAGTTCCATAATTCTTGAATTGGGTGTTGACTTTCGATAAAGACATTTCTACCTTTGCCTTCAGGCGTGATGCAGTGGCTCCTGTCAGCCATGCTGACGAAAGGTGTGCCTGTACTTCTTTATCTGAAGCTTTCAGGATTTCTCCCGGCAATTTCAGGTTTATTTTCAGGCGGTTCGGCTTGATGGTTTCTACCCGAAGCGCTTTGTGAAAGGCAGTACCTCCCACCTTTATGTACGCATTCCATAGTCCGGTTGGGTCTTCTGCCTGCGTCGGTATCTTGAATGTATAGAATCCATTCAGTCCGTTGGTTGAAATAAGTTTGCTATAAAATTGCCCCCTTGGATTATAGAGCTCCAATGCTACAGGATGTTTGTCCGGGATACGTTTGGCACGATCTTCCAGAATAAACGAGATATGCAGAGTGTCTCCCGGACGCCATACTCCTCTTTCACCGTACACAAATCCTTTCAAGCCTTTTTGGATGTCCTTGCCGCCCACATCAAAGCGGCTGGTGGACTGTTCTTCTCCGTCTGCTACTTTTACGTAGGCTTTTTGCTTGTCTGATTCCGCTACTACGATGAAAGGCACCCCTTTCGTTTCAATTGTGGCGAAACCTTCCGAATCCGTCACTGCTTTACCTACAGGCTGTAACTGGAAATTGTAAACAGTGACTTGGGCTTTTTCCACCGGTTTGGTATCCAGGATGTTGTTTACTGCTATCCAAAGTTTATTCATTGAATTGCGTTTCACAATCATGCCGATGTTGGAAGCCAGCACATTACAAGTGGCTATCCGGTCAGATGTCATGTAATAAGACGGGTGACAAGGGTTGTCCCGTTCATCCCATCGGTACTGACTCCAGTCGGCATTTTCATTTCCGCTGAAATAATAATATGTTTCGGGTTTGTCCCAGACTGCTTCATCTTCTTCCGGAAGAGTGCCGGATGTGACTTTGGTCAAAGATTCGGTTTCCTCGGAAAATTGCATTCTCGGGCTTTCACCACCACAAGGGTAGGCCGAATACTCCTGTTTGAACGAAAGGATGACACGATAAATAGCACCCGGTTCCTGATGGATCAGACCTGCCAGGTCAATAGAATAGTTTTCCCATTTATGAAGGTCTTTTGATGAATCTTTGCCTAAAAACAATGTTTTTTTGTAAACCAGTCTTCCGGATCTTCTTAATTCATTGGCCGAAGAAAGCGAATTGTTTTGCATAAACATCAGTACATTGTTTTCAAAGATGCGGATAACCCGCAAATCTACTGCATACAGGTTGACGGCCCGGAACGGAATGACAAGGTTTTTTGAGTCGGGAATGATGGCACCTGCAGAGGCTATTTCTACCTGAGGTTTCAGACTCAGTTCGCCAAAAGAGATAGAGTGTGAGTTTCCCAGTGCTTTTCCTTGGCCGTTTTTTATGCCTTCGTGTATTTTCAGTGTAAGCTTGCTGAGCTGACTGGCTTCAAAATAAACATTCACACGGTTATCCGTTACCTGAAAGATATACGAAGAAATCTCCGGTATTTCGATCAGTCCTTTTAAATCCTGAGCATCCGAAACCGGGTCTGAGAAGACGATTTGTATTCCGTTTTCCGGTTGGTCGATGCGTTCGGCAGAAAGGAAGCGGAAACTGTCTTTGGCAGGAATAGTGATTGTTTCACTTTGCTTCCGGTCAATTCCGGCGGACTTTCCGTCTGCTGTGATTTCAAGTTCGTAGTCTTGTTTATTTCTTTGGATATTGCCGATGACGAAGCTATAGGCTGACGGATTGGAGGTGGACTCTACGGTGACTGTCGGAGAAGACAGCCCGCCACTGGCAGAAAGCATTTTTTCTACCTGCTCCTTAGTCGTTTTATCGCTGAAACGGATCTCTCCTTTCACAGTTACTTTATCGGGTGAAGAGGCGGTTATTTCAAGCGGAGCTGTATGTAATGTGAAATTGCTTTCCTGTACCCGGAAGGAGAAGTCGAATGATTTCAATTTGCTATCCACTTCAACGAAATTTCCCAGCTGGAATGTTCCTTGATACAGTTCTCCCGGTTTCAGTTGTCCCTCTTCCGGAAGAAACTCGACAGTATTATTACTGACCCAATAGGCCTTCCCTTTTATCGAAGGAGTGAAGCGGAACGGATTATCCTTTAGTTCATTGTTTAAGTCCACCATCGGCTGGTCCTGCGTCAACTCAATCCGTATGGGAGAAGATTGAGAAATGACACCGCCCGTATAGGCATTGACGTAAGGAGCGTATTCCGAAGACGGAATAATTTCTTTAGCGCTGCGTGTGCAAGCGAATAATCCTGCGATGATGATCATAAACACACAGGAGAATAGAATTAAAAGATTCTTTTTCCCTTTCATAATGAATCATGTTTAGTTAGTTATTATTTTATCATTCGTTCGTTTTTATCTCTACTTTCAAGATTTGGATTTACAAAGATACAATTTATCCGATAGAAAGTGTCGCGAGGCTCTGTTTTTTGGTTTGCCCGGCAGACGTGTAGCTTACGTCATCTATAGTGAGGGCATGTGGCGCTTCGGATGTAGTCATCATTTACACACCGAGGTAAATGCTTTTACATACCGGGGTAAATGCCTTTACACGCCGGGGTAAATGCTTTTACATGCCGGAGTAAATGCTTTTACATGTGCCGGTAAGGGCTTGGTAAATGTAATCAGTTGATTTTTAGTTGATATCTTTGGGGGAGATTCGGATAATCATTACCCGCTTTGTGTTGTTGCTTACTTTAAACCGATTGTCCGTTCGTTCTCCTATCAACCAGGCAATTCGTTCTCCGCAACACAACACCCATTGTTTCTTCTTGTCACTCAGGGAGAACTTCCGGTCCGTCAAATAGTCGCTTACACGCTTTTTGCCGATCATTCCAAAAGGAATAAACACATCACCTTGTTTCCATTTTCTTATACACCATGCTGCATCCATCTTGTCTGCATCAAAGCAAGCTGTTTTTTTATCTTTGGGAATTATAAATTCAGGAGTATAATCATATACTTCCGTAACCAGACGGAAAGGTGGTTTGGCTTCTTCCTCCTTTATATCTTCTTCAATTAGCAGCAATTCCCTGTCTTTTATGACTTTCCACCCTTTACCGATGAAGACTTTTCCCGGCTGTCCGTCGAGTGATTGTTGTATACTTTCTATTTGGGCGGCGTTGAAACCGAGCGGATGCAACAGTTCGAAGAGGATGGCTCCCGGTACCGGTTCTTGCAGTAAGGCCTCTATCCGGATACCTTCGGAGGTCAGCACGCGTGTCCGTGCTTCTTCTATACCTTTATTGTATAGAGTCGCCGTGTCATTCAGGTAGTTAGTCGTGCGGATAATGCTCTCTTTAACCGATGGATTGATTTCCTGCATCAGAGGTAACAGGTTCAAACGAATTTTATTCCGGGTATAATCATCCAAAAGATTGGTACTGTCCGTTACGTAATCCTGATTCATGCGTTGCAGGTATGCGATTATTTCATCGCGGCTCAGGCAAAGCAAAGGGCGTACGATGTTTCCGTTCTTTGGACGGATTCCGAGCAGTCCGTTAATGCCGGTACCCCGGATCAGATTCAGTAATACGGTCTCTACGCTGTCGTCTTTATGGTGAGCTACTGCGATAACAGCTGCTCCACGCTGTTTCCTGAGCGTTTCGAACCACTCGTAGCGTAATTCACGGGCAGCCATCTCGATAGAAATGTGTTTGTCGGCGGCATATTGAATTGTATCAAAATGTACGGTATGTAAAGGTACTTCCGCTTCATGGCACAACCGGCGTACAAATGCTTCATCTCTGTCCGATTCTTTATCCCGCAGATGGAAATTGCAATGGGTAGCTTCACAGGTGTACCCCATTGATAGCAACAATCGTAGCAAAGCCACAGAATCGGCTCCGCCGCTTAGTGCTACCAATACCTTGTCATTCAGATAAAAGAGCTTCTCTTTTTCGATGTATTGTGCTATTCTATGTTGTATCATATTGCAAAGATAATAGTTTTGTCAATATGGATAAGAATTCTCTCTTATTTAAAAACAATCTAAATAATTTGCATGCCACAAAGTTATGAATTATCTTTGCGCCAAAATTAGAGGTACACACACTATGCGATTGTCCGAATTAAAAACAGGTGAGAAGGGAGTCATAGTCAAAGTGCTGGGACACGGCGGCTTCCGTAAACGGATTGTGGAGATGGGTTTTATCAAGGGAAAAACCGTAGAAGTATTGCTTAATGCTCCACTGAAAGACCCGATCAAATACAAAATAATGGGTTATGAAATCTCTCTGCGGCGACAGGAGGCTGATATGATCGAGATCATCAGCGAGCAGGAGGCTAAGTTACAAACACAGGAATCTGCTTATCATCAGGGATTGACTGAAGATATTGACGTAAAAGAGGAAGATTTGAAGCGGGTTGCCCTTGGAAAACGGCGTACGATAAATGTGGCGCTGGTCGGTAATCCGAACTGTGGTAAGACTTCTCTTTTCAATCTGGCTTCAGGAGCCCACGAACATGTAGGCAATTATAGCGGTGTGACCGTAGATGCCAAAGAAGGATATTTTGATTTCCAGGGTTATCACTTCAAGATAGTCGACTTGCCCGGTACTTACTCTCTGTCAGCTTATACTCCCGAAGAAATTTATGTCCGCCGCCACATCATTGATGAAACGCCGGATGTGATCATTAATGTGGTCGATTCTTCCAACCTGGAGCGTAATCTCTATCTTACTACCCAGCTTATCGATATGAATGTACGCATGGTAGTAGCCCTCAATATGTACGATGAACTGGAAGCCAGCGGTAATACCCTTGATCACCGCCTGCTGGGCAATTTGTTCGGTGTTCCGATGGTACCTACTGTTTGCAAGAAAAATATCGGAGTAGACCGTCTTTTCCATGTCGTTATCAATCTCTACGAAGGTGCCGACTTTATTGATAAAAAAGGGCATATCCATCCGGAAGTGGCTAAGGAAATCATGGATTGGCATCAGACCCTGCCTAACTTTAAGGATCACGGTGAACATCCTGCCGACTATACCCATGGTAAAGAACCGGTGGGCAAAGTATTCCGCCATATTCATATCAATCATGGCCCCGATTTGGAGAAGGCTATCGATGCGGTGAAAGAAGAAATCTCAAAGAACGAATTTATCCGCCATAAATATTCTACCCGTTATCTGGCTATCAAATTGCTGGAGAATGATCCTGAAATAGAACGCTTCATTCATACTCTGCCCAATGCCGCAGAGGTGGAAAAGAAACGGGATAAAGCGGCCCGGCGTATACAGGAGACAATGAATGAAGATAGCGAATCTGCTTTGACAGATGCTAAATATGGTTTTATCAGTGGAGCGTTGAAAGAAACTTTCACCGACAATCATCTGGAGCAGGAACAGACAACGAAGGTGCTCGACTCCATTGTGACCCATCGCATTTGGGGATATCCCATTTTCTTCCTTTTTATGTATCTGATGTTCGAGGGTACGTTTGTAATTGGGGAGTACCCGATGATGGGTATCGAGTGGCTTGTCGAGGTGATGGGTAACCTGATTCGGGATAACATGTCCGAGGGCCCGCTGAAGGATATGATGATTGATGGTATCATTGGTGGAGTCGGAGGAGTGATTGTATTTCTGCCCAACATCCTGATATTGTATTTCTGCATTTCCTTGATGGAAGATTCGGGTTATATGGCTCGTGCCGCATTTATTATGGATAAAATCATGCATAAGATGGGCTTGCACGGTAAGTCGTTTATTCCTTTGATAATGGGTTTCGGGTGTAATGTGCCTGCAATAATGGCTTCACGTACCATTGAGAACCGGAAGAGCCGTCTGATCACCATGCTTGTCAATCCGTTGATGTCGTGCAGTGCCCGTCTGCCTATCTACCTGGTATTGGTGGGTGCTTTCTTTCCTAATAATGGCAGTTTGGTTTTATTGGGAATTTATGTTATCGGAATCGCATTGGCGGTTGTTATGGCTCGTTTGTTCAGCCGTTTTCTGGTGAAGGGAGATGATACTCCGTTCGTGATGGAACTTCCACCTTACCGCATGCCGACTATGAAGTCTATCTTCCGGCATACATGGGAAAAAGGCGCGCAATACCTCAAAAAGATGGGAGGTATCATTATGATTGCTTCCATTATCATTTGGTTTTTGGGCTATTATCCGGATCATAATGCTTATCCTACCCAGGCGGAACAGCAGGAAAACTCTTATATCGGGCAGATAGGTCAGGCAGTGGAGCCTGTACTTGAGCCGTTAGGATTCGATTGGAAGCTGAGTATCGGTCTTCTTTCCGGTGTGGGTGCCAAGGAGTTGGTAGTAAGTACGCTCGGTGTACTTTATACCAATGATGCCGATGCCGATGCGGTCAGTCTGGCTGAACGGATTCCGATCACTCCGCTTGCAGCATTCAGCTATATGCTGTTTGTGCTGATCTACTTCCCGTGCATTGCCACGTTGGTGGCCATCAAGCAAGAGTCCGGTAGTTGGAAGTGGGCTATCTTTACGGCAGGATATACCACAGCATTGGCATGGATTGTTTCATTTGCCGTTTATCAGATAGGAGGATTGTTTTTATGAATTGGCAAGAATGGGTTGTCGGGTTACTGATTATATTGTGTGTAGCCCGCATCCTCTATGGTATTTATGTTTTTTTCCGTCGTGTGAAAGAAAATGATAACCCTTGTGCAAGTTGTGCAAGTGGCTGTGAATTAAAGGATATGATGGATAAGAAGCGGAAAGAGTGTTCGTCTAAGAAAAAAAAGACAAAGAAAAATTGCTGCGGATAGTTTGGTAGTTTCAAAATTTGTACTACCTTTGCAACCGCAAACGAGAAACAAGGTTCCTTGGATGAGTGGCTTAGTCAGCGGTCTGCAAAACCGTGTACGGCGGTTCGAATCCGCCAGGAACCTCAATCATTACTTTAAATCCCTTGAAAGTCAAGTGCTTTCAAGGGATTTTTCTTTGTTGGATTCCAATCTGGGAACCAATAAATTCATTCTTTCCACACTATTGCAGCAAAAAATATTAGGGAGCAAGTTGCAGAATTGATAATAGGACACAATCCTCCAAATCCATATACAAGCCATTTGAGCATATCCGACAGATGAGGATTCCATATTTCCGTATAATATGTCGTAAGACATATAAAAATGCAGTACATAGTAGAGTGTATTGCATTTTTCTTATATTTGCAAGTACTTTCATGAAAGGTAAAAAAGACCATAAAAAAATGAAAACGAAAAAGTTATCAAAACTACTACTGTTGTTCTTGTGCACAATTAATCTTATTGGTTGCAACAATGAAGAAACGGAATCTGTCTGCCATTTGGAGTTGACTGTAAATTCATGCAAAATCATATTGGGCGGTAGTGAATCTGTAAAGCTGACGGCCCATGAAAACACGACATTGGATATAACTGATGGTGAAGTGGCTGATGCTGTTTATACATGGGGTGGAAATACGGAAGCCTCTGATATCAAAATTACAGGTAAGCGGGATGGAGAAACCAATATTATCGTTACCGATCATGAAACAGGAGAGACTGCCACGATAAAAGTGGAAGTGACCAAAGCGCCGATGCCTCACCTTGCACTTAAAAAAGGGAATCGGAAAAATGTTTTTGACCGTATGGATTTTTATCTAACAAATGATGGTTCGCAATCTATAACGATGGGATTACTGTCAGAGGTATGCGATTCAATAGTCTGGACAGTGAATGGACAGAAAGGCAGCTATCGGTTGTATGAACGTGAAAGTGGAGAAGGAGTAGTTAAGAGCCATTTGGTTATGGAGTGGGGGCACTGCTTTATATTCCCCGGAGATTATGAAACTTGCCTTACAGCATGGAAGGATAACAAGGTGCTTTACCAAGACATACTTTCGGTTACTATCATTAATGATAAAGATTTTCTGGGATTTAATTGGAAGGATGTGACTAATACTTCACAGGCGTGGACTTCTTATGCTGATGTTATCGGCAGTAACCCTGATTTGATGACTACTTATCGGTTTAATGCTGGTGTCCCATCAGTGGAAGTTGCATACTTTAATGTTACAAGCGACAAATATCTGAGCCAAAGCTATGATGTGCTTTATAACTACTTCTGTTCATTCTATTCGCAACCTACTTACGAAGATAAAAAGGATAAGCAAAAGATCTTTCGATTATATAAGGAACTGTTTTCCGAGCAAAAGGTATATCCGAATGCCTATCCGTGCGCTATATGGGTTACAGATAACGCCAATGCGGTTTTATTACTTGACGAAGACGATTCGGCACGCTATATCGTTTATGCAGAACCAAGACAGTGATAAAATTATTTTTTATGAAGGAAGCCCTCAGTGAAGTTTCTTCATTTAAATTCACTACATTGGTGCTTTGTGATTTATTAGTAATAGTCATAAAGTGGCACTATCCCGGTTAGTTGGTTGATAATATCTAAATTTAAAGTGAGGGTGCGTATGGATACTGATTTTGTAAATTTGACAACAGAAAACCTTGCCGGTGAGCATTTATGTTGTATTATCCGCAGTAAAAAGCCACATCAGGGTATTGAAGCAAAGCGGCGATGGCTTTCTGACCGGCTGAATGAAGGTCACGTCTTTAGAAAATTGAATGCAAAGGCTACGGTTTTTATCGAATATGCTCCCCTTGAAACAGCTTGGATCCCCATAACCGGTGATAACTATTATTACGTATATTGCTTATGGGTTTTAGGTAGTTACAAAGGAAAAGGGTATGCAAAGTCATTGATGGAGTATTGTTTGGCTGATGCCAAAGCAAAGGGTAAATCCGGTATTTGTATGCTGGGAGCAAAAAAACAAAAATCCTGGCTTTCTGACCAATCATTTGCGAAGAAGTTCGGTTTTGAAGTTGTTGATACTACTGATAACGGATATGAATTGCTTGCGCTTTCTTTTGACGGAACAATACCCCGGTTTGCGCAAAATGTAAAGAAGCAGGAGATTGAAAGCAACGAACTGACGATTTACTATGATATGCAATGTCCCTATATCTGTCAAAACATTGAAATAATAAAACAGTATTGCGAAATGAATGACGTTCCCGTATCTTTCATTCAAGTGGATACGTTACAAAAAGCAAAGGAATTGCCCTGCGTTTTCAATAACTGGGCTGTATTCTATAAAGGAAAGTTTGAGACTGTGAATTTATTGTTGGATGTCGACTATTTAAAGAGGATACTCAAAAAGTGAAAATGTAAATTCGGATATGCTTTGTGAGCTTTGCTGAAGGTGTCAATCATATTTTAAATGAAGGTGTGTCGAAAATGTCAATTCCGCATGGAGACATTCTCGACACACCTTCATTGGTTTTATCTATCTTTACTCCAGAATAAAGATATAGCCTTTGTCTTTCGGTATTTTGATTTTATCTTTGGCTGACAGTGTGAATCCTTCCTGGAAACCTTTGATAGCAGGTGCCGTCAGTTTTGCCTTGTCGGGGTCTATCCCCAGTTTCTCCCAGTCAATTTGTAGTTTCACCTCACTGTCTTTCTTTGCCCAGCTGGCAATGGCTATCATCACTTTGCCGTCTTTGACAAACGAAGTGCCCAGAATATCGCTGCGTCCTGTTTTCACCGGATTGTATGATACCCAATACCCCATCATCCGGCTGTCCTTGATACCGAAAGCATCCCATACCTTCCAGAGTTGTGAAGGGACGGACTCCATCGGTTCGCGTGCTGTCATGCCGTATAGCATACCCCGGTAAGGATTGCCACCGTCTTGTAACATTTCGCTCATCATGCCGAAGGGGATACCCGAAACATCTGTCAGCCAGTATTCCGGTGATTTTTCGTATTTGAAGTATTCGCCGAACCAAAGACGGTCCAGGTAAGGCATGTGTTCCATGTACAGGAAGATGCTGTTGATGTACCCGTCCGCCGGATTGAACTGGTTGGCGGAATGAACGTCGATGCGCGGGTCGGGACGATTGTTTTCCAGTACCCGGCGGATACGTTTCATGGTGTTGCGGTCGAAAGCCAGGTCGTCGATATATACACCGTCGATACCTACATTCTTTGTCAGCCAGTTCAGCCCTTCCACGTAAAAATTATGCCAGCGTGAAATGCCGGTATTCACGATGGCTGCATCTTTGTAGGCATCTACAAACCATGCGGCGATGTAGTCACCGTCCAGATGCTCTTGCAACCATGCATATCCTCCTCCTTTGCCCGGAGAGAAGATCTCGTGTCCGAGACTTTTCAGGGCAAAAAGCTCCGGTGCGTGATTGTTCAGCTCCCTTACGGTGTAGTAGATTTTCACTTTGTAACCTTTGGCATGCGATTCGTCAACGTACTGCTTCATGAAGGCCGGACGGAAGAACGGATAGTTGATATGCGGGTTGACTGCATTGCCGTGATGCAGGTTGATGACGTTCGCTCCGGTTTCGGCTACTACGTCTACCGCCTGATAAGCATGCGCATCACCCTCTTTCAGTTTTTCGGCAGGCTGGTAACCGTGATAGTAGCGATCGGTCCACTGCTTCATGGTGTCTATCGGTTTGAAAGGTGTCACCAGCACCAGGAAGTCGAAGTTCAGCTCTTCTCCTTTGGTCATGGTCCGCTTTCCGCTGTAGGTTTCGATATCCACTTGTTTCCCTTGTTCCCGGTAGCTGATACCTCCTTTGCCGTCGTTGAACCAGGATGGCGGCATGTTCAGCGGTTGCATTTTGTAGAAATTGGTGTTCAGCGGGCGGCGGTAGTTTTCCGCACGGAACAGGCATTGCATTCCACCGTTTACGTCGCCGAACCAGAAACCTTCCTGATTGCGTTCCACATTCCATTTCCATCGGTCGCTTTTAGGACGCAGAGAACCTTCATATCCCATTCCCAAACGATATTTGGCAGTCGCTGCCGGCATGGAAGTCATCAGAGCTATGTCATCTACCGATGTGTTTTCGGTTGCTTTTACTTTAATCTGATAACTCATGAAACCGTCGAACTCCATGCTGGCATGTACCGTCACATCGAGTGATCCGGCCTTCCCGGCAGCTGTCCAACTAACAATCCCGTCATCCTTCTTGCCGAATTTCAACGGTGAAGTGATGGTGACGGGCAGTTGCTTTCCATTCCGGCGGATGACGAGCTCCATCGGTTTTGCCAGGATGTCTTTGGCTTCTTTGCCAACGGAGGTCATCTCTTCGGTGAAATAACTCCGGATGGAAGCCGGTAACCCCAGTTCGCCGGCAGTGACGCTTCGTCCCAATACGCTGATTGTGTTGTCTGTCACCGTCATCGGAATGAACGGCTTCACCAGTTGGTCGTTTACGGCATATTGTGAATTCAGCCAGCGCAGGCGCGACAAACGCCACAAATCACTGTCTCCTTTGTCTACCAGCACATTGTCGGACAGGTTGATCGTGATCTTTACCTCCTGAGAGGCTCCCGATGAATCGCTGACAATGGCTTTACCGCTATAAATGCCTCTGCCGGCATGTTCCGGCATCTGAATGCCTATCCAAAGCGGCTGTACACGCCCCTTGCCCACGTTTACTTCCGGATGCATCGGGCGCCCTATCCAGTCGGTCCCTTCCGTATTGAAACAAGTGATAGCCGATGCCGGAATCATCCCGTCTTTACCTTTCAGGTCGGTGAAGGTTACTTTGACCCCGTTCACCGGATTCTTGAAAGCCCATAGTCCGAGTTGCAATACATAATATTCGTTTAAGTCTGCTTCACCGAAAAATTCGCCGGTGGCTCCTTGGGTTACCTGACGGTACGAGAGATCGTCGAACATACGGATAGGGAACTTACGGTCTTCGGGCAGCAGCAGGAACGGTTTATTGCTATTGGCTTCTGCCAATGCCTGTTTCTCTTTTGCTGTGGCAATGATTTCCATCGGATAGAAGCTGTTGAAACTGCCTAACGACTCGAATCTGACCAGTTTGGCCCGGGTCACCTTTGTTTCCGGAGTGGAACTGCAGATTGCTTTCCATTGTGCGTCGGCTCTGTCAGGTTGCTTCGGATAGTTCACTTTGGGGTATGGACCTCCCGATGTATGGTAGGGCAGATAGTATACATAGTAATTCCCTGTACCTGTACTGGCATCGAACCGGATACGTCCGTACTCACGGTTGATTTCCACCGGAAGTACATTGTCCACTACTTTGCCGGTAGAAGCATTTATCACAATAATCCCTTTCTGTTCGGGATTGGCGTCGCGTCTGCGCCAGGGGATATAAGCTTCCGCTACGGTGGCGGGAGTATTCATTGAAACAACGGCACGGTGATTACCCAGTGTGTCGGGAGTCCAGTAGTTTTCGCCGTAAAACGAAGCTTCGGGGACGAAGTCCTGAGCAGCTGCCGGAAAGGTTAACAAGGCTGACAGTGCCCATAAAAAGAGTTTTTTCATAATGTTTTGTCTAATAAATAAGTATGTGCAAATTTACAAAGAATCGTTTGGGATCGGATAAGATTTGCCTGTTTTTATTTGAGATGCGGTTTCTCTGTCGATTGGCGGACAGTATTTGGACACCTTTATTTGCATTTTCCCTTTTTGTATTATCTTTGCGCCCTCAAAAAACAAATAAACCCTACACTATGAACAAAAAGAAAGTTTTAGGTATTTCGCTTCTGGCACTCTCTCTGTTTGCTTGCCAGGATGATGATACCGTCGACATTCTCAATGCCTTTGGCACACCGCCTGCCTTGACTAAAATTTCGGCAGAGGAGTTTCTCAATCAGGGAGAACAGATGTTTGAAGATGGTGAGAGCGTTGATGACATTGTTTCGGCCGATCGTGCCTTCTATGTGAACCAACCGCTTAATGTATCGATGACAGACGGAAAGCTCCGCCTGTTCAATGGTATGGCCCACGATTTCAAAGAAGTCTCCGTATGGCTTACGATGCCCCATTTGCGTGATACCATCCATCTGATGCAGTTTGAAGAAGTTCCGGGCTTTTACAACATCCGGTTGGATTCTCCGCTGAAGATGGGCGAGGCAGTCTATCCCTCCAAAAGCGGCAAGCCTGTCCGTGTCAACAATCTGGCTTTGCTTTCTCCCGATCAGTACGAACTGTTGCTTACATGCAACGATTCTGTATTCGATATGTTGAAAACCATCAAGATGAAGACCCGCATTCAGATGGGAAAATACGGTAGTGGTAACTGGGGAGTGATGACGCCCAATGCAGCCCGTTATTATGCCACTTCAGCGGTAAATATGGCCGTTATGTTCAGTTCCGGAATTTTTCGTGATTCATTGATGAATTATAAAGGCAGCATCCATAACGATGCAGGGAAGGAGATTGACCGTGAGGGATTGTTGAAATCCATTCTGAATAAGCAAAGTCTGGTGTTCGGAGTAGTCACCGGACCCGGAATCGCTGGACTTGGCGGAGGAAACGCACTGGGATTGCGTGAGGAATATCTTTCGGGCTTCTTTTACCAGAACCGGGTAGCGATAGATTGCAATTGGGTGCTTCATGTCTGGATTCACGAATTGGGACACTGTCTGGGTTACGGCCATTCCAGCAGCTTGTGTTATGGATCGATGCCCGACGAGATTGTGCCGAAAGTATATCGTTACATGATGAAACACCGGATGTTGCCTTATGTCATCAATCCATTCAAGAGTTACAATGATTATAACCCCGGTATCAACGATGCCGATAATCCCGACATAGAGTTATGATGAAAAGATACAGCATTTTTATGGTAGTGGTGACTTTGCTGCTCACTTTTGCCGCATGTGATAAAAACAATATGCCGGGGTTCGGTTTCACTACCGATTCCATCCTTACACTGACTTTTGAGAAAGAGCTGGATGCGGCAGCCATCGGTGTAGGTACACAGAACTATAATCCTGTGGGAATGCGCCGTTCGGGTGATACCCTTTTTATAGCCAACCGTGCCGACGGATCGGATGGTGTCCGGATTGTTCGTGCCTCCACCGGCGAATTGCTTTACTCGTTGACAGGTTGGACGTATGACGGAAAAGCTGAAAAGTTCGATAATCAAGTGATGGATGTAGCCGTCAACAGCGATTATATTTTTGTGGTGAACCGCTCTTCCCGGATCGACATGTTTCGCCGGAACGATTATACGTATGTAACCACTATCGGGCGTACAGGTTGGCAGTCAAGCTCGTTGTTGCAATGCGAGTCTGCCGAAGTAGCCGGTGACAAACTGTTTATTCGTGATAAACAAAAAATCAAGGTGGTACAGCTTTCGGACTGTACACCGGAAAATCGTTTCAAGGTCCCCGTGTTTGCCCAGAACACCGACAGCACAACTTCCAACAATGGATTTAACCTCGAGACCGTGGCACGTTACAAGGAACTTATTTACGTATCGGACTATGAAAGTTCGCGTATCCTCGTAATCGATCCCTCCACCGTCACCACGAAAGGAGAGCCGGTCCGCTTTGTCCGTTCCTACCGTATGCAAAGCAAGCCGTTGAGTATGGGATTCTTTCAGGATGAAATGTACGTTGTCTGTGCCAATAACCGTATCGTAAGAGTGAATCTCCTCACCGGAGAGGAGAAGGATGCTTACTCTTCTTTTGCCGGAGGAATGGGATTCGGTACTCCGGGACGCCTCTTTTTCCATAACGATATGTTCTATCTTTCAGGTCGGAACGCGAACGCTCCGCGCCTGATACAGGGAAAAGTGATGTTTGTTGAAATATCCGAGTTGGACTAAAAAAGCTCACGACAGAGGATCACAGAGTCTCACGGAGTGAAAATATAGAGTACAAAACTCTGTGAGACTCTGTGAAACCCTGTAGTGAATGAAATTCAAAAAAATAAGTAAACATGAATTTAAAATTTTTATATCTGTTATTATTGCTGTCTGCTGCCTGTTGCGTATCCTGTTCCAAGGACGAAGAACCGACTGATAAAGGCAATACCTCTCCCGAAGAACCGGTTTATACCACGTTTACCGATGCCGGCGAAGTGATTATTCCCGGAGTGCTTCCGGCCAATTTTACTCCCCGGTCCGTACGGGTCAAAGGGGATACATTATTTGTTGCCAACAATAATGCCGCCGACCGTTCTGTTCTTTTGTTGAACTTGACGACAGGCGAGCTGATCGGACGCATCGATTCGTGGATGCGGAAAGATACTAAAGAGACATTTAACGCTGAGATAGGAGATATGGCTGTTTCGGACCGTTATATTTTTGTGGGCATGTACAACTCCCGTATTAACATTTTCGACCGTCGTACCCTTCAGTTCGTCAATGCCATCGGGCGTTCGGATGGAAAGTGGGGTGACGATATTTACAGCATGACTCATTGTTACGGTCTTCGCGAATGCGGCGATAGGCTGATGGTGCGTGATAAAAATACCATTCGCGGTTATTGGATTTATGAAGCTGTTACCGAGCCTGCGTTTCGTGTCCCCTGGATCGGAAAGGTAAAGGTACCCGAAGGGATCGGATATGACTATCAGCCCCGCATTCATGGCATGGCGGAGCATAACGGGCGCATGTACCTCACCGACTGGTACAATAAAAGCCTGCAAGTGTTTACTCCCTCAAAAATGGAGATTGTGTTCGGCGAAGAGACACACATCACTTCCGATGCCGTATTTAAGTACGACGCCATACAGCCTTTGGGACTGCTGTCCTATGGCGGAGAGCTCCTGATGTCAGTACAAAAGAGCGGGAAGATACAGCGCTATGACCCCGAGACGGGCGATTTGTTGGGGCTATTAGCCGAATTTCCGGACAAGGAAATCGGGCGTATGGAGATAGCCCGGGGAATGCTTTATTATATTGACCTCAAAGCCGGAAAACTGATGAAGGCAAAAGGAGAATGATTTACCACAGGGTTTCACAGAGTCTCACTGAGTTTTATTCTTCATCATTTTTACTCTGTGAAACCCTGTGGTGAATCTCTTTCCGTTATACATTCATCGCATTTGCTCCGAGTGCACCCAAGTCTTAGAAGTGAATTTATGCCGTTTGAACCGGTATCTTCATCCTTATACCTTCCTTCAATTAACATTGTTAACTCTTTTTTTAGACTGTCTTATTCTTATGCGCAAATAACAAGTCTTTTGCATTTAAAGAATTTGTTATTCGCATCCAAAGAACAAGCTTTAACTCTATGTTAAAACAAAGCTTTTGAGAACAGAAATCTTACTTTTTAAAGATGTTGCTTTTCAGATGGTTAAGTCTGAAATTCGCTTCTCCGCCTCACGGATGGACTTTTCGGGTGAAAGCTGGGGTACTTGCTTTTTTGTCAACTATAAACGAGGGTTTACACTTCCGAAACTTGAATAATTTATATAATTCCGGCAAATATATTGTATCTTTTTGAAAAGCAGATGTGCTTACGTGCGCGTAAGAGGAGAAAATCTTGTGTGTAAGTGATAGGAGGGTGGGATACCTATTATTGGGCTACAAACATATACGTTATGTAGAATTTATAGAAAAAATAGGGGGAATTGTTTCAAAAAACGTTCGTTTATAAACACAAAGGTAAGGCACATTTTTATAACAACAAAATATTTTTATAAATAAATTGCTTTTTTCTCTTTTTCACTAAAACACACTACTGATAATGAAGGAGTTATGAATAAAAAATAGTGTTTTTATCTATATTTTTTTCATAAGAACGGGATTTTTCAAAAAGGTCAAAAAAAGGTGTTTCAAATGACGAACGTTTTTTGAAACAATTTCGTCCGTTTTACCACTATAAATATTTTCGGAAATACTTACGGTTTGAATGAGAAAAGATGTCTCGTCCAAACCGCGTAGCGCACCCGAAAGTAACCTATCGAGTTTTAATTTCCAACAATAAATGTCTGAACAACAGGAGTATTGGTTTGCCGCTCGGACAAAGAAGGATCAGGAGTTTGCTATTCGTAATGCTTTAGAAAAGCTTGGAATAGAATACTTTCTTCCTACACAATTTGTCATTCGCCAACTGAAATATCGTCGTCGTAGGGTAGAAGTTCCTGTTATCAAGAATCTTATTTTTGTCCGGACTACCAAAGAGCGTGCCTGGTCCATCACGAAGGATGATCACGTTCCTTTATTTTATATGAAGGATCTTTATACCCATACTTTGCTCATCGTCCCCAACAAGCAGATGGAGGACTTTAAGTTTGTGATGGATTTAGCTCCGGAAAATGTAACTTTTGACGACCTTCCTCTTACCGTGGGTACAAAAGTACAGGTTGTCAAAGGAGAGTTTTGTGGTATCGAAGGTGAGTTATCCAGCCTTGCCAATCGCACCTATGTGGTGATCCGCATTCATGGGGTTCTGTCTGCCAGCGTCAAAGTACCTAAAAGTTACCTTCGTATTCTTTCAGCGTAATTCGTAATTTCAAAATTATATGAATCAAGTCCAAAATCTGCAACACATTGCCCGTGAGTTGCTTTATCTTGGTACGGATGGCTCTCCCATCTATACCGATCATTTCCGTCAACTGAACACCGAAGTTTTTCGCTTGTCCGAAGCCCTTTTCTCTATGAAAGGTGCCACTTTTGAGGAAGAAGCAGCGATTTGTCTATCCCTGTTAATGGGCTATAATGCTACCATTTACAATGATGGCGACAAAGAATCTAAGATACAAAGCATTTTAGATCGCTCTTTTGCTGTGTTAGATCATCTTCCCGCTTCTCTATTAAAATGTCAATTGCTGACATATTGCTATGGCGAGGTATTCGAGGAAGATTTGGCACAAGAAGCACATCAAATAATGGATGGCTGGAAAAGTAGGGCGCTCTCAGAAGAAGAATTGGAAGTGATGGAAACATTGCAGACAATGGAAGAGAATAGGTATCCATGTAGCGAGATAGAAGACTGATTATATGCATTTTTGATGAATAATATAAAATATGCTTAATGTAGATAATTTTATTGGCGATAATATCACTTTTCGTCGTTCCAGCATGTTTGCTCCCGATATTGCAGCAAACAGTGATCGTCTTCGCCAGGAGGTTGAAGGTAAGAGTTTATTGGTAATTGGCGGTGCCGGTTCTATCGGTTCTTCCTATATAAAAGCCATTCTTCCTTTTAAGCCTTCCAAACTTGTTGTGATCGATTTAAACGAGAATGGATTGGCCGAACTTACCCGTGATTTGCGTTCCACTTATGGGCTGCATATTCCGGAAGAGTATCGTACTTATACCTTGAACTTTGCAGATCCCATCTTCGAGCGGATGTTCCGTAAGGAGCAGGGTTTTGATATTGTAGCCAATTTTTCGGCACACAAGCATGTACGGAGTGAGAAAGACGAATATTCTGTACAGGCCTTGATTGAGAATAATGTAATCAAAGCCAAGAAACTGCTTGATCTGTTATCGGAATTTCCTCCCCGTCATTTCTTTTGTGTTTCTACGGATAAGGCTGCCAATCCTGTGAATATAATGGGTGCCAGTAAACGTATCATGGAAGATATGATAATGGCCTACTCCTCTAAATTTAAGGTCACTACTGCCCGCTTTGCCAATGTTGCCTTTTCTAACGGCTCTTTATTGGCCGGTTTTATTGACCGTATCATGAAGAAACAGCCTTTGGCTGCCCCCAATGACGTGAAACGTTATTTCGTTTCACCTGAGGAAAGCGGTCAGATCTGTATGCTTGCCTGTATTCTTGGGAATAACGGAGAGATTTTCTTTCCAAAGCTGGGTGAGGAAAAGATGATCACTTTTTCTTCTATCTGTGACCGTTTCCTCCGTACTCTGGGCTATGAAAAGAAAGAGTGTGCTACAGATGAAGAAGCCAGAAGATATGCTGCCGAAATGGCGGATGACAGTAAGATATACCCTGTTGTTTATTTTAAAAGTGATACTACGGGTGAAAAGGACTACGAAGAATTCTATGTGCCCGGTGAAAAGTTAAATTTAGAACGTTTTTCTTCTTTGGGTGTGATTGAGGATGTCAGTAAACGTCCTTTGTCTGAATTGGATTCCTTCTTTGATGACCTGGAATCTCTCTTTGCCCTTCCGGACTGTCATAAGTCTGATATCGTGACTGCGCTTAAAAGATTCCTTCCCAATTTCGAACACGTGGAGAAAGGAAAGAATCTGGATCAGAAAATGTAATGTTTACAAGTATGTATAATAATATAACTACTTTCATCCATAACTTGTTTGGTACGGATGAATTTGTTCCGTTGCACGCTCCTTTATTTATCGGTAACGAAAAAAAATACCTTGCAGAATGCATTGATACTACTTTTGTCTCGAGTGTGGGCAAGTTTGTCGATCGCTTTGAGGAGCAGGTTGCTTCCTATACCGGCTCAAAAAGAGCTGTTGTCTGTGTGAGTGGTACTAATGCATTGCACATGGGTATGCTTCTTGTCGGTGTTGAGCGTGATGATGAAGTTTTAACTCAGGCTCTTACTTTTATCGCTACCTGTAACGCCATCAGTTATATTGGCGCACATCCTGTATTTCTTGATGTGGATAGAGATACTTTGGGTCTTTCTCCTCTTGCTGTGAAAAGGTGGTTGTCTACGCATGCGGAAGTAAGGAATGGACAGTGTTATAATAAGAAGACGGGACGCCGTATCAAAGCTTGTGTTCCTATGCATACGTTCGGGCATCCTATGAAGATTGACGAATTGTCGGCAGTGTGCAACGAATATCATATAGAACTTGTCGAGGATGCGGCCGAAAGTATCGGCAGTTTCTATAAAGGCCGTCATACGGGTACTTTCGGAAGAGTGGGAGCCATCAGTTTTAATGGTAATAAAACGATCACCACCGGTGGTGGGGGTATGTTGCTTTTCCAGGACGAAGAGCTGGGCAAGTTTGCCAAACATTTGACGACTCAGGCCAAAGTTCCGCACCGTTGGGCATTTGTTCATGACCATATCGGTTACAATTACCGTATGCCTAATATCAATGCCGCATTGGGTTGTGCCCAAATGGAGAATCTTGACAAGTACGTTTCCAATAAACGTGAGACGGCGGAACGGTACCGTGAGTTTTTCTCTCGTATTCCTGATGTTGAGTTTGTTGTTGAGCCTGCGAACAGCCGTTCTAACTATTGGTTGAACGCTGTACTTCTGAAAGACCGTCGGGCCCAACAGTCTTTCCTTGAATATACGAACGATCATGGCGTAATGACCCGCCCTGTTTGGGAATTGATGAACAGGCTTGAGATGTTTCGGGGATGTGAGACGGATGGTTTGGAGAATACTGTGTGGTTGGAAGAAAGAATTGTGAATATACCAAGTAGTGTAAGATTATAAAAAATATGGAAGAGAAGATTTTAATTATTATCAATGGGATAAGGAAAGCTAAAAATTTGTCAGAATTGAGTGCTATTAACTTAAGTGATACTTTAAGAGATGATATTGGATTTACTTCATTTGATTTGGCAGAACTTACCGTTCGAATAGAGGATGAATTTGATATTGATATTTTCGAGGATGGGTTAGTAAATACTGTTGGTGAAATAATTGAGAAGTTACGTTAATATGGGGCTGTTTTTAGTAGATCAACATAAATCATATACTTATGAAGATCTGTTGCAACGGATAAATGAAGCAAAGTCATACATTCCACTGATGCAGACGAATAATTTATATGATTTCTTTTTGAATATGATCTTATCTTTGATTTCCGATCAGCCTCTAATTCTTTTAGACTCAGATACTAAAATGAATGAATTAGAAGGAATAGAAAATACAGATATAAACAAGCCTAAGAATATTCTTTTTGATGATAAAGCAGATATAGATGATCTGATAAATAGTGTTTTAACCTCAAAATCAGAAATAACTATATTCACATCTGGTACCACAGGGCAGCCTAAAAAAGTAGTGCATACTATTGAAACGTTGACTCGTTCGACAAGAGTTTCTTTTAAATATCAATCTCAAATATGGGCTTTTGCTTTTAACCCGACTCACATGGCTGGTTTGCAAGTCTTTTTTCAGGCTTTTGCAAATAAAAATGCTTTAATAAATGTTTTTAATAAAAATCGAGTTGAAGTATATGAATTGCTTTCGGAATACCATGTAACTCATATTTCTGCTACTCCTACCTTTTATCGTTTATTGTTACCAGTAGAGAAATCTTATCCTGAAGTGTGTAGAGTGACTTTAGGAGGGGAGAAATCTAATACTAAACTTTATGAATCAATGCTTTTGATATTTCCGAATGCTCGAATAAATAATATATATGCTTCAACTGAAGCTGGTTCTTTGTTTGCAGCAAAAGGAGATTTGTTTCAGATTCCAGTCGAATTGAAGGATAAGATTAAAGTTGAGGATGAAGAATTATTAATTCATAATTCTCTTTTGGGTAAATCTGATAGCTTTTCATGTGTAGGAGATTATTACCATTCTGGTGATTTAATAGAATGGATTGACTCTGATAAAGGATTATTTCGTTTTAAAAGTCGTAAGAATGAACTGATAAATGTTGGTGGGTATAAAATAAATCCTGGAGAGGTTGAGAGCGTCATAATGCAATTTGATGGTGTTCAACAGGCTTTTGTTTATGGCAAACCAAATTCTGTTTTAGGTAATATTCTTTGCGCTGAAATAAAGATTGAGGAGGGATGTAGTTTGTCTGAATTGGATATTCGTCACTGGTTGGCTGATAAGTTACAAGAGTTTAAAATTCCACGTAAAATAAAATTTGTGGAGAATATAGCATTAACAAGAACAGGAAAATTAAAACGAACATGAATATATTAGTTACAGGTTGTTCTCGTGGGGTGGGCCTTGAGATTTGTAGAGTTTTGTTGGAGGAAGGACATATTGTTTATGGAGTTTCTCGTAGTTATTCGAATGAATTCCGAATGCTTGAAGAAAAATATGAAAGTAAACTCTTTTTTAAAAGTGTTGATCTCTCAGATACGACCAATATTCACAAGATCATTTTTAAAGAGTTTCTTACTAACTCAGTCCCATTAGATGGTTATGTAAATAATGCAGCTGTGGCTTATGATGATATTATTACCAACTTACAAATAGATAAGTTAAGGGTAATGTATAACGTGAATGTATTCTCTCCGATGCTGTTGACTAAATATGCAATTCGTAATATGTTATTACATCATATTCAAGGAAGTATAATACATATATCTTCTATAAGTGTTCATACAGGGTATAAAGGGTTATCTATGTATGCTTCTAGTAAAGGGGCATTAGAAGCATTTTCCAAAGATACTGCTAGAGAATGGGGACAGTTAGGTATTCGTTCTAATGTGGTGGTACCTGGTTTTATGGAAACGGCGATGAGCTCTTCTTTAACAGAAGAACAGAAAGATCGTATTTACAAAAGGACTTCTTTAAAACAGGCTACTGATGTACGTTCTGTGGCAGAAACTGTCGCTTTTCTATTATCAAAGAAAGCTTGCTCTATAACAGGACAAAATATATTTGTTGATAACGGTACTATTTAGTGATGAAACCTACTCTTTTTATTGTTGGTGGTAGTAGTACTGCCTTGGAAATCCGAGAAACTGTAGATCAGTTTTTTAAGGATAAATATTTTGCTGTTTATAACGTTATATCAGATGAAGAACCTCCTATTTTACAAACTTATATTAGAGACTCGTCTTTATTAGATAGATTATCTACAATTGAGGTTTCTCATTATATTATAGGATTTACCAACAGAACTTTACGCTTACGGTTTGTTGATCTTTTTGGTGGATTTAACAGTGTACTTGATAATGTCATTCATCCATCTTCTTATATTTCTCCTTCAGCTATATTAGGTAAGGGTAATTATTTGGCTGCTAATGCTGTTATTTCTTCCAATGCTCTTATTGGAAATTCAAATCTGATTAATTACAATGTGACTATTGGGCATGATGTCGTTGTTGGTTCTGATTGTTTCTTTAATCCGGGAGCCAGAATTAGTGGTAATGTAAAAATTGGGAATGGATGTTTATTTGGTGCAAATTCTTTTGTATTTCAAGGACTTGAAATAAAAGATGATTGTCAGATTGATGCATTATGTTACATTGATAGAGTAATAGAAGCAAATAGTATGTGTACAAGTAATGGAGGGAGCTTAAGAGTATATAGGAAACGGTATTAATAGATACTAAAGAAATGGATTACCAACAGTTGATTGTGGATATAAATGTTTCCATATTGCATACATTGGAGCAAATGGATAAATGTAACAGGAAGCTTTTATTAGTGTTTTCAGAAGGAGAATATTTCGGTTTGGTTAGTATTGGAGATATTCAACGCGCTATAATTGGTAATAAATCCTTGGATACGCCTATTAAGAATATTTTACGAGATAGAATTATTACTGCTGACGACACTTTAAGCCTTGATGAAATCAGAACTTTAATGATGTCTTATAGAATGGAGTTTATTCCAATTCTGAATACCGAGAGGAGGCTTGTTAAAGTTTTAATGTGGAGTGAGCTTTTCCCCAAT
Source organism: Bacteroides sp. NGMCC 1.200775 (assembly GCF_040798045.1). Classification (NCBI taxonomy): domain Bacteria; kingdom Pseudomonadati; phylum Bacteroidota; class Bacteroidia; order Bacteroidales; family Bacteroidaceae; genus Bacteroides; species Bacteroides sp. NGMCC 1.200775. The sequence goes on along the minus strand of NZ_JASCQK010000001.1, from coordinate 1,250,396 downwards.
GAAGATAATGCTCCAATAGATCAGTTTGATCTTCCAATAGTTATTATGGCAGGTGGGCAGGGAACACGTTTAAAACCGTTAACAAATATTATTCCTAAGCCATTAATCCCTATTGGAGAGAAAACTTTTATGGAGGATATTATGGATCGTTTTGTTAAATGTGGAAGTAATAACTTTTATGTTTCTGTAAATTATAAAGCAGATGTTATCAAACATTATTTTTCTACTCTCAAAGATTCGTCATATCGAATAAACTATTTTCAAGAGAATGTGCCCTTGGGAACTGCTGGTAGCTTAACATTAATGAGAGATAAAATACACACTACCTTTTTTGTGTCCAATTGTGATATTATAATTAATGAAGATTACAGTCAGATACTGAAGTATCACAAAGAAAATAAAAATGAATTGACTGTTGTTGCGGCTCTTAAAAATTATCCAATAGCTTATGGCGTTCTTTATACTAAGGAAAATGGTCTGTTAGATTCAATCGTAGAAAAGCCTGACTTGACTTTTAAGATAAATACGGGACTGTATATTCTTGAACCCAACTTATTGGATGAGATTCCAGAAGGACAATTTTATCATATAACTTCTCTAATAGATAAACTAAGAAAAGAAAATAGAAGAATAGGGGTTTTTCCTGTTAGTGAAAAATCTTGGATTGATGTAGGTAATTGGAATGAGTATTTCTCAATTATTAATAAATAGTCAATTATTATAGGCATGAAGGTTCTAATAATTGGAAATCGAAGTCATCAGTTTATATACAATTATGTGAAGACTCTAAAAAAAGTTTATCTTAATTCAGATTTAGAAATTGATATTCTTTCTCAAGATAGTTCAGATCTCTTTTTTCCTTCTGATAAATTTTATAATAATATTTATGCTTTAATAGTACCGTCTTTTTTTCAAAAAAATCGTTTCTTAAAAGTTCTTTATCAACATATATTGTTTCGTAAATATATTAAAAGACTTGATTTTTATGATGTAGTTCATATTCATTATGTTGAGAATATAATAGTACGAGATATTAGGTTCTTTTCGAAATATATCCGTGGAAAGTTAATTGTTTCAATATGGGGAAGTGATTTTTTACGTGCATCGGAAGATAGGAAAAAAAATATGACTGTGCTATTTAATAGAGCAGATCATATAACTATTGCATCGGATAAAGTTATAGAAGAATTTAAAGCTTGTTATCAAAAGAGTTCTTTTCTTTCCAAGATCGTTTTATGTCGTTTTGGGTTGGAACCTTTAGAAAGTTTGATTTCGATTTTAAGGAGTGGTGCAAATGCAAGAATTAGTAAATCTAAAATAGGATTATGTGCAGACAAAATAGTAATAACTATTGGATATAATGCTAGTAGGTTACAACATCATATTGATATTATAGAGAATATAGAACGATCTCCTTTGCTGTCTCCCTTTCATGATAAGGTAGAATTTCTTTTACCTGTAACCTATCCCAAAGATGCCGAATATATTGGTATAATAAAAAAAACAGTTCTTAATTCGAAGTTTCATTATAATGTAATTGAACAATTTTTGTCTGATGAAGATATTGCACATTTAAGAGTTGCATCTGATATTTTTATTCAGCTACAACCTACAGATATGCTTTCTGGATCGATGTTAGAACATTTAAGTGCGCAGAATATAGTTATAACAGGTTCGTGGTTACCTTATGATTGTTTAGATCAGTGGGGCGTTTTTTATAGGAAAATAGATTGTTTGGAATTAATATCAAATGAATTACATGATGTTTTGAACAAATTTGTTCCTTATAAAAAGCTCACTTGTAAGAATTCAGATATAATAATAGACAAGTTTAGATGGAATAATGTAATTCACGATTGGCTGGATTTGTACATGAAAAGATATGATAATAAAGAAAGTTTTTAAGAAGGTCTATCATTTAATTTATCCTCCTAGAGTGAGATTTAAGCATGGCCAACGTTTTTACAGTAACTCTTTAATTGATACATTATTTCCAGAACTAGTGGAAATAGGTGATGATTTTATTTCTGCACCAGGATCTATTATATTGGCACATGATGCTAGTACTCTTTGGCATACAGGTAAGTATCGAGTACAAAGGACTAAAATAGGGAATCGTGTTTTTTTAGGAGCTAATAGTATTATTTTACCAGGAGTTGTAGTAGGTGATGATGTGATAATAGGCTCAGGAAGTGTTGTCACTAAAGACATAGCTTCTAATTCTGTTGTAGCAGGAAATCCTGCAAGAGTTGTTTCCACTATTAGTGAATATATTGATAAATGCGAGCAGCGTAAAATTCTTTATGCTCCTAATGAGAAATTTATTGATTTAATTACTAGAGGTGAAATAATTACTGAGGAACGACAAAATGAATTGAGGGACACTATTTATACTCAGCTGAAATGAAAAGAATGTGTTTGTCACTTATAGGTGATATCTGTTTTCCCGAAGAATTTAAACAGATTTTTACTTTAGATGGAAAGTTTCTAATTACAAGAAGTTTAGGATCCGATTGGTGTTTTGAGATGAGTGGGGAAAGTATGTTTTATGCATTATGTGAGATAGAGAAATCTCAAAAAGAATCTCTTTCTGATTATAAATTAAGAATAATAGAAGCCATTGATAGACGTATAACTTGGGGTAATGGAAAACTATTGCATCGTAGCTTTACAGGAGATTATGATATACAATTTCGTTCGACAAATTCTGCATTGAGAACGCTGTTGTATGCTTGTGAAGATGGATTTGATACAGATAAAAATATCAGAATCATAGCAAATGAACAATTTAAATATTTTTTTGAATGGAAAGAAGGTATTTGGTTTTGCCATGATTCAAGTGAGTATGGTGGAAAAACCCCCTTTTCACATATTAGATCAAAAGTGGCAGGTAAGAGTTGGAGGAATACTTTAACCTTGAATACTCATATTGATTCTTTGAATACACTTCTATTACTAAAATTCTATAGGAAAGAACATCTTCTTAACTTTGATTTAGACTATTGGATAAACAAAGGTCTTATTTCCATAAATCAACTTTTGGAATTAACTAATAAAGGAAAAATGATGAATAAATTGCAGGCAATGGATAATTATTGCTTGAATTTATTTTTGAAAGAACAACATAATTCTTTTTTGATTGATTGCGTATATGAAAAAATTGTTCATCCTATAATTTTTAAACTTGTATTTCCTACTGTCTTTTTTAATAATGGTTTTATTTCCAGGGATTTATCTGTTTTAAATAGGCATATAGATTATCAGTTAGTCAACATTGTTGATTTTGCTCGATTGCTGAATCTCTACAAAAAAAATAGGGAAACAGAGATACTAACTACAAGTATTTTAAACTATAATGAAATAGGGGATAAATTAGAACGAGCTATTGACTTTGTTGAAAATAATAAATCTCTGTTGAGTTACATCCAATCTAGTGATTTACAAAGAGCTTGGTATGCAGAGATGTATTATGCAATGTCAAATATAAATTCTAAGTATATAAAAATGGCACAGAATCTTTATTCTGATCAGTTATATTGTTCCGAGAGCCCCTTTTATAAATTGGATTTTTTGAATGAAAAGAATTAATTCAGATTTTATTTCAGGTTTTATCAAGAGAGGAGGTTTTTCTGTCTTTTTCTCTACAGCTTTGGTAAAGATAAGTGCCGCACTACTTTCTATTATTGTTGTGCAATTACTTACTAAAGAAGACTACGGAATATTATCTTACGTATTGTCTATATATGCCATAGCAATCGTTATTGCAGGATTTGGAGGGAATTATTCGTTGTTAAGATTTGGTTCAATTGTGAATTCATTCTTGAAAAAAAAACAGTATTATTATTATACTCAAAGGGTTGGGATAAACTATACTTCAATTGTTGTTGCTATTATAGTTGTTTATTCTTTTTTTCTACCTGAGGGTATGAAGAATGAGTGGCTTTTAATTGTTTATATGTGTCTAGGATTGTATAGCTTTTATATTTTAGAAACAATGCGTAGTTATTTCCGAATTGTAAATTTAAATAGAACCTATTCTAAAATAAACGTGTACAATTCTGTTATATTATTATTACTGACGGTTTGCTTGACTTTGTTTTTTAAGAACTATGGCTATATTACTGCTCTTATATTAGCACCGTTATTGACTTTCTTTTTGTTTAGGAAAAAAATCTCTTATATACAATTTAGTAACCCGATTGAGATTTCTAAAAAAGAATATTGGGGATATGGAATACATACAAGTGTTAGTGCAATTGCTAACCAGATTATTTTCTCTATTGCTCCTTTGCTTTTAGGTATATTGAATGAACCGGAACACAGTATAGCAAGTTTTAGGGTTGCCACTATAATACCTTTTAATCTTTTAACTCTACCTGGAATTTTGATGATCTCTGATTTTAGCTATTTATCTAGGAACTATATGGATAGTAATTGTTTAAAGCGATATTATTATAACTATCTGAAAGTGGTAATTCCTATTTCATTTATAGTCTTTTTATTATTGATTATATATGGGGATTTTGTGGTAGAGAATCTATTTGGGGCACAATATAATGATTGTGTATATATGTATAAGATGTTTATGGTTGCAACATTTGTTACATATATTTTTCGGAATCCATTAGGAAATATATTACTCGCTGTTGGAAAAGCAAAGTGGAATGGATATAATACTTATGCTTTTTGCTTTTTATATATTATTTTCTCACTTATATTTTATCAATATTGGGGTGTTATAGCAATTGTTTATGGTTTGTGCGCTATATTTATTTTGTCAGGTATAGTTTCTCTTTTTTTGTTTTATTACTATATAAAAGGTTTGCGGTAAAGGTCGATGTTTCCTTATTTTCTTATATATTTTTTCTTACTGGTCTTTTGCTCTTTAGGAAGTGTTACTAAAAATCGCTTTTTTCTAATTTGTGTATTTATTCTTTTTTCCATTTTCTCTGGGTTTAGGTATTATGTAGGAGTCGATTATATTAATTATGTGAAAATATATAATCTTGAAGAGGGGTATGGAAGTCGAGAATTAGGATTTAACTTGATTCTAGATTTTTTGCGATATATCGGGGCTAGCTATCAATTCATGTTTTTTATAATGGCTGTTGTCATGCAAATACTGGTATATAATGTTATTAAACGATATAATTACAGTGTTTGGATTTCAGTTTTTATTTATTATTGTATTTCTCCGTTTTATATTGCAACCTTTAATGGGATGAGGCAATACTTAGCAATCGCTGTTTTTATTGTTGCATTAAAGTATATTGAACAAAAAAAAATATTTAAGTATATCGTTTCTCTTTTGTTGGGAGGATTCTTCTTTCATGAATCGATTTTAGTTTTTATTCCTTTATATTATATATTAAATAAGACTATATCTATAAAAGGCAAATTACTTGTGTTTTTGTTGACTATTGCGGGTAGCTTGGCTATAGATAAACTTATTTCCTATACTCCATATATTGTGTATTTGACAAGAGATCGAGAAACTCATATAAGCTCATTCACTTATATTTTTGCGGGCATTTCAATTTTATTTATCATCTTTTGGAATAAGCTTAATTCTTTTAAAAGTAAGCTTATAATGGAGAATATGAATCTTTTTTGTTTTTTGTCATTATTAGTAGTGTTACTTCAATCTAATGGAGTACTTATTCAAATGACTCTCCGAATGAATAGTTATTTCTTCTTTGTGTATATCATATTGGTTCCAGCCGTTATATCATCTATAAAGAATGTCCATATGCGTATTGGTATGTATTTCAGCCTTCATTTAGTGCTGTTATTATACCTTGTCCGTACCATTTGTTTTAATGGACATTTGTATGATTTGGTTCCTTATTCTATGAATTTCAACTTATTTAAATAAATATCATATTATGAAGATTGCTGTTATTGGCCTTGGATATGTAGGTCTGCCTTTGGCTCGCTTATTTTCAACAAAATATCAAACAATAGGTTTTGATATGAATCAGAAACGAGTAGAATCTTTAATGGGGGGGCATGATACTACTTTAGAAGTTACTGATGTTTTGTTACAAGCAGCTTTAGATAGTGGTTTTAAATGCACTTCTAACTTGGAAGATATACGTGATTGTAATTTTTATGTAATAGCTGTACCAACACCGGTCGATAGAAATAATCGCCCTGATTTAACACCGTTGATATCAGCTAGTGAAACTGTGGGAAAAGTAATTTCAAAGGGTGACATAGTTGTTTATGAATCGACTGTGTATCCGGGGGTTACTGAAGAAGAATGTTTACCTGTTGTAGAACGTGTGTCTGGATTAAAATTTAATCTCGATTTTTTTGCTGGCTATTCACCAGAAAGAATAAATCCAGGTGACAAAGAACATACTGTTGAAAAAATAAAGAAGGTGACATCCGGATCTACTCCAGAAATTGCTGACATAGTAGATAAAGTATATAATTCTGTTTTGATAAATGGAACACACAAAGCTCCTTCTATCAGAGTTGCTGAAGCATCTAAAATCATAGAGAACTCTCAACGTGATGTTAATATTGCATTTATGAATGAATTAGCGAAAATATTTAATGCAATGGATATTGATACCAATGATGTGATTGAGGCTGCTTCGTCAAAATGGAATTTTATAAAATTGAGACCAGGATTAGTTGGTGGACATTGTATTAGCGTTGATCCATATTATTTGATACAAAAAGCACAAGTGTATGGGGTCTTACCAAGAATAATGTCTTCAGCCCGGCGATTAAATGATGGTATGGGCGATTATGTTGCTAATCAAGTAATCAAGTTGATGAATAAAAAGGGAGTATTGGTGAAAGATTCTAATATATTACTACTTGGTATTACTTTCAAAGAGAATTGCCCTGATATACGCAACACAAAAGTTGTTGATATATATTCAACTTTGTTAGAGTATACTAAAAATATTTCCGTTTATGATCCTTGGGCAAATGCAGAAAAAGTGTATGAAGAGTATGGTATTCGTATGATTGATAATGTTAATGAAAAAAAATACGATGCTATCATATTGGCGGTTGGACATAATGAGTTTAAAACAATTGATATAAAAGCACTTGGTAATGATATTTCTGTTGTTTTTGATGTAAAGTGTTTTTTAGATAGAGCAATTGTTGATGGACGGCTGTAAGAATAATATGGTTTCTGGATTGGTTAGTGTCATTATTCCAACTTATAAACGTCCCAATATGTTGGGACGAGCTATAGACAGTGTACTCGGTCAAAGCTATACTAATATAGAGGTGGTGGTTGTAGATGACAATTCTGATGGTGATAAATATCGATTGGAAACAATCCAATATATGGAAAGGTATGCTAACGATTATAGAGTTAAATATATAAAACATAAAACAAATCAGAATGGCTCTGCCGCTCGTAATACAGGTATTCAAAACTCTGTAGGAGAGTATATTGCTTTTCTTGATGATGATGATTATTTCTTAAAAGATCGAATAAAGGAAGCCATACATTTTCTACAAAATTCAAGTGCAGATTGTGGTGGTACTTGTTGTAATTACGTAAAGAAATATAAAAATAAGATATATAAAGTAAGTCGAAACGTGGGCTGCTTTAATTCATGTTATGAGTTGTTGTCAGCACAAATTGATTATGCTGCTGGTTCTACTTTAATAATTAAAAGGGAGATATTAAATAAGGTGGGGTTGTTTGATATTTCTTTTAAGCGGCATCAGGATTGGGAGTTTTTGATTCGTCTATTTAGATTCTATCAAATAGAAATTCTTCCTTATGTAGATGTAGTGATTTGTGCTGATGGAATAAGAAATACACCTCGTACTGATGTTTTGTTGGAGGTGAAGAGGAAGTTGTTACAAACGTTTGCCACTGATATCGAAATATTGGGGACTCAAGAGCAGGCTGATATTTATCAGGCACAATGGAAAGAAATTATATATAATTATTTAAAAGAGAAAAAATATAGTACAGCTATCGCTTTTGCTCAAAAGAATATTTCAAAGACTTCCTTTAGGAAGAGGGATATACTTAATGCTATATTGTCTTGTATCGTTGGTATCATTCCATCTTTTATGATTGTAGTGTATTCAATTTATGATCTTAAGTTTAACAGATTTAAAAAAGATATTATATAATTATATTCATGTTATATGTTATCATGTCTTTGTATGCGAAAGACACTTTATTGAAAGTTCAAGAAGCGATAGAAAGTTTGCTTAATCAGACATATACTTCTTTTTATTTATATATTATTTGTGATGGTCCTATAGAAAATGGTGTAGCTTCCTATGTAACTAATTTGTTAACAGAACAAATCTGTATAAATACGAGAGAAAAGAATCTGGGGTTGGCTTATTCATTAAATGAGTTGTTAGATGTTGTCTTGAAAAAGGAGGATTGTACCTATATTGCTCGTATGGATGCTGATGATATTTCCATGCCGGAACGTTTTGCAAAGCAGATCGCATTTATGGACTCACATTCAGATGTTGATTGTCTTGGTACTTGGGCAATAGAAATTGATAATGAGGGAAAAGAATACTTCCGAAAAAAAATGCCGACAACCCATGAGGAATGTTTGGAACTATTTAAAAAGCGGGATTGTATGATTCATCCTACTGTGATGTTTCGGCGTTCATATTTTGAGAAAGCTGGTTTATATCCGGAAGACACCTACTTTGGAGAAGATACTATGATGTGGGCTAAGGGTTTTAAAAGTGGATGTAAATTTGCCAATGTACCCGAATACTTATTCAAATTTAGATTAGATTTAAACTTTTTCGAAAGAAGGCGGGGGTGGAAACATGCTAAATCTATTTATACCTTACGTCGTCGCGTCAATAGAATGTTGGGGTTTGGATGGAAAGAAGACTGTTATGCTTTGCTGTATGCTATGGCTAAATTAATGCCTAAATCAGTTCTTGATATAATCTACAAAACAGTTCGTTAATTTTACTTTTCTTATAAAATATATAACTCATGAAAATACCATTTTCACCACCTTATATTGACGAGGCGGTCATCAACGAAGTCGTTGATTCGTTACGTTCCGGTTGGATCACATCCGGTCCGAAAGTGAAGGCTTTGGAGGAAGAAATAAAATCTTTCTCGGGAGCAAAGGAAGTACTTTGTGTCAATTCCTGGACATCAGGAGCTATTATGATGTTGCGTTGGCTGGGAGTGAAGGAGGGAGATGAAGTAATTGTTCCTGCTTATACTTATAGTGCAACGGCATTGGCCGTGCTTCATGCCGGGGCTAAACCGGTGATGGTGGATTCCGGAATGGATTTTAATATCTCGGTAGAGGCTGTTCGTAAAGCTATTACTGCTAAAACAAAGGCAATTATCCCGGTAGACATTGCCGGTTTTCCTTGCGATTATGAAAAGATCATGGCACTGGTACAGGAATCTGAAATGATAAAATTGTTCCGTGCGGAATCTCCGGTGCAAGAAAAATTAGGACGTATCTTGGTGATGAATGATGCTGCCCATTCTTTGGGGGCACGTTACAGTAACCGGCAGCGTACCGGTTGCGAAACTGATGTGGCTATCTTTTCACTCCATGCCGTGAAGAACGTGACTACTGCCGAAGGTGGAGCCATTTGTTTGAACTTGCCCAAGCCGTTCGATAATGCAGAGCTGTATAAAGAACTCCGGATGATGAGCCTGAACTGCCAGACTAAGGATGCTTTTTCGAAATCTAAAGCCGGAGGATGGCGTTATGATATTGTCGGTTTCGGAATGAAAATCAATATGGCCGATGTGAATGCTGCCATCGGACTGGCGCAAATACGGGAATATCCGGAGTTGCTGAAGGAGCGAAAAAGGGTGTTCAATACTTACAATGATGCTTTTTCGACTTGTGACTGGGCTATTGTGCCGCCTTCTGTAGATGGAGAAAAGGAAAGCTCTTATCATATTTATGCTTTGCGTGTGAAAGACTTTACAGAAGAGCAACGTGACCGGATGATTGACGAGATCGCTAAACGTGAAGTGGCTGTGAATGTACATTTTATACCGATGCCGATGTTGTCGTTCTTCAAATCGATGGGATATGATATGAATGATTATCCACAGGCTTATCAGAATTTTAAGGGTGAGATATCATTGCCGATATATCCTCAACTGGATAGTGAAAAATTGAATTTCATTATTGATACTGTAAAGGCGGCCTATACGACCGTAATCGCAGAAAACAGATAGTATATTTACAAACACTAAACAGATAAGCTTCTTGATTCGTTTTTTTGATATTGTTTTTTCCCTTTTGGGAATTCTTCTGCTTTCTCCCGTTTTTCTCTTTCTTTATATAGCCATCTGCCTTGAAAGTAAAGGAGGCGGTTTCTATAAACAACTTCGTGTGGGACAATACGGGCGGGATTTTTATGTCTATAAATTCCGTTCAATGCGTGTGGGGGCTGATAAGAAGGGACTGATAACGGTGGGGGGGAGAGATCCCAGAATAACCCGTACCGGGTATTTTATCCGGAAGTATAAATTAGATGAATTACCTCAGTTGTTCAATGTACTGAAAGGTGATATGAGTCTGGTGGGACCACGGCCTGAGGTTCGTAAGTATGTGGATTTGTATACTGATGACCAGAAAAAGGTATTGAGCGTACGTCCCGGAATTACGGATTATGCTTCTATTGAATATGTGGATGAAAACACGATTCTTGGAAAGGCTTCGGATCCCGACAAGGCATATATAGAACAGATTATGCCCGATAAAATACGGTATAATATGAAATATATATGTAATCGTTCGGTGAAGGAATATTTTAAAATTATATTTCTGACATTTTGGAGCATCATTCGTTAGATACGTTTTTGAAGAAAGTGAGGGAAGTTCTTCTTTTTGTTTTTGTACCTTATTACGTGAGAAAGAAGAAGGAGGAGTAGCTTGGGAGTAAGTTCCGGAAAGAAATTAATTCAATAAAAGAGAAAGGATCAGCAATTGCTGATCCTTTCTCTTTTATTGAGCCTCTTGTCGGATTCGAACCAACGACCCCGAGATTACAAATCACGTGCTCTGGCCAACTGAGCTAAAGAGGCGTCATTTCTGTTTTGCGGGTGCAAAGGTAGGAAAAACTTTTAAACTTGCAAATACTTTGGCAAAAAATGCTTCATAAAAATAGTGTTTGATAAATCGGATTCTTTGTTTACTTTTGCAAATCAATTAATTATAGAAAAGTATGAAGAAGAACTTTTTTTATGTATGTGGTCTGTCATTGCTTCTTTGGGGTATGGCAGCATGTTCCGGACAGGGAAAAGCGGATAAAGCAACCGTTGTTGCGGATAGTGTAGTGGTGAAAACGGATAGTGTTGCGGCAGACAGCACAGGATATATTGTGAGAGTAGGAGAGATGGCCCCCGATTTTACTATTACTCTGACAGATGGAAAGCAGATAGAGCTTTCTGCACTTCGTGGCAAAGTGGTGATGTTGCAATTCACGGCCAGTTGGTGCGGAGTATGTCGTAAAGAGATGCCTTTTATAGAGAAAGATATCTGGCTGAAACATCAAAGCAATCCGGAGTTTGCCTTGATCGGTATTGATCGTGACGAACCTCTTGACAAAGTGATTGCATTTGGTAAGTCGGTAGGGGTGACTTATCCGTTGGGATTGGATCCGGGAGCGGATATATTTGCAAAATATGCATTGCGTGAATCGGGTATCACCCGCAATGTACTGATAGACCGGGAAGGCAAGATTGTGAAGCTGACTCGTTTGTATAACGAAGAGGAATTTACTTCACTGGTAAATCAAATTGATGAAATGCTGAAGAAATAAGTTGAACAAGCAGGGGTGATTTTTTGTTTTTAGCATGGAATCACCCCATCTTTTTATTGTATGGCTATAACGATTATTATTCTCGTACTGTCGGCTGCCTTTTTCATGAGTGGAAAGGTACGGTCTGACTTAGTGGCATTGTGTGCGCTGGTATTATTAATACTTTTCAATATCCTTACTCCGGAGGAAGCGCTTTCGGGCTTTTCCAATTCTGTTGTTATTATGATGATCGGTCTGTTTGTGGTGGGCGGAGCTATTTTCCAAACGGGGCTGGCAAAGATGATCAGTAGCCGTATCCTGAAGTTTGCGGGAACAAGCGAGTTGAAACTCTTTGTACTGATCATATTGGTGACAGCGGCTATCGGCGCTTTTGTCAGCAATACGGGAACGGTGGCATTGATGCTGCCTATTGTGGTCAGCATGGCCATGAGTGCCAATATCAATGTAAGCCGTCTGCTGATGCCTCTTGCTTTTGCCAGCAGTATGGGTGGTATGATGACGTTAATTGGTACTCCGCCTAACCTTGTGATACAGAATGCCTTGATTGAAGCCGGATATGAACGGCTCTCTTTCTTTACCTTCACTCCCGTGGGACTGGTATGTGTTACTGTCGGTCTGATTGTGCTGATCCCGCTGAGCAAGATATTCCTGACGAAGAAAACAGATAAAGAAACGCGGGGAAAGCATAAGAATAAGTCGCTTCAGGAATTGGCGGGGGAATATCAGTTATCGCAGAACCTGTATAGGGTGGAGGTCGAAGAATCTTCAGGAATTGTCGGTAAAACAATACAGGAGTTAGGGATTCCGCAGAGGTATCATGTGACAATTCTGGAAGTGCGTCGCCGATCGGTTTCATCCCGACACTTTTTTAAGACAAAAAAGCAGGAGATGGCAGAAGCGGGAACCCTGATTGAAGCAGAAGATATTCTTTATGTATTAGGGGAGTTTGAGAACGTGAAACGTTTTGTCGGTGAGAATCGTCTGGCTTTATTGGATACACATAAGACGGAAGGTAATTTGCATAATACGGATGAAGGTTTCGATTTTCAGGAGATAGGCATTGCCGAAATCTTGTTGCTGCCTACTGCCAATTTGATAAACAAACCGGTAAAAGCTTCCGGATTCAGGGAGAATTACAGCATTAATATATTGGGAATTCAGCGCAAGCGTGACTACTTGTTGAAAAACCTGAAGGATGAAAAAATGCATTCGGGAGATGTCTTGCTGGTACAGGGAAGTTGGGCAAACATTGCCAGGCTTGGTGAAGACCAGTCGCAATGGGTCGTTCTGGGGCAACCATTGGCTGAAGCAGCTAAAGTGACCTTGAACCATAAAGCACCGGTAGCGGCACTGATCATGTTGGGGATGATTATAACCATGATGTTCGACTTTATTCCGGTGGCCCCTGTGACGGCAGTAATTGTCGCAGCTCTGCTGATGGTGCTGACCGGATGTTTCCGCAATGTGGAAGAAGCTTATAAAACAATCAACTGGGAGAGTATTGTATTGATAGCGGGAATGTTGCCCATGTCATTGGCATTGGAGAAAACCGGGGCTTCGGAAGTGGTGTCGCAATCATTGGTGAACGGTCTGGGTACTTACGGGCCTTTTGCTTTGTTGGCAGGCATCTATTTCACTACTTCGCTGATGACGATGTTTATCAGCAATACGGCTACTGCGGTGCTGCTTGCTCCTATTGCGCTTCACTCTGCCGTACAGTTGGGACTGAATCCCTATCCGTTTCTGTTTGCCGTGACGGTGGCGGCGAGTATGTGTTTTGCTTCACCTTTCTCCACGCCGCCTAATGCATTGGTGATGCCGGCAGGACGCTATACATTTATGGATTATGTAAAAGTTGGTCTTCCGTTGCAGATCATTATGGGCGTGGTGATGGTGTTCGTGTTGCCGTTATTGTTTCCGTTTTAGTCTTTTAGGAGGGCTGGTTATCGGGAGTTTTCATGCCTGCCCGGTCACGGGACAACAGTCAGTTTGGCCAGGTAGTCATAATGTTTGCCCTCTTTTATCATTTCGGCCTTGAAGCCATTGTCGGCAGCATAGGCACTGAGGGTCTGGAAGTCGATATACAGCCAGTCGAAAGAATCACCTTGAATGTCTTTGTACTGCATGCGGAAGTCGATTTCTCCATAATAATCTCCGGCCAGGTCGATCAGGAAACTTCCGTCTTCATCTTCGAACAGATAGCGGAGGTCACTTGAATCCATCAGGATGCAACCATTCGGGCGGAGTATTTGTTTCATCTTACGGAAGAAGACAGGCATATTCTCCAAGCGTCCGATGATACCGGAACCGTTCATCAACATTAGTATGGTATCGAAAGTATCGGCAAAGTGTTCGTCGAACAGATTGACCTGACGAGCATCTTTTACTCCCTGGAGTTTCATCACTTCGACGGACAAAGGAGAGATGTCGATGGCAGAAACTTCTTTGCCGGCTTTCTGAAGAGCAAGGGCGTGGCAGCCACTTCCGGCGCCTACGTCGAGTATTCTTCCGGTAGCCATCTGAAGAGCTGTGCGTTCGAGCAGGGGCATCTGTCCGGCTTCGCGGAAAAGTTGTTTGACGGGTATTTCGTCTTCATCGAACTGAGAAGAAAATACACGCAGTCTGTCTGCCTTGTGATTGTGATAATAATCGGCTATGGCGGCACCCATCGGGTCTTTTTCTGCCGGGAGCAGGAATGTATCCATTGATTGGTTTTTAGTTGTTACAGCGGGCAAAGATAGGGAATTCACAGAAAAAGAGTATCTTTGTCCACGGAAAATATAGAATAAGAAAGGAAAGATTATGAGTTTAGAAGATGCAATTATGGGTGGGATTGTCTTTAAAGGAAAGAAAGAAGGCCCGAAAAAAGATGAAAATAAAGTAAAAACAAAAGCGAAGAAAACAACTTATATAAAGGGAACCCATGGTTCCGGAGCAGCCAAGATGAAAGCTGAAATTCGGAGAAAGAGGGCGAATAGACACAAACGGTAAATAACGATGAACGATAAACTGTTTGCAATATTAATGTGCAGCCTGTTTATCGTTCATTGTTTAGAAACATGCGTCGTTTATCGTTTTAGAACCGCTCCGGCAATATTTCGATCCAGTAATCATCCGGATCGTTGATAAAATACAGTCCCATGGCAGTATTCTCAAAGCATACGCAGTTCATTTCTTTGTGATATTGGCGTATGGCATCATAATCTCCCGTTACACGGAAGCAGAGATGGCTTTCGTTCTCTCCCAATTCATATGCTTCGGTATGGTCTCTCAGCCAAGTGAGTTCCAATAAGAATCCGGTGGTGCTATCTGTGAGATATACCAGAATAAAGGAACCGTCAGCGGCTTCTTTCCGGTGGTGTTCTTTCAGTCCCAGTGCTTTTTCGTAGAAAGCAATGCTGCGTTCCAGATCAGTCACATTGATGTTAAAGTGGTCAAATCTACTTTTTATTTCCATTGTTGCTAAGTTTATTTTGTTTTAGGTTAAAATAGAACTTATAAAGTTGCACCACAGATTATACTGATTAGGGCAGATTGTCTATATTAATAATCTAATTAAAATTCAATCTGTGTTTATCCGTGTAATCTGTGGTGGCTGATTTATTTCATAAATGCTTTTGTTATTTTACCTGCATAAGTTCTGGGCTGTCCTTCCATTGGTGTCGGGGCAGGAAGCTTCTGACATTCCAGTATGACAGACGGCTCGCTTTGTCCTGTAGGATAGAAACGTATGCTATATGTCTCTGCTTTCTCCAGTTGCTCGTAAGGCTGGTCGGGCGAGAGGATGCTGAATACAACAGGGCTTCCGGAAATTTTTCCTATGGATCCTCCGGCGTTAGCTGTCATCATGGTCATGTTGAAAGGATCGGAGCCGATAGCGATCACCAGTCGGCCTGCACCCATCTGGATGGCGTTGGCAGGGACTTGATCGGGAGCTACCTCTTTATAGCCAGGCATTGTGCTTGGAGGGGTAACAGGGATTGCGGGGGTAACCGTAGCTGCTTTTTCTACCTTTTCAGTTTCTTTTTCACCACCGATTACCACAACTTTCGGAGCGGTCACTACTGCCGGCTTTTTCGGAGCGGCTTCTGCTGCTGCGGCTTCCTGAGGTTTTTGGCTCAGTGCTTTTGCTGCCTCTTCAAAAAGGTTATCGGCAAAGTCTACCGTCTTCCTGCGCCATTTGGCAAGACCACGTACCAGTTTGGTTTTGGTTTTATTCAGTGCAAATTTATCGGTGATCCATTCTTCGGCTGTATATTTTTCTTTTTCACGATAAGTGTAGCGGATTTTTTCTATTTCCATTGTGCACTTCTGCGGCTGGCAGTTGACGGTGATTTGATAGGTCAGCCAAGTACGGTCCAAAGAAAGAGCGGTAGAGCTGAATACCAGCCACTCTTCGCCGGTTGCGGCAATGACACCTTGGTCTTTATATACCACGCGGCTATTGTTTTTGTTCTGGGCCATGCGTCCGTCAAGCCACTTGAGCATCCGTTCATAGATTTCGTCTTGTGACATGCCGGGAATGCTGAATTCGCGGCTGAAAACTACCCGTCCGTCAACTTCGGGCACGGCGCCCGCAAGGTATCTGCTGTCATCATCATCTTTGTCATTGTCTGCCCAAAGGGTTGCAGGCAGGCAAATCATAAATAACACGAGAAAAAATTGTGTCAGTTTGTTCATAATCGTATGTTTTATTTAGTTATATCTCAAAGCTTTCGCCCCGGTGAGTGATGGTGATGAAACGGCATCCACCGGCTTCGGCTATAGACCGGAAAGCATTACCTCCCTCGTAGTCTTCGCTGAAGTGCATGGGTACAAATATAGTAGTTTTTATTCGTTCGATGAATTGTTGGGCGCCTTTCATATAATCTTTTCCCATTCGGCGGTCGACGGGGAACATTACCAGATCGACGGCCGGAGCAGATTCCCGGAGAAATTTCACTTCTGCCAGAAAGTCGCCTTCGGCTTTGCGTATCTCTTGTTCGGTAGACTCTTCGCTCCAATGCCAATTGTTGAGGTCACCGGCATGGAAGATGCTTTTCCCTTGCAGATGAATCAGGAAGGAGATGCCTACGTCCGTAGAACCGAAAGCCTGAATGCGCAGTGTATCATCTTCGTACTCCTCACCTTTATTAATATAGATAGCATCTTCACTTTGTGCCCGATGATGCTTCAGGATATCTTTTGAGAAGATATAGATGATGTCTGGACGTTGCTCTTTCCAGGTCAGTATTTCCCGGTTAAAATGGTCGGGATGAAAATGTGAGGCAAGTACATACAGCTTGCCGGGTCGTTGGAGCAGACGGTCGTGTACGATACCTTTATTTCGTTCCGTTTCCGAAGAGTCCTTGTAATAATCAATGATAAGGGTTACACCTTCTGCTTCGATGGCGAACCCGCTGTGGTATATATAATCCAGAATCATAAGCGGATGTATTTTATGAATGCAATATTACGTATTATTTGTTGGTTGCGCAAGCACAATAACCGGAAATATCAAGGGGCAAGCCTCTCTTTCCGCCAGCTTCCGTCCGCTTGGAGGGTGTAGAGAAAGCGGTCGTGCAGTCGGTTGGCTCTACCCTGCCAGAACTCGATTCGTTCAGGGGTGACGGCATAGCCTCCCCAGTGTACCGGACGTTCCACTTCTCTGCCTACCCATCGGGCAGCTTCTGCAACGAAACTGCGAATCAATTGCATCCGGCTCTTCAACGGACGGCTTTGAGGAGAGATGCGTGCTCCGATGCGACTTTTGTAGGGGCGTTGGTGGAAGTAGGCGTCGGATTCACCGGCAGGGACTTTTGAGGAAATACCTTCAATGTGTACCTGTCTTTCCAGCGCATGCCAGACGAAAGAGAGAGAAATATACGGATTCTTTGCCAGATGACTGCCTTTACGGCTTTCATAATTGGTATAAAAGATAAATTTTCCGTCATGCAAATCTTTCAGCAATACGGTACGGGTCGATGGTCGCCCTTCGGGGGATACGGTACCTACCAGCATGGCTGTAGGTTCTTCTACCTGTGCATCGATAGCTTCGTGCAGCCATCGGTTGAAAAGAGAAAGCGGGTTGTCGGGAAGATCTCCTTCCTTCAGCCCGCCTTTGGTGTACTCCTGCCGGATGGCAGCGAGGTTGATAGTCTCACTCCCGGCCCCTCTTCCGTGAAGAGGGGAATCAGGATGTGTGGACGTATGATCGGTTGACATAAGCAATTACTTTAAATTTACATCGGTACTTCTATCAGTAATATCTTGGAGTCTTTCAGGGTTTCTATCTCAAAGCTTTTGGTTTCAGAGATTCCCAATCCGTCGCGGCGGGTCAGGATGATATCGTCTATTTTTATTTCTCCTTCGATGAGGAAAACGTAGACTCCCGTATCCGTTCCATGTATCTTGTATTCAAGCGTTTTTCCGGCTTCTGCTTCACCCATTGAGAACCAGGTGTCCTGTAGCAGTTTGGCTGGTGTACTGCCATCCGGTGACAGAATCAGGGCCAGTTCGTTTTTCTTCAGCAACCCCCGGATGTCGTAGTCCTGATAGAGTGGGTGGGTGTTTCGCTCTTTGGGCATGATCCATATTTGTAGAAACTCCACAGGTTCCGACTTGCTGCCGTTCATTTCACTATGATAGATGCCTGTTCCGGCACTCATCACCTGAATATCGCCAACAGTGATGGTACGGCTGTTCTTCTTACTGTCTCCGTGTGCCAGAAATCCCTTCAGGGGGATGGAGACGATTTCCATGTTCTTATGTGGGTGGGTCTGAAAACCTTCTCCCGGTGCGACACGATCGTCATTCAGCACTCGTAAAGCGCCGAAGTGGATGCGTTCGGGATTATAATATTCATCAAAGCTGAAACTGTGGTGGCTGTCAAGCCAGTCATATAAAGATCGTCCGCGGGTATCCGAGCGGTGAACTACCTTTTTCATAATGTATCCTTTCTTTTAAAATGTATTCTATAAGCCAAACAATTGGGAAGTATAAATGGTTTGAAGCGTTCACTTTTTTATTAGGAACAAGGGGAAGGAGGCGGTTCCAGAAGAGAAACAATCAGACTCTTGAAATCCGGTAAACAGAAGAGATTTGAATGCGTTCGGTAAATATGAGCCGGAGAAAATTTTGTTGAAAATATTATTATCTTATTTTTGTGCTTCCAAAATCCGCCAATAGTAAGAAGATATGAGAAAGTTATTGTATGTTATTCTGTTAGTACTGCTTCATTGTTTTATATCTCCGGTGTCTGTTTGCGCCGGAACGTTTTCTTTACCAGACAGTTTGATTACAGATGACAACGTATATAAGTATACATTCTCCGACTTTGAAAAAGCGCAGCAGATCATGGAGCAGTTGAGGAAACAGAAGTCGCTTCCTCCGTTCCGCTTGGATGTGGTGGAAGGCGATTTGTATTTCAATGTAGGGCAATACTACTGGGCGTTGAAATTCTATAAGCGTGCTTTGGAAAGTGACTCGGTGCTCAATAGTGATAAAAACTATATGGAACAGGTGCACCGTATGATTTCGTGTTACGACTGTTTGCACAATGAGAATAAAAAGGCACAGTATGTGGATTTGCTTTTGAAGAGGGCTGAACTGTGTGATGATAAAGCGATGCAGTCCGTTGCTCTGTTTAATATGGGGAAGATGCTCTATTATCAGGGTAATAAGGATAAGGGATATGAATTTATGGAGCAGGCGGTAGCGATGATGGAAAAAACAGATTACCCATATAAGTACGATAACCTGCGCTATAATTACAATACTTTGCTGATATTTCAGGAGTCGGACAGGCGTAGTGAAGAGGCCCTGAAAACACTGGCTGCATTAGAAAGGATTGTGACGGAAGAGACCGGCAGTGAGATACCGATGGAGGGATTGAGCGGAAAGGAAAAAAAGGCAATGTACGCCCATTACGCTGTGGTTCTTTTCCGGTTGGGGCGGTCGGAAGAGGCTGACCGCTATTACCGGCTATTTTTGTCAGTAAGTAAGGAATACGATCGCGATGACTACCTGATTATGCCTTATCTGTTCGATCGGAAGATGTATGATCAGGTGATCCGCATGAATTCCGCTCGTGAAAAGGTATATGTCACGCGGAAAGATACGGTAAATTATTATATGGTCACCATTAAGAAGTCCCTCGGGCGTGCCTATCGGGATAAAGGTGATTACCGGACTGCTGCAAGATATTTTGAACAGCTGGCTGTGTTGCGTGATAGCATTAAGGCCAGAGAGCAGAAAAGTGCTGCATTGGAACTGGCAGCGGTTTATGAAACGAATGAAAAGGATATGTTTATTCAGCAGCAAGCCGCTGATATGCGGATGAGGAATGCCTTGCTGATATTTGTGGTCTGTATTGTTTTTCTGTTAGGGGTACTTTTATGGAGAACCATCCGACATAACCGTACCATACGCCGTAAGAATAAGGCAATGGTAGGAACCATCGAGGATTTGCTGGTTCACAAAGAAGAACTCTACCGGAAAAAAGAGGAGAACCATCTATTGAAAGAACAGTTACAGAAAGAGCGGGAAGTACGGACGTATATAGATGGAAATGCATTGCAGGCAGAAGAGCCCGGAAAGTCGGATGTTCCTGTCGATCCGGAGCCCGAGACGGAAGATAACAATGCGGTACACGATAAAATGCTGTTCGACAAACTGGAGCGTGAAATCATTAACCGGCAGTTATATCTTCAGCCGGACTTTTCGAGAGAGGAGTTAATCAAGACAATCTACATTCCCAAGAATAAGTTTGCGCCGCTTTTTAAGCAATATGCCGGAATGAGTTTTTCAAAATACATTAATAATCTTCGTTTGGAGTATGCTGCCAAGATGCTGAAAGATTACCCCGATTATACAGTAGACACGATAGCCCAGGAGTGTGGAATGTCTACCCAATCTTTTTATCGTCTCTTTTCCGGTAAATTTGGGGTGACTCCTACCGATTTTCAGGTAGGAGTACAACGTGTTAGTAATAAGGAAATTACTGAGTGAAAGTGAAAAAATGAGAGACTAAGAGTGAAAAAATGAGAGAATAACCCACTTCAAGTATTTTGATCTGTAAATCTTTCCCTTTACCTTTGAACCACATCAACGAATCTGGTTTAGGTGATGTACTGTACCCAAAATCTGCCGGGAGTTTTCTCCCGGCAGATTATTCTCAGCAAGGCCGGTCACTGCATCAGGCTATTAGAAAATTTCACAGAGTTAATCTTTTAAAAAACACGTATTGTTATGATTAGGAAAGCATTCAAAGTAGGTGATACAATCACCATCAAACGTACCTCACATGCAGGTACTGGTTATCGTTACGCTTTAGTACGCCTGACTGGTGGAGTTGCCCTTGTGGAGGAATTGTCAGAAGATGCCGATACCTTGGGTGGAATGTCTGTACAGTCTTTTACCTTCCAGTTTTTGCAGCCGGGACAGGTAGAGATTCAGTTTGCCTATTATCGTGATGTCACGGGAGTTCTTTACGAAGACGTATTCCCTTATACAGTAGTTACTTCCGAAAAAGCGGATATAATAATAGGAGGCTGGGGAGAATTTGAACCGTTGACGGATCAGGATAAAGAATTGTTCCAGACCTGCATGACTTTGAAAGGGGTGGATTACACTCCACTTCTGGTTGCCAAACAACTGGTAAGCGGCTATAACTACCGCTTCATCTGTATGACTAAAACAGTAACCCGCGAGCCCAAGTATGGTTTTGCTAAAGTAACTATTTATGCTCCTCTGAAGGGAGAGCCTTTGTTAGAGAGCATTGTGGAATACTGATGAAAAAAGGGTGAACCGAAGGCACATAAATAGAGAATGCTAAATAGTAATCCCGGACATTATGTATTTCATCCGGGTCCCCCCCTTGGATTAAGCCTGCCGTTTCTTGAGAAAGAAGTGGCAGGCATTATTGTTTGTTACACATCACTTTTTCGTGTTGCTCTTTTCTAAGCATTGCCCAGTTTCACTTCATTCACTAAAGGTTTCCGGTTCTTGAAGTCCCGTATGTTCTCCAAAGTCGTTGCTGCAATATTAGCCAGAGCCTCGCGGGTAAAGAATGCTTGATGAGAAGTTACGATCACGTTATTAAATGACAGCAAACGTGCCAGCACATCGTCGTCGATGATACGGTCCGATTTATCTTCGTAGAAGTATTCGCTTTCTTCTTCATAAACATCCAGTCCGGCCGAACCGATCTTTTTATTTTTTAATCCTTCGATCAGCGCATTGGTATGAATCAGCTGTCCCCGTCCGGTATTGATGATCATTACTCCGTCTTTCATTTTGCTGATCGAGTAGTCATTGATCAGATACTTTGTCTGTTCAGTGAGCGGGCAGTGCAATGATATGATATCCGAGCTGTGGTATAATTCATCGAGCGTCGTATATACTATCTGGTTCTCCCGTGCAAAGTTATAATCCGGATATAGGTCATAGGCCAATATGTTCATGCCGAATCCTTTGAGGATGTGTATCAGTATTTTTGCAATCTTTCCCGTACCGATGATACCTGCTGTTTTTCCGTGCATATCGAAACCCAACAGTCCATGCAGAGAGAAGTTCCCATCCCGTGTACGCCACGAAGCTCTCGGAATCTTCCGGTTGAGTGAAAGCATCAGGGCAACCGTATATTCGGCTACGGCATACGGTGAATAGGCCGGGACGCGGACAACGGTTACTCCGTTTTCGGCAGCGGCTTTTAAGTCTACATTATTATATCCGGCACAGCGAAGAGCGAGTAATTTTACCCCGTTGGCGGCCATTGTTTTTATTACTTCAGCATCAGCTGTGTCGTTCACGAAAATGCAGACAGCATCCACTCCCTGGGTCAGCAGCACGTTGTGCCGGTTCAAGTGACCTTTGAAAAATCGGAGTTCGAATCCGAATTCTTTGTTTTTTTCGTTGAAAGAAGCTTCATCGTAGGGTTTGGTACCAAAAAATGCGATTGTATATGCCATAGTTTTCCTATTTTATATTCTATAATATAAAAACGTTTAGCAATGGAGTAATGTTTGGCTTTCGGGGTGTCTTTTCTTGCGATGTTTTCTTATTCGTTTCAATCGAAACAGTTTGTGTTTCCAATTAATTTGTTGGTGAAAACGTAATTAGATGCACAAAAATATTCGTCATGTGCAATATTATTGTACCTTTGCGCCCGAAATAACTTAAAAAAGATTTAGATGAGAAAATTATTCTTGATTAGCATCGGGTTGCTAATCGTTTCAACTTCAACTTTTGCGGGAGGTCTCCTGACAAATACCAATCAGCACGTATTGTTTTTGAGAATGTTGGCTCGTGATGCTTCTACACAAATTGACGCAGTATATTCCAATCCGGCAGGTGTCGCCTTCATGGAAGATGGTTTTCATCTGTCTCTCAACGGACAGAGTGCTTTCCAGACAAGAACCATCACTTCTACTTTCGCTCCGTTTGCAGGCTTTGGCGGAAACGCTACAAAAGTATATAAAGGTGAAGCTTCGGCTCCGTTCATCCCCAGTGTATTTGCAGTATATAAGAAGGATAAGTGGGCATTCTCCGGGAATTTTGCAGTAACCGGTGGTGGTGGTAAGGCTACCTTTAATGAGGGATTGGGTTCATTCGAGTCATTGGTATCTGTAGTGCCCGGAATGATGGTAGCTGCCGGTAAAGAAATGGTAGACGGAGGCATTCTGCCGATTAATATCTTTGAAGGTACCAATAAATACTCGGTTGACAGCTATATGCGTGGTAAGCAGATGATTTTTGGTCTTCAACTGGGAGCATCTTATAAAATCACCGATTACTTGTCTGCATTTGCCGGTGTACGTATGAATTACGTAAGCAATGGATATGAAGGACATATTCGTAACATTGAAGCTAATATCGGTGGAGGGGAAATGGTAAATGTGAACAAATATTTCAGTGATTATGCCAAGCAAGCCAGAACAGCTGCAGATGCTTATCTGGCAGCGAATGATATGGTTAATTATGCAAAATATGATGCTATCGCAAAGAAAGCGACCGGTGTTGCAGAATTGACGGCTGATAAAGAGTTGGACTGCGACCAGACAGGTTGGGGGGTAACTCCTATTTTGGGCTTGGACTTTAAGATGAATAAGTGGAACATTGGTGTAAAATATGAGTTCAACACCAAACTGAATGTAGAGAACAAGACTCGTATAGATAATACAGGGCTGTTTGCGAATGGAGTAAATACTCCGCACGATATTCCGGCTTTGTTGACAGTAGGTGTTTCTTATGAAATTCTTCCGGTACTTCGTGCTTCAGTTGGTTATCATCATTTCTTTGATACCAGTGCACGTATGGCCGATGCTAAAGATCCTGTGACCGGCCAGACTATGGGTAAACAGCATTTCATCAAACAAGGTACTAACGAATATTTGGGTGGTATCGAATGGGATGTTTGTAAATGGGCCCAGGTAAGTGCCGGTATGCAACGTACCAAATATGGTGTAGGTGATAATTACCAGAGCGATATGAGTTTTGCAGTTAGTTCTTATTCATACGGTTTTGGTGCCGGATTCGACATTGCGAAGAACCTGAAACTGAACGTTGCTTATTTCTGGACTGATTACGATAAATATACCAAAGAGACTCCTAATTATGGAGGTACAGGAATCTCCGGAAAGGATGTCTTTACTCGTACCAATAAAGTATTCGGTATCGGTCTCGACTATAAGTTCTGATACAAGGCTTCTACTAATCTTTATTAATATAACTCTCAAGAAGGATCGGATTACTCAAATAATCCGGTCCTTTTTCATTTAACCTCCTATATTAAGATTATCTTTGTGTTCTAATCCCGAAAGATATGAGAGACACATTTTTTCTTTTCTTTGCTGCATTGAGCTTTGCATGCGTTTCTTGCAGCCGGACTAATCCCGTGAAAGAGCCCGATATTCTGAAAGTGGAGCTGAAAGAAACTCCTGTTTCCGTTTCCGAACTGTTTTCTAAAGTTGAAGTGATTCCGTTGGAAACCTCGGACAGTTGCCTGCTGGCCACAATTTTGAGAGTGCTTGTTTCCGGAGATACTACTTATATATTGACTCAGGATTATCCTACTTTCAGGCATATCACGTTGATGGCTTTTGATAAAAAAGGGAACTATCTCCGTTCTATCGGGAGAGTAGGGCAAGGTCCCGGTGAATATTCACAGATTTATGATGCAGTCATTAATGACCAACGAAAACTGGTGTATATGCTGTCTCCTTTCGGTTCGATGTATACCTATCGGCTGGACGGTTCGTTTATAGATAAAAAGATACTGCCGGAGAAGATAAACTTCCAGAAGATAGGATTGACTCCGGGCGGTGACCTGTTGACGTGGTCGGCACTGAACAAAGATGACGGGGCTTGCGTCATGCGGTTGGAGCCCGATTCGGCGAAGTTGATCAATGAGTTCTGGTCTGATCACTTCTGTCTGAACTGGGCTTGTTGGGATGTATTTTATTCTTATCAGGGTAAAGCCTACTTTTCTCCTACGTTTTATGAAGAAGTTTACGAAATCACACGGGATAGCCTTCGTGTAGCTTATCGCTGGGATATGGGAGAACAGAATATAAATATAGAGCAGTATCATTTTAATTCAGGGCCGGATACACGCAAGGAAGAGGAAGAACGGCTGAGGGAATACCGTAAAACGGGTAAGATAGCCTTTAATTTCACCAAGCAATATCAGACGGATAAATACTACTATGCGCAATTATTCAGTATGTCATCCTATCCCTAAAGGAAACTTACAAATCTTCTTTATCGCAAAAAGGATGGAGTTGTTTTTTATTTTGAGAAGACACGGGAGGGCATCCGGATCAGCCCGGAGGTGGTGACTGAGGACTTTATGCTTTGCATCGTTCCGACCGAGGAGTTGGAAAATTATAAGAGTATACTTCCCGAGGGAGAATATCGGGCATTAAGTAAAAGAGTGGAAGATGATAATCCCTGTGTGGTGAAATTTTATTTTTAGCCCCATCTCCGTAGGGTAATAACAGAGACGGGGCTGGGTTCGTCCTTGGACTTTTTTTACGTTAGAGTTCAGAGAGATTTATAAAAAGTTAGAACGAATATTGTACCAATGCGTTCATGCGGTTGGCATGACGGGTATTGCTACTGAAGTCCGTACGCCATCCTCTCAGATATTCGGCGCCTACCTGTAAGTTGCTGGTTACGTTCCAAAACAGGTTAGCCACCAGATATTGGCCCTTCCGGTACATATCGGGTACATCGCTTGGATACGTGTGTTCCGAGTAGAGGCGTGACAAACTGTAAGTGCCCGATACAAATACATCTTTGCTGATGTTGTATTGCAATCCGGCGAACCATCCCAACATGGGGAGCGTCTGCATGCGCCCTTCTTTTTCCGGGTTAGGAACAATATCCACATTCAGGTTGCTCAAGTCGTTCAGATATTGTCCGATACCCCTTCCGTAATTCACCTGTCCGTATACTTGCCATTTCGGAGTTACGTTGAAGGAAGTCGAAGCTTGAAGTCCGTATCCGGCTTTTGAGTGCGCCTTATTGTCTACGGAACTTGAATAAGTCATGCTGCGAACGATGGCAGCTAACTTCAGGTGGCTGTTGGCATTCCAGTTATACTGTGCTGAGGCAGTGAAGTCGGGCATACGCTGGGTGTTGATGGTGAGATACTGATTCGTGGTACCGTCTACCGATGGCATTTCGACACCGACGCCGAATTTCCAGTTCTTCAGCTTGTCACACATATAGCTCAATTGAGTGGTTCGATAGAAAGCCGAGCCGTTAGGGCCTGCAAAGTCGATGGTAGGAGGCAGGGCGGCAAGGTCCATAAAGTTACCATAGCTGTATCCCAGAGTAAAGCCGAGGAAGGTAGCATAAGCATTCTGCAACTCGAAAGTCTTTCCGTCTCCACGGAAGTTTGCAGCAGTATAAACCACGAAGTCACCCAGACGTTTGGTATGTCCCACCAGTTTCAGGAAAAGAGTCGAAGTGCTGATATCCATCTGGAACTGATTGCGTGCACGGTCGGCAGAGCTTTTATTAGGAATCAGCGCCGGATAGAAGTCTACATCTTTCACAATTCCCCCGAAGTCATATTCGGCGGTTGCCCGTACATATCCGCCGATACCCAGTGCGAACTTTCCTTGCCGGTCGGTCAGTACGAAGCGTGGAGCCTTCGGTTCCTGGAAACGCGGAAGACGCGTCTCGTTCATGATCCGGATAATCTCGTCTCCGGCTTTGTCGGTCGATACAAACATCACGGAGTTCGGTTCTTCATCTTCGATGATTACTTTTTTCTGGGCATGTGCCGCTACAGGCAAGAGTCCCAATCCGAGTAGCATAGCTACAGATCTAAAAAATGTTTTCATTATAAGTTAAGTTTTAGGTGAATTGCCCTATTGAACAACTTAAATGGGAAATGGTTGAAGGGCCGAGGGAAAAATCGCCAAATTATGCGGAAGAATTGCTATAGGACAGACCGTTTAAAATGCGAATCTTTGCATATTCGATAATCAGAAAGAAAGAAGAGCAATGGAAAAGATGAATATTACCCATAAGATAGTGGCTATGCAGCCCGAACTGGAACATTTTGCCTATAAACTGACTGCTGACCGGGAGTCGGCCAATGATCTGGTACAGGATTGTCTGTTGAAGGCATTGGACAACAAAGAAAAATTTGTGCATACCCAGAATTTCAAGGGATGGATGTATACCATCATGCGCAATATCTTTATCAATAATTACCGTAAGTCGTTACGTGAAGTGGATATGACCGATTCCACCTATAATCTCTATGCGCAAACCATGACGGAAGGTGAGGACGGCAACCGCTTTGAAACAATTTACGATCTGAAGGAACTCTATAAGGTGATTAATGCCGTTCCCGAAGAGTTGAAGAAGCCTTTCCTGATGTTTGTTGCCGGATTCAAGTATCGTGAGATAGCTGAGAAGATGGATTTGCCGGTAGGGACTATCAAGAGCCGTCTGTTCCTGATCCGCAAAAGATTACAGCAGGATTTGAAAGACTTCTCGTAAGAGCGCTTATTAAGATCGATGCCGGATTTTCCGGAAGTATGAATGGGCTTTTGCAACTCTGTGACAAGAGTAAAAAGAATAGTGTGTTAAGTGTTTGTTATGTTGTACCCGGACGGGGCATTACATTATATGTTATCGCGATAACAATATATGTAATGCCCCGTTACATACATTGTTATTTTGTCGATTAAAAAAGAATTGCTACCTTTGCTGCCCGTAAACGTATGATGCCGTGAATAGCGGTCGTGTATTCTAGAACACCACGTAAAAAACAGGAATTATGAAAGAAAAAGTATCTATACCCTTCATGTTGCTCGGCATTCTGTTCAACGTCTGCCTGATTGCAGCAAACCTTCTCGAAACCAAAGTGATTCAGGTTGGCAGTATCACTGTTACTGCCGGATTGCTGGTGTTTCCCATATCCTATATTATCAATGACTGTATAGCCGAAGTATGGGGATTTAAAAAGGCCCGTCTGATTATTTGGAGCGGATTTGCCATGAACTTCTTTGTGGTAGGCCTCGGGCTGATTGCCGTGGCGTTGCCCGCAGCACCTTTCTGGGAAGGCGAACAGCATTTTGATTTTGTGTTCGGCATGGCTCCCCGCATTGTTGTAGCCAGTCTGTTGGCCTTTCTGGTCGGTTCGTTTCTCAATGCCTATGTCATGAGTAAAATGAAAGTGGCCAGTGGCGGACGTAATTTTTCTGCCCGTGCCATCTGGTCTACGGTAGTGGGAGAAACGGCCGATTCACTGATCTTCTTTCCCATCGCATTCGGCGGACTGATTGCCTGGCCCGAGTTGTTGGTGATGATGGGCACTCAGATTGTGCTGAAGTCCCTTTACGAAGTGATTATCCTTCCGATCACCATCCGTGTCGTGAAAGCCGTTAAGAGAATTGACGGGAGCGATGTTTATGATACCGACATCTCCTATAATGTACTTAAGGTAAAGGATATATAATAAGGAGAACTTAAAAACACTTTTTTCAAGAAAATAAATGATGAAAAATGATTCAGCAGTAGTTCTGTTCAGTGGCGGACAGGACTCTACAACGTGTCTCTTCTGGGCGAAGAAACATTTCAGCAAAGTATATGCGCTTAGTTTCCTGTACGGACAGAAACATGCACACGAGGTAGAACTGGCCCGGGGAATAGCCGAAAGGGCAGGAGTGGAGTTTCATGTGATGGACACCTCTTTTATCGGGAGCCTTGGAAGCAATTCGTTGACGGATACCAGCATCTCGATGGACGAAGACAAGCCGGAAGATTCGTTCCCGAACACCTTTGTTCCGGGACGTAACCTGTTTTTTCTGAGTATTGCCGCTGTCTTTGCCCGTGAACAGGGAGCTTTCCACTTGGTTACCGGAGTTTCGCAGACCGATTATAGTGGTTATCCCGATTGCCGCGACTCGTTTATCAAGTCGTTGAATGTCACTCTGAATCTGGCGATGGACGAACAGTTTGTTATCCATACACCGTTGATGTGGATCGATAAAGCCGAAACCTGGGCATTGGCGGACGAACTCGGCGTATTCGATCTTGTACGGAACGAGACGCTGACCTGTTACAACGGGATTCCTGCCGACGGGTGCGGACACTGCCCGGCATGCAAATTGCGGAAACAGGGGCTGGAAGAGTATTTAAGTAAAAGAAACCGTTAAATGATTAATAGATTATGACTGAACTGAAAGACCAGCTTTCTTTACTGGGAAGAAAGACCGAATATAAGCAGGATTATGCTCCCGAAGTATTGGAATCCTTCGATAACAAGCATCCTGAGAACGATTATTGGGTACGTTTCAATTGTCCGGAGTTTACCAGCTTGTGCCCCATAACGGGACAACCGGATTTTGCCGAAATACGTATCAGTTACCTGCCCGATGTGAAGATGGTGGAGAGCAAGAGCCTTAAGCTATATCTGTTTAGCTTCCGCAATCACGGTGCTTTTCATGAAGATTGCGTGAATATCATAATGAAAGACCTGATCCGTCTGATGGATCCCAAATACATTGAAGTGACCGGTATCTTTACACCCCGCGGCGGTATTTCGATTTATCCGTATGCCAACTATGGTCGCCCCGGAACGAAATATGAAGAGATGGCTGCCCGGCGGTTGATGAATCATGAATAGGGGATAACCCTATTCATGGTGATAGGGCCCGCCGTTCAGTATGGTCATGGCCCTATACATCTGTTCTACAAAGATCAGGCGGATCATCTGGTGCGAAAAAGTCATTTTCGACATGGATATCTTTTCGTGTGCCGCATCATATACCTTTTGTGAAAATCCGTAAGGTCCTCCTATGATAAATACCAGGCGTTTGTTGACGTTTACCAGCTTCTTCTCCATCCAGCGTGCAAATTCCACCGAACGCATCTCTTTTCCGTGCTCGTCCAGCAACACTACCACGTCTCCCGGTTGGAGGGCTTTGCCTATCAGTTCGCCTTCCTTCTCCTTTTGTTGTTCCGGGGTGAGGCTTTTCGTGTTTTTCAGTTCGGGAATCACCTCCATATCGAAAGAAATGAAGTGTTTAGTACGCTCTATGTAATCGTTAATTGCAGTGATATAATGCTGCTCTACAGTCCGTCCTACGACGATAAGGGTTGTTTTCATTCAAGTGCAAACTCTTGTTTATTGCACAAAAATAAGAAAAAAATGTTGTTTTTAGCATTAAATACTTACCTTTGCGTATCGATAATACTTGTGATTATGAAAAAACGGGTACTTTTATGGATGGCCGGACTCGTATTCGCTGTAACTTCGCTCTTCGCACAGGACATACCGGTGGGCGTGGTCGTGGCGTTTAAGAAAGGAAACTCCCAAGAGCTGAACAAGTATTTGGGAGAGAAGGTGGATCTGGTAATTCAGAATCGCTCGACAAGCGTCGACAAACAGACTGCTGAAGCAACACTTGCTTCTTTCTTTAATAGCAACAAGGTGAGTGGTTTTAATGTAAATCACGAAGGTAAGCGAGAGGAGTCGAGTTTTATTATCGGTACCCTGACCACTGCTAACGGCAATTTCCGGGTGAACTGTTTTTTCCGCAGGGTACAAAACAAATATTTTATAAATCAAATAAGAATAGATAAAACCAATGAATGAGTTAATAGACAGACTGATTGATCTGGCCTTTGCCGAAGACATAGGTGATGGCGACCACACAACACTTTCCTGTATTCCCGCCACTGCAATGGGAAAATCGAAACTTTTGATTAAAGAAGCCGGTGTATTGGCCGGTATCGAAATTGCCAAAGAAATATTTCACCGTTTCGACCCGACTATGAAGGTTGAGGTGTTTATCAACGACGGTGCCGAAGTGAAGCCGGGTGATGTGGCAATGGTTGTGGAAGGTAAAATTCAGTCTCTGCTTCAGACAGAACGTCTGATGCTGAACGTGATGCAGCGTATGAGCGGCATTGCCACTATGACACGCAAATACGTGAAGCAGCTGGAAGGCACCAAAACACGTGTGTTGGATACCCGTAAGACTACTCCGGGACTCCGTATGCTTGAGAAAGCGGCGGTAAAGATTGGCGGGGGTGTCAACCACCGTATCGGACTTTTCGATATGATTCTTCTGAAAGATAATCACGTGGACTTTGCCGGTGGCATTGATAAGGCCATCAACCGCGCTAAAGAATATTGCAAGGAAAAAGGAAAAGACCTCAAGATTGAAATCGAAGTGCGCAATTTTGACGAACTTCAGCAGGTGTTGAATATCGGTGGGGTAGACCGCATCATGTTCGATAACTTCACTCCCGAAAATACAAAGATAGCTGTCGAGATGATCGGCGGAAAATATGAGACCGAATCGTCCGGTGGTATCACGTTCGATACACTCCGTGACTATGCCGAGTGTGGTGTAGACTTTATTTCGGTAGGTGCCCTTACCCATTCGGTAAAGGGACTCGATATGAGTTTCAAGGCATGCTGACATTTTGAACGGTCGGCGATAAACGTTCTTAAGCGATAAACGATGAACAGGCTACGCATTGATGCAAAGGCCTATTCATCGTTTATTGTTTCTTTAACTTCTTTTTGCACTATTGTTTGCAGCATTCGTTGCATCCTTGCGTCTAATAGACAAACGACGCAGACATACGTTCGATTTTAAAAAGACAATTGACATTGGAAAACGAGATAGAACTGATAAAGGGCTGTCGGGCAGGAAAGGATTCGGCCCGTAAGGAACTTTATACCCTATACTCGAGGCAATTGCTGGCGGTATGTTTCCGCTATACGGGCGATATGGAAGCGGCGCACGATGTACTGCATGACGGTTTCATCAAAATATTCACCAACTTCTCGTTTCGTGGTGAGTCTTCGCTCGGAACGTGGGTGACCCGGGTGATGGTGACTCAGGCACTGGATTACCTGCGAAGGCAAAAACGGATCAGTCAGTTGGTGATACACGAGGATCAGCTTCCTGATATTCCCGATCTTCCGGAAGGAGGGGAGGCAGGACCGATATCCGAAGAACAGTTGATGAAGTTTGTCGCAGACTTGCCCGATGGCTGCCGGACGGTTTTTAACCTTTACGTGTTTGAGGAAAAGTCTCACAAAGAGATAGCCGAAATGTTGGGTATCAAGGAGCATTCATCCACTTCGCAGTTGCACCGTGCAAAGTTTTTATTGGCAAAAAGGATTAAAGAATATAGAAATCATGAAGAGAGAAAATGATGAAATAACCGATCTGTTCCGTTCCCGTCTCGGCAATGCCGAGATGACTGTGCGGGACGGTTTCTGGGAAGAACTGAATTCTGATGTGATGGTGCGTTGCCATCGTCGGAAGGTGTTTTTCTTCCGCGTAGCGGCAGCCGCTTCCGTACTGCTGGTACTGGCTGCTTCATCGGCTGCTTTTTGGTTCTTCTCTCCGAAAGAGGAGATAGAAGAAGCCTTTACCCAGGTAGCGGTTGTCAGTGGAAATGCGACTCACCTGGATGGTGACGTGGTGAAACAGGATTTCACTCCCGTACATTCCGAGCCTGTTTTGAGTAAACCGACGCCTAAGCGTTTCGGTACTCTGGCCCAATATCAGGACGAAGATGATGATTCGGTTTCGGTTACGGTTTCCATGTCATTCAGCTTCTCTGCAACGACTACACGCAGGGGACAAAATAATCATCCGGATAAAAACTATTGGCAGGCTGGCGGAGATGGACAGACCTTAGTAAATTCTGCTGATGAATCCCCGTCTTCCGATTATACGGCTATGACCGCTAAAGCCCGGACATGGGCTGTAAAGGCGGCAGTCGGTACCGCATTGCCTGCCGGAGATGGTAAATATAAGATGCCTGTTATGGTCGGTCTGACGGTAGAGAAAAAAATAAATAAACATTTAGCCGTAGAAACCGGTTTATTATATTCCAGTTTGCGTGCCGGACAGAACTTGCATTATCTGGGAATTCCCGTAAAACTGAACGTGACACTTGCGGAAATGCCGAAGTTGGATATATATGCTTCTGTAGGTGGAGTTGCGGATAAGTGCATAGCGGGAGCACCCGATAACAGCTTCAAACAGGAGCCTGTGCAACTGGCCCTTACCGCAGGAGTGGGAGTGAACTATAAAATTAATGATAAACTGGCTTTATTTGCCGAACCGGGAGTGTCGCACCATTTCAAGACAGACTCCAAGCTGGAAACAGTACGTTCGGCACGGCCTACGAATTTTAACCTGATTTGCGGTCTGCGCATGACCTATTAACCATTTAGTACGGACGTTATGAAAAAAACATTTTTTATGCTGCTCACGGTTGTTTTATCATTGCTTACTTGTGTAAGTTGCAGCGAAGAGACATTAGATTACAATAACCCGGATGTAGACCTTTTCGTAAGGCAACTCAAAGCGGGGAACTATAATACCAAGAGCCCGAAGGGCTTTGTAGAAGTGCCTAAATTTACGGAGAAGGATATTCCGGCATTGCTGAATTATGCAGAAGACCTGACTCAGGTTGCTTCTTTTCCGCTTCCGCCGGTATCTGCTTACTATAGCGGTAAGGTCCGGTTGGGCGAGTGCATGTTGTGGATCGTAGAAACCATTCGGTTAGGGCATTATGCGTCGTTTGGCTGCAAAATGGTGAGAGCCAATGCCGAGAACTACGAGGGCATCTATTTCCTGACCGATGAAGAGTTACTTGATGCTGCTGCACGGTATCGTCGCTGGTGGGAAAACAGGCAGTATCCTCGTACGGCATGGACCATTGACGCATGCTTTGACGAGCCCCTTTGCGGGAGTGGATACCGTTGGTGGTAAAAAACTAAATCAGATGAAACGTATCGACTTTCTGGCGCTGTCTTCAGGGGCGGCAGTGATCCTTTATGCCCGATGAACAGCCACGTAAAGGAATTCAAAGACAGGAACATGCGAAGCAGGTACTTTCATCTTATTAAATAAGTGTAGAAGAATGAAGCGTTTGATATTGTTTATATGGTTATGTCCGATGGTCCTGATAGCCCGTGCCCAATGGACTGCGAAGGATTCATTGAATCTGCAACGCATCCTGAACGGCCAAGAGGATATCAAGCTGAATATGGATGCTGTGAAACAGATTGATTTCAACAGCTTGCCGGGTGCTCCCAAAATGTCGAAGGAGAAGCCCGGTCTGAAATTGGACGAGACGCTTCCACAAGTGCTTGATAGAAAGAAAATTGTGTTGACTCTCCGGCCTTATACGGCCAATACCAAATATAACTGGGACCCTATTTACCAAAAAAAGATACAGGTGGATGCCGATACGTGGCGGGGAGATCCGTTTGTTGAGTTTGATGAGACCGTTCCTTCCAACTGGGCTAAGAATGTATACGATAAAGGTATCCGCAGTTCATACGAGGAAATCCGTTCCAGTGGGTTGCGGCATAATCTGTTTGGCGAACGTGCCAATGGCAGGATGGTGACTACGCAGAGCATGGTGCATACCTCTGCCATGAAGCTTGGCAAAAGTGGAGTAACCGTGAGTGGAGGCACTATCGGAGGTCTTGACCTGATGACTATTTTCACAAAAGATTTCTGGGACAAAAAAGGACGTGAACGGAGGGCGCGTACACTGGAAGTTCTGAAAGCGTATGGTGATTCGACAACGGTGTTGCTTCCTGAACCGATTATACATTGAATTTGTTAAAAGATAAATAGGGGGATTCTTGCCTTCTTTTTTCAAAAACGATATGACTATGAACAGAATTTCTTCTCTTTTCGGTATTCAGTATCCCATTATTCAGGGCGGTATGGTGTGGTGTAGTGGCTGGAGGCTTGCTTCGGCTGTCAGTAATGCGGGTGGTTTGGGGTTGATAGGCTCCGGCTCGATGTATCCCGATATTTTGCGTGAACATATTCGTAAATGCCGTGCAGCCACAGACAGACCTTTTGGGGTAAATATTCCTTTGATGTATCCCCAGATAGAGGAGATCATGAATATCATTGTGGAAGAAGGGGTTAAAATCGTATTTACCTCTGCCGGAAACCCGAAGACATGGACCGGCTGGCTGAAAGAGCGTGACATCACGGTGGCACATGTCGTTTCTTCTTCTAAGTTTGCCATGAAATGCGAAGAGGCGGGAGTCGATGCCGTGGTAGCTGAGGGTTTTGAAGCCGGCGGGCATAATGGCCGGGAGGAGACAACGACGCTTTGTCTGATTCCTGCAGTGCGTGAAGCCACTACTTTACCTTTGATTGCGGCCGGAGGGATTGGTACCGGTGAGGCCATCTTCGCCACGATGGCGTTAGGGGCCGAAGGAGTTCAGATAGGTACTCGTTTTGCTCTGACGGATGAAAGTTCGGCAAGTGATATTTTCAAGGAATATTGTTTGCGGTTGAACGAAGGCGATACCAAATTATTGCTGAAGAAACTGGCGCCTACCCGTCTTGTGACCAATTCGTTCCGTGATAAGGTGGAAGTGGCTGAGGCGCGGGGAGCTTCTGCCGAAGAACTTCGTGAACTTTTGGGCAGAGGACGCGCCAAGAAAGGCATCTTCGAAGGTGATCTGGAAGAAGGAGAGCTTGAGATAGGGCAGGTGGCTGCTCTGTTCCGCCGCAGGCAAAGTGTGGACGAGGTAATGAAAGAATTGTTGGAGGGATACCGCAGAGCTTCGGACAAGGTATCTTCTTTTTTGTTATAAACGGATCATTCCACCACAGGGTAACACAGAATCTTACGGAGTTCTTCTTTTTATGATTCTGCTCCGTGAAACTGTGTTACTCCGTGGTATTACTTGTTATTCTAAATTCAATTGCTCGTATTTAAGCCCGAATACCTCAGCTATTGCTTTATATACCACTTTCCCTTCTACCACATTTAATCCCAAAGCCAGTGCCGGATCTTCTTTGCATGCTTGTTTCCACCCCTTTCCTGCCAGTGCTGTTACATAAGGCAGAGTGGCATTGGTCAGTGCCAATGTAGAAGTGTAAGGCACTGCTCCCGGAATATTGGCTACGGCATAATGTACGATTCCATCGACCACATACGTCGGTTCACTATGGGTAGTGGGGTGCGAAGTTTCGAAACATCCTCCCTGGTCGATAGCTACATCCACTAATACTGTACCCGGTTGCAGCATCTTCAGCATACTGCGGGTGATCAGGTGCGGAGCCTTGTCTCCCAGAATCAAGACCGAGCCTATTACAAGGTCTACGTCCGGCAACTCTTTCTTCAGCCTCAGTTCCGAAGCATATAAGGTTTTTACATTTTTGGGCAGTGTTTCACTCAAATAACGAAGACGGGCCAGGTTGATATCTGCAATTGTGACATCTGCTCCCAGT
Source organism: Bacteroides sp. NGMCC 1.200775 (assembly GCF_040798045.1). Classification (NCBI taxonomy): domain Bacteria; kingdom Pseudomonadati; phylum Bacteroidota; class Bacteroidia; order Bacteroidales; family Bacteroidaceae; genus Bacteroides; species Bacteroides sp. NGMCC 1.200775. Next base: position 1,213,866 of record NZ_JASCQK010000001.1, on the reverse strand, counting down.
CCGGCTGCCATCTGGGCTGCATTGCTGCCTACGATGCCTCCGCCGAGAATTAATACTTTGGCAGGCTTCACACCCGGTACACCTCCCAGCAGAATACCTTTTCCACCTTGCGGCTTTTCCAGGAAACGGGCGCCTTCCTGTATAGCCATGCGTCCGGCTACCTCACTCATAGGAATCAATAAGGGTAAAGAATGGTCAGCTTTTTCTACCGTTTCGTAAGCAAGGCAAATCGAGCCGTTTTCTATCATGGCAAGAGTCAGTTCTTTATCGGAGGCAAAATGGAAGTAAGTGAACAGCAACTGTCCCTTGCGGATCAGCTTGTATTCCGGTGCGATAGGTTCTTTCACTTTCACTATCATCTGGGCTGCGGCATACGTCTCTTCCATAGTGGGCAGGATCTGCGCTCCTGCGGCTATATATGCCTCGTCCGGAAAACCACTGTTCTCTCCTGCGGTGTGCTGTATGTATACAGTATGTCCGCGTTTCACTAATTCGGCAACTCCCGAGGGCGTCATGCCCACCCGGTTCTCGTTGTTCTTAATCTCCTTAGGTACTCCGATAATCATAACGTTACTCTATTAAGGGTTAAACATGGCACAATGTAAGAAAATTCTGCTTATGTTGTTATCCTTATACGGATGTTTTACAGCAGAATGATAGTAGAGGTGCAGGTACGGCTCTTTCATTTAACAACCGCCTTCCTCCCTTGTTCCCCCCCCACAAAACCTTCCATTCGCACACAGCGATGCGGAAGCAGTGCTTCGTTGTTTCTTTTTTAAGAAAGAATCCGGCCGGCTATTACCGGAGAAGTGTAGTAGATTAACCAATGTCATACAACTCTTTATCCCAGCCCGCATACCCGGGCTGATGAGCCCACATGCCCGGGCTGATGAGCCCGCATACCCGGGCCGATGAGTCCGCATGCCCGGGCTGAGATAAGGATCCGACCATTTGCACTAAAGAAAGTAAGGGAAATGAAATGCTTTTAGAGAGATTAACGGATAAGAAATTGGATATATCCATTTGTTTCCCAAATAGTTACTACTAAAATGCTCCCTAAAACAGCGGGTGGAAGATGGAAGATGGGGGTGGAAGATAAATGGCATAAAAACCGCATCTTCCACCAATCTATACATCTTATAATCAACGATATGCATTCTAAAAGGTGGAAGATGGAAGATCGAAACGTATTTTTTGTATGAGAGGAAGGCGGGGTATAAAGAGCCGTGGCAGGCAGGAATAAAATCCATCTTTCTGTTTTCTGATATGGCAGGAATAATGTATTTTTGCAAAGATTCCATTTTTAAGCAAACTACATGAAACAGTATATAGTTGCTCTGATGCTTGCCTGCAGCATTCAGGGACATTCTCAAGATGTGAAGCAGGCTGCTTTTGTTCCTCCATTTGACTTTACACTGACTCTGAGCGGTAATTTCGGAGAAATTCGTGCCAATCATTTTCATGGCGGTCTTGACTTTAAGACTCAGGGAGTTGTCGGTAAACCGGTGCGCGCGCTGGCCGACGGATACATCTCACGTATTCGTGTCACCAATGGTTCGGGACATGTACTCGATGTGGTATATAATAACGGTTATACAACTATTAACCGGCACTTGAGCGGATTTATGCCGGACATTGCCCGAAGAGTGAAGAAGCTTCAATACGAAAAAGAAGATTGGGAAGTAGAGATTGTTCCCGAACCGGGGGAATATCCGGTAAAGGCGGGACAACAGATAGCCTGGAGCGGTAATACGGGTTATTCATTCGGACCGCACCTGCATCTGGACTTGCTGGAAACCGCTACCAGTGAATCTGTCGATCCGATGCCTTTTTTCAAATCAAAAATAAAAGATACCACTGCTCCCCGGGCTGAGGGCGTTATGTTGTTTCCACAGCCGGGAACCGGAATCGTGCAAGGCAGTTCGGAGCGGCAAACCTTCCAACCCAATGGGACGCGTCCCATCGAGGCATGGGGAGTGATCGGATCGGGTATCAAGGCTTATGATTACATGGACGGTGTTCACAACCGTTACGGTGTGCATACCGTTGTGCTCAAGGTAGATGGAACGGAAGTGTTTCGCAGTGTGGTCGATCGCTTTGCTCCGGATGAGAACCGGATGATAAACTCCTGGACCTACGGGCAATATATGAAATCATTTATTGATCCGGGCAATACGCTGCGTATGCTCCGGGCTTCGAATGATAACCGTGGATTGGTGGCCATCAATGAAGAACGGGATTACAAGTTCGAATATGAATTGAAAGACGCTTTTGGCAACACTTCCCGCTATCACTTTACGGTGCGTGGAAAAAAACAGCCGATAAAGCCGTCTGAACATCGGGAGAAGTACTTCTTTGCCTGGGACAAAACGAACTTTTTGCAAGAACCCGGTTTGACCCTTACCGTCCCCCGGGGGATGTTATACGACAATGTGGCTCTCAATTATGAAGTACGTTCCGACAGCGGGGCAATTGCTTACACCTATCAGCTCAATGATGAGAAAGTGCCGTTGCACGGTGGCTGTGAGTTGCGTATCGGGCTTCGTCATCAGCCGGTTGCCGATACAACGAAATATTACGTGGCTCGTGTTACTCCCAAAGGTGGTATGTATAGTGCCGGAGGAACTTACGAGGGTGGATTTATGAAAACCCGTATCCGTGAATTGGGTACTTATACGGTAGGAGTAGATACAGTGCCTCCCGAAATTATTCCGGTGGGCAAAAATGTCTGGGGACGTAATGGGAAAATTGTTTATCGGCTGAAGGACAAAGAAACCGGCATCCGGTCTTATCGTGGCACGATTGATGGAAAATTCGCTCTGTTCGGACGTCCTAACCTGACAAAATCGTATTGGGAGTGTAAACTCGATCCTGAATATGTAAAGAAAGGTAGACGCCATACGGTAGAGATGACCGCTACGGACGATTGCGGGAACGAGACAACGGTTCGTGAAACCTTCGTCTGGTAGCTTTCAAAACCAAATAACCGGAGATTATCCGGGTAAAACAGAATAAGATATTATATTAATAATTTATTATATGAAAAGAATCTTTCTCTTTGCCGCTCTCTTGACTGCGGCAGTGGCGGAAACCTTCGCCTGTACTAACTTAATTGTCGGTAAGAATGCTTCTACCGACGGTTCGACCATTGTTTCCTATTCGGCTGACTCGTACGGACTCTTTGGCGAGTTATATCATTATCCCGCAGCTACCTATCCCAAGGGTACGATGATGGATATCCATGAATGGGATACCGGAAAATATCTGGGACAGATTGAGCAGGCGCGTCAGACTTATAATGTGATCGGCAATATGAACGAGTTTCAGGTAACCATTGGTGAAACTACCTTTGGCGGCCGTCCTGAATTGGTAGATACACTGGGCATTATCGATTACGGAAGTTTGATTTACGTAGGACTGCAACGTTCGCGCACTGCCCGTGAAGCCATTAAGGTGATGACTGAGCTGGTTCAGGAATATGGATATTATAGCAGTGGTGAGTCATTTACCATTGCCGATCCTAATGAAATATGGATTATGGAAATGATAGGGAAAGGGCCCGGCATACGGGGAGCCGTCTGGGTAGCTGTTCGTGTGCCCGATGACTGCATCTCGGCACATGCCAACCAGTCTCGTATCCATCAGTTTGATATGAATGACAAGGCAAACTGTATGTACTCCAACGATGTCATTTCCTTTGCCCGTGAAAAAGGATATTTCAACGGAGTGAATAAAGATTTCAGTTTTGCCGATGCTTATGCGCCGCTTGATTTCGGTGCCCGCCGTTTTTGCGAGGCCCGTGTATGGAGCTATTTCAATATGTTTACCGATCAGGGTGAGGCTTATCTGCCTTATATCCAGGGAAAGACCAACGAACCGATGCCTTTGTTCGTGAAACCGAAACGCAAACTTTCAGTTCAGGACGTAAAGAATGCCATGCGTGACCATTATGAAGGAACTGCTCTTGATATCAGCAATGACTTTGGTGCCGGACCTTATAAAACACCTTATCGCCTCTCTCCGCTGACTTTTAAAGTGGGCGATCAGGAATACTTCAACGAACGTCCTATTTCTACACAACAGAGTGGGTTCGTTTTTGTGGCCCAGATGCGTGCCAATCTGCCTGATGCAGTAGGCGGTGTACTCTGGTTCGGTACGGATGATGCGAACATGACTGTTTTCACTCCCGTATATTGCTGTACTACCAAAGTTCCGGTATGCTATACCCGTGTGGATGGTGCCGATTACATCACTTTCTCCTGGAATTCTGCTTTCTGGATTTTCAACTGGGTGGCTAATATGGTATATCCCCGTTACGATTTGATGATCGGTGATGTACGTTCCACACAGAATGAACTTGAAACCACCTTCAACGAGGCGCAGGAGGGGATTGAGTCTGCTGCCGTTAAGCTGTACGAGAAAAATCCGGAAGCAGCTGTGGCGCTTCTGACCAATTATACCAACATGACGGCGCAAAGCACTTTCGACACCTGGAAACGTCTGGGAGAATTTATCATTGTGAAGTATAATGACGGTGTCATCCGCAAGATGAAGGACGGTAAGTTCGAGCGCAACGCTATCGGCCAACCCGCCGGTGTGGTACGTCCGGGCTATTCAAAAGAATTCCTTGAGGAATATGTGAAGCAAACCGGCGAACGTTATAAAGTGACTGAATAAACGCTTCCGGAGAGTTTTCTCGCTAAAAGATAGGAATTTCAAACTTATTCTTTTACATTTGTATTTTGAATAGAATAATTATTAATCTCTAAAAATAGATATAACCATGGGGAATGAAGAACTAATCAAACAGGTGACTGAGAAAGCCGAGAAGTGGCTGACCCCGGCGTATGATGCCGAAACTCAGGCTGAAGTGAAACGCATGCTGGAGAACGAAGATAAGACAGAATTGATTGAAGCCTTTTACAAAGACCTTGAATTTGGTACGGGCGGACTCCGTGGTATCATGGGAGTAGGTACCAACCGTATGAATATTTATACTGTTGGAGCCGCAACTCAGGGACTTTCTAACTATCTGAACGCAAACTTTAAGAATCTGAAACAGATTTCTGTTGTGGTAGGATACGATTGCCGTAACAATAGTTCTCTGTTCGCTAAGATTTCTGCGGATATTTTCTCTGCCAATGGCATTAAAGTATATCTGTTCGAGGAGATGCGTCCTACTCCGGAGATGTCTTTTGCCATCCGTCACCTTGGTTGCCAGAGCGGTATCATTCTGACTGCTTCACACAACCCGAAAGAATATAACGGCTATAAAGCTTACTGGGATGATGGTGCACAGGTACTGGCTCCGCACGATAAAGGTATTATCGACGAAGTGAACAAGATTGCTTCTGCTGCCGACATTAAGTTCCAGGGTAATCCGGAGCTGATTCAGATTATCGGGGAAGATGTCGATAAAATATATCTGGATATGGTGAAAACCGTTTCTATCGATCCTGAAGCTATTGCTCGTCATAAAGATATGAAGATTGTCTACACTCCGATTCATGGTACGGGTATGATGCTGATTCCCCGTGCACTGAAGATGTGGGGATTTGAAAATGTATACACTGTTCCCGAGCAGATGATTAAGGATGGTAACTTTCCGACGGTTGTTTCTCCGAATCCGGAGAATGCGGAAGCCCTGACAATGGCTCTCAATCTGGCTAAAGAAATCGATGCCGACCTTGTAATGGCTTCCGATCCGGATGCCGACCGTGTAGGTATTGCTTGCAAGGACGATAAGGGTGAATGGGTATTGATCAACGGTAACCAGACTTGCCTGATGTATCTGTATTATATCATCACTCAATACAATAAACTGGGTAAGATGACCGGTAATGAATTCTGTGTGAAGACCATTGTTACTACCGAACTGATCAAGAAGATTGCTGACAAAAATCAAATTGAGATGCTCGACTGTTATACCGGCTTTAAATGGATCGCCCGTGAAATTCGTTTACGTGAGGGTAAGAAGAAATACATCGGTGGTGGTGAAGAGAGCTACGGTTTTCTGGCCGAAGACTTTGTTCGTGACAAAGATGCTGTTTCTGCTTGCTGCCTGATTGCCGAAGTGGCTGCTTGGGCTAAAGACAATGGAAAGACTCTGTATCAGTTGCTGATGGACATTTACGTTGAATATGGATTCTCTAAAGAATTTACTGTAAACGTAGTGAAACCGGGTAAGAGCGGTGCCGAAGAGATTAAAGCCATGATGGAAAACTTCCGTGCTAATCCTCCGAAAGAGTTGGGTGGCTCGAAAGTGATTCTGTCAAAAGACTATAAAACTCTGAAGCAGACAGATGCAGAAGGTCATGTAAGTGACATCGATATGCCGGAACCATCGAATGTGCTGCAATATTTCACCGCAGATGGTGGTAAAGTGTCTGTTCGTCCGTCAGGAACGGAACCGAAGATCAAATTCTACATCGAAGTGAAAGGCCAGATGGGATGCCGCAACTGCTTTGCCACTGCCGATGCAGAGGCTACTGAAAAAGTGGAAGCTGTGAAGAAATCGTTGGGTATTTAAGGAACTTCTTTAAGCACTCTTTTAACAGATACTTTGGGTAATATAAATGTGTCCATAGTATTATAGTATTATCGAAATGCCCTGTCCTGAATTGGATGGGGCATTTCTTTTGGGATTATTCTTTTAAAGGGGCTGTGTCAAAACTCTTTTTACCACAGATTACACAGATTATCACAGAATAAGAATGTTGATAATCAATAACTTAAAAATTGCTCTATGTTACTCTGTGTCCTCTGTGGTGAGTTTCGACACACCCTCACAACACTAAAAGAACCGGGCAGACGGAGAACTAGGTGAAACTCACGTCTGTATTTCCCGGATGTATGGTTTTTAGTTAATGCCCAGATTTTTTTTTGCGATAGCCCTTTGCCCTGTGCTTAACTTGTTTCCGTATGCCGCATAGATATACTTTCCGATGGGACTGCTGGCATGTTTTATAATCTGTTCCATCAATAGCCCGGTAAAGCTTTCTTTTATTTCATGGACACTTTTTCCGGAGAAGTCGTGTTCCCCGAACTGATCGATGGCAAGAAGAAATTGCATCATCTCTGTGTTGAGTGCGGTCCCTTCCACTTGGACTACGTCTCCTATTTGCGTGCTGATTTTTCCCGCTTCGACAACGATAGGGAGAGTAACAGGAAAGCGGTCACTGTCGTTTTCCTGAATAAATAGCTCTCTGACTTGGGGAGAATTGATTTTTCCCTCAAATGCGAACCGACAGTCAATCACTTGTGTACTGTCATATCGGGTTGTGCTGTGGATAGCATCCTGCAAATAGATTGTTCTGCCTTCCATTTGAGGGTTGGTTACCATGCCACTGACATAATAGCTACCGTTCTGTCGGGCATGGTTGCATGCTGCCAGAAAGATGGTTCCCAGTATGATTCCTCCTGCTGTTATTCTTTTCATCTTGGTTGTGATGTTCGTTAAGTAAAAAATCACCCCATACATACCCGAAGGTAGGACGGGGTGATTTTTTCGTAATATCTGGACTTATTTAAAATCTAAATCCTAATTTCAAATAGGGTTGTGCAAACAAGTTTATGTTATGATGTCCCACTTTGTAAGTGGCTACCCCTTTCGGATAAATCTGAATCATGTCGTAGCGATAGGCTACCGGTTGCAGTTCAAATCCGAAAACTAGTCCTTTACCCAGGCTGTATTCGATGCCGGCTACTGCTGCCGCACGTAATCCGAATATTTGTCCGGTTTTGGTCGAAGGGATATATACTTGTAAAGGCAGTGTTTCTGCGTCATTCAAATCGTCATCGTCAGTTATTGCATCACCGTCGCTTACAGTTTCACCCGTGTTGGGAGACATCGTTTCGATTCGTCCCATTTGCCAGCCTATAAGGCCACCCACATAAAGATTGATACGTTCGTTTTTCGTATTGAAATAATAGTTTGAACCAATGTTTACCATCCAGTTGTTTTTCACCCGTCCTTCTACATATTTGGAAGCGGGGATTTGCATATCGGACACACTATTGTCGCCTTCAATGAAATCCTTTTTCGGGGTGACTCCAATGTTCATGCTGAACATCAGATTAACGTCCCAACGATCGGTCAGGAAATATTTTCCCTGCAAACCGATGATGTTGACCAAGCTATTATTATTCCAACTTCCCAGATTCAGATACATGCCCGGATCTTCAGACTTGTTGCCTGTATCATCGCCCAAGCCAATGCTCGGCGCGTTTCCGGTCCCGTTCCAGTATTTCGGTAACAAGTATTCCATACCATCGGCGAATTGCTGTGAATTGCCTAATGCGACGGATATCTGCCAGTTACCTTTTTCCGGGGCAAACGACGCATCGTCACTGCTGCTGCGTTGTTGCGCCATAAGTGGCGCAACAGTACATGCAGTCAGAAGGATTATGCATAGTTTTTTAATCATACTTTTTTCCTTTAGTTTTTATTTATTCGGCTGAAGTGTCTCCGGTCAGTGTTTTGATAAGCTGATCTTTCATCTCTTTTGCCTTGTTGAATAATACCGTCAATGCTTCGATTTCAAAAGTTTTGGCATCGATTTGAGCTTCTTTAAGTTTGATGGCTGTTGCTTGTTCTTGTTCGTAGCTACCGTCCTGTAGTGCTTTCAGCAAAGCATCGTACATATTCAGTTCAGCTTTTGCCTCTGCCAGAGTACCGCTCTTTACAGTGATGTTGCCACTTTCGTTGTCAACTTCAGAAGGTGCACCTTCGATTTTGGCTATTTCGTCCTTCAGGTATTTAATTGCATCCTCATAAGTGGACAATGGCTGATTATTATCACCAGTCTGAGGCAAAGCCTTTTTCATTGTACCTAAGATGCAATTCAAACCGGCTTTCTGCACTTCCAGACTTGCTTTCTCCGCATCGTACTTCTCTGTAATCTGGTTCAGGGTAATTTGTGCTGTTGCCAGTTTTGTATCTGTTGCGGCGATTGCTTTATCATTGTCGGTACCCATAGCCATTAATTTTGAGTTCAGGTCGGCCCATACAGATACATTGTTGATTTCATCTGTTAAAGCATCGTACTCCTTCTTTGCTTCAAATGTTTTGTCTGCCAGCCCGTTCTGGGTTAGGGAGATTCCGTCAGGATCGAATGTAAACTCTCCTTCTCCGGTGTGTTCGGCTAATGCTTTATTGTAAGCCGCCAACCATTCTGCGTAAACTGCTGTAGTTTGGCGTTCGTTACTGTAGCCGGCGGCTTTGGCTGCTTTGACGAAATCGGCAGCGAGGCCACCTTCAGCTTTAAACAAATCCTCCACACCGAATACGGCATCATAACTTGTTGTTCCGTTGTTCTCAGTGATAAGTGCCTTCCATGCATCCAGTTTGGCTGCATCTTTAGTAATGTCTGTTTCTTCTTTCAGCTTTAGTCCGTCCAAAGCGGTTCTGGCGGTAAGATAAGTTTTGTATTGAGCAATAAATTTGTCTAAAGCAGCTTTTTCTTTAGCTGCATCTCCGGCGGCACTTTCATAATCTTTCTGGTAAGTCTGATAATCTGCGATGATCAAGCTGCGTGCGTCGTGTCCCTCCTGACTGAGATACTTGCCTGCATCTACTGCCTTATAAAAAGCTTCAGATGCTTTTGCCCATGTACCCTCTACTTTGGTCAGCTCTGCTTGGAACGCATCATAGTCAACTTTAGCTTGTGCCTGTGCCAGTTTTGCCTGTGCCTGTTCTTCGCTGGTCTTTACTTTGTCGGTTAATAAAGTAGTGATAGCTTCTAATATGTTTCTTTTCTCCTGCATGGTTTTAGAGAAGCGGAACCCATCAGGAAAATAGTATTTTCCGGTTGCGGGATCTATCTTTATTGCTGGCCTAAAGGAATTGGCAAGGTCATTGTTGTCCAAAGTTTGTTTTTCCAGAATCATTCTGGCAAATCCATCCTGGATGGCAGCAGGAATATCGAAAGTGAATTCACCTTTTGCTTCTTTTGCTTTCCGCACTTCAGCTACCTGTTGTACGGCTGCCTGATAATCGGCGTCACTTACTTTTGATAAGTCGATAGCATTGATTTTATTGTCAAGATCCGTTTTCTTATCATTAAGTTCTTTGTATTTGGCTTCAAACTGATCCAATGGAATTTCTGCGACAACCTTCAGCTGTGCCAGGTTTTCTTCGATACCTTTTACTTCACCTTTCTGAATGGCAATCTGGTTGGTAACGCCGGCAATCAATGCTTCCGGATCATAGCTGAATTCTAATAAAGATTTCTGTCTCATCAGGTCAGCCAGTTCTTCTTGGGCATCGCTTAATGTACCGGAGAGTTCGATCAGGCCTTTTACGGTAGTCTCTTCTACATCTTCTACACTGATTTTCCCCGATTCTTCATTGTAGGTGATCTTTTTAGGAGTATATGCAAAACTTTGCGTGTATAGCAGTTCGTTCAACTTGGTAGCATAGGCATTATCTTTGTAACCAAGTAAAGCCACTTCGATATCGATCATTGCCTTTTCATAAGCGGCCTGTGCTTGTGCAGTCTGAATTTGTAGCTCAAGCATTTTAGCTTTGAATAACTCTGCGCTTTTCTCGGCTTTTTGTTGCCAATAGGCTTTCATCGCTTCTGTTTTGGCTGCTTGAACTTCTGTTTTAAGCTTTTCCTGGGCTACTTTTTCTTCCAGGTAAGCGGCTTTGGCATTGACGATAGCAATTTGTGCCTCTTTGTAAGCCGCTTCAGCAGTTTGTACAGCTGCTTTTGCTTTAATTAATTCTGTTTTCGCTCCGCGAAGTTCTGTGATGCTTGCCGGTTCATCATTATCGATACATCCGGTAAACGTTGTAGTTGCTCCTCCCACTAAGAGTGCAGCTACGAGATAAGTCCATTTTCTCATACCTCTGTTTTTTTAGTGTTAATAAAAATGTTATGTAAGTAAATCAATGTATTCTCTTGCCTATTGCGGCTTTTCCTCTATCTGTGTAATACCTCTATCTACCGTTACTTTATAGGTAACGGGATCGAAGTCCGCTTTTCGATAAGAAGCGTCTTTGAGAGGAGTTTTTAACATTAAATTCCGGTTATATGTAGCATAAAGCATATAGGAGATGGATCATCTCGTTGGGGATTAAAAACGGGATGAGCGAATTGTGCGCATTCATGATACTAATGTAATGTACACTAAAGACTATAGTCGTCTTTTTCTTTTATAAGGGATGATTCAATGACTTATTTTAATAAATAATCGTATTTTATTTGTTTTATTGTGAAAAATGATTTATGTTTGTAGCGCACTTATAGAGGAGTTACCTATAAAGTAATGGTTCAGATAATCAAAGTATTAGTCCTGTGTATGCTTCTTTTGTAAATGATATAATATGAGCATTTGTTTCATCTAATTTCTTAATGTTGAATGGTTTCAAGTAGGTTTCTGTCACTTTGATTGACGAATGTCCCATGGCTTCACTGATGATGCCCGGGTGAATTTCAAGATGGTAAGCTAAGGTAGCCCAGGTGTGTCGTGCGGTGTATGAACTCAGGTTTTTCGAAATTCCCAATAGATGCGCCAATTGTATCAACTGATAGTTAAATGCACGTAAAGCATATTGGTATTCTTGATAATTGATATGGCTTTTTTGCTTTTTGCTCAGAATAGGAAACAAGTAAGGTGAGTCAGGGTCGGTATCCATATATTCCAGAATAATCTCCATAGCTTCGGAAGGAACGGTTACTGTAAGTTGGCGTCCTGTTTTGTGCCGGTGGTAAGTGAGGATATTTCCTTTTAAGTCTCTCTTTTGCAGATAGGCCAAGTCGACAAAGGGAAGTCCGCGTAATAAGAACATAAGTACAAACATCTTGTGGGCACGGCAAATGGCTTCTGGATGCTGTGCAGTGTGGTTCATTTGCAGTAAAAGCCCCATTTCTTCTGCTTTGAGAGATCTTTTCACATCGGCTTGGGTTCCAGTATATACAGGTTTGAACAAGCGGGGAGAGTAGGGGGCCAGTTGGCGGTCCACTGCCCGGTTGTAGACAGCGCGTAAGGCTCGCATATAGGTGGAGACGGTATTCCAGCTATTTCCTCTCAGGCGGAGATAATGTTCAAATCGTTTTAGTAATGCAGGTGTCATCTGACGAAACAGGATGTTCTTGCTGCCTGTGAAAGCTCCGAATGCATTCAGGCTGGCTTGATAAATATGGGCAGTTCCGAGAAAATTACCTGCTTTTTGTTCGCTGATAATGCTATCCATAAATCGGATAAAATTTTGTTCTTTCATAATACATTTTGTTTTGATGGAGCTGTGTCAAAACTCTTTTCACCACAGATTATACAGATTATTATAGAATAATAATGTTGATAATCAGTTACTTGGTATTTGTTCAGTGTTACTCTGTATCCTCTGTGGTGAGTTTCGATACACCCTCCGGGTTCCTAGTTTTTCTTTTCCCAAGATATTAATTTTCTTTTGATTAATCATTAACTATTGGTTTACGTAATTAATTGTTTGGTTCCAAATGATTAACTTTAACACATCATTAAAACAAACATTCTGTTAGTATGCTATCTATAAGATAAACAGTTGATTTAAACTTGATAATTGCTTGAAACGAACTCTTTGAATGATAGGCAGATTGATGGAATATCTGTTTGAACTTACCAAATTGATAGCTTCACATTTTTTAGTATTTTGTCTTCTTCGTCTTCTTTTGCTTTCTTTATGGAGCAGAGGCTAATCATTCTTGGCAATATATTGTTCTTACTGCAACATCTAAACTTAAAAACGTATGAAAGATCTTGTGTCCGGCATCCGTTATGATGCCTCTAATGTGATTAGTCAGGCTATAGGGCCAAGTAAAGAATTTTGCATGGGATATTTGAATCCCGGAGTTGCAAGTGGTGAAGGATATATTTCGACAATGAAATTGTCAGTCGGTACAGTCGACGTGAAAGACCTTGATGCAATAACTGAAAAGATTGTAGCAAAGGACCGCTGTGAGAAAAACGACGCATATCTCGGACAAGTCAATTTGATGAAGGCTTCTTCATTTTGTGGACAAAATGGAGCTATCTGGGGATTTGACCTGGCAATGCACGATGACATTGCCAAAAGAAAGGAGATGCCTATCTATATGCAGGCACAGCCTGAAGGGGTAGACGTTCCTGTTTATAATATCCGTCCGTTGCTGGAGGCAACCGAACGTTTGTTCGGCCGTGCCAAAGAGCGTCGTTTTCCCATACTCCCCGGAGCTTATGTGCCGGGAGGAAGCCGAAAGGTTGTAGCATGCGGTCCCACATGGGTGTGGTCTGTGATCGGACTGGCTATTTTGAAAAACCGTAGTAAAGGAGCCTGCCTGTTTGTGAAAGACGCCGGAACTTACGGGGATGATTCGACAACAGAAGGCGAAGCAATTGGTTTTTTGGAAGGGATACTCCGGAAAGCCACCAACAGCATTGTACTTTGCGGACAGGATCAGGATGTGATTTACGACCGTATTTATATTGGTTATAAATATACGTTTGTAGAACCCGATCAGGTTGGTTGTGCTTTGTCGTGCACTCCTGCTGTCTATTTGGCCCAGAATGCTGTCCCTGCCGATATGAAACCGGCTGATCTTTGCCAGATGACCATCAGTGACTGGGAAGAGAAGTTAGGGCTGGAAGAGCTGACTATTTTTGAATAGAAGTTTAATGGTAAAACACAGGCTACGAATAGGTACACAGGTTTATGATGCTGAGAACGGATTTCTTTTCTATCCGTTCCTGGTTGTTCGTTTGTGGTGGGTGTACCTTTCGTAGCTTGTCTTTTTTCACTGTTGTGCTATCCACCAGTCAATCATCTTACGTGCCAGACTTAGCTTCCGCGGAAGTTCCGGCAGATTATTTTTTGTATAGAAATTCCCGGAACTGAGTTCGTCATCCTGCAAGCGAATGCTGCCCCCGGCATAATCGGCAATAAAACCTACCATGAGTCCGCTCGGATAGGGCCAGGGCTGATTTCCAAAATACTGAATGTTCTTCACATCCAGTCCGGTTTCTTCTTTAACTTCCCTTTCCACACATTCCTCCAAGGTTTCTCCGGTTTCAAGGAAGCCGGCCACCAAGCTATTGAATGTACCTTTAAAGTTGCGGGCATGTACCAGTAACAAAGAATCTTCTTTGCGTACCAATACCAGAATTGCCGTTGAAATGGCGGGATAGACTTCTTTACCGCAATCCGGACACTTTTTCATAATAGGCTCTTTCTGTACCAGTGGAGTTCCACATGTGGGGCAAAAGCGGTTGCTACGGTCCCAGTACAGGATTTCGTGAGCTTTACCTGCTGCTTGATAGTGTTCGAGCGGCAGGTAATCATAAGAAGCGCGCAACCCCATTTGTACATATTCCGGTGTTTCTGTGATCGGAGAATCTATGTAGAAACTTTTGCCGGATATGCCATCGGGCGTAGTTAGGGTGTGTACGGTTGTTCCTTCCGGTATGGCGATGGGGGCGCTTTCTCCTGAAGGGATGGAGAAAGCGTTGTTTTTCTTTTCCAGTAATAACTGATCTTGGTAGAAGATGAACCACCGGTTGTTTTTTGTATGTGTCATTTTGGATAATTCTTTATTAAACCGATGCAAAATTATAAAAAGATACTCTCTTTCATGCCGGTCTCCTTTATAAAATATTCATCATGTGATACCAGCAGTACACTACCCGTATAATTCCGGATGGTGGCGGTGATGATTTCGATGCTGTGTATGTCCAGATTATTGGTGGGTTCATCCAAGATAAAGAGGTCAGGAGTGTTATTGCTGATCATCAGGCAACAGAAAGCGAGCCGCATTTTTTCACCTCCACTAAGCTGTTTGCAAGGTTTGTCCCAACTTGCCACCGGGAAGAGAAAGCGATTCAATATGATCTTTATTTCGTGTTCCGGCAGGTTCCGGAGGTTGAATGACTCTGCTTGCTGGAGCACTGTCAGCCCGTCGGAAATGATGGAATACTCCTGATTGAGATAGACGTAACTGAACCCGGTGCGCTCCAGTCTACCCGAAGCAGGCAATAGTTCTCCGGTGACCAGTTTCAATAGGGTGGTTTTACCACTCCCGTTGTCTCCTTCGATACGTATCCGGTCGCCGCTTTTCAGTTGGAAACTTAGGGGAACCTTCCATAAAAACGAATCTTCATAAGTGAAGTTTATATCACGGGCAGTCAGTAATATTTTTCCCGGATGTAAAGCAGAAGCATTGAAATCGGTTTTAAGCAGTGACACTTCGCCCAACCTGTTGCGTATCTGACTTCGTTCGGCGACAAGTTTTTCCGATTTGTCCCAGTGGATGTCCGCCAGTTTGGTGGTACTTTTTTCTGCCCGGTCTTTCAGGGTATTGATGGCCATACGGGAAATGCCTTTTTGAGGAACCGCTTTTTCGCTCCGTACATTCTGCTTGTCTTTCCGCTCGGCAACCTCACGTGCAAGCTTCCGTACTTGCCGGAGTTCTTTCTCCTTTTCATTCAGTTGTTGTTGCAAAGCACTTAGCAGAAGCTCTTTCTGCTGTTTGTAGAATTCATAGTTTCCTCCGTAAAATACAAGTGCGCTACGGCTCAGTTCGCAGGTTTCGGGAAGCAGATTGAGCAGAGTGCGGTCGTGGCTGACTACAATCAGCGTAGAACGGCATTTCTTCACCCATTCATACAGTTTGTTGCGTCCTTGGCTGTCGAGGTGATTGGTAGGTTCATCCATCAATATCACGGAAGTTTCCTGCAGTTCGATGCCTGCCAGAAATACGCGTGTCTTTTCTCCGCCACTCAGTGTATGCATGGGCTGGTCAAGAGACATTGTTCCGAGCCCCCATCCATTGAGAGCTGCTGTGGTTTTTTCTTCGATGTTCCAGTCGTCATTGAGGATATTGAAGTTGACGATGGAAGTATCTCCATCCAGAATGGCATGGAGGGCTTTTCGTTTTCCGTCTATTCCGAGGGCTTCGGCAATGCTCATTTTATCATATTGTCCGAAGTGTTGGGGCACATAATAAAGAGCGAATGGACGGAGTACGGTTCCCGAACACGGTTGCAGTTGTCCGGATATGATTTGCAGCAATGTTGACTTGCCACAACCATTATTGCCGATCAGAGCCAGTTGCTGTCCTTTGCTGACAGAGAAACTGAGATTTTGAAAAAGAACTTCTTTATCGGGATGGATATAGGTGATTTGTTGTACTTGGATACACATACTTGTCTATTGGTTTGAAAGTAAATACTTGCTGTTGATGATAGCGGGTAGGGGAGAGACAAACACAATAGGGGTTAAACAACACGGATTCGTGATGCTTAACAATACATGAAAAGAAGCATATGTGAAAAGTGATGTTTACCGGAAAGTGTTGTCTTACTTAGATATTCTCATGGGTATACATATGAAATTAGACTGCAAAGATAGAAGATATTCCGGCAATTACAAAAAGAGAGGGGAGAAATCTGAAACTTCTCCCCTCTTCTCGTTAAACTAATCTATTGAAAACAATTCATTCAATCCTTCGCCCATACTTGGATGTGTAAAGATGAAATCGCGAAGGAAAGTATAATGTTGTCCGGTCTTCATTGCCATGTTTACTATGTTAATGACTTCGGAAGATTCGGCACAGAACAGCGTGCAGCCCATGATGCGTCCCGAATGGCTGTCGATGATGGCTTTCAGTATACCGTCAGTCTGTTGTAAAGTACGTGCACGTGGTAGTGCTGAGGCCGGGAGACGTGATACTTTGAAGGAATATCCCCGTCTGATGGCTTCTTCTTCGGTCAGCCCGACATGTGAAAGCGGCGGATCTATAAATACCGAGTATGCCACCGGGTTGCGGTCGTCGGCCGTACGTTCTTTATTTCCGAAAAGGTCGTCCCGGATAATCCGGTAATCGTCCAGTGAAATATAAGTAAACTGCAGCCCGCCTTTTACATCACCCATTGCCCAAATGTTTGGGGAGGTGGTGTGCAGATAACCGTTTACAACAATAGCCCCGTGGCTATCCACTTCTACTCCGGCTGCCTGAAGATTCAGTCCCTCAATCATTGGCTTGCGTCCCGTAGCTACCAGGATGGCATCACCTTCTATGTCAGAAGATGTACCGCCGGCGGTATCCGTGTAAGTCAGGATTACACCGTCCGTTGTATCGCGGATGGATTGTGCACGGGCGTTGAGGCGGATTTCTATTCCTTTCTTTTCGAGTGCCTCTTTTACAGCGTTTGCTATATCGCGGTCTTCGCGGGCAATAAATTTGTCACCTCCTTCGAGCACGGTCACTTTGCTTCCGAAGCTTGCATACATGGAAGCAAACTCCAGTCCGATATAACCTCCGCCCACGATAATCAGATGTCGGGGCAATACATCCAGTTCCATCAATGATGTGCTGGTATATACCCGTTTGCTGTCTTTCAGCCCGTCTATTGCCGGTATAATGCTGGTTGATCCGGTATTGATGAAAATCTTTTTTCCCTGAAGTTCGATCACTTCGTCGGGAAGGGTTACTTTCACCACATCTTTTGAAACGAACGATGCCATTCCGGTGTAAATGGTCACATTGGGGAGACTGCTCAGTTTGTCGAACATATTAGCCCTTGAAGCTGCTGTCATTTCGTTTTTCCGTGCGATGGCGGCTTTATAAGCTTCGGCCTGCTTTTCGTAACTGGTTGGGTAGAGCCAACTCACCTTTTCAGCTTCGTGGATAAGGCGTTTGGTAGGCACACAGGCTATATTGGGGCAAGTACCTCCATACATCATGGCAGAGCGTTCAATCAGTGCGACTTTCCAGCCGCGTTTGGCTAATTCGGCGGTCAGCGTCTTGCCGCCCTTGCCGAAACCGATAATAATGGCATCATATTGTTTCATAATTCTTATACTTTAGAAGGATGTATCTTTAATGTCAGTTTATAACATTCCGTAACCCTTATTTGTTCCGTTTTTCCCAGTCGGCTTTTTTGAGGGAGTTCAGTACACGCTGCGATGAATCGGAAAGCAGGGTAACGGCACTTGCCAGAATTACGATATCTTTAATTACCAGACGTCCGGCACCGGATAGGAGCGGGAAGCCATATTCTCCGCTTCCCAGGTTCGGAACCCAGACTTCGGGAGTGGTCACCAGGAAGGAGAGTGTACCGAGTGTCATGATGATGGCCAGTGTGTCGCCGATAAGCGCCACTTTGGGGAAGAAGATGCCTAAGAATACTAGGATACCGATGGACATAATCAAAGCTCCCAGTCCATAAGAGAACGTGTAGGTTCTGTTCGCTTCGTGCCATTCGCGGTTGGCCGGAACATAAGCACCTTCCGGATTTTTGTGTTCCTTGTATTCGGGGGCATCTTTGGCGTAGAAGAAACTCATAAACGGACTGTTGGCTACAAATGGTACAATGCCGTCGGCCTCGTAATGAAAATACTTCAGTCCGCCGATCCAAACGAAAACAACGAGGATGGCTACGCGGATAAATTTCAGTCCGAAACCTTTCAGACCGGATGCTACTGTGAGCAGAGTGATAAATTTCTCTTTCATGCTATTTCTTTTTATGGGTTTAACTTTCTGATGCAAAGAACCGGTTTTTCCCATCGGCGGGAAATAGCAATATCGCCGGATGAATTGTCAATTCTTCCCTTCAACCGAATTTCGGTATTGCACAGGGCTTTCTCCGGTCATGTTTTTGAAGAAACGGCTGAAAGAGGACTGGTCCTCAAATCCCAGAATATCAGCAATCTCTTTCGAACTTTTGTTACTGTATAAAAGGAGTCGTTTGGCTTCTGCTTCCACCCGTTCATGGATGACGCGCAGGGGCGAAGGCAGTTTACAGGAAGAAAAGATGTTCGAGAGTGTTTTGGGTGATTTATGCAGCATGTCGGCATAATCCTGCACTTGCTTTTTAGTCCGGAAGTGTTCGTCTACCAGATTATAGTATTGGCGGATAATCTCGAAGCTGTACTCCTTCTCCTGGGTGATATTCAGTCTTTGCCGGGCGATGCGTGTACTCTGGATGATGAAACGTTTAAGCAGGATGCGGAGCATCTCTTCCTGTAGATTGTCCGATACGGTGAATTCGCGGTCCAGCAAACCCACTACATCTTCCATCGACCGCCGTTCCGATTCGTTGAGCATAAATCTCACCACGTGCGAAGAACCGTTGAACAGAAATCCACTGCACGACACTTCATGGTCGTTGCCGTAAATACAATAGAAGTTGCTGTTGAACAGCACCGTCAGATACTCTCCATCGATGGACAGGAACTCCAGATGCTGGAGATTGGAGAGGGAGATCACCTCGTTTTCGGCCAGTGTCACTTCCTGATGGTCTATCTCCAGGGTAATGCTTCCTTGGCGTACCCATATGAATTTATACAAACTCTTTTCTTTCTGCAAGTTCTTTTCGGTATGATAGCTTGTGGTCAATGCAAGCATACCTTTCAGTTTTGTCTGGTAAGTTCTTATCATAATCAATCCTCCATGGCTGATGCGTCAAATGACAGGGGTAATAAATGTCCCACACTCTGTATTTCGTAAATACACTTTTTGCCGTAAAGCAATATACGTATGGGTTGTTTATATCTTTTTTCCGTTTCCAGAATCACCTGGCGACAGGCGCCGCAAGGAGGAATCGGAGTGTCGATAAAGTCTTTTTCCGTACGTGCGGCGATGGCAAGAGTCTTCACTGCCTGGTCCGGATACTGCGAATTGGCATAGAACAACGTAGTTCGTTCGGCGCAAAGTCCGGACGGGTAGGCTGCGTTTTCCTGATTGGTTCCTGTCACTATCACTCCGTTGGCCAGCAGTACTGCCGCTCCTACCGAGAAGTGCGAGTAAGGTGCATAGCTACGCCGGGTTGCCTCGATGGCATCATCCAATAAGGCACGGTCTGCGTCATTGAGTTCGTCATATTCATATACTTTAATTACAGAGGTAATAGTCAGGTCTTTCATGTGGGTAGGTGGTTTATAGTTCTACAAATCATGTTACAAAGTTAGAAAAGAGATTGATAATCCCAATTATTTTTATGATTTTTGTGCCGCATAACCTAACATACACAAATTAATAGATGAATAGCAAACTTCTCAGGCTGATTGCCGTAGTTACAGTTCTTGCTTTTTCTGTCGGTGCCCAGGCGCAGCGCAGGAATTCCCGTTACGTAGATTATATAAATAAGTATAGTGCCCTGGCTGTAGAGCAAATGAAGGAGCACAAGATACCCGCCAGTATCACATTGGCGCAGGGGTTGCTTGAAAGTGGTGCCGGTATGAGCACGCTGGCGCGTAAAAGTAATAACCACTTCGGCATCAAATGCGGTAGTAGCTGGAATGGACGTACCGTACGCCATGACGACGATGCCCGTAACGAATGCTTCCGTGCTTATCGCAATCCCCGTGATTCGTACGAGGACCATTCGGCATTTCTGAAACGCGGTGCCCGCTATGCTTTCTTGTTTAAACTGAAGATAACGGATTATAAAGGCTGGGCCCGTGGGTTGAAAAAGGCGGGATATGCTACCGATCCTTCGTATGCCAACCGTCTGATTACGATTATTGAAGACTACGACCTTTATAAATATGACCGTAAGGGAGGATGGAGTTCGTCAAAGAGTGAACCGACGGTACTCAATCCGCATCAGGTCTACATAGCAAACGGTATCGCTTATATTGTAGCCCGTGACGGAGATACGTTTAAGTCGTTGGGTAAAGAGTTCGATATCCGTTGGAAGAAGTTGGTGAAGTATAACGACTTGCAACGTGATTATACCTTGATGGATGGTGATATCATTTATCTGAAAGAGAAGAAAAAGAGAGCATCGAAACCTTATACGGTTTATATCGTCAAAGACGGAGACTCCATGCATACCATTTCTCAGAAATATGCCATCCGTTTGAAGAACCTGTATAAGATGAACCGTAAGGACGGGGATTATGTTCCCGAAGTGGGAGACAGGTTGAGGCTGAGGTAGATTTTTCCGCTACGGTATATAAGAAATGTATTAATAGCAAAAGGGTGTAGCCATACTTTATGCATGGCTACACCCTTTTGCTATTAGGGCTACACCCTTTCTGCCGGATGGCTACACCCAAACGTGTGTTTTTCACCGCAGAGAACACAGTTACGCTTTGTTACGAAACTGTACAGGGTGTTCATTATCGGACACCCTGTTTCTCTTCTTCCTGCTGAAACACAGTGCTTTCCTTTTTTGGCATAAGGTTTGATCATAGAAATACAAAGAATATTTGTAAATCTATAATTGACTATATATGGACAGAGAAATTCCAAAAGAGGTGCGCAATAAAGAGCGTAATAAAAAGATTATTCGTTTTTCGGCCATCGGTATTATCGGGATAGTAGGCATTAGCTTATTAATTTCGTTGTTGCGTACGGGAGTACAGAAGAAGGATCTCGTGTTGTCTACCGTTGACAAGGGGACGATCGAGGTCAGTGTCAGTGCTTCGGGCAAAGTGGTTCCGGCTTTTGAAGAGATCATCAATTCACCGATCAACACCCGCATCGTGGAAGTATATAGAAAGGGTGGTGACAGTGTAGATGTAGGTACTCCCATCCTGAAACTCGACTTACAAAGTACGGAAACCGACTATAAAAAACTACTGGATGAAGAGCAAATGAAACGTTATAAGCTCGATCAGGCGCAGGTGAACAGCCAGACCAAATTGAGCGATATGGCCATGCAGATCAAAGTGTCGGAAATGAAACTGGCGCGGATGAAGGTGGAGCTTCGCAACGAACAATACCTCGACAGTCTTGGAGCCGGTACGACCGATAAGGTACGCCAGGCCGAATTGAGCTACAATACGTCCCGCCTCGAATTGGAACAACTCAAACAACAATATGCCAACGAGAAACAGGTAGCAGCCGCCGACCTGAAAGTGCTTGAACTCGACCTCAACATGTTCCGTAAGGGACTTGCCGAAATGAAGCGTACGTTGGACGATGCACAGATACGTTCGCCGCGCAAAGCCATCCTTACTTATATCAACAACCAGATCGGTGCGCAGATTCCTCAAGGAGGGCAGGTGGCTATCATTTCGGATCTGAGCCATTTCAAAGTGGATGGCGAGATTGCCGATACTTATGGCGACCGTGTGGCAGCGGGCGGAAAGGCTATTGTGAAAGTGGGCAGTGAGAAACTCGAGGGGACCGTAAGCAGTGTCACTCCGCTTTCAAAGAATGGAGTTATCTCTTTCTCCGTGCAGCTGAAAGAAGATAATAACAAGCGGTTGCGTTCGGGACTCAAGACTGATGTATATGTGATGAATGCCGTGAAAGAAGATGTGTTGCGTATAGCCAATGCCTCTTATTATGTAGGCCGCGGCGAATACGATCTGTTCGTGATGACTTCGGACGATGAAATCGTAAAACGGAAAGTTCAGCTGGGCGATTCGAACTTTGAGTTTGTAGAAGTGGTGAGCGGACTCAATCCGGGAGACAAGGTGGTGGTCAGCGACATGACCAACTACAAAAATAAGAACAAACTCAAAGTGAAATAATCCGCCGAAAAAACTTTTTAAATCAAGGCACCTTAGGGTTTAAACCAAAGGCTTGTTGGTTTTAAGCCAACGGAATTTTGGTTTAAAAGGTGGATTGTGTGCCTTTTAAGATGTGAAACTATGATAACAATTTATCTCAAACAATCTTATAATTTGCTGAAAGAGAACCGTTTCGTAAATGGAATCTCTGTAGCGGGTACCGCTTTGTCGGTGGCAGCAGTGATGCTTGTTTACCTCGTCTATCAAGTAAATTTCTCTGCGTATGCGCCGGAGTCTAACCGATACCGCATCCTTTTTGTCAACAGTCTGCAAGCATGCGGGAGTGACGGGAATCCCATCAATAATGGGGGTATGAGTCACAAGGTAGTACGCGAATGTCTTTATCCTTTGCAGACGCCCGAGGCAGTGACTGCTTTTACCGACAGACAACTTCCGGTCAATATACGCGGACAGCAGTTTTATGATAAATATACGATTAAGTTTACCGATGACGGCTTCTGGAAAGTATTCGATTTCACCTTTCTTTCCGGTGTCCCCTTTACACATGCCGATTGGGAATCGGGTATACGGCAAGCGGTTATTTCTGATAAACTGGCACGTAAGTTATTTGGTACGGTTGAAGCAACAGGGCAGACTTTACGCATGAATTATGCCGATTATCAGATATGCGGTGTGGTGAAAGAGGTGAGTCAAGCTGCCGAAAACGCCTATGGAGATGTATGGGTGCCTTATACGGTCAACTCCTCCTTATTAAAGGAAAATGTTAACTATTGCGAAGGAACTACGGGGGAGTTTACCTCCTGCATCCTGGCACGTTCTTCATCCGACTTCGAACCGATCCGCAGAGAGATGCTGAAGTTGCAGGCGGCTTTCAATGCTTCGCTTACCAACACAAAACTTGACTATATGTATTCCCCCTATACCCAGTGGCAGGCTGTGCTGGGTACAAATGGTTTCGACCGGGGTACAGTGGGCGAATGGTTCAAAACTACCGGTGCGACGGTTCTTTTCCTTTTGCTCCTGCCTGCCTTGAATATAATAGGTATAACGCTGACACAGTTTCGCAAACGTCGCAGTGAGATTGGGGTTCGTAAAGCGTTCGGTGCTCGTTCGTTTTCGCTGGTAGAGCAAGTGATGACCGAGAACCTGTTGATCTCCTGCATAGGTGGGCTGATCGGACTGGTGTTGTCATACGCCCTGTTATCTCTTTGCAAGTCATTTTTCTTTTCGGGAACTATTGCTCTGACGCACGATATGCTGATACAGCCCTTCACTTTTGTTGCGGCTTTCTTTTTCACGCTGTTACTGAATTTGCTGAGTGCCGCGATCCCCGCTTGGCGGGCCTCACGGATGCCTATTACAGAGGCGTTGCATGATATGGAATAATTTTAAAAACAAAGACCCGTTATGATAAAGCAAATATTTAAGATAATATGGAACCAACGCCGCTCTAACGGTTGGATATGGATGGAACTTCTGGTCGTATTCGTTGCGCTGTGGTATCTGGTAGATATGTTTGTGGTACAGTTCTATTCCTATTCCCGTCCGTTGGGCTATGATATCACGAATTGCTGGCGGCTTTCGTTTGATGTTTATCCCGAAGATGCCGCCGAGTATGTCAGCGACACTACTCAGGCTCCTACCGAAGGCGAAGCATTGGCCCGGATCCTTGAACGCCTGCGTCGTGCCCCGGAAGTGGATAATGCTTGTGTTGCTTTCTATTCCTCACCCTATTCCGGAGGTAATTCATGGACACAGATCATGCCTTGTACGGCCGATAGCGGTAAGTTCAAAGAGCAATCCTATCACCAATATACCGTTTCTCCCGAATTTTATGATGTATTTCGTATCCGGAGCCGCGAGGGGCAGCTTCTGAGTGAATTATTGAACAAAAAACAGTTGGAATATTTTATTACTCCGGATCTGGAAAAAGATTTCTTCGGTGAGGAGTCGGCAGTAGGACAGAAAGTATGTTATCCCGGCAGTAGTATGCGGGAGATACGCATTGCGGCAGTGACCGTCCCGGTTCGTATGACCGAGTTTGTAAAGCCGGAGCCCGAACTTTTCTTTACTATGAGACCGAAAGAACTGGAACGTCAGGTGAATGCTTCCGGGGTAGCTAATATGGAGATAACCGTGCGGATGAAAGAAGATTTGACTCCGGAACAGATGGGGACTTTCCTAAACCGGATGAAGAGCCAGTTGACGGAGAATAATCTCTACGTTGCCAGCATGAAGGATATGAAGCAACAACGCAGTGAACGATTGCGGTCTGAATGGCGGAAAATCAGTATTAACCTTCTGTTGTCCGTTTTCATCTTGCTGAACGTGCTTTTCGGCATTACGGGAACTTTTTGGCTACGCATCGAGCAACGGCGTAGTGAAACCGGTCTGCGGATGGCACTGGGTAGTACACGTAGGCGGGTAGGATGGTTCTTCACTGCCGAGGGGTGGTTATTGCTGACCACCGTAACTCCGCTGGTGCTGTTTGTTATGTTCAATATGATACACATGGAAATTCCCGATTTGTACAATCTTCCTTTCTCCTGGTGGCGTTTTGCTGTCGGTTTTGGTGGGGTACTGTTGCTGATGGGGCTGATCATTGCGTTGGGCACGTGGTTGCCTGCCCGTCGGGCCATGAAGTTGCAGCCGGCGGAAGCGCTGCATTATGAATAATAAATTTAGTACCGAACAGACATGATAAAACTCTATTTCAAACAATCGTGGGCGTTGATCCGCCAGAATAAACTGTTCAGCAGTCTCTATGTGCTGGGCACAGGGCTGGCCATTGCCATGACAATGATTATTGTCATTGTGTATTATGTAAAGATCGCTCCTATCTATCCCGAAACGAACCGGTCTCAGACGATGGTATTGACGTCGGTAGCCGTAAAAAACACCGAGCAACATTCTATGACCAGGTCCTCCTGTTCTTATCATATGCTGAAAGAATGGATCTATCCGTTGAAAAACGCGGAAGAAGTGACGGCCGTTTTGGGACGTATGTTATTTGGAAATTATGTACAGCCCGAAGACGGTGGGAATGTAATTCCCGTAATGGTGAAACAGACCGATCCTGCATTCTTCCGGGTGTTCCCGTTTGAATTCCTGGGCGGACAGGCTTTCTCACAGGCCGATTTTGAAAGCGGAATCCACAATGTAGTGCTCTCGGAGAGTGGTGCCCGCCGGATATTGGGTGACACAGAAGCGGTGGGACGTACGTTCTCGCTGAATTTTGAAGACTATCGGGTAGTGGGCGTGGTGCGTAGCGGCAGTTATATGCTCAGCGACTCTTATGCCGACGTGTATATGCCCTATACTTGTATAACCGGTTATGATCGGGGGGATAAAATGGCCAATATGGTAGGTCCTTATCAGGTGTTTATCAAACTGCCTGGGTCGGATGATGGCCCGAAGCTACGTGCTGAAATACAGGAGTTGGTTCATAAATTCAACCACTCTCAGCCCGATCTGGAAATAGACCTGAACAATCAGCCTCTTCCTTATTGGCAGTATCCTCTTAAACAAATGGGGTATTCGGAGATTGACTGGGCGAACGTATTCAAAATACATGGTTGGCTGTTGCTTGCTTTCCTGTTTGTTCCGGCCATCAACCTGGGCGGGATGATTTCCAGCCGGATGGAACAACGTCTTTCTGAGATGGGGATACGCAAAGCCTTCGGAGCCAATCGTTCGGTATTGTTGGGACAGGTGCTTTGGGAGAATCTGGCGCTCACCTGTGTAGGCGGTCTTATCGGTCTGCTGTTGTCATGGGGAGGCCTGGTGTTGGGGCGTAATTGGATTTTCGGTTTGTTCAATTCGTGGCCGGTACCCATCCCCGAAGGAGTGGAGGTTAATCTAAGTCCGGATATGTTGTTCAGTCCGTTTGTGTTTGTCCTTGCGTTTGGTACGTGTGTATTGCTCAACCTGCTTTCGGCTTTTTGTCCCGCATGGTATTCACTGCGTAAAAACATCATATATTCCATCAACGAAAAGATATAAATAGCCATGAATCAATTAATACTGAAAAACTTGTGGGCGCGCCGCAGTCGCAACCTGTGGCTATTGGCCGAGATTGTATTGGTTTGTATTGTCTCTTGGAAAATAGCGGACCCTTTGGTCGTGCTTACCCATGACCGTACGTTACCTGAGGGCTTTCGTTCCGATCATTTGTTTGTTCTTGAACTGGCGACTTTGCCGGAGAAATCCGGGAAGTTTCGTCCCGAAGAAGACGACAGTCTGTCCCGCAGGGAAAACCTGGGCCGCATTTTTCAACAGGTGAAGAATTATGAAGGTGTGGAGTCTGCTACGTTCTTTTTCAATCGTATAATGCCTTATTCCGGTAGTAGTACCACTTCTCCCCAGACGTTTAAGGGAGATTCTACCTATATGCCGGCATGGCAGATCTCTTTTCTGAACCGTTCGGACTTTTTCCGGACCATGGGATTTGAAGGAGCTGAGGGGATAACAGCCGAAGAACTGGACGAACGTATCTTTGATAAAGATGAATATGTGCTGACAGCCAATACGTCGGAGTTCTTTTTGCATCCGGAGAGTCCTCTCACCGGGCGGACGACATGGAACAACGACAGCACTGCCGAATATCGGGTGGCGGGTGTGATAAAACCTTTTCGCTATCGAAGCTATATGCAACCTCAGCCGGTCCGTCTGAATCCTCTGTCGGTTATGCCCGAACGGTATTATTCGGATTTGCCCCAGATTGTTTTCCGAATTGGGGATCGTCTTTCCGAAGAGGTGTTTTTACATCACTTCATCCCTTGGACGGGGAAGGAGTTGAAAGCTGGAAATATATATGTGAATTCGGTGCAGTCGTATACCGATTTGCGTAAACAGTCGGAGTTCAGTGCCGGTACTACCGATACATACCGTAAAAATATAACTTTGGGCTTGTTCTTTCTGATCAATCTCTGTCTGGGGGTGGCCGGAACGTTCTGGCTGCAAACCCGTACACGGCGGGAGGAAGTCGGCATTATGCTTTCATTCGGAGCCCGGCCGCAAAACATTGTTCGCATGCTGCTGGGTGAAGGATGGGTACTGACAACAATCGGAACGCTGTTGGGATGCCTTGTTTATTTGCAATATGCCTTGAAAGAAGGACTATACTCCACAAATTGGGGATCATGGTCACCCGAAGTGGCTTCGCCTGCTTATTGGATCAATCATTTCGGTTGGCACTTTCTGGCAACTTCCCTGATGGTGTACATCTTGTTGCTGATTGTCGTTTCAGTCGGCATTTGGATACCTGCCCGGAAGATTAGCCGCATCAATCCGGTAGATGCTTTGCGTGATGAATAACTATTAAAATTACATACTATGATAAAACTTTATTTAAAACAATCGTGGATGTTGATCCGTCAGAACAAGTTGTTCAGCAGTCTGTATGTACTGGGTACGGGGCTTGCCATTGCCATGACGATGATTATTGCCATTGTGTATTATATTAAAATAGCTCCTATTTATCCGGAAGTGAACCGTTCGGTGACGATGCGGATGAAAGGGGTGAGTGCCATGCATGTGAAAGGAGGCGGAAATTCATATCTCTGTTCTTATGAAATGCTGAAAGAGTGGTTCTACCCACTGAAATCAGCGGAGCTGGTTACCGCTGTAAACGAACACTTTCTGAACCGGGAGGGGGCTTATATACAACCGGCCGGGGGAGGTGAGCAGATACCAGCTTTGGTAAAGTATACCGATCCTAATTTTTTTCGGTTATTTGAGTTTGAATTTTTGAACGGGAAGCCTTTTTCGGAGGCGGATTTAGCCAGTGGGATCCGTAATGTAGTACTTTCTGACCGGATGGCCCGCCGCATTTTCGGCAGGACCGATGTGGTTGGGCAAACGTTTAAACTGGATTTCAAAGAGTCTAAAGTCGTCGGAGTGGTACGTGAGGGTAGTTATCTGTTGCCGGCATCTTACGGGCAAATCTATATGCCCTATTCTTGCTTGCCAGGATATGACAGTAACAATGATGGCAGTCATAAAGTCGGTACCTATATCGTTTATTTCAAGGTTCGCCAGAAAGAAGATATGCCGAAACTGTATGCGGAGGTCAATGAAATGGTGCATAAATACAATATTTCCCAGAAAGAATATACAGTTGATATTTTTCATCAGCCGGATCCGTATTGGCAGACTTGGTTCAGAGAGGGCAATACGAACGAGATTGATTGGATGTCGGTCATTAAACTGTATGGAGGAGCTCTTTTGGCTTTGTTGTTAGTGCCTGCTATTAATTTGAGTGGGATGATATCCAGTCGCATGGACGATCGTCTGGCGGAAATGGGGATACGAAAAGCGTTCGGAGCCAACCGGAAACAATTATTGAATCAAGTGTTATGGGAAAATCTGCTTCTTACTTGCATCGGCGGGCTGATGGGACTTATTGTTTCATGGGGGCTGCTTGTGTTAGGGCGTAATTGGGTATTTAGCCTGTTCGACAAATATCCGACAGTTGTGTCCGACGGAGTCGATGTGGCTATCAATTCGCAAATGCTGTTCAGTCCTTTAATGTTTTGCGTAACGTTTGCTTTTTGTTTGATACTGAACCTTCTCTCTGCCTGGTGGCCCACATGGCGCTCGTTGCACAACGATATTATTGACTCACTTAACACTAAGAAATAAATCATGATACGACTTATAATAAAGAACCTCTGGGCCCGTCGCCGGAAAAACGGATGGCTGTTGGCCGAATTGATATTGGTATCGATTGTCACGTGGGTGATTGTCGATCCGTTGGTAGTGTTGACACACGATCGGAATCTGCCGGAGGGCTATCGTCCCGATCATCTTTTCTTGCTTCAGTTGGCATCGTTCCCTGCCGAATCGGAGCAATTCCATGCCGAAGAGAATGATACATTGGCGCGTAAAGCCAATTTTGAGCGGTTGCTCGACAAGCTGAAACATTATGAAGGAGTAAAGTATACTACTTTCATCTTGAATGGCCAATATCCTTCATCGAATTCCACGAGTAACGGTAATACGATGTTCGATACCATTCCGGTCCGCACTCTCCGTCTTACTTTCATGCCCCACACCGATTATTTCCGGACCATGGGGATGGAGGGAGCCGAAGGTATGACGGCCGAACAATTGGATAACCGTGACTTCCGTTGGACCGAATCGGTATTGACTGCGGACGTAGCGTATCGGCTGAAGGATGGAAAACCGCTTTACGGACGTCGTTTGGGGGAAAATGGAGATGATGAAGACTATCGGGTGGGAGGAGTGATCGTCCCTCTTCGTTACCGGAGTTATATGCAACCCATGCCCATAGAGTTATGCGTGTTTGAAGAGTTTCCTGATTATATGTACTATTATCTTCCGTTAATCGCTTTTCGTATAGACGACAATCTGTCGGAGAAGGCTTTTCTGCATCACTTCCGTGAGTGGATGGATAAAGGACTGACGGTAGGCAACTATTATGTGAAGTCTGTACGGTCCTTCAGCAGCATTCAGGATCAACATGAGTTTTCTGAAGGTATCACTAACCAGTATCGCCTGAACCTGGCTTTAGGTATATTCTTTTTAGTGAACCTTTGTTTGGGAGTGGCCGGAACTTTCTGGATGCAGACCCGTTCACGCCGTGAAGAGGTAGGCATCATGCTTTCTTTCGGCGGTAATCCTTCACATATCACCCGCCTGCTTTTATACGAAGGTTGGGTGCTGACCACATTGGGGACGTTGATAGGCTGCTTGCTCTATTTGCAATATGCGTTGAAGGATGGTCTCTATACTACCTGTACCGGTTCGGAAGAAGCGATGCCTGTTTATTGGATTAACCATTTCGGTCTGCATTTTGCGGCTGTTTCCCTGATTGTATACCTTTTGCTGTTGATTGTTGTTTCTATCGGAATCTGGATGCCGGCACACAAACTCAGCCGCATCAATCCGGTGGATGCTTTGCGGGACGAATAACCAATAAATAAAATAAATTGCTATGATGGTATTATACTTCAAACAGGCCTGGCAACTCCTGAAACAAAATCCTTTATTCAGCAGTGTGTACATACTCGGTACAGGACTGGGGATTGCCATGACCATGAGCCTGGTGATCATCTGTTACATCAAGATGGCTCCGGTCTATCCCGAAGAGAACCGGAACCGTATCCTGGTCAGTAAAGGAATGACTGTTGTAGAGCAGAAAAATCAGGAGAATTGGTTCAGTTCGCACGTATCCTTTCAGGCAGTGAAGCGTTTTTATTATCCGCTGAAGAGTACCGAGGCTGTAGGGGCATCTATGGATGGGCGCAGTACATCATTACTTGAATTGCCGGGTGACGGAGATTTGAAAGAGGTGCAGGTGAAGCTGGTAGATGCCGGGTTCTGGAAGGTGTTTCAATTTGCCTTTGTAGACGGTAGGCCGTTTAGTCAGGCCGATTTTGATTCCGGATTACGAAAAGCTGTCATTTCGCGTACAATGGCTCGCCAGCTTTTTGGAGAGGCTACACCGGTAGGTCGTACTTTTGTTCTTGATTCCGATGAATATAGAGTATGTGGAGTTGTAAAAGATGTTTCCTTCATTACCCCTGCTACGTATGCGGATATTTGGTTACCACTGACGGTTGATGCCGATATTATAAAGGATAATAAGGGTGGCTATGAGTTGGTAGGTGATCTGAATGTCTATATGTTGGCTCCTTCTGTCGATGCTAAAGATAAGGTAATTTCAGAGGTACGTGACGTGTTCCGCAAATATAATTATTCTCAGAAAAAATACAGTGCCGATTTACATGGGCAACCGGTATCTTACTGGAAAAGTATTTTTTATGAATATTCTTCTTCGGCACCCGACTGGGGAGAGTTGTTACGAGTGTATGGCACTATCCTGTTAGCTTTACTATTTGTTCCGGCACTGAATCTGGCAGGAATGATTGCTTCACGTATGAAGCGCCAGCTTTCCGAATTGGGCATACGTAAGGCTTTCGGTGCTTCCAAAATTTCGCTTCTGTTGCAGGTATTTTGGGAAAATCTGTTTCTTACTGGCATCGGAGGTCTGTTCGGTTTGTTACTTTCGTATCTGATTGTCTATTGTGGTCGGAACTGGCTTCCGGACCTGTTGTCTTTCTCGGCAGATGTGATGCCTGAGGGAGTCGATAGCTTCTTGACTCCCGGTATGTTGCTGAATCCGGTGGTGATAGGTATTACCTTCATGGTCAGCTTGGTGCTGAATGTATTGTCGGCTCTGATTCCGGCTTTGCATGCTTTGAAGAAAGATATTGTATATTCGCTTAACGAAAAAAGATAAAAGATATGAACCTGATGATGATACTCCGCCAGTTGTGGAACCAGCGTGCTGCTAATGGATGGATTCTGGGAGAACTGGTGGTTGTGACTTATTTTTTATGGGGAGTAGTCGACCCTGTGTACGTATTATTATCCGATAAGGCATTGCCCGATCATTATGATCTTACCGATACTTACCTGCTCAGTATAGGTGAATATTCAACTAACCATACCAAATATAAACCGGAGATGGCTTCCGATTCGCTGAAACGTATTGACTTTATGCGCATCGTAGATCAGGTACGCCGCTATCCGGGTGTTTCTAATGTGACTGTCAGCCTTTTTAATTCTTATCCGCAAAGCGGGGGCTGGAACGGAGGACAGGTTTTCAATGATACGATCCTTGCATATTCACAGCAGATGACCTTCCTTTCCGGAACCGACTATTTTGGAGTTTTCCGTATACACGATGCACGGACAGGGCAAATTCCTCCGGTACTTGCGGAAGGAGAACAGGGGATCTACCTGACTCCTGATCTCGCAGAGAAGTTGTTCGGCGAGAAATATCCGCAAAATAAATGGGTGCATTGGGGAGATACGACCCGTAAGTTTCCGTTGACCGCTATAATCGACCCCGTACAGATAAGAAGTAATAACCAACCCGGTCCTCTGATATTCAAGACTACTTCTGAATTGAAACATCTTCCGCGCAGAGTGCGGATTTGTTTTCGGGTGCGTGATGGACTCGCTTCACCTGTTTTCACTGAGACATTTAAACGTGAAATGCGTCCCCGAATGCAGATTGGGAACTATTATCTGGCATCGCTTACGGATTTCAGGACGGAAAGTAAAAATTTTGAGTATTATATGGGAACTACGGGGACTATCCGGTTGCAGACCATTCTCGCTTTATTTTTTCTGTTGTGTGTCTTTTTGGGGATGGGGGGTACCTTTTGGCTGCGTTGCAATGCCCGCCGGGAGGAAATAGGGCTCTATATGGCAATGGGGTCTAACCGTCACCGGTTGATCCGGCAGTTTCTTTTTGAAGCCTGGTGGATGGTGACTATCGCATTTGTAGTAGGAGCATTGGTACAACTTCAAATAGTATATCTGAATGGCTTTGCTTTCCCGCCGGATAATCCGACCCCGGATTATATACAGAATCGTCCGGTGTTGCACTTCCTTATTGTATCGGTTATTTCGTATGTTCTGATTCTGGCTGTTTCGTTTGTGGCAACTTATATTCCGGTTTCAAAAGCAGCACAGATGAATCCTGCGGATGCTTTGCGGGACGAGTAGCCGGATTGGTCGACAAATACCTCTACCACAGAGGAAACATGAAGTAACACAGATTATTTATATTGATCAGCAGTGACTTAAATTTTCCTCTGTGTTCCTCTGTGTTCTCTGTGGTGAGTTTTGACACATCTCCATGATTTTCAAAAAATTTTGGACGGTATATAACTTTTTTAAATATCAGTTCTGCGAATGTCTGTATTCGTTGGGCGTTACTCCCGTAATTTTCTTGAAAAACAAGCAGAATAACTGCGTGTTAGAAAATCCCAGTTGACCGGCTATTGCTTTGATTGTATTCTCTTTATCAAGTAGCATTCTCTTTGCAGTTTCCATTCTTTTTAACTGGAAGAACTCCAGTAAGGTTTTACCGGTTTCAAACGTGAGTAAATCTTCAAAATAGGCAACGGAGAGCTTTAAATTTTCAGCACAATATGCGGAGGTAGGCGGACCTTCCCACTTTAGCTTACCGGAATAAATATAATCATCCAATAAACGGTCCGTTTTGTCGAGCAGCACTTTATTCTTGTTCTCCCTGGTGATAAACTGCCGTTCGTAGAACCGGGTACAATAATCCAACAATAGTTCGATGTATCGTGAAATCAGTGTTTGGCTATGGCGGTCTATCGGGTGATGTAATTCCTCGTCCATTTCCCGTAGGCATTCTATAATCTTATCCTTTTCGCGTTGGGACAGATGTAAAGCCTCTTCTTTCCGGTAGAAAAAGAAAGTATATTCTTGAATGTTTTTTTCAAGTGTGGTACCATAAAGCAGATCGGGATGGAAAGCCAGTAACCATCCCTGCTGTGGGAGTACTCTGTTTTTGTGGATGTCGAAGGTTTGTTCCGGAGGGAGGAAAACCATTGTCGCATTGGAATAGTCATAAGCTTTGCGTCCGCAACAACAGCAATCCTCTATGTTGTTCTCCATCAACAGTATTGTGTAAAAATCGAATTTAATGCTGTGCTGTTCCACATTCGTATGGTCCAGACGGATAATGCTTGCCTGTGGATGCAGCGTCTTGCATCCCAGGCAGCGGTTGCATTGATGCACCGTTTTGATATCTAATGTTTCTTTACCGGAAGAGGCCATTATACTTGAATTATCCTGTATTCTGTTGGGGTACAGCCAACATTCTTTTTAAATATGCGTGTGAAATGTTGTGGGTATTGGAATCCCAGTTCATATGCAATCTCACTGACTGTTTTTTCTGAAGCCAATATCTTTTCTTTGGCTACATTTATTATTTTACCCTGGATGTATTCCTGAGCAGTCTTACCCGTTTCCTTTTTAACCAGGTCGCCGAAATAGTTGGAAGACAAGTTTACCTTATCTGCAAAATATTTCACTGTGGGTAATCCTTCGGTTTGCGACTGCTCACTTTGGAAGTAGAGATCCAATAGTTCTTCGAACTTCACCAGTACGTCCTTGTTTACTTTTGAACGTGTGACGAACTGCCGTTCATAGAAACGCATGCAATAGTCCAATAATAATTCGATATTTCTTGAAATCAGGCGTTTGCTGTGCTTGTCTATCGGACGTGATAATTCCAACTGGACTTTATCCAGACAATCCTGAAAGATCTTTTTCTCTTCGTCCGAAAGATGAAGGGCTTCATTTGAAGCGTATGAAAAGAATGAATACTGTTTGATTTCCTGTCCCAGAGATGTGCCGCGTATCAGGTCGGGATGAAATAGTATACCGTGTGACTTCGGACGTATCCCGTCAGTCACCTTTACCTCTACTACCTGTCCGGGGGCAAAACTTGTTACTGTGCCTTCCTGATAGTCATACATCTGCCGTCCGTAGCGTAGATCGCCGCACTTTGTTTGTTTCAGAAACAAAGCGTACAGTCCGTAGTTGAGGGTGAAGTGTGTGGGGAACAACGTGGCTTTCGACAAGTCGACTACTGTCACCAAAGGGTGCAATGTTTCGAGACCGTACATCTGGTTATACTGGTCTACCGAATTGAGCTTAATTACTTCTTCCATAGGGCATATTGTTATTTATCTGTGACAAATGTAGGGATTTTCATCATATGTAGTATGGGTTGGAGGAATAAAACCGGAATAGGGGTAAGAATATCCGTAATTGAGGTAATTACATCCGTAATCCGGGTATACGATGAGAACGGAAAGGTGCCTAAATTTGCATCATAAATTTATAATCTTATGAAAATGAAACATTTTATATGGGCATCGGCAATGATAACGTTGCTGTGCTATACCACAAATTCTTTAAATGCACAGAATATGAAAAAAGAAGAAGTTCTCCAAAATCCGAGTGTGTTTCCCATAGGAGATGCAAACGTGCAATATGCGAAGTTTTTTATAGGGCAGTCCTATCTGGCACGCTTGACGCAGAATGATGAATTGAATTGCCCTGTCAGCAATGTGACTTTCGAACCCGGATGCCGTAACAATTGGCACAGCCATACGGGCGGACAAATCCTGATAGCTGTCGGAGGAAGAGGGTATTATCAGGAAAAAGGGAAAAATGCCCGTCTGTTACTGCCCGGAGATGTAGTGGAGATAGCTCCGGATGTAGTGCATTGGCATGGAGCTGCCCCTGACAGTTGGTTTTCTCATCTGGCCATCGAATGTAATCCTGAAACCAACCAAAATACTTGGTTGGAACCTGTAGATGACCAGGCATACGCTGAGGCAACTTCCCCCCAAGGGATAGCTGCAACGAGTGTTTCCCGCAATGGCACGACGAGGTTTATCAATCTCGGAAACAATCTTGCACAGACCGATCCCGAACTGGAGGAAATATTCACTAATTTTGCTTTTGGCGAAACACAGCAATATGGTGATTTGGATACTCGTATGCGGATTTTGGTTACAATGGCTTCCACCATTGCCATGAGCACTGCGGGAGAGTATCAAAAAACACTCCAGGCCGCTTTTGTCAACGGAGTTACCCCGCTTGAAATAAAAGAAGTGCTTTATCATGCCGTTCCTTATGTGGGTATGGCAAAGGTTGTGGAATTGATTTCTATAGCCAATGGATTCTTGTCGTCAAAAGGAGTGAAGTTGCCTTTGGAACCACAGGCGGTGATAACTTCCGAAAACCGTATGGAGAAGGGACTTGCTTTGCAGAAATCCATTTTTGGCGAACGAATAGACAAAATGTATGAAACCGCACCTCAAGGACAATTGCATTTTCAGGAATATCTTTCCGCCAACTGTTTCGGTGATTATCAAACGCGTCCGGTTCTGGATGTAAAAACGCGTGAAATGTTAACTTTTGCCATCCTTGTGTCACTTGGGGGCTGCGAGGCGCAGGTCAAAGGCCATATTCAAGGCAATATAAATGTTGGCAATGATAAATCTGTGTTGCTGACTGTCATTACTCAATTGTTGCCCTACATTGGTTATCCGCGTACACTCAATGCATTGGCTTGCTTAAATGAGATTGTTCCGGAGGATAAGTAAATCAGGCAGTTCGTTAACGGGCAGTATGTTCATTATCGGACATCCTTCTGTTAGTTTAATGTGCAATTTATGAGGATGTTATTCTTTTGGCATACCATTTGACATGTCTTGTTCATATAAGCCAAAATGGAACAAAACGAATCATCTAAATAAATTAAAGTTATGATTACATTAACTTCCCTCTCAAAAATCTATCGTACAAACGAGATTGAGACAGTAGCTCTCGAGAATGTGAACCTGAAAGTGGATCGCGGTGAATTTCTTAGCATAATGGGACCTTCCGGTTGTGGCAAATCGACTCTATTGAATATTATGGGGTTGCTGGATGCGCCTACAGCTGGAACAATCGAAATAAACGGCACGCACACGGAAGGGATGAAGGATAAAGAACTGGCTGCCTTCCGTAATAAAACGCTTGGTTTTGTGTTCCAGTCATTCCATCTGATCAATTCTCTTAATGTATTGGACAATGTAGAGCTTCCCTTATTATATCGTCGTATAGGCTCTTCCGAACGTCGGAAACTGGCTCAGGAGGTGCTTGAGAAAGTTGGTTTGACTCACCGTATGCGGCATTTCCCCACACAGCTTTCCGGTGGTCAGTGCCAGCGCGTAGCCATTGCCCGTGCCATTATCGGTAATCCGGAGATTATCCTTGCTGATGAGCCTACCGGTAACCTGGACTCCAAGATGGGGGCTGAGGTAATGGAGTTGCTTCACCGGTTAAATAAAGAAGACGGACGTACCATTGTGATGGTAACCCATAACGAGGAACAGGCCAAACAGACTTCACGCACCATTCGGTTCTTTGACGGACGGCAAGTGCAATAATTCAGAAGCATTACACGAGGAATAAACGTTCATTTTTGATAAGAAAGAGAGTTCATTTGTGGGCAGAGTGTTCATTATCGGACACTCTGCCCAAATATTAAGTGGTTGTTTATAAGTGTATTAATTCTTTGGCATGTCATTTGAACATGATCTTAATAAAAAGAAATAATTTAAAACCATAAGTTTATGATTACATTGACTTCTCTCTCGAAAATCTACCGTACGAACGAAATCGAAACAGTGGCTCTTGAAAATGTGAACCTGACAGTAGACCGTGGTGAGTTCCTGAGCATAATGGGACCTTCCGGTTGTGGTAAATCGACTTTGCTGAATATTATGGGGTTGCTTGATGCACCTACTACCGGAACCATAGAGATAAACGGTACACACACTGAAGGCATGAAAGATAAGGAACTGGCAGCTTTCCGTAATAAGACACTTGGATTCGTATTCCAGTCGTTTCACCTGATTAATTCCCTGAATGTACTGGATAATGTGGAGCTTCCGTTACTGTATCGCCGTATGGGCTCTTCCGAACGTCGGAAACTGGCTCAGGAGGTGCTTGAGAAAGTCGGTTTGACTCACCGTATGCGGCATTTCCCCACTCAACTTTCCGGTGGTCAGTGTCAGCGCGTGGCCATTGCCCGTGCCATTATCGGCAATCCGGAGATTATTCTTGCTGATGAACCTACCGGAAATCTGGACTCCAAGATGGGGGCTGAGGTAATGGAGTTGCTTCACCGGTTAAATAAAGAAGACGGACGTACCATTGTGATGGTGACCCATAACGAGGAGCAGGCCAAACAGACTTCACGCACCATTCGGTTCTTTGACGGACGGCAAGTACAATAATAATCATAATACAGTCATTCATCTCGAAATTAGGAAACGATGAAAATAAGAGTAATGTTAGTGGCTTTAGCTCTCACAATGGGGGCAACTTTCAATATGATACAGGCTCAATGCAGTGATGATTGCCAATGTGGTAAAACTACCGGAAGTAAGGGAGTCATTGTTGATAACCGTAAAGTTCCCGGTTTTTCTTCTATCCGTCTGGATGCAGTCGGAGATATCATTTTTACGCAGTCCGATCGTTGTTCTGTTCGGATAGAGGGCCCGCAGAGATATGTATCCGAAACTACAACGAAAGTGGAAAAAGAGACTTTGGTGATTGGATATAAAGAGAATAATAGCAATTCCAAAAATGTTAAACTGTATATTGCCGCTCCTGATCTGAAGAGTGTAAAATTGCAGGGAGTAGGCAGCTTCAATTGCCGGACCGCACTTCGGTTGGATCAATTGAAGATAACTCTTTCGGGAGTAGGCGGTGCTGAAATTAGTGATTTGGTTTGTGAAACTCTCAAAGTACGGTTGGATGGTGTAGGCAGTGTCAATATCCGGGTGGATTGTGATGAACTGGCAGCTCGTGCCGACGGTGTAGGAAGCATGACCCTGAAAGGTAAAGCCCGTAAAGCTGATATTTCTAAAGGTGGAGTCGGAGGGGTTAATACACGCGGATTGAAAGTAGGAGAATAAAAAGAACACAATGATTAAACAATATTTCAAGCAGGCCCTGTCGCAACTTAAGCAACAACCATTGTTGACTACGATAAGTGTGCTGGGCACTGCACTGACCATTTGCCTGATTATGGTAGTGGTGATGCAACAGCAGATAAAGACGGTTCCTTTTGCTCCTGAAAGTAACCGGAATCGCTTGTTACACGTCAAACAGATGAGTGTAGGCAACAAAACCTGGAGTGACGACGGATCAAGTAACGGTCCAATGGGAATAAAAACGGCGAAGGGATGTTTCGAAGGATTAAAAACTCCCGAAGAAGTCAGTATATATAGTATTCCCGGAACGATGCAGGTTTCTTTGTCGCGGGGAGTGCGTACAGGAGTTGATGCACTTGAGACAGACGGAGCTTTCTGGCGTATATTCGACTTTTCGTTTATCGACGGCAAACCCTATTCGGATGTTGAAGCTAAATCGGGTTTGCCCGTGGCTGTTATAACAGAAAGTGTGGCCCGCCTTCTTTTCGGTACTGCTACAAATGTGGCCGGGAAAGAGATTTTTGTGAATGATGCCCCTTACCGGCTAAGCGGAGTCGTGAAAGATGTCTCTTCAATGGCTTCGACGGCTTATGCACAGATATGGGTCCCATATCTTTCAACTAATATCACAGGAGGGGATAATGTATGGAGTGATGGTATCATGGGAGCGATGCGGGTTGTGATTCTGGCTCGTAGTTCTTCTGATTTTGATGCGATTCGGGCAGAGTGTGAACGACGTCGTTTGGCGTATAATGCCGGATTGGGAGATTATTTTGTTTTTTACCGGGGTCAGCCGGATGACCAGTTGACCATGTCACAGCATAAGTGGGCAAATGAGCAACCGGATATGGCGGGTTATTTTCGCCAACAAGTGATCATTTTCCTTATTTTGTTGTTGGTTCCTGCCATTAACCTGAGTTCGATGACTCACAGCCGCCTGCGACAGCGTGTGGCGGAGATTGGCGTGCGCCGTTCGTTCGGTGCTACCCGCGGAGGGGTGATGGGACAGATTGTTGCCGAGAATTTAGTGTTGACTTTAATGGCGGGTGTTGTAGGATTATTGTTCTGTTTGCTGATCTCCTATGTGTGGGGCGGTACACTTTTTGCCGATTCACGGCTGATGTATCTCAATACGGCTCCGGTCATTGAGTGGAAGATGCTTTTCAAACTCTCTACGTTTATTTATGCTCTGCTCTTTTGTCTGCTGCTAAACTTGCTCAGCAGCGGGTGGCCGGCTTGGCGGGCATCCCGGATGTCAATCATAAATGCTCTTAGCGGAAAACTCACTTAAACACTACATGAACGATGAATAAGAAATTATTAAAACAAATAGTTAATGAACGGCGTTCGAATGCGTGGTTGTTCGTAGAGTTACTGTTAGTAAGTATTGTGCTTTGGTATGTGGTCGACTATATGTTTGTGACTCTTTATACTTATTTTGAGCCTCGTGGTTTTGATATAGAGAATACTTACAGGGTTGAATTTAATTATCTCACGGAAAAAAAGCCCCGATTATATAGCCGGCCGTACGGAAGAGGAAAATAATGCCGATATACGTGAGTTATTAAATCGTTTGCGTCGTCGTCCCGGAGTAGAGGCAGTCAGTATGTCACAAAATTCTTTTCCTTACAATGGCAGTAACAGTGGTATGACGGTACGTTTGGATACGATGGAAAGAAAATATAATATAATATCCGGCGGTGGGTAACCCCTGACTTTTTCCGTGTATTCCGTTATCGGGGAGCTAACGGAGAAACACCGGAACAATTGGGAACTTTGCTGAAAGAGGGTACTTTTATGGCATCGCGTAATCTTTTTGAATCCCGTTATCATATAGACTTGAAAGATTATATTGGCAAAGATTTTTATTTGGATCAGGATACGGTTCGCGGTACAAAGTTATCAGCCGCACTTGAAGTGATTCGTTACGATGATTTTTCACCTGCTTGCTACAGTTGGTCGGTAGTCATTTTAATGCGGGAGGATCAATTAGCATATGGCAATGAAATCTGTCTGCGTACCAGTGATGGTGAACCTGCCGGATTCGCCGAACGGTTAATGAAAGACGCACCATCTCAATACAGAGTGGGGAATGTCTTTTTATCGAAAGTAAATTCATTCCAGAATATTCGTCGTACTTTCCAGTTAGACGATATGAATACTTTACGAAACTATTTGGTGGGGATGAGCTTTTTGCTGCTTAATATTTTCCTGGGATTGTTGGGCACTTTCTGGTTCCGGACGCAGCAGCGTAAAGGAGAGATGGCTTTAATGATGGCGGTAGGCGGCAGCAAGAAGAGTGTCTTTTTCCGTTTGCTCAGTGAAGGCTGGTTCATGCTGCTTCTGGTCACTCCGTTGGCACTGGGCATTGACTGTTATATTGCCAAAAGCGAACTGACACCTTCGTGGCAATTCTCCACGTTCACTGTCAGGCGTTTTGTGTTGTGCGAATGTGTTACTCTGCTGTTGATGGCATTGATGATATTGGCCGGCATTTGGTTCCCGGCCCGTCAGTCCATGAAAATCCAGCCGGCAGAAGCACTGCGTGAGGAATAAAAGCTTATTGCAATAAATCGTAATCTATCTGCGTTGTTTTCAAGATTATAACGTATATTTGCGTCCATAATCCTGATACAACGCAGTTTTTTTACTATGAACAGACGATCGTATACTATATTTCTTATATCTATCTTTTTATTTCTCACAGAAATATCCACTGCTGCGGAACGCATTTATAATGTTCTTTTCATTCAGTCGTATGCTTCCGAAACACCTTGGCATGGCGATTTGGCCAAGGGATTGAAAGAAGGATTCAGCGAATCCGGACTGAAAGTGAATGTGACAACAGAATTTCTGGATGCCAATTTCTGGACTTATCAGTCAGAGAAACTTATTATGCGGCGTTTCTGCGAACGAGCCCGCGAACGGGGAACGGATTTGATTGTTACTGTCAGTGACGAGGCTTTCCATACTTTGTTGACTTGCGGGGATTCATTGCCTTTACAGTTGCCTGTTGTCTTTTTTAATATAAAATATCCGGAAGGCAGTCTGATCGATTCGTTACCCAATGTGTGTGGATATACGGCAAATCCGGATTTCGGGGAGCTGTTGAGGCAGGCGAACCGCCTTTTCCCGAGTCGGACGGAAGTAGTCTGTATCTCTGACAACAGCCTTCTGAGTTCTAAAGGAAGAGACGACTTTATGAACGAATGGAATGGCTTTGTGAAAGAGCATCCGGAATATACGGTAACTTTCTATAATTCGCAAACGGATACAACCAACAAAATCATAGCTTCCACATGTTATCCGCGCAATACGCACAGGACACTGATTATTGCCCCTAAATGGTCGCCTTTTATGTCATTCATCGGACGTAATTCAAAAGCTCCTTTCTTTTCGTGTGAAAATCTTGCATTGACTAATGGCGCCTTCGGGGCTTATGATGCCGATTCATATACTTCTGCACGTGAGGTGGGGCGGACAGCTTCCGATGTGTTACGTGGGAAGACTCCTTCGGAAGTGGGGATTATTGAATCTCCCTTGAATTTTATGTATGATTTCAAGCAGCTGGTGTTTTTCAAGGTAAATCCCAAGCAGGTGCAGGCTATTGGAGGAACCATTATCAACGAACCATACGGAGAGAAATATCGTTTGCTCTATATCTTACTGTATAGCTCGATATTAGCTTTACTGGTGTTTTTGATAGTGTGGCTGTATCGCATCAACCGCCGCGAATCCCGTCGGCGCATCCATGCCCAGACCCGTTTACTGATACAAAACCGGTTGGTTGCCCAACGTGATGAATTCGATAATGTATTCCATTCTATCCGTGACGGTGTGATCACGTACGATACCGATCTCCGTATTCATTTTACGAATCGTTCTTTACTGAAAATGCTGCATTTGCCTAAGGATGAAGCCGCGCGTCCTTATGAAGGATTACCGGCAGGCAGTATCTTCAAGATTTACAATAATGGTAAAGAGATTCTCCGTTCCATGCTCGAGCGGGTGGTAACTGAAGAGGGCAGTGTGGTCATTCCCGAAAATTCGTTTATGCAGGAAGTCCACAGTGGCAGCTATTTTCCTGTTTCGGGTGAGATCGTTCCTATCCGGGCACATGGTAAAATCACCGGAATGGCCCTTTCGGCCCGTAATATATCGGATGAAGAGATGCAAAAACGTTTCTTTAGTATGGCGGTGGACGAAAGCTCCATCTATCCCTGGCAGTATAATATCCGTACCGGTTTATTTACTTTTCCTGCGGGCTTTCTGGTACGCTTCGGGTTTGCAGAGAACAAGACCACCATTTCACGGAATGAGATGGACCGGATGGTTCATCCGGACGATCAGGAGTTGGCGTTCGAACTCTTTAACCGTGCATTGGCAGGTCTGAGCCAGAGTACCCGTATGAGTTTCCGCCAGCTTAGCGGTGACGGCAGATACGAATGGTGGGAATATCGTACTTCGGTGCTTGCAGGACTTACGACAGACACACCTTACAGCATTCTGGGCGTATGTCAGAGTATACAGCGCTATAAGACTACCGAAGAGCAATTGACCGCAGCCCGCGATAAAGCACTTCAGGCAGATAAGCTTAAATCGGCATTCCTTGCTAATATGAGTCACGAAATACGTACACCGCTGAATGCCATCGTGGGCTTCTCCGATTTGTTGAGTGATACCAGTGGATTTACCGAAGAGGAGGTAAAGTTGTTTATTGAGACAATCAATAAAAACTGTGGCCTGTTACTGGCACTTATTAATGATATTCTTGATTTGTCCCGTATAGAGTCCGGTACGATGGATTTCCAGTTTGCCGGGCACAATCTTCCGTTATTGATGAAGAATGTATACGATTCACAACAGTTGAACATGCCTTCCGGAGTCCGGTTGGTATTGAAGTTGCCGGAGAATAGTAAAAAATATCTGGTGACGGATAATGTCCGCTTGCAACAAGTGGTGAATAACCTGATAAACAATGCTGCCAAGTTTACAACACAAGGGTCGATCACATTCGGTTATACGGAGGAAGAGCCGGGATATACTTCTATTTTTGTAGAAGATACCGGAAAAGGTATTTCGGAAGATGGGTTGAGGCATATCTTCGAACGTTTCTATAAAGTCGACAGTTTTACCCAGGGAGCTGGGTTGGGACTGAGTATTTGTCAAACCATCATCGGACGTTTGAATGGAGTCATCACGGTTACTTCGAAGGAGGGAAAGGGAACCCGTTTCACAGTTCGTTTACCGGATACTTGTGAATAAGTACACCGGGGGCGTCCGTCTGCGGACAAACTGTTCATTTTCGGACAGAAGAAGGAGGATTGATTTTAGACGGTGAACGATAAACGGTGAAGGATGAACAAAAGGAGTGGTGGATGACGAACAGGAGAAGAGTGACCAGGAGGGAAGTGGAGTGAGGATTATCATACACTGAACTCTTTCAAATGAATGTTTATGTTATATGGCGAGCTGGAGTGATCGCTGCAACACTCAATATTTGGCACAGGGTTTGCTTTTCTGCCGGTAAATAAACAAATTCTATATGAAACGATCTTTTCTACTCTCTGCTTTTGCCTTCTGTTCGTTGGCATTGAGTGCACAGGAAACACGGGAGATTACCTTGAATGAAGCCATTGCATTGGCGCGTACACAGTCTGTAGATGCAGCCGTTGCTCTCAATGAGTTGAAGACAGCTTATTGGGAATACCGTACGTTCCGTGCCGATTTGTTGCCGGAAGTAAATTTCAGCGGAACTTTGCCAAGCTATGGAAAACAATATAACAGTTATCAGAATGAAGACGGCTCTTACTCCTTTGTCCGCAGTAATAAGTTAGGGCTGAACGGTACGCTTTCCATTGATCAGAATATCTGGTTTACGGGTGGTAAGATAGCCCTGTCTTCTTCACTCGACTTTGTGAAACAGCTGGGGAGTGGTGGAAACCGGCA
Source organism: Bacteroides sp. NGMCC 1.200775 (assembly GCF_040798045.1). Lineage (NCBI taxonomy): Bacteria > Pseudomonadati > Bacteroidota > Bacteroidia > Bacteroidales > Bacteroidaceae > Bacteroides > Bacteroides sp. NGMCC 1.200775. The sequence goes on along the minus strand of NZ_JASCQK010000001.1, from coordinate 1,169,118 downwards.
GTTTATGTCCGTGCCTATCGCTTTACAATTGACTCAACCTATCTTTGGAGTGAATGACCTGAAATGGAATCGCCGCATTGAGCCGGTTCGTTATGAAGAGGCAAAAGCAGCCTTTATCACTGCTACAGAGACTGTAACCATGAACGCGATCACTTACTTCTTTAATCTTCTGCTGGCTAAAGAAACTCTGGGAACCGCCCGCCAGAATCAGATAAATGCAGATCGCTTGTACGAGGTGGCCGGAGCGAAACGAAAGATGGGGCAAATTTCCGAAAATGAGCTTTTGCAATTGAAACTGGCTGCATTGAAAGCTCGGGCTGCCGTTACCGATGCACAGAGCAATCTGAATGCAAATATGTTCCGGCTGCGCTCTTTCCTGGCAATAGGAGATGATCAGGTATTGGAGCCGGTAATACCGGAATCAGCACCCGATCTTAAAATGGAATACAACAAAGTGCTGAATAAAGCATTGGAGCGCAATTCTTTCGCTCATAACATACGTCGCCGGCAGTTGGAAGCTGATTACGAAGTGGCTACCGCACGTGGCAATCTTCGTAGTATCGATCTTTTCGCAAACGTGGGATATACCGGACTGAATAAGGATTTCTCTGCTTCTTATCAAAAATTACTCGATAACCAAGTGGTAGAGGTTGGTGTGAAGATTCCGATTCTTGATTGGGGAAAGCGTCGTGGAAAAGTGCGTGTAGCCAAGAGTAACCGGGAAGTTACCTTATCCAAAATACGTAAAGAACAAATTGACTTTGATCAGGACATCTTCCTGCTTGTAGAGAATTTTAATAATCAGGCGCAGCAACTTTCTATTGCCAATGAAGCGGATAAGATTGCACAGCAGCGTTATAAAACCAGTATCGAGACTTTCCTGATAGGTAAAATCAATACACTCGACCTGAATGATGCCCAGAATTCGAAAGATGATGCCCGGCAGAAACATATCAATGAACTCTACTGGTACTGGTATTATTTTTACCAGCTCCGCAGTCTGACGCTGTGGGACTTCCAGAATAATACACCACTGGAAGCCGATTTTGATGATGTTGTGAAGAATTAGTTTGGTTTTAACCCCAAAAAGAGTAGTTTTGCAAATCAAAAAAATAACACTTATGCTTTTAATTATAGATGATGATAGTGGAGTTCGTTCTTCGTTGAGTTTCATGCTGAAACGTGCCGGTTACCAAGTGGTAACTGTACCCGGTCCGCGTGAGGCGATGGAAGTAGTCCGTTCGGAAGCTCCTTCTCTGATTTTGATGGATATGAATTTTACACTTTCCACTTCCGGAGAAGAGGGATTGACCCTTCTTAAGCAGGTCAAGATATTTCGTCCGGATGTTCCTGTAATTCTGATGACTGCATGGGGTAGTATCCAACTTGCCGTACAGGGAATGCAGGCCGGTGCATTCGATTTTATCACCAAGCCCTGGAATAATGCCGCATTGCTGCAACGCATAGAGACTGCTTTGGAGCTTACTGCAACTCCGAAGGATACGCTTCAGGAGCAAAGCGGTTCATTGAACCGGAGCCATATTATTGGCAAGAGCCGTGGATTGACAGAGGTGTTGAATACGGTGGCTCGTATTGCACGAACCAATGCTTCGGTATTGATCACCGGTGAGAGCGGAACCGGTAAAGAACTGATAGCCGAGGCTATCCACATCAATAGTCAGCGTGCCCGTCAGCCTTTTGTGAAAGTCAATCTTGGAGGAATATCCCAGAGTCTGTTTGAAAGTGAGATGTTCGGTCATAAAAAAGGAGCCTTCACAGATGCCACTTCCGATCGTATGGGGCGTTTTGAGATGGCGAATAAAGGAACTATTTTTCTGGATGAAATCGGCGATCTCGATCCCTCATGCCAGGTGAAACTGTTGCGGGTATTGCAGGACCAGACTTTTGAAGTACTGGGTGACAGCCGTCCGCGTAAGACGGATATACGGGTTGTTTCGGCTACCAATGCCGACTTGGCCAAGATGGTAAGCGAACACACTTTCCGTGAAGATCTGTTCTATCGCATTAACCTGATAACCATAAAACTTCCTGCGTTGAGAGAGCGCAGAGAGGATATACCGTTACTCGCCAGACACTTTGCCGATCGTCAGGCTGAGATCAACAACCTACCCCGTACGGAGTTTTCGTCGGATGCATTGAACTTCCTGAGTCGTTTGCCTTTTCCGGGCAATATCCGTGAGTTGAAAAATCTGGTGGAGCGTACGATTCTGGTCAGTGGCAAGGAAGTGTTGGATGCAACCGATTTCGAGAGTCAGTACCAGCGACATGATGAAAGTACGTCAACTGCCTCTTCGTTTGCGGGAATGACACTCGATGAAATCGAAAGACAGACAATTCTTCAGGCATTGGAGCGTTATAAAGGGAACCTGAGCCAGGTGGCTACAGCGTTAGGTATCAGCCGTGCGGCATTGTACCGTCGTTTGGAGAAATATGATATCAGTGATAAGTGACTCGTCGCTTATCATTACTTTTTAATCGTTAATCATCAATCACATGCCGGTAAAAGGATTTTTCTTCATACTTATCTTTCTGTTGTTTTCCATCATGGGCTTTCTGTTCTATGTATCCGAAACCATTGTGGCGAAATATCTCTATATCGCAGAAGGGTTGATGCTGTTCCTCGTTTTATATCTGATTTTGTTTTACCGGAAGATAGTGAAACCAATGAATACGATTGGCAGTGGTATGGAACTTTTGAGAGAACAGGATTTCAGCAGCCGCCTGAGCCACGTCGGTCAACAGGAAGCCGATCGGGTAGTGAATGTGTTCAACCGTATGATGGATCAACTAAAAAACGAGCGTCTCCGGTTGCGTGAACAGAATCATTTTCTTGATCTGATGATTAACGCTTCACCTATGGGTGTTGTCATTATGACACTGGATGAAGAGGTATCCCAACTAAACCCGATGGCGATGAAGATGATGGGAGTCCGTCCGGAAGAAGCCGAAGGCAGGAAACTGTCCGAGATCGATTCGCCGCTTGCCATAGAACTGGCTGCCATTCCGAAGGGAGAAACCAGCACCGTGCGACTGAATGATTCAAATATCTATAAATGTACTCATTCTTCGTTTGTGGACCGCGGCTTCCAGCATCCTTTTTATCTGATGGAAGGATTGACAGACGAAGTGATGAAAGCGGAGAAAAAGGCATACGAGAAAGTGATCCGTATGATCGCGCACGAAGTGAATAATACAACGGCAGGGATTACTTCTACACTGGATACAGTCGAACAGGCATTGTCTGAGTCGGATGGTATGGAAGATATTTGTGATGTGATGCGTGTCTGTACGGAACGTTGTTTTTCTATGAGCCGTTTCATTACCCGTTTTGCCGACGTGGTGAAGATTCCCGATCCCCGTCTTACTCCGATCAACCTGAATGACCTTGCATTCAGTTGCAAACGCTTTATGGAGGGGATGTGCAATGACCGGAATATCCGGTTACAACTGATATGTGATGAATCATTGGACGATGTGAAACTGGACGCCTCCCTGTTTGAGCAGGTATTGGTGAATATTATTAAAAATGCGGCTGAAAGTATCGGGAAAGACGGTCAGATTACCATCCGCACCTCATCACCTGCTGCTATCGAAGTGGTGGACAATGGGCCCGGCATAACAAAAGAGACTGAAGCAAAGCTCTTCAGTCCCTTCTTTTCTACCAAACCCAACGGACAAGGTATCGGCCTGGTCTTTATCCGTGAAGTTTTAAGCCGTCATGGCTGTACGTTTTCATTGCGTACATACGCTGACGGACTGACAAGATTCAGGATTTTATTTCCGTGATTCCTGCCATCTCTGGGCATATTCATCCAGTATCCGTTTGATTCCCTGGCCTATTTTGACATAATCCTTTTCATTCAGGTTGGCAAGTGATACACGTACGCTCCATTCCGGTCCGGCAAAACCGCCACCGTTCAGCAATACCAATGAGGTTTCGTTGGCGAGGCGGAAAACAACATCCAATGGGCTGTACGTTTTCTTGAGGTAGTCTACAAACTCTTCTCCGTAGAATATCTTAGCCCACACCAGCATATCTATCTCACTATAATATCCTACACGCAGCGGATCGTCCACCAGTGAGAATCCGGTATTATCCCACAGAGCTTTCAAGCGTCTCCGGATGATCTCCTGCATCTTGTTTTTATACCGGTTCTCTTTATCCAGTATGGCGAAAGAAGCGAAGAGGCTCATCTGCGTCTGTTGCGGCAGAGACAATCCGGCTGTATGATTGAGCGCCACTTGCCGACTGTCGGCTACCATGCGGTCGATGAATTTTAATCTTTCGGGGGCAAGGGTCAGGCTGGAGTAACGCTTATTGAGGATTGCCTTTTGTTCTTCCGGTAAGTGGGCTATCATCCGGTCAAAAATATTCTCTTCGTGCAGAGCGATTACGGCATCGCGCCATCCGGTAGCCCCGAAATATTTGGAGAAGGAATAGACGCACAAAGTATTTTGCGGCAGTTCGGCCATCAGCGAGCGGAAATGCGGACTGAATGTACCGTATACATCGTCTGTGATAATCATCAGGTTCGGATTGTCTTTCTTCACGATATCTACAATCCGTGCGGCAGTCTCGGGACTCAGTGTATAACTGGGCGGGTTACTGGGATTGGTAATGAAGAGTGCTTTGATCTGCGGGTTTTTCAGGCGGTCTATATCTTCGTCTTTGTATTGCCAGGTGTGCAGCCCGTCTGCTGTCATTTGGTCCGCAGATATTTCCGTAACGTTAAATTCATAGCGTCTCAATTGAGGGATTTCAATATAGGGGGTGAAGACAGGTACCATCAAGGCGATTCCATCTCCTTTATTGAGCAGGAAGTTTTCTTGCAGAGAGTCGAAAACGTAGCACATGGCTGCCGTACCGCCTTCGGTGGCGAACAAATCGTATTTGCCCTTTGGCGGACGACTGTCGCACATTTCCTGTGCCAGATAGTCTTGTACAATCATCTCGGTAAACTGGAGGATGCGGTCCGGTACCGGATATTGGTCACCTATTACCCCTTCTGCCCATTCGTGGACAAGGGTGTCCGGGTCGGCGGCATGTTCCAGTAACATGTATTGATAGGTTCCTTTTAATAGCTCCGCACCCGGCTGGCTATGATTGGTTTTGAGAAAAGTCTCAAAGCGGGCGGCAATCCCGTCTTTTTGCGGGATACCAGCAATTCCTTCCGGCAAGTACATCACGTGCCGACATTCTTCCAGTCCGAATTTACCTAAAAGGAAGAAAGCTTCACGTGGAGTGGTGGCAATCCAGTTCGGGTTTCCACGTCCGGCATTCAGCATGGTATGAGCTATCTTTTTGATGCTCTCATCAGCCATTTCAATCAGTCTGTTTTTCAGTTCGAAAGGACTGATACTCTCCATCTTTTTAGCAAAACTTTTAGTTACTGCTCCGTTGTTTTCATTACTTTTCATTATTATGTCAGGGTTATGTTTAGTTAATATCAAAATCTATTTTACATGAGTAACACAATTACGACTCCCCAGATAATCAGGAGAGTATTTCCCACAGCATACGTCACTGTATATCCCAAAGCGGGAGTCTCGCTTTCGACAGCTTCCTGGATGGCACCTAATGCGGCGGTAGTAGTACGTGCACCTGCTGTGCATCCCAATATCAGTGCCGGGTGGAATTTGAAGAGATACTTTCCCATAAGTATGCCTACTATCAGAGGAATGGAAGTAGCCAGTGCGCCTACAATGAACAGGCTTAGCCCCACTTCTTTGAATCCCTGTACGAAGCTGGGACCTGCAGCGATGCCCACGACAGCAATAAACATGTTCAGACCTACGTTGTCCAGTATCCAGAGAGCAGGTTCGGGAATACGTCCGAAAGTCGGATGTTTGCTCCGTAGCCAGCCAAAGAACAATCCTCCGATCAATGCGCCCCCACTGGTGCTGAGACTGATGGGGACACCACCCATGTGGATACTCAGGGCACCTATCAGTCCTCCGATCAGAATACCCAGACCAACGAAAATCATATCTGTCTGGTTGGTTGGACGGTCAGCGTACCCCATTTTCTTGGCAGCTTCATCCACTTCGTGTTTGGTCCCTACCAATTCGACAATATCACCTGCATCCACAATGGTTTGTGGCAGTACCGGTATATCGATTCCCGCCCTTTTGATACGGCGTATGCTGACACCGTGCATGAATTTCTGTGAACGTATTGAACTTATTTTTTCTCCGGCAAAGGTTTTCCGGGTTACCATGACGGGCAATACTTCAGCCGGAAAGTCCAATAACTGAGGATCCAGTACCTCGGGACCGATCCAATCTTCCTCGCCGATAACATATTCACGGCGACCACTCAATACCACCTCATCCCCTTTCCTGAGAATCAGGGTCGGGGTGATTTCTTTTACGATAACTCCGGCTTGTCTGACACGTTCGACAAACAAGTGCTTGTCATTCTCCTGGAAATAGCTTTCAAGATCTGATACCCGTTTTCCGTCACCAAACCACTCATTATCTACTTTATAAGCCCGGAAAGTCACCGGACGTGCAGCGGGCATAAAGCCGGGTTGATCCGCTTCGCTATTCCCCATTTTAGCCTCCAATTCTTTACAGGCAGCTTTTACTTTATCGAGTCCGCCCAATAACTTGGGGCCGAGAGAGCCCAATACCCATGCCGAACCTGCCGTACCGAAGATGTAAGTTACGGCATATGATACCGGGATAATATTATTATAAGCCTCTTTTGTTTCAGGAGATATGTTTAGTTCATTGATCGTATCTCCTGCCACGCCTATGACGGCCGATATCGTCTGTGAACCGGCCAGTAATCCGGCTGCTTCCCCTACATTGTAACCCATAATTTTAGCCAATATCCAAGGAATAATCAGACAGAATACACACATGATGGCAGCAAATCCCATTTGGGGGAGTCCGTCCTTTTTCAGTCCCCGGAAAAACTGCGGACCGACTTTATAGCCGATAGCGAATAAAAAGAGTAAAAAGAAAACAGATTTAATGGGGCCGTCGACCGTAATGTTCAATTGCCCCACAAGGACACCTACCAGCAATACGCTTGTAACGACACCCAGGCTGAACTTTCCGATTTTTATTTTGCCAATCCAAAACCCTACGAAAAGGGTCAAAAAGATGGCAAGCTCGGGGTGAACCCTAAGTTGATGAATAATCCAATCCATAGTTAATTTGTTTAGGTTTAAATTCTCATTAAAAACAGCTTGTGCAAGAAAGTGTTTTGTTAAACGGGCTATTCTTATATCATTGTATAAATTATTAACGTTATCTTTGATGCGTTAAATTGTATATTGTTTTGAAGAGTAAATTTCGTAATTTCTTTTTGGCCTTTGGCATTCTGGCCGTCATCATCATGCTGTTCACTTTCGATGTGTCTTATGATGAACTGCTGGACAACCTGCGGCGTGCCGGATTTTATCTGCCGCTGGTTCTGGTCCTTTGGCTTTTCATCTATCTGATTAATACCCTTTCGTGGTATATCATCCTTCGTAGCAGTGGTCCGGTGAATTCATTGTCGTTCGCCCGGCTCTATAAATTCACGGTTTCCGGTTTTGCGTTGAATTATGTCACTCCCGTGGGACTGATGGGAGGGGAGCCTTACCGGATTATGGAGCTTACTCCCTATGTCGGAGTGGAGCGTGCCACATCTTCGGTCATCCTGTATGTGATGATGCATATCTTTTCGCATTTCTGTTTCTGGCTCAGCTCGGTGTTGATTTATGTCTTTTTTTATCCGGTCGGTTGGGGGATGGGCATTGTCTTGGGGTTGATCACACTCTTCTGCCTCTTACTTGTCACTCTTTTTATCAAAGGCTACCGGAACGGTATGGCTGTGGCATGCGTACGTCTGGGTAGTCATATCCCTTTTTTGAAGAATCGTGCAGTCTGCTTTGCGGAACTTCATAAAGAAAAACTGGAGACTATAGACAGTCAGATAGCTCTGCTTCATCAACAGCGAAAAAGTACTTTTTATTCGGCATTGGGTTTAGAGTATACCGCTCGCATAGTGGGGTGTCTCGAAGTCTGGCTGATTCTGAATGTATTGACTACGGATGTCAGTTTTGTCGGTTGTATCCTGATCGTTGCTTTCTCTTCTCTACTGGCGAATCTGCTTTTCTTTCTTCCCATGCAATTAGGGGGCAGGGAAGGAGGCTTTGCCCTGGCGGTAGCCGGTTTGTCTTTGTCCGGAGCATATGGGGTATTTGCCGCTCTGATTACGCGGGTGCGGGAGATGGTCTGGATTGTTATCGGGCTGGCGTTGATGAAGATAGGAAATCGGAAATAGAGTAATGATGAAAGGGTGGGGATGTTCTGCATCTGAACGATAAAATAAAGAGGGATGATTTGATAATTGGTTTAGAAAATCGGATTTGCTTCTCGTAGTCATTAGGATGTAATAATAGGGATATTATTATCCCAAGCAGAATCGTTATTGTCACAGGGCATAAAAACTAAAAAGATAGACTAAAAAATGGTTGTAAATTTTTATAAAATAGAAGAGTAGACAATGGAACAGTATTTAGAAAAATATTCAGATGAGTTATCGGCTAATGGATATGTTTTATGTAAGGGTAAACATCTGAAAAAGCTGAATTTACAATTTGTTCCCGTCATAAATGTCGGGAGCAAATGTTGCAAGGTATCTTTGCTATAATGAAAAACTTATGCCTAAAGTTACAAACGCTTTGGGAAATAACAAAGCCTTGATTTGAGAAAGTCGGGGTTTTGTGTCGCAAAAGGAGATATGCTAGTTTTGACAGCCCTTTGTTACTTAGGGGGGCTGTATTATAAAAGAACTCCTTTAGTTGATAATATCCCTGCGAATGATAAGAATGCAGTAGAACTCTCTGTCACGTCCGACATAGTTATTGCATACGAAAAAGAACATTATCCGATAAAAAAAACAACTGTTGCAGAATTAATAGAATTTTATCTTGAAGAAAAAGGAATGAGCTAAAAGCAACTTGCCATTGAGATTGGAATAAGTCCTTCACGGGTGAATGATTATATTGCAGGACGTTCAGAGCCTACTTAAAAAATAGCCCGTTTGCTTTGTCGGGTATTGAATATTCCTCCCGCTGCAATGTTGGGGGGTAAATTGAGGGTTATGATACATGCAAATGAAAAGGCTGGATTTATGTAGCATGTTGCTCTGAGAATAATATCGTAACAATTAACATTGTTAACGCCATTTCTCCGTTATTTTATTCTTGTGTGCAAATAACAAGCCTTTTGCATTTAAAACACTTGCTATTTGCATTTAAAGAACAAGCTTTAACATAGTGTTAAAACAAAGCTTTGGGCGAGAGAAATCTTGTGCTTTAAAAACACTGTGTTTTAGTTCGTTAAGCACACTCTTTACTTCTTTGTTTCACCGAATCTCTTCCTGGGTAAAAGCCTGTATACTTGCTTTTTTGTCAACTACAAATCGGGGACTCATACTCCCTGCTATCTTCTTTTCGCCTTGTTTAGTGCCGCTATCAGATACCTTCCTTTTGCCCCTATGTCACTCCAGCAAGTGTTGGCAATCAGCCGCCACACCGTCGTTCCCTTTCTGCCATAGTCCGACAGCCTAAGAATGGCGTTTACTTCATTTACCTCGTTAATTCCCAATCTTTGGAGCGTATCCGTCAGTCCCGGATAATTGTGTGTCATCGTATTGAAAGCGTATCCCGGTATCGGGAGAGAAGCAGAATCCTCCATCCTTTCTTCCTCCTTCCCCTCGGGGGGAGCTGAGGGGGGTAATTCTTTATTTTCCTTTGCTCTACTTTTCTTTACTTTACTTTGTCCGGAATTGCATGCATTTTTTGCGTTAACGGCTACATCGTGTACTACATTTCCCGGGCTAACGGCTACATCTCCTGTGCTGACAGCTACTTTTCCTTCTTTAAGCGGCTTGGGTCGTTCAATTTCCTGTTGTGTGGATGCATTGTCCGGTTTATCGTTTTCCTTTTCCGGTTTCACCATCAGGTAGGGGAGTTCCGACAACTCTCTCTTTCTCCGCTTTGTCGCCTCCATCCATACCTTTTGTATACTTTCCGAAGTCAGTATTCCGTTTTCCAGATAACTGTTTTTGTCCATTATCCCTTTGATAAAGAGGATCTCAATGATCCCCTGCACCTCAGCGACTTGTACCTCCCTTCCTGCCTTGTTGGCAAAGATCAGGCACTGTTCCTCGTCCCAACGGATGAAGTATCCCTCCTTGTATATTTTACACAGCAGTTTCAGTACGATTGCCGGGCCCTTTATTCCGTATTTAGCTTCTATCACTTCCATTGCGTTCTCTTCCATGAAGTTTACGCCCACCGGGAAATAGTTGATCCCGTCATATATTGTTGCCATATTTGTTTTTTTAGATTAGTTGTTTGTACTTTCAATAATACATTAATACATTCACCACAAATTACCCCGGATTCCCAAAGACGTTTTCACTTGATTCCTCAAAATAGAAATCATTCATCTGTGAAAATCCGTGTAATCTGTGGTGGCGCCCTATACGATCGGTCTCCACTCCATGAAGTTCTCCACCTGAAATGTTGTCCATCGCTGTTCGTCCACATTCCAGTAGACTACTGCGCCTTCTATTTTTGTGGGATCATACTTCTTGTGGAATTCCGCTTCATAGTAGATCAGTGTCGCTTTCACCAGCCTGAAATCTCCGTTCTGCTTCTGATAAGCAATAACTGCGTGCCCGTATTGCAAGTGGTCTATTAATTCTTCCAGGCGTTCCGCCATCCATTCGGCACACTGCTCGGTATATCCTTTCTCAAAGACAATCCGTCTCTTCCATCTCAGTTTCATGGCTTCACTTTGTGATACCGGTCTTTTTTTCCGTTTCATACGTATATTTTTTAAGTTGATAAAATGTTATCGCCACGAAGATAGGGGGCGTTTCATGTAAGACGGATTATGATAATTCATTGTGCGTATTTTTGTGGATGGCGGGTTTGTGCTGTCTATCCTTTTCCACTTCTTCCCAAATGCTGCTGATGTAGACCAATATTGAACTGATGGATAGTGGTTTAAATACTCCGTTTCTAATATTTCCGATTAGTCTTTTTTCATTGATGTAGCGTGCGAGTGAAGCCTGACATGTATTGATATTTTGTATGTTCGCATCCTCTATGTAGGATTCTATCAACGCTCTGATAAGCTCTGCTTTGTGCGAAGTAATTCCTTCTATTGGTTTTCCTTCTTTTCTACCTCTTGATTCTTTAACTATTTCAGTATTAGATTGTTGTGCTTTGTTAATGGCGTTTTTTTACACTTTTGTCCGCAATCTGAAATAATCCTTTTTCTTTGTCCATAATTTCTTTTATTTTGTTAATAATTAAATGTTGTTAATTTGTTGCAAAGGTAGAAAGGAATCTATCGGTAGGCAAGTAAAGATGGAATTAAAGAGAAAATGAACGCTTCTGATTAGATAACTATTTGTTATATAGTATGATATTAATTGAAAAAGTGAGTGTTTCAATAGACGTTCGTTTAATTGAACGCAAAGATAGGGGGTATTTTTAGAACTACAAAATGTTTAATAAAAAAAATGATTTTTCTCTTTTGATTGTTATCCCAATATCTTAAACCACAGGTATTTATGAATTAACAAAAAACAGTTTATTATCTGTCTGATTTTGTTTTCTGTTCTCTTCTGATTTATATACAAAAATCATGTGTTTTTAAACGAACGTCTATTGAAACACTTTTTGTTTTCAATACCCTCGTTTAAAGGCTATTATAATAAATAACTATTTTCTGCCTCTCCTTCTGTGATAGTGGAGGGTCATTAAATAACATGGATGCACTGAATTTTTCATTAAAATCCGCATTACATAACTTGACCGGGAGGTATGCTTCGCTACTCCGGTGTCCCCAAAGAACATCCTGACGTGAACGACATGACAACATCCGTATCTATCGAATCTTCGATGGAGCGTTCTCAATCCCTCCTGTCTTCTTCCGCTTTGAACTGGTATGCTTTGCGTATCACTTACGGGCGTGAACTGGCTTTGCAGGAGTACCTCAATTCGGAGGGGATAGAGAATTTCATTCCCATGCACTACGAATATACCATTAAAAACGAGCGTCGGGTCCGTAAGCTTGTTCCTGCGGTCCATAATCTGGTTTTTGTCCGTTCCTCGCGTAGTTGTATCGATGCCATCAAAGAAAGCAAGGGCACCACGCTTCCTATCCGTTACATTATGGACCGTGAATACCATCGTCCCATCATTGTTCCTGATTCTCAAATGCGTAATTTCATGGCTGTCTCTGCGAATTATGATGAATCCCTGCTTTATTTCGAACCTTCTGAGTTGAACATCCGCAAGGGTACCCGTGTGCGTATCACCGGAGGGCTTTTCGAGGGGGTGGAGGGCGAGTTTGTCCGTGTCCGCAATGACCGTCGTGTCGTAGTCACCATTGAAGGAGTCATGGCTGTCGCCACCACTTTTGTCCATCCTTCATTGGTCGAACCTGTTACCGAAAAATAACATAACAAGATATGAACTATTTAGAATCAGAAATCTCCGCTCTTTATGCTTCTGCCCATGAACTTTGCTACTTAGGCATGGACGGTCGGCCGATCTACAGTGATCAATTCACCCGTCTGAATCGTGATGTTTTTTCTCTGGCTAATGCCTTGTACGACAAGCATGGCAATAGTCATGAAGAAGAGGCCCGGTTGTGTCTGTCGCTCCTGATGGGATATAATGCGACTCTCTATAATAACGGTGACAAGGAGGAACGTATTCAGCATATTCTGGATCGTTGCTGGGATGTATTGGAACATCTGCCTGCCTCTCTGTTGAAAGTCCAACTGCTGGTTTATTGTTACGGAGAGGTTTTCGATGAGGAATTGGCCAGGGAAGCTCAGGCTATCATCGATACGTGGCAGGACAGAGAGTTGTCGGAAGAGGAGCGTGAGGTGATGGAACGCCTGAAGGATGTACAAGAGAATCCGTATCCTTGGAGTGAGGTGGAATGATTTCGATCTAGTAATTTAATTTTAATAAGTATATTGATGAAAGGTATTGTCTTGGCCGGTGGTTCGGGCACTCGCTTATATCCGATCACCAAAGGAGTCAGTAAGCAGTTGCTTCCGATATTTGATAAGCCGATGATCTATTATCCTATCTCTGTACTCATGTTGGCGGGGATTCGTGAAATATTGATTATCTCCACTCCATACGATTTACCCGGCTTTCAACGTTTGCTGGGTGACGGTTCTGACTTTGGAGTACGTTTTGAGTACGCTGAACAACCTTCTCCTGACGGCTTGGCACAGGCATTTATTATAGGAGAGGAATTTATAGGTGATGATTCTGTATGTTTAGTCTTGGGTGATAATATTTTTCATGGTAATGGCTTTTCGGCTATGTTAAAAGAGGCAGTCCGTGTTGCTGATGAAAAGCAAAAGGCAACAGTGTTTGGTTATTGGGTGAATGATCCGGAGCGTTATGGGGTTGCGGAGTTTGATAAAAGAGGTAATTGTCTTTCCATTGAAGAAAAGCCGAAAGTGCCTAAAAGCAATTATGCCGTTGTTGGACTTTATTTTTATCCTAATAAGGTTGTGGAAGTTGCTAAGAACATAAAACCTTCTGCCCGTGGTGAGTTGGAAATTACAACTGTGAATCAGTATTTTCTGAAAAAAGAACAATTGAAAGTGCAGATTTTAGGACGTGGTTTTGCTTGGCTGGATACAGGTACGCACGACTCTTTGAGTGAAGCAAGTACCTTTATCGAAGTGATTGAGAAACGTCAAGGGTTGAAAATAGCATGTCTGGAAGGCATTGCACTTCGTCAAGGGTGGATTAATTCTGATAAAATGAAGAAATTGGCTCAGCCTATGTTGAAAAACCAATATGGGCAGTACCTTTTGAAAGTAATTGATGAATTAGCTGCAGACCAATAATGAATATAATAGAAACTGATATAAAGAGTGTTGTGATTATTGAACCTCGTTTGTTTCGTGATGAACGCGGTTATTTCTTTGAATCTTTTAATCAAAATGTGTTTATAGAGAAAGTTTGTAAAACGATGTTTGTCCAGGATAATGAATCTAAGTCGAGTTATGGAGTGATTCGTGGTCTGCATTTTCAGAAACCACCTTTTGCACAAAGTAAGTTGGTCCGGGTTGTGAAAGGCGCTGTTCTTGATGTAGCTGTCGATATCCGCAAAGGCTCTCCCACATTTGGAAAACATATTTCGGTTGAATTGACAGAGGATAATCATCGTCAGTTTTTTATTCCCCGTGGCTTTGCTCATGGCTTTTCTGTTTTAAGTGAAGAAGTGGTTTTTCAATATAAATGCGATAATTTTTATGCTCCTCAGTGTGAAGGAGCTATTGCTTGGGATGATCCAGATTTAGGTATTGATTGGAAAATACCAATGGAGGAAGTCATTTTGTCAGAGAAGGATTCTTGTCATTCAGCCTTAAAAGATGCCGCCTGGTTATTTGATTATTATGATAAACAAGATATGCTCTAAGGCGGGTATTGACAATAAAAACGTATCGGGACGTCGTGATTATGAGAATCTACTCCAAATGATGATAGAAATTAAAATTAATAAACTTTAAAAAGAATGAGAGTGTGTCGAAACTCACTACAGAGGACACAGAGTAACATAGAATGACTTTTAAGTTATTGATTATCTGTTTTGATGATCTGTGGCTTCTGTGTGGTCTATAGTGAAAAGACTTTTGACAGCTCCCGCTAACAAGATTAGAAAGAATGCAAGCGATTATATTGGCTGCCGGAATGGGTAAACGTCTTGGAGATCTGACCAAGGACAATACTAAGTGTATGGTGAAAGTTAATGGAGTTCCTCTTATAGATCGATTGTTGACTCAACTGTCGAGATTTTCATTGGTGAAAGTAATAATTGTAATAGGTTATGAAGGAAAGAAGCTTCGTGATTATATTGGGCAGGAGTATAAAGGACTGGCTATAGAATATATTGAAAATTCAATATACAATACTACAAATAATATTTATTCACTTTCATTAGCGAAACAGCAACTTCAAGAAGATGATACATTATTGATCGAATCGGATCTTATTTTTGAAGATTCATTATTTGATATGATACTGAATAGTCCTGATCCTAATGTAGCATTGGTTGATAAATATGAAACGTGGATGGACGGGACAATGGTTCATTTGGATGAGGAAAATAATATTGTAAACTTTGTACCTAAAAAAACTTTCAAGTATAGTGATGTAAGTTCATACTATAAAACGGTCAATGTTTACAAATTTAGCAAGGAGTTTTCGAGGAGTAAATATGTTCCTTTTCTTGAGGCTTATTCTATAGCTTGGGGAAATAATGAGTATTATGAGCAAGTGTTGCGTGTGATTACTTTACTTGATAATACGGACTTAAAAGCGTTACCTTTAACTGGTGAAAAATGGTATGAAATAGACGATGTTCAGGATTTGGATATTGCTGAAACTCTTTTTGCTGACTCTTCTGGTAAGTTGTCTCTTTATCAAAAACGTTTTGGAGGTTATTGGCGTTTTCCTGGTTTGCTTGATTTTTGCTATTTAGTAAATCCCTATTTCCCATCTCGGAAAATGCGAGAGGAGATGAAAGCCAATTTTGATACATTATTGACTGAATATCCCTCAGGAATGGGAGTTAATAGCCTATTGGCGAGCAAATATTTTGGTGTAAAAAAGGAATATATTTGTGTTGGAAATGGTGCAGCTGAGCTTATAAAAAGTTTAATGTCATATTTAGATGGCAATTTGGGAGTTATTTATCCTACTTTTGAAGAATATCCAAATAGGCGAGAGAGCCGAACTATAATTTCTTATATTCCTGATAATACTGATTTCTCTTATACAGTAGAGGATATTCAACTCTATTTTGAGCATAAAGATATTTCTTCTTTATTGTTGGTTAATCCGGACAACCCTTCTGGTAATTTTATTTCTAAAACAGATCTTTTGGAATTGGCTTTTTGGGCTAAAAGGAGAAATATCCATTTGATAGTTGATGAGTCTTTTGTCGATTTTGCAATGGATGGTTTAAATAGTAGTCTGCTTTATAATGAGCTGTTAGAATCATATCCTAATCTGATTGTAATGAAAAGCATATCTAAGTCCTATGGAGTTCCAGGACTTCGTTTAGGAGTGCTTGCTACCTCAGATATAGAATTGATTTCTTGGATGAAGACGAATGTAGCAATATGGAATATTAATTCGTTTGCTGAATTCTATATGCAGATATTCGGCAAGTATGAATCAGATTATAAGATGGCTTGTGAAAAGTTTGTAGCAGAACGTTCTCGTTTCTTTAAGTCTTTGCAGAGAATTAGTTTTCTTCGTGTGATTCCTTCTCAAGCAAATTACTTTTTATGTGAAGTTACGAATAAATATACCTCATCTGAATTAACTCGCATCTTACTTTGTGAAAATGATATATTGATAAAGGACTGTAGCACGAAAAAGGCTTTTAATGGTCGAAGCTATGTTCGTATAGCTGTGAGGGGAAAAGAGGAAAATGATAAATTGGTAGGAATTTTGTTGAACTTATAATTATTGATGGGGCAATCTGTTCTAAAAAATTTATTGGCAAAAAGTACGCTTAGCGTATTTAACATACTTATTCCTTTTCTGATATTACCTTATGTTTATCGGGTTTTAGGGCCGGAAAAAGTCGGAGACGTTGAATATGGCACGACTTTGTATACTTATTTTGGATTATTGGGGTTGCTTGGAATATATAATTATGGTTTGAGAGAAATTAGTATAAATAGAAATGATAGAGAAAAAGTTGGAGTAATATGTTCGAACTTATTTTATATAGGTTTTATTAGTAACATACTGTTTTTTGTTCTATATGAAATATTCGTGTTGATTTTTATTAAAGAACCGAATATTCGTTATATAATGTATATTTTGGGCTTTAATCTTATAGCTCAAATCTTTTATATAGAGTGGATGCATGAGGCTTTTGAAGATTTTAGATTTATAACAATAAAGACTGTAATAATAAGGTTGATAAGCGTTGTGTTTATTGTCTTGTTAGTACGTGGGGCTGCCGATTATTTAGTTTATGTTTTGATTATTGTTGGGACTCTTTTTCTTAATAATATAGTTAGTTTTATAAAAGCTCAAAACCGTATTGGTAGAAATATAATTAGTAGCGTAAAAAAAATAGATGTTAGAGTATACGTTATTCCGCTATTATTGATTTTGGTTTTGAATAATACTAATGTATTATACACGATGGCTGATAGAACAATGTTGGGCATATATTCGGAAGCTAAAGATGTAGCTTATTATAGTCTTGGCCAAAAGGTAGCAGAAGCTATTAAAGTCTTATTGTTATCGATTGTGTTTGTGACATTACCTCGTTTATCTTCGTATTTGGAAACTAATAAAGACTTATATATAAGTAGTGTGAGAAAACTAATTCGGCTAATGTTGCTTCTGGTTTTACCTGTTTCCATAGGTATGTTTATGCTTTCAGAACAAATTGTACTTCTTTTTGCAGGTGAACAATATTTAAGTGCTGTGCCTTGTTTTAAAGTTTTTTCTTTGAGAATAATCATTCTGGCTGTAGAGGCAATTCTCTATAATCAAGTAATCTTTTTGCATAGAAAAGAACGGATTTTATTGGTAATGAATCTTTTTTGTGGGGTTCTTAATGTAATATTGAATTTTGTTTTTCTGAAGCATTTTACTCCTTTTATAGCAATCACTACAACTGTATTGTGTGAAATATTGTTTCAGTGTTTTTGTTTGATATATGTTAAAAAGGCATTGCATTTATCATTGCATATCTTTAAAAAGGAAAATTTGTTGTATTTGGGTTTATCACTAATCTTCATTCCGGTGATATGGATTCTTAGCTACTTTGTTAACGTATCTGGATTTATGTTAGTTCTTTTATCTGTAGTTTGTTGTACGATAATCTATATTGGAGGTTTGTATTGGAAAAAAGATGAGCTATTTCTCGAAACAATGAAACGGATATTATAATATTTAATAAATATGAAGATGAATTATTTAGATATCAGGAAGTATTCTCCTATACAAGATTTTAGAACAAGATCTATTGCCGATTTGATTTGCATGTCTGTATCTCCTTTCCTTTCATTATTTTTTATAGCAAAGAAAGTAAGACCTAATTCTATCACTTTGTTAATGATATTGAGTGGGTGTGTGGGTGCTGTTTTGTTTGCGTTACCATGGGGAATAGCTAAGTTAGCTGGAATTTTCTTTTTTTATATGTGGTATATTTTGGATTGCAGTGACGGAGAAGTGGCCAGGGTAACAAAATGTTTTTCAAAATATGGAAAGGAGTTTGATTATTTGGCACATTTAATTTGTCATCCTTTGATGAACCTTGCTTTATGGATTTCTTATATTCAGTTAGACAAGTATGATAGTTTGCTCGTATCTTTCTGTTTTATTACCTTTATTTCGCTGGAGCTTGTTATCAGGAATTATATTTCGTTTGAAACTTATCTTAATGAAGAAGGAAGCGTTCAGGAAGTAAAAAAGAAAAATACGCTTAGATATTTTTTAGTTCAGTTTTGTATATATCCTAATTTTATACTGATATTTCCTATTTTCTTTTGTCTTGATTATTATATGGATATTCCCTCATTTGCAATACTCTGTTTATTCTTGTTTTCTTTTCTTCTGTTGGTTGTAATAGGAAGTTATAAGAATTTGAGAATATTTTATAATAGTTGACTTTTAGATTAAGAAATTTGTTTGTGGCGTTTATAATAAGGATGGTTAGTGATAATTGAGCTACATTAATGGTCGAATGAAGAATCTGTTTTTAATTATATTATTTCTTATTTTAGGTCTAAATCTCTCTACAGCTGTCTGCTATATTTTATTAGCTATAGCTTTTGTGGGATCACTAATATATTTATTTTGTACTAAAAGTAAGATCAGTTATAGAAAAGAAATTGATTTTATACCATTCAGTTTTTTCTTGATATGGATTTATGGTATTGTGATAGGCTTTTTTAATGGAAATAAAAGCGAGTATATCATAGCTAATTTTGCTGGAATGTTTTGCTATATCTTGTATTATTTTCTTGTTTTGTTTAAGGTTTCGGTTTCTAGTTTGGTAAAAATATTATTAGTTGCTACTATATCTACTTCCACCATTGCAAGTGTATATTATATTTTTGACATCATAGGTATTGATAGTTCATTTTTAAATAACTTTCTCGGTGAGATAAATCAAGGGTCTAGTACAGGGCAGTTGAGAGCTTATTTTACAGGATTAACGGTTGGCTTTACTATATGGGTTCTTTCATTTATGTATCTATTAATTGGTAAGTCAGAGAAAAACTTATTTTTGTTTGAAGGCATTAAATCCAGAAATTATATATGGTTGTTCTTGTTGACAACATTTATTTTGTATTTTGCTACAGCATCGAAAGGCTTTATGCTTTCTGGAGTATTTTATTTTTTAGTATTACCGGTCTTGTTGTATGGTAAGAAAATGGTTTCGGGAAAGATGTCGCCAAGTTTTTTTCTTTTTATTGTTTTCATTTTATTAGTCATTGGTGTTTTGGTAGTCTTCGATTATTCTAATATTGTCACAAAGATGTTTGATAGCGAGGATTCATCAAATGCGTTACGTTATTTGCAATTGACATATATAGTAGATGATATTACTATTTTGGGGAAAGGACTTGGTGCTATAATACCTAATTTTTCTCGGAGTGATGAAGCTGAATACGGCTTTGAATTATCTTATATAAATCTTATTCATAAGTTCGGAATTTTTGCTTGCGTACTTTTCTTCAATTGGGCGTATGTATTGTTTAAAGCTAGTTTAAACGTTTATCATAGAAAAAATGTTTTTAATTCTTCACTTTCTTTAGGTTGTATGGGATATTTATTCCCTTCTGCGGGTAATCCTCTTTTAATGCATCCGGCTTGTGTTATTCTCAATTGTATCGCTCTTTATCTATTACGTAAAAAATAGTGATGAAAATATCAGTTTGTCTTGCATCATATAATGGGCAGCTTTTTATAGAGCAACAAATAAAATCAATACTTGCTCAACTTTCGGAATATGATGAATTAATAGTTTCAGATGATTGCTCTACAGATAAAACCTTGGAAATAGTTGAAACACTTAATGATAAGAGAATTAAGATCTTTTCGGGCATTAGGTATGGATCTCCTATTAGAAATTTCGAGAATGCGTTAAAGCATGCAACTGGTGATGTTATTTTTTTGTCAGACCAAGATGATGTATGGCTTCCTAATAAAGTGAAAATAATGACTTCTTATTTTCACCAATATGATGTGGTGGTTAGTAATTGTTCTATTGTAGACAAAGAACTCAATATAATCAAAGATTCTTTTTTTCTATCGGTAAATACTCGAAAAGGTTTTTTTAATAACCTCTATGACAATCATTATTTAGGATGTTGTATGGCTTTTAAGAAAAAAGTATTAGATATCATTTTGCCATTCCCTAAAAAGATTGCGATGCATGATATTTGGATTGGATTATGTGCTGAAGCTTTTTATAAATCCATTTTTGTGGATGATGTTTTGTTGTTGTATAGGCGACACGGAGGTAATGCTTCGCCTACATCGGAGAGAAGCAGTGCTTGTTTGCTTACAAAACTGTGGTATCGGTTTTACTTTTTGATACAAGTTGGTTATCGGATGTTATTATGGAGAAGATGAAAATACAAAAAAGGATTCAAGATCGAGTACTTCTGATAAATCAGTCAGCGGGATATTTGATGGTTGATATTGTGAATGCTTATGCTCAAAAATATTCTGATGTTGTTTTGCTAACAGGAAGTTATAATACGCAAGACAGAGAATTGAACAAATCTGTTAAAATACACAAAATAGCTGTTTATATTCGTTCTTCTTTTTTCATGCGTGCGCTTACATGGTTGATAGCTACATTACAAATTTTTTTCTTGTTACTTTGGAAGTACAGGCATTATAAAATTATTTATGTTACAAATCCTCCTATGTCTTATTTCCCATCACTGATTCTTAAATGTCAGTATTCCATTATTGTTTATGATGTATATCCGAATGCGCTGAATAATATTGGAATATATAAATCTTCTTGGATGTATAAAGTGTGGGTTAAAATTAATAAACGGATATATAGAGCTGCTGATAAAGTGTATACATTGAGTAATGGAATGGCGACTTTGCTTTTAGAATATTGTGATGAAAATAAAATAGAAGTAATTCCTAATTGGGCGGGAATAGAGTCTTTGCAAAGGATTGATAAAGCGAAAAATCCATTTATTAGGGAGCATAATTTATTTAGTAAATTTGTTGTGATGTATTCTGGAAATATAGGATTTACACATAATGTGGAGTCTATTATTGAAATAGCTGAAGTACTTAGAACAGATGAAGATATTGTCTTTCTTATAATTGGAGAGGGCTTGAAAAAGAATGAGTTAATGTTATGTGTAAAGGAAAAAGCGTTGAAAAATTGTTGTTTTTTATCATGGCAAGACTCGAAATGTTTAAAATATTCATTGAGTGCAGCTGATATTTCAATTATAACATTGACTGACGAAACAGCTTTAGCCAGTGTTCCAAGTAAGACTTATAATTTGCTTGGCATAGGTAGTCCTTTATTGTGTATAGCACCCGATGAATCGGAATTGGCACTTTTGGTAAAGGAATATCATTGTGGAAGATGTTTTTCAAAAAATGATGTTTCTTCTATGGCTGATTTTATAAAAAAGTTGAAGGCTGATAGTGAACTTTGGAAAGTTTACTCCAATAACTCCTTGAAAGCCTCATTGAATTATACCTATAAAAATGCAGAACAATATGTATCGTAATTATATTAAACGTTCTATAGATGTTGCTATAGTTATTGTTATTTTATTGATTATTTTGCCTGTTTTATTGGGGGTGATTTTTTTGCTCTATTTTACAAATAAAGGTTCAGGAGTGTTTTTCTTTCAAGAACGTCCAGGAAAGAATGGAAAGATATTCAAAGTTATTAAGTTTAAAACGATGACAGATGAGTTGGATCAACAGGGAAACTTGTTGCCTGATGAAAAAAGATTAACTAAAGTTGGTAAGTTCATTCGTTCTGTTTCTGTAGATGAGTTACCACAATTAATCAATGTGTTAATGGGGGACATGTCGTTAATTGGACCACGACCTTTATTACCTCAATATCTTCCTTTATATAATAAGCAACAAGCTCGGAGGCATTATGTTCGGCCTGGAATTACAGGTTGGGCTCAGGTAAATGGTCGTAATGGCATTTCATGGACAAAGAAATTTGAACTGGATGTGTGGTATGTGGATCATTGCTCTTTTTTACTTGATTTGAAAATTGTTCTATTAACAATAAAAAAGGTTTTTATTCGTGAAGGAATTAGTTCTAATAATTCAATCACGATGGAGCCTTTCACAGGAAATAATTAGTTGTATGAAAGATATTGCAATTTATGGCGCAGGTGGATTTGGAAGAGAAATGGCTTGTGCCATACAGCGGCTTAATTCTCAAGAAACAGTGTGGAATTTTTTGGGCTTTTTTGATGACGGGATAGATAAAGGTGCTCATAACCAATATGGTGAAATCTTAGGGGGGATTGAAGAGTTGAATAGATGGAACTCTCCTATAGCTATTTTAATAGCAATAGCTACTTCTTCTATTAGAAAAATAATTTTGGAAAAAATACATAATAACTTGGTAGACTTTCCAAATTTTGTTTTAGATTTCAGATGTGCTGATCCTAATAATTATTTTTTGGGTAAGGGAAATATTATCTTGGGAACTTTCTTTTCATGTAATGTTCGGATTCAGGATTTTAACATCTTTAATGGAGGTGCTGTGTTGGGACATGATGACGAGATAGGCTCTTACAATACTTTTATGCCTGGTACTCGTATTTCTGGCGAAGTCCATATTGGAGACGAAAATCTTTTTGGTGTAGGTTCTATCGTTTTACAGAAAATATATATTGGAAATAAAGTACGTGTTGGAGCGGGTAGTGTTTTGATGCGTAAGACAAAAGATGGAAATCTGTATATAGGAAATCCAGCTAAATTATTTAAATATTAATTTATAAATATACAATTATGGAATTAATCGATTTTATTGAGAAATTTGCAACACAATTTGATGAAACAGATGTTTCTGTTTTTACTGCAGAGATGGAGTTCAAGAATTTGGATGAATGGTCTTCTTTGATAGCTTTGTCTGTTATAGCTATGGTAGATGAAGAATATGATGTTACATTGAAGGGGGATGATGTTAGAAATGCTGATACTATCGAAGATTTGTTTAATGTGGTAAAAAATAAATTGTAATGGCTTATTTGGAGTTTAGAAATATTAGTATAGCTGGAATAAGTGCAGGCGTCCCTAAACATGTGGAGAAAACAGTCTCCACCACTTCTAAGTATGAAGCAGAGAGTTTCATAGAATCAACAGGGGTAAAAGAAAAAAGATATTCAAACGATTTTACTACTTCTGATTTATGTCAAGCAGCGGCGGAACGTTTATTGGATGACTTAAAATGGAATAAAAATGAAATTGATGCTTTAATTTTTGTGTCTCAAACACCTGATTATATTCTACCTGCAACATCTTGTGTATTACAGGGGAAGATGGGATTTAAAAAAGAGTGTTTTTCTTTGGATATTTCGTTAGGATGCTCGGGATGGGTGTATGGTCTTTCTACATTAATGAGTTTAATGAATGGAGGAAATATAAAGAAAGCACTACTTATGGTTGGCGATGCAAGAAAGCAAGCCTATGAGGAACCAGACCAGTTGTTTGGTTTTGCTGGAACTGTAACGGCATTAGAATACTGTGATTGTGTAGGGAGTTATAGATTTGAACTCGGTACGGATGGAACTGAATATGATGCCATTATAAAGCCTGAGGGAGGAACCCGAAACCAATTAACAGAAAGATCTTTAGATTTGATTGAATGTGAAGATGGACGTAAGAGACATCGTTTACAGACCAGAATGAATGGTTTGGATGTGTTTGCTTTTGGTATAACTACAGCTCCAAAATCAATAAAACGTTTGGGGGAGCATTTTGCCTTTGATTATAAAAAATGTGACTATCTTTTATTGCATCAGGCAAATATAAAGATGAACGAAGCTATAAGGAAAAAATTACAATTGAATAGTGAGCAAGTTCCTTATAGCTTGATAGATTTTGGTAACACATCTTCGGCCTCAATTCCTTTGACTATAGTGACGCAATTAAAAGGTAAGGTTGAGAATAAGTTGACGAAGTTTGTTTGTTGTGGTTTTGGGGTAGGTCTTTCATGGGGAACCGTTGCCTTTGAGACTCGACAATTGATCATATCTGATTTAGTAGAATTGTAAGATGAAAAATCCTTTTTCATTAGAGAACAAGACGATACTTGTCACTGGAGCATCGTCTGGGATAGGAAGAGCTATAGCTATTGAATGTTCTAATATGGGAGCTACATTGATTATATCAGCTCGTGACGAAGCAAGATTGAATGATACATTTGCCCAATTAAGTGGAAAAGAGAGGGCACATCAGTGTATTATTGCGGATTTACTTAATATGGAAGAAATGAATGGTTTGTTGAGTAAAATAGTAAAAATTGATGGGCTTGTTCTTTGTGCTGGTAGGGGGGTAACTTTGCCATATCAATTTGCATCTAGAGAAAAATTTGATGGAATCTTTGATGTTAATTTTTTTAGTCCTGTAGAATTACTTCGTTTGTTGTATAAAGGAAAGAAATTTAATAAAATGGCATCGGTGGTAATTTTAGCCTCCTTAGGTGGTACTCGAATATTCAGCGGTGGCAACTCTATTTATGGAGCGTCTAAAGCTGCATTAAATTCGATCATGAAGTTTTGTGCAAAAGAATTTGCTTCGAGAAAAGTTAGGGTAAATAGTATTTGTCCGGGAATGGTTGATACTCCTATGGTCCATCGTGGAACTATTTCAGAAGAACAACTGAAAGAAGATATGGAACGTTATCCGTTGAAGCGTTATGGGCTTCCGGAAGATGTTGCTTATTCTGCGGTTTATTTATTGTCCGATGCATCTTCGTGGATCACAGGTATAGATTTAATTGTTGATGGAGGAATTTCTATAAAATAATTGTATGGATGTAGAACAAGAAGTTAAAGGGGCTATTTCAAGAATCTTGAATATTGCAGAAGAGAAAGTTACAATGAATCTTTTTATTGGGGATGTTGAAGAATGGGATTCTATGGGAAATATGGCAATTATTGCGGCTTTGGAAGAACAATTTGAGGTGGAATTTCCAGTGGAGGAATTATTTGAACTTACTTCTGTAGCAGCATTCGTTGATATGATAAAATCTTTAAAGAAATGATGGATTTGTCTCATAGTCCTTTATTACAAGCAATTAGTAATAATGCTGAAAAATTTGCCAATAGAGTGGCATTGATTGAGGGTAACAGTCAAGTGAGCTATTCCGAACTTTGGAAGAAAATTATTGATGCAGCATCTTTTCTTTGTTATATTGGTTTACAATATGGTGATAACATTATTCTTTCAGCTCGAAAAGAGCTAGAATTTGTTTATATTTATTTTGGAGCGCATTTGTTAGGTGTTAGGAATGTGGTGATAGATCCAACTTCCAATGATGAAAGGAAACAATATATTGTTTCCACGGTACATCCTAAGTGTATATTTGGATTTTATTGTAAGAATATTCAGTCTATCGATTATAGAGATGTGAGCTTTCGAATGCCAATTATCAGTAATTTATCAAAAGTATCTTTGCATGATGTGGCTGACATAATGTTTACTACAGGTACTACTGGTAATCCTAAGGGAGTTTTGTTGACTCATTTGAATATTTATGCTTCGGCTTATAACATTAATAATTATATGGGTAATACATCTAATGATATAGAACTTTTAGGATTACCCATTTGTCATTCTTTTGGATTAGGGCGTTTGAGATGTACTTTGATAAATGGCGCAACTATTGTGATACTTGGAAACTTTGCAAATATCAAGTTAGTATTTCAGGCTATTGAGCAATATCATGTAACAATGTTTGGAATGGTCCCCGCTGTATGGGCTTATATTAAAAAGTTTAGTGGTACTAAGATTTCTAAATATGCAAATCAGATAAAATATATTGAGATAGGTAGTGCAGCAATGCAAACTAGTGAGAAAGAGGAACTGATGAAATTATTTCCTAATACGAGAATTTGTATGCACTATGGTTTAACAGAGGCTTCACGTTCAACGTTTATAGAGTTTCATCAATCTAAAGGGCATTTAAATTCTATTGGGAAACCTGTTTCGTCAGCCGTAGCTATTCAAATAATGGATAGTATGGGAAAAGAATGTCCTGTTAAGACAGAAGGGGAGATATGTGTAAAGGGCAATATGGTGATTTCTTCATACTTGTTGCCCGAAGATAATCAGAATGCTTTTAGGGATGGGTTCTTCAGAACAGGTGACTGGGGATATAAAGATGAAGATGGATTTATTTATCTAACAGGACGATTAAAAGAAATGATCAATGTTGGAGGAAAGAAAGTCAGTCCTGTGGAAGTAGAGAACGCTATTATTTCCTTGGGCATAGAGGACTGTGTTTGTGTAGGTATAGATGATCCTCGAGGCGTTCTGGGACAGGTTGTAAAGGCTTATTTACTAAAAGGAACATCAAACTTAACATTTGAAGATATTATGATAAGTCTAATGGCTAAACTTGAGCATTTTAAAGTGCCAGTAGAATATGAGTGGGTAGATAAAATTCCCAAAACATTATCAGGAAAGAAACAACGTTTATTATTATGTAAAAAGTAACTATGGCATCATTATCAATAAATCATTTAAAAGTAGTAGGAATGTCGGCTTGTATACCGACACAAATAGAGGAAAACAAGGATTTGTCTATTTTCAAGGATATTGCAGAAGCGGAGAAAACAATTACTTTGACTGGTATCGAGCGTCGTCGTATGGTGACTCCTGGAACTACAGCTTCTGACTTGACGGTGAAAGCTGTTGAAAAAATAATAAAAGATTTAAAATGGGAAAAAGAAACGATTGATTGCTTTATTTACGTATGTACTTCACGAGATTATATTGCTCCTCAAACATCATGTACTCTTCAGCATAGATTGGGGCTGAGTGAAAAGTGTTTTGTCCTTGATTTGCCATTAGGTTGCTCTGGTTGGGTATATGGATTAAGCGTAATTGGTTCACTTCTTTCACATGGTTGTTTTAAACGTGGACTTTTAGTCGCTGCTGAAACAAATACCCAGAACAGGAGTTTAAAGGATCGTACAGTGAGACCTTTATTTGGTGATGCTGCGACTGTTACAGCAGTAGAATATTCTCCGGAAAGTAATAAACCATTCAATTTTGTTTATGGTGTTGATGGTTCTGGATTTGATGCTGTGTGGACTAAATATGGAGGTATGCGCTATCCTACGACCGTGAATAGCTTACAAGAAACAGAGGTGGAGCCAGGAGTTATTCGCAAAGGTACAGATATGGTAGTTAAGGGGATGGATGTGTTTGCTTTTGCCATAAAACGACCGCCGCATTCCTTAAAAGAATTGATTTCGATTTTTAATATAGATACAGATTCTATAGATTTTCTATTCTTGCATCAGGCTAATAAGTTTATTAATGAAAAGATAAGAAAATCACTAAAAATACCTGTTGAGAAAGTTCCTTATTGTATTCAAGATTTTGGTAATGTGACAAGTGCTTCTATCCCTCTTACTATGATTACTCAATGTCAAGATGCGTTGTCTACTAAAAAAAATCATTGCATAGCATGTGGGTTTGGAGTCGGGTTGGCTTGGGCTAGTGTAGAGTTTGAAACAGAAAACATGATTGTTTCTGATTTAGTTGAATATTAATAGCTTTTATATGAATATTGGGCAGACTATATACAAACAATGGAAGGTTTATCGAATTGTAACTGTATTAAAGTATTTTCGGGAAAGTTGGGTTAATAGTAAATTTGTATTGAAAAAATGCCCATCAAAGAATAGAGCGTTTATTTATTTAGATTTGTTATACTGGTATGTTTTTTACGGTGATGATTTTAATGATTATTGTACTTTTACGTTTTGGAATAAGTCTAATAGAGAACGTAAGACATATATATCATTGCGAAGAAATGACGTTCTAAGATATGCTTTTAGTACTCCGGAAGTGCATGAATTGTTCCTTGATAAAGCTAAATTCAATCAGCGATTTCGGAAATATATAAATAGAGGATGGTTAACAACAGTAAATAAGAGTTGGACTGAAATTGTGGAATTTATAATTCAATATAGAGATGTTATTGCTAAACCTTTAAAAGATTACGGAGGGCATGGTGTATTTAAAATATGTACGTCTTCTGATAACTATAAAGATGCATTAGATATTTTGGAACAAAAAATTGTTGCTGGAGAGCAATTTATAATAGAGGAAATTATAACAAATTGTGAGAAACTTAAGAGTTTAGCGCCAGGTTCATTGAATACTATTCGTATTGTTACCGTATTAGATCGGGAAAAACAATTACACATACTGGCTGCATTACTTCGTATGGGTAACGGGGTTGCACTAACTGATAATTATCATGATGGAGGTATGGCTTGTGCGATTGATCTTGAAAGCAGCACTTTGAAAGGGGAGGCTTATAGTATGAATTGTCAAAAATATGAATTACATCCTTATTCTCATATTAAATTTGATAGTTTTATTATTCCTGATTTTGATAAATGTGTTTCAGTGGTAAAAGAGGTTGCATATTATGAGCCTGATGCACGATATGTAGGATGGGATTTGGCTATAACTCCAAATGGTGTTGAACTGTTAGAAGGTAATATTCCTCCAGGGGAAGACATTACTCAAATCGCATCAGGTTGTGGATTATGGTATCAAATGCAAGAATGGAAGTAATCAATAATAATAAATAATGGAATATTTGACACTCAATAATGGCATTGAAATGCCGAAAGTCGGACTTGGTACATTTCTTATTCCTAAAGAGAATATAACAAAAGTTATAGGCGAAGCTTATGATATGGGTTATCGTCAATTTGATACAGCATGGAGATATCATAATGAGAGAGAAATAGCAAAGGCTTTAAAAGCTAATAGTATTAGTCGTGAAGATATTTTTATTACAACAAAAGTAAATGCAGATGCTTTGTATTACTTTGGTTATAAGTACGGTAAACGTAGTCTCTTCAATATTAGATCATTCAGACCGGTTAGAAAAGCAATAGAAGAGTCTTTTGAACATTTGGGAACTGATTATATTGATTTGTTTCTCGTGCATTGGCCTTGGCCGATTTATAGAAAAATGTATAAAGAGCTAACTTCTTTGTATTATGAGGGACGAATAAGAGCAATTGGTGTTTGCTCTTGCTTACCTCCACATCTTGAGGCATTGAAAGATGTGTCAGATGTTATTCCTGCTGTTAATCAGTTTGAAATAAGTCCCCTTAATACACAGAAACAGCTTATTAAGTATTGTCAGGAAAGAGGAATTTGTGTGGAAGCAATGTCTACATTTAGTCATTTTAGATCCAATGAACCAAGAAAAGAAATTATTGAAAGTGAAATAATAAAACCTATTGCGGAGAAATATGGAAAAAGTATTCCACAAATAGTATTACGTTGGTTGATTCAACAGGATATAGCAATAATTCCTAAAACATGGGCCAGGGAACATCTTGAAGAAAACATTTCTCTATTTGATTTTGTGTTGACTACGGAGGAGATGACAATCATTGATTCGCTTGACGAGGGTCAGTTTTTAAATTATAATCCTTACAATGCTTTTAAAGGTCTTCCCAACAGGTATAAGAACTGGGAAGGTTTCAGAAAATGAAAAAGATAGAACTTTTGAGTAAAAAGTTAGAACTCTATCTTCCATTTATAATTGATAGGGTGTTTTAGATAAAGCAAATGGAAGTTATTCGCATAGTTAATTCTGTCTTTAGATCGAACACTTTTTTAATTGAGGATGAAAGTGGAATGTGCTTTTTAGTAGATTGTGGAGACATAGGGTCTATTGTTCGATATTTGCAATGTAAGGAGTTTACTCTTGGGGCAGTATTTATAACTCACGCACATTACGATCATATTTATGGATTGAATGAATTGTTTGAGGTGTACCCTCAACTGATTGTTTATACATCTTTACATGGAAAAGAGGGGCTTTATTCAGATAAACTTAATTTGTCTAAATATCATTCAAATACATTTGTTTTTCAGTATGATAGTGTAGAGACATTACAGGAAAAGCAACTAATAGAGATATCGAAAAATAAACATCTGGAAGTCTATGAAACCCCAGGACATGATTGGAGTTCACTTTGTTATAAAATAGGAAATAATGTTTTTACAGGTGACTCCTATCTACCGCAATATGGTGTAGTAGCAAATCTTCCCAAAAGTGATAAAAATGAAGCTTTGAAGTCTATAGAAAGAATAAAGAACATTTCTATTGGTTGTAACATATTTCCGGGGCATGGAGATATTGTGCAAATTTAATTTCTGTGTTATGAGATTTATTATTGTTATAGTTCTGTTTTTGTTGGGTATATATGGATGTACGACTGATGAGAAAATGCCTTCTCAAGGAGTTATTTTATTAAAACATAAAGTTAATAGTTTGGATAATATTTCGGACTATATTGAAGGGGGATATAATGGTATTGAATTTGACTTGCATATTAGTGATGCATCTCTTTTAGTTTTCTATGATGATCTGGGAAAAGCGAATTCTTTTATCGATTATATCAATTATATAAAAAAGCATCCCAAAGACTATTTCTGGATAGATTTGAAAGAATATACTTTAAAAGGTCTTCTTGAATTTTGCCGGGAAATACCCCCTTTGCCTAATGTTTTTATTGAAACAAATGTGGATGAAGTAGTTGACTTTTTGACGGGTAAAGGGTATAACGTAATATATACTATTCGGCATGTTGGGCATTGGTATGAAAGTAACATCCTGTTATTAAAAGATGAAATTAGTGGAGTAATAGAAAATGATCCTATCACGGGGCTGGCTTCCAATCATGTGATGTATTTTCGTATGAAAGATACTTATCCATTATTTCCTAAATATGTATGGTATACTTCTTCTGAGGGTGAAGTGGATATGGATATACCAGAACAAATATTAACAGACCCATCTGTAGTGGTGTTGCTGTTAGATTTTGATGATGTACATGAGTTGAGGCTTTATGAAGAAAGGGTTAATAAGTAAATATCGATATTGTAAAAATATGTAAATAAAGATAAGTTTGTTTTAAACTTAATCAACGATGAATTGTTTGGAAAGCTGCTACTCTAAAATGAGCCGTTTGATTATTTTTTTAATTATTCCATATTATGCTCGTAGAAAATGTAAGAATCATTAATGTTCTGTTGTAACTAAAGACGTTTCGTATAGTGTTTTAGCAGTAAGAAATAGATGTAAAGTAATCAAATAAACATAGATAATTTCGTTATGAACAAACGAATCTGGCTTTCGCTTGCTCACATGGGTGGCCGTGAGCAAGACTTTATAAAAGAGGCCTTTGATACGAACTGGGTTGTCCCTTTGGGACCTAACGTGGATGCCTTTGAGCAATCTTTGGTTGAATATTTACGTGAGGACCGTCGTGTGGTGGCCTTGAGTGCCGGAACGGCTGCACTTCACTTGGGCTTGATTCTCCTGGGTATAAAACCCGGTGATGAAGTGATCTGCCAAAGTTTTACTTTTGCCGCCTCTGCCAATCCGATTTCTTATCTGGAGGCCAAACCTGTTTTTGTGGACAGTGAGAAGGATACCTGGAATATGGATCCGGTATTACTCGAGGAGGCTATAAAGGACCGTTTGCACAAGACGGGCAAGTTGCCGAAAGCGATCATTCCCGTTCACCTTTACGGTATGCCTGCCAAGATGGACGAGATCATGGATATTGCGGGTCGTTATGGTATCCCCGTATTGGAGGATGCTGCGGAGGCTTTGGGTTCGGAACTGAACGGACGGAAGTGTGGCACATTCGGTGAACTGGCCGCTCTCTCTTTCAATGGCAACAAGATGATCACGACTTCCGGTGGAGGTGCTCTGATCTGTCGTACGGAAGAGGAGGCCCGACAGACAAAGTTCTACGCTACGCAGGCTCGTGATGCCGCTCCGCATTACCAGCATACCCATATCGGTTACAATTACCGTATGAGCAACATCTGTGCGGGTATCGGTCGTGGGCAGATGTTTGTCCTCGATGAACATATTGCCCGTCGCCGTGCCATTCACTCTTTGTATGTTGATTTGCTGAAAGATGTGGCGGGTATTACGGTCATGGAGAACCCTGATTCGCGGTTTGCTTCCAACTTTTGGCTTACTTGTATTCTGGTTGATCCGAAGCTTGCGGGTAAGAGTCGTGAGGATATCCGTTTGAAGCTGGACTCCGAGAACATAGAGACACGTCCTTTGTGGAAGCCGATGCATCTTCAGCCTGTGTTCACGGATGCTCCGTTCTATGGGAATGGTACGAGTGAGAGGTTGTTCGATATCGGCTTGTGTCTGCCTTCGGGACCTACATTGACAGATGAGGATATCAGGAGAGTGGTGGATACGATCAGAGCGATATAAATAAAATAAATCTAATTACTCATGGAAAACTTAACAGAAAATGATTTTCAGCGTGTGGCGGATTTACTTGGCATTGAGGTAGCAGTGGTAAAAGCTGTACAGGCAGTTGAGACCGGTGGGCATGGGGGCTTTGTGGCTCCGGGGCGACCGATGATCTTATTCGAAGGTCACATCTTTTGGCGTGAACTCAAGAAGCGGGGACTTGATCCGGATAGGTATGTTGCGGGCAATGAAAATATTCTTTATCCTAAATGGGAGAAGGGTCATTATTATGGCGGGATGAAAGAGTATGAACGTCTGGAAAAGGCCCGGGAAATACATAAAGAAGCTGCTGACGCTTCCACTTCATGGGGAATGTTCCAAGTGATGGGCTTTAACTATGCGATGTGCGGGTATGGCAGTGTGGAGGAAATGGTGAAAGATATGTGTGTCGGAGAAGATAAGCAACTGGAAGCTTTTGCGAGGTTTGTGAAACTTGCTAAGTTGCAGTCCTATCTGGAGCAGAAAGACTGGGTCGGGTTTGCCAGGAGGTATAATGGACCCGGATATGCCCAAAATCAGTACGATAAAAAACTGGAAGAGGCTTATCGGAAGTTTACGAAGGAATAGAAATGTAATAGATAGGAGAAAATAGGTTTTACTGAAAATATCAGGAAAGTCATAGATGTAATCAGATATAATGAGTGAAAATATACCCAAATGGGTATAGATTCCTGTCTTGCTCCCACTTTTATACCATATCGGGTATAAAAGTGGGAGTCTTTTTATTGTATTTGTACCTAAACGGGTATAATATGGGAAATCAAACAATAGCAGAGTATGTGAAGCGGATGCGTAGGGAAACAGGGCTTACGCAGGTGGATTTATCAGAGAAGGCAGGTGTCGGATTGCGTTTTGTACGAGAGCTGGAGCAGGGAAAAGAATCTCTCCGGCTGGATAAAGTAAATCAGGTACTTAGCTTATTTGGTAGTCAGGTAGGAGTAGTGCCAACTAGAAAAGAAGAGTTATGAAAAAGGCTGAAATTTATGTTAGCAATCAGTTAGCCGGCATTTTGATTGAAGATGAAAATGGTTTTTCTTTCACTTATACAGACGAATATATTTCAAAAGGGAACCGACGACCTGTTAGTCTGACGCTTCCGATAACTCATGTCCCCTATACAAGCTCTGTGCTGTTTCCTTTCTTTGATGGATTAATCCCTGAAGGATGGTTGCTTGATATTGCGGAACAAAGTTGGAAGATAAGTAGTCGGGATAGAATGGCTTTGCTGCTGGCTTGTTGTAAGGATTGCATAGGAGATAGTACTCTTCTCTTGGATTACGGGAAATTCTGATATGCATTTGAAGAACTTTTCTTTATATAGTACGAAACCTGTTAATTATATTCTGACACCCGCTTATGACTTACTGTCAACGAAGTTAGTCCTTCCTGCCGATTCTGAGGAATTGGCATTAACCCTTAATGGGAAGGAGAAGAAAATAAAGAAGTCGGACTTTGTTGTTGCAATGAACTCGATCGGCTTGGAAGATAAGATTATTGAAAATGTTTTTAATAAGTTTGATCACCTTCAGTCTAAATGGGAAGAGTTTATAGATGTTTCTTTTATACAAGAAACAACCAAAGAAAGGTATAAGGAACTTATACATGAAAATTGGAAAAGGATTAAGTGATAGCTCAATAAAAAGAAAGGCGACTTGATTGCAAGCCGCCTTTCTTTTTATTTAATCTCAAATTCTTCCTTCATATCAATCTCTTCTCCATGTGAATCGTAGAATACGTATTCAAGAAAAGCGAGTTTCTGACTCGGAATAATTTTAATACCAAATCCGTATTTCATCTGCCATTTGCGTTTCAGCGACATAAGTCCCTGATTCAAATAAGCAGCCACATACGGGTGGATGTGCAGTGAGAATTTCTTTATCTTCAGTTTATTGACCAGATAATCAATTTTACTCTCCAGTGTGTCCGTAAAGAGGATGGACGATTTGATGGTGCCTTTACCAAAGCAAGTCGGACAGGTTTCTGTAGTGTTCACGTCCATGGCCGGGCGAACCCGTTGGCGTGTAATTTGCATCAGTCCGAATTTGCTTAAGGGCAGAATGTTGTGACGCGCCCTGTCTTTTTGCATATTGGCACACATACGTTCGTAAAGCTTCTGACGATTTTCGGCTTCATTCATGTCGATGAAATCCACCACAATGATACCACCCATATCCCTTAGTCTTAACTGGCGTGCCAACTCATCGGCAGCTCCCAGGTTAACTTCGAGTGCATTACCTTCCTGTCCGTTGGCATTCTTGGTGCGGTTACCGCTGTTCACGTCTACTACGTGAAGCGCCTCAGTGTGCTCAATAATCAGGTAGGCACCACTCTTGTAGGATACTGTTTTACCAAAAGACGATTTAATCTGTTTGGTGATACCAAAATTGTCATAAATGGGAAGCTGACCTTTGTATAATTTGACAATGCCTGCCCGTTCGGGGGCAATCAGTGTCACATAATCCCTGATTTCGTTGAATACCGCTTCGTTGTTGACGTAGATATTTTCGAACGAGGGATTGAAAAGGTCGCGTAACAAGGCTACGGCACGGCTGGTTTCCTCATAAATCAGTGTAGGAAACTTTGTAGCCTTTTGTACCTTGGTGATACTTTCTTCCCAGTGCTTCAGCAATACTTTAAGCTCTCCGTCGAGTTCGGCAACACGTTTGCCTTCTGCCACTGTGCGTACGATCACTCCGAAGTTTTTCGGTTTGATGCTCATCAGTAACTGTTTCAGGCGCGCACGTTCTTCGCTCGATTTAATTTTTTGAGAAACGGAAACCTTATCATTAAAAGGAATCAGTACCAGATATCTTCCTGCAAACGAGATTTCGGAAGTCAGGCGTGGTCCCTTGGTAGAGATAGGTTCCTTTACGATTTGCACCACTACTTCTTGTCCTACCTTTAATGTATTGGCTACAGTGCCATCCTTGTCAAGGTCGGGAAGCAGGGTTGCTTTCGAAATGGGATTAAGCTTTTTTTTGTCGCTTAAAGTCTGCTTTACGTACTTTTCGAGTGAGTTAAATTGAGGACCCAGGTCTAAATAATGAAGGAAAGCATCTTTCTCATAACCGACATCCACGAAGCAAGCATTCAGTCCGGGCATCAATTTCTTGACACGGCCTAAATACATATTGCCCACCGAAAAAGAAATATTTCTTCCTTCGCTTTGAAGTTCCACCAGACTCTTGTCCTCAAGTAGGGCGATGGATACTTCTTTGGGCTGTACGTCTACTACTAGTTCGCTTGTCACCTCTATTTCCTATATTATTTAATTTTGTAAAAAATGAACGAATAACTCAATGGGTTTGTTCATTCAATCGGGCATTTAAACAAAGAACAAACTCGAAAGACATAGCTTCACAAGTTTGTTCTTTATTTCTGTCCAGATTCAGACTAAAAATTACTTTTTGCTTTTATGTCTGTTCTTTCTTAGTCTTTTTTTACGCTTGTGCGTAGACATTTTATGTCTTTTTTTCTTCTTTCCGCTTGGCATAGCTTCAAAATTTTATGGGTTAATACTCTTGTTTATTATTTCTTTACCGAAAGGGTGAATGTCTTAGCTGGTTTGAACGCCGGAATGTTGTGTTCCGGAATGATGATAGTCGTATTCTTAGAAATATTACGAGCGGTTTTTTGAGCTCTTTTCTTTACGACGAAGCTACCAAATCCACGGAGGTAAACATTCTCGTCCTTAGACAAAGAATCTTTCACTGCATCCATAAATGCCTCAACTGTTGTAAGTACTGTTACTTTGTCAACACCGGTGTTCTTTGCAATTTCGTTTACAATATCTGCTTTAGTCATTTTTCCTTAAAAAAAATATTATTACTATGTTCTTTCTAATTTTTTGGACTGCAAATATATAGCTTTTTAGTCTCCCAAAAAAATATATCCCGAACAATTTTCTAAAAAAGTCGCTTCATTAAGCTTTCTTAGTTCGTAATTAAACGAAAATGACTACTTTTGTGCAAGGATAAAGTTAACAAAAAGAAGAATCCGTCCAAAAAGCATGAACCGGAATTTCAGCAATGCAATAGAGAATTGGTACAAGGAATATAAACGTGAACTTCCCTGGAGGGATTCGGCAGATCCGTATGTAATATGGATATCGGAAATCATTCTTCAGCAAACGCGTGTGGTGCAGGGGTACGATTATTTCGTCCGCTTTATGAAACGTTTTCCCGATGTCGCCACTTTGGCCGAGGCGGATGAAGACGAAGTGATGAAGTATTGGCAGGGACTGGGCTATTATTCGCGTGCCCGTAATTTGCATGCCGCCGCCAAGAGCATGAATGGGGTGTTTCCGAAAACTTATCCTGAGGTGCGCGCCCTCAAAGGGGTAGGGGAGTATACAGCCGCTGCCATTTGTTCTTTTGCGTATAACATGCCTTATGCGGTGGTCGATGGAAATGTATATCGAGTACTGTCGCGTTATCTGGGCATCGATACTCCGATTGATTCTACGGAAGGGAAAAAATTGTTTGCGGCTGTGGCGGATGAATTGCTGGATAGAAAGAACCCCGCATTATACAATCAGGCTATTATGGACTTCGGAGCGATCCAATGTTCTCCTCAAACTCCCAACTGCATGTTTTGTCCATTGGCTGACAGTTGTGCGGCGCTGGCAAAGGGGACAGTGGTGGAGCTTCCGGTCAAGCAGCACAAAATAAAAACGACCAATCGTTATTTCAATTATATATATGTACGCATGGGCGTGCATACTTTCATAAATAAAAGGATGGGAAATGATATCTGGAGAAATCTGTTCGAGCTTCCGTTGATTGAAACTCCGGTTGCTGTTTCGGAGGAGGAATTTTTGGCACTGCCCGAGTTCAAGGCATTGTTTGCCCCCAAGGAACTTCCGGTAGTCCGTTCGGTTTGCCGGGACGTGAAACACGTGCTTTCCCACCGGGTGATTTATGCCAATTTTTATATAGTAGATCTTCCGGAAGATAGTCATTCGTTTGCTGCTTATCAAAAAATAAAGGCTGAAGAGCTGGAACAATATGCCGTCTCAAAACTGGTGCATGCCTTTATAGAGAAATACATCGATTGAAATAGAAACTGAATATATTTTGTTGAATTATAAATATCTAAAATTATGAAACGACCTTACTTACTATTAGCCTGTCTTTCTCCCGTAGCTTGCCTGATGGCCGCAAGTGGACAAAAAGGAGGAAAAAACAAACAGAAGGTGAATGACCGACAACTGCCGAATGTGGTGTTTATCTATGCAGATGATTTGGGATATGGCGATCTGGAATGTTATGGAGCTAAAAATGTACAAACTCCTAATGTTAACCGTTTGGCATCCGAAGGTATTCGCTTTACTAATGCGCATGCTACTGCGGCTACCAGTACTCCTTCACGTTACTCCATGCTTACGGGAGAATATGCCTGGCGTCGTCCGGGAACGGATGTAGCAGCCGGAAATGCCGGAATGATTATCCGTCCGGAAGATTACACGATGGCCGATATGTTTAAAAATTCCGGTTATGTGACTGCTGCTCTCGGTAAATGGCATTTGGGACTGGGAGATAAAAGCGGAGAGCAAGACTGGAATGCTCCACTTCCCGCTGCATTGGGGGATTTGGGATTTGACTATTCATACATTATGGCTGCTACTGCCGACCGTGTGCCCTGTGTATTTATTGAAAACGGAAAAGTGGCAAACTATGACCCGAGTGCCCCTATCGAAGTCAGCTACCGCAAACCTTTTGAAGGAGAACCTTTAGGGAAAGATCATCCGGAGCTGTTGTATAACCAGAAACACAGTCATGGACATGATATGGCTATCGTAAACGGAATCGGCCGCATCGGTTATATGAAAGGGGGAGGCAAGGCTTTATGGAAAGATGAAAATATTGCCGACTCGATCACTACACATGCCATCAACTTTATTCGCGAACATAAGGATGAACCGTTCTTTATGTATTTTGCAACGAATGATGTGCACGTTCCACGCTTTCCACACGAGCGTTTCCGTGGTAAGAATCCGATGGGGGTGCGCGGAGATGCCATTGTACAGTTCGACTGGAGTGTAGGGCAAATCCTGGAAACACTTGACAAGCTGGGACTTTCTGAAAACACATTGATTATTCTTTCCAGTGATAACGGTCCTGTTGTGGATGATGGTTATCAGGATCGTGCAGAGGAGCTGCTCAACGGGCACAGTCCGGCAGGTCCGCTGCGTGGCAACAAATATAGTGCTTTCGAAGGTGGAACCCGTATTCCCGCCATTGTGCGCTGGCCTAAGAAAATTACTCAGCCGCAGGTGTCGGATGTATTGGTTTCACAAATCGACTGGCTGGCCTCTTTAGCTTCCCTGGTTGATGCAAGGGTTCCCAAAGGAGCGGCTCCCGATAGTTTTGACCGTCTGGGCAACTGGCTGGGAACGGATTCTACCGACCGTCCTTGGGTGATTGAGCAAGCCTCTAACCACACACTGTCAGTACGTACCAAGGACTGGAAATACATTGAACCTAACGACGGCCCTCACATGATAACCTGGGGACCTAAAATAGAAACGGGTAATCTGAGCATTCCGCAATTGTATGACATGACTAAAGATTATGAACAGGAGAATCTTGCAGAGAAGAATCCAGCCAAGCTTTTTGAATTGCAAACCATTTTGAGAAAAGTGCGCAATAAAACTTATAGAGCTTTATAAAAGTTGTAACAATTCTTGCATTCTATTGTTATTCTATTTAATTTTGGCAACGAAATTCGGTATTTAGAAACATAAAATTCTGAGAATATGTCAGTAAATAAAGTGATATTGATAGGAAATGTCGGAAAGGACCCTGAAGTGAGATATTTGGATACAGGTATTGCTGTAGCCAGTTTTCCTTTGGCTACGACCGACCGCGCATATACTTTGTCGAATGGTACACAAGTACCTGAACGGACCGAATGGCACAATCTTGTCCTTTGGCGCGGACTGGCAGAAACTGCCGAAAAGTATGTACATAAAGGTGATAAGCTCTATGTGGAGGGGAAAATAAGAACCCGTTCTTATGATGACCAGAATGGGGCTAAACGCTATGTTACCGAGATTTTTGTGGATAATATGGAAATGCTCACTCCGAAAGGTACCGGTTCGGGATCGTATGCTCCGGCACAGCAGCAGGCTGCTGCTCCCGTGAGATCTCAATCGCAACAACCGCAGCAACCGGTGTCTTCGCAAGATAATTCGGCGGATGACCTGCCGTTTTAATGGTTAATGGCTACAAGTTAAGAGTTAGAATTGCCATCCGGCATCTAACCTTAACTTGTAGTGATAACTTTTAGCTGACAACTTGTGGCACATGATTTGCATGTAGCTACTTATTATTAACTTAAAACCAATATTTTGGACCCAGACGCTTATTTATGCCAATTGGCAGAAATTTTTAACGGAATATCCGTAAACACACCTTCATTATCGGCAATAATAGCCATTATTCTGGCAGGTTTGCTCCTGCTCGCCTCGGGCTTTGCTTCGGCATCCGAAATCGCTTTCTTCTCACTTTCGCCTTCCGATCTGAATGATATAGAAGAAGGCAATCATCCTTCTGATGGGAAAATCAGCAATCTGCTCGCAGACTCCGAACGTTTGTTGGCAACCATTCTTATCACAAACAACTTTGTGAATGTTACCATTATCATGCTCTGTAACTTCTTCTTCATGAATGTCTTTGTCTTTCATTCGCCTCTTGCAGAGTTTTTGATACTGACTGTTATCCTGACTTTCCTCTTGTTGCTTTTCGGAGAGATTATGCCTAAGATCTATTCGGCCCAGAAGACATTGGCTTTCTGCCGTTTCTCCGCTCCGGTCATCTATATGTTGCGTAAAGTATTTGCTCCTATCTCTGCTGTGTTAGTACATTCTACGGCTTTCTTGAATAAACATTTTGCCAAAAAGAATCACAATATATCGGTTGACGAACTTTCTCATGCCCTTGAACTGACCGACAAGGCCGAACTTACGGAAGAAAATAATATACTGGAAGGCATCATTCGTTTTGGTGGCGAAACAGCCAAGGAGGTTATGACTTCCCGCCTCGACGTGGTCGATCTTGATATACGTACTCCTTTTAAAGATGTAATTCAATGTATTATCGACAATGCATATTCCCGTATCCCCATCTATTCGGGCACACGTGATAATATCAAGGGGGTACTTTATATCAAGGATTTGTTGCCCCACCTTAATAAGGGTGACAATTTCCGTTGGCAGTCACTGATCCGTCCGGCATATTTTGTGCCGGAAACTAAAATGATCGATGATCTTTTACGTGATTTCCAGGCAAATAAGATTCATATTGCCATTGTTGTGGATGAATTCGGGGGTACATCGGGAATTGTGACAATGGAGGATATCATTGAAGAGATCGTTGGGGAGATTCATGATGAATATGATGATGAAGAGCGTACCTATACGGTGATTAACGATCATACCTGGGTGTTTGAGGCTAAAACGCAGTTGACCGATTTTTATAAGATTACGAAGGTCGACGAAGATGATTTTGACAAAGTAGATGGAGATGCCGATACACTGGCCGGACTGTTGCTCGAGATAAAGGGAGAATTTCCGGCACTCCACGAGAAGGTTCTCTATCATCGATACGAATTTGAAGTGCTGGCTATGGACAGCCGGAGAATCCTGAAAGTGAAGTTTACCGTTAACGAGCCTTCCCCAGAGGAAGAAACCTCCTGATATCTGTTTTTACCATGGCTTTGTTGCGGGAATATAAAGAAATTGCTTATCAATGGGGAATCTGGAAAACAGAAGAGTCCACGGAAGAACTTTTGGCACTGTTGCCCGATCCGGAAAGATATGAGCAACAGTTGACGCGTTTTTCTTCACCACATCGTAAATTGGAATGGCTTTCCGTACGTGTATTGCTATATCAGTTGTTAGGGGAGGAAAAGATAATTGAATATGCTCCCAGTGGCAAACCCCGTTTGGCGGACTCTTCTTATTTCATCAGCATTTCTCACACTCGCGGTTATGTCGCGGTTATACTGAGTCCCAGGTCCGAAGTGGGAATCGATATCGAGCAATACGGGCAGCGGGTGCACAAGGTCGCTCATAAATATATGCGTCCGGACGAGTTGATTTCTGAATATCAGGGAGAAGATACCTGGTCTTTACTTTTACATTGGTCAGCAAAAGAAGTGATGTTTAAGTGTATGGATACTTCAGAGGTCGATTTTAGGGAGCATCTTCGCATCATG
Source organism: Bacteroides sp. NGMCC 1.200775 (assembly GCF_040798045.1). Lineage (NCBI taxonomy): Bacteria > Pseudomonadati > Bacteroidota > Bacteroidia > Bacteroidales > Bacteroidaceae > Bacteroides > Bacteroides sp. NGMCC 1.200775. Next base: position 1,127,262 of record NZ_JASCQK010000001.1, on the reverse strand, counting down.
CCGTTCCAGGTATGTGAACACGGGGAGTTTCCGGCGGAAGAATACCGTACGGAACATAAGAAGAAGTTCATGATCCGCTATTTGCTGCATCCGGACTTTGTGATGACGTGGCAGGTGACATCTGCGTATTCCGTGAATGAATGTGATACCCCATGAAGAAAATACAATGATAAAAGCGTATCCTATTATTGGCGATCGTTATTGGGGGCGGTATGACAACTTGCAGGCCGGCAAAGATATATATGAAACTGGAGAAGATTTATGGTTTAAAGCCTATCAATTGGATGCCAAATCGTTTGCGCTGTCGGAACAAAGCGAAACACTCTAAATCTTATAACCGCAGTTTGTGGACGGAGAGGAAATAAGAAAAATCGCTGGAAAATTCTTTCAAATGATATTTCCGGCGATTTTGCTTATTTCTTTAGTTTGTAACTCAACGCTCCCGACGGACACATTTTGATTTGAGCAATCAGTTCTTCCGTGGTAGCATTCTCCATCTTTATCCACGGACGTTCTTTCGGGTGATATACGTTAGGCAGTGTCTTTACGCAGATTCCGGCATGCCGGCAGAGTTCCGGTTGCCATACAATGGTTAGTTCGCCATTGCTGTATTCTATTTGTTTTCCCATAACTGTTTTTATATTATTGAATGTGAGCACCACGAAGTACAATACGCTTCCATTCCGGATGTTTGTGTATGTATCCCGCCACGAACGGACAGAGAGGAACCAGGCGCAAGCCCTGCCGTTCAATGTCAGTGAGAACTTTCTCTGCAAGTTGTGAACCTATTCCGTGTCCTCCCAAGGCGGCCGGTACTTCGGTATGGGTCAGATAAATCTCGCCATTTAAGGATTTTATGTATTCTATCCGGGGAACATAACCTTCAACATGAAATTCATATTGATGTTTTTCTTCATTGTCTATCAGTTCATAATTTTCAGTCATAATCTTCTTTCTTTTAAATCTTGTTTTATTCTACAACATTTAGAGGATAAACTTTGTTTTCTCCGCTTGTTTATTTATGAATCATTTAAACAATAGGATGACGCGATATAACTTTAACAGATAATAATGATTCATGGCAAAACAAATGCATAATCTTTCTGTTGATATTTGATTTATGCGGAGCAACGGTGCCTCGCTTACAAAACTACCATACGGGAAGTATCTTGGTTTTAGGATACTGATTTCTGAGTGATTGAACGAATTGTTTTATATTTAAACTTTAGAGATTATGAATGGAAGAGTAATACAGATCTTCTGCATGGTAGTTGGCATGGTACTTGCTTCCTCTTGCGGAGACGAATGTCCGGTAGAACAACCTTACTCGGTTCGGGTATCTGTTAAGGACAAGAACTATTTGAATATATCGCAGTTTCCACAGTTGAGCCCGGTAGACGAAAATCTGCCTTTCCGGACTTATACAGGAACTCTCTATTACGCTCTGTATGATGCATCTACCGGGGTATTGATCAGAGAGTCGGCGGTCATCTCTACAGAAGGTGAAGAAAAGGAATACACCCTTGCTTTTCCGGGCATACCCGACGGTGATTATAAATTGGCCGTATGGGGAAATCTGACCACGGACTATCCCACCGGTATCTTGCATCAGGATGGGAAGGAACATACTGATATTTATGTGACAAGCGGGGTCTTGCATTTCTCTCCCGATTGTCAGACAGAAGAATTGACACTGGAACGGACGAAGGGAAAGTTGTTACTGCTCTGTTCCAATTTCCCGGCTGAGATAACACGTATTGAACAGAATGTAAGTCATGTTTATCAGTCGACGGATGCGGGCCTCAATTATGCCGGAAGCACTCAAGTTGACAAAAATGTGCCGTTCACCAATGTCCTGGAGACATTGCTTGCTCCTACTTCGGCAGAGGGACATTCCAAATTGACTTTGACTTTCTACACCGGTGGTACACGTGCATCAGAAACTCCATATCTGAAATTGCCGGTGATGGAGATGGATATGCGGCGTAATGAAATAACCGCTGTCTCTATAGACTACAATACATCAGAAGGAATCTGGGAAATCAAGATGTTTATCCGTGGGGAATGGCTCACGATACATCGCCTGGATATCTACTGATCTCTTTTTCCTTATCTATTTATTTAAACTAAACTTTGCTATTATGAAAAAATTAATGTTTCTGGTGGCAGCAAGCCTCTTTGTATTTGCTGCTTGTTCCAACGAAGATGATCCTTCGTCTGAAGTGAATCCTGAAAATAGTGGGATTACATTTGAACTGTCCGCGGTTAATGGTCTGACAGATGGGATTGGAACCCGAATGCCGGTGTATAGCCAGGAGGCTACACAGCATGTCACTCGCGTCAGTGTTTATGCTTTTGTGCAGAACGGTTCGACTTATCTGCATCAAAAGACCTATGATATCACCGGCTGGACCGATGGTACTACTTTCAAACGTTTTGCCGTTCCCGATGCTGACAAGCTTCCTGCAGGGGTATATAAGTTTTTGGCTGTAGGCCGTGACGCAAGTGATCGCTTCTCTGTGACTACGCCGACTTCCGGTAATACCAAATACGGATATGCTTGCTACTATTATGAATTCGGGCGATGAATCGGAAATCTTTGCAGGTTCGGCCGATGCGGAAGTAATGGCTCAGGGCGGAACTCGTGTCAGCATTGAGATGACCCGTAAGGTGGCCGGTGTACTGGGATACTTCAAGAATGTTCCTCAAGTGCTTAACGGAACCACTGTGAAGTATTTGCGTCTGAAAGTCAGCAACTCCAATCAGCAGGTGAATCTGACTAATGGTGTAGGTATCAATACTGCCGCTACTCCTTATAATATAATAGATATGGATCTTTCCGGCCAGGCTGTTTCCAACGGCGTGTATGTGGGCAACGATTTGTCCGGACAGGGAGTGGTGAAAGTGCCTAATTCACAATTGGGAGGTTCGTTCTATATGCCGGTTAGTGGCGTGAGCATGACTTTAGGACTTTATGATGCGAGTGGTACCGCTATAAAAGAGTGGACCGTGAGCGACACTAATAGTTCGAGAGCAACACAGTTTAATCTGCTGGCAAATCATTTTTATGCATTAGGTGTGAAAGGTGCTACGGGTAGTGTGGATGGCGGAACACCGGGTAACCCGGGTGACGATGATGCTCCGGTAGATTTGCTGACCGATCAGAATATTGTGATCACTATCAGTCCGGCATGGGAATTGATACATAACCTGGTAATTCAGTAAAAGTAACTCAAAAACAGAATCATGGTATGGCTATGAGAAAGGCAGGCTATATAACTATCCTTCTGACGGGATTTCTGGCAACGCTCTTGTTGGGCAGCTGCTCAACAGATGATGTTGCCGAACTCCCCTTGGAAGAAGGGGTTCCGGTCCGTTTTGAAATAAAGCGGGACGGGGTCATGAGTCGTGCGCCGGGAGATGCAGCTCTCTCTGTCAACAGGATACTGATTCTGCCGTTTCGGAAAACGGATGAAGCATTGCCAAACGATGCAGCTAATTTCGTTCCGGAATATAGCGCAGCCCGACAATTGGATGTCAATTCGTTTCCGGCAGTAGTCACGATGCTTAATCTTTCAGCAGCCTCTACCTATCAGTTGTTGGTGATCGGATATAATCGGAGTGATTATGATTTTGCCAGTGGCGGAGGTGCAACGAAGCGGTTTAATATCGGTTCGACTGGTAATCCGGCTACGTTGGCTAATTTGTATTTGCAACCGGTCAATCCGACGGTAGTTCCGGAGTTCTTTTCGTGTTTCGGAAACGGTTACCAGGGTACAACGTTGGTTGGCCCTGTTTTTAAACCTTCGCAAATCAATTATGTGACAGGTACACTGAAAAGGCTGGTTAGTGGTTTAACGCTCGAAGTGACCAATATTCCCGCATATGTCAACTCTATGACATTGATAGCCGAGCAACTTGTGACGGCTACCCGTGCAACGGATGGGACGGCACTGGCATGGCAAACAGCCGGTGACAGCGGTATAAAAACATTGGCTACTCAGGCACCGGTTTCGGGGAAAGTCAGTTTCAACCAGTTTCTGCTGGCTATTCCGGATAGTAGAAAGACCTTATTTTATCTGGATGTGTCCTATGGAATCTTCACTGAACGTTATACGGTGAAACTGCCGGATACTCCCGGTGTGGTTTCGGGAAACCGGATTATTTTTACTCCTAATCATTGGGTGAAAGTGACCGGAAGTTATGCGAATATCAATATAGGTTTCACTTTGGCAGGAAACATCAACTTGGATGACAATGCCTGGGATGGCCTTCAATAGAAACTGAAAGCAAAAAGAACCGGAGATGAAAACGAAAGTGATAATAATGATAAGCCTTTTTCTTTCTCTCTTCCTGACGGGATGTGAGAAAGAGCTGGTCGAAGTGCCCGGTGAAGACCCCGGGCAACTTCCTCCGGAAGGTAAGCCTTCGGACTTGCCCGACGGATATTTTGAAGTAACCTTCTCTGCCGGATACGGAGGAGCGGATACCCGTACGCCCGTCACGGGGACCGATTCACGGGTTCGTCACCTGCGTTACGTCATTTATAAGTCGACAGGTGAGTTTGTGAAAGAAAAGGTGGTGCTGAAGACTACGGATGCTGCTCCTTCCTGGCCGATGGCTGCCTTGAAAGATACGCTTCCGAAAGGACAGTATACAGCTGTATTTCTGGCCAATGTAGAGAAAACGCAGTTCCCGATTCCCGTTTCGGGCGGAGGAACCAACTATGCAGATGTGTTGACGAATTACCAGACAACACGTGCGAATGCCCGGATCGTGTTACCCGGTGCGGAGTTTACCGACACTTCGGAATTTTATCTGGCCAATGTATCTTTCTCGGATACCTCTGCTCAACCTTATGTACTGTTGCAGCGCATTATCAGTATGCTGAATTTGCGAAGAGTGTTTGTGGATGCACAAACCGCTTTGAATTCTCTGACCAACAATATTGTGACGCAAGTAGGGTATAGGAATATAATCCGGACGACGGTACAAGGAGTTTTGCCAGGATTACTGAAAGCGGCAATGGATTTAGGGGTGGTTGGTAATGTTGTCTATAATGTTGTTGGCGGGCTCGATGCCGCAGTCAATCTGGTGGTGGCAGCATTGTTGGAACCGGTCGTGGATGCACTGTATGCACAACTTTTGCAAGGGCTGGTCAATCAGATAGGGCTGACTCTCTCCGGTAATGCTACGCAGAACGGTGCATTGGGAGCGTTGGGCGATTTACTGAATCCCTGGAGGGGCAGTGATGCTGCTTATGCTTTAGTGACCATAAACAATTTCCCGAAGACTGCGGACTTAGACCTGAATGTGAAGGATTTCTATACGGGTAATCATCGTTTCCGGTATGGATTCACACCTACACCCGGTACGACGAATAGTGAGAAAGATATTCTGATCAGAGGTTTTCATGGCCTATATGATGTGCGGGAGATTCATGTTGCCAAACCCGGACTGATCTCCGGATTGTTGGTGGACGATGTGATTGACGGTCCGTTGTTGCTGAATGGAGTATTTGTGAATATCACAGATCCGATACAGGCAACAGTCAATACGAATTACAGGTATCGTTCGAACTATTCGTTTGTCAGCCTGGGGTTGAAATCGTATGCACAGCAGAACGACGGAAACCATTCGCTGACACTCTCTGTACAGTTGAAGAATATTGCTAACCTGGATGGTATATTGGGAGGAATCCCCTTGCTCGGTCCTGTGCTGAATGGAACCGTTAAATTATTGATTGGTAATATAACGGTTACCGTTCCAGTGAATCTTCCTTTGCTTGGAACCGATAACCTGACGCTGTCCGGTAGCTGGAGTACACCACCGGTGCAGTATTAAAAAATAAAAGGGGGGTGTGTCGAAATTCGTATTCACCACAGACTACACAGATAAATCAATAGATTAAGTTCGCTCTATGGAACTCTGTGTTACTCTGTGGTGAATGATGACACATCCCCTTTTCAATATGGTTATATCCTGGTATGCCGGGGACTACACCTTTTTACTTTTATTCAAAGTCGTAAGTGAAGAATACTCCCGCGGGGAAGCGAGTCGCATTTTTGTAATCCTGCACCAATTTAGTAGTACCGCTTGTGAAGTTAAATACGCCGATGCTGTTGGTCAGGTAATCGTTACCGTAACCTTTGATTGTAGTGACGTATACATCACTGTTTTTCGGATTTACTGCAAGGTTATTGTAAGTCATTGTGGCATTTTGTATGTAATCACCGATTTTAGCCAGCTCTTTGGTCTGATTCTTCGCGAAATTATGGAGATAGATAGCAGTGCTGTTGTTACCAAAATAAATGCTGTCACCTTTGGCGCTGATTGCCGGAGTGGCTCCCCAGCCAGCTGATACCTGGAAACTTCCTAATTCGTTTGTTTTCAAGATTGAGTAGTCCTTAGATGATACCTTCATAATCTTTGCCGGAGTGCTGTTGACAGAAACCCATACATTACCGTCCGAAGCTTTTACAACTCCTGTCGGTGTGCCTTCCAAAGCGATGGTTTTTATCACTTTGTTATCTTTAATCACCAGCAGACTGTTGTTGGCTCCTGCGAATACTTTCTGGGCTGTTACCGCCATTCTGTTTTTTATCGCTCCGTCTGTTCCCTCTATTAAACTCAGGGAGGTTGTTGTCGGATCGAATAAGTGCACGCCGTTGTTGTCGCGGATGTATACGTGTGAGTCATCCAGAGCGGCTACGTGGGTGGGCCAATTGAGGTCGGCCAGTTGATCCTTGCTGAATCCTTTCTCTTTTTTCAGTGTTTCGGCATTGGCAATTACAAGCATACCGTCTTCGCCGCCATTCTGAGAAATGATATACATCTTATTGTTTGCAATGAACAGGTCTTGTGATACAACTCCCAAGTGTGTACCGTTTGCTTCGAAGTATGCTTCTTCTGTCATTTCATTTTCCGGAGAAATGAAGATGAGAGAGCTGGGAGGATTGCCGAAGTTGCCTTCATTTAGAACAAAGGTTCCATATTTGTATTTGCCGTATACGGTGACCGGAAGGTTTACTCTTTTCTCTCCTACTTCCGTAGATACTACCAGAGTTACATAGTATTTTCCCGGTTCGGCTTCAGTAAAGCTGAACTCCTTATCAGTTGACTTCACCTCTCCGTTGACTTCCCATCTTACTTCGGGGTTCACGTTGCTTGTATAGTTGGCGGTCAGTGCGAGTGTTCCACCTTGGATAACTTCGGTCACTCCGCCTTCACTTTCGATGGCGATACCCGTCAGGTTAGGGATGGTTTCGTCATCCGAGCAAGAAGCAAATCCTAACGCTAATGCTGTCACAAATAGCAATAGATACTTTTTCATTTTCATTTTTTGAGTCATTAAATTAAGTAATTGGTAAATGTTCATTTCTTATCTCTTTTCCACTTGGTTTTATTTCTTGTAGTGCAAATCTTCCACCGCCTGTATCTCCGTAGAAGCTTCACCCAGCCAGCCGCAGTTCTGGTTGACGGCTGTATAAATCTTCACGAAGTCGATGCCGTCCAGATGAACCGGTTTTCCGTCTTTATCTACTGTCCAGTCTATCTTGAATTGAGAATACTCCGTATTGTTCGGGTGGTTGTCGGCATATCCCCAGGCATAACAGTAGCCTACCCAGTGCTCGGGCATGCCCGGACGTGGCTCGTTGATAGAGTTGTCCGCCAGGCGGCTTCCGCGGAATGTGATTTCAGCCGGCATCCATGCCGGATAATAAGAACCCTGGGTGTGATATGTGTTCCGGTAGATGTATCCCTCTTTGCCTTGATTGTCTTTCCACTTCACATCCCCGTCTGCCGGAGTGGGACGGTAGTAAGTGATTTCGTAGTTGCGGATGGTGGCAGGCGAGTTATATTCGCTTCCTGCCAATTCGTACCACTCATCATCCGGCAATCCGTTGCCATTCGTGTCTTTGGATACAAGCACGATTCCCGGTTCGGAGTTTCCTCCGGGTTTATCCAGCAGAGTGCCATACATATCATAGTAGGCGTTGCCGTATATCTTGAAGTCATATTCACCGGGGACGTTAGGGATGGTATGGTCGAATCCCACGGTAATGTTACCTCCGAATCCTCCGAGCGTGAAGAGACAGGTGGTGCGGTCCTGTAGCAGTTCGGTGGCGCGTGCCAATACCTGAACGTCGGTGAATCCCTCTTCGTAAGCTGTATAAGAGGTATTCATATATTGTGATGGCGCCGGATTATACTCCAATACTTTATTAGCGAAGGCACCTGCTTCCGGGTCTGCGGGATTTTCGTCGGGATTGCCTTGCGAGGCTTTGTTCCGGAACAGGACGGTATTGGAGTTGATTCCCACATTGGGCAGCTTAAATATAAGTTGTCCCTGCGGGCTGAAGCAGAGCACATCACCTTTCACCTTATAGTCGTAAGCGTCGGTGATGTAGATGTTTCCGCTGTAAGGGTTGACACTGATGCTGTAAGGAGTACGTATCGCGGTGCCGTCCGTGATGAAGTTTTCCCGTTCCGTCTTTCCGGTTTTCAGGTTGAACACTTTGATTTGCGAGTCCTGAGTCCGGTAATCATAATTGTATAAATAGGCCATGTTGTCGTGGATGGTGAAACTCAACACCTTTTCGTCGAAGGTCCGTACCACTTGATCAGTATGACCGTCTATTTGCACGAAGTGATAGTCCCCCGTTTCGATGTTCTCGCCGTGCGTGGCTACATAAATGTTTCCGTCTGGTCCGGCCTGTATCTTTCCCGGATTAGGGCCTACTTCTATCTTCTTGATTTCGGTAAAAGAAGGGATGTCGATCACAGAGACCGTACGGTCTACCCCGATGCCTTCCCAGTCCAGTCCTCCGGAATTGGAAACATACAGCTTTCCGTTCTGCACGCAGATGCCGTCAGGGTTTCTGCCCGCCCGGGTCAGTGCGTCGATGGAAAGAGAGGCAGTATCTATTCGCGCCACTGTTCCGTCGAAGGAACACACGTATGCCTTGCCTCCGTCGAAAGCGATGTTGCGGGGTTGCCGGGAACTTCCGTTTTCCGATAACATCGGTATCTGTTTGACAGACTTTCCGCTTTGCAAGTCGACTACTTCTATCTGGCTCGATACGTTGACTACGATATAGAGTTTGCTGCCATAGATGGCCATATCGTTGGCTGTATCTCCCAGGCCGCGTCGGTTGATGCTGCGGAAGTAGTCGGTGTTCAGCTGATTGTTCTTGAAGGAATACAAAGCCAGCGAGCTGTTGTTCAGGTTGAAGAGTCCTTCGCTGAGGATGTAGAGTTCGGCTGTTCCGGTTTCGGTGGGTATACCGTCGTCGCCACCCGAAGGGGTATCCGTGTCTTCCAGGTCATCGCACGAGGCGAAGAGAAGCAGGAAGAGGAGGAAAAAGAAGGACACGCCTCCCATACCTCTCCGAAAGAGGGAGGAGGAATTGCTTCTGCCGTTATTGAATGAAATTGTTTTCATATTGCTGTTTCTTTTGATAATTACTGATTCAATGTCTGGAGTATCTTTAGTATCTTACTTTCATCGTCACTCTCACTGACCGTCCCGGCATGGGAAAGTTCTTCACTATCTCGTAATTCTTGTCCAGTAAGTTCAGCACTTCCACTGTCAGGGATGTGTTTACGTTACGGATGCGCTGATCGCGGCTGACGGATACACTATGGTCGCTGTAACTGTCCAGCCGGTTTTCGCGGAGGTTCTGCCCCAGCATATAGCGCTTGCCCGAAAAGAGGAACGAGTAGGAGAGGTTCACCCACGGAGTCTCGATGCCGGCTTGTCCCGATCCGGATACGCGGGGAGTATAGGCGATTTGTTGCTTGTAGGTTTTTCCTCCCGGTTCAGTCATATCCAGTGCACGCTGATAAGTGTAGTTCCCCGAAAGGTTCACCCGTAGTTTCTCCCAGGGTTGCAGGCTAATGTTTCCGGCAATGTCTATTCCCTTGATGTCCACTTTGCCGAGGTTCACCATGCTCCATATAAAGAGGTTCTTGGTGGGGATGGCGATGATTTTGTCTTTCACCTTATTATAATAAGCATCTGCCGTGACGGATACGTAGGGGATCAGTTCATTGATCGACCGGCTGTACGTCAGTCCCAGGTTGTATTGTGTGGTGCTTTCCGGTTTCAGGTTCGTGTTGCCCACCTGCCCGTAGTACAGGTCGTTGAAGCTGGGCAACCGGAAGATGTCTTTATAGAACAGGCGGATGCGGAACTCTTCGCCGGCAAAGGGCTTGAACGACGCGCTGACGTACGGAGAGAGTTTCCGTCGGTTGGCTGCGGCGCTGCCTTGGCGCACCTCCTCGTTGATGACCGTTGCCAGTACCGAGGCCGAAGCGGTCAACCAGTCGTTGACGTATTTTCCGGCAAAGGCCGTCAACCACGAATAGCGGGTAGGATACGCAAAATTTTTCAGGTTCGCGTTCAGCCGGTTGATGCTCCCGTCCGTCGAGAGTGAAAATGAGAGGTTGCTGAGCACCCGGTAGAGAGCCGAAGCCGAGAGGTAATACTCTTGTTGATAATAACTGTTTTCCGTTTTGCCTTCCGAACCTTTATAATCAGGATCGAGGTAACGTTGATAGCTCCAGTTCCACTTAGCCGAAGTCTGGAAAACCCATTGGCGGTTGAACTCCTTCTTATATTGGCTTTGCACGAAGACATTCTTGTCCCAGAGGTGCTGTGAAGAGTAGTCGTAATAATAAGTGGTGGCATTGGGCAGTCCGCGGGACGACTGATAATAGTAGGCTTTCAGCCGCCATTGTTCCGTATCCGAAAAGTTGCCGAATAATCCCGCTTCGGCACGGAGGTTTTTCACTTCCGTGTTTTTCCGTTTTTCGCGCGAGCTCAGGTCATTGTTTTCGCCATAATGCAATGTGAAAGGGTAGTGCCCGTCAGCCGACATCCACTCGCCGTTGGCGGAGAGCACCCATTGCCGGCTCAGTTTCTGTTCGATCAGGAGAGACGGATTGACCAGTCCCCACGAACCCGTTTTGAACGAGGCGCTCAGGTTGGTACGCCGGTTGTCTTTGAATTGCGGTGTCAGCGTCTGTATGTTCAGTATCCCGGCGGAAGCGAAAAACCTTGCGGGCTGAAAGATATTATCACTCTGTCCGTTGCTGAGCGAGAGGCGGTCTACATTGTCCAGTGAGAAGCGTCCGATGTCGATCTGCCCCGTCTGGCAGTCGCTGATCGTTATTCCGTCATATCCCACGGCGGTATGCTCGGCTCCGAGGCTTCGCAATGAAACGGTTTTCAGTCCGCCAATGCCGCCGTAGTCTTTCACCGTAACTCCGGCAAAGTGCTTCACGGCATCCGATACTTGCAATACGTTGAGGCTTTTGAGTTCTTCTTTAGAGAACACTTGGGTGGGAGCCATCGCTCTTACTTCGCGGGTGTGGTAAGCTTCGGCAACGGTTACTTCGGGGATTGAATAAGTACGGGCGGTATCTGCTTTCTGCTGTTGGGCGAAAAGTGAAACGGTAAGCCCCTGGCAGCAACAGAAAGCAACACAGACGTGTAGTAGCTTAGGCAATCTAAATATATTCATCTTCGTTTTTTTACAGTTAAAATGTCCGGACGAAGTCACTTCGGCCGGACATACTAAATAAACTTGGCAGAGTTTATTATCATAACTTACTTTCTCTGAATCAGAGTGATGAATGAAATGACGGATGGAATAATTCCGGCTCATTAGACTCAACGCTTTTTCCTCGAAAGCAATGAAATAGATGCACAGGCAGGTCTTCTGACTCGTTTCTGTTGATAAGCGCCTTCCCAGGAAAACGTTTCCCAGTGGCAAGTGGTGGTTGCTTACAACAATTTGATGTGAAACTTACAGCAGCGGGACTGTTCAGGATTTGCACCTGATTCCCTTTTAATTGCATCCCCGGTACACGGAGAATACAAACCAATGCACTGCAAAGATAAAAAGAATATTAGAAATAGCATAATAATTTGTGATTATTCGTTATGCATTGCGGAACGGACGGAGCAACATCGGACAGGTCGTCCGGATAGTGTCAGGCGGCACATTGGAATGACTTAGATAGGCGATGCCATTTATCTTGATTCCGGAGGGTTATGATGGCAGAATGATGGTTAATCAGCCTTTTGACTGACACACTCTTTCTTTAAAACGGATGAACCGGAGGGAAAACAAGGGGAAAGCCGGCCTTTTCTGTTCCGAAAGCCGGGCTTTGGGTGGATTAGAGCCGGGGTTTTGCGGAAAAGCAGTAAGCATTCACTCCAAAAGACGGTTACATTTCCCCCGAAAGAAGTAAGCATTTTCCGAAAATGCTTACTTCTTTTTCAAATATCTCTATATGTTATGCTCCATTACATATATTGTTATGAAAACCGGGGCTTATAGCTCCGGATTTTGCTCCGGTTGCTCACCCGATATGATCGTTCCGGAAGTGTCGGAAAGAGATGGTTTCAAGGTTAAAACCTGCTTTATGGACGGAACACTTTCCGGTCTCTTTCTTTCGGTAAACAAAAGCGGGAAATTACGGGCAAAGAGATAACCGGTAAATCGAATTGGAGACGTTTTTGAGAGGCGTATCGTGCGTCGGGCCGAAAGAATGGAAAATAGAGAGGCCGGATTATCATTCTGTCAAAATGATAATCCGACCTTCTCCGCATCTTTGGGGCAAATGCTCCGTTCCGGTATGTTTTTCTTAACCGCACTCTGCCAGATATTGCTCTACCTTTTGCAGGGTGGCGTCTTTCAACAATACGGTTTTGTTCTTATCCAGTAAGTAGAGGGTGGGAATAGCCCTCAGGTCATACAGGTTTTTGTTTTTGATGACCAGCTCCTTGTCGTATCCGTTGGTCCATTCTTTCGCGAAATCGCTCCGGTGCTTTTTCCATTCATCCAGTTCTTCATCCGGATAGAGAGACAGCACCTTCAGCTTCTTGTCGGCTATGAACCCGTTGATGACCGGAGAACTCTTTAGCCCTTCTATCATCTCAGAGCAGGCGTGGCAGCCGGGATTGTTGATAAACAGTAACGTGTATTCCGCCGGGAACTGATAAAGCGTACCCTTTGCACCCGAATCCAGTGTATATGTGAAGTTGAGGGCTTTTGTGCCCAACCGGTTCTTTTGTGCCAGTTCCAGCCGCGCCTGCGGACGTATCTTTTCCGTTTCATTCAGCATGGGGGAGGCTGTCAGAGCTTCCAGCACGGGGATGTAAAGCTCCTCGTTACGCATAGGCGAGTTAGGGTCGTAGAGATATTTATCGGCCAGTTCCGCAAAGAAGTCCAGCATCTTTTTGTTTTTCCCGGCCCGGCCGATCGTCTCTTTTATGGCAGTTTGCGCGTCGGACAAGGGCACATGTTCCAACAAATCGCAATAATCCACCCAAGCCTGTTCGGCAACGTCGATCTGACTGACGTAGGTGGTGTCTGTAAAGTCAAAGCGATCCCAATAGTGCTTTACCATATAATCTGCCCGTTGCGACACCGTGTTCAGCACTACGGGTATGTCGGGTAAATTGAAAACTTTAACCGTATCTTGCTTTCCGTTCTGCTCCTGGCTGGCCGCGGGGCCGCTTTTACAGGCAGTAAGCACCAATAACAGTACAAATGAAAGGTATTTTACATTGCTTATCATAATCTTTTGTTTTGATATGGGACAAAGATAGTATTTTTATTCTATATTTGTACTCAGTGATGAAAACGTTATACACACAACAAACAAGTCAGACATGAAGAATAAAAAAGGACAACCAACTACAGAGGCAATCTTTAAAGGAATACAGTCAGGAGAAGTATTTGATCTTTTTGACAAACTGCAATATCAGATCGTAATTCATGGTGAATTGACCTATAGCGATCCCTGGGGGGAGGTGCATTTGTTCAAAGAACAGTTTGAAAGTGCGAAGCATGATTCGGATTCACCAACAGCGATAGGGTGCTATCCGTTTGCCGATGTATGGATACGGTTTTATGAAGAAGAAGTGCGTGATTACTCACTTCTGTTGGAAATGTGCCTTATGGCGTCACATTCGCGGACTTGTGTCTGGCGCAAAGGCTTCGGTACGTTACTTGATAAATTATACGGAGAAATCCCTCTGGCACCATACGAACAGGCATTGGAGCGCCTTGAACATCCCTATGCACTGAGTGAGATTCTCTGGGCATTGGAGTGGGATTACCGCGACCAGGAGGTGTATCTGAAGTATTCACACTACGTCCTGCTTCATTTGCTTCCGATGCTTACTCCCCGGAATATCACCTTTCTGTACAGCGTCCGCGAATGGTATGGTTCCTCTCACGATTATCGTGTCGTACTGGTTCATTGCTATTGGATAGATTGCTGGCTGAAACATCCGAAACGTTTGCTGACGGATAATGAGTTTATAACCGATTTCAAGATCCGCTACGAGTTGTACCGCTTGTGTAATTTCCTTTCTTATAAGGTAGAGCCTTATCCGGTTGAGTTTCCCATTCGTGCCGTCGATTTCGGCAGGGCCTACCAGATGGGACTTCTGTCCGAAGATGGCTTGATTACCGAACTGATGGATCGCCCGCTTTCGCCTACGCTGATAGAGGAGGCTGCGGGCTTTTTTTATCAGAAAAAGGGAAGGGACGGACGGATATATACCGACTGCCGGGATTATGATTTCAGCGGATTTAAGAAAGTGCTGGAAAAGGTGACTGTACGCATTCTGGACATCGAACTGGAACGGGGGAAAGCCCGTACCGATGTTACTTCGCTGGCCCAGAAACTGGACGGGGTGTTCGGTGCCGAAGTGATGATCCGCCTGCTGAGCCTGATGGGGAAGGAGAAGTTCATACGACTGGACAAGTGGTACTATGATACCAGCGAAAGCCGTATCGGCATGTTCTGCAACCTGATGCTTCATTGTGCCCCTCTGCCTACGGACACACCGGAATGGTTGAAGATGCTTGCCGAACGTGCCGGCATTACTCCGAAGCGCATGGTCGAGATGGCTGTATATTCCCCCCGTTGGCTCAGGATGACGGAAGAGGCTATCGGTTGGGAAGGGCTGACCGCTGCGGCCGACTTCTTCTATGCTTATACCAGGGAGTACCATCGGGATATGGAAGAGTCGAGATTTACGCCTTACACCACCCTTTCGGCCTTGGAGATTTCTATGGGTGTGCTGGATACGGCATGGTTCTGGTCGGTATACAATACGCTGGGGCGCGAACGTTACGAAAAGGTTTTTGCGGCATCCAAGGCCATTACGGATTCGGCCGGGGTATATAGCAGACTTCGGAAATACACCGATGCGCTTGTCGGGAAGTATACGGTAGAGCAATTGGAAGGCTTGGTGATGGATAACCGGAACAAAGATTGGGTGCGTGCCTATCCGCTTGCCCCGTTTACGGGAAAAGCCCGGAAGAAGGAGGTGACTGAACGGCTCCGCTTCCTCAAGGCTTTCTGGATAAGCAGTGATTCTCTGTCCGGACGCCATTCCACCGAAAAAGAGGCTGTGCAGGTAGCTATAGACAACTTGTCCGGAAACTCCGGATTGGAGAATCTGGACACTAAATGGTTTAAAGACAGAGTGTGGTGACAGGATTTACTTTTCTTTAGCCAAAGTAAATACAAACTCCAGTCCGCCGCCTTGGCTGTTTTTGGCCGAAATGCTTCCACCGTGGATGATGACCGCATTCTTGACAATGGCCAGGCCAAGCCCTGTACCTCCCAACTTGCGTGAGCGTCCTTTGTCCACCCGGTAGAAGCGTTCGAAAAGACGGTTCAGATGTTCGGGCGATACGCCTATGCCTGTGTCGGCAAAGCTGAAGTAGTAGAAGTTCTCGTCTTCGCGGAAACAATTGATGTGGATGTGGATATTGTTTCCGGCATAAGCGATGGCATTGTCCATCAGGTTGCGGAAGATGGAGTAGAGCAATGAGTAGTTGCCCCGCATCTGAATCTCCTTTTTCAGTGAGTTGACAACTGTGATATGCTTCTCTTCCAGCTCCAATGACACTTCGTTCACGATGTTGGTCACCAGTACGCTGATGTCCACCTTTTCCATGTCGATCATGTTGGCGGCTTCGTCCATGCGGGTCAGCACGGAGATGTCGCGCAGCAACCGGCTCAGGCGGTTACTTTGTGCATAGCAGCGTTCAAGGAAGACGTTGATCTTTTCCCTTGGGATATTTTCGTTGTTGACGATGGTTTCCAGATAACCCTGGATGCTGCTGACCGGGGTCTTCAGCTCGTGGGCAATGTTTTGTGTCAGTTGCCGTTTCAGACGGATTTGCTCCTCTTCCTGAGTGACATCGTTGATACTGATTTCAAAACTCATATCCTGGAAGATGATGCACTCCACAATGAAGGTCTTTCCGTTCTTGTTGATCGTGATGGACATCCGTTTCTCTTCTTTGCCGACGGGGCGTTTGGGAGCTTTGTTGATGAAGTCCGTTATCTCTTTCAGTTCGCTGATGTTGAATACCTCTTCTGCCGTTTCAAGGTTTGAGTCCGATATCAGGTTGCTGTATTGTGTAAACAGGTTGTTTACCAGAATCTCTTTCTTGTCTTTGCTGAATACCCCCAGTCCCTCGTGCGAAATCTGGAGGTGTGTGATCAGCTTCTCTCTTTCTATGTAGAGTGCTTCCTTCGTTTCGTGGAGGCGTTTGTATATCTGGATGATATGTTGCGAGATCTCTCCCAGTTCGTTGTGGGGGAAGGCGGACTGCATCGCCATTTCGATAGGCTCGTTACGGTCGGCGCGCATGGCGAACTCCCGGAGTTGATTGATGGAAGTACCCAGTTTGTTGGTGAACTTATAGAAGATGACCATTAGCAACAGAGTGACGATAGCGGTGAACCAGATGTAGTGTGGGTCTGCCTTCAGGTTATTGATCAGGCTGACGCTGTAGGGCAGAGCCGAGCGGATGATATAATCTTTATATAAGGTAGCGGAGTAGAAATAGGGGACTCCGGTGGTTTCGGAGGTGCGGCGAACATCGAAACCGATGCCGTTATGCAGGGCTTTCTGTATCTCTTCGCGTCCGATGTGGTTGCCTAACTGTCCCGTGTTCTGCTCCTGGCTATCGAAAAGAACTTTTCCTTCAAGATTGACTACGGTGATGCGTAAGTCTTTCAGTACGTTATGACGCAGGTAATCGGTGATTATTGGAGTCATATCCTGAGGGTGGTCGTATAGCTTTTCGTACAGCAGGTTGTTGCAGTCCTGCAATTGTATGTTCAGTAACTCTACTTTATACTCTTTCTCCCGCTGATACTGATAGGCCATGAAGCAAGCCGCGAAGACCAGAAACAGGGAGATGACCGAAAGAAATAACTTCCGGCTGAAAGAGAGAAAATGCTTTTGGGTGACAGGTAGGTTCATACAAATTTGTTTTTTAAGTTGGATTCACCACAGAGTAACACAGAGGACACGGAGTTTTTTTTTAGACATAAGAACAAAAGAACAGATGATTCTTTATTCATTTGTTTTTGAGTTTAATTCACCACGGAGGACACAGAGGACACAGAGAATATCTTTCTCTTAAACATCTTAATAAACAAGAGATTAAAACTCTGTGTCCTCCGTGTACTCTGTGGTGAATCGTATTCATTTCTATTCCGTTTCGAAACAATAACCGTATCCCAACCGGGTGACGATACGTTTACCATAAATGCCGATCTTTTTTCTCAGTCGAGTGATGTTGACGTCGATGGTGCGGTCCAGTACGTAGACTTCGTCGCTCCAGATACGGCTCAGGATGTCTTCGCGAGAGAAAACACGTCCTTTGTTCTGTAGCAGCAGGAAGAGGATTTCGAATTCCTTTTTGGTCAGCGGCACTTCTTCACCATCGATGCTTACTTTCTTTTTAGTGATATCGATTACCAGTGACTGATAACTGAGCTGTTCCGGTACCTTTTCCATATCCGAAGTGGCGGTACGACGTAACACGGCTTTCACGCGGGCAATGACCTCACGCAGTGAGAAAGGTTTCGATATATAGTCGTCTGCCCCCAGATTGAATCCGGTGACGGTATCGTTTTCCGTATCTTTGGCAGTAATGAATATGATGGGAACCTGAGCTGTCTTTTTATCTTTCTTCAGGATATTGGCCATCTTGAATCCGGAGATTTCTCCCATCATCACGTCCAATAGCAGCAGGTGATAACTGCTGATATTCATTTTCAGAGCTTCTTCGGCAGAATTGGCTGTATCTACTTCATACCCTTCGTTCTCAAGATTGAACTTCAGAATCTCACAGAGGTCTTCTTCGTCGTCGACCACTAAAATACGGTAATCGTTCATTGTATTCTTTGTTAATGTAATGCTACAAAGTTAAACTTTATTCCTTTTTCTTTTGCAAAGATGGAGGCTTTTTGTTACGAGGGGGTGAAACACGTATTACGATTTGATTACATTTTATCCCCTCTGAGAGCCTCTATAGGCTGATGCGGTTGGTTTTAAACCCGACAGTGCCTACCTTTTAAACCAAAGTTCTCTTGGTTTTAAACTAACGACATCTTGGTTTTAAACCAACAATCCGCAGGTTCGGAGATACTTTATCAACAAAAAAGTCCTATCTTTGTTATGTCAATAAATTGAAATGCCACAATGATTAAGATAGATTTCAGGCAACGCAAACGTGAAGTGCTTTGGACGGTTGTCGCTTTGTTCTTTATAGCAATAGGCGTGTCCGTGTTTAAGTTCTCTTCTGCTACTTCCGGTTTTGAGATAACCGATGAACTGGGAGGGAACATTTTTCCTTCGGCCATCCTTTCGGTGGCAACGACTGATGCCCAGGTCATTCAGCCGGGTGACTCCGTATACTTGGGCAATCCCAAATCATGCATTGCCATCAAGGTAAAGTCCCGTTCCGCCTATAGCCGTGTGCGGATTGACGTAGCCGAAACCCCTTTCTTTTCCCGTTCCGTGTCGGAGTTTGTACTCAACAAGCCCCGTACCGAGTATACGATTTATCCCGATATCATCTGGAACTATGAAGCGCTAAAGAATAACAACCAGGCAGAACCCATCAGCGTAGCCGTTACGGTAGAGATGAATGGGGAAGATCTGGGACAGCGAGTGCGTACCTTCTCTGTACGCAGTGTCAACGAGTGCCTGCTGGGGTATGTGACGAATGGTACGAAATTCCATGATACGGGTATTTTCTTTGCTGCTTATGTCAACGAAGAAAATCCGATGATCGACCAGCTGCTGCGCGAAGCATTGAATACCCGTATCGTCAACCGCTTTCTGGGCTATCAGAATCCGGCTCCCGGAGCTGTGGATAAGCAGGTATATGCGTTATGGAACGTTTTGCAGAAACGTAAATTCCGCTATAGTTCGGTGTCGAACACCAGCCTTTCCAGCAATGTGGTCTATTCGCAGCGTGTGCGTACATTTGATGATGCACTGGAGTCGTCACAGATCAACTGTGTGGATGGCAGTGTCTTGTTTGCCTCTTTGCTCCGTGCCATTAATATCGAACCGATTCTGGTGCGTACTCCCGGCCATATGTTCGTGGGATATTATACCGACAATTCGCATAAGGATATGAATTTCCTGGAAACAACCATGATAGGCGATGTCGATCTGGACGACTTCTTCCCGGACGAGCAGTTAGATTCCACCATGGTAGGCAAATCACAGAATCAGATGTCCCTGCTCACTTTCGAGAAGTCGAAGCAATATGCCAATAAGAAGTATAAAGAGAATGAAAAGGGTATCCATTCCGGTAAACTGAACTATATGTTCCTTGAAATATCGAAAGATGTACGCAGGAGAATACAGCCGATAGGGAAGTGAATCACTATTCCCGTTGTCTGGTTCGTAGCTAAATAATCCTAATAAAACTCTGATATATCGATGAGTTTCGCCTCTTTGTTGTATTTTTGCCGTTCAATATTTGGATATATTCCAAACACACGTTAGAATGAAACGAAGAAACTATTTCATTATCAGCTGCTTGATGCTGATATCCCCTGCCACTGTGCAGGCGCAGTTTGACAAAGGCCTAAACTATAAGATTGAAACCAGTGCAACTGTAAGTGGTGGACACAATACGCCTTTCTGGCTCGTGGCAAATAAGCACGGGCTGTCGTCTATTCGTAAAAACAATGCTTACTTGGATGCAGGAATCTTTCGGGATTTGGAGAAGGATAAAAAGTTCTCTTATGCTTTTGGATTGGAAATGGTCGGTGCGAGTCGCTTCACGTCTAAGTTCTTCATTCAACAGGCCTATGTAGACTTGCGTTATCGGGGGATGGAAATCAGTGTCGGCAGTAAGGAGCGTGGCAACGAAATGAAAAATGACCAGTTGAGTTCCGGTAGCATGACTTTTTCTACCAATGCCCGTCCCATCCCGCAGGTTCGGATTTCAATTCCCGAATATATACCTTTTCCATGGACCAAACATTGGTTGCATATAAAGGGACATGTGGCTTATGGAATGTTTACGGATGAAAAGTTTCAGGAGCGTTTCACGGACGGACGTTCTAAATATACGAAAGAGACGTTGTTTCACTCGAAAGCGGCTTTCCTGAAAGTCGAGAACCTGGAGAAATCACCGGTTTCGGTGGAGTTGGGTATTGAAATGGCGGCCCAGTTCGGAGGCGATTGCTATTATCCGGACGGAACGGTGTTGCGCACACCGGACAGTTGGAAGGACTTTTTCCGTATTTTCTTTCCGAGTAATGGAGACAGTGGCGCATCGGAGAGTGACCAGATCAATATTCTGGGAAACCATGTAGGCAGTTACAGTGCTGCTGTGGGGTATCATTTCCCGACCTGGAAAGTAAAAGCATATTGGGAGCACTTTTTCGAAGACCGTTCGGGGATGACGCTGACTTACGGTATGTGGCGTGATTGTCTGACCGGATTGGAGGTGACCTTACCGGAGAATCCTTTTGTGAAGACGGTTGTCGGAGAGTTTTTGTATACGAAGCACCAGTCAGGCGCTTTCCATTATTTTGCTACTCCGGCCATTGATCATTCATTTACCGGGGCTGATAATTATTACAATAACTCGCAGTATGCCGGTTGGGAACATTGGGGACAGGGGATCGGCAATCCGCTGGTTACCTCGCCTATATATAATAAGGATGGAAATCTGGCTTTTGAAAGTAACCGTGTTAAAGGATTCCATATCGGGCTGAACGGCAGTCCGACTCCGGAGATAGATTACCGGATTCTGGTAAGTGTAGCCAAGCATTGGGGAACTTACGGAAGTCCTTACCGGACTATCAGGAGAAACCAGAACGGATTGTTGGAGGTGACTTATAAACCCGAACAGATTCCGGGATGGAGCTTCACACTGGCCGGTGCGGTGGATGGAGGTAATATGTTGGGAGAGAGCTGGGGCGGTATGCTCACCATTCGTAAAACAGGTTTAATTGGTAAGAAGAAATGAAAAAAGGAATCCTATTATTGTTCGTCGCCCTGATGACTTTTACGTCTTGTGGAGAGAAGTTCGGGCATCGCTATCTGGATGGGATGTGGCAGATGCAGCGTATAGAATATAAAGATGGTAATGCGGAAACTCCGCTGGACACTTATTTCAGTTTCCAGATGGACATTATCAATCTGAAGAAGTTGGGGTATGGTGAGTTCTATGGGACATATACCTACGAGAACGATTCTATGCATATACAGATACTTGACGCTACGGCGGAACAGATGAAAACTTTCGGCATGGATGCCCGGGTGCAGGATTTTGCCGTAGAGAAACTGAACAGTAACAAATTGATTCTCCGGTCGGACTATGCCCGTCTGGAGTTAAGAAAATATTGAGGACGCTAAAAGCTGTCTTCATTCATAGATGATGATTGGAACAGCCGGTTCGTGAGAATCGGCTGTTTTTTTATTCTATTTTTTGCATATCAGCGTTGGGATTGTTACTTTTGTGAGGTTATCAACATTCAGTAAGCAATATGATACAAGGTAAGAAATTTATCTCTCCGGGAACATGGTTCTCAATGATATATCCGTCAGATTGGAGCGAATTTGAAGACGGCGAAGGCTCCTTCCTCTTTTATAATCCCGAACTTTGGACGGGTAACTTCCGTATCTCGGCCTATAAAGCGGATGCTGCTGCTCAAGGTGGCATGAATTATGGAAAGGACTCCATCCGTCAGGAACTCAAGGAAAATCCTTCGGCCTCCTTGGTGAAGGTGGGGCAACTGGAGTGTGCCTATAGTAAAGAGATGTTTGAGGAAGAAGGTACCTATTACACCAGCCATCTTTGGGTGACAGGCATTGACAATGTGGCCTTTGAATGTTCGTTCACCGTACCGAAAGGAGAGCGTGTGGAGGAGGCGGAAAAGATCATATCCAGCCTTGAAATTCGTAAAGACGGACAGAAGTATCCCGCAGAAGTAATTCCCATTCGCCTTTCTGAAATCTATCAGGTGAACGAGGCTTATGAGTGGGTGACAGATACGGTGAAGACACAGTTGAAGAAGGACTTTCAGGGTGTGGAGGAAGACCTCGAAAAGATACAGGAAGTGATTGGCAGCGGTGTCCTTTCGCCCAAAAAGAAAGAGCCCTGGCTGGCATTCGGTATTGCCATCTGCACGATTCTGGCTAATGAAGTGGAAGGCATGGAATGGATGACGCTGGTTGACGGTAACCGGGAAGTACCGGTGCTTCGGTATAAAGATGCGGAACATCTGATTGATCCGATGAAACTGTTGTGGAGCCGGGTGAAAGCCGGAGAAAGATGCGAGGTGGCAGAGGCATATAAGAAAGCACTGGCACACTAACCACATTTTATCATATACGATTATTATGACCCCTTATTTGCAAGTAGATAACCTTACCAAATCCTTTGGGGATCTGGTACTTTTCGAAAATATTTCCTTCGGTATTGCCGAAGGCCAGCGTATCGGCTTGATAGCTAAAAACGGTACAGGTAAAACCACCCTGTTGAATATACTTTCCGGTAAGGAAGGATATGACAGTGGAAATATTGTGTTCCGCCGTGACCTTCGTGTAGACTATCTGGAACAGGATCCGCAATATCCCGAAGAACTGACTGTATTGGAAGCCTGTTTTCATCATGGCAACAGTACGGTGGAGCTTATTAAGGAATACGAACGCTGTATGGAAACCGAAGGACATCCGGGACTGGATGACCTGTTGGTGCGTATGGACCATGAAAAAGCCTGGGAGTACGAACAGAAAGCCAAACAGATTCTTTCTCAACTCAAGATACGGAATTTTGAGCAACAGGTGAAACATCTTTCCGGAGGCCAACTCAAACGGGTGGCTTTAGCCAATGCCCTGATTACCGAACCGGACTTGCTGATTCTGGATGAGCCCACCAACCACCTCGATCTTGATATGACCGAATGGCTGGAAGAGTACCTTCGTCGTACGAACCTTAGTCTGTTGATGGTAACGCATGACCGTTACTTCCTCGACCGGGTCTGTTCTGAAATCATCGAGATAGACAACTGTCAGGTTTATCAGTATAAAGGGAATTACAGCTATTATCTGGAGAAACGCCAGGAACGGATTGAGGCGAAGACGGTAGAGATAGAGCGTGCCAATAATTTATATCGTACCGAGCTGGATTGGATGCGCCGTATGCCGCAAGCCCGCGGACATAAAGCCCGGTATCGTGAAGATGCTTTCTACGAACTGGAGAAAGTAGCCAAACAACGGTTTAACAACGATAATGTGAAACTGGAGGTGAAGGCTTCCTACATTGGCAGTAAGATATTTGAAGCCGATCATCTCTATAAGAGTTTCGGTGACCTGAAGATATTGGAAGATTTCTCTTACATCTTTGCCCGTTACGAGAAGATGGGGATTGTTGGGAACAACGGTACGGGTAAGTCTACTTTTATAAAGATATTGATGGGACAGGTGCAGCCCGATAGCGGTACGCTGGATATCGGGGAGACCGTACGTTTCGGATATTACTCGCAGGACGGATTGCAGTTTGACGAGCAAATGAAGGTGATTGACGTTGTGCAGGATATCGCCGAAGTGATTGAGCTGGGTAACGGCAAGAAGCTGACAGCCTCTCAGTTCCTGCAACATTTCCTGTTTACTCCCGAAACTCAACACAGCTATGTTTATAAGCTGAGCGGTGGAGAGCGCCGTCGTCTTTATCTCTGTACCGTGCTGATGCGTAATCCGAACTTTCTGGTACTTGATGAACCGACAAACGATCTCGACATCATTACCCTGAATGTGCTGGAAGAGTATTTGCAGAACTTCAAGGGATGCGTGATTGTCGTTTCCCATGACCGCTATTTTATGGATAAGGTGGTCGATCACTTGCTGGTATTCAATGGACAGGGAGATATCCGTGACTTTCCCGGTAACTATAGCGATTACCGGGACTGGAAAGAAGCGAAGTCCCAAAAGGAGAAGGAAGCTGAGAAACCGCAGGAGGAAAAGACAGCCCGTGTCCGTCTGAACGATAAGCGTAAGATGAGTTTCAAAGAGAAACGGGAGTTCGAACAACTGGAGAAAGAAATAGCCGGGCTGGAAGCCGAGAAAGCACAGATAGAGGAACTGCTTTGCAGCGGTACACTTTCGGTGGATGAACTGACCGATAAATCAAAGCGGCTGCCGGAGGTAAACGATTTGATAGACGAGAAAACCATGCGCTGGCTTGAACTTAGTGAAATAGAATCATGAATCTGACCAATTATCATAGCCATACCCTCTATTGTGACGGCCGGGCCGGCATGGAGGATTTTATCCGTTTTGCCATCAGCCAGGGATTTACATCCTATGGTATTTCTTCGCATGCTCCGCTACCGTTCCCTACCCATTGGACGATGGAGTGGGATCGTATGGACGACTATTTGACTGAGTTTGCCCGGATGAAGGAGAAGTATGCTTCGGAGATTGAACTGGCTATCGGCCTGGAGATAGACTACCTGAATGAAGACAGCAATCCGGCTGTGCCGCGTTTCCGCGAATTGCCGCTCGATTATCGTATCGGCTCGGTACATTTGCTCTATAACGACCGGGAAGAAGTGGTTGATATTGATGTGTGTGCGGAGGTATTCAGGGATATTGTCGATCAGCATTTCGGTGGTGATCTCGATCGTGTGGTACGTCTGTATTACGAACGTCTGTTGCGGATGGTGGAATTGGGAGGGTTTGATATCTTAGGACATGCCGACAAGATGCATCACAATGCAGCCTGTTACCGTCCCGGCCTGTTGGACGAACCTTGGTATGATGACTTGATGCACGATTATTTCTCAGCTGTTGCGGCCAAAGGGTATATCGTAGAGATCAATACCAAGGCTTTGCATCACTTGGGTACCTTCTTTCCGAACGAACGCTATTTCCCGTTGTTGAAGGAGTTGGGTGTCCGCATACAGGTGAACAGTGATTCGCATTATCCCGAGCGTATCAACAGCGGACGTCCCGAAGCATTGGATGCTTTACGGAAGGCCGGGTTTGAGACAGTGACCGAATGGCATGGTGGAAAATGGGTGGAGGTCTCACTTTAAACCAATATATCATGAAACACAAAAACTTATTGTTAACCTTGCCGTTTGTCTTTTGGACATTTGCCGGCATATCATTGTCATCCTGCAAAGATACTCCTGTCCGTAAGCTTTATAAAAGTGATATAGACTGGAGGCTCACTTGGCAAGATGAGTTCGAGAAAGACGGTACACCCGATCCGGAAAAGTGGGTGTTCTCTCCTTGGCATCCCTTTTGCCGGGACAATAACTTTGTTACATTCGTAAAAGACGGTAAGTTGATTTTGCGTGCTTTGCCCAATAGCGATCCGAATGATACGATCCGCTACATGGCCGGTTGTGTTGAGACTTTGGGTAAAAAAGATTTCTTGTACGGACGCTTTGAGGTGTGTGCCAAACTGGGCAGCGCTAAAGGTTCCTGGCCTGCTATCTGGCTCAAGCCGACTGATTCTACAACGTATGGTGTGTGGCCCAAATGTGGAGAGATCGATATAATGGAACAATTGAACAAAGATACATTCGTCTATCATACCATGCATACCGAATATATCAAAGTGTTAGGACATAAAACAGATCCGGACTATTATACCACCGCATCCTACAATCCGCATGAATTTAATGTGTTTGGGATGGAATGGACACCGGATAAGATTGATATGTTCATCAATGATTCGCTCACTTTCAGTTATCCCCGCATCAAAGAGGAGGGTTCTGTGCAGTGGCCTTTCGATGTTCCGTTCTTCCTGCTGCTCAACCAGATACTTGGAGGATGGGCCGGAGAGATAGACGATGCGGAGCTTCCCGTACAGATGGAGGTCGACTGGGTGAGATATTACGAATTACCTGAAAATATGAGATAGCCGGAAGGTAGATTCTTAAATCTCTCCTTTGGGAAAAACAGCTTGGGAAACCGGGGTACCGTCTGCACGATACAGATAGGCTCCCGGTTTTTTTATAGGTATCTTTTTTCCGTTATACAGCTTGAGAGTCGTTGCCTGCCAAACAGCAACGTAGTACATTTTGTCGATAAATGCCACCTGTGCCTTTTTGTCATTTTGCAATACCTGTACTTTTGAAATATTGAATGCAGCCGTCTTCTCCTGAGTGGAAGCCGGGAGCACCAAATACCGGTAAGTGGCAGGGACACCTGACGGATGTTTGATGTAAATAGAGAAAATTTCATCTTCCAACATCCGGGGAGCGTACATTCCCATGAAGTCGTGCCACTGTCCTTTCTTCTTTTCTGCCAGTGCCAGGCAAAGTTCGTCTTGCAGAAGGATATATCCGGTGTTGTCGTGGAAATAACGGCGGTTTCCTTCCGTCCATATTTCACCATTTTTGAATCGTTGATCGATGGAGGTGATAAGTGTGGCAGTGCTGTCTGCATGGATATCGCTTCCCAGGCACAGGATAAATTCATTGGTGAATATCCATACTTTGTTCGCGGATAGCCCGTTACGGTTCAAGTGCATGGCGGTGATTCCCTGTTTTCCGTTTGTTACTCCACCTGTGAAATTGGTTTTGTTGCGTGAATTCGGTCCGTTATCTGTCGGGATGGGAGCATTGCTTTCATAGGTTGTGATACCGGGTATCCGACGCCAGTTCCAGAAAGGGAAAATATTGTGGTATTCATCTCCCCGAATATACGTATAGACAGCTCCGTCTGCCATGTAATATCCCTTCAGGTTATCCTCATTTACCAGTTCCGTACCGATCACCCGACTGGATGCCATGCGTAAAGATGCCATCCAGTCAGAGGTACGGTGAATGGTCAAGTCGGAATCTTTGAAGAACTTATTTCCTGTGAAATCGTTTTTTGCATCCGGATGTAGAAAGTTGCGGGCTATAAATGCCTTTATTTCCTGTGTCTGCTGTTCATTGCTTCCCTTCATCAGTGAGCAGGCTGCGAAGAGCAGGTTGAATGATTTGTGAAGATCGGCGCTGTGGAAGAGTTGCCGGTTCAATCCGTTTACGTCCCAATGACCTTTCCATACAATCCACTGATACCCTTTCAGAAGAAGGGATACAAGGATATCCTGTTGTTCCTGGCTGAATGCAAGAGGGGTGTCGGCAAACAGTTCGGAATAAAAACTCATGTTGCAGAGGAAAGAAAGTCCGTAATTGCCGAACTGTTGTTGGGGACCATGCTGATGGAAGCTCCAGTCCGGCTGAATACCCTCTTTCTGTCCCAGTACGATTTCCGAGCCAATGTTTTCCCGTGCCTCTTTTACCAGTTGGGAGTCATTCAAGAGCAAGCCCCGGATCAGTACATTGCCTGCCAGCCATACTTTGTTCTGTCCTGTCATGCCAAAATGGGATTGTTCCATCACCCGCACGGCTTCCTGCTTTTCTTTTTCCGTTATTTCTGCTTCGAAAAGGAGGAAAGCCGGTCCCAAGGTGCGGGGAATACCTATTTGATTGTACCACCAGTTTTTGCAGACCAGTTTTTCGGTGAACCAGTAATTCATGGCTTGGTGAATAATGCTGGTTACGGCTGAAATCTCCTGTGCGGAAGCATTCTCTTTTTCGCGGGCATAATATTTGGTTAGTTTCAGTATCCGCTCTGTGTGTTGTTTCGGTTCCCATCCCGAACGTTTGGTATCGGCATAATTGATGTCCGGCCATGAACCGTCTCCCCGTATCGTACTGATCAGTCGGTGTATCTCTTCCCGGCGAATAGGGTAAAGTTGTTGAAGTTCGATAACGTTCTGGTCGGATACCTCTTTTTCGGGAGGAATTTTAGATAATAGTTGTAAGAAAGCTTGTTTGCTCTCGTCCTGTCCGATAACCGACCGGATATAATTCTGCTTGATAAGTTCGCTTTCTTTGCCTGTTTGTGCAGTAAGATGAGAAAGGAAAGTACAGATAAACAGTACTGATAGGAAGATTCTTTTCATATATCGTGTGTCTTTCATTGCATGTATTAAATTAGGCCTTGACGGGAGGAATGTGTCAATACTCTTTCCACTACGGAGAATACGGGGTAACACAGATTATCTGTGTTGGTAACCAATGATCTGAGATTCTCTCCGTGTCACTCTGTATTCTCTGTGGTGAGTTCTGAATTTACCTCCGTTAAGCCCTGAGTGCATTTACTCCGTACGTTTACAGGAGTTTGCCTGTAAGAATTCGTTCAGTGCATCTTCATAATTACCTTGTAACAAAATGTGATGGTTCCCGAGTGGATTCTTCAAGAAATAATCAGCCGGTGCATTCATTTTTATACGTACTTGTGTACGGCACATATTGATGTAATTGGTGTTTTCGGTCAGAGTTCCCGTAGAAAGGTAATATTCGTCCAGACATTCTCCACCACATTTCACGATAGTGACATCTCCGGTCGGCAGCAGTCCCTGAATACCGATACCGCTTTCCGTTTCAAAATGGCTGCGGATGATGTAACGTTCGGTTTGCTTCATTCCGATTGTGCAATGTGCCAGTATTATTTCGTTGCTCCGGGCGTTAATCATTGAAGGATTTGCCATGAAACCTACTTTCCCGGTCAGTGCTTTGGCGGCGAGTAATGTAAATACAGATTGCAGATCCCCTTCACATCCGGCAATGATCCCTTCGTCGTTCAGCATGGCAAGAGCCAGGCAACCGGTAGTACCGGTGCGCTCTATCAGTTTGAAACAACTCAGGGTGACGGCGCTTAGTTTTTCTTCTTTACAGATTCGCTTGACGGCCCGGTAAAGGCGCATTGCCTTAATCATATCTTCGGGAGTCCCTTCACGGCATGCCAGAGCTTGCGAAGCAACCGCGGCGCATGAGGCACCGACTTCGTTGTCTGTAATACGGTCGTATACGTCATAAATCCGTTCCAACGGAATGTCCAGATACTCAATTCCCCAACGCCGCTTTGCGAGCAGATAATCCACATTACTTGCAATCAGCCATGAAGAAGGGGTGCCGATCACTCCGATGCGAAGCCCTACTAATGAACGTTGTGCCTTGAAATTGGTATAAAGTACCTGGATTCGTTGAACGATACTCATAAAGTCTCCATGGAGGATTTCACTTTTCATACCCCGCCCACGTAACCAAGAGGAAATTTCCAGTGCTGAAGCCAGGGAGTTTTGCATTCCGTCGGCCAGTATAATGGCAGGGCGGGGGAGCGATTCGAAGCATTGCATTACCAGTCTTTCTACCCCTCCGGTAGCAATGAAAATGATGCTGAATTCATCTTTTGGCAACTGGCTGATGTCCCGGTAATCAATAAAATTTACGGTGAAATATTTTTCCAGTTCACTGAGAATCGCTTCGTGCGAACTACGTACAGTGGCTTGCTTATGCAGAATCGATGCAAATGTGATCAGGTTTATGGTCATTATGTTATCGTTTTAGGTTTGTAGTTATACAAATGTATCGTTTTCCGTTGATATTACCACAACGTTTTTACCCTTGATAAGGTTTTTAAAGTTTTTATGTCTTTGTGTCCGATTTATTGTGTACATTTGCCGCTCATATTTATTAATTGACCATTTATAATTCAAGATTATGCCAACCATATCGATTCGCGGAACAGAGATGCCTGCATCTCCTATCAGAAAGCTGGCTCCCCTGGCAGATGCTGCCAAACAGCGGGGAATCCATGTATTTCACCTGAACATCGGACAGCCGGACCTGCCCACTCCTCAGGCCGCGATTGACGCGATACGCAACATCGACCGCAAGGTGCTTGAATATAGTCCCAGTGCCGGTTATCGTAGCTATCGCGAGAAATTAGTAGGATATTACGAGAAATTCAATATCAACCTGACAGCAGATGATATAATCATTACTACCGGAGGTTCCGAAGCTGTACTTTTCTCATTCATGTCGTGCCTTAATCCGGGAGACGAGATCATTGTTCCCGAACCTGCTTACGCCAACTATATGGCTTTTGCCATTTCGGCCGGAGCTAAAATACGCACCATTGCTACGACAATTGAGGAGGGGTTCTCTCTTCCGAAAGTAGAGAAATTTGAAGAGTTGATCAACGAACGTACCAAGGGTATCTTGATCTGTAATCCGAATAATCCGACCGGCTATCTGTATACCCGACGTGAGATGAACCAGATCCGTGACTTGGTGAAGAAGTATGATCTTTTCCTTTTCTCCGACGAAGTGTACCGTGAGTTTATCTATACCGGTTCCCCTTATATTTCGGCTTGCCATCTGGAAGGAATTGAGAATAACGTGGTACTGATTGACTCTGTTTCCAAGCGTTATTCGGAATGTGGTATCCGCATCGGTGCCTTGATAACCAAGAATAAAGAAGTGCGTGATGCAGTGATGAAGTTCTGTCAGGCACGTTTGAGTCCTCCGCTGATCGGACAGATTGCTGCCGAAGCCTCACTGGATGCTCCCGAAGAGTACTCACGCGAAACTTATGACGAATACGTTGAGCGCCGTAAATGTCTGATTGACGGTCTGAACCGTATACCGGGTGTTTATTCCCCCATTCCGATGGGAGCTTTTTATACAGTAGCCAAGTTACCGGTCGATGATTCGGATAAATTCTGTGCCTGGTGTCTGTCTGAGTTTGAGTATGAAGGACAGACAGTGTTTATGGCTCCGGCTTCCGGTTTCTATACTACTCCGGGCTCCGGAAAGAATGAAGTCCGTATTGCTTACGTATTGAAAAAGGAAGATTTAACCCGTGCGCTCTTTGTTCTGCAAAAAGCATTGGAGGCTTATCCGGGAAGAACAGAATAAGACCTGATGTCATCCATTCATTCACATAGTCAAAGCAACTCCGTTCCCTTTTCCAAAGAGAAGGGCAAGGTGAGGCTTTCCTATTTTCTTGCCCGTCGGATTTATCGTGATACGGACGGGGGGAAACAAGTTTCCCGTCCTGCTGTCCTGATTGCCATGATTGGCATTGCTATCGGCTTGGCGGTGATGATCATTGCCGTATCTGTAGTGATTGGTTTTAAGAGTGAGGTACGTAATAAAGTGATCGGCTTCGGCTCCCATATCCAAATCAGTAATTTTGATGCGGTAGGGTCCTACGAAACTCATCCGGTTGTGGTGGATGACAGTATGATGATCGCTCTTTCCGCCCGTCCGGAAGTGAAACATGTGCAGCGATATTCCACCAAACCGGGGATGATAAAGACAGATGACGCTTTTCAGGGCATGGTGCTCAAAGGTGTCGGTCCGGAGTTTGATCCTGCCTTTTTCCGCGACCATCTGGTAGAAGGAGAGATACCGGTCTTCAGTGATACGGCTTCCACCAATCAGGTGGTCATATCGAAAGCGATAGCTGACCGGCTGAAACTGAAACTGGGAGATAAAATATATGCCTATTTTATCCAGAAAGATGTGCGTGCCCGCCGATTGACGGTGAAAGGTATTTACCAAACGAACTTTTCTGAATATGATAATCTCTTTCTGCTGACTGACTTGTATTTGGTGAACCGTTTGAATAACTGGGCCCCCGGACAAGTGAGCGGAGCAGAGTTGCAGGTACGTGACTATGACAAACTGGAAGATATAACCTATGGTATAGCCGTTGATACGGACAATAAGCAAGATGTTTACGGGGGGACTTATTACGTACAGAGCATCGAACAAATGAATCCTCAGATATTTGCCTGGCTCGATCTGCTCGACCTGAATGTATGGGTCATTCTTATCCTGATGATTGGGGTAGCCGGCTTCACGATGATTTCCGGATTATTGATTATCATCCTTGAACGCACACAGATGATTGGTATCCTGAAGGCTTTGGGAGCCAATGATTTCACTATCCGTAAAGTATTTCTGTGGTTCTCTGTTTTTCTGATTGGGAAAGGGATGTTGTGGGGAAATGCAATTGGGATTACTTTCTGTGTTTTGCAGTCACAGTTGGGACTTTTTAAACTCGATCCCGAAACTTACTATGTAAGTATGGTGCCGGTTTCCATGAACATCTGGCTTTTCCTTCTGATCAATGCCGGCACCTTATTGGCTTCTGTATTAATGTTGGTCGGTCCCTCTTATTTGATTACCAAGATCAATCCAGCCAGTTCTATGCGGTACGAGTAGTCAAGTTATCTTCGCATAAAATCACCCTTTCTGCGATAGAGACGGTAGAGTCTGAACTTCAGGGATTGTAGCGGACGGATGATGTCGAAAACCGGTAGTGTAAAGTAGTAAGAGCGGTTGTCTCCCATCTCATTGGCTGTTTTGTTGATGACGTAGGCTTGCGCCGAATAACGTACGATCCATAACAATAGAGCCAGTCCCGCAGCCAGCCAGTGAAAAGAGAGGATACCGAATACGATTCCCGATAGGCAGGCGACATAAAACAATAGCCTCGTGGCGGTTTCCAACCCCAGTAACCAGCGTTGTGAACCTTTATAGAAGCGTGCGGTTGCCATATAGCTTACCTTTTCTTCTTTCCAGTCCTTATAGCGTTCCACAGGTTGCATCCGTATCACTGAATCCGGTGAGGTTTCCACCCGGGTATTGTTTTCATTGGCAATTTGGTTGATAAACAGGTCATCTTCTCCCCGCTGCATGTTCAAGTGGGTAGAAAATCCTTTGACTTTGAAGAACAATTCCTTGCGGTAGGCCAGGTTGCGCCCGATGCCCATGTACGGTTTACCCGCCAGGGCAAAACCCAGATAGCGAAGCGAGGTGAAAAGCGAGTCGAAAGATACCCGTTTGTGCAGCCATCCTTTTCCCCGTTCGTAACCGCTATATCCCAGTACGATGTCTGTACTCGGCGTGAAATTGCGTGCTATCCGTCGAAGCCACTTGTCACTGACCGGAGTGCAGTCGGCCTCGGTGAATACCAGCCAGTCATATTTACTGGCTTTAATGCCCAGCGTCAGTGCCAGTTTCTTCCGGCTGATGTACCGCGCGCTGTCCGGTGTGAAACTGTGATACAGGTTCGGGTATTCTTCTTCCAGCTCTGACAGGAGATCTTCGCTTTCGTCCGTAGAACCATCGTTGATGACGATTACTTCAAAGTCCGGATAATCCTGTTTCAGGATAGCGGGTAGGTTTCGGCGCAGGTTTTCCGATTCGTTGCGTGCACAGATGACTACAGACAGCGGGGGAAGTTCCCGTCCGAAGTGTACTTCATCTTTTCCAACAGCAAGGTTGTGGGTGTGTATCCGGTTATACAGTCCGAGATAGTAGATAAGTTGAACGATCAAAAGAACGCCTGCGGCTGATAGCAGTATCAGTTCGGCCGTATTGAATGTGAATGCTTCCATTGAATCTTACAAGATGTTTACGTCACAAAAGTACATAATTTTTCAGAGATTAGGTGATTTGTTTCTTTCTTATTTCTTATTGTCCAGATATTCCTTTTTGAACATATCGACAAATAACAAGAACAGCGATAATATAAGCGGTCCGAAGATGACTCCCATGAATCCGAACAACGGTAATCCGATGACTACACCGAAGATTGTAATAAGCGGATGGGTGTCTGCCATTTTCTTCTGTAAGATAAAGCGTATCAGGTTGTCACATTGCGAAACGACAATTCCTCCGTAAGCTGCCAGTCCGATGGCGTTTGCCCATTCACCGGTCAGTGCAAGGTAGGCAGCCACCGGAAACCAGACGAGAGCAGTCCCCACCATCGGGATGATTGTAGCAAAACAAGTCAGAACACCCACTAACCAGGCATTCGGTGCTCCGAAGATAAAGTAGCCGATCAGTGCGACTCCTCCCTGAATAACGGCAAGTAAGGGAATGCCGATGGCATTGGAGCGGACAATCATGTTGATATTGTGTGTTACCTCCCGGGTGTTTTTCTCATTGAAAGGTAGGATGTCGTCAATGTAGGACTCCATTTTGGTTCCTCCTATCAGCATGAAATAAAGTACAAAGACCAGAACAAACAGGTTGATTGCAAAGCTGCTGATACCTCCCATGACTGCCTGTCCTATTTTGGGGAGCAGAGAAACGATGAACGAAAGTGTGTCACTGCCCAGTACGTCATATCCTGTTTTCGCCTTGATGATCCCTGCCAATTCTTCAACAGGGGCAATAATGGCCTGTGGGTCCAGATTGATGTCCTGCAACTTGTTGACCAGCATCCATACAATCAGAGAAATAGGTACCAGGAAGCACAGGATGGCTTCACCTGTAATCAGCAGGGCTGCGAAACTTCGTTTCATTCGTGCACCGAGATACATCATTTGTCGCCGGACCAGGATATAGATGGTGAGTGCTCCCAATAATCCGCCGAGAAAAGGGGTAATTTGCCGGAACAAGATGATGCCCAGTCCGATGATGATGATAATCAAAGAATATTTCCAATATTTTTCTTTCATAATAAATAAAAAGGAGAGTAGAGATTCCTCTCTATTTATAACATTACACCTACTAAAATGTTTCAGTCCTGAGGCAGGTCGATACTGAAAATTGTTTGTCCCGGACGACTCTTACGGATCGATAAGTGTCCGTCATGTTGTCGGATGATCTGCTTGCAGAGACTGAGTCCTATTCCGCTTCCTTCCGCTTTTGTGGTAAAGAAAGGAATGAAGATCTGCTCACGTATCTCTTCCGGGATGCCGGGACCATTGTCTTCTATTTCTATCAGCAGACGGTCTGCCTGTTGCAGGCGGAGGATGATTCTGCCTTCCGTCTGTCCTTCGAGAGCCTGCATCGCATTCTTCAGTAAGTTGAGGAATACTTGTGACAGCTGGTTTGCGTCGCCGGCGGTTTCTATCGAATCCGGTGTGGATTGTAACACGAAGTGAATGCCACGTTCGCGGAAATCACTTTGCAACAGTTCTTCCAGATTGCGCAACATATCGGTCAGTGAGAAACGTTTCTTTTCCGGGTGAGGGAGGTAGGACAGATGCCGGAATGATTCCGTGAATTCCATCAGCCGTTCGCTTTGCGTTTGGATAATCCGTAGTCCGCGGGCTGACTTTTCGTTGATATCCGGATATGCGGATAAGGTTTGTGAGAGTGAAATGATCGGTGCAATCGTGTTCATGATTTCATGGGTCAGCACATGTGTCAGTTTGCTCCACGATTCACTCTCCTTATCACTCAGCTCGTCACCGATATCTTTGATGGATAAGATGGTTATGGTTTCACCTTCCAGGATCATCTCTTTTCGGGATATGCTGAGGCTGTCGCGAATGCCGGTTGCATTCAGCAGTTGTGCCAGTTGCATTTCGGTGTAAAGACGGTTGCACTTCAGCAGAGAGAAGGCAGCACTGTTGGCAGTGATGATTCGGCCCGAAGCATCCCAGGCAAGCACGCCGCTGGGCACTTCTTCAAGTAACGACCGGTAGAAGTGCTCCTGTTTCTGGTTTTCGCCTTTGGTACGGGCAAGCAGGTCATTGAGCCGGTTGAGCGAACGGTTCAGTTGTTCCTGTTCTTTGCTGACATTCACTTCCGGAAAGTAGAACATATTGTCTTTATCCTGCACTGCATCGAAGAACAATTTGATTTTTCGGTTGAATGTATTTAGCCGCCGGGTCAGTGCACCGATCTGAAAAAGAGAACATAGCAACAATATACTGCCGATGATGTATCCGGTGCCGGATAAGATCAGCCATAGTCCGGCACCTGCCATAGCGAGTATCAGTACGATGTGGAGCAGTATAATGAAATAGATGCGTCGGCTGAATATCATCGGGGTCAGAGTTTGAATCGTTTGAGCTTGTTATACAACGTTTGCCGGCTCACGCCCAGTTGCTCGGCAGCGGCAGTCAGGTTACCGTTGTTTTGCAGGATGGCAGTTTCGATGGCTTGCCGTTCCACCTCTTCCAGATTGGGAACGGTGACTGCTGCCTGTGGCTGCCAGGTCTGTTTCACCAAGATATCTTTAGGGCGGATCACGCTGCCCTCACACAAGATGACCGCTTTCTCGATGGTATGCTGCAACTCCCGGATATTGCCCGGCCAGTGATACCCGCGCAGTTTTTCAACAGTCTGTTCGTGCATCCGTATTTCCTGACGTTGATATTTGGAAGCGAATTTACGTAAGAAACCGTCGATAAAGAGCAAAATGTCGTCTCCCCGCTCACGCAAGGGAGGCAGTTCCAGGTGGATGGTGTTGATGCGGTAGAACAAGTCTTCACGAAACATCCCCTCTTTTACCATTGCGGGTATGTCCTTGTTTGTTGCCGAAATCAGGCGGATATCTACCGGGATCACTTTGTTGCTTCCCAACCGCATCACATTGCGGCTTTGGAGTACCGTGAGCAACTTGGCCTGGAGCGACAGGGGCAGGTTGCCTATTTCGTCCATAAACAGTGAACTTCCGTCGGCGGCCTCAAACTTTCCCCGGCGGCTTTCGTAAGCATCGGTGAAAGCCCCCCGTTCGTGCCCGAACAGTTCACTCTCGAACAGTGATTCGCTGATCGCTCCCATGTCTACGTTCAGCATCGGGCGTGCACCGCGAGGTGAAAGGCGGTGAATCTCCCGTGCCAATATCTCTTTACCGGTTCCGTTTTCTCCTGTTATCAGGATGTTGGCATCTGTCCGTGCCACTTTAGATACTACTTTCATCAGTTGCAGCATGGCAGGCGAATGTCCAACCAGCATTTCGAACCCTTCTTTTTTGTTTTCCTTTGTCTGCCGTTCCGAAGGTTTCATGTTATTGCGGTAGGCTTCCGTCACTTTATCGATCAGGGCCTGATTATCCCATGGCTTCAGGAGGAAGTCGGCAGCTCCGTTTTTGAGTGCTTTTACGGCAAGTTCCACGTCTCCGTAAGCAGTCAGCATCACTACGGGCAGGGTAGGAGCCATCTTCCGGATATGTCCCAGCCAATACAGCCCTTCGTTGCCATTATTGATGCCTGCCGAGAAGTTCATATCCAGGATGACCACGTCGA
The DNA here is from genome assembly GCF_040798045.1 of Bacteroides sp. NGMCC 1.200775. NCBI lineage: Bacteria > Pseudomonadati > Bacteroidota > Bacteroidia > Bacteroidales > Bacteroidaceae > Bacteroides > Bacteroides sp. NGMCC 1.200775. The sequence goes on along the minus strand of NZ_JASCQK010000001.1, from coordinate 1,090,096 downwards.
TGCGGTGGGTCGTCAGCAGGGCAGTGATCTGATTCGGGTTCGAAGCCGTCAGTATCTTGCAGAAGTAGTTTTCAAGCAAAAGTTCGAGTGAAGCCAACACCCCTTTGTTATCGTCTACAATCAGAATAGTTCCCGTGTTCATGATATCTCCTTTTGATTCGCTTCCTGTTTTTAAGTTCGTGGTAAAGATATTTGTTTTTGTAACTCCCTGCAAGAGAGTGTCCAATAATTAGACGTTTTCGAATTGAGAATTTATATGGGAAGGGGATGTGGGGACAAATCCGGGGAATGTTGACGTCAACCGTCCAATATCTGTACGCAGTAGCGTCCAAATATTGGACGGTATCTTTTTATTGATAAGTCTATGTGGTTGAATTTTAGTTGTTTATTCTTTTTGGCACACTCTTTGCCCAGATGGTTTATATGAAACATCTTATATCACTTTGTACTTTATTTCTTTTTTCCGCTCTTTTGTCTGCACAGACAGAGAGATCGCTCGACGAATGTATTCGTATCGCATGGAAACAGAATCCGTCTTTGCGGAATAGCGAGATAGATATCAAGGAAAACCGGATGAACTATATCTCTGCCGTGGGAAGTTTCCTTCCCCGCGTCAGTGTATCGGCCGAAGCCGGACGAAACTTCGGACATTCCATCGATCCGAGCACCAACGGATACACCAATAATACGTTCGATGAAGGAACCGTGGGGCTGGACATGACGCTTTCCCTTTTCGAAGGTTTCACCCGCATCAACCGGGTACGTTTTGAGAAGATGAACCGCAGCCGGAGTGAATGGGCTTTGAAGGAACGGCGCAACGAACTTGCTTGCCGGGTGACGGATGCCTATTATAAACTCCTGCTTGAAGAGCGGATGCTCGATCTGGCTTTTGAGCAGAGCCGGCTAAGCGAACGTTATCTCAAACAAACCGAAGCTTTTGTAGAACTGGGTTTGAAGTCGGTTTCCGACTTACAGGAAGTCAAAGCCCGTCGCGAGGGTGATATTTACCGTTACCAGGTGCGTGAGAACGGTTGTCGCCTGGCATTGCTCCAACTGAAACAATTGTTGAACCTGCATGCCGGGGATACGTTGGTACTTCAGGATACAATCAACTACGAATCTCTTCCGCCTTGTTCGCTGCCCCAGACAGATGAGCTCTATATGCAATCTCTGGTAGCAATGCCTTCGATGCGGATGATGGAACTCAGGCAGCGGGCCGCCCGTAAAGAGTATGCCATGGCGGGCGGTAAGTTCTCGCCGACGGTTTTTGCCCGTTTCTCAATGGCCTCCCGTTATCTCGACGGTTTTTCTACCAAACAGCTGAACGACAATTTAGGAAAGTATATCGGTGTCGGCATTTCCATCCCTTTATTGAGCGGGTTGGAACGACTGACCACCCTGCGCAAACACAAGTTGAATATATTCCGTCTCCGGAATGAGGAAGAACTTCAAAAACAACAACTCTATACAGAGGTGGAGGAAACGGTTCTTTCTCTCCGTTCCGGATATGATGAATTCCGGCAGGTATTGCAGCAGTTCAGGGCCGAAGAACTGGTACTGAAAGAATCCGAACGGAAATGGGAAGAGGGGCTTATCTCCGTATTCCAGCTGATGGAAGCTCGCAATCGTTTTATCTCTGCCAAGGCCGAGTTGACCCGGGTGCGCTTACAGGTGGATATGACCCGGAAGATGGAAACTTATTATCGGACGGGAAGCTTTTGTACGTTGCCCGGTGAGAAGTGATATACGGGGTATGTGACCGGTGCATCACGAGTTGTGCAACTGGTGCGCGACGGGTTGCACAACTGGTACATCGTTCCTTTACGACCTGACGGTATAACCTTATAAACAAACGTGAATCATACATAAAACAATAACTATCTATGGATACAATGATCGAACGGAAGCCCGGAATGAAGCGAAAACATTATTATGCTATTGCCGGAGCCGTGGCACTGGTGGGACTTATCTTTTATTTTATTTTCAGGGACACTTCCTCTTCTATGAGTGTAGAAAAAGACCGGCTGACCATTGCTACTGTTACCCGCGGAGAGTTCAGTGATTACATCCGGGTCATCGGACAAGTGATGCCCAACCGCATCATTTATATGGATGCGGTAGAGGGAGGCCGTGTCGAGGAGCGGCTGAAAGAAGAGGGGGCCATCGTCAAAGCAGGCGACGTCATTCTCCGTCTCAGCAATCCGCTCCTGAACATCGGGATCATGCAGAGCGAAGCCGATCTCGCCTATCAGGAAAACGAGTTGCGCAACACCCGCATCAGTATGGAACAGGAGCACCTGCGGCTGAAGCAGGAGCGCATCGGGCTGAGTAAGGAACTGGCTGTGAAGAAGCGTCGTTACGACCAGTACAGCCGTCTTATCAAAGAGCAACTGATAGCACAGGAAGACTTCCGGTTGGCACGTGAAGAGTATGAGGCGGCACGGGCACAACTGGATGTTGTGGACGAACGTATCCGTCAGGACAATATTTTCAGGGAGAGTCAGGTTCATAGTCTCGATGAAAACATCCGTAATATGAAGCGCAGTCTTGCCCTGGTACGTGAACGGGTGGAAAACCTGAAAGTAAAAGCTCCCATAGACGGACAGGTGGGGAACCTCGATGCTCAGATCGGCCAGTCCATTGCTGCCGGCGAGCATATCGGACAGATCATTACACCCGATTTGAAAGTGCAGGCACAGATTGATGAGCATTATGTGGAACGGGTGGTTCCCGGACTTCCGGCTGATTTTACCCGTGACGGAGGAAACTATAAACTCGAGGTGACCAAACCCTATCCCGAGGTAAAGGAGGGCCAGTTCCGCACCGACCTTCAATTTACTTCCGGACGTCCCGAGAACATCCGTGCCGGACAGACTTATCACATCAATCTCCAGTTGGGAGATCCTGCCCAGGCCATTCTTGTTCCTCGTGGCGGATTCTTTCAAATAACCGGGGGCCGCTGGATGTATGTTGTTGACGAAAGTGGTAAATTTGCCACGCGCCGTCCCATCCGGATCGGACGGCAGAACCCGCAATATTATGAAGTGACCGAGGGATTGAAACCGGGTGACCGGGTGATTGTATCCGGATATGAATTGTTTGGGGATAACGAGAAACTTATATTGAAATAAGAACCGAATACTATGAACTACATTTCGCAAGTGATACGAAGCCAGCGGGTTAAAAAGTCTCTGACGCTGATAAACATAACAGGGTTGTCGGTCTGCATTGCGGCGGCACTTCTTATTATGCTTTATGTCTGGTCGGAGTTAAGTTATGATTCATTTCATGATACCGACCGTGTGTATCGTGTTGAAAGCAGACTGTATGAGGGCGAGATGCTGACGGATAATTGGGCGACTACGGCTTATGGGCATGCTCCTGCCATGAACAGGGAAATAGCGGGAATTGAGAAGTACGTCCGTGTTACGGCTCAGGATCGCGAGCAGGTGGTGAATTACTTCGACAGGAGATTTGCCGAGGAACATTACTGCTATACCGAGCCTGCCTTTTTCGAAATATTCAACTTCCCCATAGTTAAAGGAGAAAAGACCGGGCAACTGGTACGCCCTAATACGGTGGTACTGACTGAAAGCGCTGCAAGCCGCTATTTTGGTGAAGAAGACCCGATAGGCAAGATACTGACCTTCAGTACCTCTTCATCACAGCAAAACTTTGAAGTAACGGGCATTATTGCCGATATGCCTGTCCGTTCGCACCTGCGCTACGATTTCCTGCTTTCCTACAATACGATTCCCAAGGAACGGCAGGACATCTGGTACATTCACGGTGTATATACTTACGTCCGCCTGATGCCCGGAAAGACTCCGGGAGAAATTGAACAGGCTTTCCGTGACATATCCGACAAGTACAAGACTGATGCACTGAAACATAAAACCTGGGCTGTAGAACTGATCCCGTTGAAAGACATTCACCTTACTCCTCAAAAAGCATACGAGAAAGAGGTGAAAGGAAGCCGGACGGCGGTTCTTATTTTGTTCGTAATGTCCGCCATTCTGCTGCTGATAGGTTGGGCAAATGCCTTGAACCTGACCGTAGCCCGCTTTTTGGAGCGTGGACGGGAGTTCGGGCTCCGTAAAGCTTTTGGTGCTTCGCGCCGTCAGATTATTATCCAGGGACTTCTTGAGTCCGGTTTCATGAACTTGCTGGCTACGTTGATAGCTTTCGGCTGGCTGGAACTCCTCTTGCCTCTTGTCTATCGCTGGGCAGGGCAAAGCTTCGGGACAGACATACTTATGCAACCCGCTTTCTGGGGGATTGTAGCCGGAGTGGTTATCATCGGTACGTTGGTTGTAGGGCTTTATCCTTCCTGGCTGATGGTCACTATCCGTCCGTCGGAGATTATGCGCGGTAAACTGTTGCACGGAAAGAGAGGCAACCGGATCAGAAAGGCGTTGATTGTTGTTCAGTTCCTGGCTTCTTTTGTTCTGATTGCAGGTACGTTTACTGTGTTTCAACAGGTCCGTTACATGCAGCGTGAGGCCGAATCGGATCTGAATACCCGCATTCTGGTCATTAAATATCCTTCGTTCACCGAGGGACTGTCGCTGCGCATGGAGAGTTTCACCAAACGTTTGAAGCAACGGGCGGATGTAAGTCACGTGACAGTTTCGGGAGCTGTTCCCGGTGTGGAAGTTGCCAACTATTTTACCAATCGGCCGTATGGAAGTGATCCCTCACAAGTAAAATTGATACAGATGTTTTCTGTAGACTACGACTATTTGTCTGCCTATATGCCTCGTATGATTTGCGGACGAAGTTTTTCCGAAGATTATGGTGGCGATCTTAACCGGGTGGTGCTTAACGAAGAAGCTGTCAGGCTGTTGGGCTACGAATCGGCAGAAGCGGCGTTGGGGCAACAACTTAAAATGGAAGTGGTTAGTGACCCGCTTGAGATAATAGGAGTGGTGGAGAACTACCACCAGCAATCGCTTGCCGTGGCTTACAAGCCTATCATTTTCTTTTTGAAAGAGCGTGTTCCTTTTATTGCAACGCCTTATATTTCTGTCTGTCTGAAAGGAAAGGGGGATGCCGGCGTCTTGACGGAAATTGAACAGATGTATCGTGAATACTTCCCGACTTCTTTATTTTCTTATTTCTTTTTGAATGATTTTAATGAATTCCTATACAAATCCGATCGTAATTTTGGCTGGATATTTGCCAGCGCCTCATTGCTTGCCGTATTTGTTGCTTGCCTTGGATTGTGGATTGTAACCCTGTTTTCCACCTTGTCACGTTTGAAGGAGGTGGGTATCCGCAAAGTGCTCGGCGCAAATAAAACCAGCCTGTTCTTTGTCCTGACCAAAGAACTGTTGTTGCTTACCGTATTGGCATCTGCAATCGGTATTCCTGTATCGGCAGTGCTGATGAATGCTTGGCTGGAAACGTACGCTTTCCACATTTCGCTGTCCTGGTGGATATATGCAGCCACTTTTGTACTGCTGATGCTGATAGCCTTTCTCACTGTGTTCCAACAGGTATGGCGTACCATCCGCCAGAAACCTATGCGCATTTTAAAATATGAATAACTAATATAATATATAACAATTATGATTAAAACAGAAAAACTGTCTATGCTTTTCACCACCGAGGAGGTGCAGACCAAAGCGTTGAATGAAGTGAGTATGCAAGTGGAGCGGGGAGAATTTGTAGCTATCATGGGCCCTTCCGGGTGTGGCAAGTCTACTCTGCTGAATATCCTGGGTACACTCGATTCACCCACTTCCGGCTCTTACTTCTTCGAAGGCAAACAGGTGGATAAGATGAACGAGAACCAACTGACGGCTCTGCGTAAGGGAAATCTGGGATTTATTTTCCAGAGTTTCAACCTGATTGACGAACTGACCGTATACGAGAATGTGGAGCTTCCTCTGGTATATCTGGGCATGAAACCTGCCATACGGAAAGAAAAGGTGAAACAGGTACTTGAGAAAGTAAATTTGTTGCACCGTGCCAATCATTTTCCGCAACAGCTTTCCGGTGGACAACAACAGCGCGTCGCCATAGCCCGTGCCGTGGTGACGGACTGTAAATTGTTGCTTGCCGATGAACCGACCGGAAACCTCGACTCGGTAAACGGTGTGGAAGTGATGGAGCTACTACGGGAACTGAACCGTCAGGGGACTACCATCATCATCGTTACTCACTCGCAGCGTGATGCGACTTATGCCCACCGGATTATCCGCCTGCTCGATGGGAAGATCGTAGCCGAGAATATCAACCGTCCGCTGGACGAAACTTCCGGGACTAATACAGAGAGCGTATGATAGGGAATTATTGGAATAGTGCCTATCGTAACCTGATGAAACGGAAAGGATTCAGTTTCATCAATGTTTTCGGATTGGCAGTCGGCATGGCATCTGCCTTGCTGATATTGACTTATGTCACTTTTGAGTTCAGTTTCGACAAGATGCACGAGAAGTACGAACGCATTTTCCGTGTGGAAAGCACTTTCTATGAAGGCGAAGTACAGACCGACTATTGGGCCAGCAGTTCGTTTGGTTATGGTTCGGCCATGAAAGAGAATCTGGCCGGAATTGAAGACTATACGCGGGTGGTTTCCTTGTATCAGCCGGAACAGATTGTGAAGTATGGTGAACTTACTTTACGTGAAAACCAGATTGCTTATGCCGATCCCGGCTTCTTCCGTTTGTTCGACTTTGAGTTGGTGAAGGGAGATAAGGCCACTTGCCTCTCCATGCCCCGGCAGGTGGTCATCACCGAACGGATTGCCCGTAAATATTTTCAGGATGAAGATCCCATCGGTAAGATACTTATCTTTACTGGACCTTATGACAAGGTGGTTTGCGAAGTGACCGGTGTTATGAAAGAGATGCCTTCCAATTCACATGTCCATTACAATTTCCTGATTTCCTATAAATCGCTCGGACAGTATTTGCATGATTATTGGTATAAGCACGAGGTTTATACTTACGTATTACTCGATTCTCCCGAAAGGAAGGCAGAAATAGAAGAAGCGTTTCCGGCAATGGCGGAGAAATATAAGACGGACGAGGCTCTGAAGAACAAAATCTGGGGCGTTTCACTGACTCCATTGGCCGATATCCATCTCAAACCCCAAGTGGGATACGAGGCCGAGATCAAGGGAAACCGCACGGCGATGATTGCCCTGATCTTTGCTGCCATAGCCATTCTGGCAATTGCCTGGATCAATTATATCAACCTGACCGTAGCCCGTTCGATGGAACGTGCCAAGGAAGTAGGGGTACGCCGGGTGATAGGAGCTTTCCGCAAACAGCTTATTTCACAGTTCTTATTTGAGGCTTTGGTGATGAACTTGGTTGCTTTTGTGCTGGCTGTGGGGCTGATTGAACTGGTTCTCCCGTATTTCAATCAGTTGGTAAGTCGTACGGTTACCTTCTCTGTTTGGTTGACCGGATATTGGTGGCTGTTACTGTTGTTCGTGTTAGTTGGCGGTATTTTCCTTTCCGGTTACTATCCTGCACTGGCACTGCTGAATCGTAAACCGATTACGTTGCTGAAGGGAAAGTTCCTCAACAGTAAATCGGGAGAAGGCACTCGCAAAGTGCTCGTGGTTGTTCAGTATACAGCTTCCATGATTTTGTTGTGCGGTACATTGATTGTGTTTGCGCAGTTGAACTTCATGCGCAGTCAGTCGTTGGGAGTGAAGACGGACCAGACCCTGGTGGTGAAATTCCCCGGACGGACCGAAGGGATGAATACCAAACTCGAAGCCATGAAGAAAGCTATTGCCCGTCTGCCTTTGGTGGATAAAGTCACTTTTTCCGGTGCGGTTCCGGGTGAGGAGGTGGCTACCTTCTTATCCAATCGCCGGAAAAGCGACGCTTTGAAGCAAAACCGGCTCTATGAAATGCTGGTGTGTGACCCGGACTACATCGATGCTTACGGACTTCAGCTTGTGGCTGGACGCGGGTTCTCCGAGGATTATGGAGACGACGTGAATAAGTTGGTGGTCAACGAGTCTGCTGTCCGTAACTTAGGACTTGCTTCTAACGAAGAGGCTCTCGGCGAAGAGATAGAGGTGGAGTGTACCGATGCTCCGATGCAGATCATCGGCGTGGTGAAGGATTATCACCAGCAGGCACTCAATAAAAACTATACGCCGATTATGTTGATTCATAAAGATAAAATCGACTGGTTGCCGCAGCGGTATATCTCTGTTGTGATGAAGTCCGGCGACCCGAAAGAGCTGGTGTCACAGGTTGAGGAGATCTGGCATCGCTATTTCGAAGATTCCAGTTACGACTTCTTCTTTCTCGACCAGTTCTTCGATCATCAGTATCGGCAGGACGAGGTGTTCGGTGTCATGATCGGCTGTTTTACAGGTCTGGCTATTTTCATCTCTTGTCTGGGATTGTGGGTACTGGTAATGTTTTCGTGCTCGACGCGTACCAAGGAGATGGGGATCCGGAAAGTATTGGGGGCTGCCCGTTGGAATCTGTTCTATCAACTGGGTAAAGGCTTCTTCCAATTGATCCTGGTAGCAGTAGTCATTGCGCTGCCCGTCGCCTGGTTCAGCATGAATGCCTGGTTGAGTCATTATGCTTTCCGCACGGACTTGAAAGCATGGTTCTTTATAATTCCGGTAGTGTTGATGCTGCTGATTTCGTTTGTGACAGTAGCCTGCCAGACAGTGAAGATCATAGTGGGAAAACCGGCACGGTCATTACGATATGAGTAACCTGACGGAATAGATACGAATACAATTCACCACAGGTACACGGAGTACACAGAGTTTTTAATCTCTGTGTACTCCGTGTACTCTGTAGTGGATTAAAAGTCATTGCAAAATCAGTTGGTTTAATTTCTCTGATTCCTGAGCGGAGCGATAATTCCTTTATGGCTGTGTATGGTTCTCTTCACCCCAATGCGTTTTCGCTTCCAGTTCTTCACGGTCACGCACCTCTTTTGCTTTCTTTGCATAAACAATCATTCGCAGAGACTGGTCGTAAGTGAAGTAATTCCATATCCAGTTGAGCAATACGTTTGCTTTGTTTCGCACTCCCAGGATGGAACGTAAGTGAACAACCAACCACATCACCCAGGCCAGCCATCCGGCGGTTTTGAAACTGCTGAACTCTGCTACGGCACGGTTGCGTCCTACGGTTGCCATCGATCCCAGGTTGCGGTAATGGAACGGTTGCATCGGTTTTCCTTTTTCCAGTCTTTGCAGGTTTTTGGCAAGCAGCTCTCCTTGTTGGATGGCTACTTGTGCCAGTTGCGGGTGTCCGTTGGGATAGTTCTTGTCCGTGGTCTGGATACACTGGTCGCCGATTGCGAAAATATGCTCAGTTCCCTGTACACGGTTAAATTCGTCTACCTTGATTCTTCTTCCCCGTCCCAGTAACTCTCCGCTGATATTGCCAAAGGTGATGGCTGCCACACCACTCACCCAGATGAAGGTGCGTGTGGCTATCTCTGTCCCGTCTTCCAACACCACTTTATGATCTTTGTAGTCCGTCACCCGCTTGTTCAGCAGGATGTTGACTCCCATTTCGCGTAGGAACTGTTCGGCATGACGCGATGAATCTTCGGACATTCCGGCCAACAGTCTGTCTCCTGCTTCAATCAGATAGACGTGCATCAGGCTGCTGGGCATATCCGGATAATCATTGGGGAGTACGAACTTTTTCATTTCCGAAAGTACTCCGGCTATCTCCACTCCGGTGGCTCCCCCGCCCACTACGACAACATTAAGCAACTCCTGTCGCTCACGTTCTGTGGCGCAGGTGATTGACCGTTCAAAGTTTGCCAGCAGAGCATTTCTCAATCCCATGGCTTCCGAAACGGTTTTCATAGGCATGGCTTCTTCTTCGATGTGTTCGTTGCCGAAGAAGTTCGAAGTAGTGCCGGCTGCCAATACCAGATAATCATATTCTGCTTTACCGATGGAAGTCTGGATCATCTTTTTCTCGGGGAAAATGGCCCGTACCTCTGCCATGCGGAAGTAAAAGTCTTTTCGCTTTTGAAAAATCTTCCGGAAAGGGAAGGAGATAGAGCTGGGTTCAAGTCCGGCGGATGCGACCTGATAAATCAGGGGAGGAAACTGATGATAATTGTTCTTGTCTACTAAAACAACCTGAAAGCCAGATTTCTTTAGCTTGTTGGCCAACTTGAGACCACCGAAGCCACCACCTACGATGATGACACGCTTCTTGTCGTTTTTTACAATGTTGAAACTCATACTGAAAACTTCTATTTAACCTGATGTGTCTAAAAACTAATGTCATGAAATAAACATTTATCATCGGTATAAAGTTTCCGTAAACAGCAATTAAAATACTTGTTATCATCACAGGTTAAGAGATTACACAAAGATATAACAGCCGGAGTTGCTTATCCTTGAATTGCCTGTTTGTGTAATCCGTTAATCTGTGGTGAAAGAGATTTTGCAATCGTGTACCGTGGCGTTTATAATTCCGGTACTGTCCTGAATTTAGTTTCCGGGAAATGCTTCTTCAGATACCGTTGGATAAATTGCTGTGTATCCTCTTGTATGGTTCGGTCTTCGACTGTGGGATAGAGGTTGTATAATACCGTATCCAGTTCGATGCCCCGGCTTTTAATAGCTTCCAGGCTGAGGAGAGTGTGGTTGATGCTGCCCAGCTTGCCCGAAGTGACAAAAAGTAACGGATAACCCTTTTGCGCTACATAGTCGATGGTCAGGAACTCTTCGGTGAGTGGAACCATCAGTCCGCCGGCACCTTCGAGCAGGACGATGTCGTAACGGTGGCTCAACTCTTCTGTGGCACGTTCTATCTTGTCGAAATCGATGGGCCGTCCGTCGATACGTGAGGCGAGATGTGGAGAACAGGGATAAGAAAAGATTTCAGGCATGGTCAATCCTTCCCGGTCGTCATCGGTAAGGGCGATGTCCATGATGCGGCGGTGCAGGTCGATATCTTCCGAATGACCCGTATTTCCGGTCTGGATAAACTTTTGGGTAATGGTACGTTGGCCTTTCCGGTTCAATTCCCGTGCCAGATAACCTGTGGCATAACTCTTTCCTGCATCTGTATCGATGCCGCTGATAAAATACACATTCTTTTTCATACTTCTTATGTTTGAGACCCGCAGGTCGTTATTATCTTTTCTTTGCAATGATATAAATGGGATGATAGGTCAGTGAAACAGAGCCTTTACCAGGGCTGAACAGACGCTCATATTCCTGACAGAAGAGGCTCAGTTTGCTCCGGGTCCAGGCTCTGTTACAGGTACCCGTCACTCCGGTTTGTTTCAGGTGATAAAGTACTTCCATCGGATTGCTGAAATTCAGTGAGATGACTTCTTCTTCCGTATGCACGATGTCGTATAGTGCCGAGAGCGAAGCAGTCAGTTCTTCTCTTGAACGGTAGGCGAGTCCCTGTCCGGTCAGTTGACGGATCTCCTTCATGTTTTCTTTCCCGAATGTACTGAAGGCGATGTATCCCTGTGCATTCAGGATGTTTTCGCATTTGCGGAAAAAAGCGTCGGGATGCTCAAACCATTGCAGGACGGAACACGAGGTGATCAGTTCCGTTCCGTGGGGAAAGGCAAGTGCTTCGGCATCTCCGGGCAGGAAAGAAACCTGTTCGTTCAGGATATCTTCGCAACTGTGGCGCATCTCTTCACAGAGATCATTCAGCAGTAAGCGTTCCGGACGAAACGAACGGAGCAACAAACGCGAGTAAGTACCCGTGCCACAACCGAACTCTACGATGCGGCGGAAAGATTGCCGGGGGAGGTGCTGCTGTAACAGGGTACACATTTTCCGGGCAATCTGCTGTTGCACGCGGGCTTCGTGAGGATAGGTATCGATTGCTTTTGAGAAGCGTTGGGCGATCAGCTGTTTGGAAAAGGGAATAATGGGAGAGAGGTTCTCTTTCAATATCTTATCGTCATAATGTGCTCCTTCATATCGCTGTATTTCAGTGCAATGCCCTTCCCACGCCTGTTCCTGATTCCGGGACGGAAAGATATGGTCTGATTCTCCGATAATCGCTTTATTCCAGACAAAGGCGGATGGGGGCAGTTCGTTGCATTGCTTGCGGATGGCGGCCAGTTCCTCTTTCAGTTCCTCAACCGTTCTTTGGGGAGCTATCTCGCAGAAAGCCTTAAAGTCACTTCCCGAACCGCACATCCGTCTGCGAAACTTCTGTAGCGTTGCTTCGCTGAGGTTGTTGAGTGTGCCCTCAAAAATGACGGGAGGGATTCCTCTTGCGTTATCGATGGGGAAAGGAGTACCGTTGATGGCAATGCTTTGCGTTATGGGAAGGTTACTGCCTTGCAGCACTTGTGAAGCAGCCCATACTCCCATTGACCAGGCTACAACCTGTATTTGGGTATATGTGGAGAGCAACGTCTTGTCAAAGTCAAGGGAACGGTAATCATAGCAGATAATCAAGTCTCTATGTTGTGGGAGATAATGTATGAAGGGAGTTTCGTCCATTCCCCATCCGGTAAAGAAGAGAATGACTTCACTCCCGGTCTCTCTCCCGGGGAGAGGAGAGTTCTGAGAATATTTTGTTTGATATAGTCTTTTAAGTATCATAGCTTTATTGTTTATCGTTCACAGTTTATCATTCATCGTTTACAGTTCATCGATTATCATTTACTGTTGATATGAGTTTTTCCACTTCCTCGTCTGTCACGTCTGCGGTCAGTGAAAAGCGGATGCGGGAAGTACCTTCCGGTACTGTAGGCGGACGGACAGGTAATGCGTAGAATCCTTTACGTTGTAACTCTTTCGCTATCTGTATGGCAGTTACACTTTCACCTGCTACCATAGGCACGATCTGACTGACTGAAGTGGAAGAATAACCTTTCTCCCGGAGCGCAACTCGCAAACGCTTACTGATGGCTGCTAAGTGTTCTCTCTTTTCTTGATATTCAGCCAAATGGCGGAGTACGAATGAAGTCCATTGTAGGGTGACGGGCGGAAGACCGGTGGTGAAGATGAAAGGACGCATCTTATTAATCAGATAATCCCGTATTACTTGTTTGCATACTACGTAGGCTCCGGCAGAAGCCAGCGCTTTTCCGAAGGTACCTACCAGAAAGTCGATATCCGCTATGCATCCGTAAGCTTCGGCGCATCCCAGTCCGCCTGCTCCCCGGACACCTACCGCATGGGCTTCGTCCACGTAGAGCAGTATGTTCGGATACTTTTGTTTGAGCTTGATCAGCCGGGGCAGGTCTGCTTCGTCTCCATCCATACTGAAGATGCTTTCGGTAACGATAATCACCTGTTCGTATTGTTTGTGATGGGTTTCAACTAATTTTTCTAACTGGCTGTATTCATTGTGCCGATAACGGATATATTTGGCCTCCGATAACCGGATACCGTCTATCAGGCTGGCATGTACCAGTTTGTCCGCGAGAATCAGTGTCTTTGTGTTGCATATGGCTGGCAGAATACCTGTATTGGCATGATATCCGCAGTTGAATACCAATGCTGCTTCTGTCCCGAAAAGTGAAGACAAGAGATCTTCCAGTTCACCGTATGCGGCAAAATTACCGGTAAGCAGACGGGAGGAAGAGGAAGAGAATTTGACTTCTTCCGGTTTTACTGTCTGCCAGAAAGCATTTAGTAAGACAGTATCATTGGCCAGTCCCAAGTAATCGTTGGACGATAGGTTTAGCATCCGTTGCCCGTTAATGATGACCTCTTTGCCTTGATGAATCAGGGTAGGGAGGATACGGAAATTATTCTGTTCTTTGAGAAGTTTCAACTCCTCAAAGAAACGGACGGATTCATAGCCTTCCGTTTCTTGATTATAGTTCATGATTGTAATGTTTTTGAGTTTATTTCACCACAGAGGACACAGAGGACACAGAGTTTTAATCTCTTGTTTATTAGGATGTTTAAGAGAAATATATTCTCTGTGTCCTCTGTGTCCTCTGTGGTGAATCATCAGTTTAGAGACAGGTGGAGCCGTCGGTTATACATTTTATCATTCCTTCCGTCAGTTTCGTCAACTGTTCGGATGTAATGATAAACGGGGGCATTACATATACCAGTTTACCAAACGGACGCAGCCAGATCCCTTCTTCTACAAAACGGCGTTGCAGATGTGCCATGTCCACCGGTTCTTTCATTTCGATCACTCCGATGGCACCCAATACCCGTACGTCCGCTACTTGAGGAAGCTTACGCGCCGGAGCCAGTTCACGGTTTAGTTGTGCTTCGATCCGTTTTACATTTTCTTGCCAGCCGGATTCCAGAAGCAGCCGTATCGATGCACACGCCACGGCACATGCCAGAGGATTTCCCATAAACGTAGGCCCGTGCATGAAGGCACCCGGGAAATGGTTGGAGATGCAGTCTGCTACTTCGTTGGTGGTCAGTACTGCCGACAGGGTCATGTATCCTCCTGTCAGGGCTTTTCCGATGCACATGATGTCCGGCTCTACTCCGGCATGTTCCCAGGCGAAGAATTTTCCGGTACGCCCGAATCCGGTCGCTATTTCGTCAAAGATCAACAATACCCCATGCTGTCGGCAGAGGTGTGCAGCTTGCCGTAGGTATTCCGGATGATAGAACCGCATGCCTCCCGCACCTTGTACAATTGGCTCGAGAATGAAAGCTGCCAATTTTCCGGACTGCTTTTCCAGCAGTTGTTCCAGCGGACGGATGTCTTCCGGATCCCATTCGTCTCCGAACCGTGAAGTAGGGGCGGGGAGGAAATGGCGGATAGGGAGTGCCGAACCGAAGATGCTATGCATTCCCGTTACTGGATCGCATACCGACATGGCATTCCAGGTATCTCCGTGGTAACCGCTGCGGATGGTGACGAAATTACTTTTTTCCGGTTGTCCGGCTGCATACCAATACTGTACGGCCATTTTCATCGCTACTTCAACTGCTACCGAACCTGAATCGGCATAGAATATCTTTTGCATGGAAGGCGGAACCAGCGGCAGCAACAGTTTGCCCAGTTCGATAGCCGGATCGTGTGTAAGTCCGCCGAACATGACGTGAGACATCTTGCTGAGTTGCTCTTGTACTGCCCGGTTCAATGCCGGATGATTGTATCCGTGGACTGCACACCACCACGATGACATACCTTCGATCAGTGTCTGCCCGCTTGCTAATGTGATGGTGACACCGTCAGCCCGTTTCACTTTATAGACCGGAAGTGGATTGGAAGTCGAAGTATACGGGTGCCATAAGTGTTCGCGGTCGAACTGTGAGTCGGCAAAATGGTAGCCTTCCGAAAGAATCATCTCTTTGTCATCCGATACTTTAGAGCCAAGAGTAGTCAGCAAATCTCCCACAATGGCGGAGTTAATGCCGATATAGAGCGATTTCCGGACAGCTTCGGGCGTGAGCTGCGAACGTCCCCCGGCAAAGCGCAGGTAGGCTGTAGGGTTGATGAAACGGAAAAGGGCGACTGTTGTCAGTACCTCTTCTTCGCTGAGCGGTGACTGATGTTCGAGCGGAGTGCCCGGTATGGGTTGCAACAGGTTGATCGGGATGGACTGGATGTCGAGCTCGCGGAGCGTGAAGGCAAACTCTATTCGTTGTTCCACGGTTTCGCCCATACCGATGATACCTCCGCAACAAAGGTCCATTCCCACCCGTCGTGCGGCATGCAGGGTCTTCAGTTTCTGCTCCTGTGTATGTGTGGTGCAGAGTGAGTCGAAATGTGAAGGAGCAGTCTCAAGGTTACAGTGATACCGGGTGACTCCGGCATTGTACAGTGCCTGTAATTCTTCTTCGTCCAATAGTCCCAGTGAGGCGCATAGCCGGATAGACGAGTGACGTCGCATTCGTCGTGCGGCTACACAAAGTTCCTTCATGTTTTTAGGCGAAGGTTTCCGACCGCTGGTCACCAGTGAAAAACGATTGATTCCTTGCGCTTCGTTGTATTTGGCCTGACGCAGACACTCTTCCGCACTCACCAGATCGTATACATCTGCCTTCGTCTTGTAGTGGGACGACTGTGCACACCATTTGCAGTTTTCGGGGCAGCGTCCCGAACGGGCATTGATGATGGAACACATGTCGAACTCCTGTGAAGCGCAGAAACGGGTGATTTCGTGCGCTGCATCGTACAACTCTTCTTTTCGGGGAAATTGTGCCAGCCATTCGGCCTGCTCACGGCTGATCGCCGTTCCCTGTAATACTTGGTTTTTGATTTCTTCAATGGTCATAGGATGGGGAATTAAAAAAGAGGTTGCCGGTCCCATTTGGATGGGAGGCAACCTCTTTATATAAAATGTATAAAACGGATGTCGCAACAGCCTGCTGTGCGGCACCTGAATAAGAATGTTTCAAAGATTGAAATGGAATGAAAAGAAAGAGTAAGGGTGTGGGAGACAGTACGGTACTCTCCCAATCTTCTTCCGGGACAGAATCTTCTGTTTCACGTTGCGGGTCAATTCCTTCCGTATGTGGAGTCTGTTGCTTGCACAACGCACATTCCGTAACATTCTTTCTCAATTGTCCGATGGTGACACACAATCCCAAAGTGGCGAATATGGCATAGGCTTTCCGGCTCCACTGGCGGAAGCGGATGAACGAATGCGATATATACCTTTCTTTTTTCATAAGCTATATGGGGGATATCTTGTTATCGGACGGGGGCAAAGCTACAAAGAATCTACGGAATGACCAAGGGATAGCATCGGTTTGTGAACAGAAGTGTCACTTCTACCACAAATGCGGTACAAGAATCCCCTATAAAAGGGATTTCGGGAACAACCTCTATGCTCTACTTTTGCAGCATGGAATGATCCGTGAAAATTAATTAAAAAATGTAGGTGGCTTTTGACACACCTTCAAGAATAAAACAACAATTTCAAAGCTTTTAACAACAATCTGCCGGATTGTGTGTTAAACAAAAGATTCTAATTTAAACATAACTAAACTTAAGGTATGAAGACCAATTTACGTCTATTATTTACGTTGCTCTTTGTGGTTTCGGTTGCAGCATTACATGCCGGGACAATGAATGACATACGTGTTTCGGGCACTGTTGTGTCCGAAGGAGACCCGTTGCCCGGTGTATCGGTATTAGTGAAAGGAACCAGTGTCGGTACCATTACGGGTATCGACGGTAAGTATTCCATTAATGTACCGTCCGATGGTACGCTGGTATTCAGTTTTATCGGACTGAAATCCGTGGAACATAAAGTGGGTGGACGCTCAGTGATCAATGTCGAACTGGTGCCCGACAGCAAACAATTGGAAGAAGTGATGGTAGTAGCCTATGCCACTGCCAAGAAATATAGTTTCACCGGTGCCGCTTCTACCGTTAAAGGTGACGAGATAGCAAAATTACAAACCTCGAGTGTCTCACGTGCCCTTGAAGGAACCGTAGCCGGTCTGCAGGCAAGTGCCGCAAGCGGTCAGCCGGGTACCGATGCAACCATACGTATCCGTGGTATCGGATCCATCAATGCGTCCAGTGCACCTCTTTATGTAGTGGATGGTGTGCCTTATGACGGCAGTGTGAACTCTATCAACCCCGAAGATATTGCATCGATGACGGTTCTGAAAGATGCGGCCTCGGCTGCTTTGTACGGTTCGCGTGGTGCCAATGGTGTAATTATTATCACCACTAAACAGGGACAAAGCGATTCGAAGACTACGGTGAATGTGAAAGCCAGCTTCGGTGGTTCCAATCGTGCGGTACGCGATTACGACCGGATCGGCACCGATCAGTACTTCGAACTTTATTGGGAGGCTTTACGTAACCAATATGCACTTGATACAAAGAATTACACTCCTCAGACGGCGGCTATCAAAGCTTCTAAAGACTTGGTAGGAAAACTCATGGGGAGTGGCCCCAATCCTTATGGGGCTAAATACCCTCAGCCGGTAGGCACGGATGGAAAATTGGTGGACGGGGCCGTTCCACTCTGGAACTTCGATTGGCAGGATGCCATGGAGCAGCAGGCACTTCGCACGGAATTGGGATTGAATGTCTCAGGAGGGGGCAAAACCAATCAATATTACTTCTCTGCCGGATATCTGAATGATAAAGGTATTGCCTTGGAGTCCGGCTATGAACGCTTTAATCTCCGTTCGAACGTGACAAGCCAGATGACCAAATGGCTTCGGGGAGGAGTGAACATGAGCTTTGCCCACTCTTTGCAGAATTATCCTGTATCATCGGATACGAAAACAAGTAACGTCATCAATGCCGGCCGTCTGATGAACGGGTTCTATCCCATCTATCAGATGAACGAAGACGGAACCTATAAACTGGATTCCGAGGGACAGCGGATATACGATTTCGGTTCTTACCGTCCGTCCGGTTCGATGGCTAACTGGAACCTTCCGGCTACATTACCCAATGATAAGTCGGAGCGTATGAAAGATGAATTTTCGGGACGTACTTTCCTTGAGGTTACTTTTATCGAAGGATTGAAGTTTAAAACCAGCTTCAACTTTGACCTGATCAATTATAATTCACTCGACTATACCAACCCTAAAATAGGCCCGGCTGTTAATACCGGAGGTTCATCGAGTCGTGAAAACGACCGTACTTTTTCGTGGACTTGGAATAATATCCTGACTTATGACAAAACCCTCGGAGAGCATCATTTCAACCTGTTGGCCGGACAAGAGGCTTATTCTTACCGTTACGATGTGTTGCGGGCATCCCGTTCGAATATGGCATTGCCCGATTTTCCCGAACTGGCTGTCGGTTCGCTGGTAACCGGAGGGACAGGATACCGCGTCAATTACTCGTTGGTAGGATACTTCTTAAATGCCCAATATGACTATCAAAGCAAATATTTCTTTTCAGGTTCTTATCGGCGGGACGGATCTTCCCGTTTTGCTCCAGAGACCCGTTGGGGTAATTTCTGGTCCGTCGGTGCTTCCTGGCGTATCGATCGTGAAGACTTCATGGTGGCTACGAGCGACTGGCTTTCTGCTCTCACATTGAAGGTTAGTTATGGTGCGCAGGGTAACGATAATTTGGGAACGTATTATGCCAGCAGCGGACTTTATTCGGTGGTGAGCAATAACGGAGAGAATGCATTGGTATCCGATCGTCTGGCTACACCAAAACTGAAGTGGGAAACCAACTTGAATTTCAATGCCGGCATTGACTTCTCGTTGTTCAACAACCGATTCTCCGGTTCGTTCGATTTCTTCCGTCGGCGTTCGAAAGATTTACTCTATTCCCGTCCGCTGGCTCCCTCGCTCGGTTATAATTCAGTAGACGAGAATGTAGGCGAACTAAAGAATACTGGTGTTGAAATCGATCTGAAAGGTACCTTAATCCATACCCGGGACTTTATGTGGCGATTGGGGCTTAACCTGACACATTATAAGAATGTCGTGACTGACCTTCCATTGAAAGATATGCCTGTGAACGGAGTTCATAAACTGGCAGTGGGACGTTCTGTTTATGATTTTTACATGAAGAAATGGGCGGGAGTTGATCCGGAAAACGGGGATCCGTTGTGGTACAAAAATGTGAAAGATGCCAATAACAAGATCACCGGGTGTACGACTACCAATGACTATGCCCAGGCGGATTATTACTATACCGGCAAATCATCCTTACCCAAAGTGTACGGGGGATTTAATACCGCTTTCTCGTATAAGGGCTTTGAACTATCGACAATTTTTGCCTATAGTATCGGAAATTATATCGTGGACCGTGACGTAACTATGCTATGGCATAACGGAAGTTCTACTGGACGTGCCTGGTCGACAGAAATCCTGAACCGTTGGACACCGGAGAATCGATATACTGATGTACCGGCACTAAAAACCGTATCGAACAGTTGGAATGCAAATTCCACACGTAACCTGTTTAATAACTCGTTCCTGCGGATGAAGAATATCACACTATCGTATAACTTCCCGCAACCGATGATAAAGAAGATCAGTCTGAACAGCCTGCAATTGTTTGTACAGGCCGATAATCTGCTCACCGTTTCGAAGAATCAGGGACTCGATCCCGAACAGGATATCAGTGGGTTGACATATTACCGTTATCCGGCCATGCGTTCCATTTCAGGAGGAATCAATGTTTCGTTCTAAGGCTTTAATCCCCGGAAAAGGGCTGTTGCAATCGTATGCTCCGCCCCGGTTTAATCATGCATAAATCACATATAACAGATATAGTAAAGTATAAAATAACAGATGATATGAGAACAATACGATTTAACAATAACAGACATATCTCTTCTTCTCCTCTTCCTCGGACAGAGGGTGGGAGAGAGGTTTCCGTGAGTAATACCTCCGGAGATAAGATCCCTAAAGGTAAGTTTTCCTTTCTCCTTCTCTTCTTCCTTTTGTTCCTGGGGAGTTGCAGCAGCGACTTCCTCGACAATAAGCCGACAGATGCCGTAGATTCCGGCCTCGTACCTGTACCTTCGAATGCCGAACGCATCTTTAACGGTGCGTGGTACAATCTGTTCGAATATGGTACCACTTATGCCAACATCGGCTATCGTGCTTTGATGTGCCTGGACGACATGATGGCCGATGACGTGGTTTCGCGCCCTATGTATGGGTTTAATTCTTCTTATCAGTTCAATGACGTGGTGATGCCTTCCGACGGACGTACCACTTTCGCCTGGTATCTGATGTATAAGACCATTGACAACTGTAATACGGCCATTTCTATTCAAGCTACCGGAGATGATGATACACCTGAGTTCCGGCATGCCCAGGGACAGGCACTTGCCGTACGTGCTTTCTGTTATCTTCATTTGGCACAGCATTATCAGTTCACCTATCTGAAAGATAAGAATGCTCTTTGTGTACCGTTGTATACCGAACCGACCAATCCGAATACCAAACCTAAAGGAAAGGCAACGCTCGAAGAGATCTATACACAGATCATCAATGACCTCAACCGTGCCAAAGGACTTCTTGACGGTTATGTACGTCCGAATGACAAGTCGAAATACAAACCTAACACCGATGTGGTAAACGGACTTCTGGCCCGTACTTATCTGCTCACCGGACAGTGGGACGAAGCCGCCAAAGCCGCATTGGAAGCTGCCAAAGGTTACACTCTGATGACGGATGCCAAAAACTATATGGGCTTCAACGATATATCGAATACCGAGTGGATCTGGGGGCATCCGCAATCTGTCAGCCAGTCCGATGCCAGCTATAACTTCTATTATCTGGATGTGGTGGAACCCGATTCATATAATAGTTTTATGGCCGATCCGCATTTCAAGGATACTTTTACCGAAGGTGATATTCGTCTGGAATTGTTCCAGTGGATGCGTGAAGGTTATCTGGGATACCGCAAGTTCCGTATCCGCTCTGATCAGACGGGAGATATTGTCATTATGCGTTCTGCCGAGATGTATCTGATAGCTGCCGAAGCTTTGGCACGTAAAGGTCAATTGGGCGAAGCCGTAAAACCGCTCAATACTTTAAGGAATGCCCGCGGACTGGCCGATTATGATCTTACCGGAAAAACGCAAGAGCAGGTTATTGATGAAATTCTGATGGAACGTCGCCGTGAACTTTGGGGTGAAGGATTTGGCATTACTGATGTTCTACGTACGCAACGTCCTGTGGTACGTGTCGCACTGACTGATGTGGAAGCTGCTAAGGAGTACGATTGTTGGCAGCAGAACGGCACTTTCAAGAAGTATCATCCAGAAGGACATTGGTTCACCAGCTTCCCCGATGGAACGAAGTTTGTGCCCAATAGTAAGTATTATTTGTATTCTATTCCTGAAAAAGAGACGAATGCAAATACGAATCTGAAATAAGAAACCATAGTCAACTGATTTTATATGACCTGTTTCTGAAAAATCAGATAGATTAATACAATAGACAAAAGGTGTGTCATAACTCTGCGGTGAATAAGAGTTGCGACACACCTTTTTTATCAATACCGTTAATGGTTAACTGAATATATACACAATGATTCCCGTAATGACTACATAAGCCAGTGCATATGGAATGGCTGCTTTCAGGATTTCTCCTTCTTTCCCTTGTTGGTTTCCTGCCGATGTAGCGATGGCGATACTTTGAGGAGAGATGATTTTGCCTCCTGTCGCACCTACCGTATTGGCGGCTGATAACCAGTCCGGACTGACATTGATATGTCCTGCTACGCTGGCTTGCAGCTTTCCGAAGAGGATGTTCGAGGATGTATCACTTCCGGTGATGAAGGTACCCAGACAGCCGATAACCGGAGCAAAGAGAGGGTAGAGGCTTCCGGTGGCTGTGGCGAGTGCAGTGGCAATCACGGAAATCATGCCTGCCGTATCCATAATGGTAGATAACCCCACCAGGCAGATAACGGTGACGAACGTTTTCTTTAATTGTTTCACCGTGTTCCATAAAACGACAAACAGCTCTTTCACTTTGGCTCCCTGTATCAGACCGCCTACAAACGTGCCTACGAAAAGCAGAACTCCGGCATGTGTCAGCCAGGCGATGGTATAGTTCACGGTGGAGTCATTGATGGGGAGGCTGATGCGTGTCACCCAGTTATTTTCAAGCGTACTTCGGAGTCCCGGGAAAAGCGGACTGGTCAGTATGATCAGTAACAAAATCAGCAGATAAATGCTCCAAGCGTTTAGGATATCTTTACCCTTCAACATGCTTTTCTGTTCTTTCTCTTTTTTCGGAGAGGTCAGTTTGCCATAAATAATGATAACGACGATAGACAAGATGCTGCCGATGATAGCCGGTGATTCCGCCCCCATATATCGGGCCGCAACGTACTGGCTGCCTAAAGATACAGCGCCTACCAGCAGTGCCAGAAATAGGTTTTTGGGTAATGATTTTATTTTCGGGTCGGCCAGGAAGAGCAGTACCAACGGTATCAGGAACATTAGTACGGAAAGTTGCAGTACGACGTTCGTACTCAGCACCTGTACATCCAGATTGGTTTCTTTGGCGAGTACCAGCACCGGTGTACCTATGGCACCGAAAGCCGTAGCCACACTATTGGCAATCAGGCTGACGGTAGCTGAAAAAATGGGTTTGAATCCCAGACTGATCAGGATAGCGGCGGGGATGGCAACAGCTGTACCAAAACCTGCCATAGCTTCAAGCAACCCTCCGAAACCCCAGGTAAGGAGCAGTACCTGGATACTTTTATCGGTAGAGATGGAAGAGAATTGTTGTTTGATAATCTCCATTTTCTCTGTTTTCAGCAATACATTGTAGCTGAAGATAGCCATTAGGATGATAATCAGGATGGGAGAAACCGCTTTCAGTGCACCGTATACGAATGAAAATACCAAGTTGTCTGCCGCATAATGGAATCCGAAAAGAGCTATCAGCATAGTTACTATGAGGGAGATGACGCTACTTTTGTCACCCGGCATTTTAAAAAATGCCATTAATACAATCAAGAGCAATACCGGAACGATGGCAAGGATCAATGTCATAATTGTCTGTTTTTAATAGTTGATGTTTAAGTTAAGATATTGATATAACAAAACCGGAACCTGTTTTGACGGATGAAATAATTATTTTTTTGCTGTATAGCGGTAAATAACGTGAGTTCGATATAATCTAAAACATGGCAAGCTGCCTGTCCTTGATAATATTAACATCAATGGCAGGCTTCTTTTCAAAGAAACAGTAAGCCGCAATGGCAGCTATGTGAAATAGATACTCAGATCTATTGTTTCGTTTTGTGTGATTTTTGAAGAATTACAAAGTGATTTTTATTTGAATGAAGAATGCAAGGAGTAATTGAATTTCTGTGAGTTCTTGGATTGTCAACTTGCGACTATATTAAAGATTGCGCGATAGCATAGATACGCCATTCCATAATTCGGCAATTTTATCGCGTGTCAGATTATGGCCATAATAATACGAGATCATAGCCAGGCAGGCTGTGCCACAATCCATCGCATTATATTGAGAATAAAACTTAAACTTTTTACATTTACTCATTTACGATCATTATCGAAATAAGTGTTTACCTTCTCCATCCGTTTTGATTTACCTGCCGTGAAATAGTAATTGATCCGGAGCATGAAACCTTTTGAATTAAGCTTAAAATAGTCTCTTTGTGAATAAGTATCACTAATAGTATGCACCACCTCTGCTGATTCCACTATGGATTGATAGCCTGCAAAAACGTTGAGATTCAATTTGTCAAAATGCTTCATTATGAAGATGGCGTTAATTGAACGAAGTGGAGCTATATATCCTGTAGTAGTAAGAGTCTTACTATTATATGATCCGTAAGTGCCGCAACCGAATCCCATTGGAAAAGCAAGCATGACAGTTCCGCCGAGTTTATACAGAAAATTACTTCGCTTAACGCCATTGTAGCCCATAGTCTCATAAGCCGCACTAAGCTCAGGGTCAATGCTAATCGCTCCACCAAGGAAGTTGAGTGAACCATTGATTCTCAGACCCGCTCTCTCAAGCTTACCTCCGTTTGTAAATGTGCTTATTGTGTTTAGCTCATTGTCGTGTAAAATTTGGTTTACTATCAGATTATTACTTTTATGATAGTATGGTATAGTGTTGATGGTTATGGCATCCGTTCTATAAGTGTATGTTAGTTCAAACACTTTGTATTGTTGGAGTTTGAGATTGGGGTTGCCTCGTGATATGGTCTTTTCGTCATCTTTTATTTCATACGGTGCCATCATCCATGCTGATGGATAGTTTGTAAGGTATTTGAATTCAGCTTTCAGAGTGTTTTCATTATTTATTTTCATTATAGCAGCAGCCGTTGGCATAAGTGTAAACTGTGAACTGGAGCCATAAGCTTTGTCCTTAAACTCGTTTGCATTTACTTCGCCTTTTGCACCGACTCTAAATTGAAACTTGCCAACAGAGGCGTTTAGATCGGCAAATAGGTTACAACGATAGTTCTTCAGGTTATTTTCGTTCGGCTCATTGTTGAGCGAACCTTTAAAATCCTGAAAATAGCCTTGCACGCCTGTGTTGAGATGAAAAACGTCACTTAAAACGTTATTGTACTCTACTCGTAACGTAGTCGAAAATTTATTTCCCAATTCACGATTCATAAAAGGCTGAGT
This sequence comes from Bacteroides sp. NGMCC 1.200775, assembly GCF_040798045.1. Lineage (NCBI taxonomy): Bacteria > Pseudomonadati > Bacteroidota > Bacteroidia > Bacteroidales > Bacteroidaceae > Bacteroides > Bacteroides sp. NGMCC 1.200775. Next base: position 1,065,133 of record NZ_JASCQK010000001.1, on the reverse strand, counting down.
TCCATCCTGATATTTAGTATCAACATCTTCAATCGCATCCATAAAGCCGAAATTGGCATTAATAGAAAAGTAATCCTTCGCCTTATTTTTCATCGAATGGCGATAATATAACGTATAGTTACCCATCCAGTACCTATTGGCAAAACGAGTGTTAAACGGCGAAAGATCGTACTGCTTCCCGTCAATGATATTGAAGGTTGAATAATCAATCTCTTTACGAGTACGAACCTGCTTAGTGCTGGTGGTGATATTGAAAAAGTCACGTGGGGTTATTTGGTAGTCGAGATTAAGACCGATGTCATGTGTCATTTCAAAAGGTTTAGCCGAATATCCAATTTTTCCATATAGTTCGTCCGTTAATTGGTCGGTACGTTGTTGTTGGATATCGAATGGATTGGCACGGTAATAGTTATCATAAGACATTTTTAGTCTCACTTTGTCCGATCCCCACGTTACTCCCACATAAGTGTCGTTAGAGCGTAAATCTAATTTCAGCGTTTCTTCAACATCAACCGAAATGCCTTTTTGAGCCTTAGGTTTGAGTATGATATTAATAATACCGTCATACTCCACTTCCGTGCCACTTGACGGCGAAGTAATCACCTCTACTTTTTCCACATCCCTGAAGTTGATTGAGCGCATATCTACCGAAGTTCCGGTATTCACGCCATTAAGCAATACAAGGGTATTCTCTTTACCCATAATTCTTATTTTCCGGCTTAGTTCATCTACAGCAATTTCCGGTATCTTACGCATAAGATCAGTAGATGTATATACATTCTTTAACCTGAGGCTGTCGATAATATAGGAAGTTTTGTCTACAGATACCCGGGTTCTGTAATTACCCAATACGGTTACTTGATCCATCTCCATGCTGAGCTCTATCGCTTTCAGAGGGATGACGCCCAAATCAATTTCCCGTTCAATCGCTTGTTCATCAAGAACAATATTTTTAGTAAAATATCCGTTATTGCTTATTACAACCTGACAACCGCCTTTATCTATTTTGATCTTATCGAATGCAAAAGAGGCATCTTCCGATTCAACCATACCGGTAAACAGCATCTTATTGTTGTTGTCGATAACGCTTACAAGCGTCATCGTAACAGGAGCAAGCGTTAAGCTATCTACGGTTTGACCTTTGAGTTGAATCTCTTTTGAAAAAACATTATTTAAACTCAATGTAAGATATAATAATACAAGCAAAGTGTTTTTCATTATCCTAAGTTTGACGTGAGTTCGATATAAGTATTAAATTATTTCTCTGAATAATAGTAACGTAGCGATAAAAGTATTAAATTTATAGTGCTAAATTATAACATTAAAAACAATTACTGCTATATTTTCAGAGGCTAAAGTTACATAAATATATTGTTTGGCTGGCGATTTCCTCCATAAATTTGCATTATAGCAAGAAAAATATACGATTAGGTTTATTCCGGTACTTATGAACCGGAATAAACCTAATCGTATGAATGATGATGAAATCACGGTCATCCTTATCTTATTCCACTCGGGAGGTTTCCGTTGTTTTAGGCATTATTACAAGGAATATGTTTGCAAACATCTGGTACATTTTTTCCAAAACCGTATATCTTGCAGGCGTTTCGTGGATTCCACCCCACTTCGTGTGTGTTGTAATCAACGCATACTGATTCATGAAACTTTTAGAGGGCATGCCGAACGTGGAAAATGTTCCATGGGGTGATAATAACTTTATTGCTAATTCACTCTGCCATTGCGGCTTACTGTTTCTTTAAAAGAAGTCTGCAGTTGATGTTAATTTTTTCAAAGACAGATAGTTTTCTATGTTTTAAGTTATATCGAACTCACGTTAAATAAAAAAAGGTGTAGCCCTCCGCATGGAAAGGCTACACCTTTTGGTCCGGATAGCTACACCCTTTTCATCGGATGGCTACACCCCAATGCCGGGGATTTATTTTTTCTTCATATTCAAGATCTGTTGCAGCTGCTGCAGGTTGGCTTTAGCGGCCTCGTTACCCATCTGGGCAGCTTGGTTGAAGGCAGCGACAGCACGTTGTACATCTCCATTGAGGAAGTTGTATACACCTACGTTGTTGATGAATTCTGCTGTTTGATGGTTGGCTTTATCCATATACTTGATTGCGTTTTCCAGATCTTTCTTGGTCAGTGATACGGCGGCGGCATTCAGGTTGGCTACTTCATCGTTCGGATACATACGTACAGCGATGTCGAATACATTCACGAAGTCGTTGCTTCCTTTTGGATAGCTGTTGGCCACCTGATACATCTCATTCAGACTCAAGTATTTCGGGTTGACTTTTATCACCACCCGTCCTTGCTCTACATCGAAGTTGGCTACGGTGTAGTCTATCTTGCAGTTCACTTTGCGGAGTCCGGGATAAATCTCTTTCAACATCGTACGGTAGGGTACGCCTCCGTCCACGCGCATGATTTCCTGTTTGCGGCGTGCATCGTCAGTCGTATTCTTGATGATACCGATAAATTTATCTTTATCCTTCATTGACGATTTTTCCAATGCTTGTACCAATCCGTCCCAGTTTTCACCACCAAAAGTTACTTTGTAAAGTTTGCCGGGAACTTTTTCGTTGGTAGTCAGATAATTCTTCAGAGCTTCGGCACGTTTCTGCGACAGTTGTTCGTTGAATTTCAACGGACCCTCCGGTGAAGCGAATCCTTCGATACTGATTTCTGTTACTGTCAGGTTCTTGTCATTCTGAATCTTGTCGAACATAGCATGAATGTTCATCAGTTCTTTGTGGTTATTCATGAATTCCGGCTGGATAACAGCTTTGCTTACAGGGAAATCGAGGTGGGCCTCATATTGCTCGCTACGGTTCTTCACAACTTCTACGGTAGGCTGAATATAAGCAACCACGGGTACCATGGCGCTCAGGCGTTTGGCTTCGGTAGAGACATCGTTGGTGATCAGTTCCTGTGCGAGCATCTCTTCGTTATTGCCGCATCCGCAGAGGTTTTCAACCAGATTCAGTGAGGCATTTGCCATCCAGGGTTCATAAGGGATCACTTGGGCATAATTGAGTACTTCTCTTTTATTATAAGGCACCACGATACCGGCAGGCAGTTCGCGGCTGATGGCTAATCCGCGTAAGTAAGCTTTCTGACGGCGTTTACCGTTAATGATGATCTCTTCCAGCGCTACGTTGTGCTGTCCGTCTGTCAGGAGCGGAGTAAGTGTGAGCATACGTTCGGGACTGACCGTTAGATTCTTCATATCGACCTGCATGTCTACATAAAGCGAATTGCCTTGTTGCCACAGCGAAACATCGGATAGACTGATGGCATCTTTAAAGAATTTCTGGGCACTGGCCGGCATAACAACTGCGAGGGCCAAGAGGAAATATATGATTTTTCTTTTCATTGTTACTATTGATTTAGTTTTTTATAATTGGTTCCGGAGAATGTGTGGGGGGATTTACTTGATAGTATAAATAATGCTGAGTCCTATTTTCGTCGGACCGAAATAGTTCTTGTTGTTATGTCCCAGCTTTTCACCACATTTGCCACACGCATATTTATCGTAGTTCAGGCGGGCATATCCTGCACCGATGGTAGCTTCCATACTCCAGCGATTCTTGAGTATCCAGTGGTAACCGTAAGAGATACCTGCACCGTATATCTTACCGTCATAGCGGTAGTTGCCCAATCCGAAGATGTCGAGATTGCTCATGTTGACATCGGCGTAATGGCCGTGCAGGCCGAAAAAGCTACCGTTGAAACGTTCGCAAAGCCAGTAACGGAGTTCGGGTTGTACCAGCCAGTGCTTGATTTGTCTGTTTTTGGAGAATTTCCAGGGGTTGTAGTTGCCCGATACGTCAAGAGTAAGTTTTTTCGCCAAAGCCACTTCAAATCCCAGGTTCGGAGTACTGGTAGCCCAGTAGAGGGCGTTGGTTTTGATGGCAAACTTGGGCAGATAAGTTTTTGTTCCCTGCTCTTGTGCATGTATGCCTGTGGCAAACACAAGCAGGAAGCATGCTGCTAAAAAAAGTTTGATTGTTCTCATTTTCATTTTGGTCTAGGTTTTTACATAAACTATTTGCGAGATTAAACGTCTGAGAGGGGAAGTTTGTTGACTCATACTCAAAATAATGTTATAGGACATGCACGCTAACATTTTTAAGCAAATAATTGTTATCCTAATAAAGTCGGGATTCCAAACTTTTCATTTTCTCCGGGAAAGAGGATGAAAATAAACAAGCAATTGTAATTTGGATTACATCTATTCTTTTTTTTGCATGCTAACTTTACATATACTTTAAAATAATAGCCTATGAAAGAGCTTATCAATCGCCTGGAAGAACTGAACAGGCAAGCTGAAAAAGGTGGCGGAGACGCCCGTATCGAGAAACAGCATTCTGTCGGAAAACTGACGGCACGTGAACGCATCGACCTGCTTCTGGAGAAAGGGTCATTTATTGAACTCGATAAACTGGTAACCCACCGTTGTACCGATTTCGGTATGGAGAAACAGAAGATTTCCGGTGACGGGGTTGTGACCGGATACGGAATGATCGGCAAACGGCTTGTCTATGTTTTTGCCCAGGATTTTACCGTTTTTGGCGGTGCACTGTCCGAAACGTATGCCAAGAAGATTTGTAAAGTGATGGATATGGCTATGCAGATGGGGGCACCCATCATCGGACTGAACGATTCTGGAGGAGCCCGCATTCAGGAAGGAGTCCGTTCGTTGGCCGGTTATGCGGAGATATTCCTACGCAATTCTTTAGCCTCGGGTGTCATTCCGCAGATCAGTGCCATCATGGGTCCATGTGCGGGCGGGGCAGTCTATTCGCCAGCATTGACCGATTTTATCCTGATGGTGAAAAACTCCGGTTATATGTTTATTACCGGTCCCGATGTGGTAAAAAGTGTTACGCAGGAGGAGGTCAGCAAAGAAGATCTGGGAGGGGCAGATGTCCATACTATGAAGTCGGGGGTGGCGCATCTTTCTGCCGAAAATGATATTGAATGTATCAATTACATCCGTGAACTGATTTCTTATCTGCCCGGCAATAATATGGAGGAACCTCCGTTTGTGGCTACCACCGATTCTCCGACGCGGCTTACGCCCGAACTATCGGAACTCGTGCCTACCAACCCCAATCAGCCATACGATATAAAAGAGATGATCCGTGCCGTGGCGGATGATAATAGCTTCTTTGAATTACAGGAAGAATTTGCCCGTAACATCGTTATCGGCTATATCCGCCTGAACGGGAAAACGATAGGAGTGGTGGCCAATCAGCCGTTGGCATTGGCCGGAACACTCGATATCAATGCTTCTATCAAAGCGGCACGTTTTGTGCGTTTCTGCGATGCGTTCAATATTCCGTTGCTCACGCTGGTCGATGTGCCGGGGTTCCTTCCGGGTGTGGATCAGGAGTATGGTGGCATTATCCGTAACGGTGCTAAACTGCTTTATGCTTATTGCGAAGCCACTGTACCTAAAGTGACTGTCATTACCCGTAAAGCTTATGGCGGTGCTTATGACGTAATGAGTTCCAAGCATATCAGGGGAGATGTGAATCTGGCATACCCTACTGCCGAGATTGCCGTAATGGGGCCGGACGGTGCGGTGAATATTCTGTTCCGCAAAGAGATTGACAAAGCCGCAGATGCCGAGGCGAAAAGAAAAGAGCTACAGGATGATTATCGCAGTAAATTTGCCAATCCGTACCGGGCTGCCGAATTGGGCTATGTAGACGAGGTTATCGACCCTGCCATTACACGTATGCGCCTGATACGCAGTTTTGAGATGCTCGCTAATAAGCGGCAGTCCAATCCACCGAAGAAACATTCAAACCTTCCACTTTAAAGCAGAGGAGAACATCGTATGATAAAAAAGATATTAGTTGCGAACCGTGGCGAGATTGCCATGCGTATTTTCCGTACCTGTCGGGTGATGAATATTGCTACGGTGGCTATTTATACCCGCGTAGACCGTGGTGCCTTGCATGTACGTTATGCCGAAGAGGCTTATTGTATTTCCGATTCGCCGGAAGATACCTCTTATCTGAAGCCGGAGAAGATTCTGCAGATTGCTAAAAAGACGGGAGCTGCCATTCATCCGGGATATGGCTTTCTGTCTGAGAATGCGGACTTCGCCCGTCGTTGTGAGGAAGAAGGGGTTATCTTTATTGGTCCGAGTGCCGATATTATTGCCCGAATGGGTATTAAGACTGAGGCCCGCCGGATTATGTGTGAAGCCGGTTTACCGATCGTACCGGGCACGGAAGATCCGGTGAAAGGCATTGCCGAAGCCAAAAAGGTGGCTGCCGAAGTAGGCTATCCCATTATGCTGAAAGCACTTGCCGGAGGTGGTGGGAAAGGTATGCGTCTGGTACGCAGTGAAGAGGAGATGGAAACCGCACTTCGCCTTTCGCAATCCGAAGCCGGAACTTCATTTGGCAACGATGCCGTTTATATTGAAAAATATATCGAGAATCCGCATCATATTGAGGTGCAGATACTGGGCGATAAATATGGCAATGTGATTCATCTGTACGAACGTGAATGTTCCATTCAACGGCGTAACCAGAAAGTGATCGAAGAGTCGCCTTCTCCTTTTGTGAAGCCCGAAACACGTGCCAAAATGCTGAAGGTGGCAGTGGAAGCCTGCAAACGAATCAACTATTACAGTGCTGGTACGCTGGAGTTCATGATGGACAAAGACCAGAACTTTTATTTTCTGGAGATGAACACCCGTCTGCAGGTAGAGCATCCGGTGACGGAAGAATGTACGGGAGTGGATTTAGTGCGAGACATGATTTTGGTGGCTGCGGGCAACCGCCTCCCTTACCGGCAGGAAGATGTCGAATTTCGGGGTGCTGCCATCGAATGCCGCATCTATGCCGAAGATCCTGAAAATAACTTTATGCCTTCACCCGGGGTGATTACTGTCCGTGAGGCTCCCGAAGGGCGTAATGTTCGTTTGGACAGTGCTGCCTACGCCGGCTTTGAGGTTTCTCTACATTACGACCCGATGATTGCCAAACTTTGTTGTTGGGGGCGTAACCGTGATTCTGCCATTTCGAATATGGCCCGTGCACTGCGAGAATACAAGATTTTAGGTATCAAGACTACGATTCCTTTCCACCAGCGTGTGTTGAAGAATGCGGCTTTCCTGAAAGGAGAATACGATACTACTTTCATCGACACCCGTTTCGACAAGGAAGACCTGAAGCGCAGGCAGAATACAGATCCGACTGTAGCGGTGATTGCTGCTGCGCTGAAGCACTATGAAGAAGAAAAAGAGGCTGCTTCACGCGCCACTACGCTTCCGGTAGTAGGAGATTCGCTTTGGAAATATTACGGCAAGTTGCAGATGACTGCCAATAACTATTAAACTCAGAATGATTATGACAACAATATTAGCAACCTATTATGCCAAGATACAGGATGTGCCCGACAGTGAATACAAAGTGGAGATACTGGAAGACGGGCCTGTGAAGAAAGTGGCGGTTAACGGAAAAGTATATGATGTGGACTATAATGTAGGAGGTGATTCTATCTATTCCATCATCATCAATCATCATTCGCACGGAGTACAGATATCTCCGACTTCCCATTCCTCCTATACCATTATGAATAAGGGGGAACTTTATCAGATTGAACTGAAAGGGGAGTTGGAAAAGATTCATAATGCCCGTAACGGAGCAGATGTCGTAGGACGTCAGGTGGTTGTGGCTCCTATGCCGGGTGTTATCCTGAAAACTTATGTGAAGAAAGGAGACGAAGTGAAGAAGGGTGATCCGCTATGTGTGTTGGTCGCCATGAAGATGGAGAATGAAATTCGTTCGGTGGCCGATGGGGTGGTGAAAGAGATTTTTGTGGAAGAAAATACGAAAGTGGGATTAAATGACCGCATCATGGTGGTTGAGTAACAAACAGGTATTTAAGAGGTAGGGGCTCTGGAAGTTTTTATTTCAGAGCCCTTTTTACGTGTATTGTTATCTTTCTTTGAAATAAATATAGTTGGTTTTGGAGACCGGTATAAGATATTCTTAATCATTCCTAAAAAGAACCTGCTTCGTTTTGTCAATTCAGAATCTGTTCGTAGTTTTGCGAACAATAAACAATGGGAGAATGATAAAGTGAAAACAAAGCAGTACACAGAAAAGCAGGAGCAGCTTGCCCGCTTTGCCAAGGCTATGGGACATCCGGCGAGGATTGCTATCCTTAGTTTCTTAGCGAAACAGGATAGTTGTTATTTCGGGGATATCCATGAAGAGTTGCCTATTGCCAAGGCAACCGTCTCACAGCATTTAAAAGAACTGAAAGATGCAGGATTAATTCAGGGAGAAATAGAAGCGCCTAAAGTTCGGTATTGCATCAACCGTGAGAACTGGGAGTTTGCCCGGTTGTTATTCGTAGAGTTTTTAAACGATTGCACCTGTACCGGGACATCATGTTGTGGGTAAAGGGATTTTTTTTACGAAAGATGTTCGTGTATTTACGAACAGATATTCTTGCAATAGGGCTTTAATGAAGAGTATCGGATACGGAAGATTATAGTATGATTAAAAATAAGAACAAGATGGAAAAGAATCAGATAAAAAACAATCAAGATTTAAAGGAGTTAGTGAAACAACGTTATAGTGAGCTCGCTCTGAATGCAGAAGAGCTGAAAGGTTGCTGTTGCGGTAGAAACCCTTTGGCTGCTTCAAAAAAAGTATTTACCATAATGAGTGAGGACTATACAAATTTGAAAGGTTATGAACCTGATGCGGATTTAGGGGTCGGCTGTGGATTACCTACACAATATGCCAATATTAGTGAAGGTGATACAGTGGTTGATTTAGGTTCGGGAGCAGGGAATGATTGCTTTATTGCCCGTGCGGAAGTAGGTGAAAGCGGTAAGGTCATTGGTATTGACTTTTCCCCTCAAATGATAACAAAAGCACGTAACAACGCACTTAAACGGGGATATGCCAATGTGGAGTTCTTGGAAGGTGATATAGAGAATATGCCTTTACTGGATAATACGGCAGACGTCGTTGTGAGCAACTGTGTACTTAATCTGCTTCCTGAAAAGAATATTATTTTCAAAGAGATTTATCGTGTGCTGAAGCCTGGCGGACATTTCTGTATATCCGATGTTGTACTTAATGGAACATTCCCCAAAAAGTTTACTGATAATGCGGCGATGTATGCAGGGTGCATCGCAAGTGCTATTCAAAAGGAAGATTATTTGCAGGAGATAGAAAAGGCCGACTTTGTGGATATTCGTATTGCGAGGACTAAAACGGTTCTTATTCCTGACGCAGTGTTATATGAACATCTGGATGAAGACACGATCCGAAAGTATAAATCCGGAAATGTCGGGATTTACTCAATTACAGTAACGGGAGAAAAACGATCTGTGTAATATGCGGATTCTTAATTCTTTCCGTTTAAATGGATATAATTCCGGTTATCGCTGATTCTGCGTTAACCGGAATTTTATTTGGAGGGGAGTCGGGCTTTTCTACGTGAGGACTATTAAATTTTATTCTTGTATATTGTTCCTCCCTTCATAATCATTGCGAAATTTCTTTCCGGATCGCCCAGTAGTGTAATGTCTTTCAGTACATCTCCATCTACCAAGATTAAATCGGCCCAGGCTCCTTCTTCTATACTGCCTAACTTTCCTGGATAGGGGTTTCTTGCACCAGATAAGGCCAGTAACTCCGCATTATCATGTGTCACCATTTTAAGAATTTCAAAATTGCTGAACCATTCCTGTAATTTGAGGATACCTTGATTCTGATTTTTCGTATTGGCCGGATTGAATAGTAAATCTGTTCCCCATGCCAACTTGACCTTATATTTCTTTGCCAGTTGATATGTCTGGTCTGTACCCTGAACTACTAAAGCATGTTTCTCCTGCTGTTCTTTCGTAGGGAACTGATTATCTCCCAAAGTGAAAGGCTGCATACTGAGCCATATCTCTTTCTCCGCAATCAGTTCCATAGTCGTCTCATCAATCAGATGTCCGTGCTCAATACTTTTTACTCCCGCATGGATAGCTCGTTGAATAGCTCTGGGCACATAGACATGCACCATTACATAGGTTCCCGCATCTTCTGCCGCTTTGACAGCAGCATGAATTTCTTCTTCAAAAAACTGTGTGTCTTCCAACCGATCGTATAGGGAAGCAACTCCGCCACCTGTCATCAACTTGATCTGGCTGGCTCCCAAGCGGAGATTGTTGCGTGCGGCAACAGTTACGGCATCCACTCCATCGGCAATAATGGCAGCACCGATCTCTTCCGTATGCGTTAATCCGCAACAATCGAATGGACGCGGTTCGTCATACACCGCTCTGAAATCTCCATGTCCTCCTGTCTGAGAGATAAGGGAACCGCTTGGATAGATACGTGGTCCGGAAAGAATATCTTCATCAATGGCCCGTTTTAGTCCGAAGACCGGACCACCGGCATCCCTGATGGTCGTAAATCCGCGTAGTAGCGTGGCCTCTGCTTCCTGTCCGGCTTTGAATTGTGTATAAGCGGTGTCAGCAGTCAGCAGATCCATCATTGTATTGCATGACATATAAGCATGCCAGTGTGCATCGATTAGTCCGGGCATCAGGAATTTTCCCTTTCCGTCTATGATAGTGGGATTACTAATTCCGTCTGTAGGGATCGGAGTTTCTGAAATGGCTTTAATCCGGCTGTTTTCTATCAGTACATTTCCCCGGATAGTCTGCTCGTGGCTGCCATCGAATATTTGAACGTTATTGATTAAAATACTTTTATCCATGATACATCGTGAATGGGTGAATACTGGTGGTATAACCCGTGAGGGAAGGTATTGGTTTACTTACCGGGATGATAAACTTCGTTAACCGGGAAATACTGCGTCTGTATTCTAAAAAACTTTACTAAATATGGAGCGCCCTTCTGTCTGATGATTTTGATTACTCTATATGCTGTTTTATGTCTTGTCATTATTAAAATAGAATATTTTTCTTGTCCGGAATAATTAAAATGACCTAATTAGAAAGTTCTAATAACTTTCCACATTGTACTATTTACAGTACTTTCATGCATAGATTACTTCTTTTTGATAGACTGTACATTAACCTTAATTGCTGTTGATTTGAACCTATTCTTTTTGCTGTACGTTCTCTTTTTATAGACGAAGTAATTGAACCCGTCACATTTCAGCCGGTAAATGTGGCATATTGTCTCACTATTAAACACATATGGATATGAAAACTTTATTCATTTTTCTATTTGTTTTGCTTGCATTCTACTCCTGCGATACGGACGAACCGATCAGTGCAGAGGATTTATCGGCTGCAACCGTTACGAATATGGATGATGTCGATGTAGCTTCCCGTCCGGGAAACTACTTAATCTGGCTCAATGGAACGAGTGCGGAAACAAAGAAAGTTGCAGTTCGACTGCAAACCGTGAACCACTACGACAAGATGATATCTTTTAATGATCTACCCGGTACAGATAAGCTGGCAACGTTGGAATCTATGGCAAAAGATACATTGAACGACCTGACAATTGTAGGCAATGTCGCTGACTTTTTAGCAGGTACTTATAATTTTGAAATGATACAGGATATCCGTCACAATCGTCAGGGAGTGATTTTAATAGCCAAAGATGGTAAGGAGGAAGATTTGAAGGAACAGATGCTGAAACTTTTCGGACTTTATGTAGATAAAGGGTATTATAAAGTTAGCTTCCCGCGCGAGCAGCGTTATGCTTATTATGACACAAATGATCCGGACGCTTTGAAGAAACTCTGTGGCACGAATGGTCTTAACCCCCATACCCGTAGTATGCTTTCTTCTCCCGGCCCAACGGATGATCCTTCTGCCCCTGAAGTTACCGAACGGGCTTTGCATGCTATGAAGAAAATTTATATCAGTAACCGGTTCTATGTTTATACCAGTGATTACAAGTATCATATGACTGGATATGAAACGCTGTTACCTTATACTGCTGAAACAAGGAATTATGCTCCAAGGGAAGATAAAAGGTATGATGGGATGGTTGACAGAGAATGGACTATTGATGCTTATAATTTACGCATTTATGCGCCAACCAATGGAGATAATATGCTTGCTGTTTACAGTTCGGGTGGCAACGGATTTTCTAACAGGCTCGATAATTCATTGGTATCTTTGAATAATCCACCCATGTATGAACTTTGGGCACTGATATGGGGATTACGGAATAATGCTTATACAAAGATTAATATCCGTGACGACGAACAGTCTCAATTAGATCTCAAATTGGTTGATTTTGCACCAGGACTGCCGCAAACCGAGAGTACCATTGAACATGCGTATGAAAAGAGTGTAGGGTTTGATTTGGGAGCGAGTCCTGTTTTAAAGGGTGAGTATCGTTGGGGAAAGTCTATCATCTATCAGCTGGCGGAAATGACCCGTGAAGTGACCCGTACGATTACCGATACTGAGATGGATTATTGCTGGAAATGGTATCCTGAAATCCTTTTCAAGGGGAATAAAGCAATGAAAGCAGATGGTATGATCGATGGGGTTGCCATGATTTCGCCCGCATGGTATGATATTCTCTACAACCATGTGGCGGGAACCCCGGGCACGGATAATGTTTTTTGCGATTATAACAATGACTTGCAGTTTAACCGGAATTTGCTCAATTACAATCAGGAGTGTGCTATTACTGCTCGTACAACCGGCGCGTCGGCGGGTGTTGTAGCCATTGAAATAACTGACGGAATGGTGTTACAGCGCGGAGGAGCCTGGTTCACGAGTTGGGGAGCTGCAGTGATTCATCCTTTGCCAAGTAGTGCCGGCACTGCTTATGATGCCACAGTAGATGTGCATAAAACAACTACGGTGTGGATTGACTATAATAACTGGTAAAACGAACCATTAAAAAAAGATTATTATGAAAACAAAAATGATATATGTGCTACTTCTGTTCTCAAGCATTCTTTTAGGGGCATGTGTTAGGGATATTATCGATGATGTTCCGGTGCCTGATGAAGATAATGAGATCGATAAGAAAGATGTAGTCTTGGTACGCATGGGAACTGATGATGCGGAAGTGAAAGATATTACTTCCCGTTTGTTCAACAACATTCCCACTTCCTGGGAAATAGGGAAAAAGACAATTGTGGACTATGATAAGATGACAAATCCTGAGACAGAACTCGATGCCGATATCAAGAATCCGGATATCTATGTGACGGTTATCCTGAATATCAAAGATGTTGTTTCCGGTAAATATCCGGTCTCTCTGTTCCGCATGCTGAAGTTCTATAAGAGAGATTTCTATGTTATTGCCACTCAGGATACTCCGGAACAAAAGAACGAAATGCTTTCATTAATAGGAGTTTATATGGAGCCGGGTTATTATGCCATTAATTATGATAATGTGCAGCATTACCGAATCTTTCCTTCTGCCGATCCATATGCCAAAAACAATATGATTGGTAAGGGAGCGGCCTCTTTCAACCAGCAACTGTTGACCCGTTCTGCGGATATTTTGCCCAAAGGTACCGATCCGGATCCTGCATATAATGCACAAATGGCAGATAAGGAGGCTTTGAAGCGGATAGAAATTTATAACCGTATCTACGGTTATGCTCAGGGGGATATGAACTATTCCATGCAGGCGGTTCCTTATAAGATGAAAGAGGGGGCAGCACCCGATGTGATTATAGATAACTCCTGGGCGATAGATGCCTATAACTTCCAGATATACAGTAAGAACAACAATTGTATATTGAGTATAACGAACGACGCGGGAAATGGTTTCACTGCTAATATCAAAGACTATACAACGCCCAAAGGAGCCAATGTCTATGCTTACATCTGGAACCTGATGCGGGAAGCCTCCAGTGAGATCACTGTCCATTCGGATGGGGGTATTTTCCGGGAAATCAGTTATCAGCCGCAAACGGTGAATCATGGAACCAACTATACAGAGAATTCTTTTTGGAAAGTATCTGTATCCGTATCACCTGCTGAACTGGAAGAAAAACCTTGGAAGGCTTTCAAAGTATCGTTTGGCAAGGAATCGTCTACTGAAATATCTTATAAAACATTGTCGATGGATTACTCTTGTAAAGGACAATATGGCAATGGGCTATACAGTAAGCTCTGGCAGTTTATTCCCGGAGAGTTTTATGATAGAGCAGAAGCCTTTGTTTACGAAACGAGCGAGGGGTTGCGGTGGATTGATGCTGCGCAGGCAATGACTCCCAATTATGTAACATGGGGGGGCTGGACTCTTCGCCAGAATTATCTGGCTCACATCAACAATAGTATGAAGCTCCATCGGCAGCAGTGTATTTATTCTCTGGAAGCTGATGCGCAACCCGGAGTTGTTTCTGTTGCCATTACCGATGCTATCAATTTGCAAAAGACTTATGTGCATTATAACTGTGGTATTCGCTATGGACACGATTCGGCTAAAACGGATCTCAAAATGTCGAAGATGGTTTGGATTGATTTCAGGCAGTGGGACAATTGAAACATCTAATTAATACGGAAAAAGTTATGCGAAATCTCTGTTACAATACGGATATGTGTAGCCCTTATATGCCTTATTCAGATGAGAAGTGAAGTGTTTCAGTCGGTCGCCATCTCCCCGGAAAGGAGGTGGCGACATTGTCTGTAAATGTTGCTTTTTTAAATTTTTGTTAATTGCTTGGGTGAGCCATGCCAGGAACACCCCAAGCAATATACTTCCGTAAAGTCGAATCCCTCAGTTGAGGCTTCCGGATATTTGGGGACTACTGTTCCATCTTGGGTGATGTATACTAATAACCGCTCTCCTTGGCTGTTTTTTACGTACATACCAGCGATTTTGCACTGGGGACAGAGTAATTTTTTCATATTACTAAAAATGGATTCTTTGATAAAATGTTATTTTATAATTGTTTTTATCTGTATGCCTATAAATCGGATAACATTCTACAAGCTCTTTAAATCTCAGCTCTCTGCAAATATGAATAGCAGATTTAGTAAAACTACTTCTATCTAATTATTTTGAGAAGAGATATTCCTATTCTTTGGTTATCTGCCAAAGATTTTTCTGTGGTCTGCCATCACTTATTGATCGCATTTCAACAGGGCTTGCCTATAAATAATTTTTCTATTTGGAATATCATAAATTTCGGTGACCGAACCCTTCTTTTTACCCTGTTCTGATATATATTTATCCAGCGCAGGATATACTTTGATAAAACCAATAAATATGGAAAGCCCGTTTTTGAGCGGAAGTTCAGCTGTTGCATAGTCTTCTGACGGTAGAACTTTTGTTTTGTACATGCATTCGTTGATAGACAAACGGTTAGTGTCTTTAGACTCAATGATGCAACCGATTTCCGAACGTAGCTTATCCTTGGCTATTTCTTTCGGATTATCATAAAAGATACCTATGCCTCTGTTGGCTTCTATTTTAAGTTTGTGCAACAAGTAATAATAGATCTTGTTGGTTATTGCTTTAGTCTGTTTATAGTCGCCTGTTACTTCTTGGTAGACAATAGTTTCTCCACCGGACTTTTGGGTACTTACTTTAATCTCGGAGAATCCGCCCAAGTAAGCATAGAGCCCCAGCAATAATACTAAAAGGATTATGATTAACATCAACAGTGTCATTTCTTCTTTTTATTAATGATAATGTTATGACCATTTTTAATGGATGCTGCAAAAGTACATATTTCCTTCTTATGTTTATGGTAAAAAAGCGACTTGTTACTTTTGTTCTCTTTCTTCATATGAAAGATACGGGATCAACTTAAAACTAAGCTCTATCCTTTTTTGTTGTTAATAGTAGGAATAACTTAAAAATTATACGATTATGAAATATGATATAGCTATCATTGGCGGGGGACCCGCTGGATATACCGCTGCCGAGCGGGCAGGAGCAAACGGATTACGTGCCGTTTTGTTTGAGAAAAAAGCAATGGGTGGCGTGTGTCTCAATGAGGGATGTATTCCTACGAAGGCATTACTCTATTCTGCCAAGATACTTGATAGCATCAAGAGTGCCCCGAAATATGGTGTCTCTGTAGATAGTGCTCCCACATTTGATATGGAAAAAATGATTAACCGGAAAAATAAGACGGTACAGAAACTGACGGGTGGGGTAAGAATGACGGTGAACTCTTACGGAGTGACCATTATAGATAAAGAAGCGGTGATAGAAGGTGAGGGTGAAAATGGCTTCCGCATCCATTGTGACGGAGATGTTTACGAGGCGACCTATCTGATGGTTTGTACAGGATCGGATACAGTGATTCCTCCTATAAAGGGGCTTTCGGATATAGATTACTGGACTTCGCGTGAAGCATTGGACAGTACCGTTCTTCCCTCTTCACTTGCCATTATCGGTGGGGGAGTAATCGGAATGGAATTTGCCTCATTCTTTAACAGTATGGGCGTCAGGGTACGGGTTATCGAGATGATGCCGGAAATTCTCGGGGCAATGGATAAAGAAACGAGTGCCATGTTGCGTGGAGACTATACAAAGAAAGGTATAAACTTCTATTTGAATACAAAAGTAACAGAAGTGAGTGATAAAGGGGTGACAGTGGAGAAGGATGGAAAAAGCTCGTTTATTGAAGCCGACCGGATATTGGTAAGTGTAGGTCGGAAAGCTAATATCACTCAGGTAGGATTGGATAAACTGAATATCGAATTACACCGGAACGGTGTAGTAGTGGATGAACATATGTTGACCTCTCATCCACGTGTATATGCTTGTGGTGATATTACCGGTTATTCACTGTTGGCACATACCGCTATCCGTGAGGCAGAGGTGGCTGTTAACCATATTTTGGGTATAGATGATTCAATGAATTATAATTGTGTTCCCGGTGTGGTTTATACTAATCCTGAACTTGCCAGCGTTGGTAAAACAGAGGAAGAATTGATGGCTAAGGGTATTTACTATCGGATACAGAAGCTCCCAATGGCTTATTCGGGACGTTTTGTTGCCGAGAATGAATTAGGTAACGGACTCTGCAAACTGATTATCGATCATAATGATCGAATTATCGGTTGTCACATGCTGGGTAATCCGGCTTCGGAAATTATTGTCGTGGCGGGCATTGCTATCCAACGGGGCTATACGGTCGATGAATTCAGAAAGAGTGTTTTCCCACACCCGACAGTCGGTGAGATTTATCACGAAACACTGTTTGCCTGATGCGTTTCATCAACAGTCTTTCAACGGATGCTGGTTTTAACTTGGCTGCTGAGGAGTATTTGCTGAAACAGGGTACGGAAGATGTATTCATGCTTTGGCAAAGTGCTCCTTCCATAATTATCGGTAAGCATCAACGGATGGAAGCGGAAGTGAATTTAACGGCAGCAGGTGAAAAGCAGATCCCTGTATTCCGCCGTTTTTCCGGTGGTGGCGCAGTATATCACGATCTGGGTAATATCAATCTTACATTTATTGAGACTACCCGCCTGGCACGTTTTGAGACTTATCTGGAGAAAACGATTACAATGCTGAGGGCTGCCGGAGTGGCAGCGACGGGTGATGAACGGTTGGGTATTTATGTCAGTGGGCGAAAGGTTTCGGGCAGTGCGCAATGCGTACATCGCAATCGTGCGATGTATCATTGCACATTGCTGTATGATACGGATTTGAAACTGCTGAATACACTGCTTGCCGTAGCCCCGTCAGAGGAAAATATCAGATTACATCCTTCTGTACGTTCGGTCCGTAGTGAGGTGACGAATCTGAAAGAGTATTTTTATCCGGCTATACCTACAGATAGGTTCCGGAATTGGATTTTCAGATATTTTGCAGAGACATCGGTCTCCGAGGGATTCAACAAGGCAGAACAAACAGTCATTAAAGAGTTGCGTAGGAACAAATACAATGCACTTGATGAATAATCATAGGATGGCCTGCAATATGATGTTAATCAAGATATTCGTGTAAAGTCTTTAGCAGAAGTTCCTTGTTTACCGGTTTTACGATATATGCGTTACAACCGGCTTCAAGTGCTGCTTCTTTGTCCGAGTTGAATGCATGTGCTGTTAAGGCGATAATGGGTAGGCTTTCATTTGTTCTTCTTATCCTTCGTGTAGCTTCCAGCCCATCGAGATGTGGCATTTTCATATCCATTAATATCAGGTCAAACTGTTCTGCCTTTGCTTTTTCTACAGCTTCGATTCCGTCCATTGCCCGATGGAGGCTATAGTTAGTGTGTTTTAATAAGGCGGTTATCAGCCGGTAGTTGCTATCGATATCTTCAGCTACTAATATTTTCTTTGGCTGGGGATCTGTCAGATCATTGAATCCGGCTGATGGTTTCTGTATAGCTCTGGATGAAGAGTCGGAGTCCGAAACTTCGATAATGTCAGTCTCTTTTGTGTCAGGTTCGCAGAACTCACATGGAATCCATGACCAGAAAGTAGATCCTACACCTTCTTTTGTCTCAAAACCTAATCGTCCACCACAGGCTTCGGTAATTGCCTTACAAATAGAAAGACCTAATCCTGTACCTTGTGCAAATTCGTCTAATTTCTCAAAGCGGTGATACACACGGGGTTTATTCTCTTCCGAAATGCCAATACCTGTATCTGACACATAGAAGCGGAGCCCTCCGTCACAACGTTCATATCCCATGCGGATAGTTCCTTTGGGAGTATATTTGATTGCATTCGTCGTGTAATTCAGCACCACTTGTGCCATTCGTTTGCTATCTAATTGTACGATACAGTGTTCGTATGGATTTTCGCAGATTAGTTTCACGTCCGGATTTGTCATTCGTTGTTGTGCCGAGTGATATAGCTCATTGAAGTAGATTGCCAAGTCGAGTTTATCTATCTTCCGGTCTACAAATCCGGCTTCAATTTTCGATAAGTCAAGTATGTCGTTAATCAAGCGCAACAGCAAGTCCGTATTTGTAGTGATAATCCGGTTAAATTCCATTTTTTCTTCTTGACTTTCAGTATTCATCAGCAAGCTTGAGAAGCCGACTATGGCATTGAGCGGTGTCCGTATTTCGTGGCTGATATTTGCCAGGAATGCCGATTTTAATTTGTCCGATTGTTCTGCACGTTCTTTGGCTTCACTTAGTTCTGAGATCAGGCGTTCGCGTTCCGAAACATCGTTAAGCCGGAGCACTACACCTTCTACCTTATCATGGCTGTTAAAAATAGGTGTAGCATAGGATTCTATCAGCCGGTTATTCAAATTGAGGACATGTCGTTCTGTTTGCCGGGAAAGCATTGCTTTTTGCATTACACAATCTTCGCAGGGAGTATTGCGACCGTATGTGGATTGATAGCAGAATGTTCCTTTCTTATAAGCTTCGTTTGAGATGCTGGTGGAGCAGGTGCCCAGGTTAGTCCATTGTACTATATGGTCAGTTGAGATATAAACCAGACCGGAATTACTGTTATTGAGTATCAGTTCGTTCTGTTGATTGGCTTTCAGGAGCGCGTCATTCAGTTTTTTCCATGACGAGATGTTACGACGGAAGCCGGTATAAACCAATACTTTTCCATTTTCATCTTTCAGAAAGGGAGTACCGCTTATGATATGATACAGTCCTGCCAGTCGGGATCGTATGCTGTTTTCACCCGTATGGGGATCTCATAAGAAAAATCCTTTCCTTCATCCATTGCATTGATATATTCGCGGACATTGGCAAGGTCTTCGAGATGATGCATTGCGCTAATATATTCTTCGGTTGGCATCAATGCATCATTGTTATAATTGGTCACCGGATCGTTATAGGATGAAAACAAACGACTCCGGTTGTCATATCGCCAGAGTACCAGGTTTGAAGCCTGTATAGCTTCATGAGATAGCCGGATGCTTTCTTCCAGTTGCTTTGCTTGTTCATACTCTTTGGTAATGTCATTCATGATAAAAACGTAATTCTGCATTTTACCATAAGAGTCGAATACCGGTGTACCGTTACAGCTGATACGTTTTATTTCATTACTGCGGTTAGTGTTGTAGAAACCTGTATTATTCACGATAGAGAAATCATAAGGAAAGTCTATTTGTATTTTCTTCTGGTGCTGAAAAGCTTCTTTCACAGCCAGTGGAATGACGGGGTTTTTCATGATTGGTATGGAGCCAAGTAACTCTTTTTTATCGGTTACTCCGAAGATTTTGCAACTACGTTCATTCAATCCTATCAGAACTCCTTCTTTGGAATATACTTCTACACCAACAGGAAGATCACCTAAAATCGCTTCGGTACGTAGGTTTTGCAGTTTTAGTGTTTCGTAAGCATCTTGCAGTGCGTTTGCCGTACTTCGTCGGTGCCTTGACATCCGGATCAGAATGACTGATAAGATAATGACGGCACAAGATGTCAGGAGAAGCAGAAGAGTTAATAAATATGTCATATCCTTGTTACTGATTTTAGTGAAAAACGTTACAGTTTAAAAACAAGTATACAAAAATACGTAATTTTTCATTAAAGCAGTATCTTGGAAACGCTTTTTTGAGCAGTACAACCTATTATTTTTGAATTTCACTTTAAAATATTCCAAAATGTTCGCTAAGAACATTTTTGTATAATCGCCCGGTGAATTTCAGGGGGAGTGATGGGGGCTTTATCAGTTACTTGGCAATCTTCTTTTTTCAAGCTATTACTTAAAAAAAACACTAACTTAAAACATTCTTTTTCAAAATCTTGTTCTACTTAAACAAGTGAAAGAATAAATAATTGTATGTATGGCAAGATTCGAAATAAAAATGCCCAAACTGGGCGAAAGTATTACCGAAGGAACCATTCTGTCATGGTCGGTACAAGTGGGCGACAGGATCAATGAAGATGATGTGCTTTTTGAAGTAAACACCGCTAAGGTGAGTGCGGAGATCCCTTCTCCCGTTTCCGGAAAGGTGGTGGAGATATTGTTTAAAGAAGGTGATACTGTGCCCGTGGGCACTGTAGTTGCTATTGTAGATATGGATGGAGAAGACTCCGTAGAAACATCGGAAACTGAAGGTTCCGCGGAAGATACATCTGTTTCCGAAGCGGCGGAAGTTTCAAGTGCCGCGTCTGCTCCGAATGTGAAAGCGGAAACTACTGTCTCGAAAGTAGAACGTTGGTACTCACCGGCAGTGCTCCAACTGGCACGGGAGGCAAAGATTCCCCAGGAAGAACTGGATGCGATCCCCGGGACAGGTTATGAAGGACGGTTAAGTAAAAAAGATATCCGTCATTATATTGAAATGAAAAAAGGTGCTCCGGTTGCCGATGCCCCTGTTGCGGTGTCTTCAGCGGTTAAGGTGAACACTCCTGCTTCTTCACCTGCGACTCCGGTTGCTGCTGAAATGCCAAAGAAACCTGTAGCTGTGGCTTCCCAGTCCCTCAGCCCCTCTGTTTCGGACGCATCGGTAGAGGTGAAAGAGATGGATCGTGTTCGTCGCATTATCGCCGACCATATGGTGATGTCGAAGAAAGTTTCTCCGCATGTGACCAACGTGGTTGAAGTCGATGTCACCCGGTTGGTTCGCTGGCGTGAAAAGAATAAGGATGTCTTCTTCCGTCGTGAAGGGGTGAAACTGACTTATATGCCTGCTATTGCTGAGGCTACGGCACAGGCATTGGCTGCCTATCCGCAAGTGAATGTGTCTGTGGATGGATATAACATTCTGTATAAGAAACATATTAATGTCGGCATTGCGGTTTCTCAGGATGACGGAAACCTGATTGTCCCTGTGATTCACGACGCTGATCGCCTGAATCTTAACGGACTTGCCGTAGCTATCGATTCGTTGGCGAAAAAGGCCCGGGTGAATAAGCTGATGCCCGATGATATTGACGGAGGTACGTTTACAATTACCAATTTCGGCACTTTTAAGATGTTGTTCGGTACGCCGATCATTAACCAGCCGCAGGTAGCAATACTTGGCGTGGGAGTTATCGAAAAAAAGCCGGCCGTAGTGGAGACTCCCGAAGGCGATGTGATTGCCATTCGTCATAAGATGTACTTGTCGCTCTCTTACGATCATCGGGTGGTGGATGGTTCGTTGGGAGGTAACTTCCTGCATTTCATTGCCGATTATCTGGAGAACTGGAAAGAGTGACTGCTGTGTGAAACTAACTAAAAAGATTGAAAATGAAGAAATATGATATAAAAACCACTGACGAACAGACCCTCCGCAAGTGGTATCATTTGATGACCCTGGGCCGCGCTCTCGATGAGAAAGCACCCGCCTATCTGCTGCAATCCCTTGGCTGGTCTTATCATGCTCCTTATGCCGGACATGACGGTATCCAACTCGCTATAGGGCAGGTTTTTACCCTTGGTGAAGACTATCTTTTCCCTTACTACCGGGATATGCTTACGGTTCTTTCTGCCGGAATGACACCGGAGGAGCTGATTTTGAACGGAATTTCGAAAGCTACCGATCCGGGCAGTGCCGGACGTCATATGTCCAATCACTTTGCCAAACCGGAATGGCACATCGAGAATATCTCTTCTGCTACCGGCACACATGATCTTCATGCGGCAGGCGTGGGACGCGCCATGGTATATTATGGACATAAAGGTGTTGCGATCACTTCACACGGAGAGTCCGCCACTTCCGAAGGCTTTGTCTATGAAGCCATCAACGGTGCCAGTAACGAACGTCTTCCGGTGATCTTTGTGTTTCAGGACAACGGTTACGGCATTTCTGTTCCCAAAAAGGATCAGACAGCCAACCGTAAAGTGGCCGATAATTTCTCCGGTTTTAAGAATCTCCGTATCATCCATTGCAATGGGAAAGATGTGTTCGACTCGATGAATGCCATGACCGAAGCTCGTGAGTTTGCTATTGCCAATCGTACTCCGGTCATTGTCCATGCTAATTGTGTCCGTATCGGTTCGCACTCCAATTCGGATAAGCATACGCTTTATCGTGACGAAAACGAGTTGGCTTATGTGAAAGAGGCCGATCCGTTAATGAAATTCCGCCGCATGCTATTGCGCTATAAACGCCTGACAGAGGAAGATCTCCAGCAAATAGAGGCTGCCGCTAAAAAGGAACTTGCCGCAGCCAATCGTAAGGCCTTGGCTGCTCCCGATCCGAAACCGGAAAGTATTTATGATTTTGTACTTCCCGAACCTTATATCCCTCAAAAGTATAAAGACGGGCTTCCGGGACCTGTTGAAGGAGAGAAGAGTTTTATGGTGAATGCCATCAACGAAACTCTCAAAGAAGAGTTCCGTCGTAACCCCGATACATTTATCTGGGGACAGGACGTAGCCAATAAGGATAAAGGAGGTGTATTCAATGTAACCAAAGGTATGCAGCAAGAGTTTGGTGATGCACGTGTATTCAGTGCCCCGATTGCTGAAGACTATATTGTGGGAACCGCTAACGGTATGTGTCGCTTCGACCCTAAAATACATGTTGTTATCGAAGGAGCTGAGTTTGCCGACTATTTTTGGCCAGCCGTAGAACAGTACGTGGAGTGTACGCACGAGTATTGGCGTAGTAACGGTAAGTTTACTCCTAATATAACACTTCGTCTGGCTTCCGGTGGTTACATTGGCGGTGGATTGTATCATTCGCAGAACCTCGAAGGGGCTCTTACGACTTTACCCGGTGCCCGCATCGTTTGTCCGTCGTTTGCCGACGATGCTGCCGGATTACTCCGCACCAGTATGCGTTCCAAAGGTTTCACTCTTTATCTGGAGCCGAAAGCACTTTACAACTCAGTAGAGGCTGCTGCTGTTGTGCCCGAAGAGTTTGAGGTCCCTTTTGGTAAAGCCCGTATCCGTCGCGAAGGAACCGACCTGACTGTAGTTACTTACGGGAATACGACTCATTTCTGCCTGAACGTAGCCGAACGTCTTGCTCAGGAGGGGTTGGGCAGTGTCGAAGTCATCGATCTCCGTTCGTTGATCCCATTGGATAAAGAGGCTATTTTTGCCTCTGTGCAGAAAACCGGTAAAGTATTGGTTGTACATGAAGATAAAGTCTTCTCCGGTTTCGGTGCTGAGATTGCCGCGCAGATTGCCGAAGAGATGTTCCGTTATCTGGATGCTCCGGTACAGCGTATTGGCTCCACCTTTACTCCGGTAGGTTTCAATCCGATATTGGAGCGTGCCATCCTGCCGAATGATGAAAAGATATATAAAGCAGCCAAAGAGTTGCTGGAATTTTAATTAAAAGCAAGCAATCATGAAAAAGATAGGAATATTTTATGCTGCCAAAGCTGATAAAACCTCTTGGGTAGCTGAAAAGATACAAAAGGAATTCGGTGCTTCCGCCGAGTCTGTGGCTATCGAAAATGCCTGGCAAAACGATTTTGAGGCTTATGACAACTTTATTGTCGGAGCTTCCACGTGGTTCGATGGTGAGTTGCCCACTTATTGGGACGAACTACTTCCCGAACTCCGTACTCTTCAGTTGAAAGGGAAGAAAGTTGCCATCTTCGGACTTGGCGACCAAGTGAAATATCCTGAAAACTTTGCCGATGGTATTGGTATTCTTGCCGAAGTATTTGAGAATGACGGAGCCACACTTGTTGGTTTCACCTCTATTGGCGGATATAGTTTCGAACGCTCACGGTCTTTGCGGGATGACAAGTGGTGTGGACTGGTTATTGATATTGAAAATCAGTCGGAAATGACTGATAAACGAATAAAAGACTGGTGCAAACAGGTAAAAAAAGAGTTTGAGAGCCAATAAGGACCTTTCAAGAGTAACAAAGAACTTTATTCAGAGGTAAGCTACGCAAATCCCACTAATTTCTTTGATGGATACAAAATCAGAATATTTGTGGGATTTGCGTTTATTGCTATGTTTCCTGCTCTTTTAGATGATTGAGCACAGGATGAATGTTCAAAGGAACTTTAATTAGAGTACAAATTTTACTGCTGTCCACCGATTCTTTTCCTGATGGTGTACAAATGTAAATCCGTTCTTTTCCGCTTCCTGTCGGATGACCGGAATATCATCTACATAAAATCCGCTCATATATAGCTCCGATCCCGGGTGCATGCATGCTGCATACTGTTTCATGTCATTCAGTAAGATATTCCGGTTGATATTGGCTATTACTACATCGAATGGTCCTTTTCCTGCCAAAGCCGAAGCATCTCCCTGAGAAACGGCAATATCTGTCACTCCGTTCAGTTCGATGTTCTCTATCGAATTACGTACACACCATTCGTCAATATCGATGGCTGTACAAGGTTGAGCTCCCCGCATCCGTGCAAGGATGGCCAGGATTGAAGTTCCGCATCCCATATCCAGCAAGGACTTACCGGTTAGCTCACTATCTAACAGTTCACCGATAATCAGGCTGGTTGTTTCATGGTGACCCGTCCCGAAAGCCATCTGCGGATTGATCACGATGTCATATTCCGCTTTGGGCACGTCTTGATGGAATGTACTATGAATCACACAACGGTTTCCGATCACAATGGGCTGAAAGAAATTCTTTTCCCACTCTTCGTTCCAGTTTTTATCTTCAGCTTCGGTAAATACATAAGTAATTTCCGTATCCGGTATCGGGAAGTTTGCCAGTTCAGTTTTCAGCGTCTCTTCATTGTAGAGTGATTGTTGAATATAAGCAGTCAGTCCGCCTTCCCGTTCGACAAAACTTTCAAATCCGGCCTCACCCAACACGGCAGCCAGTACATCATTCACCGTTTCGGTGCAAGGATGGGTATCAAAAGTGAACTCAAAGTACTTCATAAGTGTTTTTTTTATTTGCAAAAGTACGATTTAAAGAGATAGAAACAAAGTAAACATTGTTTTTATCGGGTTGAGATTTGTTAAGTTAAAGAACGGCAAAATAGGGAAATCCCTATTATTGTTTGGGGAAAATCTATCCGGTAGCGTGAATACCTTGCTTATCTTTGTAACGTGAATAAAAAGATAAAGTAACCAATAAACCACGGAAATATGAAAAAGATTGTTTTATTATCGCTGTTTGCCCTGTGCCTTCCACTGGCTGTGATGGCACAAAGCAATAATGACGACCTTTATTTCGTGCCTTCTAAGGAGAAAAAGCAGGAAGCAGAAAAGACTCCTGTAAAGAAGGTACCGGAAAAAAGGACAGTCACCACGAATATTTATACGGCTCCGGGTACTACGGTAGTGGTTCAGGACCGTAAAGGAAACAAACGCGATATGCGTGATGTGGATGAGTATAACCGCCGTTACGATGCTAAAGATAATGAGTTCGCAATGGAGGACGATACATTATATGTAAAAGAAAAAGCTGTCTCCGATCCGGATGGTGAATGGGTGAACGGGTTCAATGGCTCACAGGATGACTACGAGTACGCTGAACGCATCATTCGTTTCCGTAATCCCCGTTTTGCGGTGAGCATTAGCAGCCCGCTTTACTGGGACATTGTTTATGGAGCTAATTCTTGGGATTGGAATGTTTATACAGACGGTTTCTATGCTTATGCGTTCCCAACGTTTACCAACCGCTTGTGGTGGGATTGGCGTTATAACTCTTATGGTCCCGGATGGGGCTGGGGATGGGGATGGTCTTCACCTTATTACGCCTGGGGAGGCTATTATCCTGGTTATTGGGGTGGCTACTGGGGTGGTTACTGGGGCGGCTGGTATGGCGGCGGCTACTGGGGACATCACCATCATTATCATCCCGGATGGGGTGGTGGAGGCAGTTGGGCAGGAAGATACGATACTTATACCCGCCGTGGTTCGTCTGCTGTAAGAAGTAGCTATGGAAGTCCTTCAACTGTTCGTCGGTATGGTTCAGGTGCGGTTCGTTCCAATAGTGGTTCTGTTGTTCGTTCGTCCGGAACCTCCTCTTATAGCAGAGGACAAAATTCTGCCAGACGTGTGATTGGTACACGTGTAGTGGGAGAACGTCCGGGATCTACTACCCGTACAGATGCTTCTTCTTCACGCCGAAGCACTTATACGCGTCCAAGTAGTACACGCAGTAGTTCTTCTTACGAGGGTACTCGCGGTGGTGCTACTACCGGTTCTCCTTCTTACTCTGAGGGAGGCAGAAGGGCAAGTACTAGAAGTAGTTCTACTTATACCCGTGGCAGTTCGGCAACTCCTTCACGCAGTTATTCTAATGAAGGTACCACTCGTCGTTCGTACAACAGTACTCCTTCTCGCAGTAGCTCGTCTACGCGCAGTTATTCTTCACCATCCGGTAGCGGTTCACGTAGTTATTCTACTGGTGGCGGCGGTGGTTCTTCCCGTTCTTCCGGTGGAGGTGGCGGCTCTTCAAGAGGTAGAAGATAATAATGGAGATATTAACTTTAAAAGGCATTTGACGATGAAAAAAATAATAACTTTAGCAACTTTAGGGCTGCTGGTAGCAGCAGCCCCAATAGGTGCACAAACTGTGTACGATGCTGCCAAGATAACAGGAAAAGATCTGAATGGAACAGCCCGTTTTGTAGGAATGGGCGGTGCTATGGGGGCTTTGGGAGGTGATATCTCTACAATTGGAACTAACCCTGCGGGTATCGGTATTTATCGTAGCAATGATTTTATGACTTCTTTTGGCTTTTCTTCGTATGGGACCGAAAGTAAGTATTTGGGGAATAAATTAAGCTCGGATAAAATCCAAGGCTCTTTTGATAACCTGGGTTTTGTGTTTGCTACAAAAATAGGTAATGCAACTTCATTGCGTTATGTGAATTTTGGATTTAACTATCACAAGGCTAAGTCTTTTTATAAGAATATGAAGATGACAGGAGGACTTGGTAACAGTTCGCAGACCTATCAGATGGCCGAACAGGCAAGCGGTATATCAAAATGGGGAGATCATCCTTACGATGATCCGGAGATAGGATGGCTTTCCATATTGGGATATGACGGTTGGTTGATTAGTGATATTACAACTGATAAAATGAATGCAGCCGGCAAGCCTAATCCTCCGTATGTGGATAAAGATGGGAATCAAAGATATGACGTCAATGGTAAACCACTGTATACAACACCGGGCAATTATTATGGTATGTATGATGATGGTGTTGCCAACTTTAGCTCACAGGAACGTGGAGGAATCGATCAGTATGATTTTAATATTGCTTTCAATTTTAATGATCGGTTTTATCTGGGATTGACTATTGGAGCATATGCTGTTGATTATAGTAAGTACACTTATTATTCCGAAGCATATACAGGAGCACATGCACCACAGAATTACAACTTAAGAAGTTGGAATAAAGTAAGAGGTTCGGGCTTTGATGTAAAATTAGGTACAATTCTTCGTCCGTTCGAAGATTCTCCGTTCCGTATCGGTCTTGCTATCCATACTCCTACATTCTATAATTTGGATTATAAGACCAGTGCTTATTTGGAATCGGATGTGCTGAATGTTGAGACAGGGAAGATAGATCAGTGGTCTATAGATACAAGGGACAAGTTACCCGGAAATGGAGATATGGTACGTGAATTCCGGCTTCAGACTCCGTGGACTTACAATGTAAGTTTAGGATACACCGTGGGTACCAGTCTGGCATTAGGTGCTGAATATGAATATCAGGATTATTCAACGATGAAGTTCCGAGGACCGACCGGTTCAAGTTCAGAGTTTACGTTTGAAAATAGCACGAGACCTATGATGAAAGGTGTAAATACCCTCCGTCTTGGCCTTGAATATAAAGTGATTCCCCAGTTTGCTTTGCGTGCCGGTTATAATTACTCTTCGGCAATTTTCCATGGAGATGCTTTCAAAGATATGCCTTTTTATTCTATCCAGACAGATACTGATTGGGCAAATACGAAAGCTTTGAGCAATTATACTTTGGGTATTGGATATCGTGGATCTATGTTCTATGCAGATTTGGCTTACAAATTCTCTGCATATAAAGAAGATTTCTATCCGTTCGTAAATAAGTATGAGGAGAACAACGCAACTACGGTACTGACACCGGAAACAACCAAAGTAACAAATACCCGTAGCCAGGTATTGTTAACTTTAGGTCTGCGTTTCTAAACAGATTCCCAAGCAATTAAATTATAACTTTTGTGTGTATAGAAATCCCCGAAGAACGATGCAGTGTTCTTCGGGGATTCTTGTTTTATCAGTACTCTATCTTATCTTCTTTCTTCATCCACTCCTCAAAAGCTTTGATTGCTTCGTCGTGAAGTAATATCTCGGATGGCAACTTCCTGTCCTCAGGTTTCAGTTCCAATTCATCGTAAATAAACGAGTCGTCGAATCCGATGTTTTTGGCATCTGTCTTGTTATTGCCATAGTACATCTTGTCTAATCGTGCCCAATAGATAGCACCCAGGCACATGGGACATGGTTCGCAAGAGGTGTAAATCTCGTAACCGCTCAGGTTAAAAGTTCCCAGTTTTGAGGCGGCAGCACGGATAGCGCTTACTTCTGCGTGAGCGGTGGGATCGCACGAAGCTGTTACACGGTTAACACCTGTGGCTACTATTTCTCCATTTTTTGTGATAACGGCTCCGAAAGGGCCTCCTCCGTTTGCTACATTTTCTTTGGAAAGCTCAATCGCTTTCCGCATTAGTTCTTCTTTGGTCATGTGATATAAAAAAATCTATCGTTGATATTGTTATCTGTTTTTTGCAAATATAAACAATAAGAACGATAGATTGTTCCTTCAAGTTAAGAAATCGGCCTATTCTTTACGGATTGACAGGTTACTTTCATCTGCCGGGATGCGGCGGCTGACCGCTGGGGGCTATTGTTACCAATACCAGCAGAGGCCGAAAGAATAAGGATAAAGTTCGGGTCCTTTCTTGTGTTCGAAGAGGCTGTAGGTAGAATAGCGCAAATAAACTCCGATATCGCCATAACCTGCCTGTGCTAAAAGGTTGATGCCTATCGGATGAACATTCAGGTTATTGCCTAAATTTTCTTTATGTCCGTTTACTTTCGCCTTTGACTTAACCCCGTGGCGGATTTCTGCCTCAAGTCCGGCTGAGAAGAATAGAGGACCGTGTCCGTTACTGTGGCTAAATCTTTTTTGCCATTCCAATGTTACCGGAATGCGGAAATAGAAATAGCGTAACCGGCTTTTGCTGTAAACTTCTTCATCTGGAATCCCCGGAACAATGTTTGTGATTCCATCGGTTTGTCTGAAAGCGTAGTTGCCACCCAGACGGAAGGAGCGATATCCCCAGCCTAAGCCTGTCGTTATGCCCCATTGGCGATCACGTGAGAGCGTCAGGGAACCTTGAAACAGGTTAAAACCAATTTCCCAAGACTTATTTGCATTGACGTCCAATCCGTTCGGAGTGTTGAAATTGATACCGTCGGAGAGCCGTGTGTATCCCATATAGATCCCGGCAATATGCGGTTCAAACCGATAATAGTTCTTTCTCTTAACAAAAGGCATGGTGAATGCTGTGCGGCGTTCGGTTGTTTGTCCGTCCGTATAGATTCCTTCGAATATCTGATCGTTCTCTATCGTATCACCGCGCGAAGACTGTTCGTAAAGTTTTACCTTTATTTTCCCCTCTTTTTCTTTAATCAGGATTTTGCGTCCGTTTACGTAAAGAGTCGTGTCTTGCGAAACGCTTTCTTGAGCCATTCCCGCCATCGGGATCAGCATAAACAGTAATAAATAAATGTGTTTCATACTCTTATAATGTTTAGTTTTTCTTCATAAATAACATGGTTACCAAATCATCTGCATCCAACTCGCCTTCGATGTAAATCAAGGTAGCCGAGCCTTTCTTGCCGGTTTTGAAGAGGATGAACCGGTTGACATCTTCTTTTAGTTGGGGTAACTGATAATAGCCGGACTGTATTTGTCCGCCTGCTACTACTTCCTTTACTTTCCTGGCCTTTCTCTTGTCGGCTTCCAGGCAGTTGAGAATATCGGGCAAAGCTTCTTCGACGTCTTTAAAAACAAGGCTTTTATAGAGAGTCATCTGATAGGTTTCCAGCATCTCATTGGATAACTCTACCATAGTCACTCCTTTCTGTTTGCCGTATTTCTGGAATACGGAAGCTATTTGCAGTCCCTGTTGTGCTCTTACCATGCCCGAGGCAACGGTGAGCAGCAGGACAATCCATGTGGTGCGAATGACTTTATTCATACATCGTTTCTTTTATTGTTTTCTTTTTTTATTCGGAGAATAGCGTGGCAAACACTTCCTCTTCGCTGATACTGACATCACGGAATGCTACCATGGCCTGTTCGCGCACCAGTCGGGTGTCGGTATAGCATTTTCCGTCGATGATTACATAATTTCCGGTAGAGGTGCTGAAATGTTGGTTGAGGCCGGCGATACCCAGCACAATCAACATTCCGGCAGCTATTCCGCTGAATATGTATAGCAGACGGCGGCGCAGAGGAACGGAAGTTTTCGGAACTCCGGAGCCGGCAATCTTGCTTTGCCGGTTCTCTTCGCTGAAGAAAGCAAACATCGGGCCATACATCTGCAGATGTTCCGGTACGATGCCCTGAGTGAAAAAACGGCGGAGCTCACGTTCTTCCTCACAGTTGGTTTCCCCTTCAAAATACTTGTTCAATAATTCTTCTATATTCATGCTTCGTTTCTCCTTTTTCTTTGTTGTATGGTTTGTTGGTAAATGTCTCTCACTTTTTTCCGTGCCCTGCTTAGGTTGCTGCGGATGGCTTCGGCACCGCATCCTGTTATCTCGGCGATTTCCTCGTTTTCATACTCTTCAACATCTTTCATCCTCAGGATGGTTTGTTGCAGAGGTGGTAGCGTGCCGATTATTTCGCGCATCAGGCGGAATTCGTCTTTCTCTTCCAGTAAGCGTTCGGGGGTGGCAGACGGACTGGCAGCTTGTACGCTGTCGAGCGATAGGTTGTCCATATGTTTTCCCCGCCAGATGTCCATACAGGTATGGTGCGTCATTGTCATGGCAAGTGCTTCAATGCTGTGGTACTCGTCCAGTTTCAGGCGGAGGTTCCATAGTTTCAGCATTACTTCTTGCACGGCATCTTCAGCATCCGAATGGTCATCGGTCAACTTCCGCGCATAATTAAGTAATTTGTTGCGGAGTGGAAGAACGGCTATTTTGAATTGTTTTAGTTCCATTTACATAAGCAAGACGGAAGAGGAAGGAAAACGTGACATGGAAAAGATAAAAAAAAACGATGAACTAATTATCAGCGCTGAACGATCAATGATGAATGGTGCTTTAATAGGCCGAAAGCATAAGGAAAAAACAATCTCTATTGTTCATCAGTCATTGTTCACCGTTGATCGTTCAGCGTGGATGATTCATTCATCGTTCAAAACGTTTATCGTTTAGATCTTTCCAAGTATTTTATCCATGACCCAATTGGTAGTTGTGGCACTTTCGCCGTCACAGGAACAAGTCGATTTTCCAAGAAGATGGTCTACCACGGCTTGAATCAAAGGCTGCTGCACGTGTTCGGGGTTTTCTACAACTATTTCTTCACGTCCTCTTTCGGTGTGAAGGGCAATCGGGTCATAGGTGAATACGGAGAAACAGATCATGCCATTATCACCGATAATCTCAATGCGGTCTTCGCGAGCCGAATCATGGGCAACGAAGCACCATGAACCGCTTCCTACCAAGCCGTTGTCGAACTGGAAACAAGCACTCAATGTATCTTCTGCTGGATAAAGTCCCCCACGGTTACTCTTATATCCGCTGGCTTCAAGAATACAACCGAACATTTCCTGTAGAAGATCGATCTGGTGGGGGGCAAGGTCATAAAAATATCCTCCTCCGGCAATGTCTGCCTGTACACGCCAAGGCAGGTTCTCTCTGTTGTAATCCAAGTCGCGTGGGGGTTGGGCGAAACGTATCTGCACGTTAATCACATTTCCGATAGTTCCTTTGTCTACCAGTTCCTTGACTTTCATGAAATAAGGCAGATAGCGCCGGTAGTAAGCTACAAAGCAGGGTACTCCTGTCTCTTGAGAAATACGGTTGATACGGGCGCATTCTTCGTAAGTTTGCGCCATTGGCTTTTCGATATAAACCGGTTTTCCGGCTTTCATGGACATGATGGCATAAGTGGCGTGTGAAGAGGGCGGAGTAGCTATGTATACGGCATTTACATCCGGGTCGTCTATTAACTCTTGTGCGTCGTCATACCACTTCGGTATGTTCCGCTCTTTAGCATAGGCTTTGGCTTTTTTACCGTCACGGCTCATGACTGCCACTACTTTGGAGCCTTCTACTTTCTGAAAAGCAGGTCCACTTTTGTATTTGGTCACCTCTCCGCAACCAATGAATCCCCATTTTATAATCTTATCGCTCATATTTTTTTATTTATCCATCCGCAAATATACTCAATTCTGCTGAAAGCGACGAATGATTTACAGTTATCATAATAGAGACTCTCTGTGCCCGTTTCTTAGTTAACATTCTCCGGTTGCACAACTCCGTATGCTACCAGTTGCGCAACTGGTAATCGTAGTCTTTAAATGAATTGGAAAGAAGGGGAGGGAGTTGTTACTGCTTTCCGTAGTATTTACGATAGATGGCCTGATATTCACCTTTCTTTCGGAAGTCGGACAGCCATGTATTCAGGCTATCGAGCAGAGCAGGGGACTGCTTGCTGACTCCCCACGAGTAAAATTGGGTGAAACTGATAGCAGTATTAATATCGAGTTGAGGCAATGAATCTACGGCTATCCGGGCGATGCTCTCGTCACATACGGCAAAATCGATATCCCCATGCGCAACCATCGCAATCAGTTGTTCGGAACCATATTTTTCTACTTCGTTTACATAGATTGTATCACCTATTTCATTGCTGAGGTTGCGTATTCTAAGAATGGATGGAGAACCTTTTACTACGTTCAGTGTTTTGCCGGCCAGGTCGAGTTGGCTTCTGATAGCAAGCGAGTCGTTCTCTTCGGCTTTGCGTTGCACCAGGACTTGTTTGCTCAAGATAATGGGTGAGGTGAGGAGCAGAGAGTCTTTCAGTTCACTTGTTGTCGGTATACCATAAGCTACTACGTCATAGGTGCCATTGGCCAATCCTTCCAGCCGTTGGTTGAAACTCATCACCGGAGAGACCTGTACTTGCAAGCCCTTGTCACGTGCAAATGCCTCTATCAATTCATAATGAAATCCCGAAACGGTATCTCCATCCACATAAAAACTGATGGAGTTATATTCCGTGGCAGCATGGAGGATGCCGCTTTCTTCGATCTCTGCGTAGTTGCGCGGATGTCCTTGCGGCTTCTCTTTACAAGGCCAGAATGTGACAACGAGGGCTGATATCAGTCCTAATACTACATATTTCAGATATTTAGGCTTCAATAGATTCATGGTAGCGATTAATCGTAGAAGTTCCAGGAAACACCGATCTTAAACAGGCGCGGATTGATGGGATAGTGGGGCGACAGGAAGTAATTCGAGTTACCCATTCCCTGATTGACGTGATACATCATTGCGAAAAGACGCGTGCGTTTCAGTTGCAGGTTGGCATATACATTGATGATGGGGTAACCGCCAATCTTTACCTGATCGTCTTCCGGTTGCAGATGAAACTGCTGGATGGCCGGGGTATATGCCGGGGCATAATACTTGGTAAAATAGCGTACATCGGCTCCCAACTGCACATGAAGCACTTTTTTCGCCAAGGTTGTCTGGATGTAGAAATTATGGTAAAGTGAAAGCTCCGGTAAGGGCAATACGGTAGTGTTGCTCGACTTTTGCCAGGTCACTTCATTGTCCAGATGGAAAATACCCAATCGGAAATTCTGCGACAGAGTGGCGGAAAGCACCTGAATATTACCGTCATTCTGCTGAGGGAGTGCCTTTTGATTGAAGTACGTATAGTTTTTAATATTTTCTACTCCGGCTTTCAGGTGGGTCTGCCAATGCTCGATGTTCAGCTCGCCTTCCAGGCGTGTGCGGAACTCTTTGTCCATATTGTCATTATCCCAGTAGAAGTATTTAGAATGATAATGACGCATATAAAATGCCGGAAGGGTATTACTAATTGATCCGCGGGCAATAAAGCTGACCGTATCTTTCCATAAGCGGAAGTTCAGGTCGAGATCGGCATTGACACGGAACTGCCCAATCGCTTTATCCAGAATACCTACTTCGCCCATGGCACGGTAATGGAGCGTTTTTCCCTGACGTTTGGCCAATTCACCCCCGACAAAAACTTCGTGTTCACTGTATTTATCTACACTCACGGAGTCTCTGTCCATTAGCCGGTAATTGCTTAGCTTATGTGAGATAAAGGCAGTCAATCCGACTTTGGCATATTTATTAAAACCTTCAAGCAGAGCGATTCCCAATGTATTTTTTACTCCGATATAGCTGGTAGAGTCATTCACCAGCTTATTGCCCGGCTGGATATACGCTTCCGGGTAGATTTTGTACAATTCGTCCTCGGAAGTGAACTGGTGGCGGGCACGTTCCACTTTCATTGTATGGATGAAGCTGGTAACCGGAACAAATTCCGTCTTTTCCGTACTGGTGGTATCGTCTTTGGCTTTGGCCACTTCACGAGTGAATCCCAGTTTGTAACGTTGGGTGAGGAATATGTAAAAGTCCTTGTTACGATTGGCACTTTTGCTTAACAGGGTGGGAATGTTCTGTGATTCATATTCCTTTTTTCCCTCTGCCATTTCTTCCGGGCGGGTGATGTAACGGTCATCGGTGATACCGCCGTTTTCATTCATCTTTAGATAGTTGTTGCTATAAAGCAATGTCGCTTCGTAGCGGTCGCCTATATAACTTCCGAAGAGTGCGGCATTAAAGAAAGAAGTGTTTTGATTGTTGTAATAACCTCGTCCGTACAGATAATCGAAGTTGAAACCAAATGCCAGTTGTTTGTTTACATTTACTGAGAAATAGGACTTAAATCGCTCCTCTCCGTTCACTTTATTACCGGCTTTATAATAGCTAAGATTGGTGAAAGGCACGTTACTGTTAGTAAAGTTGAATTCGTCAGGACGGACAAAAAAACTGGAGAATGGCTCCATAAAAATGGTCGGTTCTGCGTCACGGCGTTCGAAAAAGAGACGTGACAGGCGGGGAGAACCTAAGTTACCCAGATAATTATAATGCCCTCTCAGGCCTTCCACTAAATTGGTGTTTTGAAACATGTGGGTTGCCGTATCAGCGGGTATTTTCTGGATTGTTCCCAGGTTTTCGCTGACATGCCACATATAGAGTTTTGGGGGAAGTCCTTGTATTTCAACGTCTGTACTGTCCTCATGCACCCGCATGGCCGGGTCTATTTGGTTACCGTTGGCATCTCTACCGGTACGGGGATCGACTTGTTGTGTAGGATTGAACTGTGCCTGTGCGGTCAGTAAACCTACGACAAGGAGTATATATGTAAGTAGGATTCGTCTCATAATTAGCCGCAAAGATACTTATTAAAATGAGAATTGAGAATTGAATTTTAAAAATTATCCGGTTTCCCAGGCTGTAGCATAGCTAATAATTTTTAAATTTCGATTCTCAATTCTCAGTCGGCTTAAACCTCTCTGATCAGTTCCATACCTTTTTTGATGGCTTCTTCATTCATCGGAATCAAGTGATGGTGACGTTCGGGTAATGTTTTTTTCAGACCTTTCACTACATTCTCTAATGTAACGATGGGGCGAAGCTTCAGTAATCCTCCCAGTACAATCATGTTGAATGCTTTGGCATTGTTCATCTCGTTGGCCGCATCCATTGCATCGATGCGGTATACTTTGATGTCTTTGCGGGTAGGAGGGTTAATGATTCCGTATCCGTCATAAATCAGGATACCACCTGGCTTTACACGGCTTTCGAACTTTTCAAGTGAAGGCTGATTCAGAATGATGGCTGTGTCATATTTACTCAAAATCGGTGAGGATATTTTGTCGTCGCTTACAATGACTGTAACGTTGGCTGTACCGCCACGTTGTTCAGGACCATAAGCCGGCATCCAGGTCACTTCTTTGCCTTCCATCAGTCCGGAGTAAGCTAAAATCTTTCCCATAGACAGTACACCCTGTCCACCGAATCCTGCTATAATTATTTCTTCTTTCATCTTAATAATATTAAATTATTATTTATCTTTCAGGTCGCCCAAAGGATAGAACGGGAACATGTGTTCTTCCATCCATTTGTTGGCTTTCTCCGGAGTCATTTTCCATCCGGAACTACAGGTTGAAACGATTTCTACCAGGTTGGAACCTTTTCCGTTCATTGAGTTCTCGAATGCTTTACGAATCGCTTTTTTAGCTTTTCGGATGGCGGGAACTGTTTGTACCGATTGGCGGGTTACGTAAGCTGTACCTTCCAGTTGAGCAGCGATTTCAGTAATCTTCAGCGGATAGCCGTGGAGTTCCGGATCACGTCCGTAAGGGCAGGTAGCCGTCTTCATTCCCATCAGGGTTGTAGGAGCCATTTGTCCTCCGGTCATACCGTAGATGGCGTTGTTGATGAAGACAATCGTAATATTTTCACCACGATTCAGTGCATGGATGGTTTCTGCCGTACCGATGCAGGCAAGGTCGCCGTCTCCCTGGTAAGTAAATACCAGGCGGTCAGGCCAGAGGCGCTTGATGGCTGTAGCAAGCGCGGGTGCACGTCCATGGGCAGCCTCTTGCCAGTCGATGTCAAGGTAATTATATATGAATACAGCGCAACCTACAGGTGAGATACCGACTGCTTTGTCTTCCAATCCCATCTCCTCAATTACTTCGGCAATCAGTTTATGTACTACGCCGTGGCTGCAACCCGGGCAATAGTGCATGCCATTGTCATTCATCAGAGTCGGTTTTTTATAAACCAGATTCTCGGGCTTGATTATTTCTTCTTTCGTCATAACTTCTTTTTTTAATCTTTAAGTCACTGAACTTATGGTTTTAAGTTCGGAGGTTTTAAGTCTCACGGATTTGAAAACACAAAAACTCAGAAACTTATCTGTTGGTGAACCGTATAAAAAACTCCATCAGCTTGACAAAGATTGCCGCGCCGCATACGTAGATAAACACCTTAAAGTCATCCTTCGCTACGAAGTAGGTGACAATAGCCGCCAGGGCCAATATCATAAACAGTATGTTCAATACGTTTCTTATTTTATCGGGATTCATCGTACTGTAGTTATTTGATTAATTGTTCTTTCAATGCAGTTACTATTTCGTCCGGGTCGGGAACAATGCCTCCCAGGCGGCCGAAATGTTCTACTTTCACTTTTCCGTTTACCGCTAAGCGGACGTCTTCTACCATCTGTCCGGCGTTCAGCTCGGTTACCAGCATACCTTTTACCTTATTGGCATACTCGGCAATTGCTTTTGTCGGGAACGGCCATAAAGTGATGGGACGAAGCATACCGACTTTAATGCCTTCTTCACGTGCCAGCTCCATGGCTTTCTGACCGATACGTGCCATTGAGCCAAAAGCTACGATCAGATATTCTGCATCTTCGCAGTCTATTTCTTCGAAACGTACTTCGTTTTCTTCAATTACTCTGTACTTCGCCTGGAAGCGCAGGTTGTTCTTTTCCATCTCTTCCGGACGCAACTCCAGTGAAGTAATGATGTTGGGCTTGCGGTCTTTCGTCTTTCCGGTAGAAGCCCAAGGACATTGTGCTATGACTTCTGCTTCCGTACGACGAGCTTTGGCGGGAGGAAGAACGACTTTTTCCATCATCTGTCCGATGACACCATCTGCAAGGATGATTGCCGGATTGCGATATTTAAACGCAAGCTCGAAAGCGAGTCCGACAAAATCTGCCATTTCCTGAACAGATGCCGGAGCCAGTGCGATAAGTTTATAGTCGCCATGCCCTCCTCCTTTCACTGTCTGGAAATAGTCTGCCTGACTGGGCTGGATGGTACCCAATCCGGGACCACCGCGCATCACATTCACGATCAGACATGGAAGTTCGGCACCTGCCAGATAAGAGATACCTTCCTGTTTCAGGCTGACACCGGGGCTTGATGATGAAGTCATCACCATTTTGCCGCTGCCCGCACCGCCATAAACCATATTGATAGCTGCCACTTCACTTTCTGCCTGAAGAACTACCATACCGGTAGTTTCCCAGGGTCTCAGTTCGGCAAGAGTTTCCAACACCTCCGATTGCGGAGTAATAGGATATCCGAAGTATCCGTCGGCACCACAGCGGATGGCCGCATGGGCGATGGCTTCGTTTCCTTTCATTAATACAACTTCTTCTGCCATATTCTTTTCTTTTATTCTACTTTAACTTTATAAACAGAGATACATCCGTCCGGGCATACAGTTGCGCATGAACTGCATCCGTTACAGGTATCTTCAAGAATCTGCTGGGCATAATTATACCCTTTTACATTCACCTCTTTGGCGAGGGATATTACGTTGAGCGGACAAGCTACCACACACAGGTTGCACCCCTTGCAACGCTCCGTGTCGACTACGATTGCTCCTTTGATTTTTGCCATAATCTGTCTTTATTACGTTTATTGATTATACATATCTTTATTGTAGAAATTTAAAATATCCATCACCATCTTGCGTGCCTGGAGAGCCGGGCTGTCGGGATTGAGTTCGATGGCGGATTGATAATTGTTGAGAGCTTTTTGCCAGTCTCCCAATTTGCGGTAAGCATTTCCCATCAGATAGTAAGCTTCATCTTTTCCGACTGGTTCAGTCCGGAGAAATTCGTCAAGTGCCTGAAGCGCCTTTTCTATATCTCCTTGGTTGATAAGCTCTTTGATGGTTTTCAGTTGATCCATATCTTTTGATTTTCCGGATTATTGAGTCACAAAGATAGCTTTTTATCTTTTAACCTGTTCATCTCTATTGTGAAAAATAGGAAAACTGAAAAAAATAGAGATCTGAGTATAGTATACCTCTTTGTCAACCTGATACTCTTTTGATGTGTTTGTAGGTATTTGTAGCTTCTACTGTTTACAATTCTTTGATTATATCAGACTTTTGAAGAATTATGTTTTTTATATCTTAATGTGCTTAATTTAAGGTATTCTTAATCACTTGGTAATCAATGAACTTCTTTTTCTGGGAAATGTATTACGGGAGTTTTATCCGGAAGGTGCTTTGAAAAGCGAAGCGGAGATTAAAGAAGGAAAACGTCATGGTCGTTACCGTGAATATTACGAAAATGGTAAACTGAAATTCCGTGGGAAGTATGCAAATAATCAACCTAAAGGTACGTGGAAATATTATACTGAAGAAGGTGAGTCTGAACGTAAGGAGAAGCACTGATAGAGAAGTATGCCGGATTGCCTGTAAATAGAAGAGGGTGTGTCGAAACTCACCACCGAGGACACAGAGTAACACAGAGATGATTTTAAGTTGTTGATTATTAGCAAAAAAAAGACTCTGTGCTACTCTGTCTTACTCCGTGGTGAAAAGAGTTTCGACACAGCCTCGTATTATTATAAGAATTGGCGTTCTACTGATATGAGACCGTATGGTTTTACTTTACCGGGATCTTATCAATACGTTTTTGATGGCGTCCGCCCTCAAATTCAGTGGAGAAGAACTCCGTCATAATCATGTCCGCTTCTTCGGTACTGATATAACGGCCGGGCATGACCAGTACGTTTGCATCGTTGTGCAGGCGTGCCATGTGTGCAATTTCTGCTGACCAGCAAAGTGCCGCACGTATACCTTGATGTTTGTTAAGTGTCATACTGATACCGTTTCCACTGCCACAAATGGCAATTCCCGGATAGCATTCACCGGCTTCTACAGCCAGAGCCAGCGGGTGGGCAAAGTCGGGATAGTCACAGCTGTCTGTCGAGTATGTTCCAAAGTCTTTGTATTCCCAGCCTTTTGCTTCCAGCCAACCTCTTACATATTCTTTTAATTCAAAACCGGCATGGTCGCAACAAATTCCAATTTTCTTCATTTTTCTTTAATGTGCTAATATAGTGAATGTGCTAATGCCCCAGTCCGGAAGAACTGGCACATTAGCACATTGAATGATTGATCAGAGCATTGATTTTACCTGATTGTATACGTTTTCTGCTGTGAATCCAAGCTTTTCATCCAGTACTTTGTATGGTGCGGAGAAACCGAAGGACTCAAGACCGAATACTTTACCGTTGGAACCTACCAGACCTTCAAGATTCACCGGTAGTCCGGCTGTCAGACCAAATACTTTGGCACCTGCAGGGAGTATCGATTCCTGATATTCTTTACTTTGATTGCGGAACAATCCTTCGGACGGAGCAGAAACGATGCGGACTTTTACACCTTCTTTGCGCAGAAGTTCGGCACCGGCAACCAGTGTGGAAACTTCCGATCCCGAAGCTACCAGGATTACATCTGGATTTTCATCGGCATCTGCAATGATGTAAGCACCTTTAGCAGCCTGTGAATAATCGGTTCCTACGGGCAGGTTAACGATGTTCTGGCGTGAAAGGATCAGTGCTGTAGGAGTCGACATATTTTCCATGGCGAGCTTCCACGCAATTGTTGTTTCTTCTACATCTGCCGGACGGAGTACCAACATCGAGTTGTGTCCTTTATGGTTTTTCAGCTTTTCAAGCAGACGTACTTGTGCTTCTTGCTCTACCGGTTCGTGAGTAGGTCCGTCTTCTCCGACACGGAATGCATCGTGAGTCCAGATAAACTTCACCGGTTGCTCCATCAGGGCAGCCATGCGAAGAGCCGGTTTCATATAGTCCGAGAAGACAAAAAATGTACCGCATGCAGCAATAATACCTCCGTGCAGAGACATACCGATGCAGATGCAAGCCATACTCAACTCAGAAACTCCTGCTTGCAGGAAGGCACCGCTGAAGTCGCCTTTTTTGAATGCATGGGTCTTTTTCAGGAAACCGTCTGTTTTGTCTGAATTAGACAAGTCAGCCGAAGACACGATCATATTTTCTACCTGAGTGGCCAATGCACCTAATACGGTTGCAGATCCGGCACGGGTTGCTCCGCCTGCTTTCTGTTCTATGGCATCCCAATTTACTTTCGGGGCTTTTCCTGAGAAGAACTCTGTCAATTTAGCGGCCAGTTCGGGATTCGCCTTTGCCCATTCTGCTTTGGCTGCATATTTTCCGGCAACAATTTTTTTCAGCTCTTCCGCGCGTTTTGCGTACAGTTCGGCCACTTCGGGGAATATAGTGAATGGAGCTTCCGGATTTCCACCCAGATTCTTGATTGTATTTACATATGCGTCACCGCCTAACGGTGCACCGTGTGTTGCACAATCGGCTTCATAACTGGTTCCATCTGCCCGGCGTGCTCCTTTACCCATGGTGGTTTTACCGATGATCAGGGTCGGACGGCTCTTCTCAGCTTTGGCTTCAATCAAAGCTTTACGTATTTCGTCCGGGTCATTGCCGTTGATTGTGATTACTTTCCAGTCCCATGCTTCATATTTCATGGCTACGTTTTCGGTTGTCACATCTTCTGTGTTGGTAGAAAGCTGTACGTCGTTTGAATCGTAGAACATAATCAGGTTGTCCAGTCCGAGTGTACCGGCTATACGGCCTGCACCTTGGGAAATTTCTTCCTGGATACCTCCGTCAGATATGTATGCGTAGATAGTCTGGTTCATTATTTCGCCGAAGCGGGCTTTCAGGAATTTTGCTGCAATGGCTGCACCTACTGCATAAGTATGTCCTTGTCCCAGCGGGCCGGAAGTGTTTTCAACGCCACGGTCTACATTCACTTCAGGGTGTCCCGGAGTAGGGCTGCCCCACTGACGGAATTGCTTTAATTCGTCCAATGTATATTTTCCGGTGAAAGCCAATACGGAATAAAGCATCGGTGACATGTGTCCCGGGTCGAGGAAAAAGCGGTCGCGACCTTCCCAACGTGGGTTTTGCGGATCGTATACCAAAAACTCAGAGAAGAGTACGTTCACAAAATCAGCACCGCCCATGGCGCCTCCCGGGTGTCCCGAATTGGCTTTTTCTACCATCGACGCAGCTAATATGCGGATATTATCAGCCGCACGATTCATAAGTTTACTATCGTTCATATCTATTGATTAATTTAGTTTTTTCAGATTTTTCGCAAAGATAACCTTTTAGTGGGATTTATCTACCATAAAAAGATAGCTTTTTTACATAACAAAAAGAAAGGCACATCTGTTTAGGATGTGCCTTGCCTTCTGAATATTAGTTTTTAAATCTTTATGCCAGTTTTCTTGAACCGTCACTGATAACTACATCATACACTTTCGGGCTTCTGCCGAATTTAGCTTTAAATGATTCTTTGGCTTTTTCGATGAAGTTGTCATACAATTCGTCTTTTACCAGGTTAATGGTGCAACCACCGAAACCGCCACCCATTACACGTGAGCCGGTTACGCCACATTCTTTAGCGCAGTCGTTCAAGAAGTCAAGCTCTTCGCAGCTTACCTCGTAAAGTTTGCTCATGCCATGGTGAGTTTCATACATTTTCTTGCCTACGGTTTCGTAATCTCCTTTTTCCAGAGCATCACATACATCGAGTACGCGTTGGATTTCTTCGATTACATATTCGGCACGCATATAATCTTCTGCGCTGATATCAGCTTTTGCTTCTGCCAGCATATCCATTGTACAGTCACGCAGGAATTCTACATGAGGATGTTTTTTCTGGATAGCAGCTACGGCAGCTTCACAGCTCTGACGGCGTTTGTTGTATGCTGATGAAGCCAGTTCATGTTTTACAACCGAATCAAGCAATACCAGACGATAACCTTCCGGTTTGAACGGGAAGTACTGGTACTCCAGAGAACGGCAGTCCAAGCGGATCAGGCTGCCTTCTTTTCCGAATACAGAAGCAAACTGGTCCATAATACCACAGTTTACACCACAATAGTTGTGTTCTGTAGCCTGTCCTATTTTGGCTAATTCAAACTTGTCTATTTTATTCTCACCGAACAGATCATTCAGTGCGAAAGCATAAGTACTTTCCAAAGCTGCTGAAGAGGACATACCCGCACCCAGAGGCACATCTCCGGAAAAAGCTGTATTGAATCCTTTTACATCAACACCACGTTTGATCATTTCACGGCATACGCCGAATATATATCTTGCCCAACTGGCGCGCGGAGCATCTTCTTCGTTCAATCCGAAAGTAACATAATCTTTCAGGTCGATAGA
This sequence comes from Bacteroides sp. NGMCC 1.200775, assembly GCF_040798045.1. Lineage (NCBI taxonomy): Bacteria > Pseudomonadati > Bacteroidota > Bacteroidia > Bacteroidales > Bacteroidaceae > Bacteroides > Bacteroides sp. NGMCC 1.200775. Next base: position 1,021,244 of record NZ_JASCQK010000001.1, on the reverse strand, counting down.
ATAAGCATTTACTTTGTCTGTGCCATTTGGCTTGATTTCGGCAATCATTCCTTTATCGATAGCTCCCGGGAAAACAAATCCGCCATTGTAGTCGGTATGTTCGCCAATGAGATTGATACGGCCCGGAGAGGCATATACAAATCCTGTAGTTCCATCAAAATGTTTGATGAAGCGACTTCTTACGTGTTCTATATCCATGATCGTTTTGGTATTAAAAGTTATTATTTATGTTTTTATTCAACAGGAATATCCTTATTTACATTCTTGCAACCTACAAGTGCATAATACAGCATGTATGCTACAGCTGCGAAGATTACCCAGTAACTTGCAATATAACTGCTGGTTACATCGGCTACAGCGCCCTGGATCAGCGGGAGAATACCACCACCGCAAACCATTACCATGAAGATACCGGAAGCCATTGCTGTGTATTTACCCAATCCTTCTACTGCCAGATTGAAGATACCACCCCACATGATAGAAGTACAGAGTCCGCAAAGTGCGAAGAACATGATTCCTACAGGTACTGTTTCCATACCGAAGCCGATGCTGGCACCTCCTTTAAATACAGGCATAGCTACTGTTGTTGCACTGGGGGCAAACATACCGATCAGCAAGAAGATCAGAGCCAGTGAAGAAACTACTGTCAACTGAGTTTTACTTGAGAACTTAGCTCCCAAAGCACCTCCACACAGACGGCCGATCATCATTAGGAACCAATAGGTGCCTACGATTGAACCTGCCATAGCTGTATCCATACCGAATCCTTTGGCACCTGCCGCATCCGGTGAAGTGGTCAGGAACAGGTTAATAAAGTTAGGAATACCTACTTCCACACCTACATATACGAAAATAGCAACTGTTCCGAGAACGAAGTGGCGGAATGAAAGCGGGCTGTGAGTGTCTTTTACTTTATGATCGCTTGCACTTTCTTTGTGAGGCTCGGGAATGTCCATGATGGCCAATACGATGAATACGACAGCGAAGATACCCATAGCGATGAACAATGCAGGGTTAGCATCACTGATACGTGTATCCTGGCTGATGGTACCGATCAGATAACCACCCAATACCGGAACGATCGTAGCAGAAATAGAATTCAGAGAACCACCGAACTGGATCAATTGATTACCCTTTTTACCACCACCTGCAAGTGTATTCAACAGCGGGTTTACTACCGCATTCAACATACACATTGAGAAACCTGAAACAAAAGCACCGGTCAGATAAACCCAGAATACAGTCAGTTCTCCCGGCTGATAGTCCATCTGTCCCGATAGCACTTGAATGCCTACTCCGATAAATCCTACGGCTACGGCAGTAAGGGCAGTCTTTTTGTAACCGATTCTTTTGAGCATCATACCTGCCGGCAGTCCCATAAAGGCATAAGCTATGAAGTTGGCTGCATTACCCAGCTGCGTCATCCAGTTGGCAGCCTGGAATTGCTCTTTTACAATAAGTCCGAGCGGATTAGTAAGTCCTGTTACAAATGAAATCATTGCGAAAAGCGCAAACATCATTGCAATAGGCAACACATAATTCTTTTTTTGTTGTGTCATGGTTTTTAAAAAGTTGTTAGTTATAAAAATGAGGTTAGTTATTTCCTTATTTATTTTTCAACTCCGAATTTATAGATAGTTACCTGCTGGTATTCATCACCCGGCAGTAACGTAGCTGACGGGAAATGTGCTTTGTTCGGTGTATCGGGGAAGCATTGCGCTTCGAAACAGATTGCGCTTCGTGCTGGGAAGGTTGCTCCGTTTGTCCCTTCGAAACCTCCCAGCCAGTTACCTGTGTATAGTTGTACGCCTGCTTCTGTGGTGTATACTTCCATAGTACGTCCGCTGTTGGGCTCTTTGCAGGTAGCTGCCAGGTCCAGAGAACCCGCTTCTATCTTGTTTAGTACATAGCAATGGTCATAACCTGCACCATGTATCAATTGCTGGAATTTATCATTAATTCGTTCACCGACGGTGTGCGGGGTACGGAAGTCCATTGGAGTGCCTTCTACTTTGGCTATTTCTCCTGTTGGAATGGATACCTCATCTATCGGAGTATAGAAATCTGCGTTGATTGTGACGATGTTGTTTTCTACTGTTGGGGTGGGATTGGCAGTACCTGCCAGATTAAAGAATCCGTGGTTGGTCAGGTTTACGACAGTCGCTTTGTCGGTAGTAGCACGGTATTCGATGACAATTGCATTCTCTTCTTCTTCAAGGCGATAAATCATTTCCACTTCCAGATTACCGGGGAAGCCCTCTTCTCCGTCTGCCGAAGTATAGTTAAACCGGATCATGCCTTCCTCTATCTGTTCGGCATCCCAAACTCTGGCATGAAATCCTGTGGGGCCGCCATGAAGTGAATTAGGGCCATTGTTGATTGTGAGATTGTGCTCTTCACCATACAAGGTAAATTTACCTTTGGCGATACGGTTGCCATAACGTCCGATAGTGGTGCTCAGGAAAGGTTCCGGTCCGTGCATCAGTGCATCCAGTGTGCCGTAGCTGAGTACGACGTTGGCATATTTTCCGTCTTTGTCCGGAACCATGATAGATAGAATGGCGCATCCGTAGTTTGTTACGGCAACTTCCATTCCTTTCTTGTTTTTGAGGATAAACAAATCGGTTTTCTTATCGTTTATATCCTTTTGAAAATCTTTCCGGCTGAGCCCTGACAGATTTCCTTCAGTTGGGAATGTGTTAATCATGTCTGGTATTATTAAAATTTCTTGCAAATAAAGGGAAATTCTTTCGTTCTCCCAAATTATTCCTTGTAAATCTGTTCGGCGATTTAGGAAAGTTTAGCGTTTCCCGAAAAAGCATCCAAAATTGTAATGTGAAGATAAAATTTTCATGTTACTTTTAATTAAAAGGCAGGATTTTGTGTATTATTTGATATTTTTCGTATGTTTGTCCCTTGATTGTTAAAATCATGAGTTTTTAATCTAAGTTTATAACAAGAAAAACAAAAATGTATCCATTAAAATTCGAACCCATTCTGAAGCAGACGCTTTGGGGGGGCGACAAAATTATCCCGTTCAAGCATCTGAAAGATGATTTGAAGGGAGTGGGGGAAAGCTGGGAAATTTCCGGCGTAGAAAATAACGAGTCTGTCGTAGCTAATGGTCCGGATAAAGGCCTTACGCTGACCGATATGGTGAAAAAATACCGTGAGGAACTGGTAGGCGAAGCAAACTATGCCCGTTTTGGCAATGAGTTTCCTTTGCTGATAAAGTTTATCGATGCGAAGCAAGATCTGTCTATACAGGTGCATCCAACTGATGAACTGGCTAAGAAGCGCCACAACTCAAAAGGTAAAACTGAGATGTGGTATGTAGTAGGTGCCGATAAAGGGGCTAAACTGCGTTCGGGATTTTCTGAGCAGATTACTCCGAAAGAATATAAAGAGCGCGTGTACAATAATACAATCACAGATGTGCTTCAGGAATACGAAATCCATCCGGGCGATGTTTTCTTTTTGCCTGCGGGACGTATCCATAGCATTGGTGCGGGGGCATTCATCGCTGAAATCCAGCAGACCTCGGATATTACTTATCGTATTTATGATTTCAATCGTAAAGATGCGAATGGAAAAACACGTGAGTTGCATACCAGCCAGGCACTCGATGCAATCAACTATGAAGTGCTTGATGACTATCGTACCAAATATGAACCTCTGAAAGATGAACCGGTTGAGTTGGTGGCTTGTCCTTACTTTACCACGTCGGTTTATGACATGAGTGAGCAGATCAGTTGTGATTATTCAGAGCTGGATTCATTTGTTATCTTCATTTGTATAGAAGGTTCTTGTCTGATGACCGATAATGAAGGCAACGAGGTGACACTTGGTGCGGGAGAAACGATTTTGCTTCCTGCCACCACTCAGGATGTGACGATTGTTCCACAAGGCGGCAATGTGAAATTACTGGAAACGTACGTGTAAAGACTTCCTTGATATCACATGATAATAGTAGACGCCCGGATATACAATGATGTATGTCCGGGTGTTTTTTTAATATCTTTTCCGGAAAAGTCCGCGAACTTTGCGGATCATTTTCATGCCCAGCATGACGCCGTCAAAAATAGCCATACCGGTATTGAAAGAACGCATCAGTGAGCTACCACCTGAAGCTGCAGGTGCAAGGGGGGCGAAAATCCGGCGGGTAGTATCCGCCATGGCTTGTTTCTGGTTGCGGATATCCTGCAATATTTCTTGTTTACGCTGAGCAATGTCTTCCAGCGTAATTTTTGGGGGAGTAGGTGTGCTGTTGTTCATTGCTTCATTTTTTATCGGGATCGTTGAGAAACAGGTTTGCAAGGAAATTTACCATTGGTGAAATGATAAGTTGCCTGCGAAAAAAATAAATGATGGCGATCAATATGATATTGATGCCTGCTATGATGCCGAAACTTACCATCAATCCACCTACTAATGGCTCAAGAATGTAAGCCAAGGCAAAAAGCAGATAAAACAGGGCTACCATACCTAAGATAGTAAGCACTAAAATCATAATTAACGTGGATAGGAGTATCGTTAATTTTTCCGTCAATTCCAGTTTGGTATACTCTTTTTGGAGCACAAGAAACTTCTTGAACTCAGCAAACAGTTGCTGGATATTTTCAATGCTTTTATCGTCTGTAAACATGATAGCTCTGTTTTGGTCTTGTTCATTTAGTCAATTACTTCACCTTTGATTTCGGCTGCAATTTCGTCAACGAGATTTTCCATTTCGTTACGATTCAACTTGATACCTTTTTTGCGAAGAATCTCTGCGATTTTGTGACGAGTATCTTCTCCTTTTTCAGGAGCAAATAAAATACCCAGGGCTGCGCCTACGGCTGCACCACCCAGAAAAGCTGCTAATACATTAAGTCCTTTCATAATCTTTTGTTTTTAAATGATCATATTACAAAGCTAACATTTTTATTGAAAACTTGTTCTATTTGCCCTAATTTTTTTAGAAAATAATACTCTGTTTAAAATCTGAAGCCCCTAAAGCGGGAGATTCACTTCTTTGTGGGAATATTCGTATGGGAGATATATTTAATTAATAAAGAGTGTGTGTCGAAACTCACCACAGAGGACACAGAGTAACACGGAGGCGATTTAAAGTTGTTGATTATTAACAAAAAGACTCTGTGATACTCTGTGGCACTCCGTGGTGAAAAGAGTTATGACGCACCTTCTTTATACTTTTATATGGAGTGTTTTCTTGGAGTTATAAATCTCCAAGATTTTTCTCATACCATGGGGCTGTGTATATGGCGCTTTTGGGTTCTATTTACCATTGGCTTGATTTATATATTTTGATGTGAAAGAAAATCACATCTGCCCTATTGCCAACGGATTATTTCCTTTTTTCTTGCTTATTAGAAGAAGGCTGGTTAGGCTTTTGTTTTTTCCGTCTCCAGAAGTCACCGTTCGCCCGACTTCCACGGTATACTTTGTTGGCTTTTGCTTTGACCTTAATCTCTTCTTGTTTTTCTTCCTGAGCTTTGGCGCCTTCGGCAGTGACAAACGGATGTTCTTTCACTACAGGAATGTTTTTCCCTATCAGTTTTTGAATGTCTTTCAGGTAGGGAAGTTCTTCTGATTCGCAGAAAGAGATGGCTACACCTTCATGTCCGGCACGTCCTGTCCGTCCGATGCGATGCACATAAGTTTCCGGTACATTGGGTAACTCATAATTGATCACGTGCGATAGCTGATCTACGTCGATGCCTCGTGCGGCGATATCGGTTGCTATCAAGGCGCGTAGGGTGTGATTCTTGAAGTTGGTCAAGGCCCGTTGGCGGGCATTCTGGGTTTTGTTGCCGTGAATCGCTTCTGCGCCGATGCCGGCTTTGGTCAATATACGTGCCAGTTTATCAGCTCCGTATTTGGTGCGTGTGAAAATAAGTACCGACTCGATAGAGGCGTCTTTCAGCAAGTGAATCAGCAGGTCTTTTTTTTCTTTTTTCTCGACAAAATAAACTTGTTGAGAGATGATATCCACAGTCGAAGAAGCCGGGGTTACCTCCACTTTTTCCGGTTTTGTCAACATCGAGTTTGCCAGTGTCTCTATTTCCGGTGGCATGGTAGCCGAGAAGAACAGAGTCTGTCTTTTCGTCGGAAGCAGTTTCAGGATACGTTTGATATCGTGGATAAATCCCATGTCAAGCATTCGGTCTGCTTCGTCCAAAACAAAAAAGTCAAGTGAATTCAAGGAAACGAATCCTTGTGATATCAAATCCAATAATCTGCCCGGAGTTGCAACCAATATCTGTATCCCCCCCCGTAAAGCGTCGGTCTGTGGTTTCTGTCCTACTCCGCCGAAAATAACGGCATGTTTCAGACCGGTGTAACGGCCATATGCTTCAAAACTTTCACCAATCTGTATCGCAAGTTCCCGGGTTGGTGTCAGCACTAATGCTTTGATCCCTTTGCGATGGTCCGTTTTATACAATTTTTGCAAGATAGGGATAGAAAAAGCCGCCGTTTTACCGGTGCCCGTCTGAGCGCAACCTAATAGATCTTTTCCTTGAAGTAAAATGGGGATTGACTGTTCTTGTATCGGGGTGGGAGAGGTGTAACCCTCTTGTCTTAAAGCCTTTAAAATAGGCTCTATCAAATTCAAATTTTCAAATGTCATGTACAATAATTGAATGAGCCTCTCGGCTCTGTTATGTTATATAGCACAAAGATAGGTCAATAGTAAGACGTAAATCCTTTTTTCTGTAATGCTTTAATCTTATTTAACTAAGGTGTAGGGCATATCATCGGAGGTTTAAGCGTACTTTTGTGTCTCATTATATGGGAAATCTAAATTAATATATGAGAAATGAAAGGTAAAATCGTTTTTATAACAGGAGCAAGCAGCGGTATTGGTGAAGGCTGTGCACGTAAGTTTGCTTCACAGGGTTCGGACTTGATCTTGAATGCCCGTAATGTGGCAAAGCTGGAAGAACTGAAAAAGGAACTGGAAACTAAATATGGGGTGCGTGTCTGTTTGTTGCCGTTTGATGTACGTGACCGCAAAGCGGCTTCCGCAGCATTGGCCTCTTTACCGGAAGAGTGGAAAAATATCGATGTGTTGGTGAATAACGCCGGTCTTGTGATTGGAGTGGACAAAGAGTTTGAAGGAAATTTGGACGAATGGGATATTATGATTGATACCAATATTAAGGCATTGTTGGCTATCACGCGTATGGTGGTTCCCGGAATGGTGGAGCGTAGCCGCGGACATATTATTAATATCGGTTCGATAGCCGGTGATGCAGCCTATCCCGGTGGAAGTGTGTATTGCGCTACTAAGGCTGCCGTCAAAGCACTTTCGGACGGTCTGCGGATCGATTTGGTAGATACTCCCCTGCGGGTTACGAATATAAAACCGGGAATGGTGGAAACTAATTTTACGGTCGTCCGTTATCGTGGAGATAAAGATGCTGCCGATGCTTTTTATAAGGGCATTCGTCCGCTGACCGGAGATGACATTGCTGAAACCGTTTATTATGCTGCTTCTGCCCCCGAGCATATACAGATAGCCGAGGTATTGGTGATGCCCACTTATCAGGCCACCGGTACGATTTCTTATAGGAAAAAGGATTGCTGAGATTTCTGAAAAGGTGTTTTTTAGGAAGATTGTTTTGTGGGGTGATAAAAATTCTATTATTTTGTCCCCTTCAAACAGTGGATACGAAATTATTAACTAAATGTGTATAGATTATGAAAAAATTAGTAGTATTAGGGATGGGCGTATGCGTTGCCTTGGCATTTGCTTCATGTAAATCCAGCGAAAGCGCTTATAAAAAGGCATACGAGAAAGCTAAACAACAGGAATTGGCTGAACCGCGGGTAGAAGCTCCCGTAGAGGTCACTCCGGTGGTTACTGCTCCGGTAGAAACTAAAAAAGCTGTTGATAATGCTGCAGGCGTTCGTCAGGAAAAGGTAACAGTGGTTTCAGGTGCCGATGGATTGAAAGATTATAGCGTAGTATGCGGTAGTTTTGGTTTGAAAGCAAATGCAGAAGGTCTGAAAGATTTTTTGGATAAAGAAGGTTATAATGCAACTATTGCTTTTAATGCTGAAACAGCCATGTATCGTGTGATTGTAAATACATTTGCCGATAGAGCTTCTGCTGCACAGGCACGTGATGCTTTCAAGGCTAAATATCCTAATAGAAAAGACTTCCAGGGTGCCTGGTTGTTATATAGAATCTATTAATAAAGAAATTCTTTTTGGTAATTTCGGGGGCAACAGATGTTTGCTCCCGGATAAAGGCAGTAACTGTGAAGTTACTGCCTTTTTCAAATAGTGATGTGATTATTTCTTTTCGCCGAACTCCTCCTGTTGCTGTTCTACTTCTTTCAGTTTTTCGGCATTCTTAGCTTTCTGCAATCTTTCTTTTTCCAGTTGCGTTTCTGACTTTAGAGTTAGACTGTTTGTTCCTTGTCCGGTAAAGGTCGGAATAAATGCAGATTCTTCCTGACTGTAAATTTGAGGGAAGGTTCCCGGTTTACTTTCTAATTCTAATACGGCACTACTTGGCATTTGTGACCCTTCGAATAAAACACTGGCCGTGATTTTGATTTTGCCGGGTTTTAAAGTAGATTGAATCAGTACCGGAGCCGTTCCCCAACGAACAGATGCCGGGTTAGCCAAGTTATTTGCGCCGCCTAAGATACGTCCTTCACCTTCTACCTGAAATTTGATGGTATAGTTATTCAAACGTTTGATATTACCATTCTTGTCGGCAACGGCAGCTATAACAGTGATAAAGTCAGAACCATCTGCCTTCAGATCTACTCCTTCATTATCTATCCATAAGAGTAGTTTTTCCGGTCGTCGTGCCGGATAAACTTTATGCGTAGCTACTACTTTGCCGTCTATCAGCCCTTCTGCCAATAAGTATACGTCGGCCTGTTTGCCCTGGCGTGACAATGCTTTGTCTTGCATAAAGTCGTATGCGTCTTTGAAAGTAATGATGGGGTAAGGCATCCCTTCTTTCTCCGGGGTGCGGACATAGGTTTGTGTTTTTCCACCTTTGAGATAAGTAAGTCTCACTTCGTCGCAGTTAGAATAGACTGTGACATCTCTACCGGAGAACGGGGTCATTTCATGGGCGATATAAACCATCGGACCTGTCTTGAAAAGACGCTTCTCTTTCCGGGGAGATCGTTGGGACATAAACATATAGTAAGAATACTTGGGTTGTCGGAATACATCCATCACACCTCCGTAGAACGGATCGGGGTGATAACCGCGTTGATGGTCGAACGAATGCCATAAACAGCCTCCTATATGTTGCCGGGGGGTACGGTATAAAGCATCATAACTGGTGTATTTGTAAGGTGGGCAAGCATAATGTTGCGCTTGTATAAGCATGGCTTGTTCACCCCAGTTGCGTGCCACCCGGCTGGGAGAGTTGTGAGAATTCCAGTCATCCACATTATCACCCCATTCACGTGTGAAGTAAGTGATCTGTTTCTTGATATGGTTGGTTGAGTAGGCTCCTCCGCCTCCATTGAGCGGATGGGTGAAAAGTATTTGGAAATGCTCTTTTCCTTTGGCTTCACTATCACATCCGCTGTAACAATATGGATACGGATACTCTACTTTTACTATATCATGTGCATTCCGGGCAAAGTCGGCCGGGTACCAGGTTTCGTTCAGGATTGGTTCCCACATCCATACGCAGGGATGGTTGCGGTCCCGTCGAACCATATTCCGGATGTCGCTGTATACCCGTTGCGCAAAGACAGGGGCATCGTTCCAGAATTGCCAACCCGGTGTATTGACAATTACAAACAGTCCAAGTTCATCGCAAGCATCCATGAAAGCCGGGTCTTGCGGGCAATGTGCATTACGAATTACTTTCATCCCTGCATCTCTCAGCTTTTTGGCATCGCGCCAGTGAATGCTGTTTGGTACTGCATTGCCCACTATCGCGAAGTCCTGATGGCGGTTAGCTCCTATCAATGGTGTTTCATAAGGCCTTCCGTTCAGCCAGAATCCGGCTTCTCCCTTGAATTCGATGCTGCGGATCCCGATTCGGCGGCGGTATCCGTCTATTACGTTGCCCTGTTCGTCACGAACGCGGACAATCAGATTGTATAGTGTAGGTGTCTCCGGGCTCCACAACATTGGATTTTTTACCGTCAGCTTATCAGATGAACTGGCTGCCTTACCGGATTTGACACGAATGACGGAATTCAGAAAAGCTATTTGTTGTCCGTCCGGTTGTTGAAGCTCGTATTCGACGACTCCTTTAAAAGCTTTTTTTCCGGAGTTCCGAATCTGTATTTTGAGCAATACTTCGGCCGAGAGATCCGATACATTGTCATAAGCGACAAATAATCCTCCGCCTGCTTCTTCGTTTTCATAATTCGGATCGGTAATGAATATCTGATTATGTGCCACCAGCCAGCAGTCCCGGTATATTCCTCCGAAATAAGTGAAATCCAGCACTTCCTGTTGTTTTCCGGGGGGATAATTAGGGTCATTGCTATTGTCGGCCCATACGGCAATCAGGTTGTCTTTGCCAAATTCCAGGGCATCCGTCACATCGACAACTGCAGGTAGATAACCTCCAAAGTGTTCAGATAGTAGTTTACCGTTTACATATATTTTACTTTTACCCATGATGGCTTCAAAGTGCAGAAATAATTTCTTGCCTTTCAAGGTTGCATCCGGTGTAAAATGTTTGCGATACCATACTTCACCTTGGTAATTAACACAGCCGCTGGCTTCAGTAGGCAAGTATTCGATGCCATGGGGCAAGGAAACTACCTCCCATGATCGATCGTTGAAGTTAACAGCTTCGGCGCCAACGCAATTTCCTTTATAAAAGCGCCATGCAGGATTCATGGAATAGACCTCCCGACCGGAATCAGCCAGTCGGAAAAATCCGGCGGTGGAGAATTCTGGCTGATGCGCTTTAATGCATAGCGGGGATAAAAGTAGACTGATAAATAGCAGAATAATGCTTTTCTTCATTGTGGTAGGTTTTGATAATCAGTTATTGGTGTTTTCTTTTTTTTGATTTTAAATCTTAATAGGTTGGTTTCGTAATCCTTGCGGAGTACGGCGTGAAGTTATTAAAAAAGTCTAATACTCGCAAGAGGCTTGCAAACTCTTTATATAAATCATCTTTTAAGCTGTATAATTACCGTTCGTTATTTTCATATATTCAGATGGGAGAGTTGCTACTTGCTTAAATAGCAATTATCTTTTCCGAAACTATAAGATAAAGATTCTTTAGATAAAGAAGGCTGTATTGTACTATTTTGCTTATAACCAGTGATATGGCGGTGCTTGTTTTAAGCTTGGAAAAGACTTGGTTTAACATTGTGTTAAACCAAGTCTTTTGTGGGTAAATATCAAGTCTTTTTAATGCAAAAGGTTTGATGTTTGTGAATGGAAAGCAAATGATACAAAAGAGGAATTAACAATGTTAATTTGTACGCTCCGTCAGAGAAGTTGTTTGGAGCGTATGTTTTATCTTTGAAGCTTCTTTTTAGCACTGTCTGTGTCATATAAAAAATTGGAGGTATAGCTGAATAGTTTTTTTGATATGAAAGGTTTTTTAGGGTTTTGCCGGTTTCTACTAAAAGAAGTTATAATTAGCTATTTAAAAACTTTTTAAAGAGATAAAGTTTTTACTTTTGTGTCTCTATTTACCTGGGGATTTTACGCCTTGTCGGAAACAAGGTTTTAATTGCGTAATAAAATGGAACATAAATACTTATTTATTGCTGTTGATGCAGCCCTGAAAGCAGGAGAGGAGATATTGTCTATTTATACCGATCCGGCTTCGGACTTCGAAATAGAGCGGAAAGCTGACAATTCTCCTTTGACCATTGCTGACCGGAAAGCACATATAATAATTTCCACTATTTTGAATGAAACTCCTTTTCCTGTTCTGAGCGAAGAAGGGAGACATTTGGATTATGATACCCGTCGTAAGTGGGAAATGTTGTGGATTGTCGATCCTTTGGATGGTACGAAAGAATTTATCAAGCGAAACGGTGAATTTACAGTGAACATAGCTTTGGTGAAAGCGGGGGTTCCTATTATCGGAGTTATTTATCTGCCGGTGAAAAAAGAACTCTATTTTGCCGGTGAAGAGATCGGTGCTTATAAATTGTCGGATATTACAGCTTTAGAGGATAATGCCACACTTGATAAATTGATTGCCGCTTCCGTACGGCTACCGCAGGGCGGTCGGCAAAATCAATTTGTGGTTGTTGCTTCCCGTTCACATCTGACTCCGGAGACAGAGACATACATTGAGGCATTGAAGCAGAAACACGGCGATGTGGAGTTGATATCCAGTGGCAGTTCTATTAAAATATGTTTGGTTGCTGAAGGTAAAGCGGATGTTTATCCTCGTTTTGCTCCTACTATGGAGTGGGATACTGCTGCCGGACATGCTATAGCACGTGCTGCGGGAATGGAAGTTTATCAGGCGGATAAAAAAGATGTTCCCTTGCAGTATAATAAAGAAAATTTGCTGAATCCTTGGTTTATTGTTGAGAAGAGAAGATAAACCACTAATTGTTTGCGTTTATGACATTTGAAATTGCGTTTGTGTTATTATCCTTATTGGGGATGGTTATTGCTTTGATTCTGGACAAGATGCGTCCCGGCATGATACTTTTTTCAGTAGTGGTGTTGTTTCTCTGTGCAGGTATTTTGACTCCGAAGGAGATGCTCGAGGGATTCAGTAATAAAGGGATGATAACCGTGGCCCTGCTTTTTTTGGTAAGCGAGGGTATCCGCCAGTCGGGAGCGTTGGGGCAGGTCATTAAAAAGTTGCTTCCTCAGAAGCGAACGACGGTATTCAGGGCACAATTGCGTTTATTACCTTCCGTTGCCTTTATTTCGGCTTTTTTGAATAATACTCCGGTTGTTGTTATTTTTGCTCCAATCATTAAACGATGGGCGCGTACCGTCCACTTACCTGCTACCAAATTCTTAATTCCTCTTTCGTATGTGACTATATTGGGAGGTATTTGTACTTTGATCGGTACGTCTACCAACTTGGTTGTGCACGGAATGATACTGGAATCCGGACATGAAGGATTTACGATGTTTGAATTGGGTAAAGTGGGGATCTTTATTGCAATTGCCGGCATCATTTATCTGTTTGCTTTTTCTAAAAAGTTGCTCCCTGATGCACGTCCCGATACGGCCGTACCTGATGAGGAAATAGAAGAAGGAGATAAACTCCACCGGGTGGAAGCTGTGCTTGGTGCCCGTTTTCCGGGTATTAATAAAACGTTGGGTGAGTTTAATTTCAAGCGTCATTATGGTGCTGAGGTCAAAGAAATCAAGAAACGCAACGGACAGCGGTTCGTCAATAACCTGGAAGAGGTTGTTTTGCGTGAAGGTGATACATTGGTAGTGATGGCAGATGATACATTTATTCCTACTTGGGGAGAATCTTCCGTGTTTGTGTTGTTAGCCAACGGCAATGATAACGAACCTGTACCGGGAAAAGGGAAACGCTGGTTTGCATTGATTCTGTTGATTCTGATGATAGCAGGTGCTACTGTCGGAGAACTTCCAATAGTGAAGGAAATGTTTCCGGACATGAAACTGGATATGTTTTTCTTTGTTTCCGTTACTACTATTATCATGGCCTGGACTAAAATCTTCCCGGCACGCAAGTACACTAAATATATTTCGTGGGATATTTTGATAACGATCGCTTGTGCTTTTGCCATCAGTAAGGCAATGGTGAACTCGGGAGTGGCCGATAAGGTGGCAGAGTTCATAATCGGCATGAGCGATGATTACGGTCCCCATGTATTGCTGGCGGTTCTATTTATTATTACCAATCTGTTTACGGAACTGATTACAAACAATGCGGCCGCTGCGTTGGCTTTTCCGTTGGCTTTGTCGCTTTCAACCCAGTTGGGAGTCGATCCGATGCCGTTCTTTGTGGTCATTTGTATGGCTGCATCGGCCAGTTTCTCTACACCGATTGGTTATCAGACTAACCTGATCGTACAAGGTATCGGTAACTATAAGTTTATGGATTTTGTCCGTATCGGATTACCTTTAAATCTTATAACATTCCTGATTTCTATTTTCCTGATTCCTTTAATCTGGCCGTTTTAATGACTGAAACAACATCTAACATATTATAATGGAAGAAAATAATAACATATATCCAATATTCGACCGGATGCTGACCCGGCAGGATAAAGAAGGACTCCTGAGGCAGCATGGCGTGATGATTTGGTTTACCGGTCTGAGCGGATCGGGCAAAAGTACGATTGCAATTGCTTTGGAACGCGAATTGCATAAACGTGGATTGTTGTGCCGTATCCTGGACGGAGATAACATCCGTACGGGGATAAACAATAATTTAGGCTTTTCTGAAGCCGACAGGGTGGAAAATATTCGTCGTATAGCTGAGGTTTCCAAACTTTTTATTGATACCGGTATTATTACGATTGCTGCTTTTATCAGTCCTAATAATGATATCCGCGAGATGGCAGCCCGCATTATCGGGCAAGATGATTTTTTAGAAGTATTTGTCAGCACTCCGCTTGCCGAATGTGAGAAACGCGATGTGAAGGGGTTGTATGCCAAGGCCCGCAGAGGAGAAATAAAAAACTTTACCGGGATATCCGCCCCATTTGAGGCTCCGGAGCATCCGGCCTTGTCACTTGATACTTCAACACTTTCACTTGAAGAGTCAGTCAAGCGTCTGTTGGACATTGTATTGCCCCGTGTGAGCAGACATGAATAGAATATAGATGAAGAAATAATCATAACAATGAAAGAGGAATATAAATTAAGCCACTTAAAGGAACTCGAAGCCGAGTCCATTCACATTATCCGCGAAGTGGCGGCGGAGTTTGAGAATCCGGTTATGCTGTATAGCATCGGAAAGGATTCTTCGGTCATGGTACGCCTCGCCGAGAAAGCTTTCTATCCGGGCAAGGTGCCGTTTCCTTTAATGCACATCGATTCTAAATGGAAATTTAAGGAAATGATTCAGTTCCGTGATGAATATGCTAAAAAGTATGGTTGGAATCTGATTGTGGAAAGCAATATGGAAGCTTTTCATGCGGGAGTAGGACCGTTTACACATGGAAGTAAGGTACATACCGACCTGATGAAAACACAAGCTTTATTGCGTGCACTCGATAAATATAAATTTGATGCCGCATTTGGCGGTGCCCGCCGTGATGAAGAAAAATCACGTGCCAAAGAGCGCATATTCTCTTTTCGTGATAAGTTTCATCAATGGGATCCTAAAAACCAGCGTCCGGAACTGTGGGATATTTACAATGCCCGCGTACATAAAGGTGAAAGCATACGTGTGTTTCCGTTGAGCAACTGGACCGAGCTGGATATCTGGCAATACATTCGCTTGGAGAATATTCCGATTGTACCATTGTATTATGCCAAGGAGCGTCCTGTGGTGCAGATGGACGGAAATCTGATTATGGCTGATGATGAGCGTCTGCCGGAGAAATACCGTGATCAGATTGAGATGAAAATGGTACGTTTCCGTACGTTGGGGTGCTGGCCGTTGACAGGTGCTGTCGAGAGCGAAGCCGACACCATTGAGAAGATTGTGGAAGAGATGATGACTACTACCAAGAGCGAACGTACAACCCGCGTTATTGATTTCGACCAGGAAGGTAGCATGGAACAGAAGAAACGCGAAGGATATTTTTAAATATTACAACTATGGCAGATAAATTAGATATAAAAGCATTTCTGGATAAAGACGAACAGAAAGATTTGCTGCGTCTGTTGACGGCAGGTTCGGTAGACGATGGAAAGTCTACATTGATCGGGCGACTGCTGTTCGATAGCAAGAAATTGTATGAAGACCAGCTCGATGCGCTGGAACGCGATAGTAAACGGTTGGGTAATGCAGGAGAACACATTGATTATGCTCTGTTGCTGGATGGGCTGAAGGCCGAACGCGAACAAGGCATTACGATTGATGTGGCCTATCGTTACTTCTCTACCAATAACCGCAAATTTATCATTGCTGACACTCCGGGGCACGAACAGTATACCCGTAATATGATAACCGGTGGTTCTACGGCCAATCTGGCTATTATTCTGGTAGATGCCCGCATGGGAGTGATCACTCAGACAAGACGTCATACCTTCCTGGTTTCTTTGTTGGGAATCAAGCATGTGGTGTTGGCAGTCAATAAGATGGACTTGGTCGATTTTTCGGAAGAGCGTTTCAACGAAATAGTAACAGAGTATAAAAAGTTTGTAGCTCCTCTGGGGATTCCTGATGTAACCTGCATTCCTCTTTCGGCACTCGATGGAGACAATGTGGTGGATAGGTCGGAAAGAACTCCATGGTACGAAGGACTCTCCTTACTTGATTTTCTGGAAACGGTGCATATCGACAGTGATAATAATTTTGATGATTTCCGCTTTCCCGTACAATATGTACTTCGTCCGAATCTTGACTTCCGCGGATTTTGCGGTAAGGTGGCATCCGGTGTTATACGTAAAGGGGATAAAGTGATGGCTTTGCCTTCCGGTAAGGTATCTCATGTTAAGAGTATTGTTACTTTTGATGGTGAACAGGAGTATGCTTTTCCTCCACAGTCGGTTACACTGACACTTGAAGATGAAATAGATGTATCGAGAGGAGAAATGTTGGTTCATCTGGACAACCTGCCTATTGTAGACCGTAATTTTGAAGCGATGTTGGTGTGGATGGATGAAGAACCGATGGATGTCAACAAATCGTTCTTTATCAAACAGACAACGAACGTTAGCCGTACCCGTATTGATAGCATTAAGTATAAAGTGGATGTCAATACGATGGAACATTCATCTGTCCCTTTCCTTTCTTTGAACGAAATAGCACGTGTGGTGTTTACTACAGCCAAAGAGTTGTTCTTTGATCCGTATCAGAAGAATAAATCGTGTGGTTCGTTCATTCTGATTGATCCGATTACCAATAATACCAGTGCTGTGGGGATGATTATCGATCGGGTTGAAAGGAAAGACATGAATGCTTCTGATGATCTTCCGGTTCTGAACCTGCCAAAACTGGGCATAACGACTGAGCATTATGAAGCGATTGAAAAGGCTGTGAAATCGTTGAGTGAACAAGGTTTCGAAGTCAGAATAGAAAAGTAAATAATGATTCGATGTGCCGACGGGCTGGTTACGGCCTGTTGACACATTAACAACTAACACATTATTATGGGATTACTTGAATTTAATAAACTTCCTATAAATACTCTGGTGGGTGCAGACTGGCAAACATTTAAAGCTATTACGGGAGGAAGGGAGGTCGATGCGCCCTATAAAGGTAAATATCGTCTGACAAAGGCTGTTTGCCGTTTACTGTCTACTTTGGCCCCTCTTCAGGATAAGCGTTATGAGAAGATACTGGCAGATAAACCATTAGAGCATGATCCGGTTTTTATTCTTGGTCACTGGCGTAGTGGAACTACTTTTGTGCACAATGTTTTTTCATGCGATACACATTTCGGCTATAACACGACTTATCAAACCGTATTTCCACATTTAATGATGTGGGGCCAGCCGTTCTTCAAGAAAAATATGAGTTGGCTTATGCCGGATAAGCGTCCGACGGATAATATGGAACTGGCCGTCGATTTACCGCAGGAAGAAGAGTTCGCACTTGCCAATATGATGCCTTATACCTACTATAATTTCTGGTTCCTACCCAAATACCAGCAAGAATATGCTGATAAATATTTGCTTTTTGATGATATCAGCGAAGCTGAACTGAAGGTTTTTGAGGAGACATTTACCAAGTTGATCAAGATTTCTTTATGGAATACGCAAGGTACCCAGTTTCTCAGTAAGAATCCCCCTCATACAGGACGGGTGAAGGAGCTGGTGAAAATGTTCCCCAATGCGAAGTTTGTTTATCTGATGCGCAATCCGTATACAGTATTTGAATCTACACGGAGTTTCTTTACCAATACGATTCAGCCATTGAAATTACAGGATATTACTCCCGCCGAGTTGGAGGACAATATTCTTTCCATTTATGCTAAATTGTACCATAAATATGAAGCTGATAAGCAGTTCATTCCCAAGGGAAACCTGATGGAAGTGAAATTTGAGGATTTTGAGGCAGACGCTATGGGAATGACTGAGAATATTTATCATGCTTTGGATATTCCCGGATTCTCCGAAGCACGTGGTGCAATAGAAAAGTATGTGGGAGGTAAAAAAGGATATAAGAAAAACAAATATAAGTATGATGACCGTACTGTTCAGCTGGTGCAGGATCATTGGGATTTTGCACTGAAGCAATGGGATTATAGTTTATAAAAGAAAGGAGGAAAGATGATTCAGAAGACATATCGCTTATGGGTGGCAGGTCTGGTAACTTTGTGTTCTGCTCCTGCTGTGGCGCAGCAGAAGGTGGAGATGTTCTCTTTTGGGAATATGGACCAGTGGGTGACACGTGAGATAAAAGAATCGGGTATTATTGGCGGAAATACCAAAAAAGTATATGCCATTGGACCTACGGAAACCATTGTAGGTGCGAAACCTTATACGAATAAAGGAGGGTCTCCATGGGCTACTTCTAACGTTATGGCACGCGTGTCAGGGATTACGAAGACCAATACTTCGGTGTTTCCTGAAGCACGAGGAGATGGCTTTTGTGCACGTCTGGATACCCGTATGGAGAGTGTGAAAGTGCTCGGAATTGTAGATATCACAGTTCTGGCGGCAGGATCTATGTTTCTGGGGACAGTACATGAACCGATTAAAAGCACTAAGAATCCCAATAAAATGTTACAGATGGGAGTGCCGTTTACCGAACGTCCGTCAGCTATCCAGTTTGACTATAAAGTGAAAATGTCCGATCGTGAAAACCGCATACGGGCAACGGGATTCAGTAAGATAACAGACGTGCCGGGCAAGGATTTCCCTGCTGTTATTTTGTTGTTGCAGAAACGTTGGGAGGATGCCAAAGGGAATGTATATGCCAAACGTATCGGGACAATGGTGAACTATTATTATCATTCGACTGATTGGAAAAATGGTGCCACTTACAATATTATGTATGGCGATATAACTAATGATCCGGCATATAAGGCTCATATGATGCGTCTTCAGGCTTCTGAGTATTTTACGGTGAACAGTAAGGGGGAGAGTGTCCCAATCCATGAAGTGGCATGGGGAGAAGCTGACGATGTACCGACACATATGGTACTCCAGTTTACGTCCAGTCATGGTGGTGCATATATCGGATCGCCTGGAAACTCGCTCTATATTGACAATGTGAAGTTAGTATATTAGGACTCTGTCAGACGAAAAGGATAAGCGAAGATGTGTTCATGAATAATGGACACATCTTTTTTTGTTAGTTTACATTGGAAGAAAATATTCCGGAGCGGGGAGTCATGACTTGACAAGGCAAGAAAAAAGGTACGTCTCAGCGACGTACCTTTTCAAAGTATAGAGCAATTTGTTTCCCGCTCTATTAGGAAATCGAAACCCTATTATTCTAAAATTACAACACGGTTCAGGAAGTTCTTGCCAAACATGTTGGCAGTTCCGCCGAAACCGATGAGTTCCAGTTGATCTTTGCTTACGCCTTCTTTGATAAGAGCGTCATATACAGCTTGGGCACGTGCTTCAGATAGTTTCTGGTTCCACTTTGCACTACCGGTAGCTTCATCTGCATAGCCTGCCACTTTGTATTTCTTATCCGGATTAGCCTTCAGGATCTTAGCTGCCAACCGGATGTTAACCATGCCGTAGTCATCGATTTTAGATTTGCCAATCTGGAAGAAAACAGCACGAGGACCGGCTACTTCAACTTCTTTTACAACTTCTTTTGTTACAGGTTTCACGTTAGCCAGTGCGTTCTTAGCATCAGCCAAGTCAGACTGAGCTTTTGACAATTCACTTCTGTAACGATTCAACTCTTCGTTAATAGCACTTTGGTCTACCTGGGCACCACAAGATACGAATCTCTTACCTCCGAATGTGTAAGTAACACCTGCTGTCAGAGAAACAGCGCCATCCGTATGAGCTGAGCTATAGCGTCCGAATACGGAAGGGGAAACTTCTCCTCTTGCCTCTACATTAATGTCCAGGTATTTGTTGATGTTGAATTGTCCCATCAGACCAACAGAACCATTAATCAGTGCATCCAGTTTATCCTGGTTGCCATAAGCCTTGGCAAACGTAAGTCCCGGACCGGCAAACACTGATACGGTGAACAAACGGTCGGGGTTGTAGCCTCCGATGGCATTTGACAAATTGAACAATCCGTCGGCACGCAAAGTGAAGTACTTTTTATTCTTCATTTTGTTATATTCTCCTTCCGGCATGCCGTATTCGGAGTATAATGTGCTCCAGCATCCGGCTACCTGACCGCGGATACCCCAGATAGGGTTGAACAGTTTACCGACTGATGCATGGATCAGCGGAGTTATGGCATGTCCGAAGCCATAATCAAAGTTGTCAGGGTTTACACATCCCTGTGCTCCCACACCCACACTGATAAAGATATTATCTTTAGCTTTCTCGCTATAATAATGCTCTTTGGTCTGGGCTGAGGCGGAGATGGCTGCGCCTGTCAACAGTAAAGACAATATTGCTATTCTACTTTTCATGTTATTTCATTTTTTATTTTAACTCTTTGTTTCGTTTTTGCTTTTTTATTCCATTTTTCCCTGACAAGCGGAACTGGAGTGTCAATCCTCCCGTAACGTACTTCATCTTTTGTAATTCCACTTGTGCGTGTAGATGGTTGAAAAGCAAATAGGTGGCACCTAACGCAAAATCTTTCGAATCATATTCGGCAATCAATCTCAATTGCGGATGGAAAGACGGATTGTAGCTGATACCTGCCGCGATCCCATTCAGTTTGTATTCTATCCGTTTGTTATAAAGGTAGGAGAGGTGTACTCCTATTGTCTCTGATCCCAATCGGATATGTTTGGTGGCTGCGATATAGAAACGGCTGAAATATCCGTTACCTTCGGTCGGGGCGACAACTCCGTCACCGGACGAGGTAAAAGGATCGGAGGTTCCTATTACCACAGCGGGCATGTATTTCCAGAACTGCCCCTCTTTCAATGCCCGTAATCTGAGAGAAAAATACCGGTCCTGATTGGTGAACCCTGAGTAACCATAAGGCTTTAATCCAAGAGCTTCTGCCTTGAACAAAGTACAAGTATATGCCACTTCCATCCAAGGTAGAATGGTTACATTCAGGTAGTAATTGTACGTATGATAATACCACGTCGGAGGAGTTATCTCCTTATTCATAAAGTTAGCACCCAGCATCACTGTTTTATCCTTTTGCATCTCTGCCGAAGGGGCATGCAGTAATCCCGTAGTACCGTAGGTCAATTGAGCCGAAAGCATAAAGGGTATAGCTATAAATAGCGATACGATGAGGATTCGTTTTAAATTTATTGTATACATTCTCTACGCTTTCGGTTCAATGATTTCAATTACTACATTTATTTTCTCAATTATTCAGAGATGATGATACCACCACCGGCATTCAGATCATCACCGTGTCCGTGACCATGTCCGTGACCGATTGCTTCTATAGTTTCCACTACTACTGAAGAAACCTTGCTGATTGTAACTGTAGCTGTTTTCTTTTCAATAGCTTTGGTCGCTTTGTTGTAAACGGCAAACGGTAATGTATAAGTCGTTTTGATAACGTTTCTTGTTACCTTGAAACCGGTCAACTGTGTGTAAGCGGGCACTTCCAGTTCGTATGTGAATTTTGTATCTGTAGTAAAGGCTGCTCCCGGAGTAACATTAGCGTTGTCATCTTTAATAGCTTCTTCCAAAGCAGCAGCAACCATCTTGATGGTGGTTGAGGTCAAAGAAGAATGAGCTTTCTTAACGATTTCTTCTACAGAAGCACCGTTTTCGCACTTGATGCCACCCTTCCAGTTGATTTCCATTTTTACTTTAGCTGTTTCACCTTCAGTGTAGCATGCCTTATCAAAATTCATAGTGTCTAATGCAGCTTCTGCATCAGCTTGGCTGTCAGCTTCTTCAAAACCGAATTTAAACTTAGAGAAGTGGTGAACATTGCCTACAAATACACCATTTTGATAAGTTGCGTAGTTTTCTTCAGCTTCCCAAGTGCTGGTCTTTTCGTTGAAGTAGAGAGTAGCCAGTGCAACTTCAGGAGTTTCTCCCTGAGCAACAACAACTGCAGGTGTGAACTTCACTTCCATCGGAGTAACGAAGATAGTACCGGTAGGAGTACCGTCATATTCGCGGATAGAAGCACCTTCCTTACCTTCGTCGGTGCGGCTGATGTTCAGAGTACTTGCCACGCCGCTTGTGAAGATAACCACTGTGTTGGCCGGAAGAACAATTTCGTCAGTAACCATCTCTTCTTTGTCGTTATTGGTATCGATCACTTTAGATTTCAGTTCGAAAGTAGTTTCTTTTTCGATCGGAAGAACTGCTACTTTATCGATTTCTGTCAAAGTTCCGTTAGCGATGTATTTCTCCATGGTGTTAACCACTTGCTCTGCTTGTGCCGGAGTGATCTTGATATCCGATCCTGTAGCTTCCAATACCTTGTTGATTGATTCTTCTACTGCAGACTTGCTCGGTACTTTTTCACCTTCTGCTTTTTCCGGAGCAGCTTCTACGGCATTTTCTGTTGGAAGTTCGATATCTACATTACCGCCGATAAATACATTATCGTCATCAGCAGGTTTTTCTGTGTCAGGTTTCAGAATCAGTGTAACGTTGACTACGGTGTTAGATACTTGACCATTACCTTCCGGTGCTATAAATGCGGTATATACATAAATTTTATAGCTATTGTGGCGGATTGTTACAGTTGCTTTAGTCAACCCTTTTATCTTGTCGGCTGGAATTTCGAACTTATAAAAACCGTTGGAAGCAGTTGCGACAGTTTCATATCCTGAAAGGTTTAGTGTAACTTCAGCCTTGGTTACCATACCACCATCTTGATTATAGATGTTTCCTGACAGATAATATTTAGGAGCAATCTCTACTTCGCTTTTCTGCATAGAAACAGTTACCGGAGTTTTTGCAATGAAAATACCTTCGCCTTCCGGACCTGTTACTTCACTGATGGCAACATTGGCAGTAGTCGGTTTGTATCCGTCAGCAGTAATATAGATTGTATGCTGACCCAGACTTACGTTAGACATTGTGAATTTGTTACCGTTCTGGATGGTTGCTGTCAGTACTCCCGGAATGGTTGCAGCTTTAATAGCTACGGCTTCACCACTTTCTGCATCAAATACGGAACCTTCAATCTGATATTCTACATCCATTGTCGGTTTTGTTTCTTTGCCTTTTTCCATTCTGGCATCAATCGTATAGGCAACGATAGAACCATTTTCCTGTTTGGTAACAAATACAGAGCTTGTCACTGTTTTGTAGCCGCTCTTTGCAAAAGTCACTACGTTGGTTTCTCCTACTTTGGCTTCCAAAGCATACTTACCGTCTGCGGCGGTGGTCATTGACTTTGAGTTTGTAACATTGGTTACCGTTACACCATCCATCACAGCATTGCTTTCAGCATCTGCAACAATACCTGCAACTTGATATGTTGTTGCTGTAGGCTCGGTCACTTTAGGTACATCAATCTCATCTTTTTCGTAGCAACTTGCGAACATACCGCACATTGCTAACAGGGTTAACGCTAATTTAGCGCTACTACCGAAAAATTTACTTTTCATTTTCATCTCAATAAAATTAAAAATTTAATAACTCAGATTTTACAAAATATGGATTAAAACTATTATTCTTCATTATGTTGTCATCGGGTGCCGGCCGATAAGTTTTATAGTAATATTGTTCATTTCCTGCATTATAGGACATTCCCATATTGTTGGAGGGCGTGATCCGGGGGATATGTCCTTTACGTTTATATCGGTAAGGAGGTAAGGCTATCTGGAAACGGAAACCTCCATTGGCTTTTACATTCTTGGCTTTCATGGCATAAAAGCCGATAGAGGCATAGCGAAAATGCCGGATTGCTTCTACTCTGACCGCCTTTTCTTGCAGTAGATATTGTTCCATTCTTGCATTTAGTTCTACATTATAGCGGGGCCAATAGAAACTTCCTCCCAATGACCATGTTGTACGCATCTTTGTGCCGTAGTGCATAGTAAAACCTTCCCAATATCCGGTTCCGGTATATCCTATACGTCCTTCTACGCTGAAACGTTCATCGTTGAAATGATGAATCAGATTGAAATCAATGCCATATCGGCTATTATTAAAATTACCTACAGACAGTGTTGCCCATAAGTTATAAGGTAAACGGACCGTTTGTGATAGTTCAAGGAAACCCGGATGCACTTTATCGTATCTGCTGGCATATCCGTCATTGTATACCGGAATCACCATTTGAGCGGTGAATTTCATCCCTCCCCATAAAGAGACTTCTATGGCGGGTGATAAATTGAAAAGTACTTGATAGATTTGCGTTATTACCAGATTTTTTAGTGATAATTCCGGATATATTGTGATATCTACTTTATACAAAGAGCTATTCTTTTTTTTATTCCTTTTTACTTTGTTCCAGCTATTTCCAAGATTATAGCTGACTTCCCAGTCTTGTTTGCTAATATCTATGGTTCTGTCTTTTTTAGATGGCTGATAATAAAGAGAAATCTGAGGAACGTTGTTATTCAAAACGATAATTCGACATGGCTTTCTTTCGGGAAATCGATATATGGTTTTGCATAATATGGTTTTGCTTGTTGTTTGATTTTAGATTGTTGATATATAGTGTTTTATGCAAATGTTGCTTTTGCCTGGTTTATTATGATTTTGATTGATCTTTACTTTCATGAAGTATGTATGTTACCGAGCTGCTACTTTAATTAAGACTCATAAAGAATCTTTGTGAAATTGATAAGTGGCTAAAAAACAGATGTTTATTTGAATTTTGCAGGCGGATATCGTCTAATCATTTTTCTTTAGAAATCTTTTTTCTGAGACTTTTGTTACCTGTTTGTTACTTATAACGGAATAATGTCTATATTTATAACTAATAACATGCAAACAAATAATATGAAAAAAGAAGTAAGGATTAAAGAACCGGTTAGAATTAGAACCAAGTGTCTGTCGAATGGTTGTGAGTCTATATATTTAGATATATATATAGATGGAAAGAGACAATATGAGTTTTTAAAGTTATATATAATACCTGAGCATACGCGGGAAGACAAAGATTTAAATCAGAGTACTATGAAGCTTGCTAATGCGGTGAAAGCTCAAAGAATTGTAGAATTGCAGAATGGAATATATGGCTTTAACCATCAAAAAGAGAAAAAGGATATAACACTGATAGACTATATAAAGTATTTGGCAGACAGGGATATAGAAAAAACTTCAAGAAAAGTGTCTATGTATACTTTGATATATCATCTCCAGCGTTATGATAAATTAGGTATTAAGCTTAGGCAGATAGATAAAAAGTATATACTCGGCTTTATTGAGTACTTGAAAACTGCAACTCAGAAGCATTGCAAAAGTATAAAGCATATAAATGCCAATACTCAGGTATATTATTATAAAGTTTTTCATTATTGCCTTAATAGTGCCATAATTGATGAAATTATAATCTCAAACCCGATGGATAAGATAAAAAAAGAGGAAAAACCTAAACGTAAAAGAACCGAAAGGGCCTTTTTAACTATTGATGAAGTTAAAACATTATCGCAAACGGATTTTCATAATAAGACTTTGAAGAGGGCTTTTCTATTTAGTTGTTTTTGTGGGTTGAGACATAGTGATATAGTGGCACTTACATGGGGAAATCTGAAAAAAAATAAGATAGGGAAAATAGAACTGCATATGACACAGCAGAAAACTCAGGAAATCCTTTCGCTTCCTTTGAGTAATGAAGCTTTAAAACAACTCCCGGTCCGTGGGAAGGCTCAGGATACAGAGAAAGTATTCAAAGGACTGATCAGTTTAGGAAGGACCAATGAGATATTGCCAAGATGGGCTGCTAAAGCCGGTATTCAAAAACATATCACATTTCATTCGGCACGCCATACTCATGCTACGATGATGATTACTCTTGGGGCTGATCTTTATACCGTGTCCAAACTCCTGGGACACACTAACATTCAAACAACTCAGATATATGCCAAGATAGTAGATGAAAGTAAAGAGAAAGCTATTGATCTGATTCCGGATATAACTTGAGAGGGTGATAAATGGTTCGGGTATGTAGTTGCGAAAATGTGAACCTCAATCTTATGCCTGAATGTTGTGGAGTAACGATAAAAAGCTAATAAGACATAAGATGTTGACAAACAGTGACATTAAATACTAATATCTTGGGTTTACGAAGTTAACTTTAACACTGTGTTAAAGTTAACTTCGTAAACCCAAGATATTAACTTCATAAATACATAAGGTTAACTTCGTAAATCTAAGAATATAATTGGCTACTTTTGTAGTTAACATTGTTAATTCAACTGCTTTATATAGTAGGTTTATATTAATATATGAATACATTATTATATATATACTGGTCTTGCCGATGCATTTTTGTTTTAGTTGTTAATAATTGTGATTTGGTTAGATTAGCTACTACTTGATTTTACCCGGATTTAGTAAATTTGTAATATAGCGGTATTTTATTGGAAATTTAGTATTAATATATATTTCTATTTTATTTTATCATTTCTTTATTTATATAACTTGCTCTATTAGTGATTCTAAAATATATGATGGATATTATTTAAGATTATAAATGGTTTTTCTGGTCTATTTTTAAGTAAGCAGGAGTTCGAATGAAAAAAAACTGATACAAATCTGCGAAAAAACATGTAAAACTCTTTGGTATTATTAAAATTGTGTCTATTTTTGCACCATATTTTGTATCTATAATTTTTAGGGTACATAAGTTTTAAAGCAAACAAATGAATCACAAAAGCCCTTACATGAGGAAAAACATAACAATTGACGCTACTTTGCTCAGAATTTTACTCATATCATTCTGTTTACTCCCTTTAAAAGGTGTATGTCAAACAGGAGAGGCTACTGTTGACGCACTGGTGAAAATGGGATTTGAGAATGTAGGGTGGACAGAAGATAATGAGGAACGGGTTTTTGTGATACAGAATTCAGCCTATCGTCTTGAAGGAGTCGGAATAGGTAAAGCTGTTGATTTGATTCAAAAGATGGGTTTACCCGAAAATAAGCCATGTAGGTTAATAGTTTTGGACAATAATATACCTCAGATATCTCTCTATTATCAGCCGATGAAAGGAGATAGTATTGCTGAAGCAAATCGGGCTGACTGGAATGTAAGTTATGATTTGGGAGAAGGATGGAAGCAGGCAAGACGTATTAAGAAGCAAAACAGTTCTTTGTTTAAGGTAGATATAGTGGTATATCCGGAATTATTATTCAGAAACTATATTTTGTCTAAGGTCTATGAAATTGTGGTTAATGTCTCTCCTGCCATAGAAGTTTCTTTGTGGAAGGGAATGAAACTGACCGGACAAGTGATTTTCCCTATCTATAATGATTATGGTCAAAGGTATAAGCAGATCCGTCCCGGATTTGTGACTTTGTCACAGACTGTGCGTTTGCCTCAACGCACATTTCTGACAGCCTCAGTCGGATTTTTTAATAAGTTTCGCTGGGGAGGTGATTTAAAAGCAAAACACTTCTTTAAAGATGAGCGCTTTTCAGTAGATGCGCGCATCGGGTATACCGGAAGAGGGTATTTTGAAGATTGGGCCTTTTATCATGGTACCAAATGGACTCTGACCGGTTCTATCGGAGCTAATTTCTATTGGCCGAAATACAATACACAGTTTAGTTTAAAAGGAGAGCGATATTTGGAGGAAGAATATGGAGTCCGTTTTGATATGGTTCGCCATTTTCGCTATGCCTCTATTGGCTTTTATGGAATGAAAGTGCAACATGCAGGTAATAAAGGACTGAATGGAGGTTTCTTGTTTCAGATAGCTTTGCCTCCATACAAATATAAGAGAAAGGGGTATATCCCAAGAGTAATGCCTAATAATTTCGGATTCCAATATAATGCGGGTAATGAACGTATATATGGTAAAGGGTATAACTCTCAGGCAAGTGATAATGTAATGAATGATAATAGTTTTAATCCATATTTTGTAAAATCAGAATTATTAAATTTTTAATTTTATTGAGATGAAAATGAAAAGTAAATTTTTCGGTAATGGCGCTAAGTTAGCGTTAGCCGTTTTGGCAGTTTGCGGTACACTGTTTACAAGCTGCTACGAGAAAGCAGAAGTTGATGAAGCAACAAAACCAGCCCCTGCAAAGTATTATATTGCCGGTACTATTACTGACGCAACTACAGGTCAGGTTTTGACTACTGCTAAAGTTACATTGGGTGGCGAATCAGTTGGAGCTACATTCAACAAAGAAGTTACTTATAAAGCAGAAGGATATAGCTTGGAAGTTTCTGCAACCGGTTATTATTCTGTAACAAGACAAGTATACCTGAACCAGGTTAGTGACGGCCAGACAAGTGTTGCTACTGTAGACGTTGCTTTGGTTTCTGTTGAAGCAGCAACTATTCCTCCGGTAGTTTCTCCGACTGATCCTAAGACTGATGTTACTGAATCTGAAGCCGGAGCATTGGTAACTAAAGCAGCTGAAGAAGCTAAACCTTCTGCTGAAACAGTTAAGAATATGTGGGATGGCGCAACAGCTACAGCTGAGGAAAAGGCTGGTCTGGAAACTACAAAAGAGTTGACCGGTGACGTTACTACTGGAGCTACTACTGCTGAGGCTCAGGCTGATGGATCGATTTTGGTTACTACTCCGTTTGAATTTGCAAACTCTGTTAAAGATGCCGCTATCTTGGTTCCTTACTTCTACAATGAAGGTTGTGAACTTACAGGTGATGTAAAAGAAGTGGCTGCTCCTGCAACAAGAGCAGAAGGCGCTGTTTCTACTGATATTCAGGCTGCTTTCCTTGCAAATGCTGCTAAAGCTTTGAATAAGAATGCCGGTTTCGTACAGAAGGTTGGTTATGCTAAAATCAGCGTATTGAGCGGTTATGGTATTATTGGCTATAGAGTTAAAGGACAATTGGTTTCTAAGAAGCTGACATTCCTGATCTCTGGCAAATATTATGAAGGTATCGTTTCTTACCAGAACAGTGTAATGATCTATCCTAACTATTACAGCCACGATTCTCACGATTCTCATGACTCTCACGGCTTCAACCCGAACGCCGGTGGTGGATCTAACGACTAATCAGAGGTAAAAGTAATTGTTGAGAATTAAAAAGTACGAGTTGAACCGAAAGTATAGAAACTGCAGGTAATGATGAAAAAGATACTTCTTATGGGCTTGTTCCTTTGCTGTCATTTGGCACTTTCGGCTCAGTTGACGTACGGAACTACCGGTCTGCTCCATGCTCCGTCAGCAGAAATGCAACGGGATAAGACAGTGATGATCGGTGGAAATTTTCTAAATAAGGAGATAACTCCTCCTACATGGGATTACCATACGTATAATTACTTTTTGAACGTGACTATCTTTCCCTGGCTCGAAATAGCCTATACATGTACGCTGTTTCAGTCGCAGACTATAGGGATTGACTGGAAAGTTGGAAAGAAGAAGTTTACGAATCAGGACAGATATTTTTCTGCCCGTTTGCGAGTTTTGAAAGAAGGACAATTGTGGAAGCACATGCCGGCTGTTGTAGTGGGAACTTCTGATCCTTATACTGAGTCAGGCGATGGACAAGTAGGTTCTGCCGATGGTAATGGCTATTTTTGCCGTTTTTATGTCGCAGCCACCAAGCATATCCCGGTTGGAAAGGAGAAGATAGGTGTGCATCTGTCATATCTGTACAACCGAAGAGTGGATTACCACTTGAATGGATTAGCCGGAGGGCTCACTTATGCTCCATCTTTTGCTCCTGATCTGACAGTAATCGCAGAATATGATGCAAAGGACTTCGCGTTTGGTGCTACCTATTTGCTTTTCAACCATTTGCATGCGCAGGTAGAATTGCAAAGAATGAAATATTTTACCGGCGGGCTTACATATAAGATTTATTTGAAGTAAGCAGAATGGTCGGAGCAAATAAGAAACTAAAAGAGTTGAAATATTTAAAAACAAAAAACAATGAAAAGTAAATTAGTAATATTATCTTTATTGTTGGTCGGTGCTACTGCAGCTACTGCTCAGACTAAAGAGACGTTCTATAGCGAAAGCTTTAAGGACAATATCTTTGTGAGTGTAGGTGTTGGCGCTCAGGGTTGTGTAAACCCGGACAACTTTGATTATGGCTTTGGTAAAGCCATAACTCCGCTGATCAATGTGTCAGTTGGTAAACTGTTCAATCCGGTTTGGGGTATCCGTGGTCAGGTGGCTGGCGCATGGACTACCTTGTATTCTAACTACGGACAACCTGCCGATACTTATATTAAGAGTAAGAATAAACATTACTTCACTCTGCGTGCGGACGGTATGTTTAACTTGTCGAATGCTATTGGCGGTTACAATCCGGACCGTTTGTTCACAGTTTCTGTTTTTGCAGGTCCCGGTTTGACATTTGCCAAAGCTTATGGCGATCAGGATAAAGTAAATGCACTGATCAACGGTTCTGTTGGTTTGGCTGGACAGTTCAATATCAATAAGTATTTAGATATCAACATTGAAGCAAGAGGCGAGGTTTCTCCTTCTCCGTTCGGTAATATTAGCTCTGCCCATACCGACGGCGCTGTTTCTCTGACTGCAGGTGTAACTTATACATTTGGTGGCAAGAGATTCGTATCTTGTGGTTCTCAGGTAGACCAGAATGCTATCAATGAAGAACTGAATCGTTACAGAAGCGAACTGGCTAAGGCTCAGTCTGACTTGGCTGATGCCAAGAACGCGCTGGCTAACGTGAAACCTGTAACAAAAGAAGTTGTGAAGGAAGTTGAAGTAGCCGGACCTCGCGCTATCTTCTTCCAGATTGGCAAATCTAAGATTGACGACTATGGTATGGTTAATATTCAGTTGGCTGCTAAGATCCTGAAGGCTAATCCGGATAAGAAATATAAGGTGGCAGGTTATGCAGATAAAGCTACCGGTAGCGCCAAGTGGAACCAGAAGTTGTCTGAAGCTCGTGCACAGGCTGTTTACGATGCACTTATTAAAGAAGGTGTAAGCAAGGATCAGCTTGAACTGGTAGGCTTCGGTGGAACTGCCAACATGTTTGGCAAGAACTTCTTGAACCGCGTTGTGATTCTGGAATAATACAACTTTATTGAGGCAATAGCCTGATAAATAATGGAAGGGGTATCCGTTGTGCGGATACCCTTTTTGTTTGTTAAATAGGGAATAATCCAAATTTTAATCGTATTTTTGCACTCCAAATATGAGTAGAATAATAGCAATAGATTACGGGCGAAAACGTACAGGAATAGCTGTGAGTGATGCGATGCAGATTATCGCTAACGGGCTGACAACTGTATCAAGTCATGAACTTCTGGATTTCATAACCAATTATGTAAAACAGGAACCGGTGGAACGCATTATTATAGGTTTGCCGAAGCAGATGAATAATGAGGTTTCTGAAAATATGAAAAATATAGAGCCTTTTGTACGTTCGTTAAGAAAACGTTTGCCTGATATTCCCGTTGAATATGTAGATGAACGTTTTACTTCTGTGCTTGCACACCGTACGATGCTTGAAGCCGGGCTTAAGAAAAAAGACAGACAGAACAAGGCATTGGTCGATGAAATTAGCGCAACTATTATTTTGCAGTCTTATCTGGAAAGCAAACGTTTGTAAGAAGAAAGAATATTTAAAAAGAATAATTATAAGATATGATTTTACCTATTTATGTATATGGTCAGCCAGTTCTCAGGCAGGTGGCGGAGGATATCACGCCGGATTATCCGAACCTGAAAGAGCTGATTGAAAATATGTTTGAAACGATGGATCATGCCGATGGGGTAGGGCTTGCCGCTCCTCAGATTGGTTTACCTGTCCGCGTAGTTGTTATTAACCTGGATGTGCTTTCAGAAGATTATCCTGAATACAAGGATTTTCGTAAGGCTTATATAAACGCACATATTGATGTTGTGGAGGGTGAAGAAGTATCCATGGAAGAAGGATGTCTTAGTCTGCCCGGCATACACGAGTCTGTAAAGAGAGGCAGTAAGATTCACGTACGATATATGGATGAAAATTTTGTAGAGCATAACGAAGTGGTAGAAGGGTTTCTGGCACGGGTTATGCAGCATGAATTTGACCATTTGGACGGGAAAATGTTCATAGATCACATTTCTCCTTTGCGTAAACAAATGATAAAAGGAAAACTGAATACGATGTTGAAAGGAAAGGCTCGTAGCTCCTATAAGATGAAGCAGGTGAAATGATATACCTGAGATTTTGGAATAAAAAGCAATGGGTAAAGTTGATCATATAAATCAATTTTACCCATTACTTTTTCAGGACTGCATCTCAAATATCCTGCAACGGCTATTTGATGTTTTTATTAAAAGAGCCCTGTTATGGTTGCTTTAAATATACCAGCATCATTACCGGATTATCGTCTTCCTTTAAGCCTTTCAACTGTTCGATTTGAAGTATGGAAGGCGTTTCTTCCGCTTTTTCTAAAAGTTCAGGAGCTTCCCATACATATAACAGTGTGTGGCTGTCAAGTGCCGTTATCGGGCGTAATGGTAAACCAGGAGTCAAGTCATTTTTTATATGGCCTGTGGCTACTTTGAAACAGTTTTTGGCTTTTTTGTCGTAAATAGCCATTTGTCTTTCTCGCGCTTTCTCTCCTGCCCAATTAGAATAAGGCATGAATATGTAGGAGTCAGTCTCTATGGCACTGTACTGTATGTAAGGAGCGGCCATTTCCTGAAAACGCTTTCCGTTTCCATCGAGATATTCAAACCTGCATTCCATCGGTAATGAGTATTTGCCCATCTGGAATATATATCGGGGTTCTAAAGCTTCTGGAGTGACGGTGAATAGGGTGTCGTTATAATATTCTTTATAACAGGTGTGGTTTTCGTAATGGAACATATAACGATCTATATCACTACTGATCATCCAGCGATATTGGCTGTTTAGCTCAAATAGGTCCCAACGATTGAAGATTTGCAACGTATCACCTTTCAGGTTGGAAAGGTAAATACGTTCTTTTCGTCTTCCGTTATTATTGCGCATGAATGTTGCGGCAATTGTATCCTGAACACGTAACATCGCAAACTCACTAACTTCTATATTAGGAACTTTCATTGCACGGATGAATTTACCTGTTTCCATAGAGTAGATATTGATTTTTCCTGTAGTTGTTAGCATGTAGACCAATCCTTTTTCTTCATCCACGTCAATCTGCATGATCCAGTTAAATTCACCCGGTCCACCGCCTTTGCGGCCCAGTGTCCGTATGAATTTACCATCTTTTGTGTACTGAAATAATTTATCGAGCCATGGTAGGAAGAAATACTCTTTTGTCTGGATGATATTGGTTCCCTTTAACCCTCTTATCAGGCATTTATTGTTTGTCTCCAACGGGATATACCGTATTGAATCGGCTATTTCACTCAGTAGTATTTCCCGTTCTGTTTCGATACCTGTTTCGAAAGGTACGATTTGAGGGAATTCTGGTTCTGTAATTTGGACCGTTGCTTCGGACGGCTGGTCACTGTTCTTCTTTCCGCTGCAAGAAAGCAGCAGGAAAGGTAGTAGTAAAAGAAGTGATTTTTGTTTCATGTTGATACTATTTTATGTATAAAAGAGTTCCTGTTTGCAATATTGTACAGGTGTCTTTCTTTCTGTATTTTTAATTTTCGGATAACCCGTTTCATATATTGATTTATGGACATATTACAAATCTACGAAATAATCGTAAATTAATAATGAATGTGAGGTTAATAGGTGTTAAGAAGGTGTATAGACTACTGAATATCTGCATGGAGGGGTCCTATAAAATAATCAAAAAATATAAAAAGTTGTCCGTTATCCCTGTTTAATAGATGAAAAGCATTACTTTTGCTCTACTTAAAAAGTATTCAGAAGCCGATGATTAAAAAGATATTAGCAGCATTATTGTTGTTTCCTACATTTATATATGCTCAGATAAACACAGACAGGGTAATGATGATTGCCCGAAACGCGTTATACTTTGAGGACTATGTCCTTTCCATTCAGTATTTTAATCAAGTGATCAATGCAAAACCCTACCTGTATGAACCCTATTTTTTCAGAGGGCTTGCCAAGATCAACCTGGATGATTATCAGGGAGCTGAAGATGACTGTGATGCGGCCATTGACAGGAATCCTTTTGTAGTGGGTGCTTATCAGATTCGTGGGCTTGCAAGGATTAAACAGAATAAGTATGATGGGGCTATTGAAGACTATAAGAAAGCACTTCATTTTGACCCTGAAAATATTACGCTTTGGCATAATCTGACTTTATGCCATATACAGAAAGAAGACTATAAAGCTGCTGAAGATGATTTGGGTAAATTGCTGGCAGTTGCTCCCAAATATACAAGAGCCTATCTGATGAGAGGAGAGGTGGCTTTGAAGCAACAGGATACATTGCGGGCTTTGAATGACTTCAATACAGCTATTGAGATGGATAAGTATGATCCTGATGCCTGGGCATCCCGGGCCATCGTCAGGTTACAACAGGGAAAATATGCAGAGGCAGAATCGGATTTGAATCATGCAACGCATTTGAATGCCAGAAACGCCGGGAATTATATTAATCGTGCTTTAGCCCGTTTCCATCAGAATAATCTGCGGGGAGCCATGAGTGATTATGATCTGGCTCTTGATATTGATCCGAATAATTTTATCGGACATTATAACCGTGGTTTGCTTCGGGCACAAGTAGGAGATGACAATCGAGCTATTGAGGATTTTGATTTTGTACTGCAAATAGAACCGGATAACATGATGGCTACGTTTAACCGAGGATTACTTCGTGCACAAACGGGGGATTACCGGGGAGCCATTAAGGATTATACAACTGTGATTGATATGTATCCGAACTTTTTGGCCGGATATTATCAACGTGCAGAGGCAAGGAGAAAGATCGGCGACCGTAAAGGTGCTGAAATGGACGAGTTTAAAGTCATGAAAGCGCAACTTGACAAGCAAAATGGTGTAAGTAATAGCGATAAGACCGTGGCTGATAATAAAAAAAGTAATAAGAAAGAGGAGACTAAAACTCGTAAAAAGTCCGATAAGGATATGAATAATTACCGGAAAATCGTTATCGCAGATAATTCTGAAGTGGAACAGAAATATAAGAGTGATATTCGGGGCAGGGTACAGGATCGTAATGTTAATATCAAGATGGAACCGATGTATGCTCTTACCTATTACGAGAAGATGGGCGATGTGAAGCGGACGGTACATTATTATAAGTATATAGATGATTTGAATCGTGCCGGTGTTTTACCAAAACGTTTGTATATCACTAATATGGAATCACCGCTTACCGAAGAACAAGTGAAGTTCCACTTTGCATTGATTGATACACATACTTCGGCAATTGTTGAAAATCCGCAGGATGCACGTATACGATTCTCCCGTGCACTTGATTTCTATCTGGTACAAGATTTTGCCAGTTCTGTTGAAGATCTGACTCAGGCCATTTTGTTGGATGATAAATTCTTCCCTGCTTACTTTATGCGTTCCTTGGTGCGTTGCAAGCAGTTGGAATATCAAAAGGCAGAAGAAGCTAATGCAGCCTCGGCAGCACCGGCCACACTACCGGGTATATCCGCTCCACCGAAGTCGGAAATCAGTGCCTTGGACTATGATATAGTGAAAAGTGACTTGGATCATGTGATCTCTTTAGCCCCCGATTTTGTTTATGCGTATTATAACCGTGCCAATGTATTGGCCATGTTGAAAGATTATCGTGCGGCAATTGCGGACTATGACAAAGCTATCGAATTGAATAAAGAGTTTGCGGAGGCTTATTTTAATCGTGGATTGACACATATTTTCCTGGGTAACAATAAGAATGGAATAGCTGACTTAAGTAAGGCAGGCGAGTTGGGCATTGTTTCGGCCTATAATATCCTGAAACGATTTACAGAAGTGCCGGAATAACATTTTTTAGATAAAAAATAGTAAACTCAAAAAGAAATCCTTATTTTTGCGTGCAATAATGAAAAATATAACATAACATTATGATAAAAATAACATTTCCTGATGGCTCTGTTCGTGAGTATAACGAGGGAGTAAACGGACTGCAAATTGCAGAAAGTATCAGTTCGCGTCTGGCGCAAGATGTATTGGCGTGTGGAGTGAACGGTGAGATTTATGATTTGGGACGTCCCATCAATGAAGATGCTTCGGTAGTGCTTTATAAATGGGAAGATGAACAGGGTAAGCATGCTTTTTGGCACACAAGTGCTCACTTGTTGGCTGAAGCTTTGCAGGAGCTTTATCCGGGTATTCAGTTCGGTATTGGTCCGGCTATTGAAAACGGTTTCTACTATGACGTTGATCCGGGAGAGGCTGTCATCAAAGAGTCTGATCTGCCTGCAATTGAGGCAAAAATGGCTGAACTGGTTGCAAGGAAAGAAGCTGTGGTTCGCCGGGATATCGCAAAAAACGATGCTTTAAAGATGTTTGGCGACCGTGGGGAAACTTATAAATGTGAGCTGATTTCGGAGTTGGAAGACGGACATATTACAACATATACACAGGGTGACTTTACGGATCTTTGTCGTGGCCCTCACTTGATGACAACCGCACCTATTAAAGCTATTAAGCTGACTTCTGTTGCCGGTGCATACTGGCGCGGACATGAAGACCGTAAAATGCTGACTCGCATTTATGGTATTACTTTCCCTAAAAAGAAAATGCTGGATGAGTATCTGGCTTTAATGGAGGAAGCTAAAAAACGTGACCATCGTAAGATTGGTAAAGAAATGCAACTTTTCATGTTCTCCGATACGGTGGGTAAGGGATTGCCTATGTGGCTGCCGAAAGGAACTGCTTTGCGTTTGCGTTTGCAGGATTTCCTTCGCCGTATCCAGACTCGTTACGATTATCAGGAAGTGATTACTCCGCCTATTGGTAACAAGTTATTGTATGTGACTTCGGGGCACTATGCAAAATATGGTAAAGATGCATTCCAACCCATTCATACACCGGAAGAGGGTGAAGAATACTTCCTGAAACCGATGAACTGTCCTCATCATTGTGAAATTTATAAGAATTTCCCTCGTTCGTATAAGGACTTGCCTCTGCGCATTGCTGAATTTGGTACTGTGTGTCGTTACGAGCAGAGCGGTGAACTTCATGGATTAACACGTGTGCGTAGCTTTACACAGGATGATGCACATATTTTCTGTCGTCCGGATCAGGTGAAGGGAGAGTTCCTTCGTGTGATGGATATTATTTCAATCGTGTTCCGTTCTATGGATTTCACTAACTTTGAAGCACAAATTTCTTTGCGCGATAAAGTGAACCGTGAAAAATACATTGGCAGTGATGAGAACTGGGAAAAAGCTGAACAAGCTATCATTGAGGCCTGCGAAGAAAAGGGGCTGAAAGCTAAGATCGAATATGGTGAAGCTGCGTTCTATGGTCCTAAATTGGACTTTATGGTGAAAGATGCTATCGGTCGTCGTTGGCAGTTAGGAACTATTCAGGTGGATTATAATCTGCCGGAGCGCTTCGAACTGGAATATATGGGATCGGATAACCAGAAGCACCGTCCGGTGATGATCCATCGCGCTCCATTCGGATCTATGGAACGTTTTGTTGCTGTATTGATTGAACATACCGCCGGTAAATTCCCGTTATGGCTGACTCCGGAACAAGTCGTTATTCTCCCGATTAGTGAGAAGTTCAATGAATATGCGGAAAAAGTGAAGACTTACTTGAAAACAAAAGAAATTCGCGCAATTGTGGATGATCGCAATGAGAAGATCGGCCGTAAAATTCGTGATAACGAGATGAAGCGCATTCCGTATATGCTGATTGTCGGCGAGAAAGAAGCTGAAAATGGTGAAGTTTCTGTCCGCAGACAGGGAGAAGGAGACAAAGGAACCATGAAATTTGAAGATTTTGGTGAAATTTTGAACGAAGAAGTTCAGAATATGATAAATAAATGGTAACTTTGCGCCCAATTGTAAAAGCACAGCATTTTGATAATGTTCTAAAGACAGCTTTTACTTTAATACATAATTTAATTTGGTAGACAATAAAAAACAAACTGGAAGTAAACGTTATTTAATGAAGAATGACAGTATGAAATCGCAATATCGGATCAATGAACAGATCCGTGCGAAAGAAGTCCGCATTGTAGGTGATGATGTAGAGCCTAAAGTATATCCCATTTTTCAGGCATTAAAATTGGCTGAAGAAAAAGAAATGGATCTCGTGGAGATTTCTCCCAATGCCCAACCACCTGTTTGTCGTATTATTGACTATTCCAAGTTTCTGTATCAGTTAAAGAAGCGTCAGAAGGAACAAAAGGCTAAACAGGTAAAAGTAAACGTAAAAGAAATACGTTTTGGTCCGCAAACGGATGACCATGACTATAATTTTAAGTTGAAACATGCTAAAGGCTTTTTGGAAGATGGTGACAAGGTGAAAGCTTATGTTTTCTTCAAAGGTCGTTCCATCCTTTTTAAGGAACAAGGTGAAGTGCTTCTGTTGCGTTTTGCTAATGATCTGGAAGACTATGCAAAAGTCGATCAATTGCCGATTCTGGAAGGTAAACGTATGACGATTCAGCTTTCTCCGAAGAAGAAAGAAGGAGTTGTAAAGAAGCCTGCGGCTCCCAAAC
Source organism: Bacteroides sp. NGMCC 1.200775 (assembly GCF_040798045.1). NCBI lineage: Bacteria > Pseudomonadati > Bacteroidota > Bacteroidia > Bacteroidales > Bacteroidaceae > Bacteroides > Bacteroides sp. NGMCC 1.200775. The sequence goes on along the minus strand of NZ_JASCQK010000001.1, from coordinate 982,491 downwards.
CAGCTGCTCCGGCTACAGTAAAAGCAGAAAAGCCTGCTGAAAACAATGAAGAGTAAGAAAAATGCGTAACGCGCAGGTATAGTGCGTTGCCATATAATTTAATAATTTAAAAACAATTAAGATGCCAAAGATGAAGACTAACTCCGGTTCTAAAAAAAGGTTTACCCTTACCGGAACAGGTAAAATCAAAAGAAAGCACGCTTTTCACAGTCACATTTTGACTAAGAAGTCTAAGAAGAGAAAAAGAAACCTGTGTTATTCAACAACTGTTGATACAACAAATGTAAGCCAGGTTAAGGAACTCTTAGCTATGAAGTAATCAAAAGCGTACAAAGTATTATTAAAGTTATTAACCGAATGCTTTAGCTTCAAGTTCGTTACGTGAAGTAACGGCGCTAACATTCAAAAAAGAGAAAACTATGCCAAGATCAGTAAATCATGTTGCTTCAAAAGCAAGAAGAAAGAAAATTTTGAAATTGACCAGAGGTTACTTTGGTGCAAGAAAAAATGTATGGACCGTAGCTAAAAACACTTGGGAAAAGGGTTTGACCTATGCGTTCCGTGACCGTAGAAACAAGAAGAGAAACTTCCGTGCTCTTTGGATACAACGTATCAATGCTGCTGCACGTCTGGAAGGAATGTCATATTCTAAACTGATGGGTGGTCTGCACAAAGCCGGTATCGAAATTAACCGTAAGGTTTTGGCTGACTTAGCTGTTAACCATCCGGAAGCTTTCAAAGCTGTAGTCGCTAAGGCTAAAGCAGCTTAAGTTCCGACAGTTTTATGATTTACAAAATGCTGGTTACATTAACTGTAACCGGCATTTTTCATTTTTAAAGCTGGGTTTATAATTTAAAAAATAGTCTAAGAGAGAAACAAAATCTTCTTTTTCCTTGTTTATCTCACTAAAAGTAACTACATTTGTTGTAGTAAAATATTAGCCGCATTGATTGGATCGGGAAACTCATCAATTAAACTGAAAACCGAGACAAGCTTCGCTTCTCAATGGCGGGCCACATCCTTCGGGATAACTTTATAGTCGGTGGATTACAAAGAGGACGGGCACTCAAATCATGTCATTCGGAGTTTCATCACATCATCGGTGCGGCTTTTTAATAAAGGAAAAGGGCGGTAATCATTTAAAGACTACCGTCCTTTTTTTATGCTGTTTTCTTTTAAATACACATATAGTTATGATATTCTATTTTTCAGGAACTGGAAATTCTAAATGGATTGCGGAGCAGATTGCAAGGGTACAAAACGAAACACTTGTTTTTATGCCGAATGCCATTAGGGATGGAATAAAAGAGTTTGTGTTGGCGGATAATGAAAAAGTAGGTTTTATTTTTCCTGTTTATTCATGGGGACCTCCGTTGGCCGTGTTGCAGTTTCTGGATTGGGTCACTTTGGCTAATTATAACTCCCAATATGTCTATTTCGTGTGTTCTTGTGGAGATGATACAGGATTGACGGAGAAAGTGTTTCGCAGGGCATTATCTCGTAAAGGAATAGAGTGTAATGCCGGATTTTCGGTGACGATGCCTAATAATTATGTGTTGCTTCCCGGATTTGACGTGGATAAGAAAGAATTGGAGAAAGAGAAATTAGAAAAAGCTGTCGGCAGGGTAGAAGAAGTTAACTACTCGATAAATGCTCGTGAGACGGGTTTTCATTGCAATGAGGGGAGTTTTCCATGGTTAAAAACGAAGATACTGAATCCGCTTTTTAATCGTTTTATGACTTCTGCAAAACCGTTTTATGTTACTGATGATTGTATCGGTTGCAAGCGCTGTGAAAGAATATGTCCGGTTGGGAATGTAGTTGTGATAGGGTGGAGACCGGTGTGGGGGATGGACTGTACATCTTGTTTGGCTTGTTACCACGTTTGTCCGAAGCATGCAGTGCAATATGGGAAAAGAACCAGAAGTAAAGGGCAGTATTTAAACCCTAATGTGAGTATTTCACACGAATCAGCTAAGTAGAAAGTATTATAAAGAAAAGCCTTTGTATAGCCTGTCCGGGAGAATACAAAGGCTTTTTTACAGAGTTAATCTTTTATTGTAATCTGGCAATTGGATAAATCCTCAATAATGGCAAGAGACTCTACTCTTACTCCTCTTTCTTCAAGTGTTTTACGTCCGTTTTGAAATGCTTTCTCAATGATGAATCCCATTCCTACCAGATTGGCACCAGACTGTTTGATGAGGTCGATAACACCTAAAGCAGCGTTTCCATAGGCCAAGAAGTCATCGACAAATAATATATTGTCTTTTGGGGTAAGGAAGTCAGAGCTGATGACTACTTCATAATCACGGTCTTTAGTGAATGAATGTACTGTAGTGCTCAAGGCATTTTGTATGGTTCTTGGCGACTTTTTCTTGGCAAAAACGACGGGTAAGTCCATTAAATAGCCCGTCATGATGGCCGGAGCAATTCCGCTGGCTTCTATGGTCATGATCTTATTGACGTTTGTTCCGGCAAAAAGGCGCACAAACTCTACGCCAATTGACTTCATTAGTACCGGGTCCATCTGGTGGTTGATAAAACTATCTACTTTGAGAATTCCCCCTTCATAGCATTTTCCGTCTTGCAGGATTCTTTTTTTAAGTAATTGCATGATTATAATAATAAGTTAATGTGCCCAATATGCCAATGCGCCGATGTATTCGGATGGTACATCGGCATATTGGGTTCATTGGATGATTATTTATTGTTTCTCAGGTCCTTCACTCTGACAGCTTTGCCTTCACTTTGTGGTAGAGAGCCTTTCTTTACCAATTTGAGTTTGGGCGTGACAAGTATTTCGTCTTTTAGCTGGCGGGTAATGTCCTTACGTATCTTTTCAAGTTCAATGTAATTGTCTGTAGAAAGATCGCTCAATTCTACTTCTACAATCATTTCATCTTGGTTGTTAACAGTCTCAAGTGTGATAAGGTAATTGCTTCCCAATTCGGGGAATTGTACCAATATCTTTTCTACTTGCATGGGGAAGATGTTGACTCCTTTGATGATAAACATATCGTCACTACGGCCTTTGATGCGGTCAATTCGGATATGGGTACGTCCACAGGGACATTCTCCCGGTAAAATACGAGTGAGGTCACGTGTACGATAACGTATGAGCGGCATCATTTCCCGATCAAGGGTAGTGAGTACGAGTTCTCCGATTTTTCCTTCTGGGACAGGTTCTCCGGTTTCGGGATTAATGATTTCTACATAATAGCAATCTTCCCAAAAGTGCATGCCATTCTGCTCTGTACACTCAAACGCGACACCGGGGCCGTTCATTTCGGTCATTCCAAAACTATTGTATGCTTTAACACCTAACATGCGTTCTATTTTTTTTCGCTGTTCGTCTGTGTGTGGTTCTGCACCGATTACGAGAGTTTTGAGAGTGGTACTGCATGGATCGATCCCTTCTTCCTGAAAGACCTCAGCTAAGCGGATGGCATAACTGGGGATGGCGTGGAGGGCAGTTGTTTTAAAGTCGGTAATAAACTTGATCTGGCGTTTACTGTTACCGGCAGCGGCAGGTACAGTTAAAGCTCCCAGCCGTTCAGCTCCATATTGGAATCCGAGTCCTCCTGTGAACATACCGTAACCGGAACTGTTTTGAAAAACATCTGTATTACGTATGCCTACACAATATAAGCATCGTGCAACCAGATTGGCCCATGAATCTAAGTCATGCTGTGAATGGACAATAACCGTTGGTGTTCCTGTTGTTCCGCTTGAAGAGTGAATACGTACTCCGTCTTCTTTCATATTTCCGGCGACAAGTCCGAAAGGGTAATTGGCTCGCATATCTGCTTTTGTGGTAAAGGGCAGTTTACGGATGTCGTTCAGTGATTGGATACTTTCCGAAGTGATGCCATGCTCTCGAAATACTTTCTTGTAATAAGGGGCATTGGCTGCTATATTAATTGTTTTCTTGAGTCGCTCGAGTTGTAGTTCCTGCAGTTTTTTACGACTCATGGTCTCTATCTCTTCTTCCCAATATTTTGTATTCATGGCTTATAAATTATTTAAGTAGGGGGGATAATGTATCAAGGTGATAATGCAACGGTTGTCCCGATCACATTATCACCTTTTCTATATTCAATTGTTCCTGGTCATTTCATCGTTTTTTCTGCGATCTCTTTTCCGGCAGCCAAGGCTTTTAAATTGAGTTCGACTATTGTATCACCTTTTTTCTGGAATATTTCACGAATACTATCCTGTATCTTTTCATAATCGATGCCTAAGAATGGGATAGTGGCACCTAATAAAACAATATTGGCAACTCGTGTAGAGCCTATTTCTTTGGCTACTTTATCTACATTCAGAACAACCTTATGCGGCAGTTTATTGATTTCTGCCATAACATCTGCCTCAGCGGGATAATTGGGGATATTAACAAATGGAGTTTCGTTTGTTACCAACCAACCTTCATGGCTGAGGTAGGGGAGGTATCTAAGCCCTTCCATGGGTTCAAGGGAGATGATCAAATCACATTTACCTGAGGGAATCAGATCTGATGCAATGGGCTGGTCACTGATTCGGAGATTCGACTGTACATCTCCGCCACGCTGGCTCATGCCGTGCACTTCTGCCTGTTTCATGTACAGACCGTCTTTGAGGGCGGCCTTTCCGATTACTGTAGCGATGGACAGGATACCTTGTCCACCTACACCTGATAATATGATATCTTTTTTCATGGCTTATTTACTTCTTTTTTTACGTGCTAATGTTTGTATACACTCTCTGCGTGGGATGATAACGGATACTCCTCTATAATCTATTTCCTCACGGATGATCTGTTTCATCTCTTCATAGTTTTTCTTTAAAGGAACAACTATACGGATGTGAGCCGGATCTACGCCTAATCCGGCGCAAATAGCTTCAAGTCGGCCTGTGCCGGCAGAATCTTGTCCACCGGTCATTGCTGTCGTTTCATTATCGGATATGACAATGGTGACATTGGCATTCTCGTTGACACAGTCCAAAAGTCCGGTCATTCCGGAGTGAGTAAAAGTAGAGTCTCCGATTACAGCGACAGCCGGATGTAGCCCGCCATCGGATGCACCTTTAGCCATAGTGATAGATGCCCCCATGTCTACACAAGAATTGATTGCGTTAAATGGTGCATTTGCTCCCAGCGTATAACAACCAATGTCGCTGAATACTTTGTGAGTGGGATATTCTTCTTTCAATACTTGAGTTAATGTTATATACATATCTCTATGCCCGCAGCCTTCGCACAAAGCCGGAGGGCGCATTTCTACAAGATTCGGAACACTGAATTCAGAACGATTCTCTTTGCCGACAGCGCGTGCCACGGTGTCCGGATTTAATTCTCCGTCTTGTGACAATGTACCGTCGAGACGACCTTTTACTTTTAATCCTATGCCCAGATATCCCTTCAGTTGCTTTTCAACAAATGGTTGTCCATCCTCTAATACGAGGATTTCGTCACAATCATTGATTAATTGCATCAATTGCTTTTTGGGAAGTGGATACTGCCCAATTTTTAAAACGGGATATTCGCAACCGTCAGGATAATTTTCCATCAAGTAATTATAGCCGATTCCACAGGCTACGATTCCCATTTTTTTATTGGGACCATCTACGTATCTATTATAAGGTGATTCTTCGGATGCTTTGATAAATTCATCCTGACGTGTAAGTAATGCTTTATAACGCTTGCGTGCGTTGCCCGGTAGCAGGATAAACTGGCGTGGATCTTCACTGAATGAGATTTCGTTTTGTGCTTTTTGTGCTTTGTTTTCTACACCTGAACGAGAGTGAGCCAAACGTGTTACCATGCGCATTAGTATCGGTTCACCGGTTTTCTCGGAAAATTCGAAACCATTGTATACCATGTCATAAGCTTCTTGTTGGTTGCTCGGTTCGTACATGGGTATTAATGAGAAGTCGCCATAGAAACGGCTATCTTGTTCGTTCTGTGAAGAGTGCATACTGGGATCGTCTGCCGCAACTACAATCAGTCCCCCTTTTACGCCTGTGATGGCTGAATTGATAAAACAGTCAGCAGCTACGTTCATTCCCACATGTTTCATGCAGACTAATGCACGCTTGCCGACAAAAGACATACCCAAGGCAGCTTCCATAGCCGTTTTTTCATTGGCACACCAGCGGTTGTGTATGTTACGTTCGCTCGTGATAGGAGCCATCTGGATGTATTCGGTAATTTCAGTGGATGGAGTGCCGGGATAAGCGTAAACGCCTGAAAGTCCGGCATCCAGTGCTGCTTGTGCAATGGCTTCGTCGCCAAGTAAGAGTTGTTTGCTCATATCTTATTTTCTTTTGGTGTTAATCACGTATTTTGTTATAATATCGGGCAAAGATACGTTTTTAAGATCATTTTATCACGGGATTACTTAAAAATCTTTCTTTCATTCAGCGCTTTCCAGTATTTTCTTGCATTGACCATGTGGTCTGCATAGTTGGAAGCAAAATTATGAGTACCCGAAAAATCTTCTTTGGCACACATATAAATATAGTTATGTTTTACATAATTCAATACACTATCAAGCCCTTTGGGAGAAGGTATCCGGATAGGGCCCGGAGGAAGACCCGTATTCAGGTAAGTGTTATATGGAGACTGTATGCTTAAATGCTGGTTGGTAATTCTGCGCAGACTAAAATCTTGTAAGGCGAATTTGATTGTTGGATCAGCTTGCAGAGGCATACCTGTATGTAAACGGTTTATATATAATCCCGCAACCATCGGCTTTTCATCGTTGTTGTTAGTTTCTTCTTCTACAATGGAGGCTAATGTACAAACTTCTTCAGGTGTCATTCCGATTGTTTTAGCTTTTAAACGTCGGTCCTCGTTCCAGAATTTATTATGTTCTTTTTTCATCCGGGCGAAAAAGTCTTCTATGCTGATGTCCCAATATACTTGGTAGGTTTCAGGGATAAAAAGGCAAGGCATGGTAGCTTTCGTATATCCCATTTTCTCTTGGAAAGCGGGATCGTATAACGCTGTAGCAATTTCAGTGGAGTCAATCATTAACTGTTTTCCTATGCTGCAGGCTAATCTGTCCAGAGTTCGTACACTTCCGATGGTCAAATTGACAGGTGTTTGGTATCCTCTTGATAACCTACTATATAGGTGGTATGCATTATCACCCGGTTTGATAGCGTAACGTCCGGTGTGGATGTTTTTACTAAATTCACGGAAATGGGCCATCCATTTAAAACCATCAAAGTTATGAGGATTTCCTTGCTTTTTTATTTTGTTGAAAATAGAATCTGTAGTGTCATCACGATCTATATAAATATAAGTGGTTTTACTTGGATGAAATTGAGGATAGAACAAATAGTAATAAACTATTCCGGAACCAGCAATGCCAATGAAGAGAATAATAGCCAGTATGCTGAAAAATATATTTTTTCTTTTCTTATTCATATAGAATATTCACTATTTATAAAGTTGTGCCAAAGTTAAGAAGATTTCAAAGATGTTTGTTCTTGGATAATAAATGTTTTCTGTCTGTTTAGTTATTATTTACTTTTTAGGGGTATTTACTTTTTCATTTTTAGTTTTTGATATACGCTTTTGTTCCCGTTCATATTTTCCACAAAGCGATATTTGTTTGGCTCTCTAGTTTATTTTCTAAAGAATCGGGAAGAGGAGAAAAGAAATCTAAGCCGGTGAGTTGTTCAACGCTGTCAACTGAGACTGCATAATTTCGTAGTGGTTTTGTTGCAGGTTCGTTGTTGAAAACAAATCCAATAGCTTTGGGGGGAGAACCGTAAAGAGAAAGGATGACCTTGAAAAATCTTGTTGGTACGGTTACCTGGTTCTTGCCGATTGTATGGGATTCTTTATTCATTATCGGACCGCAGACAATGAAGATGGAACTGTCGGCTACTGCCCACTCACGTACTTTATCTTCCAAGTCTTTCCATTTTCGCCGGTTTAATTCGGGGTGTTGCGGGCATATATTGCTGAAATAGAAAGACTCTTTCATAGCTTCGTTACTCCACTTCATGTCGGCAGCGGGGGCCATATGCCCCTTGTCGAATCCGGAATGTGAATAATCAGAATTAGTTGCCATATTGCCTTTGATAGAAGGATCGGCGAGGAATTGATTGTTTCTTTGGGCATTTCCCTTTGTTTCTTGTCGGGTGAGTTCATAAGCTACCCAGTTTGGAATCTTTTGGATTGTATTATAAGATACAGTGTATCCCTTGTGACAAACCAGCTGTCCGTTTAGCGAGTGTTGAGAAATTGGAATCTCCAGATTCTCATAACGTAAACAGTTAGGTACAGCTTTCTCTTTTGATTCCTTTATTGTCTGAAAGAGGGTAGTCTGAATCTCCGGTATGCAAAGATAGATTCCATAAATTAAAGGTAAGATTGCAAATAGAGCTATTCCGAAAATACTCTTAAACGAATTTCTATGATATTTTTTAGACGACTTTTTTCGCTTGTTTTTCATGATATTGAAAATTTAAAGCTTGAAATTTCGAGTAATATGTGGGTACGTAGGCATTATTGTATTCCAATGATTATTGTTAGCAGCTATTGTATGGATAAAATTAAGGTGTAACAGGTATTTATATACAAGTTACACCTTTGGGATAATAAAAGAGCCGCTAGCCAGACTTGAACTGGCGACCTACGCGTTACGAATGCGTTGCTCTACCAACTGAGCTATAGCGGCGTTGCATTTTATCGTTTACGGCGTGCAAAATTACATCTTTATTTTTAAAAACAAAATGAATCTATACTTTTTTCGTGATATTTTCTCTGAAATGTTTATAAAATAAAAAGGTTGAGGATTAAATTAGAAAATAGTTGTAGATTCAAATATTAAAACTCATCTTTGCATATTTACTGATAAATCTACTTTTATATTACTATGAATATACGATTTTATTATAAGTATCTTTCATCACGAGTTGCTTCAAAATGGCTGATACTTGCTGTCGATGTTCTTTTAGTGATTTTTTCAATGTTTTTGGCGAGCCTTTTGCAAATAGGTTTGTCTGTGTTAGTTTTTGAATTCTCACTATGGGTGTGGACAACTCTATTCTGCGTAATATGTAATGTGTGTTTCTTTCATCTGAATCGTACTTATGTAGGAGTAATTCGCTATTCTTCCTTTATTGACATTTCTCGTATTTTTATTTCTTTAACTCTGGGCTATTTTGTTGTTTGTATCGGCAATTTGCTTTGGATAGGGTGGAGTGGAGGAGAAGTTCTGCCGATTAGTGTTATTCTTACAGCTTATATAGTTAATTTTTCCTTGATGGTTTGTTTGCGAATCTTGGTGAAAATGATACATGAGTTGATGACTTTTGATCGTAGGCACAGTATTCGCGTTTTTGTCTATGGTTCAAAAGGGTCTGGTATTAATATTGCCAAATCGCTACGGGTTAGTAGAAGTAATCATTTTAGATTGAAAGGGTTTATTTCTGATGATACGGGATTTATTGGGAAGCAAACAATGGGTTGCCGGGTATACGCGAATAATGAGTCTTTGTTTGATATATTAGAAGAAGAAAGAGTCGAGGCTATTATTGTTTCTTCCGAGAAAGTACATCGCCTTGAAACTTCCGGCATGATTGATCGGTTGATAGCTGAAGATATCCGTATTCTTACAGTACCTCCTATCAATGATCTTGGAAGGCAAGGCGTGCAAATAAAAGATATACAGATTGAAGATTTGTTACAACGGGATCCAATACATGTTGATATCCGGAAAATATCTTCACACATTGAAGGGAAGCGGATTATGATCACGGGAGCTGCTGGGTCTATAGGACGTGAGATGGTTAGGCAGATAGCGGGGCTGAACCCATATAAGTTGATTTTGGTTGACCAGGCGGAGTCTCCGTTACATAATGTGCAATTAGAATTACTGGATAATTGGCGGGATATTGATGCTAAAATGTTGGTGGCTGATGTAACTAATCGAACGAGGATGGAGTATATTTATAAGGAGTATCGGCCGCAATATGTTTTTCATGCTGCTGCTTATAAGCATGTGCCAATGATGGAGGATAATGTGTCTGAAGCGATACAGGTGAATGTATTGGGAACTTGCATTATGGCCGACTTGGCTGTGAAATATGGCGTAGATAAGTTTGTGATGGTTTCTACAGATAAAGCTGTTAATCCGACCAATGTTATGGGGTGCAGTAAAAGGCTTGCCGAGATCTATGTTCAGTCCCTTGCTCGTAAGTTATCTAAATATGCAAAAGATGGGGCACAAGTGAAGTTTATCACAACTCGTTTTGGAAATGTACTCGGATCAAATGGCTCTGTAATACCCAGATTTAAGCAGCAGATAGAAAAGGGTGGTCCGGTGACTGTGACACATCCTCAGGTTATACGTTATTTTATGACTATTCCAGAGGCTTGTCAGTTGGTATTGGAGGCTGGAAGCATGGGAAATGGAGGTGAAATCTATATTTTTGATATGGGTAATCCTGTGAAGATTGTTGATTTGGCGCGAAGAATGATTTATTTAAGTGGGCAGAAAAATATAAAAATAGAGTTTACCGGATTAAGACATGGTGAGAAGCTGTATGAAGAGTTGCTGAATGTAAAAGAGTCTACTTGTCCTACTTATCATGAAAAAATAATGATAGCAAAAGTTCGTGAATATGATTATGAGGAGATAAAGCAAGAAATTCAAAGGTTAATAGATTTGAGTTATACTTCCGACACCATGGGCATTGTTGCTTCTATGAAAAAGATCGTTCCAGAGTTTGTTAGTAAGAATTCTGAGTTTGAGATATTGGATAAAGCCTCTTTTTAATCTATTTTCGAAAACTTAGGAATGAAATAAATGTATATTATGAAAATAATATGTTACCTTTGTGCCCGGTTTATAATTTATTAGAGGAACACTAAAGATTAATCAGAATATCTTATGCGTAGATTTATTACACTATTCTTCTTGATTTTTACCTTATCCGGTGTAGCTGTAGCTCAGCAAATGTCCGATGATCAGGTCGTACAGTATGTAAAAGATGCTCAAAAGATGGGTAAAACTCAGAAGCAGATTACAACAGAGTTGATGAGAAGAGGCGTTACGAAGGAACAGGTCGAGCGTATTCAGGAAAAATATGAAAATGGAAATGGTAGTACAAGTACACAGAGTAACCAGAATACAACAAGGTCTCGTACACGTACTCAGCAAAATGATGAAAGTGACTATTCGAATCGTTCTCAGAAAAACCTGAAGGATCAGAAAAATCAAAAGAATCAGAAAAATATAAAAGGTCTCCGTCAATCGGCTAACCAGAAAAATAAACGGGGTATGGGCGATGATAATCAGGAAATGACTGATGAGGACATGATGTATGAAGAGGATTGGTCTGATGAATATATGATGAAACCGGAAGAGGATCCGACACAACAGATTTTTGGACATAATATCTTCACTAACGAGAATCTTACATTCGAGCCTAATGTAAATATTGCTACTCCTGTAAACTATCGCTTGGGTCCTGGAGACGAGGTGATTATAGATGTTTGGGGAGCTTCTCAGACAACAATAAGACAGACTATTTCGCCAGAGGGCAGTATTTTAGTTGATAATCTCGGTCCTATTTATTTAAGCGGGATGACTGTTCGTGAAGCTAATAATACGGTGCGTCGTGAATTTTCAAAAATCTATGCCGGCATTTCAGGTCCGAACCCTAACACCTCTGTCGATTTAACATTGGGGAATATACGTACTATCCAAATCAGTATTATGGGAGAAGTGGCTATACCGGGCACTTATGCGCTCTCGGCATTCTCTTCTGTATTCCATGCTTTGTATCGCGCTGGTGGCGTTAATAAGATCGGTAGTCTGCGTAGTATCAAAGTCGTGCGTAACGGTAAGAAAATAGCCGATTTGGATGTTTACGATTTTATAATGAAAGGTAAATTGAATGACGATGTCCGCTTGCAAGACGGTGATGTGGTTATTGTTGATCCTTATGAATCCTTAGTACAAATTACTGGCAAGGTAAAAAGACCAATGTTTTATGAAATGAAACCTTCCGAGACGATGGCTACTATTTTGAAATACTCAGGAGGATTCACTGGAGATGCTTATAAGAAAGCTATACGCCTGATTCGTAAAACGGGTCGTGAACATCAAGTATATAATGTGGACGAAATGGACTATTCGGTATTTAAACTGGATGATGGAGACGTTTTAGCTGTTGATTCGGTATTAGAACGTTTTGAGAATCGTGTAGAAGTCCGTGGAGCTGTTTATCGTGCCGGTATGTATCAAATTGATGGTACTGTAAATACTGTAAAACAGCTAATAAAGAAAGCTGAAGGGGTAAGAGGAGATGCTTTTTTGAATCGTGCCATTATCGATCGTGAAAACGACGACCTTACTCATGAAATGATTCAAATTGATCTGAAGGGATTGTTGAATGGCACAGTTGCTGATATTCCTCTTCAGAAGAATGATATACTTTATATTCCAAGTATTGAAGATTTGAAAGAAGAAGCGACACTTACTATTCATGGCGAGGTTGCCAATCCGGGTACTTACTTATACTCGTCGAATATGTCGGTTGAGGATCTTGTTTTGCAGGCCGGTGGATTATTAGAAGCTGCTTCAACAGCTCGTGTTGATGTGTCCCGTCGAATTAAAAATTCAAAAAGTACAGAATTGAGCAATGTGGTTGGTAAGACTTTCTCTTTTGAGTTGAAGGATGGTTTCCTTGTTGGAGGCGATCAGGATTTCCATTTGGAGCCTTTTGATGAGGTGTATATTCGTCGTAGTCCTGCTTATCATCAACAACAAAATGTTACGGTTGGCGGTGAAGTTTTATTTGGTGGTCGCTATGCGTTATCGAAAAAGAATGAACGCCTTAGTGACTTGATTGCCAAGGCCGGTGGGATTACTCAAGATGCTTATGTAAAAGGTGCGCGTTTGATTCGTAAAATGACTGAAGAGGAATTGCGGCGCAAGGAAGATGCGCTCCGCATGGCTAATAAAGGTGGGGCTGATTCTATCTCTGTCAAGACACTGGATGTTTCTGATACTTATTCTGTGGGTATAGAATTGGAAAAGGCTTTGGCTAATCCCGGATCGGACTTTGATATGGTGTTGCGTGAAGGTGATATTCTGTTCGTGCCGGAATATGTAAGTACAGTAAAAATCAATGGCGCTGTAATGTATCCTAATACAGTCTTGTATAAGAAGGGTGAAAGTTTGAAGTACTATATTAATCAGGCTGGTGGTTTTGCAAGTCTTGCGAAAAAGAAAAGAGCTTTTGTTGTCTATATGAATGGTACCGTTTCTCGTCTGCGTACAGGTAATTCCAAGGCAATAGAACCGGGATGTGAGATTATTGTACCAAGTAAGGATCCGAAGAAGAGAATGTCGGCAGCCGAAATTATAGGAATGGGTACTTCTGCGGCTTCATTAGCTACTATGATTGCAACTATGGTTAACCTTTTTAAGTAATGACTATGACTGAAGATAAGAATATAAATAAAACGACTCCACAACCTGAAGAACAAGAGATCGATTTGATAGAGTTGGCTCAGAAAGTTTGGGCTGGTCGGAAATTGGTATTTAAAGTTTGTGGGATTGCCCTGTTGGTAGGCCTTGTGGTAGCTTTTAGTATTCCCAAAGAATATTCTACTAGTGTGACGCTGGCGCCTGAGACTGGTAGTAAGTCATCTACAGGAGGTATGGGAGCATTAGCTGCTATGGCTGGTATCAATATTGGCAGTTCAAGTGGAGAAGATGCTCTTTCTCCCGAATTATATCCGGATATTGTCAGCTCTACGCCATTCTTGTTGGAAATGTTTGATGTAAAAGTGACTGACCAGAAAGGCAAAATTAATACGACTCTATATGAGTACTTGGATAAACATCAGCGATCTCCATGGTGGGGGGCGATTGCATCAGCTCCTTTTAAAGCATTAGGTTGGGTGGTTTCTTTGTTTAAAGATACACCGGAAGAACTTGGAGACGCAAAAATAAATCCTTTTTGTCTGACTCCGGATCAGGCCGGGATTGCAGATGCTTTGAGTCATCGTATATCTGTTTCAGTAGATAAGAAAACAGGAGTGACTACACTTTCTGTAACAATGCAGGATCCGTTAATTTCTGCAGCTTTAACAGATACAGTAATGCATTGCTTGCAAAATTATATAACTGATTATCGCACAAATAAAGCGCGTCATGATTTGGCTTTTACGGAGAAACTATTTGATGAAGCTCAGGGGAACTACTATGAGGCTCAGCAGAAATATGCTCACTTCATGGATGGCAACCAGAATATCATTATGCAGAGTTTTCGTACAGAGCAAGAGCGCTTGCAAAATGAGGTAAATTTGGCTTATGGAGTGTTCACTCAAGTGGCGCAACAATTGCAAGTAGCGAAAGCTAAAGTACAGGAAATTACTCCTGTTTATACTGTAGTACAACCTGCAACAGTCCCTTTGAGACCGGCTAAACCTAATAAAATCATGATTTTAATTGGTTTTGTATTCTTAGCGGGTGTTGGTAGTATAGGATGGATTCTCTTTGTTAAAGATTTATTGAACGGATGGAAGAAACAGCCAGAAAAATAAAAGAAAATGCTTCTTGTTGGTATGCTGTATATACGGCACCAAGAGCAGAGAAGAAAGTGAAGGAACAACTGGATAAGATAGGTATTGATAACTACCTGCCTCTTCAGCCAGTGATTCGTATGTGGAACAATCGTAAGAAAAAGATTTTTATTCCTGTTGTTCCGGGATGTCTATTTGTATATATCTCCTCTGAAGAGATTGCACAAATAACCAGTATTCATGGAGTAGCTTTTTTGCTGAAGGAAAAGGGACAATACGTTTCTATACCTGAGGTGCAGATGGAAACTTTCAGAACGATGATAGAACGTTCCCATGAATTGGTTGAGTTCGCGCCTACAGATTTTGTTCCAGGAGCTACTGTACAGGTGATTCGTGGACAGTTGCAGGGATTAGTGGCTGAATTAGTTGAATGTCAGGGAAACAATAAGTTGTTACTTCGGATTGAAGGGTTGGGATGTGCTTTGGCTACAGTATCTGCAGATTGTGTAGTATCAAAAGAAAAACAATGAAACTGATTACTGAAGAACTTCTTGATAGAGTAACTGATCAGGCTAAGGAGAATTCACGTCTTCGAATGAATTATAATTTCCATGAATCCATGGAAGCTGCTATTCATAGGATGTTGAATGCTTTAGAGCCTGGAACTTATTTGCCCCCTCATCGCCATAAAAACCCGGATAAGGAAGAAGTTTACTTGGTTTTACGAGGGAGCTTATTGGCTATTTTATTTGATGATGAGGGTAATGTAATGGAAAAGGTCAATCTGAATCCGACTCAAGGTCGTTATGGAATTGAGATTCCTCCTTGCGTATGGCATACTATTATTGTCTTGGAATCAGGAACGGTTATTTATGAAATTAAGCAGGGGCCTTTTGTACCTCTTACTCCGGAGAATCTGGCATCTTGGGCACCTCCAGTTGCTGACAAGGAGGCGGCCCGATTATTTATGGAGCGAATGCTTGAGTTTTAACACTCAAACATTCTGCTTCTTGCAAGCATGCAAGCTCCTACGATACCTGCCCTGTCTTTAAGTTTTGATGTTACGATTGCTGAGTCTTTGTTTACTAAATTAAGTGAATATTTGCGGACGGCGGTTTTTATAGGTTGGGTGATATAGTCACTTGTAAGTGAAATTGTTCCACCGATAATGACAAGTTCTGGATTGAAGAGATTGATAAGTCCGGCAATTTGTTTTCCTAGTTTCTGCCCAATTTCTTCCACTATCTCAATACACAAAAGGTCTTCTTTGTTTACAGAAGCAATGATTTCGTCCAGTGTTATAGGATTATTGACATCTCCTATACGGCTGGATAAAATAGAGTTTTCTCCGTTTTGTATACGTTCTAACAAGATACGGTGTAGTGCGGAACCAGAAGCTTCGGTCTCAAGACAGCCTTTTTTGCCACAATGACAAATGATTTCATTATCAAAAGTGCTGGTATGGCCAAACTCTCCGGAAAATCCTGATTTGCCCGTATAAATTTTGCCATCGATAATAATTCCAACACCTAATCCCCAACTGATATTTACGAAAATAATATCCTTTTCACCGTTTACGCATCCCTTTAGATATTCTCCATAGGTCATGGCGCGTGTATCATTGTCTATAGTGACCTTATATCCTAACTTTTCTGCCAAGACTTCTGATAATGGACGTTCCTCAAAGTTAAACTGGCTGAAACTATATCCGGACTCCGGGTTAACACGGCCTGAAACGTTTACATTGATATTCAGTATTTTCTCCTTGGCTATTGTCAGTTTCTTTATGAAATTTGAAATGAGTTTGCATAATTCATTCAATCCCTCTATTGAATTCTCAAATTTATAAGGGATATTCATTTTAAGTTCCATCATGTCGCCCTTGAAGTTTATCAAACCGATATTAATAGCAAATCTTTTAATATCAACTCCTATGAAATAACCGGATTCCGGGTTTAGGCCATATAAATTAGGATGGCGCCCTCCACTTGTTTCTAATTTACCGTAGTCGTTAATATAGCCTTCCTCACACATTTCACTAATAAATTTTGTAACTGTGGGGACGCTAAGATCCAACTCTTTAGACAGGTCAGTAATTGTTGAGCTGCCATTATATATATAATGTGTAATAATTTTCTTTTTGAGAAGAGCGCTTTTGGTTCCTAGTTCTATTTCTTTTAAAAGATGTTGTTTCATATAGATTAATTATTTTGGTAATATCTACAAAGATAGTTAATTTGTTTATTAATTCAGGTTTTTCAGGGTGAAAAGATGTTTCTCTATTGTTTTTAATTGATAATAATAGTGAATGAATTTTATTAAGCGGATATTTGAATCTTCTTTTTATTAATAAAATATTTTATTATATGTTGATTGTTTAATAAATATGCGTATATTTGTACCGATATGCTAAGGATATTACGAGTGTATTATGAAAAACTAGTTCCTAATCCATATTAAAATTCTATATCATTAATATAAAAACGAAATTATCATGGAAAAGATTATTGGATTGATCAATGCTCCTTTTACTCCGTTTTATGAAAATGGAGAAGTAAATTATGAACCCATTGAAGCATATGCTAAGATGTTAGTAAAGAACGGTCTGCAAGGTGTATTCATTAATGGATCTTCTGGTGAAGGATATATGTTAACCGATGAAGAACGTATGAAACTCGCCGAACGTTGGGTAGAAGTTTCACCGGAAGGATTTAAGGTAATTGTACATGTAGGTAGTTGCTGTGTAAAGTCAAGTCGTAAGCTTGCCGAACATGCTCAGAAAATCGGTGCATGGGGAATTGGCGCTATGGCTCCTCCTTTTCCGAAAGTGGGTCGTGTCGAAGAACTCGTGAAATACTGTGAAGAAATAGCCTGTGGCGCTCCAAATCTTCCATTCTATTATTATCATATTCCTGCATTTAATGGAGCATTCTTATCAATGGTTTCATTTCTGGAGGCAGTAGATGGACGTATTCCGAATTTTGCGGGAATTAAATATACTTTTGAGAGTATGTATGAATACAATCAGTGCCGCTTGTATAAAGGAGGTAAATTTGATATGCTGCATGGGCAAGATGAAACCATTCTTCCATGTCTGGCTATGGGTGGTGCTCAAGGCGGCATTGGAGGAACTACCAATTATAATGGTGTAAATCTGGTTGGTATTATAGAAGCATGGAAAGCCGGAGATCTTGATAAAGCGCGCGAATTACAGAATTTCTCTCAGGAAGTTATTAATGTAATCTGTCATTTCCGAGGAAATATTGTAGGTGGAAAGCGGATTATGAAATTGATAGGATTGGATTTAGGTAAGAATCGTACTCCTTTCCAGAATATGACAGATGATGAAGAAATACGTATGAAAGCTGAGTTAGAGGCTATTCATTTCTTTGATCGTTGCAATAAGTTTTAAGATAAACTAATACTGCAATTGCTATGAATACTACAGAATATCTACAGACATGGTCTGACTCTTATAAAAATGACATGATAAGCAATATCATGCCCTTTTGGATGAAATATGGTTGGGATCGCAAAAACGGAGGTGTTTATACCTGCGTAGACCGAGATGGCCAGCTGATGGATACAACCAAATCTGTTTGGTTCCAAGGGAGATTTGCTTTTACATGTTCATATGCATATAATCACATTGAACATAATTCAGAATGGCTGGAAGCTGCGAAAAGTACCCTTGATTTTATTGAAGCACATTGTTTCGATACAGATGGGCGTATGTTTTTTGAAGTGACTGAAACGGGTTTGCCTATTCGTAAACGTCGTTATGTTTTCTCTGAAACATTTGCTGCTATTGCGATGTCGGAATATGCTATCGCATCGGGCGATCATAATTACGCTGTTAAAGCCTTGAAACTGTTCAATGATATCCGGCGCTTTCTTTCTACTCCTGGAATTCTGGAACCGAAATATTGTGAACGCGTACAGATGAAAGGACACTCTATTATTATGATTCTTATTAATGTAGCTTCACGTATTCGTGCTGCTATTAATGATCCGGTTCTTGATCAACAAATAGAGGAATCTATAGCCATTTTGCGTAAAGACTTCATGCATCCGGAGTTTAAAGCTTTGCTTGAAACAGTAGGTCCCAATGGAGAATTTATTGATACAAATGCTACTCGTACCATTAATCCTGGGCATTGTATCGAGACTTCGTGGTTTATTCTTGAAGAAGCTAAGAGTCGTAATTGGGATAAAGAGATGGTCGATACAGCGCTTACGATTCTTGATTGGTCCTGGGAATGGGGTTGGGATAAGGAATTTGGAGGTATTATAAACTTCCGTGACTGTCGAAACCTGCCTTCGCAAGATTACGCACATGATATGAAGTTCTGGTGGCCACAGACAGAAGCCATTATTGCAACATTATATGCATATCAAGCTACTAAAGATGAGAAATATTTGGCTATGCATAAACAAATCAGTGATTGGACTTATGCCCATTTCCCTGATCCGGAATTTGGTGAATGGTACGGTTATCTTCATCGTGACGGAACAATTTCTCAGCCTGCAAAAGGAAATTTGTTTAAGGGACCATTCCACATCCCTAGAATGATGACGAAAGGCTATGCACTTTGTCAGGAATTGCTGTCAGAAAAATAATCTCTTATTTATATCATGAAAAACTCAAAAATTTATCCTTGGATAGTGGTTGCCCTCCTATGGGGGGTAGCCCTACTCAATTATATGGACCGACAAATGCTTAGCACGATGAAAGATGCTATGCAAGTAGATATTGTAGAACTTCAGTCGGCAACTAATTTTGGCCGTTTAATGGCCGTTTTCCTTTGGATTTATGGTCTTATGAGCCCAATTTCTGGTATGATTGCCGATAGACTGAATCGTAAATGGTTGATTGTTGGCAGTCTTTTTGTTTGGTCTTTTGTGACCTATTTAATGGGAGTTGCAGAAACATTTAATCAAGTCTTTTGGTTACGTGCATTGATGGGAGTGAGCGAAGCTCTTTATATTCCGGCCGGCCTTTCTTTAATTGCTGATTATCATGGTGAAAAATCACGTTCTTTGGCGGTTGGTATTCACATGACCGGACTTTATACCGGACAGGCTATTGGTGGCTTTGGCGCTACGGTTGCGGCTGCTTTCTCTTGGCATACTACTTTTCATTGGTTTGGTATTATTGGTATTGCATATGCCTTTGTTTTGGTATTATTTTTAAGAGATAAAAAAGAGCATGTTAAAGTAGAACGTCCGGAACCTTCATCCAAGAATGGCGAGAAAGCAGGTTTGTTTAAAGGCTTATCATTACTATTCAGTAATATAGCTTTCTGGGTTATATTGCTTTATTTTGCGGCTCCTAGTTTGCCGGGATGGGCTACTAAAAATTGGCTTCCAACTTTGTTTGCTGAAAACCTTGATATTCCAATGTCACAGGCAGGACCTATGTCGACTATAACAATTGCACTATCTTCATTTATTGGTGTAATTTTAGGTGGTACTCTTTCTGATAAATGGGTACAAAAAAATATTCGTGGGCGTGTATATACCGGTGCAATTGGTTTGGGATTGACGATTCCCTCTTTGTTATTATTGGGATTTGGGCATAGTTTTGTTGCTGTTGTTGGGGCTGGGTTGTTATTCGGTATCGGCTATGGTATTTTTGATGCTAATAATATGCCTATTCTTTGTCAGTTCGTTTCTTCTAAATATCGTGCAACAGCATATGGCATCATGAATATGACAGGAGTATTTGCAGGAGCATTTATCACAGATTTGCTGGGTAAGTGGACCGATGGTGGAAATTTAGGTTTAGGTTTTGCCATGTTGGCTATCATTGTATTTATAGCACTGGCAGTACAACTCTACTTCCTGCGTCCGAAAACAGATAATATGGAATAAAAATAAAAGGAAATGATTGTATCTAATTTACAGAACAGCCAAAGGGTAGAAGGACTTCACCCACTGTTTAAAACTCTGTTTGATTACGTAAAAACACATGATTTACTTCATGCCGAATTAGGACGAATTGAGATAGATGGTGATAACTTATTTATTAATAATGTGAATCCTGAGTGTGTTACACGCGATAAACAAGTTTTGGAGTTACATCGCGATTACATTGATGTACATATTTTGTTGGAAGGAACAGAGACTATAGGCTGGAAAGCTATTGAAGATCTAAAGAGTGAAATGAAACCTTATGCGGCAGAAGGGGATTGTGCTCTTTACTCTGATGTGCCTACTACATTCGTTGATTTGCTCCCGGGACAATTCATGATTGTATATCCGGAGGATCCCCATGCTCCCCTTATCGGACAAGGTAAGATTCGTAAACTTATAGCAAAAGTTAAATTGTAGTTTGGTAAACGCATAATAAAAAAAACGTCTGGATTGTTAATATTAATAATCCAGGCGTTTTTTATTATAGAGCTGTTATGTAAATTTCTATCATCATTGATTTGATAGATGTTTATTTTTTCTATGCAAATGGGAGAGGAGAGAGTTTCTTATTATAAGATTCTCTCTCCTCTATTTATATATTGCTTATAATCAGTGTTATTATGTTCTATATAAGGTAAATGTCTTTTTAGAGAGAATGACTATTATGATACTGTCTTTTAATAGACTAAATATATGCATTATGTATTTGTATCTAATTTATAAATGTGATTATAAATAATTGATTAATAGTAATATAATGTTTCTCCCTATTTTATGCTTTGAGAGTAATAATGTGCTGGGGTTCCGATAGAACTTAGCAAACAGTTTTAAAAACACATATAAACATCTTTATTATTAACTCAAAAAGCAATACTTATGAAGAAAACCATCTTCTTGATTTTGTGCTTGTTATGTTCCATCGGAGCCATAGCGCAAAAGAAATCAATCACAGGTGTGGTTACAGATGCTACCGGTGAAACAGTCATCGGAGCAAGTGTTGTCGAGGTCGGTACCACCAATGGTGTAATAACTAACCTTGACGGCAAGTTTACGTTAATGGTCGATCCCAATGGAAAGATCAAAGTATCTTATGTTGGTTATCAGCCTCAAGTAATCGACGTAAAAGGCAAAAATTCTTTTAATATTAAGTTGAAGGAAGACTCTGAAATGCTGGATGAAGTGGTTGTTACCGGTTATGGTGGTAAACAGCTACGTACGAAGGTTACGAACTCTATTTCAAAAGTAAAAGAAGAATCGTTAAAAGTCGGTTTATTCTCTAATCCTGCACAGGCATTATCTGGAGCTGTTGCAGGTTTGAAGGTAACACAAGCTTCAGGTAGTCCGGGAGCAACTCCAACAATTGTATTGCGTGGTGGTACCAATCTTGACGGAACAGGATCTCCGTTGGTTATGATTGATGGTCAGCTTCGAGATGGTTTGAATGATATTAATCCTGAGGATATTGAATCAATGGAAGTCTTAAAGGATGCAGGTGCTACCGCTTTGTATGGTGCACGTGCCAGTAATGGTGTTATATTGGTTACAACTAAAAATGGTAAAGCCGGTCATCGTGAAATAAACTTTAAAGCAAAATTAGGTCTTAACTATGTGAATAATCCATATGAATTCTTGGGAGGTGAGGATTATATCAACGTTTTGCGTACTACCTATGCTAAATCTGGCTATAAATGTTCTGATGGTGAATACGTGTCAATTGCTCCATTGGCTAATCTAACAGGTGCCTCGCCTTTTGGTACAGGGAATGTATTAGGTAAATCTGCTTGGAATATTATGGGAAAAACAGCAGATAATGCTTACTTGCTGCAGAAAGGCTGGAAGGAAATGGTTGATCCATTGGATCCTTCAAATATGATTATTTACAAAGATATTAATCCTGCCGATTATAATTTAAATAATCCTTCTTTCTCACAAGATTATAACATTAATATGTCAGGAGGAAATGATCGGGGAAATTATTATGCCGGTCTGGGGTATAACCGTCAGGAAGGTCTTCCAATCAGTACTTTCTATGAACGTTATAGTTTTGTATTAAATGCTAACTATAAAATAACAGATTGGCTGACAAGTACTTCCAATTTCAACTATAATCGAGCCAACTGGAAAAACATGCCGGGATCAAATGGAAGTGAAGGAAATTATTTTGGTCGTATCATGTCAACTCCTCCTACGGCTCGTTTTGAAGACGAAGATGGAAATCCGACTTTAGGTCCTAACGTTGCTGATGGAAATCAGGCTTTTCAACCTGAAAAATGGCAAAACTTTAATCAAACAGATAAATTTACCATGATTCAAGGATTTCAGATTGATATCATGAAGGGGTTGTTTATCAAAGGTACAGCAAACTGGTATTATTCAGAAGGCTTATATGAATCTTTCACTAAAGATTATATGGATAATATGTTGACTGAACACTACACTAAAACTCGCGAAAGTACCGCCAAGTTTGAACGTAACTTTGCGCAAACGTATAATGCAGTCCTGAACTTTACTCATACTTTTGCCAAAGATCATAATGTTAATTTAATGTTAGGTATGGAATATTATGATAACTACAAACGTGGATTTGAAGCAAAAGGAAGTGGTGCACCGACAGACGATTTCTCTGATCTGAGTTTAACAGATAAAGGAGAGGGAAAACGTACTATTAATTCCTGGCATGAACAATATCGTATTCTTTCATATTTCGGCCGTCTAAATTATGACTATAAGAGTAAATATCTTCTATCCGCAGTATTCCGTCAAGACGGTTATTCTTCTCTATTAGGTGATAACCGTTGGGGATTTTTCCCAGGTGTATCTGCCGGTTGGATTTTCGGTCAGGAGAATTTTATAAAAGATGCCATTCCGTTCTTGTCATTTGGTAAACTGCGTGCTAGTTATGGCGTTAATGGTAATGCTTCAGGCATTGGTGCCTACACTTTACAAGGTTCTTATAATACAGCAGTATATAATGGAAATACAGGTTTTCTAATTGGAACTTTACCTAATCCGGGATTGAGATGGGAAAAAACAAAAACAGCTGAAGTTGGTATGGATCTGAGTTTCTTTGAAAACCGTTTGAATGCAAACTTTACCTATTATAATCGTTTGACATCTGATAAGTATGCAGATTTCAGTTTACCATCAACAACCGGTTTTTCCTCTATCAAAAATAACAATGGAAAATTCCGAAACAGTGGTATTGAAATTGAACTATCTGGAAAAATTCTGAAAACAAAAGATTGGAGTTGGGAAGCATCCGCAAATATCTCATTTAATAAGAATAAAGTAGTTGCATTACCAGAAAACGGTCTGGAACTCAATCGTCAAGGTGGACAACAAATCTATACAGGAGAAAAGTTCACTAATGAAAAAGGTGAAATAGAGTATGCAAAAAAATGGGTTGGCGGCTATCAGGAAGGGAAAGAGCCGGGAGTAATGGTCGTTTATAAATCAGAAGGAATTTATCGTAGTTGGGATGAGATTCCCGGGGACTTGGTTATTACCTCCGGTAATTATTTTGGTAAAAAAATGTATGGTCCTGAAGCATGGAAAAAACTAACCAAAGAACAACAAAAAAGTGCTTTGCCTATTATGCCGGGTGACATGAAATGGAAAGATATTAATGAAGATGGAATCATTGACTCTTATGATCAAGTCGTAGCAGGTAATACAACTCCCCACTGGATCGGTGGCTTCAACACTACTTTACGCTGGAAAAATTTCCAACTTTATGGTCGTTTTGACTTTGCTTTGGACTATTGGATCTATGACCACACTTTACCTGAGATATTCTTAGCTTGTGCTCAAGGTACTTATAATACAACTAAAGAGGTATTCAATACTTGGTCAGAAGAGAATCCTAATGCAAAATATCCCCGTTATGCATATGCAGACGTCTTAACGAATGCTAATTATGCACGAAATTCAACTATGTTTGCTTACAAGGGAAACTATTTAGCTATCAGGGAAATTTCTTTGAGTTATTCACTTCCTAAAGCATGGGCAAACAAAGCATATTGCCAAAAAGTAGATGTGTCAATCACCGGTCAAAATCTGGGATATATAACTTCTGCCAATGTAGCAACACCTGAGGTTTCTAATGCGGGTTCAGGCTATGCATTGCCGAGAACTCTCTTATTTGGACTTAATGTAACATTTTAAGTAATTAATTACTAAATAGAATAAATATGAAAAGAATAAAATCTACAATATTATATAGCCTACTGGCAGCTTCTTCCGGAGTACTTTGTACTTCTTGTGCCGATAAATTAGATCTTTCCCCGATTGATTACTATGGGAGTGGTTCATATTGGAAAACAGAAGCACACGTAATAGGATATATGGATGGTATACATAAGCATTTACGTGATGCGGCCTTTCAGCATACTTTTATTTGGGGAGAAGCCCGTGGTGGTGCTTTAATAAGTTCCGGTACTAGTGCCGATGGCATGGGTATGTTATATGGTGACATAAAATTACAGAATTTTGACGAAGACCATACTGGAGGCATTAATAAATTTGGTGATATTTTTGGGCGGTTGACTAATATAAACCTCTTTATCGCCAGAGTAACGGATGCCACCTATATGGACGATACCAAAAAAGGATATTACCTTGGACAAGCTTATGGTTTAAGAGCCTTTTACTATTTCGATTTGTATCGCACTTATGGTGGTGTACCTTTACGTCTCTCTGCAGATGTAGTAGAAGGAGTTATTGACCCCAATAAACTATACATGGCGCGTGCTACTCCCAAAGAAGTCATGGATCAAATAAAAAAAGACTTGGATAAATCCATGGAGTATTTTGGTGATAATAACTCATTTGATCCAAATAATCGTGGAAATAAAAAGGGATATTGGTCCAAAGCCGCTACTGAGTGCTTGATGGGTGAGGTTTATCTTTGGATTTCCAAGGTATCTACTGGAGATGATTCTGCGAATGAATCGAATCTGGGAATAGCAAAAACACATTTGCAAAACGTCTTGAGCAATTATGGACTGAAAATGTTAGATGACTTTTCATCAGTATTCGATGCCAAAAATGGAAAAGGAAATTCTGAAATCATATTTGCAGTTAGATATGCAGAAGGTGAGGCCACTAATAACAATAATTTGTTCACCTATGCAATGGCTACTGGAAGTACTAAAGATAATTATTTAGCTAATGGTGAAAAATTTCTTGATGCATTGAATATTGCCAATACAGGTAGTCAGCAGTTGGAATATAAACATGAAATTTATAATAGTTTTGATGTAACAGATACGCGGCGTGAAGCTACATTTATTGCTTCGTATAATAAAAATGTTGAGACAAATGAGCTGACCTTAAGAGGAACGCATGTTCGTAAAAACATTGGTTATGTGAATGCTCAGGGAAGCCGTATCTATTGTGGTGATTATATTATTTATCGCTTGCCACTTGTCTATTTAATGCTTGCCGAAATTGAGAATATGCAAGGAGGAAATGTTGCTCAATATATTAATATTGTTCGTAAACGTGCTTATGGCACTAATTGGAATGAGGCAATATACGGATATAAAAACTCTGATTATACAACAAATGAATTAGCGATTCTTCATGAAAAAGATAAAGAGTTCATTCAAGAGGGACAGCGTTGGTGGGATATTCGTCGCATGACATTGACTAAAGGAGGAAAACATCTCGTTTTTTGTAAAGAGGGAAGCATTGGAACAGATACGCCTGCTTTAGACGAAACAACTGAGGCTCATAAAGTGCTTTGGCCGGTTGACAAAACCTTATTGGGTAATGATCCTTTGATTTATCAAACTCCGGGGTATGCTACTTATAAAAAACAAGAATAGGTATTATTAAATACGATTAATCTTAATTGCCAACATGCCGTGTACTTTGTTTAGTATACGGCATGTCTTTTGTCCGTCCATTAAGACGAGACAGAGCTCGATAACTATCTATCTGCATAAAGGTAGATTCCGTTTATCCGTCCTCTGATTTGAATAATGACAAACTGAAACAGGCGAAATATCCCACTTTGGTGGAGTATTACAGTAAATTGTATCATAGATAAAGAATCGCCATGTACCGAACAGTATACATGGTGATATGAGAGGGCGGATAACAAAATTCTTTTCTTCCTGTTTTTGTTTTCCGTCTCCTCAATTAAAATTGATTGTTTATTTAGGTTTCAATTACTACATTTCATCTTTCTTCCAATAATTCTCTCAACCATGGTACAACCAGTTCTGATTTAAAATAATGATTGGGACCATCTACATTTACCATTCGAAAATATTCATTACGATCCAGTCCTTCAGGTAAGTATTCTACATTTTTTCGTGTATTTGGATCTGCGAATTTCTTATAATGATATACTTTCACGTTATCGGGAGCGCCTGCTATAGCATACGCTTTTCTTACAAGATTCAAGTCTCTATCTAATCCCCCTTCAGTCAGTATGATAGGACGGGGTGCCAAAGCTGCTACAATGTCTGGAAAATTGAAATTTTTCCAAAAATCAGGTATTAAATGACGTATGGAATTAGGGAATGGACGGCGTCCGTTTTTATCAGGCATAGTTATCACTTCCGCCCGTTCTTGAGTTTGACATAAGAAATCATTGTAAACAAAAGCATAAATTGAAGTATCAAGCGTACCCAATACCATCATAGGTTCGGTTCCCAAAGAAAATCCACTTACTACAATGCGATCTTTACGAATATGATCCTGGGTCTTCATCCAGTTTAAAACCTGCATATCCAAATATGAAGCGTATCCCAAATAGCTCCATCCCAATTCTAAAAGATGGCGAGATACAACATCGTAATCATAATTAGAGCCCAAAGTATATCTCTCCAGGTCTGAGGCTTCTCCGGCAGCCGGGTTATCTACTGCTACCGCTATATATCCTTCTTTTACAAAGTTGAGGGCTTGGGTCAGTTTCGGATCTTTGTACCGGTCGTCCAATTGGGGAGTTATCCCCGGTTCACCTGCAAGTCCCTCCTTATTTCCTCCGGAACCGGGAATACATAAAATGGCAGGTACGGGTTTATTTATATTATCAGGTATTAAAACAAGAAAAGTAGAAACGCATTCAGGAAGCGGATAAAATTCCCATTTTTCTAATCGATAACCTTCCCGCTGTTCTCTTTTTATACAAACAGGAGCAGGAGAATTTTTTATTTGAGGAAATTTCATTATTTCTTCCATCGCATGGCGAAGTCCTTTTTGCCATTTTCGAAATTGTTTGGGAGAGAAGTCATCATGAAAAGCATAACATGGCTTAGTATTTCTGAGCATAGCGTGCACTACACCATAAGAGCTTAAAAATCGCCCGTCCTCACGTGCAGACGTGATTAAATTATGATCCTTAGGAGACCAGCCATCGGACTGAGCATATAGGCTGCCATTAAAAAACAGTGATATTCCAATTATTAAAAAAATATTTTTCATGTGATTTAAATTTTATAGATTTTACAAATATAGTTTTATTTTTTGATATGCTCCTTTTAATTGCTGAAATATACAATTGGACATATAGTAAGTGACAGTATAAGATATGATGCAAAAAGATAGTATTTTATTTGTTTGAGAATCCTGTAATATTATCTCCTATCCTACAAATAGAAGATAATATGAATAAATTGAGGAATAATATACTGTATTGGCAAAAGTAATGTATATAAATTCATTACTGCTACCGGAAGATATTAACTGGCTAAAATCAGAATGTTAACTTTGTGTTTTCAAGAAGTTAACTTCGTACAGATACGAAATTAATTTCTTGAAAACAAGTTGTTAGTTCTCTGTCAACAGACGGTCTAAATCACTGCTAAGAGTGTGAAAATAATCTTTTATATGTTCTATTTGGCAATGAAATTAAGAAAAAAGAAATATGTGACTATGTTCCTTTTTTGAAATATCTCTATGCAAAAGTAAATCGTAAGTCGGTAAAAATATGCTTTTTGATCGTAGAATCGTGATTTCACTTTTCCTTTGATTTGATAAAACGGTTCAGATTTTGTTTTTTCTATTCTGGTTCCTCTCATCCCTCTGATTAGCACGATGTAGAGACATCAAGAAATACAAAATGTCAGATCTGTACCAATATATCAAATTGATAAAAGGGGTATTCAAAAAACAGGCTGCTCCATAGCGAGATACTTTTATCATTTTACTAATGAACATTTATCTACTACATATCCTCTAATGATAAACAGACTGTATTTATTTGGTATTTAGCCAAAACTTTATTCTCTAAGTGCTCCACTTTCTTTTGGAAAAGTTCTGGCTTGAAATTCTTTTTTTGACGTTTGACTTCTGCTACAATTGCACTTTTGTTATCTAAATAAATAGCTACAATGTCAATTTCGTTTTGATTGCCTTTGGGCTCCCACCACGAACCAATAAGACGGAACTCATAACTTTCAGCATATTTTTGCTTAAAATACTGTTCCAGGATTTTTCCTGAATATGTCGGATAGTCAGCTTTTATTAATTTTCGTAAGCCAACGAAGTTTTTTATTTCAATGAGTGAACGATTTCTATCGAAATAATTAAACCAGAAATGAATAAAGTTATCGCATATTTCATATCTGACAGTTTGAGAACCCTCTTTAGAAAAGACAGGACGTTGGCGTACTACTATGTTATAGTCTTCAATTAATCGCTTTAGATAACCGCCCAGACTCTTTTCGCCAAGTAGTGCTTCTATTTCCGTCTGAGTATTATATCCGCCAGAGATGGCGCTCAGGATTGAGAAGTAAGTACCGTAATTCTTGCCGAATTCCTCTATTAATAGATTTTTTCCTTCATCTGTAAAGGGGGAGTTGTCTCTGACCATAAAATCGATCATTTCATCAACGGTTAACACTCTGTTATCACAAAATAATTCGACGTATTTAGGAACTCCACCAGAAAATGAGTATAATGCCAATAAATCATCATTTGTATATTGGGGATGATAGTCTTTCATGATCTTCTTTAATACATTCAGACTGAAAGCAGAAAGTTTTATAATGTTGTCAGCACGGCCAAAAAGCGGCTCCTTTTCACTATGAAAAATCTTTTCCATTAAAGAATAAATAGAGCCACTCACAACGAAATTCATGTGGGTTTTTTGTCTATACTGATCCCAGATATCTTGTATATCACTATAAATTGACTTATTGATATTGTAGAATTCTTGGAACTCATCTATAACCAAATTGAATGATTGTCTGGTAGCAGTTTCCATAATATACCGAAAGAGGGATTTGAAAGTCGATATTTCTTCTGGTACATAAATATCAAGTGCCTGGGAAACTAAGGTTATGAATTCCCGACATAGAGATGCCTCATTTTTTCTCCCCACAAACAAATAGATAGTAGAAGTTTTTTCAAAGGCTCTCATAATAAGACTTGTCTTACCTATCCTTCTTCTTCCGGTAACTACTGTCAGACGAGAGTTCTCTCCAAAAGATAATTCTTGTATCCTTTGTAATTCAGCTAATTCATTCTCTCTATTGTAAAACTTCATATTCTTTGTTTATTTAGTCCTTACTTTGTAACGGGCGTTACTGTAACCGCGGTTACAAAGATAACTCTATTTCTATTATTTCAAGTACAATGTTTCATAAGATTCCTCTGACGCTTTGTATAATAATGTTAATAGCTGATTGTGTTCTTTTCGATATGCCAATTTATATATGTCAACTATTTTGAACTAACGTCTTGTCTATTATGATATAAGTTAATTATGAAGATTATATTTATAATATAACCTTATTTGTTTGTCATTTATACCCCTATGCTACCGCTAATATTTATAAATAATGGGTCTATTTTTTTCTTTTTTATAATTATGTGAATTATTTAAATTGCTGTATGTTAGCTGTTTATTAAATGTGCTTATTGTTCCATTTCTCCACATTTGGGTTACCGTCCCGATAGAACTTAGTAAACAGTTTTAAAAACACATATAAACATCTTTATTATTAACTCAAAAAGCAATACTTATGAAGAAAACCATCTTCTTGATTTTGTGCTTGTTATGTTCCATTGGAGCCATGGCGCAAAAGAAATCAATCACAGGTGTGGTTACAGATGCTACCGGTGAAACAGTCATCGGAGCAAGTGTTGTCGAGGTCGGCACTACCAATGGTGTAATTACCGACATTGACGGCAAGTTTACATTAATGGTCGATCCCAACGGAAAGATCAAAGTCTCTTATGTTGGTTATCAGCCTCAAACGATCGATGTAAAGGGCAGAAATTCTTTTAATATTAAGTTGAAGGAAGATTCTGAAATGTTGGATGAAGTGGTTGTAACAGGTTATGGCGGTAAACAATTGCGTTCTAAAGTGACTAACTCCATAGCCAAAGTAAAAGAGGAAACTTTAAAACAAGGTATGTTTACTAATCCGGCTCAAGCTCTTTCCGGTGCTGTAGCAGGTTTGTCAGTAAGTCAGACTTCGGGTAATCCGGGTAGTGCTCCAACTTTAGTACTCCGTGGTGGTACGAACTTTGATGGTTCCGGTTCTCCACTGATCTTAATTGACGGTCAGGTACGCTCTTCGCTGAGTGATATTAATCCGGATGATATTGAATCAATGGAGGTGTTGAAAGATGCCGGTGCAACTGCTATTTACGGTGCACGTGCTAATGATGGTGTAGTACTTGTAACAACAAAACGTGGTAAGGCGGGTAGAGCAGAGGTAAATCTAAAAGCAAAGTTTGGCTTGAACTACTTCAAGGATTCTTATAACTTTATGAATGCCGGTGATTACCTTTATTGGATGCGTACAGGTTATATGAATGCTTACGTTGGAGATATGAAACACCCGGACGGAGCTAATGTGAAAGGATGGTCTTCTCTAAGCGGATTGACTACTGCAACTCCTTATGGAACAGGTAATTTATATTTTGACAAGGATGGTGTAACGCCATTAGACGGAAATAAAACAAGTTCTGCTATTTGGAGTCCGATGATCTATTCAGATAATCTATCTTTTCTGCTCAATCAAGGATGGCAGACTATGATTGACCCAGTATATGGAGATAAAATTATTTATAAAAATACAGACATTGCCGATTTTAATATAAACACACCTTCATTCTCTCAGGATTATAACTTAAGCGTAAGCGGTGGTAATGATAAAGGAAGTTATTATGCCGGCTTGGGCTACAATAAGAGTGAGGGTACAGCAGTAGGTAACTGGTATCAACGAATTACTTTTACTTTTAATGCTGATTATAAACTTAAGGAATGGTTAACTTCTAATTCAAGTTTCAATTTTGCAGATGCGACCTGGAACGGACTTCCTGCATCGCAAACAGCTGAGGCTAACTATTTCTCACGCTGTCTTTCATTACCTCCTACTTTCCGTGGTTATAATGCAGATGGAGATATGCTATTAGGACCGAACTCCGGTGATGGTAACCAACAATACAATTTTAAGCAATTCGTTCGTGATAATAATACGGATAAGTTTACGATGAATCAATCTTTCACAATTGATTTCATGAAAGGTCTCTCATTGAAATTAGGAGCCATCTGGTATTATTCCGAAGAAAAAACAGAAGCTTTTAATAAAGACTATTTGAGCTCTCCGGGTAACTTGATTACATCTCACGCCACCTCTGCTTCATATAGCCGTACTTTAGACCAAACATATAATGCCGTATTGAACTATAATTATCAGATCAATAAGGACAACTTCTTGGATGCAATGGTTGGTTTTGAATACTATGATTCATACAGCAAAGGATTCAGTGCTTCTGGTTCCGGAGCTCCCACCGATGATTTTATGGATTTGGAATACACCTCAAAAGAGGAAGGAATGCGTTCTATAGACTCTTCACACTCTCGTCAACGTATTATGTCATTCTTTGGACGTGTCAACTATGACTACCAATCTAAGTATCTGCTTTCTTTGGTTTTAAGACGTGACGGATATTCAAAACTCGCTAAAGAAAACCGTTGGGGAGTATTTCCGGGCGTATCAGCGGGTTGGGTGTTCAGCAAAGAAGAATTTATGGAAAACACAGCATCTATTCTTTCATTCGGTAAATTACGTGCCAGCTTTGGTTTAAATGGTAATGTAAACAAGAACTTTGTTGGAAACTATACAGTTCAGGGAGCTTATGGCAGTAATCGCTATAATGGTTCAACCGGTTTCTTGTTAAGCAGCATTCCTAACCCATATCTGATGTGGGAAAAATCGAGAACTTTTGAAGTCGGTTTAGATATGGGCTTTTTGGAAAATCGCATCAATGCTAACTTGACATATTACAACCGTTTGACTAGTGATAAATATGCTAATATCACAGTACCGTCTACTTCAGGTGTAAGTTCTGTTACTTCAAACAATGGTGAGTTCCAGAATCAAGGATTTGAATTTGAATTAGGATTCCGGATCATTGATTCCAAAGACTGGAAGTGGAACTTGAACTGGAATGGTGCTTTGAACAAAAACAAGGTTGTTTCTTTGCCGGACAATGGACTTGAAAGAAATCGTCAAAGTGCTTATCAGGTTTATACTGGAAACGGAGATGAAAAAATGTGGGTTGGTGGATATCAGGAAGGTCAACGTCCGGGCGATCTATACATGTTTGTGGCAGAAGGACTTTATAAATCTCAAGACGAAATCCCGACTAACTTGATTGACTTGACAACAGGTAATAACGGTTCAAGTGGCCGTCCTCTTTATGGTGGAACAGAAGGTTACAATAAATTAACAGATTCTCAAAAAGCCAATGCCCTTCCGATTCAGCCGGGTGACGTGAAATGGAAAGATGTAAATGGTGATGGAGTTATTGATAATTATGACATGGTGAAAATTGGGAATACTGTTCCTAAATGGACAGGAGGTATCAATACTACTGTAAGCTGGAAGGACCTTACCTTGTCTGCACGTTTCGACTATGCATTGGGATTCACCGCAGTGGACTGGAAAACAATGTGGATCATGGCATGTGCTCAAGGTACTTATAATACCATTGAGGAGACCAAAAATACATGGACCCCAGAAAATCCGAATGCTAAATATCCAACTTATGTATGGGCCGATCAATTGGGTAAACGTAATTATTGCCGTAGCTCATCCATGTTTGCCTATAATGGAAACTACTTGGCATTGCGTGAACTCTCACTATCCTATAAATTACCATCTGTATGGGCGCAGAAGGCTAAATTGAGCAATGTGGAACTTTCTATTACAGGTCAGAACTTAGGCTATTTGACAGAAGCAAAACACCTATTCTCACCGGAAAAAGCAGATAATAATGGAGGATATCCATTACCTCGTACAGTGATTTTTGGTATTAATGTTTCTTTCTAAATATAAAAAGACAAATTATGAAAAAGATAATATATATCATTTCCTTATTTGTGTCGTCTGTGCTTTACACTTCATGCGATGCATTGGATCTCGCTCCGGAAGACTATTTCGGAAGCGGCAACTACTGGAATAATAAAGCCCAGGTGGAAGGGTTTATGAATGGCATGCACTCTCAATTGAGAGGTAACTATAATATGTTTTATTGTTTGGGAGAATTGCGCGGTGGTACACAGCGCGTTGGTAGTTCTTCACAAAACACCAGTTTGGACTATGCCATATTGCGTACCAATACTTTAAGCCAGGATAATCCGGGATTCAGCAACTGGTTTGGATTATATAGCCCGATTATGCAAGTTAATCATTTCATTCAAAAAGTTGAGAATGAATGTGATTTTTTAAGTGAGGCAGACAGAAAAGCCTATTTAGGACAAGCATATGGTTTAAGAGCTCTTTATTATTTTATGCTTTATAAAACTTACGGCGGGGTACCTATTGTTACAACAGTCGAGTTGCTGGATGGCAAAGTGACTGCGGATAAATTTTATGTCGAACGTGCTACACCCGAGGCCACTATGGCCTTCATAAAAGAGGATATCGGTAAATCTGAAAACTATTTTGGTACAGAAGAAGTGACCAATAAGTATGATAAGACAATGTGGTCTAAAGCTGCCACTCTGATGTTGAAAGCAGAAATCTATATGTGGGCTGCTAAAGTTTCTATAAATGGCTATACAGCTTCTGGAAGATCGGATTTAGAAACTGCCAAAACAGCTCTGAATGGAGTGATAGGCAAATTTCAGCTATTAAACAAATTCAGCGATGTATTTAGTACAGCTAACCGTAATAATGCAGAAGTTATTTTCACCTTACATTTTGCTGATGGCGAAGCTACAAACTGGGGAGGCATGTTCCTCTATCAAGAGGCAGTATTCATTGGACAGGTATATGACCGTGATGATAATAAGATTGAAACGGATACATTAAATTTGAAGGGTACCGGAGGTGTGTTCCGCCATGAATATACTGAAGATTTCTGGAAAAGCTATAGCGATAAAGACACTCGTCGTGATGCAACATTCTTAGAATATTATACCCAAAAGAATAAAGAAGGCTTTGGTTGTGTTATGCTTAAGGCTATTGGTTCTATCAACTCGAACAACAATCGTATTTATGATACCGATGTGATTGTTTACCGTTATGCCGATGCTTTATTGATGATGGCTGAAATAGAAAATGGTTTAGGAAATCCTTGTGCAGGTTATATTAATGAAGTGCGTGAACGTGCATATGGCTCCAATTATGAGGCTAATAAATATACGGAAGGAAATTATGCAGAGAATGAATTGGCCATCCTCCAGGAACGTGATAAAGAGTTTGTTTGGGAAGGTAAGCGATGGTTTGATGTAGTACGTATGCATGATGCTAATGGCAAATCTCTTGCTTTCTCTGCTACTGCAAATTATCCTTCGGATAAACCTCTTTTGGACCCAAGTGAGGAATACAAGTTGTTATGGCCTATTGATGTTGACATTATGAGTGTCAATCCGTTGCTGAAACAGACACCTGGATATGAAAAATAAAACTTAATCAATAGGTTTTAAATACGATTATTTATTGAATGTAGAAGCTGTCTCGGTTATTATTGAGACAGCTTCTCTTTTTTCATTGTCATATACACATTACTCCTTATTCGCCAATCATAGAGCCGATTTTTTATATATGCAGATGGAGGAGAACAAAATAAAAGCGGGGAATGTCCAATCAGACATTCCCCGTTATATTAACTAATCAATTTTCATATCCCGGAGTCTGTTTTAACGCCGGATTGTCTGTCAATACACTTTCATTAATCGGCCATAATAGGCGGGTGGCAACGGCAGAAGTGCGCTTTGTCACATAGTCTGCACCCAATAATCTTAAATCATACCAGCGTTTCCCTTCAAACATAAATTCACGCATGCGCTCTTTCAAAATGGCTTCCAAAGGATCTTCATCACCGGACATGTATTTATTATCCGTATAGAAGTCTCCTTTATCATTCGGATAAGATAGCGTAGCTTTGTTTAACTCAAAGAACTCTTTTCCATAAGCACGTTCACGAACTTGATTGATCTCAGCTGCCGGATCTTCTCCCAACAGCGCTTTTGCTTCAGCAAGTAATAACAGGCAGTCTGCATATCGATAAATGGGGTAATCATTCAAAAAACTGCGCTGTGAAGCTCCGTCCAACAGGACTCCCTGATACTTATTGCAGAAAGGAGCAATATATTTAATTGTGCCATCTTCTTGCTTTTGGTAAACAGCTGTCATGGAAGCGTCCTTACGGGTATCTCCATCACGGAATGCCTTATTATACAAATCGTATCTTATCTGCAGACGAATCAAACCGTTAAGTTGTCCTTCAGGCAAATCTTTAAATGAAATTCCTTCTTTATTACAGTAAGTTGCAGTCATGTATGCCTGCTGTGGTACTAAGTTTTGTCTAAATCTATCGTCCCACATGTTATACTCATCTTTTGCATTACGTATAGAGAAAATAATTTCGGCATTATCTTTATTATTGTAAGCAAATACTTTTGAGAAATCATCCTGCAAGCTGACATTTACATTACTGATAATTGATTGTAAAGCTGTTTTGGCTGTAGTATAATCTGTTGTGCCGCCACCCATTTGACGCCCACTCCATAAATAAACTTCACCTTTCAGCATTTGTGTTGCGGCCATTGACCAGTAATATCTGCCGAATTTGAAAGAGTAATCACTGCCGAATGCCTTTTCAGAAGCAATGATATCTTCTTTGATTTGTTTCATCACATCTTCTGCAGGAGAGGCTGCTTTTGAGAGGTTGCTTAAGTCTAAAGAGGCTCCATTCGTATAATCCAGATAGAGAATAACATCTCCCCAAGAACGCAATAAATGAAAATAAAGATATGCCCGCATACCATAAGCTTCACCTAAATAATAGTTTTTAGTAGCTTCGGGAAGTACAGTCGTTTCTTTGGTTTTAGCGATCATCAAATTGATCTGATTGATCACTTTGTACATTCCTGCAAAGTTGGTTATTCCTGTGTTCTCCTTATTTATCGTATTGAAAGGCAAGCGTTCCATACCTTGAGTGGCTTCTCCTCCAAAGGGAACGTCTCCATAAATGTCCGCACGAGGCTCACCTAATAAGAAAAAATTAAAACTACATTCTCTAAGTAATGCATGCAAACCTACATTAAAGGTACTGAACTGAGCTTCAGTCTTCCAGTAATTACTATCCGCAATAGAACTGGTAGGTTCAATATCCAGTGCATCACATCTTGAAAACAGCAGGAGAGAAAGCCCTGCTAACATATATGTAAATATTTTCTTCATAATGCTATTTGTATTAATCATATATAATTTAGAATGTCACTGACAAACCGAATAAAACTGTTCTCGGAGTTGGATAACGTCCGTTATCTATTCCACGACCATAAGTTGTATCTACAGCCGGTTCAGGAGAAACACCCGTGTATCCGGTGATATAGAATAAGTTCTGCCCTGTTACATAGACTGATGCATCTGTCATACCAACTTTACTGATCCATGCTTTAGGCAGATTATAATTTAATGTCAATTCACGCAAAGCCAGATAATCACCCTTTTCATAGAAGCGTGAACTGTTATTATCAATAGCTGTATTACCGTTATTTGAACGTGTAATATTTTTCTTGCTTAACTGGTCTGCGTAATAGAATGCAGGTAAATCTGTATCAGTATTGGTCTCACTCCATGTCTTTTTTACTTCTTTAATAATATTGAATGAACCTTGATACTGTCCCAAAGAACGTGCTGCGAGATCATTATAAATGGTATGTCCTAAAGCGTAATCGAAACGAGCATATAAAGAGAGGTTTTTATAACCCAATGTAGTAGAGAATCCACCAGTAATTTTTGGAAATATATTTCCTACTACTTGACGGTCATATCCATTGATTACACCATCGCCATTGATATCTTCCCAACAAACATCACCCGGTTCGATCGGTTGCCATCCTTCTTTTCCGGCATATTGGGCTGCAAGTCCGGGACCATATAAGTTGGCTACCTCGTCGATGCGGTTATTGGCATACTTTTTCACGTCATCCCAATCTTTGAATATATGATTTTGTTTGTAAGCAACCAATTCTCCCAGTTTACCACCTTCCTGACGGCCGGCAATCCATTTTGTTTCAGGAGTTCCATCGGCTTTTTTGCGTCCGGTTGCCACTTCATAGCCACCTACACGGTTATTTTCATTGCCGTTATAAGGTAATTTCACAATTTTGTTTGCTACAGAAGACAGATTGGCTGTAACATCCCATGTCAATCCTTTAGGGTTATTCAGAATGTTGGCTCTTACTTCCATTTCGAAACCATAGTTACGCAGAGTTCCCATATTAGTCATGATCTCTGTAAAGCCTGTATATCCCGGAAGTGCTTGTTTAGTTAACAAGTCTTTAGTAGTACGGTTGTAGTAGTCAAGAATGAAACTTAACCGATTGTTTAAGAATCCGATGTCCAGACCAGCTTCAAATGACTGACTTTGTTCCCAGCGTAATCCGGTGTTTACCAAGCCTGAGTTGTAGAATGCGGTTGAACCTCCGTATGTCTTTGCACCTACTTGAGAGTAAGCACCATATACATCGAAATTTCCGATACCATTTACATTTCCATTTACACCATAGCTAAGACGAGGTTTCAAGTTAGAAATAACTTCTGAGACTTTAGAATCCTTCCAGAAATTCTCTTCCATGATATTCCAACCCACAGATACACCAGGGAAAAATCCCCAACGGTTATCTTTCAGTTTTGAAATACCATCATAACGAGCAACAAATGAAATTAAATATCTCATGTCATAGTTATAATTGATACGGCCAAACCCTGATAGAATACGGTATGCTGTTTTAGTTGTAGAAGTATAAGTCCTTGTAGAACCAGCATTCAAGGTAGGAATATCGTCAGTTGGAGAGTTTTGGGTTTTGGCCTCAAAATCGAACTGATCATAGGTGAAGTATTCAGTTCCTACCATTGCTTCCAGATTGTGTTTTTCAGCAAAAGTATCTGTGTATGTCAGTGTTCCGTTCAACTGAATTTGATTGTATTTCTGAACATAAGCCTCAGCCTGACGTGTATTATCAGGAGTTGCAGAAGATTGAGCTTGATAAGATTTATTAAACTTCTCTCTCTGCCAGTCATAACGATAAAGTGAAGCATTTCCATTTAACACTAATTTTTTAGGTAAAATGTCAAGGGCAAATCCAACACTGTAGGTTGATTTATTAGTGCTGTTCTCGCTCGTCAACTTATCTCTGTAATAATCGGGATTACCGTCTCCTGTACCGAAACCGGAGGCCGGAGTTCCATCTTCATTCCAAGGATTCCATGTCGGACGTTGAGAACGTGTACGGTAGAAAAATTCATATTGGCCGATCCAAAGTTCCGGTTGAGTTGACCAAGAGTAAGTCGCATTAGCCTTTACTGTCAGGAAAGGAAATACTTTATAAGAACCGTTCAATGCACCATTGAAGCGCTCGTAACCAGTACCTCTAATCTGACCATCTTCTTTATAGTAGCCTAAACTTGCAGAAAAAGTCCCTTTATCATTACCACCTGTAATGTTCACATAATGATCTTGAGTTAAAGCACTGTTGTTAAACACCACATCGTCCAATTCACCAGAGTAGTCTTTATACAAGATCGTTTTTCCATCATAAAATGGATCTGCCATAGAAGACCAACCTTCATTTTTCAGATTAGCATTTTCGTCTGTCAAATAGCGGATATCAAATAAGTTATTTCCAATACCATATCCCATTTGTGTATCGACATTGGTACGTCCGGTTCTTTTGTAGCCTATACGGTTATAATAAATATAATCGTGTGCATCGCAAAAATCATAGCCTTTACGAGCGAAGTTCACACCCATTTTAAATTTGTAATTAACAGATGCTTTTCCTTCTTTTCCACTTTTAGTCTCAACCAAAATAACACCACCATTGGCACGTGCACCATAAATAGCTGTTGAAGCGGCATCTTTCAAAACCTGAATAGATTCAATATCAGAGGGATTAATATCACTCATGCTATTGCGAACAATACCATCGACTACAATAAGAGCTTTGCTGTTGTCGCCTGTAATAGTAGCACCTCCACGCAATGTAATATCCGGTTCACTACCAGGTTGCCCCGTTTTGTTAACAACACGAAGACCTGTAACAGAGCCTTGTAAAGACTGTCCTGCATTACTGAAAGCCGCATTTTTAAGTACAGAATTATCAAGCTTTGAAATAGCAGTAGTTAAAGTTGCACGTTTTTGTGAGCCACCGTATCCTGTAATCACCACTTCATCTAATACCTCTGTATCTTCTTTCAGTACTACATTGTAAGTGTTTGCAGCGCTAACAGTAATTGTTTGAGGTTTGTAACCAATATAGCTAACTGTGAATTTAGCGCCAGTAGCTATCGTTAATGAGAACTTGCCGTCAAGGTTAGTGATTGTACCATTGGTTGTACCTACCTCAACGACACTTGCACCGATGACAGATTCACCGGTACCATCTGTAACCACACCTGTGATGGATTTTGTTTGAGCTATAGCTCCTATAGAGCATAATAAGCACAAAATCAAGAAGATGGTTTTCTTCATAAGTATTGCTTTTTAGTTAATAATAAAGATAATTATAATTGCTTTTACTAAGTTCTATCGGTACTTGGTATTTTTACTACCTAAATAATAAATGAAAAAGGTTAAATTTATTATTTCTTTTCATTTATATACTATCAAACCGTTGCAAATATATATATTATATTAAAAACTCACAAGCATATTTTAAATATATTTTTTATATAGACGAAATAATATTGAAAAACTAAGATAATCCACTTGGGGATTTCACAAAAGATTGTTTATGGGGTATCCTCTCTCATATAATATTGATTTCTTATATTATATATATAGCGATTCACCTTAGAATAGGTATATGTAATATATTATTGTTTTAAAATACTATTGGATTGACTTGAAAAGGGCGAAAGGATATATTCAAAAACCTTATTATATGTTATAAGGTGTTTCTTTGTGTTGAAATATAGATAACTCTTTTTGGCTTATTGAAAAGTAGATTTTAGAGGAATTGGGACGAGAAAAAAATATTTAGTGCTTCACTACTTTTCACCATTATTAATTCATGAGTGTTTTTTTACTAAAAATACCCTGTTATTTTGATTCACTATTAAGACGTAATAGTTTGTATTATAAATAATTATGTTTTTATCTGATTCTGGGATTACTATTTAAAAGGATAAGTACCGATAGGACTGTACTCATTTTCAGGTATTTATATTTATGGAGTTTAGAAGAGATAATTTTCCTTTTTTATTAACTAAAAATCAATTTATGAAAAAAGTCCTTTTTATTTTGTTGGGCTGTTTGCTATCGTTTAATGTGATGGCACAGGTAAAGGCGATTTCGGGACTGGTAACAGATGTTACCGGGGAGCCCGTTATTGGGGCAAGTGTTGTAGAAGTGGGAACCACTAATGGAGTAATTACTGATTTAAACGGTAAGTTCTCGTTAAAGGTGGCACCTAATTCACAATTCTTGGTGAGCTATATTGGCTACAAGCAACAAACAATTAAAGTTGGCTCTGAAAGCACTTATAATATTGTGCTGAAAGAGGATGCGGAGGTTTTGGATGAAGTTGTTGTAGTCGGTTATGGTTCGCAAAAGAAGGTGAACGTTACAGGGGCTGTAGGTATGGTTAGTGCCGAGGCGTTGGAAGCGCGTCCGGTGGCAAATGCTTCACAAGCATTGCAGGGTGTTGTTCCCGGCTTGAACCTTACTGTTGGTAATAACGGTGGCGCCCTTGATGGAACGTTAAACATGAATATTCGTGGAGCCGGAACGATTGGTGATGGATCGGGTTCTTCTCCATTGGTTTTGATTGATGGCATTGAGGGGGATCTGAATACTGTCAATCCTAACGATATCGAATCTGTTTCGGTATTAAAGGATGCTGCATCGGCTTCTATTTATGGGGCAAGAGCTTCGTTCGGTGTAATTCTTGTAACAACGAAGAGTGGAAAGAGTGGTAAGACCAATGTGTCATATAGCGGTAGCGCACGTTTTTCTGATGCTATTGGTATTCCGGACATTATGGATTCTTACACTTTTGCTCAGTACTTCAATCGTGCTTCTGCCAATAAGGGTGGCGGTGATATTTTTGCCCCTGCTGTAATGGAACGTATCAAAGCTTATCAAGAAGGAACGCTGAAAGCTACTACAGTTGATAATGGAGCAGGTATTTGGCAAAAATGGGCTAACGCGAATGGAAACACGGATTGGTTTGAAGAATTTTATGATCATTGGGCGCCATCTCAGGAACATAACCTTAGTATTAATGGTGGTACGGACAAAACTCAATACTTGATTAGTGGAAGTTTTCTGGATCAGAAAGGTTTAATGCGTCATGGATCAGATAAGTTTCAACGCTACACATTGAATGGTAAAATCACAACGGCTGTCACTGATTGGTTCAAGGTGACGTATTCTACTAAATGGACCCGTGAGGATTTTGAACGTCCTACTTACTTGACAGGAAGCTTTTTCCATAACTTAGCTCGTAAATGGCCTGTGCATCCGGCTTATGATCCTAATGGATTCCCTATGGACGAAGGTGAAGTGGAACAGATGGAAAATGGAGGAAAGCAGAATAGCCAGAAAGATTTTTATACGAATCAGTTGCAACTGGTTTTCGAGCCTATTAAAAACTGGAAAATCAATCTTGACGGTAGTGTACGTACCACTACTCAATATCAGCATTGGGAAGTATTACCTGTTTATGCCTACAATGTGGATGGAGATCCCTATTATACAGTGTGGGATATGGGATATGGTTCTTATGCAGCAGGTTCTTCTCGCGTGAATGAATATAGTTGGAAGGAAAATTATTATACCACAAATATTTATTCGGACTATTTCAAGCAGTTCGATAACGGACATTATTTTAAAGTGATGGCCGGTTTTAATGCGGAGTTATATAAAACCAGAAACATCACGGCTGAGAAAAACACATTGATTACCCCGGGGGTACCTACTATTAATACGGCAACCGATGATCCGCAGGCTTATGGTGGTTATGCTGACAACTCAGTAGCCGGTTTCTTTGCGCGTGTTAACTGGAGTTATAAAGATCGTTATATGTTTGAGGCTAATGGCCGATATGATGGTTCTTCCCGCTTCGTAGGAAAAGAACGTTGGGGATTCTTCCCATCATTCTCTGCCGGTTGGAATATTGCTCGCGAACCATTCATGGAGAGCTTTGCTGAAAAAATTAATATGGGAAGTTTAAAGTTGAGAGCTTCTTGGGGGCAGCTGGGTAATACGAATACCAATGATGCATGGTATCCATTTTATCAAACGATGCCTGTAGGGTCTAATTACGGTTGGCTAGTAAATGGCGAACGTCCTAACTATGCTACAAATCCGGGTATTGTCAGCTCTAAGAAAACTTGGGAGACAGTAGAGACTTGGGATGTCGGTTTGGATTGGTCTTTCTTCAATAACCGTTTATCCGGTTCATTCGACTATTTTGTACGTTATACTTATGATATGATCGGCCCGGCTCCCGAACTTTCAAGTTTGTTGGGAACTTCAGTTCCGAAGATAAACAACTCGGACATGAAATCGTATGGTTTTGAGTTGGAGGTAAATTGGAGAGATCGGATCGGTGAAGTTTCTTATGGAGCTAAACTTGTACTTTCTGATGACCAACAGAAGATTCTGCGCTATCCGAATGACTCGTATGACGTAGGTTCGTATTATAAAGGTAGACATTTGAATGATATTTGGGGATTGACAACAATCGGTATTGCTAAATCACAGGAAGAGATGGATGCTCATTTGGCAAAAGTCGATCAATCTTCTATCGGAACCAATTGGGGTGCCGGTGATATTATGTATGCCGATTTGGATGGTGACGGAAAAATCAGTAACGGAACCAATAAATTAGGAGATACGGGCGATTATCGTATTATCGGTAATTCGACTCCTCGTTTTAAATATGGTATTACACTGGATGCTGCATGGAAAGGATTCGATTTCAGCATTTTTATGCAGGGGATTGGAAAACGTGACCTGTGGCTGGATGGATGTTATTTCTGGGGAGCCAACGGGCAAGGAAATGAGTGGCAGTCTACCGGCTTTGCCGAACATTGGGATTTCTTCCGTCCGGAGGGTGACCCGTTAGGTGCTAATTTGAATTCATATTATCCGCGCGTCAACTTTAGTGGGGGGCGTAATACCCAAACCCAAACACGCTATTTACAGAATGGAGCATATTTGCGTTTGAAGAATGTCCAGTTGGGTTATACATTGCCTCGGGTATGGACAGAGAAAGCCGGAATATCTTCTGTACGTGTATATGTTTCGGGTGATAACCTGGCAACTATAACCAGTCTTTCTAAGATTTTCGATCCGGAAGCTACCGGAAGTTTGGCCGGAACAGGATCCGGTAAGTTGTATCCTTTGCAAAGAGTGATATCTGTTGGTGTTAACGTTAATTTTTAAATTGAAGTATTATGAAGCTTAAAATAAAAAATCTGTTTGTACAAGCATGTTTTGTTGCGGGAGGGGTAATGGCGCTCACGTCCTGTAATGACTTTCTTGATAGAGAACCTCTTTCTTCTGTCACACCGGAAGTCTACTTTCAAACGGTGGATCACTTTGCCGCTTATTCCATAGCGAGGTATCAAAACTATTTTCCTTCGCATGGTGGTTATGGAGCAGGTATAGCGAATAACGATGGTGGAACGGATAATATGGTGGCCGGAGGGCGTAGTAGTCGCTATGTAAAAGGGCTTTGGAAAGTTCCTTCCAGTGATGGTAACTGGAGTTTCAGCAATATCCGTTATTGCAACTACTTCTTTGAGAATGCTGTGCCTAAATATGAAGCGGGTGAGGTTGCCGGAGCAGATGCCGATATTCGTCATTATATTGGCGAAATGCATCTGATGCGTGCTCTTGTGTACTATAATTTATTGCGTACTTACGGTGACTTTCCGATCGTAACAGAGGTTTTGCCCGATGACAAAACGGTGCTGATGGAAAAAGGTGTCCGCCAACCTCGTAATCTGGTTGCCCGCTTTATCCTGAAAGATTTGGATGATGCTGCCAATATGATGTACAGTAAGGGATTTAAAAATAATACC
Organism: Bacteroides sp. NGMCC 1.200775; assembly: GCF_040798045.1. Taxonomy (NCBI): domain Bacteria; kingdom Pseudomonadati; phylum Bacteroidota; class Bacteroidia; order Bacteroidales; family Bacteroidaceae; genus Bacteroides; species Bacteroides sp. NGMCC 1.200775. The sequence goes on along the minus strand of NZ_JASCQK010000001.1, from coordinate 937,514 downwards.
CGTTTGAATCGTGAGACAGCTTTGCTGATTAAATCCCGGGTGGCACTGTATGAAGCCTCTTTTGAAAGATACCACAAGGGTACAGGGCGTGTACCGGGAGATGATAACTGGCCAGGAAAGAAAGTACATTCTAATTTCTCATTGGATGTAGAAGCTGAGGTTGACTTCTTCTTGACAGAAGCCATGAAAGCAGCGGAAGAAGTTGCAGATAAAATAACTTTGACCCCTAATACAAAGGTTGAAGATCCTGCTAGTCCTTCTATTACATCCGGATGGAATCCTTATTTTGAAATGTATGCCAATGTTGATTTAAGCGGCTATGACGAAGTGTTGTTCTGGCGTCAGTATGCAAAAACCGGTAGTTTCTCTATCATGCATGGCACCCCGGCATGGATTGCGTCCGGTTCTAATCATGGCTTGTTGAAAAGCTATGTTGAAAGCTTCTTGATGCAGGATGGTCTGCCTTGGTATGCGGCCAGTAGCGCAGCACCTTATAAGGGGGATGCTACATTGGATGATGTGAAGGCTAATCGCGATAACCGTCTTCAGTTGTTTATGTTTGGTGAAAGCAATTTTGTACCAGTATATTCGACCGAGGAACCGGGCACTGTGAAAATGTTTGCTCCGCATCCTGTATCTAACCGTGAAGAGATGAGAGACCAGACAGGATATCGTATTCGTAAATATGCCAGCTTTGATATGGCACAGAATGTATGGGGAAAAGCTGAGTCGACTACCGGATGTATTATTTATCGTGGCGTAGAGGCTTATCTGAATTATTTGGAAGCTTATTATATGAAGAATGGTAACGTTACAGGTAAAGCAGCTCAATATTGGAGAGCCGTTCGTGAACGTGCAGGCGTAGATCCTGATTTTACAAAAACAATCAATGCGACTGATTTGAATCAGGAAACAGATTGGGGTAAGTATTCAGGTGCCCAGGTTGTAGATGCTACCTTATTAAATATACGTCGTGAGCGTCGTTGTGAATTTATTGGTGAAGGTATGCGTTGGGATGATTTGGTTCGTTGGCGTTCGATGGATCACTTGCTGACGAAAAACTATATGCCTGAAGGATGTAATTTCTGGGATGAAATGTATAAGTCGGCTAACAAAGATGAGAATGGTGCTGAGATTACATTTAAAGATTCCGGTGAAGAAGGTTCCAATATCTCTTCACGTACCTTTAAGTATTTGCGTCCTTATGCCATTTTGAAAGCCAATAATGACGTATACGACGGTTATACCTGGCAGAAAGCTCATTATCTCAACCCTGTGCCGGTTCGCGAGATGGAATTGCTGTCTCCGGATGAAAAAGTAGAAACGTCTGTATTATACCAGAATCCTTATTGGCCAACTAAGATTGGAGAGGTTGCTGAAGAATAATTCGGTTTTCAATAGATTATTTAAATAAAGTAGAGGAGAGGGGTGTTATTGAAGATAACGTCTCTCTCTTTTTTATTCTGACTTCAGATATGCTCATCACAAAGTTAAAACTCAGAATCCGAAAGATTCAGAGTAAAGTATATCTTGATCTTTAGAGAAATGTTTTCTTCGTACAAGCCAAGTTCATCCTGGTAGCCAGGATGAAGTTTAATTACCATTTTAGATACGTTTGTTTTCGGTCCTTTAGCACTTTGAATAGAGGAATTTGTCGTTTTATAATTGATTTCTTAGTCTCTTTCTATCCTTTTGGGAGTATCTGTATTCTGTGAAAAAACAGACGAAGGAAATTTAGACAGGCTTTTATGGCAAATAGAATTAAAAACAATCCCTTAGCTTGCGTGCTATTTATTAATTGGCTGGTATATAATAAAATATTTAATTAATATAGCTGTTGTATAATAAAAAATACTATCTTTGCTCCCGATAACATAAATATTAATTAGTCGATACCATGAAAAAAGCTGTAATTCTATTTTCGCTTTTCTGTTTTCTGTGTGCTATACCGGTAGTTCGAGCCGCAGATACAATTTTTGTTCGTGAGACCCGTATTCCTATTTTGATAGAGAGACAAGATAATGTCTTGTTCTATCTTCGTTTGGATGCTAAAGAGAGCCAGACTCTTAATGATGTAGTGTTGAATTTTGGTAAAGGAGTGGATCTGTCTGAAATTCAGTCTATAAAACTTTATTATGGTGGTACAGAAGCATTGCAGGACAGAGATAAGAAACGTTTTGCTCCTGTGGGATACATCTCCAGTAACACTCCGGGAAAAACGCTTGCCGCCAATCCTTCTTATTCAATAAAAAAATCGGAGGTGAGTAATCCTGGCAATCAAGTTGTTTTGAAAGGGAACCAAAAACTGTTTCCGGGAATTAACTATTTCTGGATTAGTCTGCAAATGAAGCCGGGTACATCCCTTACCAGTAAGGTGACTGCCGATATTGCTTCGGTCACTCTGGATGGTAAGAAGGCTCTGTTGGATGTTGTTTCGCAAGAAGGAATTGAACACCGCATGGGGGTAGGAGTACGTCATGCCGGAGATGATAATTCTGCCGCATTCCGTATCCCGGGATTGGTGACTACTAATAAAGGTACACTGCTGGGAGTTTATGATGTACGGTATAATAGTAGCGTGGACTTGCAAGAGCATGTTGATGTTGGTTTAAGCCGCAGTACAGATGGTGGAAAAACCTGGGAGAAAATGCGTTTGCCTTTGGCATTTGGGGAGTTCGGTGGTCTGCCTGCCGGTCAGAATGGAGTAGGAGACCCTTCTATCCTTGTTGATACAAAAACAAATAATGTTTGGGTGGTTGCTGCCTGGACACATGGTATGGGTAACCAACGTGCATGGTGGAGTTCACATCCGGGTATGGATATGAATCATACTGCGCAACTTGTTCTTGCCAAAAGTACGGATGACGGTAAAACGTGGTCTGCACCTATTAATATCACAGAACAGGTAAAAGATCCGTCTTGGTATTTTCTGTTGCAAGGTCCGGGTCGGGGCATCACTATGAGTGACGGTACTTTGGTATTCCCTACTCAGTTTATTGATTCGACACGTGTACCCAATGCAGGTATCATGTATAGCAAAGATGGTGGTAAAAACTGGAAAATGCACAATTATGCACGCACGAATACTACAGAGGCTCAGGTTGCCGAGGTCGAGCCCGGAGTATTGATGTTGAATATGCGTGATAATCGTGGTGGAAGTCGTGCTGTGGCTATTACAAAAGACTTGGGTAAAACATGGACAGAACATGAATCTTCTCGCAAGGCATTGCCGGAATCGGTTTGCATGGCTAGTTTGATAAGCGTGAAAGCCAAAGATAATGTTTTGGGCAAGGATTTATTGATATTCTCTAATCCTAATACGACGAAAGGACGTTATAATACTACTATTAAAATCAGTCTGGATGGTGGTGTGACTTGGTCACCCGAACACCAACTTTTATTGGATGAAGGCAATAACTGGGGTTATTCTTGTCTTACTATGATTGATAAAGAAACGGTTGGTATTCTTTATGAAAGCAGTGTGGCACATATGACATTCCAGGCAGTGAAGTTGAAAGACATTATTAAATGAGAAATTTTCCCCCATAAACTAAATAAACACCGATGAGAAATAAACAAATTTTCTTAATCAGTTTCATTATTTACTTATGCACAATTTCTACGGTCCGGGCAGGTGAATATCACCTGCTTCCGGAGCCGCAAAAGTTCACTCCTTTAAGTTCCAGCTTTGTACTGGGCAGAACAAAGCTTTCTACTCCGGTGCTTCGGCAAGAGTGGGAAGCTTTTGTTGTCGATAGGGGTGGAGTCATTGATGACAAAGCTCGTGCAAGTATTGAAGTGAAACTGGTACCTTCATTAGAAGAGGTACCTTTGAACGCAGACGAAGCTTATCGCCTGGTGGTAAATAATGGTAAAGTTACGGTTGAGGCTGTGACGGAGCATGGTGTGTATTGGGCTATGCAAACTTTGGCCCAGTTACAGGATGTGCGAAAGAAAAAGGCAACATTCAACGGTTGTTCAATTGTTGACTGGCCTGCTTTCCGAATACGTGGCTTTATGCAGGATGTAGGGCGTACGTATATGTCGATTGAAGAATTGAAACGTGAAATTGCTGTTCTTTCACGTTTTAAAATTAATGTCTTTCATTGGCACCTGACTGAAAATCAATCGTGGAGGCTGGAAAGTAAAATTTTTCCGATGCTGAATGACAGTGTGAATACGACTCGTATGCCGGGTAAATACTATACATTGGAAGAAGCGAAAGATTTAGTCGCTTTTTGTAAAGCGCATAATATACTTTTAATCCCGGAATTTGATATGCCGGGGCATAGTGAGGCTTTTGTCCGTACATTCCGTCATGATATGCAGAGCCCGGAAGGAATGAAAATTCTTAAATTGCTGGTAGATGAAGTTTGCGAGACTTTTGATGTACCTTATCTTCATATTGGTACGGATGAAGTTCGGTTTACCAATCTAAAGTTCGTTCCGGAAATGGTCGAATATGTCCGTGCCAAAGGAAAGAAAGTAATTTCGTGGAATCCGGGATGGCATTATAAACCTGGCGAAATTGATATGACGCATTTGTGGAGTTATCGTGGAAAAGCCCAAAAAGGTATTCCCGCAATTGATTCTAAGTTTCATTATCTCAATCATTTTGATACTTTTGGCGATATCATTGCATTGTATAACAGCCGTATTTATAATGTTGAGCAAGGAAGTGACGATATTGCAGGGACAATTCTTGCCATCTGGAATGACCGTTACGTAGCTAACGAACGCAATATTATACTTGAGAATAATTTCTATCCTAATATGCTGGCTATTGCTGAACGTGCATGGAAAGGCGGAGGTACAGAATATTTTGATAAGAATGGTACTATCTTACCTTCTGAAGACTCTCCGGAGTTTAAAGAATTTGCTGATTTTGAGAATCGTATGCTTTGGCATAAAGAGCATACATTTAAGGGATATCCGTTCGCCTATGTAAAACAGACGAATGTAAAATGGAATATTACTGATGCATTTCCTAATGGTGGAGATTTGAATAAAGTCTTTCCTCCGGAACAGGAATTGAAGGATTCTTATTTATATGAAGGAAAAGAGTATGGGGTACACCCTGCCATTGGTGCGGGTATCTATCTTCGTCATGTATGGGGGAAAATGGTACCTACTTTCTATAAAGATCCGCAAGAGAATCATACGGCTTATGCCTATACATGGGTTTACTCTCCGAAAGATCAGGAAGTAGGGCTATGGGCTGAATTTCAGAATTATGGTCGTTCGGAAATGGACTTGGCTCCGTTACAAGGTAAATGGGACTATAAAGGCAGCCGTATCTGGATCAATAATGAAGAAATACAGCCGCCTGTATGGACAGCTACTCATAGTACAAAGAGTAATGAAATAGCGTTGGGAAATGAAAATTGTGTGGCACGTCCGCCTATCGCCGTACATCTGAATAAAGGCTGGAATAAAGTTTTCCTGAAATTGCCGGTTGGCAAATTCAATATGCCCGAGGTGCGGTTGGTGAAGTGGATGTTTACTACAGTTTTTGTAACTCCTGACGGAGAAAATGCAGTGGACGGACTTATCTATTCGCCCGACAAAACGAAGTGATCGAGAAAAAATAAAAACGAATGAAGAAAATTTTATTAATGATGTTGTTGCTCGCCTCAATGGCGGGCAACGCACAGGAACGCAAATATTCTACGTTCTATTATCAACGTGCAACTCTGTTTGAGGAGCTGCCTGTGACTTCAAAAGATATCATTTTTCTGGGTAATAGTATTACTAACGGGGGAGAATGGAGTGAATTATTGAATAATAAGCATGTCAAAAACCGGGGAATCAGTGGTGATATCTGTATGGGTGTTTATGATCGGCTGGATGCGATTTTAAAAGGAAAACCCGCTAAAATATTCTTGTTGATCGGTATAAATGATGTAAGCCGGGGCACCTCTGCGGATACAATTGTTCATCGTATTGGTATGATTACTCAAAAAATTAAACAAGAATCTCCAAAAACAAAGCTATATTTGCAAAGTGTACTTCCGGTAACCGATCATTATAAGATGTTTGGCGGACATACGTCACGTTGGCAAGAGGTGAAAAAGATTAATGAAGGGCTGCTTCGGCTGGCTGACAGAGAACACGTGACCTATATTGATCTCTATTCTCATTTTGTTGATGAGAAGACCGGCAAGATGAATATTGAGTATACAAATGATGGTTTACACTTACTGGGTAAAGGCTACCTTAAATGGGTGGATATTGTTAAACCTTATATAAACAAGAAATGAAAAAGATACTATTCTTATCTCTATTTTTGATGATTTGCGCAGTTTTGTCCGCACAGAAGCGGATAAAAGTTGCTTGCGTGGGGAATAGTATTACGTATGGGTATACTCTTCCAAATCCGGCAACGGATTCTTATCCTTCACAGTTGCAGCAACTTTTGGGCGATACTTATGAAGTTGGAAATTTCGGAAAATCAGGGGCTACTTTATTAAATAAAGGACACCGCCCTTACATGCAGCAGGAAGAATTTAAAAAAGCGCTTGCCTTTGCCGGTGATATTGTTGTTATTCACTTGGGAATCAATGATACGGATCCTCGTGACTGGCCGAACTATCGTGATCATTTCGTGAAAGATTATCTGGCATTGATTGATTCTTTCCGTGTTGTTAATCCTAAATGTCATATTATTATTGCCCGACTGACACCGATTGCCGATCGTCATCCTCGTTTTGAGTCGGGTACCCGTGATTGGCATGGAGAAATTCAGCAAAGTATCGAGACAATAGCTAAATATGCCGGGGTTCAGTTGATAGATTTCCATGCGCCGCTTTATCCGTATCCGTATCTTCTTCCGGATGCTGTACATCCTAATGTAGAGGGTGCCGGCATTCTTGCGAAAACGGTATATTCTGCGATTACGGGAGATTTCGGTGGATTACACTTATCTGAACTGTATACTGACAATATGGTGCTTCAACATGGGCAGCCTCTGACTATCCGTGGCAAAGCAAACGCAGGAGAAAAAGTGACTGTAGCAATAGCTAAACAGAAACAGTCTGTGAAAACTGCTTCCAATGGTGATTGGGCGATCACTCTCCAGCCTTTGAAGGCTGGAGGCCCATATACTTTGACTGTTTCTGCGGGAAAGCAGAAACAAGCTTTCAATAATGTATTAGCCGGAGAGGTATGGCTTTGTTCCGGACAATCGAACATGGAGTTCTATCTTGGTTGGAGTAAAACTGCTAAAAGGGATATTCCGCAAGCCGCCAATGATCAGATTCGTTTGTTCGATATGAAGGCGCGCTGGCGTACAGATGCTGTTGAATGGGATGAGTCCGTATTGGATTCATTAAATCATCTGCAATATTATAAAGATACCGAATGGACAGTTTGTTCGCCTGCTACTGCCGGTTCTTTCTCTGCGGTAGCTTACTATTTTGGTAAAATGCTGCAGGACAGTCTAAAGGTACCTGTCGGATTGATTTGTAACGCAATCGGCGGTTCGCCTACCGAAGCATGGGTAGACCGTAATACATTGGAATATAAATTTCCGGCTATATTACGTAACTGGACTCAAAATGACTTTATCCAAGACTGGGTACGCGGTCGTGCCGCTCTTAATGTGAAAAAGGCGGATAGCAAACAGCAACGTCATCCTTATGAACCTTGTTACCTGTATGAGGCCGGTATCCGTCCTTTAGAACAATATCCTATTAAAGGTATTATTTGGTATCAGGGTGAATCGAATGCACATAATCGTGAGGCACACGAGAAATTGTTTAAACTATTGGTTGAAAGTTGGCGTAAAAACTGGGAAAATAAAGATTTGCCATTTTATTATGTGCAGTTGTCAAGCATCAATCGTCCGTCATGGCCATGGTTCCGTGATAGCCAGCGCAGAATGATGTATGAGATTCCTAATACAGGTATGGCAGTATCGAGTGACCTGGGTGATTCGCTTGATGTACACCCCAAACACAAACAGCCTGTTGGGGAGCGTTTGGCACATTGGGCTTTGAATCAGACTTATGGAAAGAAGAATGTAACGCCTTCGGGGCCGATGTTCCGCAATGTAGAGTTCCGTGATGGTGCTGCTTACGTGTCATTTGATTGTGCTGAAGGTATGCATTCATCGGATGGGAAACCGTTACGGACATTCGAAGTGGCTGAAACAGAGGATGTTTATTATCCGGCTACAGCCGAAGTTGTAGGAAATCAAATAAAAGTATATAGTAAAGAAGTGAAGAATCCTCTTCGTGTACGTTACGGCTGGCAGCCTTTCACCCGGGCCAATCTGGTCAATGGTGATGGTTTACCGGCATCTACGTTCCGTACGGACTGGGGAAGATAAACTTGAAAAAGAGAGCAGTTTATGATGAAAAAATTATTGTATGGACTTGTATGTTGTTGCGGTTTAGCTTATGGGCAAAACAGGGACACTTCGGATGTGTTAATGTTGAATGACGATTGGTCATTCTCACAGGTGGGGACAGAAAAATGGCTACCAGCTACTGTCCCGGGCACTGTTCATCAGGATTTGATTCATCATAAATTGCTACCCGATCCGTTCTATGGTACCAATGAAAAGAAGATTCAGTGGGTGGAAAATGAGGATTGGGAATATAAAACCAGTTTTGTCGTTACAGAAGAGCAGTTGAAGAGAGATGCCGCCCAGCTTTCCTTTGAGGGACTGGATACTTATGCGGATGTTTATTTGAATGGTTCTCTGATTCTGAAATCAGATAATATGTTTGTGGGCTATGTAGTTCCCGTAAAACAAGTATTACGTAAAGGGGAGAATCTGCTGCATGTTTATTTTCATTCTCCGATAAAACAAACCCTTCCACAGTGGTCCTCCAATGGATTTAATTATCCGGCAGATAATGATCACCACGAAAAACGTCTTAGTGTATTTACCAGGAAAGCTCCTTATAGTTATGGATGGGATTGGGGAATCCGTATGGTTACAAGCGGTATCTGGCGTCCTGTTACTCTTCGTTTTTATGATGTTGCTACTATTGCAGATTTTCATGTGAAGCAGCTTAGTCTGACAGATCAGGTTGCAAAACTCTCTAATGAATTGGAAATTAATAGTATTTCTGAGAAAGAAAAGCCTGCTGAGGTCTTGATCTCTTATTCATTGGAAGGAGGAGAGGAAGTGATGGTAAAGGAAAATGTAACATTAAAACCGGGTTTTAATCAAGTCCAAATTCCATTGGATATTCAGAACCCCGTGCGTTGGATGCCCAATGGGTGGGGGAAACCTCATTTATATGATTTCTCAGTGCAGGTGGTGTGTGATAGCAAAACGGTCGCCGCACGGCAGCATCGAATCGGCCTTCGTACGATACGCGTAGTGAACGAAAAAGACAAAGATGGAGAATCTTTTTATTTTGAGGTGAATGGCATCCCGATGTTCGCAAAAGGAGCAAACTATATTCCTGATGATGCGTTGCTCCCCAATATAACTACCGAACGTTATAGGACTCTGTTTCAAGATATGAAAGAGGCTAATATGAATATGGTTCGTATATGGGGTGGGGGAACTTATGAAGACGATCGTTTCTATGATCTGGCAGATGAAAATGGTATTCTTGTCTGGCAGGATTTTATGTTTGCATGTACTTCCTATCCAAGTGATCCTACTTTCTTGAAGCGAGTGGAAGAGGAGGCGGAATATAATATCAAACGTCTGCGAAACCACGCTTCACTCGCCATGTGGTGTGGGAATAATGAAATTCTGGAAGGATTAAAATACTGGGGATGGCAAAAGAATTATACTCCGGAAGTATATGAAAACATGTTCCGGGGATATGATAAGTTATTCCGGGGATTGCTGCCTGCAAAGGTGAAAGAACTTGATGAAGGGCGTTTCTACAAACATACTTCTCCCTATTTCGCAAATTGGGGACGTCCGGAGTCCTGGGGCACGGGCGATAGTCATAACTGGGGTGTGTGGTATGGCAAAAAGCCTTTTGAGTCATTAGATACCGATTTGCCTCGTTTCATGAGCGAATTCGGTTTCCAGTCGTTCCCTGAAATGAAGACGATTGCTACTTTTGCGTCTACGAAAGATTATCAGATTGAATCGGAGGTAATGAACGGACACCAGAAAAGCAGTATCGGTAACGATTTGATACGAACTTATATGGAGCGTGATTATGTTGTTCCTGAGAAGTTTGAAGACTTTGTATATATCGGACTTGTACTTCAGGGGCATGGTATGCGCCATGGCATGGAAGCACATCGTCGCAACCGGCCTTATTGTATGGGGACATTATACTGGCAGCTTAATGATAGTTGGCCTGTCGTTTCCTGGTCAAGTATAGACTATTATGGCAATTGGAAGGCATTGCACTATCAGGCAAAGCGAGCTTTTGCACCACTGCTGGTCAATGCGATACAAGAAGGTGATAGTTTGAGTGTTTATCTGATATCTGATTTGTTGGAGAAACAGAGTCAACTTACACTTGAAATGAAAGTGATTGACTTTAATGGCAAGACATTAGATAAGGAAGTTGTCAGGGCAGTCGAGGTTCCGGCGAATGTTTCTTCTTGTGTCTTTCGTAAACCGTTGAGTGAGTGGGTGACATCGGAACATCGTAAAAACAGTTTCTTACTACTTGCTTTGAAAGATAAAACCGGTAAGAAAATAGCTGAAGAGGTTTATTTCTTTAATAAGACTAAGGATTTGGAGTTGCCCCAAACAAATGTTTCTATGAAAGTAAAGCAATCCGATGGTAAGTGTGAAGTGACCTTATCGTCTTCTAAGCTGGCTAAAGATGTATTTATCCAGATTCCTGTTCAGGGCGCCCGTTTCAGTGATAATTTCTTTGATCTGTTGCCGGGGGAAAACAAGAAGATAACGATTACGTCTCCGGATATTAAGAAAGGAGAACAGCAAAATATTACAGTGAAACATGTACGAGATACCTATAACTAACACCTATTAAATAATTTGTATGAGAAATCTTTTTAAAATTGCCGGTTTACTGGCGCTCACGGGATTTATTTCTTCGTGTAACGACAAAGAGACTACAGCTAATTACCAGGTAATTCCTTTACCTCAGGAAATTACTACTGCTCAAAGCCAACCATTTACATTGAATGGTAGTGTGAAAATCATCTATCCGGAAGGAAATGAGAAGATGCAACGTAATGCCCAATTTCTGGCGAATTATCTGAAGAAAGCTACAGGTAAGGATTATGCAGTTGAAGCTGGAACTGAAGGTAAAGGTGCTATTCTGCTTAAATTGGGTATGGAATCAGAGAACCCTGAAGCTTATCAGTTGAGTGTGAATGCAGATGGTGTAACCATTGCTGCTCCCACTGAAGCCGGTGTATTCTATGGTATCCAGACGTTACGCAAGTCTATTCCGGTTGCCATTGGTACAACTCCTTCATTGCCGGCTGTAGAAATCAACGACCATCCTCGTTTCAGCTATCGTGGTGCCCATTTTGATGTGGGACGTCATTTCTTCACAGTAGATGAAGTAAAGACATATATCGATATGATGGCTTTGCATAACATGAACCGTTTGCATTGGCATTTGACAGAGGACCAGGGTTGGAGACTTGAGATCAAGAAATATCCTAAGTTGACAGAAATCGGTTCAAAGAGATCGGAAACTGTAATCGGACGTAATTCAGGAGAATATGATGGAAAACCTTATGGTGGTTTCTATACTCAGGAAGAAGCAAAAGAAATCGTAGCTTATGCTGCCGATCGTTATATCACTGTTATTCCGGAAATTGACCTTCCGGGACATATGCAGGGAGCATTGGCTGCTTATCCCCATTTGGGATGTACCGGTGGTCCGTATGAAGTTTGGAAGATATGGGGAGTATCCGATCAGGTATTGTGTGCAGGTAACGACAGCGTACTGACCTTTATCGATGATGTACTGACAGAAGTTATGGATATCTTCCCATCTGAATATATTCATGTTGGTGGTGATGAATGTCCGAAGAGTGAATGGGCGAAATGTCCGAAGTGTCAGGCTCGTATCAAAGCTTTGGGAATCAAGAGTGATGCTAAGCATTCAAAAGAAGAGTATTTGCAGAGTTTTGTTATCAACCATGCAGAAAAATTCCTGAACGAGCACGGACGTCAGATTATCGGCTGGGATGAAATTTTGGAAGGTGGACTCGCTCCGAATGCAACCGTGATGTCATGGCGTGGTGAAGGTGGCGGTATCGAGGCTGCCAAGCAGAAACATGATGTTATCATGACTCCGAACACTTATCTATACTTTGACTACTATCAGACCAAAGATACTGAGAATGAACCTTTGGCTATTGGTGGTTATTTACCTTTGGAGAGAGTGTATAGTTATGAGCCAATGCCCTCTTCATTGACTCCGGAAGAGCAAAAATATATTATTGGTGTACAAGCTAATCTTTGGACGGAATACATTCCTACTTTCTCTCAGGCTCAGTATATGGTGTTGCCGCGTTGGGCTGCTTTAGCAGAGGTGCAATGGTCTAATCCTGAAAAGAAGAATTATGAAAACTTCCTGACCCGTTTGCCACAATTGATTAATATATATGAAGCTGAAGGATATAATTATGCCAAACATGTATTTGATGTGAAATCCGAGTTTGTTGCTAATTCGGCTACAGGAGCAGTAGATGTAGTGATGACTACTATTGACGGTGCTCCCATCCATTATACATTAGATGGAACTGAGCCTACGGCAGCTTCTCCCGTATGTGACAGTATTCTTACGATTAAGGAAAGTTGTACTTTAAAGGCGGTTGCTGTTCGTCCTACCGGAAACAGCAAAATGCTGACTGAAAAGATTGCTTTCAGTAAATCTACTTCAAAGCCTATTAAAGCTAATCAGCCTGTAAACAAGCAATATGAATTTGGTGGTGTTTCTACATTAGTAGACGGACTGAAAGGAAATGGTAACTACAAAACCGGCCGTTGGATCGCATTCTATAAGAATGATATGGATGTAACAATTGACTTGCAGCAACCTACCGAAATTTCAAGTGTAGCTATCACTACTTGTGTTGAAAAGGGGGACTGGGTATTCGATGCACGTTCTTTCTCAATTGAGGTTTCAGATGATGATAAGACTTTTACTAAAGTTGCTTCTGAAGCATATCCCGAGATGAAAGAGACCGACCGTAATGGGCTTTATGAGCACAAATTGACTTTCGATCCGGTAAAAACCCGTTATGTGAAAGTGGTTGCAACGTCGGAACACTCCATTCCGGCATGGCATGGTGGTAAAGGTAATCCGGGCTTCTTATTTGTAGATGAAATTACGTTGAATTGAAAAAATAGAAATGACAGAAACTAAAACGATTCGTTTTCTTTCTATCATTGGATGTTTACTTGCCGGGATGGTTGCTTCGTGCAGCTCCCGGCAAGTTGCGCCTAATGAAGAAGGGATTAGCGTGCAGAAAATGACCGGATTCCCCGAAGGAGAACCCGGTTTTTCTTTGGGTGTATCGGCATGTTATGCCGGCATCTATCAGGGAGAGTTATTGATTGCCGGCGGATGTAATTTTCCGGAAACGCCGGCAGCCGAAGGAGGAAAGAAGAAATTCTACCAAGGTATTTATGCCGCTGACGCTTCTGCAGACTCAGTTTTCATATGGAGAAAAGTCGGTCAGCTGCCTGTTGCTGCTGCTTATGGAGTTTCGGTTTCGACTCCTCAAGGGGTAGTTTGTGTGGGTGGATCGAACGAAAATGGATCCTTATCTGCTGTTTACCGCCTTTCTTTGACTGACGATAAACAGACTGTGATTGTAGATACACTACCTTCTTTACCTTGTACAATGGATAATATGAGCGGTTCAGTAGTGGATTATACACTTTTCGTAGCCGGAGGCAATGTGGATGGTAAACCTTCGAATGCACTTTATTGCCTCAGTCTGAGTAGCCCGGAGACCGGATGGCAGAGGCTTCCCGATTTTCCGGGTTCTCCCCGTGTACAACCGGTATGTGTAGGACAACGTAAAGAGGGGGAAACCCTTCTATATTTATGGGGAGGTTTTGCCGGTGCATCCGATGGACGGTCTGCAAGCCTTTCTACTGACGGATATTGCTATTCTCCATCTTTGCAACAATGGCAGTCGGTATCTGTTCCGGTTGGCAATGATTCTGTGCCTGTCGCTTTGGGTGGTGGAGCCGGTATAGCACTGACGGACAGTTTGATACTTTGTACCGGTGGAGTCAACAAAGATATTTTCTTTTCTGCTCTTCAGCGCGAGGAAATGATGAAGACAGCCGTGGCCAATGGCAAGCAAACTGTTGTAGACAGTCTGAAGTTGGAAGCAAAAAAGTATATGTTGCATCCGGCAGGATGGTATCGTTTTAATGACCGGATTTTGATTTATAATACACGTCGGGATAAGTGGGAAGAGGCTGTTCGGGGTGAAGATGTTGCCCGTGCCGGTGCTGCATTGACAGGGCAGGGACAGACCTTCTTTAATATCAATGGTGAGCTGAAGCCGGGAATCCGTACCCCGGAAATAGTTAAGATAATGATTGACTGATTGCAGATAATCTGACATTTTACTTATATTTGTACATTGAAAACAAAAAACTAAAACCAATCATATCATGATAAAACCTACAATGAAAATTTGTACTTTCTTGCTTGCAGCCGGTTTGATGATAGCAACAGCTGGTGTGAAAGCGCAGTCTGTCATTCCTATTCCTCTCCGGATGGAGCAAGGTAGCGGTACTTTTCTATTTACCGGTGACACTAAGCTGTATACCAACCTGAAAGGTGAAGAGAAGAAAATGTTGATGGATTATCTGGAGACATTACCTATCCATTTCAAAAACGGTAAAAAGCAAACGAAAGATAACGTGGTCTCTCTTATGATAACGAAGGCTAATCCTCAGTTATCTTCTCCCGAGAGCTATACACTGGAGGTAACTCCGCATAAAATAACAGTGCAGGCTACTTCCGGTGCCGGATTATTCTATGGTGTTCAGACTCTTTTGCAAATGGCTCAACCTGCAATGGAGGGTGCCTGGTCAGTTCAGGCTACAACGATTCAGGATTCGCCACGTTTCGAATACCGTGGGCTGATGCTCGATGTTTCACGGCATTTTCGCTCTAAGGAGTTTGTGAAAAAGCAGATAGACGCTTTAGCCTATTATAAACTCAATCGCCTGCATTTGCATCTTACCGATGCTGCCGGTTGGCGTATCGAGATTAAGAAATATCCTTTATTGACGGAACTTGCTGCCTGGCGTCCGGAAGCCAACTGGAAAAGATGGTGGAATGAAGGTGGGCGGAAATATTGTCGTTTTGATGCTCCCGGTGCTTCCGGAGGTTATTATACGCAGGATGATATTCGTGAATTGGTCAATTATGCCCGTGAACGTCATATTACTATTATTCCTGAGATAGAGATGCCTGCCCATTCGGAAGAGGTTCTGACTGCCTATCCGGAACTGTCTTGTTCAGGAGAGCCTTATAAGAATGCCGATTTTTGTGTCGGAAACGAGAAAACCTTTACTTTTCTTGAAGATGTGTTGACGGAAGTTATGGAGCTTTTCCCTTCCCAATACATTCATGTTGGAGGTGATGAGGCCGGAAAAGCTGCTTGGAAAACCTGCCCTAAATGCCAAAAACGCATGAAGGATGAGCAACTGGATAATGTAGATGAGTTACAGAGTTATCTGATTCATCGTGTGGAGGTATTCCTCAATGCCCATGGCCGCAAGTTACTGGGATGGGATGAAATTCTGCAAGGTGGATTGGCACCTAATGCCACTGTAATGTCATGGCGTGGTGAACAAGGTGGTATCGATGCCGTAAAATCCGGTCATCAGGCGATTATGACTCCCGGTTCGCACTGTTATATAGATAGTTATCAGGATGCTCCTTATTCTCAGCCCGAAGCCATCGGAGGATATCTGCCATTGGAAAAAGTATACTCTTACAATCCGATTCCCGCTTCGCTTACACCCGATGAAGCAAAATTGATTTATGGTGTTCAAGCCAATCTTTGGGCAGAATATATTCAGACTGACGAGCATTGTGAATACATGATTTATCCTCGTATTCTTGCGTTGGCCGAAGTGGCTTGGTCTGCACCTGAACGGAAATCATGGACTGATTTTCGTCCCCGTGCTTTAAAGGCTGTAGGATATTTACAATCCAAAGGATATCATCCGTTCGATTTGAAAAAGGAGATCGGCAATCGGCCGGAAGCAGCGCAACCGGTTCAGCATCTTGCATTGGGCAAGACCGTAAAATATAATGCTCCCTACAATTCGTCTTATCCGGCACAAGGTGATAAAACCCTGACTGATGGAATCCGTGGGAGTTGGACCTATAGCGACGGGGCATGGCAGGGATTTATTTCCCGCGATCGTTTGGACGTAACTATCGATATGGGAGAATCGACAGATCTGCATTTGATTGGTGCTGATTTTATGCAGGTAGTGGGTCCTGAAGTATTTCTGCCTGTCGAAGTGATAATTTCTGTCTCGGAAGATGGAGAAAACTTCACTGAGCTGAGCCGTCAGACGCATGAAGTGGTTAAATCGGATGCTGTAGTATTTAAGAACTATGCATGGAACGGAAATGCCAAAGGACGTTATGTCCGTTACCAGGCTCGTGCCGGAGAGGAATTCGGGGGATGGGTGTTTACAGACGAAATCGTTGTAAAGTAACTCTTTCCGCAGGTCCGGTAAAACCGAACGTATAAATTAGATAAATATAGAGTATTGAAAGAATGAAGAAACTACCTTATTTAGTATCACTTGCAGCCGTTTGGCTGTCCATAGCAGTAGCTTCTGCGCAAGAGAGTCCGGTGGATTATGTGAACCCGTTTATCGGAACAACGAATTACGGAACAACGAATCCCGGAGCCATCTGTCCTCAAGGCATGATGTCGGTTGTCCCTTTCAATGTGATGGGAGGAAAGTCCGTTGGTAATAAAATAGATAAAGACAGCCAATGGTGGTCTACTCCTTATGAACATACCAATGCTTATTTTACCGGATTTTCACACGTCAATCTGAGTGGAGTGGGATGTCCGGAGTTGGGCTCTCTACTGTTGATGCCTACAACCGGAAAGCTGAACGTCGATTATTTACAGTACGGAAGTGCTTATAAAGACGAAAAGGCCACGCCCGGTTATTACTCGAATATCCTGACTAAATACGGAATCAAGAATGAGGTTTCGGCCACTTTACGTACCGGAATCACTCGTTTCACTTTTCCTAAAGGAGAAAGTAATATTTTGCTGAATCTTGGCGAAGGGTTGACTAATGAAACGGGAGCTACCGTCCGTTTTGTCAATGAGCGTGAGATAGAGGGGACTAAACTGCTGGGTACTTTTTGCTACAATCCGCAAGCTGTGTTTCCCATTTATTTTGTAATGCGTATCAATAAGGTCCCTCGTGCCCGTGGCTATTGGAAAAAGATGCGTCCGATGACAGTAGAAGCCCAGTGGGACAATACGTCCGGCAAGAATAAATTGTATACTGCTTATACCAAGGAGATGAGTGGCGATGACATTGGTACATGGTTTACTTTCGATACCGAAGAAGGCGAAACCATCGAGGTAAGCATGGGAGTGTCCTTTGTCAGCATAGCCAATGCCCGTCTTAATCTGGATAAGGAACAGGCTGGTAAAGGATTTGATCAGATTCGTGCCGAAGCACGTTCCATGTGGGAGGACGATCTCTCGCGTATCCTCGTTGAAGGTGGCACGAAAGAGCAGAAGACAGTATTCTATACCGCTATGTATCACTTGCTGATCCATCCGAATATTTTGCAGGATGTGAACGGACAATATCCGGCTATGGAAGGCAGTGAGATCCTTACAACAAAGGGAAATCGTTATACCGTGTTTTCTCTTTGGGATACCTATCGTAATGTACATCAGCTGATGACCCTGCTTTTCCCTGATCGCCAACTGGATATGGTTCGCACGATGGTCGATATGTATAAAGAACACGGCTGGCTGCCCAAATGGGAACTTTACGGCCGTGAAACGCTTACTATGGAGGGTGATCCGAGTATTCCTGTTATCGTAGATACCTGGATGAAAGGCTTACGTGACTTTGATGTACAGGCAGCTTATGAAGCCATGTATAAGTCCGCTACGACTCCGGGTAAAGATAATCTGATGCGTCCCGATATCGATGATTACATTGCTAAAGGATATGTACCTTTGACAGAGCAGTATGACAATTCTGTTTCGCATGCACTTGAATATTATATTGCCGATTATGCCTTGTCTCGTTTTGCTCAGGCTTTAGGAAAGAAAGAAGATGCAAAATTGTTCTATGACCGTTCATTGGGCTATAAACATTATTACAGCAAAGAATTTGGTACATTGCGTCCTATTTTACCCGATGGAACATTTTACTCTCCGTTCGACCCGATGGAGGGTGCCAATTTTGCTCCCAGTCCCGGTTTTCATGAAGGCAATTCCTGGAACTACACTTTTTATGTTCCCCATGACATTGCAGGTTTAACCCGTCTGATGGGAGGTAAGAAGAAGTTTGTGGATAAATTGCAGAAAGTCTTTGATGAGGGGCTATACGATCCGGCTAATGAACCGGATATTGCCTATCCTTATTTGTTCAGCTACTTCAAGGGAGAAGAGTGGCGTACTCAGAAACAGGTGAAACGGCTGCTTGCTGAATATTTCACTGACCAGCCTAATGGTATTCCCGGTAATGATGACACCGGAACTATGTCGGCATGGGCCATTTTCAGTATGATAGGCCTTTATCCCGACTGTCCGGGAATGCCCGACTATACACTGACTACACCTACTTTCGACAAAGTGACTATTCGGCTTGACCCGAAGTATTACAAAGAAAAAGAATTGGTTATTACGGCAGTACGTCCCGGAAATGATGCCGATTTGATCAAAGAGGTGAAGTTGAATGGAAAGAAACATGCAGGCTATCGTATCAGCCATGATGAGTTGGTACATGCCGGAACGATGGAATTTATATTAAAATAAAAACAGATCAATCATGAACAAGAAAATCAAAATTGCATTTGTTTCGATGCTCGCTGTGCCACTGTTGGTATGTGCACAGGTCCGTACGGAACAAACCTTTGAAAAAGGGTGGAAGTTTACCCGTGAAGACAGTAAGGACTTCAGTAATTCCACTTATGATGATGCAAAGTGGCAGTCGGTAACGGTACCCCATGATTGGGCTATTTACGGGCCATTCAGCATTAATAACGATAAGCAGAATGTGGCTATTTCGCAAGATGGACAAAAAGAGGCGATGGAGCATGCCGGACGTACCGGTGGGCTTCCTTTTGTAGGTGTAGGATGGTATCGTCTCGATTTTGAGGCTCCTTCATTCAGTAAAGGTAAGAAGGCTACTTTGGTTTTTGATGGTGCTATGAGCCATGCTCATGTCTATATCAACGGACAAGAGGCCGGTTACTGGCCTTACGGTTACAATAGTTTTTATGTGGATGCCACCCCTTATTTGAAGCCGGGTGAAAAGAATACACTGGCTGTCCGTCTTGAAAACGAAAACGAATCTTCACGCTGGTACCCCGGTGCGGGATTGTATCGCAATGTACATCTGGTAGTGAATGAAGACGCTCATATTCCTACTTGGGGTACTCAGTTGACCACTCCGGTAGTGAAGGACGAATTTGCTAAGGTCAATCTGAAGACAAAACTCGATATACCTGCAGGCAAAACATTTGAAGGATACCGTATTGTCACCGAATTGAAGGATAAGAATGGTAAGGTTGTGGCAACTAATGAAAAGCAGGGCAGTCAGTTCGACGGCAATGTTTTTGAACAGGATTTTGTTGTTACTGCTCCGGCTTTGTGGACTCCCGATACTCCTAACCTTTACAATGCGGTTTCAAAAGTGTACGAAGGCAACACTTTGAAGGATGAATATACTACTCCGTTCGGTATCCGTTCCATTGAGATCATTCCGAACAAAGGCTTTTTCCTCAATGGAAAGAAAACCATGTTCAAGGGTGTTTGCAATCATCATGACCTCGGTCCGTTGGGAGGTATCGCCAATGAAGCCGGTATTCGCCGTCAGATCCGTATCCTAAAGGATATGGGGTGTAACGCCATCCGTACTTCACACAATATGCCCGCTCCTGAGTTGATTAAGGCTTGTGATGAGATGGGTATGATGATTATGGCGGAATCATTCGATGAATGGAAAGCGGCCAAAGTGCAGAACGGTTATCATAAAGTTTTTGATGAATGGGCAGAAAAAGATCTGGTGAATCTGATTCATCAGTATCGTAACAATCCAAGTGTGGTTATGTGGTGTATCGGTAATGAAGTGCCGGATCAGTGGAACGGCGATCGTGGACCGAAGCTTTCACGTTTCCTGCAAGACATCTGCCATCGTGAAGACCCTACACGTCCCGTTACTCAGGGTATGGATGCGCCTGATGCTGTGGTTAATAACAACATGGCTGCCGTGATGGATGTAGCCGGTTTCAATTACCGCCCTCACAAATATCAGGAAAATTACAAGAAACTTCCGCAACAGATTATTTTGGGTAGCGAAACTGCTTCTACTGTCAGTTCACGTGGGGTTTACAAGTTCCCGGTGGTACGTCGTGCCATGCAGAAATATGACGACCACCAGTCTTCATCGTATGATGTAGAACACTGTGGTTGGTCCAATCTTCCTGAAGATGATTTTATCCAGCATGAAGATCTGCCTTATTGCATTGGTGAATTTGTATGGACCGGATTCGATTATTTAGGTGAGCCTACTCCGTATTATACTGATTGGCCCAGTCACTCTTCATTGTTTGGGATTATCGACCTTGCCGGACTTCCGAAAGACCGTTATTACCTCTACCGCAGCCACTGGAATAAAGATGCGGAAACCTTGCACATCCTGCCTCACTGGAATTGGGAAGGACGTGAAGGTGAAGTGACCCCTGTATTTGTATATACCAACTATCCTTCGGCCGAGCTGTTTATCAACGGTAAGAGCCAGGGTAAACGCACAAAAGACCTTTCGGTTACGGTACATAATAGTGGTGATTCTGCTTCTGTCGCCAATTTCAAACGTCAGCAGCGTTATCGTCTGATGTGGATGGATACGAAGTATGAACCGGGTACCGTGAAAGTAGTCGCTTATGACAAGGATGGTAAGGCCGTTGCGGAAAAAGAAATTCATACTGCCGGCAAGCCCGATCATATTGAGTTGGTGGCAGACCGCAGTGTGATCGATGCTAATGGTAAGGACCTCTCGTTTGTAACGGTTAAGGTGGTTGATAAAGATGGTAATCTTTGCCCGTTGGCCGACAATGAAATCAGCTTCAAGGTGAAAGGGGCAGGTACCTATCGTGCAGGAGCCAATGGTAATCCGGCTTCACTCGAGTCATTCCAGACTCCGAAGATGAAAGTGTTCAGTGGCATGATGACAGCTATTGTGCAATCTACCGAGAAAGCAGGAAAGATTACACTCGAGGCTGCCGCGAAGGGCCTGAAAAAAGGTACATTGGTGATCGAGAGTAAATAATCCGTTCAGATAAAGATAAGAAAGGAGGGGATCCGGGCAACCAGATACCCTCTTTTTTTGTTATATTTTATATGCAAACCTTAAATAATGATAGTATGAAACAATACCGGATCATTCACATACCAACATTCGTCTTAGCTTTATTTTTGATGTTTACCAGCTCTGTTTTGCAAGCACAGGATAAGCCTGTTTGGCTGGCAGATTCTCTTATTACTGTAGGATACGCCACCGGGAATAAAAAGAATATTTCCGGTTCGGTAGAAAAAATTACGGGGTTAGGAATGAATAAGGACCAGATTACCAATCCTCTGGAGGCTATCCGTGGACGTGTTCCCGGACTCACCATAGAAAAAGGAACCAATGGTCCGGCTGCTTTGGATGCCGTACGTTTGCGGGGAACCACTTCACTGACCAGTGGTAACGACCCTCTGATTATTGTTGACGGTGTGTTTGGTGATCTCAGTATGTTGACTTCTATATATCCTACCGATATAGAAAGCTTTACTATCTTGAAAGATGCTTCGGAGACAGCACAATATGGTTCCCGTGGTGCTTCAGGTGTTATCGAGATCACTACCAAGAAGGGAATTCGGGGCAAAACCAGAGTCAGCTATAACGGTAGTTTCGGCATATCCTCCGTATACAAAAATCTGGAGATGCTTTCCGGCAGTGAGTTTCGCAATCTGGCGCAGCAACAGGGCATTTCAATACTTGATAAAGGGAATGAAACCAATTTTTTGAAGGAGATAGAGCAAACAGGTCTGCAACAGAATCATCATGTTGCATTTTATGGTGGGACGGATGCTTCAAGCTATCGTGTTTCGTTGGGCTTTATGGATCGTCAGGGCATTATATTGAACGAGGATATGAAGAACTTCACTTCGAATATGAACATGACCCAGCATGTTTTTGATGATTTCTTGGTGTGCGAGTTAGGTATGTTTGGCTCTATCCAAAAGAACCATAATTTGTTTGACCTTCAAAAAACATTCTATTCGGCTGCAACTTTTAATCCTACATATCCCAATCACCGTAATCCGGAAACCAGTTCCTGGGATCAGATTACCAATGCCAGCCAGATCACTAACCCTTTGGCCTGGATGGAAGTGAAAGATCATGATGCGACTTCACATATCAGTACTCATGCCCGGCTGACCTTTAACTTACTGCGCGAGCTTAAACTAATTCTTTTTGGTTCTTATACTTATAATATTGTTGAAAATTCCCAGTATCTGCCTACATCTGTATGGGCACACGGACAAGCATATAAAGGTACCCGGAAAATGGAATCACTGCTTGGCAATCTGATGTTGACCTATAAAAAGAACCGGAATAAACATTATTTTGATGTGCTGGCCCTGGCGGAACTTCAAAAAGAGACTTATAGCGGTTTTTACACCACTGTGACCAATTTCAATTCCGATCAGTTTGGTTATAACAACCTTCAGGCAGGTGCCATTCGCCTTTGGGAAGGAACGAACTCTTATTTTGAACAGCCGCGGTTGGCATCTTTTCTCGGTCGCTTCAATTATACGTTTGACGATCGGTACATCCTTACGGTGAATGCCCGTACCGATGCTTCTTCCAAGTTTGGTGCCAATCATAAATGGGGCTTTTTTCCATCCGTGTCGGCTGCCTGGGTTGTCAGTGAAGAGAAGTTTATGAAACGTATTTCATTGGTGGATAATCTGAAATTCCGTATCGGTTACGGGCTGGCCGGCAATCAGAGTGGCATCGACTCTTATACGACGCTTAATCTGGTAAAGCCTAACGGAGTTGTTCCTGTTGGTAGTTCACAGGTGGTTACTTTGGGTAATATGCGTAATACCAATCCCGATTTGAAATGGGAAGTAAAGCGTACTTTTAATGCAGGTGCGGATCTTGGTATGTTTGGCAACCGGTTACTCTTTTCTTTGAACTACTATAATTCCAAGACCTCTGATATGCTTTATCTTTATAATGTCAGTGTGCCGCCTTTTACCTATAACACTCTTTTGGCAAATATAGGTTCCATGCGCAACAGCGGTACGGAGATTGCTGTCGGCATCACTCCTTTGAAGACCCGCGACATGGAATTGAACATTAATGTTAATGTCACTTTCCAGCAAAATAAATTGCTTTCATTAAGTGGAATGTATGGTGGAGAGAATATTTCGGCACCTGAGTATAAAAGCCTGGCAAGTCTGGACGGAGCCGGATTTCATGGTGGATATAATCATATTGTGTATCAGATGATAGGACAACCCTTAGGGGTATTCTACCTGCCTCATTGCAAAGGGCTTATTTCCGATGGCAATGGTGGGTATACGTATGACATTGCCGATTTGAACGGAGGAGGGGTGAGCCTTGAAGATGGAGAAGACCGCTATGTGGCAGGTCAGGCGGTGCCCAAGACTTTGCTTGGCTCCAATATCAGTTTTCGCTATAAGCGTTTCGATCTCTCAGTACAGATAAACGGGGCGTTCGGTCATAAAATCTATAACGGTACTTCACTGACCTACATGAATATGAATATTTTCCCTGATTACAATGTAATGAAGAAAGCTCCCGGACGTAATATCAAAGACCAGACCGCTACGGACTATTGGCTGGAGAAAGGTGATTATGTAAACTTCGATTATGTTACGATAGGCTGGAATGTTCCTGTGTCGAAGTGGAAAAAATACGTCCAGTCCCTCCGTCTCGCACTGACTGTCAATAATCTGGCTACTATTACCGGATATTCCGGTCTGTCACCTATGATCAACAGTTCTACCGTTAATTCTACTTTGGGAGTGGATGACAAACGGGGATATCCTTTAACACGTACCTATACGCTTGGTTTGAGTATTAACTTTTAATTTGGAGGATTAATTATGAAAAGGCACTATATATATTCCTTTGTCTGTATCCTGATGTTTAGTCTGCTGTTTTCATGCGATGACTTTCTGAATGAAAATCCTAAAGACAAGATTCCCGAAGAGGATGCTTACAAGAGTCTCACCGATTTGTATTATAATGCAGTGGCTTCCTTATACAATAACATAGGAGGTTATAGTGATAGTCAGGGGTTGCAGGGCACCGGCAGGGGAATTTACGATCTGAATACCTTTACCACCGATGAGGCTATTATGCCTACCCGTGGAGGTGACTGGTATGATGGAGGATTCTGGCAGGGACTTTTTCTTCATCGTTGGGGAGTCGATAATGATGCTATTCAGGCTACGTGGGAATATTTATATAAGGTTATAGGTCTTTGCAATCAGTCACTTGAACGAATCGATACTTATCAGGAGACTCACCATGACACGGAACTTCCTGCTTACCGGGCAGAGGTTCGTGCTTTCCGTGCTTTGTATTACTATCATTTAATGGACTTGTTCGGACGTGTTCCTCTAATTCTCTCATCTGCTATACCTTTGAAAGAGGTGAAACAAAACAACCGTAAAGAAGTTTTTGATTTTATTGTGAAGGAGTTACAGGAGTCTGCCCCTTTATTGGCGCAAACATATAGCAATCGTTCCGGCAGTTATTATGGGCGGATTACCCGTCCTGTAGTCCATTTCTTGCTTGCCAAACTTGTCTTGAATGCTGAGATATATGCGGATGATAACTGGACCGATACACAATATCCCGATGGAAGAGACATCTATTTTGAAGTAGATGGCAACCGGCTCAATGCTTGGCAAACGGTGGAGGCATATTGTGATTCCATTACTGCGGCGGGATATCGTCTGGAAGATAACTATGAAGCAAACTTTGCTGTTTACAATGAATCTTCTGCCGAGAATATTTTTACCATTCCAATGAGTAAGACTTTATATACTAACCAGATGCAATATCTTTTCCGTTCCCGTCACTATAATCATGCCAAGGCCTACGGATTGGGAGGAGAGAATGGTTCAAGCGCTACTGTGGAAGTACTTCGAACCTTTGGGTATGATACCCAAACTGTCGATCCCCGTTTTGATAAATGTTATTTTGCAGGTGTTGTTTACGATTTGAAGGGAAAGGTCATCACACTCGATGACGGTACTTTGCTGGAGTATTTTCCTTGGAAGGTGGATGTCGATATCTCTAATACCTCCTATGAAAAGACCGCAGGCGCACGGATGAAAAAGTATGAGATTGATGAAACCGCCACAAAAGATGGTAAACTGATGGAAAATGATATTGTACTCTATCGTTATGCCGATGTTTTATTAATGAAGAGTGAGGCCAAAGTCCGTAACGGAGAAAATGGAGATGTAGAACTGAATCTTGTTCGCGCCCGTGTGAATGCTCCTTTCCGGACAGCTACATTAGAAAGTTTGCTTTCGGAACGTCAATTAGAGTTTGCCTGGGAGGGTTGGCGCAGGCAAGATTTGGTTCGTTTTCGCCAATATACCCGTGCTTATACAAGCAGGCCCCGGCTTCCGGGTGAGGAAAGTGGATATACCACAGTATTTCCTATTCCGGAGAAAATCCGTTTGATGAATCCCAATCTGACACAGAATCCGGGGTATTAAAATTGCAAAACACACAAACGGTTTCTGACATTTTGCCAAAATGATATTTCAACTTCTCCTGGATTGCTCTTTTTCGGCCCATTCTTAAACAGTGTGGCTAAAAACGTCTCCCAAGGAAATCAGTGATTTTACTTCTGTCATCTGAATGGAGAAACAAGTAGATAAAATCACGTTACTTTCGGTGAAAGTCAGAACCTATAGACAGTAATTATCCCGAATATCCGCTTATTTGTCATTTTTGCTTTGTTCGTTTCGGAGTAGCAACCAGGGAAATTTTCGTCACTTTTCGGCTTTCGACTGTGAAGAATATGGGTAATATGGAAAAACATGGGGAGATTTTTCTGAAAGAAGTAGGCATTTGTCCCGAAAGAAGTAAGCGTTTTGTGAAAATGCTTACTTCTTTTTCCGGAAAGCCCGGCGCTATTCTCTCAAAATCCCGGCTTTCGAAGCCTTCAATCCCGGCTTTTCGGCTTGCAAAGTCCCCTTGAGGGAACTTCCTTCTCCCAGATGTGTCTCAAAAAAGAAATGTGGCGTTTTTCAAACAGCATGTTTTATGTCTTTTTGAAGCCGGGATGTAATAAAGGGTGGCAGATTGATAAATCATCGGGATACTATCCAACTATCCGGTATTCTGTTTTATATAAATTTGCCCGGGCTTACATCTTTCGACGTATACCCGGGCAGATTTTATGAGATATTCTCTGTGTAGATCAGTGTGATCGGTGGTGAAACTTCTTAGTCGAAAAGACTTCTGAACTTCTTGAATATCTTTTCTTTAATTGAAGTACTTGGCTTGAAGTTCTTCGATTCTTCCAGCTTTTCCAAAGTACTTTTTTCGTCTTTACTCAGTGTCTCCGGCACATATACACTTACGTTAACCAGCAGGTCTCCTGTGCCGTAACCGTTTACACTTGGCAACCCTTTACCGCGGAGTCGGAGCACTTTTCCCGGTTGTGTACCTGCTTCGATTTTTACCTTCACTTTTCCGTCGATGGTTGGAATTTCTACCGCACCTCCGATAGCTGCTGTAGGGAAACTCAGCAATAAGTTGTATACCAGATCGTTTTCATCACGAATCAGCTCCGGATGTGGCTCTTCTTCCACCAAAATCAATAGGTCGCCCGGGATACCGTTATGTTTTCCGGCATTTCCTTTGCCGCCCATAGAGAGTTGCATGCCTTCTGCTACTCCGGCAGGAATTTTTACTGTTACTACTTCCTCACCGTATTCGATACCTTCTCCACCACAAATCTTACACTTGTCTTTAATGATTTTTCCCTCGCCATTACAAGTAGGACACGTAGTACGTGTCTGCATGGTTCCTAAGATGGTTTGCTGGTTACGGATTACCGAACCGCTGCCTTTACAGGTCGGACAAGTTTCAGAACCGCCATTACCTTCTGCCCCTGTTCCGTGACAGTGCGAACAAGGTACATATTTTTTTAGTTTGAATTTCTTTTCAACTCCTGTAGAGATCTCTTTCAAATTCAGCTTCACCTTCACCCGGAGGTCTGAGCCACGGAATTTTCTCTGTTGAGAACCTCCGCCTCCAAATCCGCCGAAGCCTCCGAAACCACCACCGAATCCGCCGCCGCTATGGCCGCCGAAAATATCACCGAACATAGAGAAGATGTCGTCCATAGACATTCCGCCACCGAATCCTCCGAACGGTCCGCCGTTTCCGGCTGCTCCACTCATTCCTGCATGACCAAACTGGTCGTAGCGGGCACGTTTATCCGGATTGCTCAGTACGTCATACGCTTCGGCTGCTTCTTTAAACTTTTCTTCTGCTTCCTTGTCACCCGGGTTTTTGTCCGGGTGATATTGGATGGCTTTTTTCCGGTATGCTTTCTTTATTTCTTCGACTGTTGCCTCTTTCGTGACTTCCAGCACTTCGTAATAATCTCTTTTTTCTGCCATATTTTAGTTTCGTTGATTTTAATTATGTTAGCAAGTTTGTCGTGTTCCGGTTATTCACCCACAACTACTTTTGCATGGCGGATTACTTTGCCGTTAAGGGTATATCCGGTCTGTACACAATCCAGTATTTTACCTTTCTGTTCTTCTGTCGGAGCAGGGATCACAGCGATGGCTTCGTGATAATCCGTATCCAGCGGTTGGTCTTTGGTTTCGATAACCTTTACTCCATCCTGCGACAGGATAGACAGGAACTTATTATATATCAACTCAACACCCTCTTTTACGGCAGCTACGTCCGTAGCCGTTTCCATAGTTGTCAGTGCACGTTCCATGTCGTCGATTACCGGCAGAATACTTTTGATGCTCTTCTCACCACCGTTCAGAATCAACTCTGCTTTTTCTTTGATGGTCCGTTTACGGTAGTTATCGAATTCAGCCGAAAGACGGAGATATTTGTCCTTCTGATCTTCGATCTGGCTATGGGCTTCTTCCAGTTCTTTTTCCAGTTTCTCCTCTGCGGTCAGCGGTGTGCTTTCCTCAGTGGTTTCTTCGTTTTGCGACTGTCCTTCAACGGTATCCTGAATATCGTCTACTGTCAACTCTTCTTCTTTCTTGGTTTTTTTTTCTTTTGGGTCCATATCTATTCTGTTTTTATTCTTGTTAAACGGATTTAGTTTCATGTCAATACGGCATTTTAATGTATTGGCTTTGCAGCAAAAACTTTGCCAGTTTGTTTGTTTTGCCAAAAAACGCAGCAAAGGTAATACTTTTATGTCAGATTGACACATTACTGATAGTTCGTTATTCACTAAAAATGTCTACCTTTGTCACCGCATTATTTGATAATAAATAAATTAAGGAATAATAATAGAATGATTACAGTTTCAAACGTTTCGGTACAGTTTGGTAAAAGGGTATTGTTTAATGATGTAAATCTGAAGTTTACAAGTGGAAATTGTTATGGTATTATCGGTGCCAATGGCGCCGGCAAGTCAACTTTTCTCCGTACGATATACGGTGACCTCGACCCGACTACCGGAAACATTACGTTAGGTCCGGGCGAACGCCTTTCGGTATTGAGCCAGGACCACTTTAAGTGGGACGCTTATACGGTAATGGATACCGTAATGATGGGTCACACCGTGTTGTGGGATATTATGAAGCAGCGCGAAGCCCTTTATGCCAAAGAAGATTTTACTGATGAAGACGGTCTGAAGGTTTCCGAACTGGAAGAGAAGTTTGCCGAACTTGACGGATGGAATGCTGAAAGTGACGCAGCTATGTTGTTGAGCGGTTTAGGTGTGAAAGAAGATAAACATTATACATTGATGGGTGAATTGAGCGGTAAGGAAAAAGTGCGTGTGATGCTGGCACAGGCATTATACGGAAATCCGGATAACCTGTTGCTTGACGAGCCTACCAATGACCTGGATATGGAGACTGTTACCTGGTTGGAAGAGTATCTCTCTAATTTCGAACATACCGTGTTGGTTGTAAGTCATGACCGTCACTTCCTCGATTCTGTCTGTACACATACGGTCGATATCGATTACGGAAAAATCAATCTTTTTGCCGGTAACTACAGTTTCTGGTATGAATCCAGTCAATTGGCCCTCCGTCAGCAGCAGAACCAGAAGGCCAAAGCTGAGGAGAAAAAGAAAGAACTGGAAGAATTTATCCGCCGTTTCAGTGCCAATGTTGCCAAGAGCAAGCAGACTACCAGTCGTAAGAAAATGCTCGAAAAGTTGAATGTTGAAGAAATCAAACCCTCCTCCCGTAAATATCCGGGTATCATCTTTACTCCGGAGCGTGAGCCGGGCAATCAGATATTGGAAGTTTCCGGTTTGAGCAAGAAGACCGAAGAAGGGGTTGTATTGTTCAACGACGTGAACTTCAATGTGGAGAAAGGTGACAAGATTGTGTTCATTTCCCGTAATCCGCGTGCGATGACTGCTTTCTTTGAGATCATCAACGGTCATATGAAGCCTGATGCAGGACATTTCAACTGGGGGGTAACAATTACAACTGCTTATCTTCCTTTGGATAATACCGAATATTTCAATACTGATTTGAATCTGGTCGACTGGTTGAGCCAATACGGCGAGGGTAATGAAGTTTATATGAAAGGTTTCCTGGGACGTATGCTTTTCTCCGGTGAAGAAGTACTGAAGAAAGTGAGTGTACTTTCGGGAGGTGAGAAAATGCGTTGTATGATTGCCCGTATGCAGTTGCGCAATGCCAACTGTCTGATTCTCGATACTCCGACCAATCATCTCGACTTGGAGTCTATTCAGGCATTCAACAACAACCTGAAAACCTATAAAGGCAATATCCTTTTCTCTTCACATGACCACGAATTTATTCAGACCGTTGCCAATCGCGTGATTGAGCTGACTCCGAACGGTATTATCGATAAGATGATGGAATACGACGAATACATTACTTCCGATCACATCAAAGAGCTGAGAGCCAAGATGTACAAGTAATGATGTACGGTTTTGAACGATGAACGATTAACGATGAACAGGTTGTGCCTGAATGGGCGCCTGTTCATCGTTTTTTTGTTCGCATTCACTTTATTTATCGTTTACTGTTGTTCATCGTTCATAGTTTATCATTCATCGTTATTTTACCTTTCTCCATTTATTACGTATCATATATAAACAACATATACCGTGGCTTATGGAACAAAAGGAAATACAGGCATTAGTAGAAAGGAGCAGGAAGCAAGATGCAAGTGCATTTGCTTTGCTTGTGGCAGAGTATCAGACTTTTGTTTTTCGCCTGGCATTCCGCTTGTTGTGTAATGAAGAGGAAGCGCGGGATATGGTACAGGAGACTTTCCTGCGTGTCTGGCTTTCGTTGGACAAATACCGTCCTGAATTTCGCTTTGCGACCTGGCTTTACAGGGTTGCGTGTAATATTTGTTATGATCGTTTGCGGGTTTTACAACACTCGCCGGCCGGAGCGCTTTCCGATATTGCGTTTTCCGAGTTGCCCATTCTTTCCGATGATAACGTCGAAGCAGTGTTAGTCAACCGGGAGTTGAAAGCACATATCCTGTACTTTATGCAACAACTGACTCCTAAGCAGAAGCTGGTATTTACATTGCGCGATATAGAAGAGTTGGAAATCAAAGAGATCGAGATTATTACCGGACTTACATCGATCCAGATCAAAACAAACCTCTATCTCGCTCGGAAGAGTATCCGTAAGAAGTTGAATGAAATAAATAAAGAAAGATGAAAAAGGAAGAAATTAATTATGAAAGGTGGTTGGGACAGTTAAAAAAGACACCCCCCATTCTGGAAAATCCGGAGGCATTGACCGAAGATATTATGCGTGCTGTCAAGGCGGCTTCTTTCAGAAGTCCGGCCAAGCGCAGACCGAATCTTGTTGCCTGGTGTTCGGGCATTGCTGCAACTTTGCTCTTGGCGATATGGGTAGCAGAAACGATGTCTGTTGATTCATTTCCCTCGTCTGAAGTAATCATCATACCGGAGCCCTATCAATCGAATACTTTCACAGGCAGTCTGGAGCATAGAGGTTTGACGATAGGAGAGAAGCAGGAACTTTTCTTTACCGCATCCCGTAATCGGAAAAGGGAAATGCTTAAACGAGAACGGCTTTATACTCAGTATAAACAGATAATGAAGAGTGAGTGATCTTTAAAAAATAGATGCGTATGAAAACAAAAAATCTTTTACCGATATTGTTGCTGGCCGTTTCAATGGTGTCCTGCACCACCTATTATCAAGTGAAAACCCAGGTTTTTCCTGATGGATCGGCTCGTAGGGAGGTTTATGCCTTTGGCGATTCTGCATTCATGGCCGGAAATCGGGCACAAAATCCTTTTATGTTCTCATTGGATTCCGGTTGGACGGTGATGCGTTTTGATTCTGTCCGGATGCATAATTATTTTGGAGAGAAGGAAAAGATAAACGTGTGTGCCAGCAGGGAGCAGGCTTCTGTCGACTTATTTTCGGAGCAGGTCCGGCCTAAAGATCCGATGTTTCGTCCTTTGGTGACTCCGCGGGAAACACTGACCAAACATTTCCGTTGGTTCTATACGTATTATACCTATAACGGTGTTTATCCCGAACTGACAGAAAAAGGGCCTGTACCTCTGAAAAACTATCTGAACGAGTCGGAACAGAAACTTTGGTTTCAGGGCGACGACACTGCGTATCGGGGAATGAACGGATTGGAGATGAAAGAAGTGCTCGATCGTTTGGAAGGACAATTTGTTCAATGGTACAACCGTAGTCTCTATGAATTAAGTCTTGAAGTGATGCGGCCTTTTATAGCTGACCTGAAGCAGGGTGACTATCTTTCACGCCTGAATGCGGCTAAGGATTCATTGTATCAGGCATATCGGCCTCAGAATGATGATCCGGACTTCTCTCCGGCACTCGTTTGTCAATTACTCGATACTCACTTTCATACTGATTGCTTTTCGCTTCTCTATAAAGAAAAACAGCAGGAAGTGGATCAAAAATTTGATGAGGAAACACGTTCCGTTGAGTTATTTGGAGTGGTGATTCAATATGAACTCAATATGCCCGGACAAATGCTTTCGGCAAATACAACCTTTAGGGAGGATGGTCATTGGGTCTGGAAAGTAGATGCCTATCGTCTTTTGGCAGGCGAATATCTTTTGACTGCCGAGTCGCGCGTACCCAACATCTGGGCCTTTATCCTCACCGGCTTGCTAATTCTTTTGGGTATAGTCTATTGGATAAAAAAGCGATGAACAAGAAGGAGTGAAGTTGTGTCAAAGGTCCTTTCACCACAGATTGCACTGATTTCCACAGATTATTCGTGTCGTTAAAATTCCTTCTGTGTTCCTCTGTGCCCTCTGTGGTGAGTTTTTTGATATGCTCCCGTTTTTTATCGTTTATAAATCAACTTATTTTTCCCTTCCCCGAATAAATTGTCTCCTATGGTTGTGATTTTATCTCCTTTGGCAACTACGTAGCGTAGCCTGTCACATCCCATGAAAGCACCATATTCGATGGCTGTAATGCTTTCCGGCAATTCCACGGTTCCACACAGACGTCCGCAATTGCTGAAAGCCCGCTGTCCAATGCTTTTCAGTCCATGAGGTAAACGAACGCGGAGCAGGTATTTTTTTTGTGAGAAAGTGAAGTCCGGGATAGCTGTCGCATTGGTCTTTTCGATGTCTACGGCAACCAGATTCGGCATATAATCCCGTATCAGTTTAAAATCGGCTGCATCCAGTTTACCTTCGATGGTCAGGAAGTTGATCTCTTTCGGTTGTAGCCCTGCTTTTTGTATTTCACTTTCCAGTGTGCTCAAAGCACCTACCTCTATTTTAGCTTCCAATGGTTCGCCTTCAATGAACGCAAAGTTATCCCAACGATTTTTCAGCCGGTATTCATCACTTGCTCCCAGTGGTACGAAGATTGCAGTGATGCTGTCAGCCAAAGCTCCCGGCAGCAGGTTGGGAGGAGTTTTCTTTTTGATCTGGCAGATGTTCAGGTTCTCGCATCCCATAAAGGCTGCATCTTCAATGTTCTTGATTTTTTCCGAAAGAACCACTTTCTTTAGGGTCGGTTTCCCTTTGGCAATGCCGTTTTCCATCTTGCAGAAAGCATAGGCCGGAACAAAGTTTGGCATGTAAATATAGAATTTATCCGGATACGTACCTTCTTTTCCCGAATACATACTGATACTTGCATTCGCTATATCGAGCACTTGCAGATTTTTGAATTCATCGCGCAGATGCTTGAAGTCCACTGCGTTGATCTTTCCTGTCAGAGTGAGGTGAGTCACCTGATTTGCTTCTTCTTCCGTCATCATCGAAATAAGAGTTCCCGGTTTGCTGACGAAATATGTTTTCTTAACTTCTTGTGCTGTAGCTGCAAATAGATTGGCAGCAAGGGCTATTCCTATAAACAGATGTTTTATTTTCATATTTATGATAAATGTTTAGACAAATATAGCGAATCATACTTTATCTCGTTGAGAGTTTTAGGAAAATATAGTTATTTTTGTCCTTCAACTAATAAATTAACAAAATGGAACAACAAGAAAAAGAGAACAGTCCGATCCCCTCTTCGGGAGGAATTCCGGCATTTGCAAGTATTGCATTATTTCTGGTGGGTTTCTATATTCTTATACCTCTGTTTGGGATTATCCTGAGTTCTATCCCTGTATTAAAAGAGTGGAGAATGGGGGCTTTCTTTATTGGGGAGGGAGCTATGTTGCTGAGCGTGTTTGTTGTTACTTTCCTGATGATGCAATTTCTGGATCATCGTCCCTTCTCCGATTTAGGATTCAGTCTGAAAGGACGTGGTAAAGACATCTTATACGGCTTTTTGATGGCAGTGCTTATCTATACCATTGGCTTTGCTGTTTGTTTGCTGACCGGTCAGATTGAGGTTGTCGGTGTTCATTTTCATTGGAGCGATCTGTTCTTGAGCGGGCTGTTTTTCGCTATGGTTGCCATTGTCGAAGAAACTATGATGCGCGGATATATTCTGGGGCGCTTATTGCGTACGCGACTCAATAAATTTATTTCTCTTTTCATCTCTTCCTTTTTGTTTGCGTTGCTCCATCTGATGAATCCCAATGTGGCTTTTTTGCCTATGCTTAATCTGGTGTTGGGAGGATTATTACTGGGAGCTGCCTATCTTTATACCCGTAACCTTTGGTTTCCAATTTCGCTTCATTTCTTTTGGAACTGGATTCAAGGGCCCGTGCTTGGATTTGAAGTCAGTGGCAATCGTTTCTGTGAAACCTTGTTTTCACTTCGCCTGCCCGCAAATAATCTGATCAACGGAGGAGCATTTGGTTTTGAAGGTTCGCTGGTTTGCACGGCATTGGCAACGCTCTTTACACTGCTCATAATCTGGTGGTTTGAACAATAAAAAAATGTCCCATGTTCCGCTGAACTCTGGGACATTGATAAAACAAACACCACATTTACTTCACAGTAAGTCAGAGTGGAAAAGCAAGGACGCATTTACTTCGCAGTAAGTTTGTTGCGCACTATTAAACACAAACAAAACAAAATAAAAGCTGTACAACAGCCATTATAACACTTGCATCAATGTAGGTTTATATTAATTTGTCCATAAGAGAGAGCATAAAGTATGTGGGGGTGAATCTTATTCTAAAATTTATACGTTGTTCCCACCATTAACCCCACTGTTCCCCTTATGGGTTCCTGAAGGTCAGCCCGATAACTTCTGTCTTTAAATATATTGATTCGGGGTTCCAGCCAAAGCCCGGTATGCGCCGACAACCTGATTTCTCCCTGTAGTCCGATGCGGCCGTTCAGGATGATGGAAGATGATGATTCCGTTCCGGGAAAATAGCTCCCGATGCCACCTGCCACTGTCAGGTTGAACACGTGGCTGTCCCGGTCGGAAAAAAGCCTTGTGAGGTTGCACAGATAGTCGATGTTGAGGCTGATATTAAAATCGCGGTTGCTTCCGCTTTCTTCATTATCTAAAAAGGCGGTACTACTGCCGGCACTGATCCGCATTCCGTTAATTTTGTCGAACCATTTACCTAAAGCGAATTCCGTGTCGAACAATACATTTCCGGTGTTTCCCGTGCCGGCCGCCAGTGAGGCAAAACCTCCTTTAAGGAAGGTCAGGGTAGTGTATCCTGCCGGTTTGTAAGTAATACCTGCCATTAGTGATCCTGCCAGGTTATATCTTTTCCACGATGGCTGGTTGTCCACCCGGTCCGGATAAAGTGCCAGTTGTGGCTCGATAAACAGGTTAAAAGCAGACGATACATTCAGTTTCCCTTGTAATCCTGCCCTCAATCCGTATGAATGGATTGTTTTTTGGTCTTTTATGATAGTGGCCTGATAACTGAGTCCGAGAGCGCCGATCACTTCGAATACCCGCTTCGGGTTGTATCTGGCGGCAAATGCACTGATATTGATCAGGTAGTCTACATTGGCTCCTGCCAGATGCATATCCGTATTTCCTTGTTTCCACTGTGTATATTCCCCTCCGGCCCGTAATCCTATGACGGGAGTCAGCCAATTGCCTGCCATGAATGATGCCCGTGGTCCGTGAGCGGTTTGTCCGCCTCCTACGTTAAACAGATAACCGATGCCCGATCCGACAGAGAAAAACAGATGTTCCGCCCCTCTCTTCGAATGGAACTTTTCCGCTCCCTTTCTTTTGGGTATCAAATATTCTGAGGCCTCTATATTGTTTTTTCCCGCTGTTGAATCTTGCTTTTGCTCTTGTGCTGCCAGAGTTCCGCATAAGCCGAAACCGACTCCTAACAGCAGGATTCTTTTATAGCTCTTTCTCATATTCTTCATTGCTTTATCGTTCTTTCTTCATTCAAGCCGTTCTCTTCCGTTTCGGTGTCTTCCGTTTCGGTTTTTTCTTTTGTTTTCTCCGCTTTTTCCTTCTGTTCTTTCTTTTCCTCTTCCAACTGTTGCAGTAGGTCGGTTACGTCTCCGTCTATCTGCGCAATCTCTTTCAGTGACGGATCTTCGTTCAGGGCCCGTTTTATGAAAGCATATGCTTCGCTCACTTTGTCCAACCTGTTGGCACATGCCGCCCTTAGATAATAGCTGAGTGGTTCATCCGGTAGTTCTTGTGCCTTTTCCCACGCTTCTTCATTTTGCTTCATGGCCATTAATAATACCACTTCATTTATGCCGCCTTGTGTTCCGAACCGTTCATAAGCATCCTCAAAATGCCCGTTGTAAGCTCCAACGATGGCTCTTACGTCTTGTGTCATGTCGTTGTCCGGCAAAAAGTCTATAATGGAGTCCGCCCGGTTATAAGCTCTTTCGTCCATTAAGGCGATTACCTGATTACAGAGTAGTTCTGTGGGAGCCGATCTGCTGACAAACGGTTCCAGCAATTTGCTGTCTGCTTTCTTTTGTTCTATCAGTAATGCAGCCAATTCGTTGGCCATAATCATAAATTTAGGATATTGTTCCAGTGCTTGTCGGCAGATTACTTCGCGTGTAGAGTCATTATCGGCATTCAGGTATATCCGCCAAAATTCATAGGGTACCAATTTTTTATAGTCCTGTTTATACATTATGCGTATTTCTTCATCGTTCAGTAATCTCATCACCGAATAGTTGAAACTATATTCCACCCGGCGCAGCCGTGGTAAGTAAGTCGTTAGAATGACATTCCGGTATTCCGGTAGTCGTAGGATCCGGCTGTATTGCGAGGCCATGTTGTCCGGATAGTAATTGATGATTTCCCGTAACTTGTCTGTAGGCAGTGAGTCGTGTTCCATCGATTCTGCTACCTCTTCCCATGAGGCCACCACTCCCTCTGTATATGTACTGTCTTTTATCGCGTCTATAGTACCTCCGTTCAGAAAACCAAAGATACGTTTCAGCGTACTGTCCGTGCGTTTTTGTGCCAGTTTCAGATTCGACTGATACGGACCTTCTGGCGACGATACTCCTTTGACGGAAAACGACAGGAATTCCGAGTTCGGATCGTTTTCTATTTCCTGCAGGCGCAAGCGCATTTTCTCCAGTTCTCTTTGGTTGTTCGGATCCTTTTCGTCTATCGTTGCCGAGTTGATCAGAAAGTTCAGCTTCACTTCTCCTCTGTCGCCTCTTTGTTGTTTTTGAGGTTTAGGGATGTATTTTTCATCTCTGATTTTCATGCCATCCGCTTGGTACGTAAAGAAACGCATCGGATTTACCGTACCTTTGGCTATCACTACTGTATCTTTGTATGCCAGTTTTTTATATTCTACCAGATACATGTAGATGTCACACCGGCATTCATCGTCCGGGTTATCCATATAGAGGGAGTCTACGTAGGCAATCACTTCATTTTTATCAATCTTTTGCGTTTTCTCCTGAAAAGGTGCTAACGGGTCTCTGCTCAGGTCGAATTCCATCATTCGTTCCAATGTGATGGCATACTCCTTTC
Source organism: Bacteroides sp. NGMCC 1.200775 (assembly GCF_040798045.1). Classification (NCBI taxonomy): domain Bacteria; kingdom Pseudomonadati; phylum Bacteroidota; class Bacteroidia; order Bacteroidales; family Bacteroidaceae; genus Bacteroides; species Bacteroides sp. NGMCC 1.200775. The sequence continues at coordinate 899,739 of NZ_JASCQK010000001.1, read as the reverse complement.
CGGTCACCACTGCCGGGCGGAACAGGCTCTGTGTTTTACGGGTAATATTCACCAACATCGGTTGCACTACGATACGTGTGTTCGGCTTATACATTTCTTTGGGAATTTTTACTTTTGGGTGGATGATGTATTGATTTCCGATGATCTCGATGTCGGTTGGTTCCGGTAGCAGTTTGTCCACCACTTTTTTGGCGGTGATCACCACTTCGTCAATCATCGATGCTTCGTACGAGATCACTACGTTTATCGTTGTCTTTCCTTTAAGTTTTACTGTTTTTGATGCGTAGGCAAAGCCCGAGAAATGGAGGGTCGTACTGGGATCTGCCATGATCTTGAACTTTCCGTCCAGGTCTGTGATGCCGTATACATCTCCCTTTTCATTCTGGTCTCTGATTACGATAGAGATGGCAGGCTCTCCCTCGTCATCGATTACGCTTCCGCGTATTTCTACTTTCTGGGCTTGTCCCCATGCCGGAATAATGGCGTATAGGGTCACTATCCCCAATAGCAAAAATCTTTTGATATTCATTAGGGTTATTTTATTTGGCTATATAGATAAAAGATACACTTAGTTTAACCGGTATGGGGGCCCATCCCGATTCATTCGGTTCACCGTGAGTGCTTCCCGGTTGGTAACGCACCAACCTGTAGCGTGCCACACCCACACCGCCTGAAACCTCAAGGTTCCAGCGGCGTGACAGAATCCAGTTGTATCCATACGTGACACCTGCAGCTACGGCATCTCCATAATATGCCCTGGGGGTTATTCCTACGTCGAACATGGAATAGAATCCTGTGATACCGATGTAATGGCGCGCCAGCAGGTTCCGAAGCCAATATTTAGCTTCAGCTTGTACGCGCCCATGACGGTAGAAAAGTTTATCTGTAATCTTCCAGGGATTAGCCGATGCCGAAATTTCGGCTGTCATCCAATCGTTTAACGGGAATTCCACTCCCAGATTGGGGGATGCCGCTAACCATTCCAGCGTATTAGTCTTGATGGCCATACGTTGGGCGGATACTTGGAAAGATATTGCTATGAAAATAAAGAGTATAGCCCGTTTCCCGAATAGAGACGGGAAATTATATCCGGCTATCTCCCACAACAAGTTGGGGAAATTTAGTTTTAAATTAAATGTATTCATAAACGCGCTCACTTCTGTCTAAAGCGTGCTGTCGTTTATTCTTGTCGGTGACAAATATAGAGGTTTTAATTTACATTTTTCAACTAATCGAAATCTTTTTTTATTAATTCTGATAAATATTCCTGTAAATCAGTCTCTTGCCCTATCTGTAATTTTTGTCGGAGCCGGCTCCGGTTGCTTCTCACAGTCGAAGGGGCTATATATTGAAGTTCAGCTATCTCTTCGGTTGTTTTGTTCTCCAATATCAGGCAGCAGAATTGTATTTCTTTGTTGCTGGGTTGAAGGTGCAGGGCGTTGAAAGCCGCCCATAGCTTTAGTTCGGAAGTCATCCTTTTTTTTTGCCGGTGCATGCTTCGCAATATTTCCTGTAACTTGGCGAGCATTACCGGAGGAAAAATATAAGCTACCGTCAGGCTGGGAAAATTCATAAGGTAGAGGTCGGACGATGTATAGAGTCCGATGCCCAGGTAGAGCAAAACCGGTGAGAGGGATAGGATTATGACCGTGTGGCGTTTTACGGAAATGGAAGCCAGTCCGCAGGTCACCATTCCGATAATCAGGTCCTGCGACAAAAAGAATCCGGCTTCTTCCGGCGGTAGGTAGATACGGTTGTACATCGAGATCAGTATATTGCCTTGTATCGTATAGAAAACACTGTTTAGTAGAGATACGATCCGGGCTTTTTTCCGAATCAGTAAATAAGTGAATAACGCAAATAATCCCAGGGAGAGTATATTGCATATTGCCAGCAATAAGTTATTTCGCATGAGGTAGACGCAAAGGTCGGCCAGGATTCCGATACTGAAGCAGACCACTGTACTATAATAGATGTAATAGATCGTTTGTTGTTCCGCACTTTCTATATTCTTGAACTGGTGGTATTTTCTTTGCAGATACTCGTTTCTTTTATGAAAAGGAAGGCTTTTAAGATTCATATTTATGTTTGGTTTCAATGTCAGATGTTGGTTATGTCCTATTCGCACAATGTTTGCGAGTCCCGTGGACAAAACTCTCACAGCGTCCTTTTTCCCCCATAATAAATGTGAATAATTTCAAAATCAATTCAAACATATATATATTAAAAAGACGTAGTGCGCCCGCCATACGTCATCAAGGCTCACCACAAGCCTGCTTACTCAATGGCAGTGCACCACGTCCTGAGACGGTACAGTTACCCCAATGAGTAAGTCTATTATAGCCTTTCTTTGGTTATCGGAGGTGGTGATTCTGATGACGATTAGGCTATCGTTTATGTTGCTAAAACCGATTTGTTTCTCCGGCCGCATATAATTGGGGCAAAGATACAGATAAAAAATGAAAACTTTCAGAAATGTTTTTGATAAGTAGAACTCCTGATTTGCTTAAATATGAATTGGCTGGTGGATTCTATTCTGAGAGTGTGTAGAGGACGTATTGATTTTCCTTCAAATTCTAACTATTTGCTTTGATATTTCCTTTTTTGCTGACGCGTGCAATGCTCCGTTTTCTTGGAATAGGGGCTTTGCGGGGATATAAAGACAGATGAAAAGAGAGTTTGGTAGTAAAAAAGAACCGGATATTCACTTTTTTATCTATAGGAAGTTAACTTTGTAATTGCACAAAGTTAATTCTTTGTCGGCAGAAAGTTAGCTTTGTGCCGGCAGGAAGTTAACATCTAACCGGTGGCAAGTTGCTTTGCAGCCGATAACTCTCTTTTTTCTTTCGGAAAAGGGGCATAAAACACTGCATATTTTTCTGGTTGCTTCTCGTCTATGACTTCTCTGAATATATGAAAATGATCTGTAATTGAATTTATATTTATCTTTTATATTGCAATCGGTTACGTATGCCGATTTTGTGGATTGCGTATTGCCTTATTTGCTTTCTTTTCGATTTACTCTGATACGGATTCTTGAGCTTCTTTTGATTAACCTTGGAACTTGGACGGAAAAAATGAATTCTATAAGCTATAGAAAATACAAAATGACAATTTTCAGATTCTATTGCCAAATAAGTGATTCGATTGATCTACGAGAGCAAACATTACGCTTTGCAGTGCAAAGATAAGTGCTGCTTCTGCGCTTTTTCAATGAAAGGAAAGCATTCTGAGTGTTATTTATAGTTGAAGTCTCGATAACTTCTGATTAACAAATAGCAGGTAATATGGGGTTCATGTTTTCTTATCGTGTATATACTTTTCATATATATCGCGTATATGGCGTAGGTTATTGTTTGTTGTGCTAATCGGGTAGTCGAAAGTTTAGATCATATGATACCCCATAATATCCATGCCTTTTTTATCCGGACAGATTTTTTTCTCTTCCCCGTGAAATAAAGAAAATCATGCAGGTAGTTCAAAAATAGCCCATTTCATCGATGGAAATCCGGTGTTGCATATTTGCGACACCCTGAAAAAGAGAGGTGTTGCAAAAATGCAACGGCTATTTTTAGGTCGTTTCCGGGGGGTGGGCTACATTTGCTCCTCTCTTCATGGAGGGGAGTACAAACAAAATGTATAAGATTTTTTAAGATAGTGAAGTCAAAAAGCTGCCAACATATTGATAGTGGACGTTGTTATACTTTTGCAAAATTTTCAAAAGTAAAAAAGAAGATGACCTCCATCACTCCACGGCTCAATCGCTCGCGCGAGGGTCGTGATGGCAGCTATCCACTCGTGATACAGATCATACGCCATCGAAAGAAAAGAGAGATTTATACGCCTTACCGATTTTGGGAGGCAGAGTTCAACACCCGTTTAGAAATGGTAGAGAATACCGGTGGCAATCGCCGTCGCCTGCTCACTGTTCGCGAAGCCAACGAATACCTTATATATATAAGGAAGGAGTTGACAGCTATTTGCGAATCGCTGGAAGCGGAGAAGGGGAGTGCTTATACGGTGGACGACATTGTACGCGTCTACAACTATCACAATGATTTGACCCAGGTACTGGTCTACGCCGACTCCGTGATAGCCGGTCTGGAAAATAAAGGGCGTCAGGGCACAGCCGCCAATTACCGTAGTGCCCGCCGGGCGTTCGAGTTGTTTGTGGGTGACCGTCCTTTCTCGTTCGAAGAACTGACCCCCGAAGTAATCGACCGCTTTGCCGACTTCCTCCGCAACCGGGGCAATCAGCCAAACACCATTTCGTTTTACCTCCGCCAGTGGCGTGCCATCTACAATCGCGCCTGTGCCGACCACTTGGTTTATACTGATCAGAAACCTTTCCGGAGGCTGAACCTTAAAGAAGAGGTGACTGCCAAGCGTGCCATTTCCCGCGAGAAGATTGCACGGATCGAGCAAGTCGATTTGACTGCTTCCCGTGCCGATATGCAGTTGGCTCGTGATCTGTTCCTGTTCAGTTTCTATACGCGTGGAATGTCTTTTGTAGATATGTGCTATATTAATAAAGAAAATCTGCAAGGAGACTACCTTTGCTATAAACGGCAGAAGACGGGACAAGAGTTGCGGATACGAGTTGAAAACGGTTTGCGTGAGTTGATTGACCGCTATGCCGATTCTTCATCGGATTATCTGCTCCCGATGCTCCGCCGTGGTGACAGCTATCAGGATTACCGCCGACAGCAACGCAAGCTTAATAAACAGATCCGCGAATTGGGTGACAGGCTTCGGTTGGAGGTGCCGCTTACGTTTTATGTGGCCCGCCACTCCTGGGCGACCCTTGCTCATGCGAACGATATACCTGTCTCGGTCATCAGTGACTGCATGGGACACACATCGGAGAAGACTACACGCATCTATTTGGATCGTATAGATACTACGCGGCTTGACAGGGCCAATCGGTTAGTGATAAACTGTCTTCGGTAAAGAGGGGGTGAGAAAAGGACAAAAAAAACTCTTTCTTATAATGAAAGAGCCAACCGTGAGATACCCTCTGATCTCAAATAACTTTTGCAAAGATACATATTAAATTATTAATAAAGCAAATCTTTTTTTAGTTTTTTTTGTTTTTGCTGTCAATTATTTATTTTCTCTTTCCATATAGAAAAAAACATCCTCCTGTACACCTTCTTTTTGTCTACAGACTCTTCTAAGAAAGCATACACCGGTTTCTCGCTATTTCTTTTCCAACGGTTTTCATCTGCCCGTCCCCACTGCTTCAGGCACATGCCGTTATTTATTCACAAGGATGATTAATCTGTTTATAATCAGATATATGCAGGTTGTACATCATCCTTCGTGTTGCTCTTTTACGGCCCTTTCCATCTATGTTTCTGAAATCGTTTCTGAGTCAATATCAAGCAATGCTCTATGAATCAGTGCTTTACTTTCATACTTCCTGCAATTGTTTCTGAAAATAAAAAAAATCAGAAACATTTCCGGATCGGTACTCTTTTATTTTTCTGTCTTACAGGTGATTATGTTGGTAATTCTGAAGCTTTCCCTTTCATTATAAGAAAGAGCCCCTAATTATCAAACAAACCATAAATATGAAAAAGGTACTATGCACATTGGGGGTGGTTGTTGCTTTGCTTTTAGCGTTTCCTTGTATGGGGCGCGCTCAGCAATGGGGCTTGACTACCAATGGTCTTTACTGGGCCACGGCTACTCCGAATGTAGGAGTCGAATATGCTTTTAGTTCAAAGATGAGTGTAGCCGGTCTTATTCAATATAATCCTTTTACTTACGCTAAAAACCGGAAAATGAAACATTTGGTCGGGCAGGTAGAATACCGTTACTGGCTGAGTGAAGTTTTCAAGGGGCATTATCTGGGCGTGCATGCTACGGGAGGTATCTTCAACTTCGGTAACCTTCCTTTTGGCATCCTGAAGGATTATCGGCTTGAAGGTCAGTTGTATGGTGGAGGGGTTACTTATGGTTATCAGTGGATTATCAGTAACCGGGTGAATATCGGAGTCGATATCGGTTTGGGATATCTTCAAGTTGATTATGATAAGTTTTATTGTCCTACCTGCGGTGAGCGTGTCGATCATTACCGGACCGGTTATGTAGGCCCTACCAAGGTTGGTGTGTCCATTATCTATCTTTTAAAGTAGGGGAGGGGTAAGACATGAATATCAGGCAAGCTTTTTTCATAAGTTTCTCATTTTTCATCTCTCTATCAGTGTTAGCGGCAGATAGATCTACGCAGCCTGTCCGTACAGAGGTGTATCGTTTGGAACGCCGGGACTCTGTCTTGTTGGTCGATCTGGCTGTCGACCTGACCAGCGTCCATCTGGCGCCGGACTGTACGGTCTATCTGTTTCCGCTACTCTCTTCGGGCAATGCCGCCGATTCGTTGTCGCTGCCTCCCATTGTGCTCAATGGGCCTCAAAGCGATTTGATGTATCGCCGACGCCGGGCCTTGGGCACTACTTCGGGATTGGAGAAGATTCCTCCTTATACTGTGCTTCGTGAGGGAGATCACGCCTTGCCTTACATCCATTATCGAATCGAAGTTCCTTATGCGGCATGGATGGAAGATGTGAAAGTGTGGATGCGGGATACCAATTGCAATTGTGATGCCCGTTTGGTACCTTTTGCCATGCAGACAGAGCAGATACCCCCATTGATTGTAGAGCGGGTGGATACTATTGTGATTCGTGACACCGTCTGGGTAGTTCCGGATGTATCTGAACAGCCACCTGTGATTGCGGATGCCTCTTCCCATAGGAAGGTGGTTCCTATTCAGGCGGGCTATGAAGCTGATATTTATTTCCCTACTAACGAAATGCGCATTCTTCCCGATCATGAGTTGAACCGTGCCTCTTGGATGCATTTCGTTAATCAGGTGGACTCTATTGAGCGGGATAACCGGAATTCCATATCGGGAGTCACTGTTACCGGCTACTCTTCCCCGGAAGGATATGCCTTGAATAACGAACGTCTGGCCGAGAAGCGTGCCAAAGCTCTTCAGGAGTTTCTTGAAAATAAATATGGTGAACGCATGGAGATCGCGGTTGAGTGGGTAGGCGAAGATTGGGAACAGTTTGAGAAAGATATAGAACTTTCCGACCTTCCGGAGCGTGATGAAATTCTTTCAATCCTGCGTACCGTAAAAGATAACAATCAACGGAAAAAATCTTTGAAAACGCTGAATAAAGGGAAAACATTCGGAGTCTTGCTGCGGGAATATTTTCCGAAGCTCCGGCGAGTGTCATGTCGTATTAGATACGTAAAATAAGAATATGAAAAGAATGTATTACATAGGATATATGCTTTGCTTGTTGCTTGCCGGTTGTGTAGTCGGTGAGAAAGCGGATGGGCTGTTGGAGCAACGTCTGTCTGATCGTACCCTTTTGGTTTATATGGGAGGGGATAATGATTTAGCCGATGAGACCGACGAAAAATTGTCAGCATTAGCAGAGGCATGGGACAGGTTTCCGGGGCATCTATTGATTTATCAGGATAAAAAAGGAGCGGATAGTACCCGCTTGTTAGAGGTTTGTTTTGATGAACAGGGAGAAAAGGTAACAAAAATATTGGCTAAGTATAAGCAGGAGAATTCAGCCAGTGCCTCCGTATTTGCACGGGTTGTCAATGAGGCTATGGCCCGGTATCCTTCCGTTGATCCGGGATTGATCGTATTTTCTCATACCAGCGGATGGCTGCCGGTAGGTACGGCAGTGGTTCCGGGCGGTATGACCCGTTCGGTTGTCAAGGATAATCATTCTGAAATGACTTTACAGGATTTTGCATCAGCCATCCCGGATGGCCAGTTCAATTTCATCCTTTTCGAAGGTTGTTTCATGGCCGGACTCGAGGTAGCCTATGAACTGAAAGATAAAACACAATATGTGGTCGGGTCATCGGCCGAGATGCTTTCACCGGGTTTCACTCCGGTATACAAACAAATGTTTCCGTTGCTTTATAAAAAGGAAGCGGATCTGTCGGCAGTGGCTGCCGCCTATTATGATTATTATAACAATCTGGAAGGGGATTACCGTTCGGCTACCATCAGTGTGATCCGGACTAACGGCTTGGAAATGTTGAAGTCGCAACTTCGTGCAGCCGAGAGCCGGGTGGAACGTTGGGAGTGGATAGACCGTAGCGGCTTACAGAGTTTTGATCGTTTGCCGGATGGACAACATCTCTTTTATGACGCTTCGGCCTATGTGGAAAGGATTGGAAGCGCAGAAGAGTCTGCCGCTTTTGATGAGGCCTTGGAGAAAGCGATAATCTATAAAGCGGCTACGGAGAACTTTATGTCACAGAGCCGGGGCGGATTTTCGATTGGCGATCATTGCGGCATGACGCTGTATATACCTGATGCCACCGCTCCCGCATTGCTGACCGAAAGAAAGAAGCTGAAGTTAATGCAATAATATATAGTTCAAATTAATTAGTGAATGGTAATAATAGAATTAAAAAGTGATGGAAAGGAATTTTTGATTAACGAAACAGACAGTGACAGTTAACAGAACGATGGAACAGGGAGTATCCGCATTTTTTCTCTCTGCCTTTCACCCTTCGCGATTCGGAAGGGAGAAAGGAATATCCAAAGCGGATAAGAGTATAAAATATTCGAACTTATATCTATAATTAAATTTTTTAGTAACATGAAATTAAACAAATTATTTACGTTTACATTGGCGGCTCTTGCAATGGCTGCATGTAGTAATGATGATGAACCGGGAATTGACAATGGTGGTCAAAAAGGTGAATTGATTGATGCTATCAGCATTGCTTTTACCAATTCTACAGCTCCTGCCACCCGTGCGGATAAGGGTGAAATAGAAGGAGTAGGTACTGAAAATAACGTGTATGTGGCCTATCTGTTTGCCAAAGAAAATGATCCGCAGCATGAAGGCGCGAAAGTAGGTGACTGGACTGTGAAGCGTGTGGCAGGTGACAGTAATGCGGAAGACACTGATGTGGCAGACGCAATTGGTGAGGGCGATGTTGCGACTCCCGGAACGAAGAAAAATATGTGTACGTTTAACGGCGTACGTCAGGGAGATAGCGTTTATGTCATTGTGAATGATCCTCAGATGACCCTTGCTACCGCTCAGACACTGGCACACCAGGCTGACAAATCGGAAGCCGCTATCCGTGCCTATATTTCTAATCTGTCTAAGAGCTACCTGAATGATCTGACCGTTGCTAAAGACGGAACGCAGACTAAGAAGTATATCATGGCAGGTGTATCGGCTATTCCTACCAACCCGAATATCCCGAACGGATCTACCGTTAAAGTTTCGATTCCTCTGAATCGTGAATTAGCGAAGGTATTCTTTAATGCCTCTGTTACTACCAATCCCGTATACGAGGCTTATGGTAAGATGGCAATCAAAGATGCAGATTGGGAAAATCCGGTAAGTACTAAAGATCCCGATGGTATTGTCGTAGTGCGTATTCCGAGACGTGTTTCTCCGTTCACAGCACAGACTCGTGACTGGTATTTCCCGCAGAGTGCGGATGCAACTGCTAAAGACTGGGATGTGGAAGGCTGGTTGAAAGCATTTGCAGGTGAGAAAGAATCTGCGCCTACTATTGCGGAGGTTCCTGGAACGACTCCTGCATTGAATAAGGGAGAATACAATGCTGACGCGAAAGAATATCGTCTGACATGGGTTGTTGGTGAAAAGGCGCTGGCTGATGGAGGTACTCCTGCAGCTGCTTCGATGGTATACGTTAAGAGTGACAAGTTATATTCTCCTTATTTTTATGTAACTCCTAACTATGCCGATAATGCCGGTTGTGCTACTGTGGTAGTTACCCAGGCTACTTATATCGGTACACATACCCTGCTTGAACCGACTATTACGGAGCAAATGTTGAAAGAAGCTTTGGCAGATGGCACTTTCCAAGGTGTTACTTCTACTGACGGAACTGTCACCTATGATAAATTGGCTGCTGATTTCTGGGATAAGGCTGATAATGTAACAGCATTGGTTGCGTTCCTGGAAACGAATGAGACGTATAAACTTGCGTTGAGAGGTGAAACGGAACAAGCTAAGAAAGAAGCTGCTATTACGATTAAACCTAACGACAAACGTTACTATCGTGCTGATGTTGCCAACTATAGCGATGACGAAACAACCTCAATGAAGATTACCGAACGCAACACATTCTATCATATTACAGGTACTATTACTACTTTGGGTGCCAAGAGTATTGAAGATGCTATCAATTCGGATAATATTGACATGCTTGTACAGGTAGTTGTTAAGCCATGGAAATATGTTGTTAACAATATAAATATGTAATCAGAATCTCTTTTTTTATATGATCCGGGGCGGATGGAAAATCCGCTCCGGTTTATATCTCTTTCTTTTTCGGAAAGAGAAGAATACAAAACTAAAATGAAGAAACTGCTACCGATACTTCTGGGGGTTGCCCTATTGCTGAATTCATGTATTAAAGATGATATGGATGCTTGTGCCGGATATATGCACATCTATTTCAGCTATATTTATGGTGGAGCCAATCGTTTTTTCGAAACGGTTTCTACTCCTACGCAACTTCATTTTTATAAACAGAAGCATAAATATCGGGAACTGGAAATAGGTTTGGATGAAGTAGGATTGACCGAACCTTATCGATTCTTGAAAACCTTTGATGATATAGACAGTCTGGAACTGATAGCCTGGACATATGATGAGGCAATTGATTATGTAGATACTCCTGATACTCCCATAGGAGAGGGGTATGTGAAATTAAAAGAAATTACCGACGGCAGCGGAATCTGCCGGCCTGTAGACGATCTGTTGTACGGACGCATTGCCATAGATGCCGGCCTGCGTGAAAACCGCAATATTGTGACTATTCCGTTTGTGCGTGCCGTATGCCGTACGCGTATAACAATGATTCCTCAGACAGTAGAGGATCAGGTCGTTGAAGAAGGAGGAGCAACACGTGCCGCAAGCAGTATTATTCCTTCCCCCGAAGATTTTAAGTTCCACCTTTACGGTACGCGTAGTGGTGTAGATTATAATAATAAAGCAAATACGGACGAAGTGATACTTGAACCTGAATGTTACTACGAAGAAAGTACCGGAAATGTACTGACTCCCTGGTTCGGTTCTTTTTCTTCGGAAGGAAAGTTCCTGAGAGTAGACGTGTTTATTCGTGATGAACAGGTCGCTTCGTTTGATTGTGCTCCTATTGAGTTGACTTCTGTTCCGGGCAATTATATTGACTTGGTGATTGACGGACATTATGTGAAGCCCGTTATGCAAGTTCGTGTCAACGGATGGAAAGTGGCGGCAATAGAAAGTAATATGTAAGTAAGCTGATAAAAGGAGAGTATAGCATGAAAAGAATTCTGATATGTCAACTGATGGTATTTCTGGCCGTGGCTTTGGTTTCGTGTTCGGAGGATACTTCCGAAAGTATCTCTCAGAACCCGGATAAAGACATGTACCTCCGTGTGAATGTTCCCCGCACTTATGCTTCCGGAGCCGATGGGACGGATAACAAAGAGACGGTGATCAATGGCATTGACGTATTGGTATTTGCTCCGGGAGTGTCCGACCGGAACCGGCTGTATCTGAAATCAGCATCCGAAGGAACTCCGGTTGCCGGTAAAAATACGTTTCAGGTGACTATGCCTGTGGGAGAAGGATTGGAAGTGCATGTATTTACGAATAGCCATGCAGAGTTGGTGCGTAGCGGTGCCTATAAAGGTTTAGGGATGGAGATGAATGCATTATTGGAAAAAATGGTATCCAAAGTGGAGAATAATCCGTCCGGGATAGACTGTTTGCCTATGCATGGTTTTTTGTCAGGAGTGACTGTTTCGAAAGAGTCGGTAGGACAAACGCTTAGTGTACCGGTGCTGCGTTCGGTAGCCGCTGTACAGGCAAAAGTGGATGACGCGCATACGGGAAATCCGGGTGAGTTGTTGGATAGCGATGGTAAGGTGATTTTTAAGTTGCGTGAGTTTTATGCTTATTTCCCGGCGGATAGCGGTAGGTTGGCTCCGTTAAAGGAGGCCTATGAAGTGGTTACCGCAGGTTCAGAAGACGAGAAAAAGACCCGTAATGTGGTTAAAACGACTTTACCCGCCAAATTAGGGGTTCGCCCGATAGGTGACAAGCTTTTTTTGAAGAGTGAGTCTTCTTTGCCCCTTGCCGGACCGCTCTATCTATACGAAAACACTTATTACTCGGATAACGGCTTTGATCAGCCCGGATATATTGCCGGCAACGACAAAGTGGCTACCACTCGTTTGGTGGTAGGCGGAATTTATGGAGACGATGCGGATGTCACTTATTACCGGATTGATCTGACGGATCCGGACGATCCGAAAAAACTGGTTGAACTATTGCGCAATCATAAGTACACTTTTCAGATTATGAATGTCTCGGGTCCGGGGTATGACAATCCTGACGATGCGGCTACGGGGGTACCGATGAATATCTATGTGAAAGTGATTGACTGGATAGACGTAAATACCGAAATTGACTTTGACCGTGAGAACTGGTTCTCTTCGGGTACAAAGAAGCTCGTTTTATCCGGTTACGCAGGTTCGCTGAAATCCATTCCCATAGAAAGCGATGTCGCATTCGGTCCTTTCTGGGAGTTGAGTTTTGATGCGTCGAGTCCGGTTAACGGTAATGCGACGGTTGCACCTGTAAAGGTATCTGACGGTGCAGTGTCGGCCGTAATCTTTAATGAACGCTATGAGATAACCGTCACTGCGGGTACGCTTACCGTAAAGGCCAAAAAGTCTTATGGAGACCTTGCCACCGGTGAGGCTTATGACGATGACTTCTATATAAAAGTAAAGAATTTGACAGTGCATTATAAACTGACTCAGGTAGACCGTTCTCCCGATGATTGGGGAAACGGAGGAAGCCAGGAAGATGAACTGCATAATTAAACATAGATTAGTTGGCTTATGAAACGATTTAAAAGAAATATACGGCAAGGATGTATGCTTTTGAGCGTATTTTGCTTGATGGGGGTTACAGCCTGCTCAGGTGAAGAGGGGCGTGATATGCAGCCTGTCAAGCCTGTCGCTTTCACGCTGAACTATACCATCCCCGATGCTGATGATCCGGAAACAAGGGCAGCCGATACAGGAGGGAAAATACCTGTGGCCCGTCCGGAGGAAAGTGTGATAAATGATGTAAAGCTCTTATTTTTCATTTACGATGAACATGGCAACGGGTTGTATGCCGGTTCCTTGCAGGGAACCGTCGATGGCAATCATCTGGCTAAGACAGGGAAAATATCGGTGATTATACCGGAAAGCGGAAGCATCGACAATCATACGGATTATAATGTATTGGTGCTTGCCAATGCTTCTGCTTATTTTCCCGGAATGGATTTTGATACTTATTGTTCCGGACAGACTGAAAACTCAGTGCGGGTGCAACTTCGGGGAGATATGCCGTTGCAGTCAATAACGGACAGAACATATACCGTTACGGATAACAGTTTACTTATGAGCGGAACAACATTTAAGGAAGCAGGGAAGGATATGAGTGTACAGCTACTGCGTGCCGCCGTACGCATAGATGTCCGGGTGGCTGAGGATAAAAAGGGAACGGTTCTCTTGAAATCGGCTATGCTTCGTAATGTTTCACCGGTAATACCTGTATTTAATGATCCGCAGGATATGGCTTTCCTGCCGCTGACCTATGCAAATGAAAAAAATGCACCGGAGCAATTCAGCATCATAGGCGGTTTGTATGCCACTGAGGTGTTGCGTACCCTTCATACTCCCTATCTGCTACAGACGCAGGCGGTATGTCTGCTGCTGCAATGTGAAAAGTCTCCTTATAAGGGATGGTATCGGGTGAATATTAATATCGATAAAAATGATGTGCAGTATTTACGACGTAACAATGCTTATACGGTGATTATTAAAGATGTTTTGAGTCAGGGGGCTGACACTCCCGATGAGGCATACGGAGCGGGTAGTTTTGGTATAAAAACGGTTACTGTCCCTACCGATTGGAAAGTCCCCGATGGGATAGTAACTCCACCGGATGTAGAAGTGAATTGAATGATTTCATAAAAATAATAAGAACGATGATAATAAGGAAGTGTAAAATAGATTGTTTTCAGAAGTCCTGCATTCTTCTGTGTGTTGCGCTCTTCTCCTGTTCGCAGTATGACTGCGCTGTTCCGGATGACGGAAGGACAGGAGAAGGAGAGCGCACTTCTTTATGCATAGGAGGAGTTGCAACAGGGCGGTTAGAGGTACTTACGCGTTCGGCTGCTGAGCTTACTACAGCAACCGATGCTATCGGGATTTTTCAGAAAAAAGATATCGCGAATGGCTACGAGGCCATTCATAACAGAAAATATACATATGGAACTCCATATTGGAAGACGGATGGGGAAGAACTGGTGTTGATCGATGGGCCGGCGGACCTGATGGCTTACTATCCTTATAAAGAGGATCGGACAAGTAGTGTGGTGATGAACAGTGAGCTCTATACGGCTTCAAAAGAGATCTATTATTGCCCTTTTAAGGCTTCGAATACAACAGGTGCCGTAACGTTGAATTTACGCAGAGCCTATTCGCTCTTGAGATTCAATTTTATCAGGGGAGTAACGGATGTAGCTCTGAATAAAGGAGAGTATACCGGGAACGGTGAGATCAGTTCATTTACATTTTCTGCGACTTTACGGATCACCGGAACACTGGATCTGTTTACCGGGATCGTTGAAGGAGGAGTGCAGGGGGTAATGTTCAGCTATACCGTTCCGATAACTATCGGAACCGCTGCAGCTCCTGCCGTCCTGGATTATATGGTGGTGCCTGCTGACTTTACCGGGGATCTTTCTTTTACACTAATGGTAGATGGAAAGGAGATGAAAGGTAAGATTGGCGCTGCCGAGCTTTGTGGTACGAACAAGAAAATGGTGGAAGGGACAAAGTATGAGATAGATGTCATTATTCGTCCCACTGAAGTAGAGATAGGAACTGTGGATGTGGAAGAATGGATAGAAGAGGTAATCAAAGACTCCGGTGATCCGTTTGTGCCGCAATAAAGAGACAGAAAGGAATAAATATGTTTTTAAGAAAGCAGAGAAAGATGAAACACATTCTGGCAAATATCGGGATGGCAATAGTATTGATTGCCTGTAGCAACGGAGGGATGGATCCGGTGGATACCGGCGGGGAAGACGAGTATGTTCCTGTCAGAGTGGAAACCGTTGCGGATAATGGCGTTGAAACACGTGCGGTTGCTTTGTCAAATGCCAGTATAGGAATATTTCGTACGGCACCTTACACTGCTACGTTTCCGCAACAATATGATGTACAGTGCACTCACGACGGAACCGGATGGAGTTTGGCAGATAAACTATATGTTGGCGGTACGGACGCCTCTTTGCATGTCTATTATCCGTATGGTAAGGTCACTTTTAATGGTGATAATAGTACGGTTACTGCTTTGACAGTGAAAGATAATACGGCGGATAATGATTTTTGTTATGCCGATGCTCCTTTAGCGGCAGTCAATAACCGCAATCCGGTTGCTTCCTTTTTGCTGAAGCATGCTTATGCCGGTGTGAAGTTCAGCATTGCTTGTCATTCGACTTATCCGTTGAAGTGCAAGTTAACCAAGATTGTGATGAAACCCGCAACGAGCGGAAAGAGGTTTTATGTGGAACGTAGCATGGATATCAGTAAATCCGCTGCGGATGCGGGACAGTTGGGAGGGAGCACAGCTTCCGGTTGGACGCTGGATACATCTGCGCTTGCTATGGGGACAGCAGGGATAGCTCAAGGGAGTACGGATGTAAGTATCAGCAAATTGTTTCCTCCACAGGATTTTGAGGACGATACCCAACTGATATTGACAATTGATGGAAGTGAATATTCGGTAACGATTCCATACGAGACTTTGAAAGCTCTGAAAGCCGGGTATTTATCTACCATTTTCCTGGAGGTCAAGGGTACGGGAGTAGATATTTCGGGAGTGAAAGTATACCCATGGGATACCTCTGTTGTACCCGGTGGTGATAACGATGCGACTTTAGATTAATAACTGATTGTAACAGAAAGGATAGTAATGAAAACCAAGTCTGATATGAAACCAATTATAATAGCCACTTTATCGCTGATTTTACTGGCGGGCTGTGGTAATGATGATTTTCCGGTAGAAGAACAAAAAGTTCCTTTAGAGATTGCTTCTGCATTTGTAACAGGTGACGTGCAGACACGTGCCGTCACGCCACAATTACTTACATCAGGTTCGATCGGAGTTTTTCTGGAAGGCGAATCCGGAACCAGTTATGTAAAAAAAGACAATATACAGTATGACTATAACTCCGGCTGGAAACCCAACACGGAAACAATTTATCTGGGTGGAGAGAATGCCAATGTGTGTGCTTATAAGAAAACAACGAAATTAGATTTGGCAACTAAAGAAGCTGTTTCTTTGATTTCTCAGATTTTTGACGCCGAACTTGATTTGGTATATGCAGGTAAGAAAACAGTGAATGGTACTTCTGCCGCTAAGAGCGTTGAGTTTATCATGGGACATGCTTATTCGCAAATCGAATTTGTCTTTAGCCGGGAGAATTATCCTAATACATGCAGAGTAACTAAAATAGCCATAAAGAACGCGAATATAATTGAGAATGCTACGCTGAACCTGGCAACAGCGGTTTATACATCGACTAAAATCAATGCTGCGTTCAGTTATTGGACAAATGTGGCAAAGCAGGCAGATGGCATTGTGGTTCCTGAATCGGGGACTATAAAAAGTAATGTACTGATGATTCCCTGTACATTGGCCAACAATGGAGATACAGGAGTGACACTGGAGTTGACGGTGGACGGTCAACTGATGACAGTTCCGGTTGCGTATACTAAATTGGGCGCATTAACCAAAGGCATTATTCATCAGATCAGCCTGAAACTGAAAGGTACTGCACTTGAACTGAGTGTGAAAGATACTCCGTGGGATAATCAACCGGTAGATGGTGAATATAATCCGGAACCATAAAAAGGAAGGATGAATCATGAAACGACTTTATACGCATAATCCGGATTCTCACTTGGCAAGACGCTTGTGGCTGATGTGGCTTTTAATAGTAGGCTGGAGCTCTTGTTCACAAGTAGAGGTTGCAGACTCTGTAGGGGGTGAGAACGGAGAGATACCTCTTGAAATCCGGGCTACAACCGGTGCAGAGGTCGACACTCGTGCTGTTACTGCTGTAGAAATGACTGAAGGAACATTAGGAATTTTCCGTTTACCCGAGACGGATTATACGGCATTGGAAAATATTCGTTATAACCGTGTTGCGGGAGAAAACTGGAAGCCGGCTTCTACTGTGATATATGTTGGTGCCACTTACGCCAGGCTATGTGCTTATGCTCCCTATAACTCTGTAGAGTTTAAAAATAGTTCGTTGAAAACAGAAGCCGGTCTGACAATGCAGACTTATGCGGCGGAGAAAGATATGCGTTTTGCTGTCAGTGGGGGAGATGAAGTCTGGAAAAAGACTCCTACTGCGAATTTTGAATTGAAGCATGCGTATGCCCGTTTGGTATTGTCTGTGGTACGGGATGCCACGTATCCGAACACGTGTAAGATAACGAAAGCAAAAATAAAGGCTTCTGCCGGAAATATAATCACAGCCAATACGGTTGACATCAGTACCGGAACCGAAGGAAGCGGAACACAAACACCTCAATATATTCACACTGTGACGACCGGTTTAAAAGACGGATTTGCAATAGGGGTTACAGATGATACGAGTTTTGACTGGCTGCTGCCCCAACAAACTTTTTCCGAAGGCGTAGTCTTGACACTTACGGTGGATGGCATGGATTATTCCGTCACTATTCCGGTCGATAAACTGAGCACATTTGTAAGAGGTACTAAATATACTGTGTCATTGGTTGTCAAAGGTGGAAAGTTAACTTTGCTGAGTAACAAAATCTTGATTGACAGGGATTGGACAGAGGTGCAGACAGGGACCGGAGGCAGTGGCAGTGATTATGATACCAGTTTTAATTAGAATATGAAGATTATGAAACGTTTATTATTGATCCTGGTGGGAGGTATTTTATTGAGTAGCTGTTCTGATGACAGTGAGATGGATGACGGGAGATGGAAAGCATCTGCACTTCGAGTACCGCTCGAGGTATCTTCGGCAGTCATTAAGCAGGAGGTGGTTACACGTTTAGCTCCCGATCCGGTAGCTCTGACGAAGGGGGCCATAGGGATTTTTCTGTCGGGCACAGAACCTGAAAGCGGATATAAAGTTATTGACAACCGTAAATACGTTTACAGCGAAGGTCATTGGGGACCTCCGACGGCTAATGATACAATTTATTTAGTGGGTAACGATGCTGATGTCTGCGCTTACTACCCTTATAAAGATTCGTATGCGGATAAGACGGTCATTCCATTACAATCACAGGATTATGTGGATACTGAAGATATCTATTATGCATTGAATACAATGATAAATGGTTTTACTCCTGCGATTACTTTTGATATGGTGCATGCTTATTCTTTGGTGGAGCTAAAGATCAGTCGTGAGAACTACTTCATGCCTTGTGAAATTAGTAAAATAACCTTGATGAATTCTGCTTTAATAAAAAAAGGCACTATTAACATTGCTGTTGACGGAAGCATACAGGCTTCGGAAACAGGGAATTATGATTTGACAACAGTAACTGCGGCTTCACCTTATACATTGGCTGTTGGCGGATCTTATGTACGCCGTGTATTGATGATTCCGGTTCCGCTTAAAATTGAGCGGACAGATGCGGAAGGAGGACAATTCGGGCTGTCTGTCAGCCTTGTGGTAGATGGACAACAGATGCTCGTGGAGATCCCGTATTCCGAACTTGGAGAGTTCAGGCAGGGAGAGAAGTATGTTATCGGATTAAAGATCAAAGGAACAGAAATCGTGCCTACCGTCAAAGCATTGGAATGGGAAGATGATAAGGTCAATGGCGGGGATAAATATCCTGTTGAATAAAATCATATTTAAAACTGAGCTACTATGAAAGGAGTACTATACATAAGTTTTTTAGTTTGCATGTTACTGGGGTGCAGCGATGGTGATAGCTTACCGGATTGGAAAAAAGACAAAACAGCCCGTACTGAGTTGGAGATTGCGTCTGCTTCCATTGTGGAAGGCAATCTACAGACCCGTGCCGATGCAGCTTTTACGCCCGGAAGTTCCATTGCTTTGTTTTGTCATGGGCAGGCTGCCGAAACGAGTTATACGCCTGTGAATAACAGAAAATATACGCTAAATGCCGGTGAGAGTCAATGGACAGCCGAGTCGGAGGCGAGTACCATTTATTTAGGTAGCGAGAAGGCGGATGTGTGCGGGTATTATCCCTATACGGAAGAAACAGTGGATAAGCTTTATAAGGACCGTACTAAAATTCCTATGGAGACACAAAACTATGACGTTTTAAAAGAACTGTATTATGTGACTAACCAGGTAGTTGATGCTAAGGAATATTTTGTAAATATGCGTTTTAAGCATGCTTATTCACGTTTAGTATTGAATATAGGGGTCGAAGATGCTTATCCGGCTACATGTAGTATTAATTCGGTGGCTTTGGCAAACGACTCATTGTTTCGAAAAGCGGTGATAGATATTACGAGTGGTACTGTTGGCATCCATCCGGATGATACGGAGAAACAATTCAGGGGTGGATATAACATTACAAAAGACCTTCCTTATGTTTTAGACAGTCCTACTAAAAAATACCAGGCTGATCTGCTTATGATTCCTACAAAATTATTGCCTGACCCTTTTGAACCGACTAAAGGGCTTAGCATTATAGTGAATGTAAGCGGATTTCCGGCAACGGTGATCATTCCGATAGACGATCTCTCTGATTTCGAGAGTGGTAAAAAATACGTTGTCTCTTTGAAATTGAGAGGGATTGCAATTAAATCGGTGACCGTAACCACTACTGACTGGGATGAGAAAATACTGAATGAAGGTATAGATTACGAACCGCTTCCCCGACCTTAATGATTATACAAAAATGAACAGCATGATTATGAAACTCAATATGAATATAAATACTTCTGTGGCTGCCATATATGCAATGATGTTATTATTGGTTGCCTGTTCGCAGGAAAGAACTTTATTTCCGACAGAAAAAACGGACAGTGTGCCTTTAAGCGTATTCACTTCGTTCAAGGCGGATGTGACTACAAGAGCTACCGCTCAACCCTTGCCTGAAGGGAGCAGTATCGGAGTTTTTTTGATAGCGGATGCTAACTATGTTATCCCTCAGAGTAATGTGAAATACACTTATCAGCCTGATGACGAATGGACGTCAGAGACCCCTGTTTGGGTGGGCGGGGCAAGAGCCGGTCTGTGTGCTTATTATCCATATGGTAGAGTTACTTTTTCCGCAGTTACACAGACCACATTAAAAAACCAAGCTTACACGGAGGATGCGGATTGGTGGTATGCCAAAGACAATGCGGCTGTCACAGTCAATAATCTGTCACCACAGATAGAATTTTTATTAGAGAAACCTTATTCTCAGCTCTCTTTGGAGATGATTCGTAACGGAAGGTATCCGTTGCAGTGTAAAATAACCAATGTACGTATAGAATTGGATAACGGAGACCCGATGGTTGACACCGGGACGTTCGATATAAAAGACGGGAGCCTGCAAAACACAACGGATGTTACTTCTTATTCATATCCAACCTCCGGACCTATGCATGACACGGGATTGGGGGTAGGAGAAGCGGCGAGAGATACCACTTGTAACTATCTGTTTGTTCCGCAGGTTCTTGCGTCCGGGTTGAAACTGACTTTGACCATCGATGAACGTGAGTTCA
Organism: Bacteroides sp. NGMCC 1.200775; assembly: GCF_040798045.1. Taxonomy (NCBI): domain Bacteria; kingdom Pseudomonadati; phylum Bacteroidota; class Bacteroidia; order Bacteroidales; family Bacteroidaceae; genus Bacteroides; species Bacteroides sp. NGMCC 1.200775. The sequence continues at coordinate 878,905 of NZ_JASCQK010000001.1, read as the reverse complement.
GTGTGATTGTGCCACAGGCGGATCTTGCCGAACTGGTAGCAGGAAAGCGCCACGTAGTCCGGTTGGATATCAGAGGGGGAATACCGATTAATATAGTGGAGGTTACCACGAAAGAGTGGCAATCAACAGAATTTGACGGTGGTGATGCCACTACTATTAAAGATACAACAGAGATCATTATTGATGGTGGTAAAGTGGGAACAGAAGATTGGGCGTCGGATCCTACAGAAAATGGATCAGGAGCACTGTAATTTAATATTAAACGTATGAAGACAAACCTATTATTTTTTATTTGCATCCTATTTGCATTAGTCTCTTGTGAACAAGAAGACAAGGTGTCCGGAGAGAAGGCACTGGCTGTAGTGTCCGCTTCTTCTGACGATAGGCCCTCAACACGCGGAATTATAAACGATGATACATACGCTTTAGGGGTTTTTCGGACCAATGCCGGTACTTATACGCCTTTATTCAATGTGAAGCATATTTATTCAGGAGGAGGAGAGTGGGGATCTGATGATGTAATCAAGGTAGATTATCGGAATGCTTCTTTTTTTGCCTATTATCCTTATCATACAGCGACCGGAAATTATGCCGGACTGGCAGATGGCACTACCTTGACCCTGCAAGCACAGTTGTTCAATGCTGGAGAGGACATTTGCTATGGAGCAGGTGGAGCCTTGGGTGAAGGTCCGGTTAGTGTATACAATCCGTTTGTTGAGTTTCTGAATATGAAACACGCGTATACCCGGTTGAGGTTGACACTGACCCGCGGGGAAAAATTTGATAAGACTAAGAAATGTAATATACAGAATATTACTTTCAAATCGAATAATGCCAATTTTTACCTGACACGTAGCCTCGATATTACCTCAACTGCCGGAGCTACCGGAGGAAGCGCTGTGACTACCGGGTATGTTCATAATCCTAACGTTAATATTGCCGCCGGTAAAAGCGTGACATACGAGTATATGTTTCCTCCGCAACCACTTGCCGGTAGTAAATTGACTATTCTTGTCACTGTCGACGGGGTGACTCGGAGTTGTGACATTTCAACATTAGGCAGTTCTTTGGATTCGGGGAAATATTATGGAGTATCGCTGACATTTACGGATGTGGGAATCATCCTGTCATCGGCGGCTGTTACTGTCAATGATTTTGGCGGACAAGGAAATAGTCAGGTAGATACGGATTTATAACATAAACGGAGAATAAAGATGATACAACTGAAAGATAAACTAAAAGTAAATGGCGGAATGAGACGGTACATGGAAATGGTTTGTTTGAGCCTGTCGTTTTCTCTTTTCGTAATGAGTTGCAGTCAGGAAAGCGATACGTTTTATCCATCGATTCCGGATGAAGAACAGCCCGCTGTGGATGAAAGCCGGATGGTTCCGATACAATTGAGTGTGGACGGGGTTGATCAATTTTACGGAGGGGCAGTGACGCGTTCTGGAGAAACTGTTGCTCGTTTAGTGCAGCCTTTGGATTCTACTTATGATACCGGATATGATGTGGAGACAACAGTGGAGTCGGTTCCATTGGAGAATAGTGTGTCGACCCGTGCCAACTTGGGTAATGTACAGTTTCGTGTAGTGGCTTACAGAACAAATGCTTCGTCTGCCGCTAATTATGCGGGGACAGCTGTTTACAAGACAAATGGTTCGGGAGTCGCGGCTATTGTAGCCAAGACAGCTACTCCTGTCAATAGTGCCGGACAATGGATATTGGGGCCGGGCACATATACTTTTGTGTGCTATTCTTATGGAGTGAATAGTACACCGGCAATGCTGTCCGGTAATTGGTCCGCAACCGTTTCGCACAATCAGGATTTTATGCTTTGCCGGAAAGAAGGAGTTGTAGTAGCTCCCGATGATAGGGGAGAGTTTACATTGGGAGGAATCAGCTTTACACGTCAGTGCGCTCTACTCCAACTGGCTGTCACGGCCAATGATTTTTCTAATAATACGGTTCAACAATGTGCAGCCACTGTATCCAACTTGAATAGCAATAACATAACCTGGAATGCCGGTCAGGCAGCCCTTTCAACAGGCGGCACAGGAGGAACTGTAAACTTTTCCTGGAGCAGCTTGAATGCGGCTACGGTTCATAGTAATGTATATAAGGTGCTCCCTCAGAGCAGCCGTACGTTAACCATTAAGTTCACGACTTTGAGAATTGGCAATATACAATACAACAACCGAGTGACGGTTAATGTCACCGGACGTCAATTTGTGGCAGGAGGTAATTATAAGATAACTGTTAAGATAACCGGAAACGGTATTACTGTGGGAGGAGCTACGTGGGCGAAAGGGAACGTTTACAGGAGTGGGAGTAATTTTTATTTAGAGTCTTCACAAAGTGGTTATCACAGTGGTACAGAAGGTGGATCTTTTTTCGGCTGGAATACGCTCTCTTCCAGTAATAATACGTATGGAGGAAGCTCTTTTTCTTCCAATAATGATCCTTGCTATCAGGTTCTTCCCCAAGGAACATGGTGTACTCCGACTGCCAACCAGTTACAGAATCTGGGAAATAGTGGCTATAGGTCTGGAAGTATGAATGGTAAGAGCGGAGGATTTTTTGGCGGTGATAAAGTTTTTCTGCCTGCAATGGGAAACAGAGGTAAAAATAATGTAAACTATTGGCCTACAACGGGGTATTACAGAAGCAGTACGGGCGCCAGTAATAAGCGTTGCTATTATCTGGAGTTTAATCAGAGTTATGCTGTTAAAAATAACTATTATTGGTATTGGGATGCATTCCCGATAAGATGCGTCAAAAGATGAAAATTCTGAAAATGGTGAAGTGTAATGTCGTAAAAAATGAATAATGAATAATTTAAATGATCTGATCAGGATTTGGTGTCTGCTACTGGTTTTGGTCGCCTGCAGCCAGGATGACAATATGGATGGTATACCCGATGATGCCACCGTACCTTGCACTGTCAATAGCGTGAGTGTAATCGAACCGCATAAGGTCAATACTCGTGCCGCACTTAATGACGGAGAATCCATCGGGGTCTTTTTGACTGACGATGTGTTGAAGAATGCAGGTAACAGCCGGAAATATTCGGACAGGAATAATTGTAAATATACCAAGCTATCAGGAACGTGGACTCCGATTGACGATGAAAACACAGTATCACTGGCTGAAGGTGTATATGCAAACCTTTGGGCAATCTATCCTTATCATGCCGATAAGGAAAACGGATTGGATTATACGGATCGGACGGCCATTCCTCTAAAGTCAAAACTGTATTCGGCTGAGAAAGATTTGTGTTATGGGCCGGGAACCGGGGCAACCGATGAGACCAGTTTTACTCAGCCTGCAAAAAGTAAAACTCCTGTAGATATTTCTTTTTTAAATATGGAGCATGCTTATAGCTGGGTCGTTTTTCAGGTCAACAGACATAAGTATACCAAAGATGCTAAGCTGTCAAAAATAAAGGTATCCAATGTGTTGACATACACTACTCTGGATATTACAAACGGAACTTATGCCGCCTCTGAAGCCACTCCGGAGCCGGGAATCGCAGAGAAAGTGGACGAAACGATTCCGGAACAGGAAAGTGATTATGTAGAGGTGGGCTTCCTTATCGCGCCTTGCACATTAGGATCGATCGGAACCATTCTGGGAGTAGCTGACTGTGGCATGAAAGTAGACCTTACAGTAGATGGTGATGTATATACATTGGGGATTCCGCTTACTAAATTGTCTCAATTGGAAGCCGGGAAAAAATATTTGATTGAGATTACCGTACAGGGGGCGCATGGAATCGTCATTGGGGCGAATGGAGTTTCTACTGTTGACTGGCCTACGCCCCAAGAGGCTTCGGGAGACTTGATAGGTGAGGCTACTATACATACAAATTCTGTTTTAAACTGTTTTTGGTCATGAAAATTAATAATATGTTTTTTATTGCCATGTGCGGATTGTTTATATCATGCGGGGCAGAGATTACAACGGATACTTCATCCGAAGTATTATCCGACAGGCAGATTCCTATAGGAATATCGACTGTTGCTGTTCCTGAATACGGTGCGGAGACTACGCGTGGGCTGATTGCTAACGCCACTTATCGATTGGGACTGTTTCGTACCGGTGACAAAGGTTACCCTCCTCAGTATGATGCGCCTTATACGTATACAGCAACCGGATGGACGGCTTCTACAGAAGTGAAGGTGGATCATCGCGGGGTGAGTTTGTATGCTTATTATCCTTATCAATCCGTTTCCTTTGTAGATAATACGACAACAGCCGTCCTGAATGCGCAACTTTACAGTGCGGACAAAGATATGTGTTATGGGAAGGGGCTACCTGTGGGGAGTGCAAGCCTGATTAATAATGATGCTCCGGAAGTGGACTTTACAGCTATGAAACACGCTTATGCCCGGCTCAAACTGACATTGCTGCGCGGAACGAATTATGATAAGAGTAAGGCATGTAATATCAAAAATATTACTTTGAAATCTAATAATACAAGTTTTTATCTGCAACGTCATTTGAATATCGCTACGGTAGCCGGCGCAACCGAAGGAACTGCCGTCGCAACAGGCTATGTTTATAATCCAAATGTGGATATAGCGATCGGGGGGCAATTGAGCTATGACTTCCTGCTGCCTCCACAGCCACTTGCCGGCAATACATTAACAGTTCTTGTGACGGTGGACGGTGAAGTGCGTTTTTTGAATATTACGGGATTCGGCAGTTCGTTGGATGCCGGATCATACTACAATGTATCTCTGACGATTACAGATATACAGATGGTACCTACGAATGCTTTGACAGTGAATGATTACGGGACTCAAGGGAATACTAATTTTGATTATAAATATGAGATGCATAATTGACAGGACGCAAACGGGAATACTTAGAAGTATGATTCGCCTAATGGCTCGTTCATGTTCTTTGTTCTTGATTTTGCTTGCAGTGACAGGATGTGACAGGGAGGAAGATGAAAGATTTCCTTCGGGACATCATGATCCGATAGAGGGAGATGGGGAGATGGTATCTATCAACGTAAAAGTAGATGGGGTAGATGAGTTTTTAGGTGGTGCGGTTACCCGTTCCGGAGAGATTTTGACAAAGATAGTGCAGCCTTTGGACAGTACTTATGATTCGGGCTATGATGTAGAAACGACAATTGAATCTTTACTTCCCGTTAATCCGGTGCAGACGCGTAGCAATATGGCCAATATGCAGTTTCGGGTTGTAGCCTATAAAAACAATTCCATAACGGCTGCTAATTATGCGGGTACAGCGGTTTATAGTACCAATGCTTCCGGCATTGCCTCGATTGTAGCGAATACAGCCACTCCCGCAGGTGTTTCCGGACAGTGGGTGTTAAGGCCCGGGACGTATGCATTTGTCTTCTATTCATACGGAACCAATACAGCTCCGGCCGCTTTGTCCGGTAATTGGTCGACAACAGTGACGCATAACCAGGATTTCATGTTGTGTCAGAAGACCGGGGTAAATGTTACGGCCAATGCAAGCGGGCAATGCCTGTTGAGCGGCATTAGTTTTTCAAGGCAGTGTGCCCAACTTCAGTTGTGTGTAGTGGCTAAAGAGTTTAATAATAATACGGTTCAGCAGTGTGCGGCAACTATCTCGGGACTTAGCAACAGCCCTGTGACCTGGAATGCGAGCCAGACAACTCTTCCTGTAACAGGGACAAGCGGGACGTTGAACGTGGCATGGACCAATCCGAATGCTACCACAGTGAATAGTAATGTGTATAAGATACTCCCTCAAAGTAACCGTACACTTACAATTAAGTTTACTACTTTAAAAATCGGTAATGGACAAATGAATAACGCCATTACGGTTAGTGCTACAAACCGTTTATTCAGTGCAGCCGGTAATTATAAGATAACGGTTAGCATTGTGCCAAATTATATATCAGTGAGGAGCTATAAATGGGCAAGGGGAAATCTTTATAAAAGCGGATCTAATTTTTACTTTGAGGCTTCTCAGACAAATTATCATGGTGGTGCGACAGAAGGAGGATTCATCGGATGGAATACTCTTGATATTGGTGTAGCTAAATATAATAGTGGAAATTACTCTACAGCCAATGATCCCTGTTACCAAGTAGTCCCTCCCGGTACTTGGGAAACACCTTCTGATGAACAATTACAAGATCTGATTAATGCGGGAGTCACCTATAGCAGTTCTCCTAAAGGTTTCTGGTTTGGAGGGAACAATGGTGTATTCTTGCTTGCTCTGGGAAGCCGAAATCAGTCATCTACTACAATAAACAACCCTATATCAGCAAGCGATTCTTGGGCATTTTATTGGTCCCGGATCCCTTCAGGAGCAACAGCTAAAGGGCTTAATGCCTCTCAAGGCTCGAATAGTGCCTTTATAAACACAAGCTGGGCGCGGGCTGATGGCAGAACGATAAGATGTGTTAAACGATAAATTGTATGTCCAATGAAACAGGTATTAGAATGTTGTTTGCTTTCATTAAGTCTATTCCTCTTTTTCTCCTGCGGGAAGGAGGAAGAAGGATCTATCCCAACCGATAGACAAGTGCCTATCGGGGTTACAGAAGCTTCTTTAAGTACGAGAGTGTCCACGCGTGGAGTCATCAATACTGCTGCTTATAAATTAGGTCTTTTCCGTACGAATGCTAACGGATATCCACCTCAGTATGATGCTCCCTATACTTATAGCGCAGCCGGTTGGACCGCATTCACAGAAATACTGGTGGATCACCGTTCGGTGGGTCTATACGCATATTACCCTTACCAGTCTGTATCATTTGTCGATAACACGACGACTGCGACGTTAGTTGCTCAAATTTATGATGTAGCTAAAGATGTGTGTTACGGTACCGCTGCGGCTACAGATGGATCGCCGAAGATAAATAATGATCATAAAGCAGTGCAATTTCTTAATATGAAACATGCGTATGCCCGGTTGAAACTTACATTTGTCCGAGGGACGAATGTGATGTCAGGCCGTAAATGTAAAATTGAAAACATAGTGTTGAAGAATAATTCAACCAATTTTTATCTTCAGCGGCAAGTCGATATAACTACCGGCACGATTACTGGAGGGACCCCTGCGGCGGGGGGATATGTATACAATCCGAATGTAGAAATTCCATCCGGGAACCGGGTTTATGAATATTTACTTCCTCCGCAACCTTTGACCGATAGTAAATTGACCATTTCGGTAACGGTAGATGGTGAAGTCCGTACGGTCACGGTTACTGCGTTTGGCGGTGCATTGAATGCAGGAGGATACTATCATGTTACATTGACAATCAATGATGTGCAGATTGTTCCGAATGCGAATGTAATCGACAATGGGTATACGACGGATGATACTACCATTCAGAATAACACTCCAAGTGTGGTTTAAAATGACTGATAATAAGTGATGGGAGAGGCTCGGTAAATGTGAGCGGACTATCCACACCTTTTAATAAATTGATTTTAAATAGATAAGATGAAAAGAGAACTGAGCATAGTCTTGTGTCTGCTGCTGCTTCCGGGAATGACAGGAGTGAAGGCCAGTGCCGACTCACCGGAGAAAAAAACGGCGTCGGCAATGAACAATAAACAAAACGTACGACAGAAAATAACCCCGGTGGGTACTCGAAAGTCTACTTCGGTACGCCCCTTGTCCGTATGCGAGGTGAAAGTTAACTTACCTACGGACAGCATGTTGCTCTCGTGGGTAGACTTTTTGTCACCTTCGGTTACGGAGGCACCGAAGGTTGAGGAAGTACGGCAGACAGTGCGTGGCAGCATCGTGTTGGATTACAGTCGCGGGCAGAAGACGAAATATGATGAGCGTAATTTTGTAGAAGCTGTTTACAAACTTTTGGCTGTGACACGTCCGCTTAAAGAAACACCGGGTGTGAGTCTGGAAGGTATTCGTTTGACAGGTTATACGGCTCCGGACGGTGACTATCGGGCAAACGAACGTCTGGGCTTACAACGCGCACTGGCATTGAAAGATTATATTCGGCGGGAGAAAAGCTTCGGTACAGTACCTTTTGAGGTGAACTGGATAGCGGAGGATTGGAAAGGACTGACCGATCTGATAGTTGGGTCGGAGATGGCATTCAAAGAGTCTGTACTCGACATTATCCGTACAGTGGATGTGGTGGACGGGCGAGAACGAATGCTGATGGATTTGGCGGGTGGGACTGCCTATCACTATTTGTCGTCAGCTTTTTTCGGGAGGTTACGTCGCATAGAGTACGAGGTAACCTACGTGGACGGAAGCTTGGCGGCACAGCCATCGATAAGCATGACAGAAGGGGTGTCGGTTGTTACTTCGGGCAAACCGGAAGCATTCTCGGTGGCGGACTTCTGCCGCTTGGCAGAAGCACATGCCGTAGGTTCGGCTGAATTCAATGACTTGATGGACTTGGCGGGACGTCTTTATCCGGACAGTCCGGTGGCGTGCATCAACGCTGCCGGAGTAGCCTTGTTGCGTCGCGATACGGAGCGTGCCCGGAGATATCTGCAACGCTTTGCCACCCTGCCTGAAGCCGGGTGTAACATGGGTATTCTCTGTCTGCTTGAAGGTGACCGGGGAAAGGCGGAAGTTTACCTGAGCCTGGCACAGGCAGGAGGAAGCGTGCCGGCAGGGAGGGCACTGCGCTTCGTGCAAAGTAAGTAAAGGCTCACCACAGAATACGCAGATTCACACGGAGTCGTTTTTTCTCTCCGTGTGGTTGCATTTAGTAAAGTATGAATAAAGAATCTGTGAAAATCTGTGTAATCTGTGGTGAAAAGAAAAATGGAAAACACAAACTGACGAAAGTTATGGATATAGCGGAAATAGCAACAATGGCATTTATCGCTTCGGGGATGACATACAACGCCGTGAAGTATTGGCGGGTAAACCGAAAGGTGCACATTGCCCGTGAGTGGCCGGTGAGTCTGATTCTGAAACGTATGGATTATTTGTCGGAAGAGTGCCGGAGAGCGGTCTTGTTGGTCTTTGACCGACGAGGATATCTGGTGCGCAAGTACCCTGAGGCGGATGTGCTGAAACGGAAAAAGAAATGGCGGCTGCGTTGCACTGTACAGGAGGGGATGTTGAACTTCTGTGTGCTATTCACCCCCCATGCGCTTTGCCTGAGCGGGATACATCATCGTGATGATGTGGATCGCCTGTTTGCCGGTCATGCCGGCATCTGTATTGCCGAAACTGGATTACAGGAGATTGTTCATGGCGCGTCGTTGGAGTTGATAGCTGCCGGTACGGAAACAGACGAGGAAAATGAGAAGACCGATTCTGCCACATTGGATGCATTGCTTCCGGGAGAATTGGTTACGGACGCAATGGCAAAGGATCTTCCGGTAGAGTTGAAGGGGTGTAGCGAACAATGGTATACGGGAAGCGTGCATTATGCGAAAGGTGAACCGGATAACTGGCTTGCCGTGCGCCGTGAGGGGGACCGGCTGTTGATGCAGTTTCGTACCAACTTTTCTGCCGTGGAACGGGAGGCAACCATTGAGATAGGGAATGGCGAGGGAGTACACTTGCTTAAGGTGCGTCAGCAGGTGATGGGTATTCATCCCACGTTGACGGTCAGTCGTCGGCTCTATGTCAGTGCCGGGCGGAAGAACGAGGCGGTGACGCTAACCGTTATCCCTGACAATGAACAGGCATGTTGGTGCGTGAAGAGTGCTAACGCTAACGACGGTGGATGTTGGTATTCGGTCTATCCGCCTGTGGGCCTGCAACAGAAAGGGAGTCAGAACTTGAAAGTACATCTTGAAGCGAAACCAGCCAATGTGCGCTCGCGCTCGCTGGCTCTGACGTTGGAGACGGGTACATATCCTTTCAGCCAGACGACAGATCTGTTATTGATGCAGGGTGTCTGCTTTGATTATTATATAGAGTATCCGCCGGAAGATCCTTGTGCACGACATAGCGGGGTGATAGAGATGCCACCGGGTTACAGGGAGGAGGTGAGGACATACAGTGTGTGTGTGGACAGTAACCAGTCGTGGCGTATCGTGAGCGATGAGGCGGCGGCCTGGGTGGAGGTGAGCGAACCTGAACTGTTGCAGGGACATTATGACGGACGGTTCACGGTGAAGGTACATTCTAATGCAGGATACCGGGTACGTGGTGGATTTCCGGCAGCGCGTCACACGGTGCTCTCGTTGGTGAATGATACGGGCGTGGTACGCGATATCCTTATTTATCAAGGTGGATACGTACGTATCCGGGGTAAATATTGGCTGGACCGTAATCTGGCGGCAGGCGGGAAATTAGCACAGGTAGCCATCCCGTTGGGGTTGGAAGTGGGTACCACACTTAATCAGGGTACGTATTTTCAGTTTGGCTGTCCTACTGATCGATGGGAGGAGAATTTTACGCCCTGTCGCGGCAGTTGGTACGATGGCACGGCAGAGAGTCCTGCACGGATTAATGAGTTGGACCCTTCACCGGAGGGGTGGAGGCTACCATCGCGTATTGAAATGGAGGCATTGATGAACAGTCCCGCTGCTCCGATGGAGCTTCAACGGGAGGAGGACCGGACGAATATCTGCCTTCTGAGTGACGACGGAGTACCAGTATACCTGCCGCTGTGCGGACACCGGAGCCATATCAACGGCTGCCGGATTGTGGTTCCGCACGGTCATCGTTACTGGACGGGGAGTAGTCAAAGTCCGGTATATGGCTATTCGCTTTGCGTAGAACCCAGTCGACAGATGTATTTGATGCACGATATGAAGAAATATGGGTTTCCGGTAAGAAGCGTGATGAATGATGAACTATAAACGATTAACCAGGAAGGGTATGATAGAAATAAGGAAGATTGAAGAGGTACGGAGAGGTGTGGATATTCCGGAGATTACGGGTATTTATGATCCGCTGAGCGGAAAGAAAGACGGGACGATCACACCAATGGCACCGTTGGTGGTTTGGGGACGTAATTTGAGACATTATGCGCTGGAGGATTTTAAATTGTGTCTGGTGGCACAGAGGAAACCGGTGGAGGTAATCGAGATCAAACTTGTGTATACATATTCGGATAAGAAGGTGATTGCGGCTATTCCGGAACTCAAACCGGGAGAATATCGTCCTGCGGTACGATTGAAGGATGATGAAGGAAAGGTGTATGTGTTGCCTGCGGTGTGGGTGGTGAGGGGAAGATGGAGAAGATGAGGGACAATAAACGGATTTACCACGATAGATATATAGTAACACAAAGTTTCTTAATATATGGAATTAAGTACTATATGTCTTTGTGAGACTCTGTGGCGAAATAATAAGCATGAACAAAATGAATATAAAGAAGAAGTTGGTGGCATTTGTATCGACGGTAGTGTTGATGGCCCTGGTGGTGGTTTGTCTGGGTCTGCTGCTGGTAAAAGTTTGTTCGGGGACGGATGAATGGAAAGAGGTAAGAATAGAACCGGTGGTTGGATCTGCGGCGAAAGATTCAGTACATGTAGTGCATTACACACGGCCGGAGATACCACAGGTGATGACTGAGCCGGCGGATCGGGCGGCATATTACGTGAAACATTATTGGGATGACTACTTGGTGGATGATACGGCGTGGGTGAACGGCATGGATACGGAGCAACTGTATGCCGACTTCATCGACGCGCTGAAGTATGCCGAGCCGGAGGCAAATTTGAAGGCGTTGTATACCATGATGGTGAGGATGGAGGCAGACAGTACGGCGTACAAGCGTTTCTGCCTGCTGGGTGAGAAGTATCTTTACGAACCGAACTCGCCGATGCGCAACGAGGATTATTACATCGCTGTGTTGGAACAAATGGTGGCATCCGGGCGGCTCACGGAGTGGGAGAAGATACGCCCCGCGGATCGCTTGAAACAGGCGCGCAAGAACCGGCCGGGGATGAAGGCAGCAGATTTTGCGTACGTCACCCCGAAGGGTGAGAGCGGGCGGATGAGCGGATTGAAGGCAGAGTATACGTTGCTGTTTTTCTATGATCCGGACTGCTCAAACTGCCGGAAATTTGAGAAGGTATTTGAGGAGATGCCCGCTTTTGTAGAGATGGTGGAACAAGGGACGCTGCGCGTGCTGGCTGTCTATCCGGATGAGAACGAAGAAGAATGGCTGGTGAAGTCGGCACACATGCCGCGGGGATGGATTGTAGGCTGGAATAAGGCGGGGGATATCCGCAGCCGGCAGCTGTATGACATTCATGCCACGCCGAGCCTCTATTTGCTGGACCGCCGGAAGCGGGTGATCCTGAAGGACGCATCGATGGACCAGTTAATCGGTTATATGGCGACACGGGACGCAAAGAAGAAATAAAGACATTGAAGATCTGTCTGACCCCGGTTACCTCTTTCTATAAGAGCATGTACAACAGTGGTTGTCGTTTATTCTTGTTAGGGGCTAATTGAAGGAGGTACCGGGGTTTTATTCACCTCTGCGGTGAAATTTTTGTTTGAAGCCATTATTCGACATTCATCGTCAACTGTATCCGTTTCCGTTCGAAGTCAATGCTCAGTACTTTCACCGTGACGTGCTGATGGATGGAGACCACTTCGGTGGGATCGGTGATGAATCGGTTGGCAAGTTGGGAGAGATGGACAAGTCCGTTTTCCTTGATGCCTATGTCCACGAAAGCACCGAAATTGGTGATATTGCTGACGATACCGGGAAGCACCATGCCTTCGCGGAGGTCATTGATGGTGCGAACGTTCCGGTCGAATTCAAAAACCTGTATCGTGTCGCGCGGGTCACGTCCCGGTTTATCAAGCTCTTGGAGAATATCTTTCAGAGTGGGGAGCCCTACAGTGGGGGTGATATACTTTTCTACTTCGATACGATTGCGCAGGGCTTTGTCGGCAATTAATTGGGGTACGGTACACGAAAGATCCTTCGCCATTTGATTGACGATGCCATAACTCTCGGGGTGTACGGCGGTGTTGTCCAGTGGGTTCTCACCTTCGGCGATGCGAAGGAACCCTGCGCACTGTTCAAAAGCTTTGGCTCCCATGCGGGGCACTTTCATCAACTCTTTGCGAGAAGAGAAGGCGCCGTTGGCGGCACGGTAGGAGACGATGTTCTGTGCCAGTTGCGGACCCAGCCCGGAGATGTAGGTGAGCAGATGACTACTGGCAGTATTGAGGTTGACGCCTACCTGGTTGACACAGTTCTCAACCGTCTGGTCGAGCGATTTCTTCAGCTTCGTCTGGTCTACATCATGTTGGTACTGACCTACACCAATGGATTTGGGGTCGATTTTTACCAGTTCCGCCAACGGGTCCATCAGGCGGCGGGCAATGGATACGGCGCCGCGGACGGTGACATCATAATCGGGGAACTCGTCGCGGGCTATCTTGGAAGCGGAGTAGATGGAAGCACCCTGCTCACTGACGACAAATACCTGTACGGGACGGTCGAACTGCTGGTGGGTGACAAAGGTTTCTGTCTCGCGGCTGGCAGTCCCATTGCCGATGGCGATAGCTTCTATCTTGTAGGCTTCTATCATTTTCCGGAGTTTGGATGCGGCTTCGGCTTTTTTGTCTACCGGGGGATGCGGGTAGATATTTTCGTTGTGTACCAGATTACCTTGCGCGTCGAGACAGACTACCTTGCAGCCGGTACGGAATCCGGGGTCGATGCCCATGACACGTTTTTGCCCCAGAGGCGGAGCAAGGAGCAGTTGGCGCAGGTTTTCGGCGAAAACACGGATGGCTTCATCGTCGGCTCTCTCTTTACTGAGGGCGGCAAACTCAGTTTCAATGGAAGGCTTCAGCAGGCGGCGGTAGGCATCCTGCACGGCTTCGGATACATGGCGTCCGCATTCGTTGGTGCTGCGTACGAACTGGCGATAGAGTCGTTCGAGGCATTCATTGTCGTCAGGGGTGATACTGACCTTCAGCAAACCTTCGGCCTCGGCACGGCGGATGGCGAGCAGGCGGTGTGAAGTGCAGCGTTTCAGGGGAGAAGAGAAGTCGAAATAGTCGCGGTATTTGGCAGCTTCTTCATCTTTTCCTTTTACTACTTTGGCAGTGATAACAGCTTGACGGGCAAAGAGGTTACGCACGGCATTGCGGGCACGTTCGTCTTCGCTGACTTGCTCGGCAATGATGTCCCGGGCGCCTTTCAGGGCATCATCGGCATCTTTGACATCGCCTTTCACGAAGGCGGAAACCCGGGCGTTGAGGTTGTTCTCCCGCTGCATCATTATCAATAGGGCGAGGGGCTCGAGCCCTTTCTGACGGGCGGCTTCCGCACGGGTCTTGCGTTTAGGCTTGTAGGGCAGGTAGATATCTTCAAGGGCAGTGGCATCCCAGGTCGCATCGATGCGTTGCTGCAATTCGGGTGTCAGTTTGCCCTGTTCACTGATGGTGCCGAAAATGGTCTCTTTACGCTTGGCGAGGTCGGAGAGTTTATCGTACTGCGTTTTGATAGCTTCTATCTGCACTTCGTCCAGGCCGCCCGTGATTTCTTTACGATAGCGGCTGATGAAAGGGATAGTGGCTCCCTCGGCCAATAGCCTGAGGGTATTGCTGATTTGCTTTTCCGGCAGGTTGAGCGCTGCCGAAATCATTTTGTGAAAGATTTCCATAAACTATTTTTAGGACATTGAGCGACAAATGTACGCAATAATCTACTATAACCATCAACTTTTAGTATCTTTGCGGGCATAAAAAACGGATACACACACTCTAAAACAGATGAATATGCCGGTGTCGCTTAAATATATTCTTTTTTTGCTTCTGGTAGTTATGGGTTTCTGCCGTCCCCTGACGGGATATGCCGCTACCGGAGAGAAACCTATCCTTATGATCTGTTCGTATAATCCGGGAGCGTATCCTACTTCAGCCAATGTTTCCGATTTTATGGATGAATATGAGAGATTAGGAGGCAAACGGGGAGTGGTCATTGAAAATATGAACTGTAAGAGCTTCTCTGATTTTCCTCGCTGGAAAGGGGTGATGAGAGACATTTTAGATAAATACCGGGGGAATCAGGAGCCGGCGTTGATTATTCTGTTCGGACAGGAGGCATGGGCCTCTTATTTGTCACTGAACGATTCAGTGACAGGGGAAGTGCCCGTGTTGTGCGCACTGACCAGCCGGAATGTGGTACTACTTCCGGATGATGAAAAAGATTTGGTACACTGGATGCCGGAATCATCCGATTTTTATGAAGATAATCTGAAACGGCAGGTACGTGGCGGATTTATGTACGAATATGACATTGCATCGGACATCCGCATGATCCGGGCTATCTATCCGGATACAAAGAATATCGCTTTTATATCGGACAATACTTATGGGGGTGTCACTTTGCAGGCGCATGTGCGGAGGGAGATGAAACAGTTTCCTGAACTGAACCTGATTCTGCTGGACGGGCGCGAACACACCATTTATACCATTGTGGACGAACTTCGGAAACTGCCGAAACATACGGCTGTACTAATAGGCACGTGGAGGGTGGACAAGAACGAAGGCTATTTTATGAGGAATGCCACGTATTCGATGATGGAAGCGATTCCGGACATACCGACATTTACAGCTACTTCCATCGGACTGGGTTATTGGGCTGTCGGAGGGGTAGTGCCTGCTTTCCGGACATTTGGTAAAGAGCTGGCGGCGGAAACAGCCCGGTTGTTGGAAAATCCCGGAGATACGACACTACGGGTGGAAGTGGTAGGCACGGAAGCACTACTGGATAGTAAAAAAGTGAAGGAACAGAAGATAAACGTGGCTGCATTGCCTATGGCGGTAAAGCTGGTAAACGAATCACCTTCTTTCTATCGGCAATACCGGTATCAGATCTGGGGTGGAGTAGGCGTTCTGTGTGTCCTGGTTATGGGACTGCTGATTTCTATCTATTTCTATCTGCGGACGAAACGGCTGAAGGATGATTTGGAACGTTCGCAGGCGGATTTGTATGAAGCGAAAGACCGGGCGGAAGAATCGAATCGGTTGAAAAGTGCTTTCCTTGCTAATATGAGCCATGAGATACGGACACCATTGAACGCGATCGTGGGCTTTTCGGACGTGTTGGCTTCGGGTGGAAGCTCGGACGAGGATCAGCGGAATTATTTCAGAATTATCCAGTCGAACTCCGATTTGTTGTTACGGCTGATTAATGATATACTCGATCTTTCGAGGTTGGAGGCAGATAAAGTGACGCTGACTCCGGAGGACTGTGACGTGGTTCAGCTATGCAGGCAGGCGTTGTCGTCGGTAGAGATGTCGCGCCGGGAATCGGGTAACCGGTTTGTTTTTGAAACCAAGATCGACTCTTTTGTTTTACAGGTAGATGTTCAGCGTTTGCAGCAGGTGCTTATCAATTTGCTGACGAATGCGGCGAAGTTTACCAAAAACGGTACAATCACATTGCAGTTTGAAGTAGACAGGGAGAAGAAGCGGGTATTGTTTGCTGTGGCGGATACGGGCTGCGGCATTCCGAAAGAGAAACAGAAGCAGGTGTTCGAACGGTTTGAGAAGCTGAACGAATATGCTCAGGGGACCGGATTAGGACTTTCGATCTGTAAGCTGACAGTGGATAAATGGGGTGGCAGTATCTGGATTGATCCTGACTATGAAAGAGGGGCGAGGTTTGTTGTTTCGCATCCGTTATAAGAAAAAGAGACTATCACGGGGTCACACAGAGTTTATTCTCTATTTAAATCCTTTCAGTGAGACTCTGTGGTGAATCAAATTTAAACCATTATTATGATGAAAAGATTGATTTGTATTTGTGCTTTCTTGCTTTGTCTGGTGTGTGTATTGCCGGCACAAGAGAGAGAGGTGAAACTGAAGATTGTGCAGACAAGCGATGTGCATGGTAATTACTTTCCTTATAATTTTATCACTCAGAAGGAGTGGGGCGGAAGCCTTGCACGCGTGTATGCGTTGGTGCAAAAGAATCGGGAAGTTTATAAAGAGAACCTTATTTTGCTGGATAACGGAGATATTCTGCAAGGACAGCCTTCGGCTTACTACTATAATTATATAGATACAGTAGCACCACATGTGTGTGCCGAAATGATGAACTTTATGGGATACGATGCCGGAAACATGGGAAATCATGATGTAGAAACGGGTCGCCCTGTATTCGATCGTTGGATCGGTGAGTGTAAATTTCCGGTGCTGGGGGCTAATATTATCGAAACGGCTACGGGCAAGACCCATCTTCCTCCCTATCAAGTGTTGGAACGTGACGGGGTGAAGATTGTGGTACTGGGCATGATTACACCGGCTATTCCTGCCTGGTTGTCGGAGAATCTGTGGCAGGGGCTACGGTTTGACGATATGGAGGAGACAGCACGGAAGTGGATGAAAGTGATCCGTGAGAAAGAAAAACCGGATTTGGTGATCGGGCTGTTTCATGCAGGTCAGGATGCTTTTGTCATGTCGGGTAAGTATAACGAGAATGCATCGTTGAATGTGGCGAAGAATGTGCCGGGATTCGATATGGTACTGATGGGGCATGACCATGCCAAGGAGTGCAAAAAGATAGTGAACGTTGCGGGTGACTCCGTGCTGGTGATTGATCCGGCAAGTAACGGGATTGTAGTGTCGGACATTGATGTGACACTGAAACTGAAAGATGGCAGAGTGGTGAGCAAACAAATAGACGGGGTATTGACGGATACAAAAGAATATGGTGTAAGTGAAGCCTTTATGAGACATTTCGCAGTGCAATATGGTGCGGTAGAGAAGTTTGTTTCGAAGAAAATCGGTGTGTTTACGGAAGATCTGTCTACTCGTCCGGCCTATTTCGGCTCGTCGGCGTTTATCGATTTTATCCATTCGCTGCAACTCGACATTTCGGGGGCAGACATTTCGTTTGCCGCTCCGCTATCGTTTGATGCTGAGATAAAGAAAGGAGATATCCGCGTGAGCGATATGTTCAACCTGTATAAATATGAAAATATGCTTTATGTAATGAAGCTATCGGGAAAAGAGATTAAAGATTTTCTGGAGGAATCCTATTATATGTGGACGAATCAGATGAAGTCGCCGGAAGATCATTTGCTGTGGTTGAAGGAGAAACGTACGGCGGGTGCCGAAGACCGGGCCTCGTTCCAGAATTTCAGCTTTAACTTCGATTCGGCTGCCGGAATCATTTATACAGTGGATGTGACTAAACCGAAAGGAGAGAAAGTGACCATCGTCAGCATGGCAGACGGTGCTCCGTTCCGAATGGATCATATATATAAGGTAGCACTGAACTCTTACCGTGGCAACGGCGGTGGAGAACTACTGACAAAGGGATCGGGAATTCCACAAGAAAAGCTGAAAGAGCGTATCATATTCTCAACGGATAAAGATCTCCGTTTTTATCTGATGCAGTATATCGAAAAGAAAGGCACACTGAATCCCCGTGCGCTGAACCAGTGGAAATTTATTCCCGAAGAGTGGGTGAAGCCCGCTGCAGAGAGGGATTATGAATATCTGTTTGGAACTAAATAATAGAATATGGCTGAAGAACTTACATTTATATCGGGCAGCAAAGAGGAACAATATCTCTCTTTGTTGCCTCAGGTAAAGGCTCTGATAGAGGGGGAAGAGGACCTGGTTGCCAATTTGGCTAATGTAGCTGCTGTCTTGAAGGAAGCTTTCGATTTTTTCTGGGTAGGTTTTTATTTGGTGAAGCAGGACCGGCTGGTACTGGGACCGTTTCAGGGACCGGTGGCCTGTACGCGCATTCGAAAAGGTAAAGGAGTTTGCGGCACGGCCTGGGAGGAAGCTAAAACCCAGTTGGTTCCGGATGTGGAAGCTTTCCCGGGACATATTGCTTGCAGCTCGCTTTCCAGATCGGAAATTGTGGTTCCACTGATAAAGGAAGGTAGGGTATGGGGAGTGTTGGACATAGACAGTGATCTCCTGAATTTCTTTGATGAAACCGACCGGAAATATCTGGAAGAAATGTGTAGATACTTATGAAAATAATAACTATCTTTGCCGACTTAAAAATAAGAGTGCAATAGGTGGGATACATCAAAAGAGTTCTATTATCGTTTCTGTTGTTGACGCTGTTCGTGACGTACCAGGTGAGCATTACGATGTTTACCCATGTGCATTACGTAAACGGTGTAATGATTGCGCACTCTCACCCCTATAAAGGTACTCACTCACATTCTACATCTAATATTGTTGTTATTGCCCATTTTGCTACATTCCATTCGCTGGAAGCCCATGTGCAATATGATTTTACACCCGAACGGCCGGTGCTGTTTACGGTAGAGATACCTGAGAGTATACCGGTGACAACAGAAACACATTTACGGGTAATTTCTTTGCGTGCCCCTCCGGCCGAACAGGCTTAAACTAAATTTAGGGGAGAGCCCCTTTCCGTTTCTTTTACTCTTTTATATATCATAGCTAATAACAAACAATGAAAAATTATATAGTTATGCTTGTGCTTGCGTGTGTAAGCATGAGTTTGTATGCAGTCAATCCGATTAAAGAAGGTAATATGATTGCCGGACACGTTATTGTGAAAGGCACTGAAGAAAGCATTCCGTTCGCAACGGTAATGATATTGGGGACCAACCGTGGTGCGGTATCCAATGAAGAAGGGCAGTTTGAATTTCGTAAGTTGGCTGCCGGGAAATATACACTCCGTGTACAGGTAATGGGGTATAAAACACAGGAAAAAACAATCACGGTCAGTGCAGAGGCCACATCGGTGGTTCATTTCCAGATGGAAGAAGAAAGTTTTATGACAGATGAAGTGGTTGTCTCGGCCAACCGGAATGAGGTGAGCCGGAAGGCGGCGCCGGTGGTGGTGAACGTGATGAGCGCCAAGCTTTTTGAAACGGTGAATTCTACCGACCTGGCGAAGTCGCTTAATTTTCAATCAGGGCTGCGGGTAGAGAACAATTGTCAGAACTGCGGTTTTCCGCAAGTACGTATCAATGGATTGGAAGGTCCTTACTCGCAAATTCTGATTAATAGCCGTCCTATCATCAGCGCATTGTCGGGAGTGTATGGGCTGGAACAGATTCCGGTAAATATGATCGAACGTGTGGAAGTGGTGCGCGGAGGTGGATCGGCTCTGTTTGGGGCCAATGCTGTGGGAGGTACAATCAATATTATTACAAAAGATCCGATAAACAATTCTTTTCAGGTGGCAAGCACGATGTCTAATATGAATGGTAAGTCGTGGGAGCAATATATGGGAGGAAACGTTTCTCTGGTTGCGAAAGATAATTCGTACGGTATCGCTTTGTATGAGACATACCGAAATCGTAATCCTTATGATGCGGACGGGGATGGTTTTTCGGAACTGGGCAAATTGAATATGAATACTTTCGGGATGCGTGCATACTATCGTCCCAACTATTTCAGCCGCATCAATGTGGAGTATCACACAACAAATGAATTTCGCCGGGGTGGCAATAAATTCAATTTACAACCTCACGAATCGGATATTACCGAACAAACAAAACATATTATCAATAGCGGAGGATTAAGTTATGACCGTTATTGGGGAGAGAAGCATAAGATGTCTGTATATGGATCTATCCAGCATACGGATCGCAACAGCTATTACGGTGCTCAACAGGATATGAATGCGTATGGTAAAACAAACGATCTGACTTGGGTAGTGGGAGGTATGTATGTGGGAAATATGGACCGTTGTCTTTTTGCCCCTGCTACATTTACAGGTGGTGTAGAGTATCAGAATAACTCTCTGCACGATGTGATGACCGGGTATCACCGTGACATGCAGCAGGATGTCCGTATTGCCGGAGGATTTGTACAGAACGAATGGCGCTTGAACCGCTGGACCATGCTCGTGGGAGCACGTCTGGACAAGCATAACCTGATCGATCATCCGATCTTTAGCCCGCGTGTGAATTTTCTATATAAGCCGAGCGATAATTTGCAGGCACGTCTGACATACTCTACCGGCTTCCGGGCCCCGCAGGCTTACGATGAAGACCTGCATGTGACAGCTGTGGGAGGTGAAGGGGTGCAGATCCGACTGGCTGAGGGGTTACGTGAAGAACGTTCCAACAGCTTTAGTGGTTCGGTGGATTGGTCGTTCCCAATGGGACACTGGCAGTCTAATATTCTTCTGGAAGGTTTTTATACTGATCTGCATCATGTATTTGTGCTCGAGGATATCGGTCTGGACGAGAATGGAGATAAGATAAAGGAGCGCCGGAATGGTAGCGGGGCGAAAGTATATGGTGTCAATCTGGATGCGAAGGTAGCTCACGGGCGTGAGGCACAGTTGCAATTGGGATTTACAGTGCAACGCAGCAGATACAACCGGGCAGAGATATGGACCAGTGAAGGGGAAGAGGAACAGACAACGAAACGGATGCCTCGTACACCGGATTATTACGGTTATTTCACTTTCACGTCGGCACCGTTGAAGAGCTTTGACTTTTCACTTTCCGGTACTTATACCGGTAAGATGATTGTGCCGCATATGGCGGGATACATCGAGAAGTCGCGTATGGAGCACACCCCGCAGTTTGTGGACCTTAATCTGAAACTGAACTATACTTTTGTGCTGAAAGATCATATCAAGATGCAGGTGAACGGTGGAATACAAAATATATTCAATAGTTTCCAAAAGGACTTGGATAAAGGAGAGTTCCGGGATGCAGGTTACTTTTATGGACCGACTCAGCCACGGACTTATTTTGTGGGAATAAAGATAATGAATTAAATCCCGGGTTCACCACAGAGCCTCACAGAGTTTTATCGAGAAGAAATAGGAAAAACTCTGTGGGGCTCTGTCTATTTTATGGTGAACTCGTTTTTGCCTATCAGGTATTCATCGGAATGTTTTTATTCATATCTTTGCGATGTTACATTTGAATTAAAAAAAAGAAGACCATGAATAAAGAAGTAGATCTTTCAGTATCCTGCCTTGGAAAGGTGAAAGGGCTGAAATATGACGTTATCATCTTACCGTGGGGAGCTACGGAACCCCATAATCTGCATTTACCGTATCTTACCGATTGTATTCTTCCTCACGATATTGCCGTAGAGGCAGCCGAAATGGCACTTGCACGTTCGGGAGTACGTTGTATGGTGATGCCGCCCGTACCTTTTGGAGCGCATAATCCGGGACAACGTGAATTGCCGTTTTGTATTCATACCCGTTATGCTACTCAACAGGCTATTCTGGAAGATATCGTATCTTCTCTTTATGTGCAGGGATTCCGGAAACTGGTCATCCTGTGTGGACACGGAGGAAACAATTTTAAGGGGATGATTCGTGATCTTGCCTTTGAATATCCCGATTTTCTGATTGCTGCCGCAAACTGGTTTGAAGTGGTTTCTCCCAAAGGGTATTTTGAAGCGGAGGTTGACGATCATGCTGGAGAGTCGGAAACTGCTGTGATGATGCATTATCATCCGGAATTGGTGAATCTGGCTGAAGCCGGTGACGGAAAGTCGAAACCGTTTGCCATCGCTTCGTTGAATGAGAAAGTAGCCTGGGTGCCCCGCCATTGGGATAAAGCGACAGCAGACAGTGGAGTGGGAGATCCCAGAAAAGCTACTGCTGAAAAAGGTGAACGCTATGTGAAACCGATCGTGGAGAAGCTCGCCAGACTTTTCGAAGAGATGGTGAAACACGACCTTTATGAATGATGGGGAAGGTATACTTATAAAAAACAGGCAGTGGCGGATTTCCGACACTGCCTGTTTTTTTAATTGTTACCTAAAAACTAATCTTTATTCCTATAAAAAACAACCTATTTATTAACTGCTGCAAAAATACAGCATGTAATTGGATTACGTTTTGATATAAATCAAAAAATATTTTTTACAGTACTCCCGAACGTACACGACTGAGTGTTTCCGGGGTCATCAGCAAGTAGGAAGCAATGTGTGATAACGGTGCCCGCTTGATAATCTCCGGATGGTGATGTAAAAGCAGGTTATAACGTTCACGTGCCGTTTCAAAACGCCATGAATCAGCTTTTATTTGTGATACAATGAGTGAATATTCCAGCACTCTGCGATAGAAAGCATTGATCTCTTTGGACTGTTCCAGTAACTTTTGCAGGATGTCGTAGGGAAGCATGTATATCACTGCCGGTTCCAACGCTTCGGCCATCAAGTGGGTGGGTTCTTGTTTCAATAAACTTTCGATGCACATCAGAATACATCCTTCGTATGAGAAGTGTTCGGTGACATCTTTCCCGTTCTTATAATAGAATTGCCGTAACATTCCTTTTCCGACGAAAACCATGTGACGGCTTATTTGTCCTTCGTTCAACAACATTTCACCCTTTTCCAGTTCTTTACGTATCAAGACCTGTGCCAGTAGTTCCCGTCCCTCTTTGTTCATCTCCGGATATCTGGAGTTTACAACAGCATCCACTGTCTCTTTCAGGTTTTCCATCATGTATATATTGATAAGTTATTATAGATTGCGGAGACAAAAATACGAAAATCAGTTGATATAAATCAATTTTTCAAAGTAAAAAGATTCCTTCTACTCCAATGACTGCCCTGGAGAGCGAGAGTATGAAAAAAAAGTTCTCTCCTTTAACATTTGAAACTTAGCTGGTTAACTTATTTCGCATAAAATCCGTGAAAAAAATGTTGTAGAAAGATTTGCGTAGTTCAAAAGTTCCCTCTATCTTTGCATCG
This sequence comes from Bacteroides sp. NGMCC 1.200775, assembly GCF_040798045.1. Taxonomy (NCBI): domain Bacteria; kingdom Pseudomonadati; phylum Bacteroidota; class Bacteroidia; order Bacteroidales; family Bacteroidaceae; genus Bacteroides; species Bacteroides sp. NGMCC 1.200775. The sequence continues at coordinate 855,337 of NZ_JASCQK010000001.1, read as the reverse complement.
CATTTGAGAGGAAATGCGGTTAAAAAGGAAGTTTGGGTGAGTGGCTGAAACCACCAGTTTGCTAAACTGACGTACGGGTAACCGTACCGGGGGTTCGAATCCCCCAGCTTCCGCACCAAATCTCAACTTTAAGATGACAAGGGAAGAGCCGAGTTTATTGCTTGGCTCTTTTTTGAATCTAATTTTCAGTCGGTGGGTTCGTCTAACGGTTAGGACACATGCCTCTCACGCATGTAATACGAGTTCGATTCTCGTACCCACTACAAATTATAATCAGCCTTTTACGATAACGTAAAGGGCTTTTTTATTGCTTTTGGGTTATGAATGATAAATATGAAGAGAGGCTTGGTACTGACCGTATGTTGCCGCTTGTATTCAGGATGGCACTTCCTGCAGTAATTGCACAAATTGTAAATCTACTCTACAATATTGTAGACCGAGTCTATATCGGACACATTCCCGGAATTGGTACACAGGCGCTTGCTGGTATCGGTGTGGCAGGTTCTCTAATTATTTTGATTTCCGCCTTCTCTGCTATTGTGGCGGGGGGAGGTGCACCCCTTGCAGCCATAGCTTTAGGGCAGGGCAATCGCTCACATGCAGGAAAAATATTGGGGAACGGTTTTGTGCTATTATTACTTTTTACGCTCCTGACATCTGCCTTATCTTATCTTTTTATGGAGCCGGTACTTTTGTTTACAGGTGCGTCCAATCAGACTCTCGGATATGCTACGGATTATCTTTCGATCTACTTGATCGGTACTCTGTTTGTAGAGGTTTCTGTAGGGCTGAATACCTTTATTAATACTCAGGGCCGTCCCGGTATCGCTATGTTGTCGATTGTTATCGGAGCGCTACTCAATATCCTACTCGATCCTCTGTTTATTTTTGTTTTTGGATGGGGAGTGAAAGGGGCGGCGCTTGCTACTATCATTTCGCAAGCTTGCAGTGCTGCTTGGGTATTGGTTTTTCTGACATCCGGCCGTGCTTCTTTGCGGCTTGAATCCCGATATATGAAGTTGGATAGGAAAGTAGTGGGTGCTATACTGGCATTGGGCGCTTCACCGTTTATTATGGCGAGTACCGAAAGTCTGGTTGGCTTTGTCTTGAACGGGTCTCTGAAAACATTTGGTGATATCTACGTGAGCGCATTGACGATCATGCAGAGTGCCATGCTTTTTGTCAGCGTTCCGCTTTCCGGATTTGCATTGGGATTTGTACCTATTGTGAGCTATAATTACGGGCATGGGAACCGGGAGAGGGTTAAAGAATGCTTTAAGATAGTGATGACCTTTATGTTCTTGTTCAATTTTATTTTGATTCTGCTGATGATCCTGTTTCCGTCTGTCATCGCTTCAGCCTTTACGTCCGATGAAAAACTGATAGAAACCGTAGTGCGGGTGATGCCCGTATTTCTGGCAGGAATGACGATTTTCGGATTGCAGCGGGCATGCCAGAATATGTTTGTCGCACTGGGACAGGCAAAAGTTTCCATTTTCATAGCATTGCTCCGTAAGGTGATTTTGTTGGTTCCGTTGGCTCTGATACTTCCGCATCTGATGGGCGTAGTAGGAGTTTATGCTGCCGAAGGCATATCGGATGCTACGGCAGCTATTTGTTGCACAGCCATCTTCGCTGTTCAGTTCCCGAAGATTATGAATAAATTGGCGATGCGTTGATTACCGAGAGGATTGATGTGCCGCTTTTTGTTTCTTCTTAGAGGCTATATACCATAAATAGATAGCCAATATGACAAAAACAGCCAGAATCGTGATCATCTCTGTTGGATGCCCTAACGGATCAACCCATATTTCGCTGAAGAAATCCATTCGTCCCAATATTTCCACCGGTGTCCAGAATACGATTACCGTGGCTATTGCCATGCGGATGTTTGCTCCCCAAGAGGCAAGTCGTAACTGTCGGCGAAACATGAACACTGAACCGACCAGGCAACCCATACCTATCAACATAGTCACCGGATGATGGTCCCCAAGGAAGTTACTGTCGTAACAGAACATTAGTAATAGGTAGCAACTCCATAACATCATGTTAAGTTCCATGAAGGTAACGATAGATGTATGACGGGTCATGGGGCGTGCCACGATTTCACTTTTCTTACTTCGGAACAATGCCGCCTGACACCAATTGATAAAGTTACAGCCTGTTTTTACACTAAATAGATAGAGCACCATGAACATAGCCCAGAATCCGAATGAGGTCGGCATAATCAGATATTCTGGTCGTGTTACTACTTCTCCATTTAGCATTTCGGGCTGTACTCCGTATCGGTTGGCATAGTACATAAATAAAAACTCTACCCAGCCTGTCCAAAAAAGCAGGCCACCGAACAGTCCCCAAAGCGTTTGTTTCGTGTCGTTTCGTGCGAAGACACCGATGATAACCATAAGCAATCCTACTCCTCCCATGGCAAATGCCGTATAATGGAGTGCAGTAGGAATGATCAGATGCTCCATCATAATCATTAGGGCATGTCCCAAAGGCATGGTAAATAGAACTAAAAGAAAAGAAGCAATTGTTTTCCACCAATATCTGGTTTGATTTTTCATTGTTGTTTGTCTCATTTTGGGTTATACTTAATTTAATTCATCACAATAGTAACTGATTTGTCCGCCACTGTCGCCTATCTCCGAATCGGCATTATACCAACTGATGATTTGTATCTTGAAATATCGTTTACCATCGGCGGTACGTACCACATAGGTGTGATAAGAGGGCGTGTAAACCGGAGGGGGGCCGGCGAAACTCATGGCTTCAGCCAATATCGGATTGGCGCTGGTCAATGTTTTAGCCGGACCGGTATTGGGGTCGAACCACGGATTCTCATTAAAATCCAGCCCATGCTCTATCAGATATTTGTTCCAGTCGTTTTGCGACATTGTGACGTATACTTCAGTATCATTGTCTACCGTCCATTTCAAATCAGCGGGTAGTTGCGAAACAGTTTTCCATTTGTCATAGCTTCCATATCCCAGATCAGCGGCAGCACCCTGACCGATGCCACTGGTACCACTGTTGGTGCGCAGGCGATATCCGCAGAATGCGAGATCCCAATCTGTGCGCTCTTTCTGTTCTCCTTCAGTAATATCCTGATTGGGTGAAAGGGTATTAAACCGCTCTCCGGTACGTAAGTTGAAATAAATCCAATCGTTCGTAACACCGGTGGAATAACCGCATGTGCGGGGCAGTGTCTTACCGGTAAACGGTTCGGCATCATATTTTACACACGAAGTTATTATAATGCAGCAGAATGACAAGCATAAAGCTTTAAAAACATTCATTTCTCTCATTTCTTTTTCTTTAATGCATTTATTACGTCGTCTATCATAAACTCAATCTGTACGTGTCCGCGGGCACCGGGGGTGGCGGGTACATTGAACATGGTCACTCCCGAACCCAATGTTTTGGGCTTATAGTTTAAAAGGTTGTCGACGCCCAGTGTCACTTTTACTTTGTTGTAGAAGGTTTGTGAAACGGACAGATTACACAGCACATATGCCGGAAGATCGCAACGGAAGTAGGCATCCTTGCTGGTATTCTCCTCCTCAATCCATACACGATCCTGCACATCGAATTTCTTGTTACCCATAAATGATGCGCTGAATATGGCACCCAACCGATAGTTTTTGCGATTGTACTTATAGTCCAAACTGGCTGTAGCTGCGTGAGGAGAGGTGGTGTTAACCTGTACACCTTTAAGTTTGCTCACATTGACAAAACTGTAGGTGGCATTCAGCGTCAGGAAGTCAAACATGCGCCAACGTCCCAGTGCCTCCAGGCCCAGTAAGCGCTGTTTGCTGAGATTAGTGTATTCAAAATTGTATTGCATGTCATAGATTCTCCAGACTCCTTCTATTTTATCTTTAAAGTAGTTTCCGTAAACCGTACCGGACAAAAATAGCCGGTCGTTGGTGTATTCGGCTCCAACTGACATGTAGTTGTTTTTCTCCGGTTGCAGGTATTCGTTGCCTTTTATCTGAAACATGCCCAGATGGTCCCAGTTGAAGAAAAGCTCTTTGATACTGGGTGAACGGTAACCCATTGAATAGTTGGCACGGAAACTCCATTGGTCGTTGGGTGAAAACTTGGCTGCGATTTTGGGCATTCCCATGAATCCGAAAGCATGGGAAAAGTTAGTACGCAACCCGGCGGAAATCATCCATTGTTTAGACACTTCCCATTCGTCCTGCAGAAAATATTCCGTTTCTTTCAGTGACCGTGTAGTCATTTTGCGATTCACAAAACGGTCGCTTGTCAGGTCATCCGAAATATGTTCCACTCCAAAGATCAGATGGTGGGCTTTAAAGTAATTGCTGGTGATGGTCAGTCGTGGTTGCAAGATTCGGCTTTCATATACCTTCTGCCGTTCATTCCGGCGTTCGTGTCGTTTAAAGCGGTCATAAAAATCGCTATGTAAACTTCCGGTTACAGAAAACCAGTCCTTCACATGGTAAGTGGCTTTGATTCCTCCCGTCCAGTCACGTGCCTGGCTAAAAGTCAGATCTTGTATCAGGTCGTATGTATTCATGAAGAATGCGCTGCCATAGAGCAAAACCGATAAATCTTTGTTCGGATCGTAATAAACCTTTTGTGAAGCTGAAATATGTTCGGTTCCTTCGATTCCCATAGGCGGACGCGCTGTAGCACTGGTTACAATGATATCGTGAGGTAGGAAGGGATTGGCTTCCTGTGTATATATCTTCTTGTCATTTTCCGCCTGATAAAGATAGAAAGCATCACTTTCGCTGTACCATACATCTGTTTGCGAGGTAAATGCTCCCTGCTTAAAACCTGCGGAGACCCAACTTTGCAGATTTGGCCGGTCAGCATTCTTTTCGAACATGTAGAGGAAGTCACTCTTTGATGGATTTTTATAATTACGTTCGTTCATTTGCCCGTAACGCACTCCGGCATCGATACTAAGAGGTTTGTTCGTCTTTTTAGTTATCAGATTGATAACGGCTCCTGCCGCACGCGAACCATACAGAGTACTACTGGCACCTTTCACAATTTCGATGCGGTCTATGGCATGCAGATTGAAACGTTCGTAATCCAGGTTTCCGGCCATGTCTCCGGTCAGTCGTTCTCCATCCATCAGGAATAACACATGGCGTGCATCCAGTCCCTGCATGCTTATTTCATTGCCAAAGCCTACTTTCTGTATGTTCAATCCCGGTGTTTCCTGTTGCAGAGCCTGCTGCAAGTTTCCATATCCGGCGTCTACCAGTGCTTTTCCTCCCAACACCTGCGTGGTCACCGGAGAAAGTTTGATGGGACGTGCCGTGCGTGAACCCGTTATCACTACTTCGTTCAGTCCCATTACATCTTCCGTCATGTGAAGGGTCAGGTTTCGGGTTGCTTGTGTTATTTTTCCTTTCAGGGGTATGTAGCCTACGGAAGTGATGTGATAATGGTATGTACCGGGACGAGGGAGCTTCAAGATGGCATTGCCATTCAGGTCAGTGATGGCATACAACGTCTTTTCCGGATTATCATTTTCTGCAAATGCTATATTTGCCGCTATTATCGGTTGCTCGGTCTTTGCTTCCAGTATTGTGAGTTGCACTTTTGTTTGGCCCATAGAGGCGGTACATATAAACAGAAGCAGACATGTGATCGTTACAAATTCTCTTTTTTTCATTTTTCTAAAAGGGTGTGTGATTCACAGTTTATGATAACCCATGTTCCTTCTTATACTCTTCCAAGTCTTTTTCAAATTGTGCGAACTCCTTTTCATAGTTGTTGATGCGCGTCTTGTCTATTGTTTGCAGGAAACACTCCGAGCGAACGTTCATCATGTTGTAGTCCACAATAAAATTAATCTGGTGAGTGTCGGTATTATAATAGCCTTTTACACTACTTCCTTTAGCATTGGCCGGAGTGCCGTCTTTTTCTTCCCCCCAAGTAGAGCCGTCCTCACCATAGAATTTGATCCAGCCTGCACCCGGATATTCGTCTTTTTCCCATGTGTTGAGTTGCATGGTTTGTACGTCACATTTAAAGTTGATGATCATCCCCATTTTGCCTACGGTGAAATTAAGAAGAGACACACTGAAAGTATTTGTATCTGTATTACTCCAGTCAAACTTAAATTTGGTGGGGCATCCTTTTTCAAGCAATGTTTTATTGACGCCATTCAGGGTGGCATGGGTATTCAATACGATTTCTCCGGTCAGAAAATCTTTTGCTTTCTTTACGAGCTCTTCCGAAGCTCCTCCTTTGGTTATTTCTTCGTCGGATGAACAGGATGCCAAAAATAAACAGATACTGCAAAGAATGATATAGGATAATTTTATTGTTTTCATCTTGAAAAATAGTTTTTTATGGTTTATATAATGAATATTCGGTTATTGTTTTTTTATATGAATGAAAGGTTGTTTTCTTGTCACAACAACAAGAAAACAACCTATGGTACATTAGTTTATTTTGTGGAGAATATTATAAAAAACTTTATGCTTCACTAAAATTCACTTTGTTCCTTCAAATGTAACAATTGCTTCGAATAGTGAACCTGAATATTGAGTATTTACGGTAACTGTAAACTTCAGGTAGTTTCCGGTAATTTCTCCTTCCACTAAAGCATCATAGGATAGGGGGAGTATACCGATCTTGAGTTTTACGGCACTTTCACAGGTCTGGCTGAAGTTTCCTCCGGATGCAGGGACAGTGATGTCCATCGCGTCGACCGTAATCGATCCCGGCATCGAACCTATTTTGAATGAATCAATATGAATATTGACCGTTCCGTCTCCATTATCGGTTACATTGGCAACCTTTCCATAAACCGGATTTTTTTCTCCATTCATGTAAACTCGGATCAGGTTACCCTGATAGTTACCTTCCAGACTTTCGGCAACAGTTGCTACTGAATATACGTCACTTGCTGCACTTGCAGAAACATTACTTGAAATAGCTGTCATTCCGAATAAAGCTATTCCCCAGATAAAAACTTTTTTCAACATAAGATTGGTTTTAAAATTAAAATAAAAAATAACACATATATATATGCTTGTTAGCTGTTAAATCTTCTTTGTCCAACGGAAAGCACCATAATCACTGTAGTCTCTGTATCCGGAGTCATTTAGATTTTTTTTGTAAGTACTAAGGAATGTTTTACATGCCTCTTGCTTGAATTCATTTTCTGAAATAAGGATTGTGGCTTTCTGTGCGTCAGCCAGTGGCTTTAGTGTTTCGTACGCTGCACTATAGACATACTGGAAATTGGGATAAGTGATGGTACAATTCTCGAGTTGCAATAATATGACAGCCTGAAAACCGCGGAGAAAGCTTAAATCCATTTTTTTCAATGAAGGCAGGCTGGCCAGTTCTAATTGAGAGACAAGCCCTTTGCTCTGTTCCGGAAATTTGATTTCTTTTAAATTCTCACAATCGAATACATGTAGTACATTAGAGACTGTTTTATCAAAGTCGGTTGCTTCCTGATTGGTGACAAGTGTTTTTGATAGATCCAGTTCTGTCAAATATTTGTTGTTGCTTGAACCGAAACTTGCCAACTTGGCAGATTGTGAAAGATCAATGCCCTCAGGGGTATCTGCATTCAGAATGAAAAGGGCTTTAAGGTTGTCACGAGGCATAAGATAAGCAACCGAACAATGATTCATGCACTCAACTTGCACATAGAATGGTTTGTAGAAAGGATTATTGATAAAATATTCTAATCCTTCAATTGAATGTATATTTTCATTATCCGCATACCAGGCATCTATGTTAATGCCGCTGCCTTGTTCGGTCAGGACCATTGGCTTACTAATGTCAATCTGGTTTCCATCTTTTGTAAACAGGCTTGCAAACTTCGATTTCAGATAAGTGCGGAAGTATTCATCGGGAATGTCACGCAAGGTGGTATAGGCTTGCAGGGTTCCGTTTGCATTTTGCATCTGCATGTCGGTGGCTGCACTGGCGGCATGGAATGGAACCAGATCCTCTATATTGTATTTGGCCGTTTCCGGTAAATAAAATTTAGTGAGTGGATGTAAGACAGTAGTGCTCATTTCATCATTTACCATTTTCACATCTACCAAACCTTTAAAATCATATATTTTATTACCTGATAAATCAATCGCAGTAATGTTTTTGGGCAATGCGGAGAAGTCGAAAACGGGGCCATACTCATTGTTCGATAGATTAATTTCAGCAAGGTTAGGCAATACTTCCAGTCCCGATAGATTAGCAATTTTGGTGCCCGATAGATCAAGCGAAGTTGTACTTTTTACTTTATCATCCTGTACCAGTTTGCCTTCTGCATTAAAGGTATATCCTTTTTGTTGCAAGATAGTTCTTAGTTCAGTATTTGTCACTTCCACTCCATTCCAATCAATGTTGTTATCGTTAGTACATGAAGTAAAACATATACCGGAAACTGCTATAAACGTGCTAATATACGTTTGAATTTTGTTCATTGTTTAATGATGGGTTTTTTGATAATTAATATTTGTTTTAATCCGGTTACAAAGTTATATGCGGTTTAAAATATGTACAATACCCATTTATGGGTATTCTGCTGTTGAAGTTTAATAGTAAACTTTTTAATATAAATATATTTTATTGGTTGTTGTAGTTTGTATTTTATAAGATGACTTTTTATAGAAGATATTTATGTTAAGAATCGTGCTATTACTGCTTGTGTAGAGGACGGTTAAAGCGGTATTTCATTGAGATTATAAAATAACTTCCTATTTGTTGGGTGTGGTGTTCGGAAAAACCACTCGATGTCGTACTTCGGCTGTAGTTTTTCTTTTGATTCAGCATGTCTGCCCAATAGACTGATAATTCGGCCTGCTTTTTTTTCAGGAAGCGCCAGGTGATACCTGTATTCCATACTATCTGGTCGTCTTCTCCCTGTCGGATATTTGTACCATTACGAAAAGTATGGGTCGCGTCGGTTTTTAATTGTATGTTGCCGGGTAAATCGGCATAGGCATTGAATCCCAGAGAATAGTTACGGGTGTACGTATTTGTCTGCCGTAATGAATTGGAAGAGTGTTGAAAGCGCCAGTTCCCATTCAGGTCGATACTTCCCCATTTAGGGAAGTATCCCAGTCGTAAATTTGCGCTCAGTCCGGTGTTATGGGTAGTACTGTAGTCCGGTTGTTCACTTTCCCCTTCATTGATGAGACCGACATTTTGGATAAAAGATCCTCCTCCGACGGCCGAAATATTAAAACTACGGATGCGTTTCTGGTAACGTAGTGTTCCATGGATGTTCCAGTTACCATTTATGTTTACCGGATAACTCTCTCGCCCTCCCGTTTGCCGGTTATAAGTAATGGTACGGGTCTGGCTGTTTACCTCGTTTTGCCAGTTCAATGTAGCGAATATACCTTTTCGGATGTTTTGTGCTTCCAAACGGACAGATTGGCTATATGAGGGCTTCAGGTCAGGATTGCCGCGTGTGATATTTAGCGGGTCGCTATTGTCGGTCAGTGAAAGCAAGTCGGGTAGGGAAGGTTGTCGGGTATCTCCCCGATAGTTCAAGCGTATCAGACTTTTCCCTTTTTTCCACAGAATGGTGAATGTCGGTCGGAATCCGACTGAATACATGGTAGTATCAGCTTGTCTCAGCCCTGTCTTCTGATCCAGACTGCGTTGCTCAGGCTGAATCGATAGTCCGGTAACAATGTTCCATACCCGGGTGGAGTAGTTTATATGGAAAGAGACTTCGTGTCCGAGTGTGTGACTGTGGCTTCGGTTACTAAGGCTGTCGGTATATCCGGTTTCATACTGCGGAGGCAGATAGCCGGGAGGATCTGTTGTTTCATCCGTCAGACCGGATAGGTTATAAGTGTTACGGTCGCTCTGCTGTTTGCTATAGTTCAAATTGTAAGAGAGCTGCATTTGAACTTTTTTTGTAAAAGGGTGAGTGAATATCAGTCCGATATTCTGATTCCGGTTTCCGTTAGGGCTTCGCTGATATTGATTCCGATAGAGAACCGAGTCATTCCCTAAGCTATTTTCCAATCGGTAATAGGTGGTTGACGAAATAGTGAAACTTTCATTTTTACCTTTGCTGTCACTATATTGTGCCATCAGGCTGAGGCTGCTTCCTTTTCGGTTTATTTGGCGCGTGATGTTGGCATTGAAAGTATATTGGAGGCGCTTGTCTGTAGATAATGAATTCATTGTTATATCGTTGAGCCGCATATCATCGGGGATATTACCGATATTGCCGAAAGGGTCTGATGTTTCGAGATTGGGATTCTCGTCGAATGCGGCTTGCCGGCTGTTATTGGTGTTGTTCCCTCTGCCTGAGTTCAGATTGCCGGAGAAGCTCACAAAGGTCTTTTCGTTTATTTGCCAACGCAGGGCAAGCATAGAGTTTATGGTATGGTTTCGGTTTGTACTTTCACCGGCAGAATATTGGTATTTATTTCCCGTACTCAGGTATTGTTCATAGTATCCGGCCGATTTATTACCGTTATTGTTATGATTATAAGTCGTATTACCATTAATGGTCAAATTTTTGCCGAATCTTTTTACAAAGTTAAGTGCTATGTTATCCTGTATATTGTCCTTGTAACTGGTTGTCATGTTACGGTTACCCGAACGGACGATCAGTGAAAGGTTCTCACCGCCTTTTTTAAAGTAGTTACCTAATAATTCGAGGTCCTTCTTATTATAGTTGCCCAGTCCGGCTTTACCCGATGCCAGCAAAGTGCTGTTGAATTCTTTTTTGGTTTGCAGGTCTAAGACATAATTTTCTTTTCCGCTACTGACTCCTGTCATTTTTTCCAGATCACTTTTTTTATCGTATACCTTTATTTTATTGATCAGTTCTACCGGTAAATTTTCCAATGCCAGACTGTTATTTCCGGAAAAAAAGGCTTCACTGTTAACGTTGATTTCAGTAATGGGCAGACCATTATAGACCAGAGTTTTATCTTTGCTGTTGTATTCCAACCCGGGAATACGTTTTACGAGATCTTCCAGATAACTACCTTCCGGTGTTTTATAAGCAGACGCATTGATTATGGTAGTATCGCCTATCTGCTCTATTTCACGTACTTGTGCGGTAACTGTTACTTCATCCAGTTCGATACCCTCTTTCAGTACAATGTTTTCCAGATGAATGTCAGGAACATTTTCTGTTAACTTATGGAATACTGGTTGCATTCCTGTATAAGAAACTTTCAATAAATAGCGTTTATCTTTGTACGCAGGATACCGGAGGCTAAACTTCCCATTTGCGTTGCTTGTCGTGCCTTTAACAAGCGTAGAATCTTTTTCGTTGATGACGAGAACGCTGGCGTAAGGTAAGGACTCTTTTTCTTTTGCGTCTGCTGCCATGCTCCATATTTGTCCGCTGACTCTTTGGGACTGTTGGGCATATAGCTCAATAGCCATTCCGGAAATTAAAAGCAATAAGATACAGGTTTTACGCACGTCCATTTCGTATGTTTAGTATGAATGGTTGCAAAATTAGCGAGTTTCAGGTTTGCGTTCAATACCTTTTATTAGGTATAATAATCAGATTTATGAGTCATAGTTCTCAATGCATGTAACCGGAATTATATATAAAGGGTGGGAGTGCAGATTATCGGATATAAAAAAAGGCTACTCTCACGAGCAACCAATCTTTGTTAACCTTAAATCTAATACTATGAAAAACACATTGCAAATGTACGGATTTGGATTATATCTGCAAATTATTCGGATATAAATCTTCATTTTGTAACGTTATTTAGCGAATTGTCGTTTTCTGTTAACGTTTGATATGTCCTTTTTAGAGCTTTCGGTCTTCTTACTCCTGTTTCCCTCTTTTAATTAGGCGATTCCCTCCGAAGATGTAGGTTTTTTCTTTTTCCTGAGATCATTTGTTTCCCTACTTTTGTTCACATCAAACTGATATAACTAAAAAACTATACGATATGAAAACTTTAGCTTTCAAATATTTAAAATTGTTTCTGCTGGCAGTGGCAATGGTAAATCTTACTTCATGTGAGATAGAGATAGATGACTTTTATGACGATGATAACATTGGCGGTTCCTATTATAACAAGTCCCTCGATCTGTGCAGTCGTACCTGGGCAGATACGTTTTATGATGCTGACGGAAACTATTGTTATCAGGAGTTGAATTTTTATCTGGACCGTCATGGTGAAGATTATATTCGTGTGGAATATCCCAATGGACGTTATTCCGAATCGGTGTACTCTTTTACCTGGAATTGGGAAGACCGTTCTCAATATTCTCTCCGGATGGTCTATGGTCCCGGTGATGTTTCCTATCTGGATGATGTCTGGATCAGGGGGAATGTACTGAGCGGGTACTTGGACGGACATGATAATTATGTTGACTTTACAGGAGTGAGATAACCCGAACCTTTATTGAAATAATTGTAGGCGGATTGATATATTCTTGATATATGTCAATCCGCTTTTTCAGTGTTTTTAAATACCTTTGCAGCCCGAAAAGGATTAAGGTAAAATGACACACAGAATTCAACAGGAGAGCATAAAGAGGCGCTTGGCAAAACTGGCCGCTCCGATTTTTATTGAAACATTACTGATAATGATGCTGGGAGCGGTCGACACCATTATGCTGAGCCGCCATTCTGATAACAGTGTAGCTGCGGTCGGAGTTGTCAATCAGATTATCATGCTGACTTTCCTGGTGTTTGAAGTGATCAATTTGGGTACGTCCGTGCTCTGTTCGCAGTATCTTGGTGCGAGGCTCGAAAAGAAAGTGGTACAGGTGGTAGGTGTGTCGTTACTTGTTAATTTATTGGTTGGAGGGATTATCAGTGTGCTTCTGTTTACGATGGCCCGCACCATTCTGCAATGGATGGGGTTGGGACCCGAACTGATGGCTGACGGTATGGATTATATGCGTATCGTGGGTGCTTTCGCCTTTTTTCAGGCCATTTCTCTTACACTTTCAGCTTCTTTACGCAGTGCCAATAAGGCTATATATCCGATGTTGGTAACAGTGGTAATCAATATTCTTAATATCATCGGTAACTATTCGCTGATTTTTGGTAAGTTCGGTTTTCCCGAACTCGGGGTAGAAGGGGCTGCAATCTCTACTGCTTTCAGCAGGGGAGTGTCTATGGTTATTCTGTTTATTATTCTGTTCCGCAAACATATCCATCGTTTCCCTTTGGCTTATTTCCGGCCTTTCCCTTTTGTAGAGCTGAAAAATTTGATGCGGGTTGGTCTGCCCTCTGCAGGTGAGCAACTTTCATACAGTTCATCGCAGGTAGTCATTACTTTTTTCATTAACATGCTTGGAGTTGAAGCGTTGGCTACCCGCACCTATTGTGTCAATATCATTATGTTTGTCTATTTATTCAGTATATCCATGGCACAGGGAGGTGCTATCTGTATCGGACATCTGATAGGGGAGAAGAAACCCCATGCAGCATTTCTGCTTGGGAAATATGTGATGAAGAAGTCGGTAATGATTACTTTGATTCTTTCATGTATTATTGCGGCTTCAGGCCACACTCTATTGAGTTGGCTGACTTCCAATCCCGAAATTATCCGTATGGGAGTGATTGTATTGCTGATTGATGTGGTACTTGAAATAGGCCGTCCCATTAATATTTTTGCGACGAATGCCCTGCGTGCAGCGGGTGATGTGAATTATCCTTTTTATGTCGGGTTGATTGTGATGTGGAGTGTTGCTGTCGGTGTCGGTTATTTATTTGGAATTTACTGGGCCTGGGGCATTTGCGGTATGTGGGTTGCTTTTGCTCTCGACGAGAACATTCGAGGAATTATTTTTGTCCGTCGCTGGTATGGGATGAAGTGGGTTAATAAAAGCTTTGTGAGGTCGTAAATAGTTGCTATCTTTGCGGACGCTAATGTATCCTTATGCGTTTCACGGATACATTGGCTTATGGATACATTGGTAAATTATTCACATGGAGTGGTTATATAGTCTCTTTATCGAACATTCTGCTTTGCAGGCAGTTGTCGTTCTTTCCCTGATTTCCGCCATTGGGCTTGGATTGGGCAAAATTCATGTTTGTGGCATTTCACTTGGCGTTACTTTTGTCTTTTTTGCCGGCATTCTGGCCGGACATTTCGGATTGTCCATAGATCCGCAGATGCTGAACTACGCCGAGAGTTTCGGACTTATTATTTTTGTATATGCCTTGGGGTTACAGGTTGGTCCAGGATTCTTTAGTTCATTCCGTAAGGGAGGAGTTACCCTCAATATGCTTGCTATTGCCGTGGTGATTCTGGGCACTCTTCTTACGGTTGTTTGCAGTTATACCACAGAAGTTTCATTGCCCAATATGGTTGGTATCCTGTGCGGTGCCACGACCAATACCCCGGCTTTGGGTGCAGCCCAGCAGACACTGAAACAGATGGGGCTTGAAAGCAGTACACCTGCTCTGGGATGTGCAGTGGCCTATCCTCTTGGAGTGATCGGAGTCATTCTGGCTGTTCTGTTGATCCGTAAACTGTTAGTGCGTCGTGAAGACCTTGAAGTGAAGGAGAAAGATGATGCCAACAAAACCTATATTGCCGCTTTCCAGGTACACAACCCCGCTATTTTTGATAAAAGCATTAAAGATATCGCTCACATGAGCTATCCCAAATTTGTTATCTCCCGCTTGTGGAGAGACGGCAATGTCAGTATTCCCACATCCGAAAAGATCATAAAAGAGGGTGACCGCCTGTTGGTTGTTACTTCCGAAAAAGATGCGTTAGCGCTTACCGTGTTGTTTGGCGAGCAAGAGAATACGGATTGGAATAAAGAAGATATCGACTGGAATGCCATCGACAGCCAGTTGATTTCACAACGCATTGTCGTTACCCGTCCAGAATTGAACGGGAAGAAGTTGGGAGCTCTTCGTCTTCGTAATCATTACGGAATCAATATCAGCCGTGTATACCGTTCGGGTGTGCAGTTGTTGGCTACTCCCGAACTGACATTGCAGTTGGGTGACCGCCTGACAGTAGTCGGTGAAGCAGCTGCTATTCAGAATGTGGAAAAGGTACTTGGAAATGCTGTTAAAAGCTTGAAAGAACCCAATCTTGTGGCTGTGTTTGTAGGTATTATCCTGGGATTGGCTCTGGGTGCCGTGCCGTTTTCAATTCCCGGTATCAGTACACCTATTCGCCTCGGATTGGCGGGCGGACCTATCATTGTGGGTATCCTGATCGGAACTTTCGGTCCCCGTTTGCATATGATTACTTATACCACCCGTAGTGCCAATCTGATGCTGCGTGCTTTGGGATTGTCACTTTACCTTGCCTGCCTGGGATTGGATGCAGGTGCCCATTTTTTCGATACGGTTTTTCGTCCCGAAGGTCTTTTGTGGATCGGCCTTGGCTTCGGTCTGACCGTTGTGCCTACTGTGCTTGTGGGTTTCTTTGCTTTTAAGATTATGAAGATCGACTTTGGTAGCGTTTCCGGCATGTTATGTGGCAGTATGGCCAATCCGATGGCGCTGAACTATGCCAATGATACCATTCCCGGGGATAATCCGTCGGTAGCTTATGCTACGGTTTATCCGTTGAGTATGTTCCTCCGCGTCATTATAGCCCAGGTGTTGCTCATGTTTCTTCTGTAATCATTTTAGGGTGAATTTTAAAATTGTAAATCGTTAAATCGTAAATCATATGACTGCTCAAAGTAATATAACCCCCGAAAGTATCGTTGCCGATCTGCGTTATCTGCAACTGCTTTCACGCAGCTTCCCGACCATTGCCGCCGCCAGTACCGAAATTATCAATCTTGAAGCTATTTTGAATCTCCCTAAAGGAACCGAACACTTTCTGACTGATATACATGGCGAATATGAAGCTTTCCAGCATGTGCTGAAGAACGCTTCGGGAGCCGTAAAGCGGAAAGTAAACGAGATCTTCGGCCACACTCTCCGTGAAATTGAGAAGAAAGAGCTTTGTACCCTTATTTATTATCCGGAAGAGAAACTGCAGTTGATAAAAGCTACCGAAACAGATATTGACGATTGGTATCTGATCACGCTCAATCAGCTGGTGAAGGTGTGCCAGAATGTATCTTCCAAATATACCCGTTCGAAGGTTCGCAAATCATTGCCGGCCGAGTTCTCCTATATCATCCAGGAGTTACTTCACGAATCGACTATCGAGCCCAATAAGCATGCTTATATCAATGTGATTATCAGTACTATCATTTCAACCCGTCGTGCCGACGATTTTATCATAGCCATGTGCAATCTGATACAGCGTCTTACGATCGATTCACTCCATATCGTTGGCGATATCTACGACCGTGGTCCGGGTGCCCATATCATTATGGATACTTTGTGCGATTATCACAATTTCGATATCCAATGGGGGAATCACGATATTCTCTGGATGGGAGCGGCATCGGGAAATGAAGCGTGCATGGCCAATGTCATTCGCCTTTCCATGCGATATGGTAATCTCGGGACATTGGAAGACGGTTATGGCATTAATCTTTTGCCGCTTGCTACTTTTGCGATGGATACTTACGCAGATGATCCCTGCACTATTTTTGCGCCTAAGACCAATTTTGCCGATTCTACTTATAATGAAAAGACTCTGAGGTTGATTACCCAGATGCATAAAGCCATCACTATCATTCAGTTTAAGCTGGAGGCAGGCATCATCAATCGTCGTCCGGAATTTGGTATGGAAGGCCGCAAACTACTTGAGAAAATCGATTTTGAACGGGGGGTATTTGTTTATGAGGGCAAAGAATATTCGTTGCGTGACACAAACTTCCCCACGGTCGATCCGGCAGACCCTTATCGCCTGAGTGATGAAGAACAGGAGTTGATCGAAAAGATACACTATTCGTTTATGAATAGTGAGAAGTTGAAGAAGCATATGCGTTGTCTCTTTACCTATGGAGGTATGTATCTGGTGTGCAATTCCAATCTGCTTTATCATGCCTCTGTGCCTCTCAACGAAGATGGAAGTTTCAAACATGTGAATATCTGCGGAAAAGAATATTGGGGAAAGAATTTGCTGGATAAGATCGATCAGCTAATCCGTACGGCTTATTTTGATGAAGATGACGAAGAGGAGAAACGCTTTGCGATGGATTATATCTGGTATCTGTGGTGCGGTCCGGATGCTCCCTCGTTCGATAAAGATAAGATGGCTACTTTTGAACGTTATTTCATTGCGGACAAAAGTTTGCATAAAGAGACGAAAGGATATTATTATGCGTTGCGTAATAAAGAAGAAATCTGTGACCGTATTCTTGAAGAATTCGGAGTGACGGGACAGCATACTCATATTATCAACGGGCATGTGCCGGTAAAAACCATAAAAGGGGAACAACCCATGAAAGCAGGTGGAAAATTATTGGTGATCGATGGCGGTTTTTCAAAAGCCTATCAACCGGAGACCGGTATTGCCGGATATACGCTGGTATATCATTCGCATGGGCTGCAGTTGGTCCAGCATGAACCTTTCCAGTCTACTCAGAAGGCAATAGAGGAGGGGCAGGACATTAAGTCGACTACTTTTGTTATTGAATTCAATTCACAGCGGATGATGGTGAAAGATACCGATAAGGGGAAAGAGCTGGTAACGCAAATTCAAGATTTAAAGAAGTTATTGGTAGCTTATCGGATCGGGTTGATCAAGGAGAAGGTCTGATCAGGTTCACCACAGAGTCCCACAGAGGAATAATTTAAATATAAACTCTGTGAGACTCTGTGGTAAATCAATTAGAACAGAACCACTCCCGCTTCAGCGATCAGTCCCTTGTCATAAGTTTTGGCTTTATTATAGTAACGGCTGCCACCATAACCGCCGGTTACGAATAAACCGAATTTATCCGTAAACCGATATTCCAGATTGAGGCGTGCCTGTAAGGCATAGAGACGCGCCGGAATACCCTCTACTTTTTTATTCCGGAAAGTTTCGATGTGCTGAAAGCCTAAATCGCCACTTACAAACAGATTTTTGTAGAGAAGAAGTTCGAGACCTGCCCGGTAGAATAAAGCTGCAGAAAATTTGTCATTGAAGTCGAGATAATGTGTACCTCCACCGAGTATAGTGTAGAAGAGTTTGTTCTTAAAGCGGGCACCTACATTGATTTTGGTTCTGTTGCCTCCAAATACCATTAATTGTACTTTGGTTTGCGGATTTGCATTGACCAGTCCCAATTGGAGCCCTTTCATGTCATCTTTATAATAATTGAAAAGTCCGATTTGCAATCCTTTCGCTTTCGACGCAAAATTGAACAACCCCAATTGTGCTCCGTTCATTTGGCCGCCGGTCACGTTGGCGAGTGCGGAGAGCTGCAACCCATTCATTTTTTCTCCCACTACATTCAGCAGTCCCGACATCATAAGTCCGTCATATTCCTCACCGGTTACGTTGGCAAGACCTGCCAGTTGTACACCTGCGGCTTTATCACCTGTGATGTTCATGATACCACTGATCATTAATCCGCGTGTATTGTCTCCGGCGATATTGCTTAAGCCGGTAATCAATACGCCTTTCGCTTTATTTCCCGTAATATTTACGAGTCCCGAGACGGACAATCCTGCCAGGTCGTTACCATTTACGTTACTGATACCTCCAATTTGTACGCCACGCATACTTCCTCCGGCAAGATTGGCGAGCCCGGAGATTTGAACACCGTTCATATCGTTTTGCACCATACTGCCGAAAGCATTGATACCTACACCATGTAACTTATGCATAGCCGAGAAAAGTCCCAGGTTGACATAAGTAGTCTGTGTACTGTCAAGTGGTTGCGTACATGCTTTTTTCCATAAAGAAAGATTAATTCCACCACTTTTATTTCCGCCTTTATTCTGTGCAGGCAGACAGACTGCAGCCGAAAGAAGAGCTGCAACAAGAATGATTTTCTTCATAAGCTAAGTTTTTAAAACGCAAATTACGCAGATTTGCACGGATTATCCTATTAAAATCTATGCAAATCTGCGTAATCGATGTCTTTTTAATGAAAATAGAAATTATTTTTAACCTTTGGCTTCCTGATACAAGAAGCGTTTGATACTTTTTTTCGGAGTCTTTTCAAACTCTTCCGGATAGATTTTCATTTTCGAAATCTGGCTATAAGCCGGGAGCATTTCATTCAGGGTAATCCGGTTTTCCTCCATTACCCGTTCCATATCTTCATTCTTCAAGCCATGCGCGAAGGCTTCGTCAAAATCCGGATAAACCAATCCTACCAATTTGTCGTTTTGTTGTACGATAATACTTTCGGCCACGTATGGCAGGTTGTTCAGTTTATCTTCTATTTCCTCCGGATAGATATTTTGTCCGCTGGCACTGAGCAACATGTTTTTGCTACGTCCCTTGATTATGATGTTTCCTTCGGCATCTTCCAAAGCGAGGTCACCGGTATGCAGCCAGCCGTCTTTGTCGATTACCTGGGCGGTAGCCTCTTCATTTTTGTAGTAACCCAACATTACGTTCGGGCCTTTGCAAACAATTTCGCCTACCACATTCTCCGGGTCGGGCGAAAGGACTTTCACTTCCATGTTGAGTGCAGCTTTTCCACATGAACCCGGTTTGAAGCGTTTCCAGTCTTCGTAACAAATAATAGGACCACACTCGGTCATACCATAGCCCACTGTATAAGGGAAGTCGATCATTCTCAGGAATTGTTCCACCTCCTGGTTGAAGGCGGCTCCACCTACAATGACAGCTTCAAAGTTGCCGCCAAAGCCTTTTATCATCTCTTCGCGTACCGTTGCTTTAATCTTATCGTTGATAATCGGCACTTTAAGCAGCAGCTTCATGGTAGGAGTCTCCAACTTCGGAAGTACGCTCTTCTTGATGATTTTTTCGATAATCAGCGGAACAGCCACAATCAGGTTGGGTTTTACCTCGGCAAACGCCTGGAAGATAATCTTTGGGCTTGGCATACGGGTGAGGAAGTAGATCTGACACCCTACCGCAAATTCATACAGGAACTCAAAGGCCAGTCCGTACATGTGTGCCATCGGCAGCATGGATACGATCTTATCACCTGCTTTCAGTGGAAGTACCTCGAAAGCGAAAGTCGTATTCGACCATAAGCTGCGATAGGGGAGCATTACACCTTTTGAATAGCTGGTGGTTCCCGAGGTATAGTTGATAACAGCCAGTTCTTCAGGCTGATCCTTATGATATTCGATATGTTCCTTACGGAAATTTTTGGGGAATTTCTTCCCGAACATTTCGTTGAGGTGTTCACGTGCGTGAGTCAGTCGTTCGCTACGTGATACCAGTAACGTAAAATCGTTCATCATCAGGATACCTTCGAGCAACGGCATGGCAGACTCATTGAGGTTTTCCCAGACCACGTCTCCTACAAACAGGAGTTTGGCTTCCGAGTGATTGACGATATTGTGTACGTTATCTGCTTTGAATTCATGTAAGATGGGGACGATAACCGCTCCATAAGTGAGAGTCGCGAGGAAAGTAACTCCCCAATGGGAACTATTTCTTCCGCAAACGGCTATTTTGTCTCCTTTACGGATTCCGCTTTCTTCAAAGATGATGTGGAGCTTTTCTATTTTGCGGGCTACGTCTTTATACTGTAGGGTGGCACCCTTATAATCTGTCAGGGCATCCAGATCCCAATTGTTTTTGATACTGTTTTCAATGTAAGCTATAAAACTTTGTTCCATTGTTTTTTGCACATTTGATGATAAATTGTGCAAATATAGCCATTTAATTGAGATTTGAAAACTTAGAAGCTATTTAAATTTTTCTTTTGCAGCTTTCATTGTATTCATCACGGGATAACACGAAGGACATAGAGTTTTATTTTTTTCTATTTTAAAACTCTGTGTCCTCTGTGCCCTCTGTGGTGAATAATTATCCCAGATACCACTCGTATATTCTTTGTACCCCCTCTTCAATATCGATCTTATGATGCCATCCGAGGTTGTGCAATTTCGACGGGTCGGTAAGTTTTCGCATGGTTCCGTCCGGCTTACTGCTGTCGAAAGTCAGCTTTCCCTGATAGCCGACTGTGCTTACAATCAGTTCTGCCAGTTCGCGGATCGTTATTTCTTTTCCGGTACCTATGTTGATGTGGCAGTTGCGGATATCTTTTGTTCCGGCTTTGTAGGTATCCTTGAAGTCCACATGTTCCATTACGAATACGCTGGCATCGGCCATTTCTTCACTCCAAAGAAACTCGCGTAGCGGTGTCCCGGTTCCCCAAAGTGTCACTTCTTTTTCAGTAATACCATATTTCCGGAGGATTTGCAGGATCTCTTCGTTAGAGTTGGCACCACTGATGCCTTCCACCGGACGCAGGTTCATGTCTTTACGCACAGCTTCCCAATCTCCTTTTTTCAGGCAATGTGCCAAGTGAATTTTACGGATCATGGCAGGCAGCACATGACTGCGTTCCAAGTCAAAGTTATCGTTCGGCCCATACAGGTTGGTCGGCATCACGGCGATGTAATTCGTTCCATATTGCAGGTTGAAACTTTCGCACATTTTCAGTCCGGCTATTTTGGCTATGGCATAAGGTTCGTTGGTATATTCCAGCGGAGAAGTGAGCAACACGTTCTCTTTCATCGGCTGCTCGGCATCTCGTGGATAGATGCAGGTACTTCCCAGAAAAAGTAGCTTTTTCACTTGATGGCGGAAACTTTCTCCGATCACGTTCTGCTGTATCTGTAAGTTCTTGTAGATAAAGTCCGCACGGTAAATACTATTGGCCATGATCCCTCCTACAAAAGCGGCAGCCAGAAATACGTACTCCGGCATTTCCTCATCAAAAAACTGCTTTACGGCCGCACCGTCCAATAAGTCCAGTTCCTTATGTGTGCGTCCCACCAGATTCGTATATCCCTTTTCCTGCAGGTTTTTCCATATAGCCGAACCCACCAGTCCGTGGTGTCCGGCTACATAAATTTTTGCGTTTTTATCCATTCTGTCAATCATGTTTAGTCGCAATCATTCTTTTCACTTTGGCCATATCGTGGCGTACCATGATTTTTACCAGTTCCGGGAATGGTGTTTTGCATGGATTCCATCCCAATACGGTTCTGGCTTTGGTCGGGTTACCGAGCAATTGTTCCACTTCGGCAGGGCGGAAGTATTTCGGGTCGACCTCTACCAGTACTTTGCCGGTGGCCGTGTCGATTCCTTTCTCATTGACGCCTTCGCCTTCCCAACGCAGGTTGATGCCTATTTCGGCAAATGCCAGTGTACAGAATTCGCGGACGGTATGCATTTCGCCGGTAGCGATTACGAAATCTTCGGGTACGTCATGTTGCAGGATCAGCCACATACATTCTACATAATCTTTGGCATAGCCCCAGTCACGCTTGGCATCCAGGTTACCCAAATATAATTTATCCTGTTCGCCTTGTGCGATGCGTGCTGCTGCCAGCGTGATCTTACGGGTTACGAAAGTCTCGCCACGGCGTTCACTCTCGTGATTGAATAAGATACCGTTTACGGCAAACATTCCGTAACTTTCACGATAGTTCTTGGTGATCCAGAAACCGTATTGCTTGGCTACTCCATACGGAGAACGCGGATAGAACGGAGTCGTTTCGCTTTGCGGCACTTCCTGTACTTTTCCGTAGAGTTCGGAAGTGGAAGCCTGGTAGATGCGTGTCTGTTTTTCCAGTCCCAGGATGCGGACAGCTTCAAGCATACGCAATGTACCGAGTGCATCCGCCTCGGCGGTATATTCCGGTACGTCGAACGATACTTTTACGTGGCTTTGTGCCGCCAGGTTGTATATTTCGTCGGGTTGTACTTGCTGGATGATGCGGATCAGTGAACTTGAGTCGGTCATATCTCCGTAGTGCAGGTTGACTGTACGTTTCTGTTTCATATCGCGCACCCATTCATCAAAGTACAAGTGTTCGATCCGGCCTGTATTGAAAGAAGATGAACGGCGCAGGATGCCGTGTACTTCGTAACCTTTCTGAAGAAGAAACTCGGCGAGGAATGAACCATCCTGTCCGGTAATACCTGAAATAAGAGCTTTTTTCATGTCTATTGTTTTGAGTTTATAATCTTTTTGACGATGCAATATTCGGTATTTTCATAAGAACGGGCAATCTATCTGCTGAATTATTTTCTTTTTTCAACGGAAAAAACATATCTTTGCTGTAATTTATTAAAATAGAAATGAATATTATGCTTTTTAATATTAAAATATCTATTCTATTTTATATAATGAATTTTATTTTAAATAAATTCATATATGAATGATATATTTGATGAATTGGCATTATCCAACTACTGGAATGGAAAACTTCCGAAAGTGGAATTTGCCCGTAAAAGTTACACAAACCGTATATTCGGGTATGTAGGTAACCGCCTTGTAAAGGTCCTGACCGGACAGAGAGGGGTAGGTAAAGGATGCCTGTTGCGGCAGATCATTTATCAGTTGATTGCCGATGGTGTTTCATCACGGAACATTCTATATATAAGTAAGAAGTTTACAGATTCGGGCGTACTTTCCGGCTATCGTGATCTGGACGACTTGCTTTTTATCTATCGTGAGAAAATCCATCCGGTAGGTAAAGTCTATATTTTTATTGAAGAAATACAAAAAGTGGAGGGCTGGGAACATTTTGTCCATTCCCATTCACAGGATTTTGTAGATACTTGCGAGCTGTTTATCAGTGGTTCCAACCAGGATATGCTTTCGGGTGAAGCCGAGAAGCTTTTGGCCAGACATTACGTCAGTTTTGAGATATTTCCCTTTAGCTTTTCCGAGCACAGGATATTGGAGAGGGTAGAGGCTACCGGCAAAAATTACGCGGACTATATGGGTAAGGGGGCACTACCCATTCTTTTCAATCTTTCGGATGCGGAGGCCGGGTGGAAAGCCATTTCCGCTCTCCGCGATACGATTCTGTTTCGTGATATCATCCGTCGATATCGGATTAAGGATGCCCGCCTGCTCGAAGATGTGTTCGTCTATTTGTGCACCCATCTCGCTGAGTTGATTACCATCGGTCAGCTGGTCAGTCACTTTGCTACCCAGAACCGGAAGACGAGTTATGATACGGTCGCCAATTATATCTGCTATCTGGAAGACACCTCTCTGATTCATCGCGTGGAACGTTATCAGATCCGCAGCAAAGAGATTCTTCTGGGTAGTTGCAAATACTATATTAATGATTGGGCATTCATGCGCCATCTTTATCCTTTTTTTGCCGGTTCTCGAAAATCCTGCTTTGAGAATCAGGTTTATCTGGAACTGCGGCGTGCCGGATATACCGTTTTTGTAGGTGTGCTTCGAGGAGGCAAACTGGTCGATTTTGTTGGCAGGAAGAAAGACCGCATTGTGTATTTGCAATGTGCACCTCTGCTCAATGATGATTTTCAAGTGGAGCAAATGTACAATACGCTGGAGATGATACAAGACAATTATGAAAAGTGGGTCGTTTCTATGGACGATACCACATTGCCCTCCAAAGAAGGGATTCGTCACATACAAGTCTGGCAACTGTCTGAAATACTATAGTCTGACAATCTTTTTTGATAGCTTTGATGTCCGGATGATGCCGTTTACGAAGTTAACATCTTGTCGTTTACGAAGTTAATATCATAACATTATGAAGTTAAAATCGTATCTCTGGGAAGTTAACTTCCTGAAGTCACGATTTTAACTTCGTATTAGTGCTTTTTGAATCGCTTTTCAACCCCTTGAGAATCAGTGCTCGTTTCCGGAGGAAAACAGCTGCATTCTTTAATTGATTGCAAGCAAACAGCATTTTCCGGAATATAAAAACATACTGTTTGTCAGAAAAATTCTTCTTCTTTTAGGTTCCGCTTCTTTTCTTTGCCCGGTTCAACGCTGCGATCATGTATTTTCCTTTTGCTCCGATGTTACTCCAGTTCGTGCTGCAAATCAGTTTCCATACAGGGGTTCCTTTTCTCCCGTAATCCGACAGTCGCAGGATTGCTTCGATCTCTTTTTCGTCTGTTATTCCGAATCGTTCCAGGTTTCCCATTAATCCCACGTAGTTGTGTGTCATCGTATTAAATGCGTATCCGGGCATACTGACCGGCGTAGCATTGACTTCCTCTTCCTTCCCCCTTGGGGGAGCTGAGGGGGGAAATTCTTTGCTTTGCTTTACTTTACTTTGTTCGGTATTGCATGCATTTTTTGCATCAGAGCCTGCATCCTGCTCTACATTTTGCGTGCAGACGGTCTTTTCTTCATTACATGTCTCTTTCGGTTTTATCAGTAGATAAGGCATGGCTGTCCAGTTCCTCTTTCTTCGCTTGGTTGCCTCTATCCATACTTTTTGTATTGCTTCAGAGGTCAGTACTTTATGTTCCGCATAGCTTCCCCTGTCTATCATTCCTTTCTCGATCATTATCTCGATAATCCCCTGCACCTCTTCTGCGTCTGCCTCTTTTCCCGTCTTGTTGGCGAAAATAAGGCATTGTTCCTCACCCCACGGAATATAATATCCTTCTTTATATATTTTGCATAGGAGTTTCAGTACAATCGCGAGTCCTTTCATGCCATATTTTGCTTCTATTACCTCCATTGCGTTCTCTTCCATAAAATTTACAGCTATTGGAAAGTAATTTATTCCATCGTATGTTGTTGCCATAATTGTTAAGTTGTTATGTTGCTGATTAATTGGTCACTGAAAGATTCTCCTATACGATCGCTCTCCATTCCATGAAATTCTCTATTTTGAAGGTCATCCACCTTTGTTGCTCCACATCCCGGTAGACCACTGTGTTTTTTATTTCCATCGGGTCATACTGCTTTCCGAAATCTTTTTCGTATCCCACCAATGTTCCTTTCACCAGTTTGAATGTTCCGTCCTGTTTCATATAAGCTACGGCTGCATGTCCATATTGCATATATTCTATGAGGGCTTCCAGTCGTTCTGCCATCCATTCGGAGCACTGTTCTGTGTAGTCCTTTTCGAGCATGATTTGTCTTTTCCATTTTCCTTTCATCATTTCGTTTTTCGATACTGATTTCCTGTTCTTTTTCAT
Organism: Bacteroides sp. NGMCC 1.200775; assembly: GCF_040798045.1. Taxonomy (NCBI): domain Bacteria; kingdom Pseudomonadati; phylum Bacteroidota; class Bacteroidia; order Bacteroidales; family Bacteroidaceae; genus Bacteroides; species Bacteroides sp. NGMCC 1.200775. The sequence goes on along the minus strand of NZ_JASCQK010000001.1, from coordinate 829,412 downwards.
AATTGATTTTTTTAAGTTTATTAATGAGTTATTGTCGGGCTTTTATTTTTACCCGTGGCAAAGTACGGTAATAAGTTTTGAATAGACTAATCCTGTAAAAGTACTTTAGAAAGGGACTTTTACAGGATTTTAACAATCGGTTATTTGCTTTCATTTCGCTTTTTCCGGAATGCTCTGGCATATTTTTTCAGCTCTGATAGAAAAGAACGTTTATTGGGCTCTGTAGCAATGCCTTTGCGCTGATATTCAAAGGTGAGATATTCTTTTATTGTTTCCTGTAGTTCTTCAATGGGTCTGTTTTCCATGTCGTTGATTCCGCCTTTGATAAAGCTTTCGGTAAGTGCCTCCATTAGCTTTCCTTTGCCTTTTGTGATGCGTAGTGGTTCTCTAACCTTTTGATTGAGGCTGAATTGCAAGTCGGCTTTACCCGCAAAGATTACTTTTCCATTTACTTCGATGGTTACTAAGTTATCATTCAATGAGATAACTACTTTTTTTCTTCCATAATGTTAGTTATTAAATGAATTTATGAAAGGATAAAGTTTGTATAAAAAAATATAAATATAAAAGAATATCGGAGTTTTTTTAGCTTAAAGGGAGAATCTTGAAGTGTAAGGGTCTTGTTATTAGTTATTTATCTTAAGATATAGGTGTTGTTTCAAAAAACGTTCGTTTGATTGAACAAAGGTAAGGAGTCTGTTTTAATGTACAAAATATTTAGTGGATAAAATTTTATCAAAGATTTTATATTGCTGATTCTCAAATATATATATAGCAAAAAAAGTTCTTTGTTCAGCTACTTTACAATATTCATTTTTTCATCGAAAAAAACTCAAAAATGCTGTTTCAAAAGACGAACGTTTTTTGAAACACATTCGTTCGTTCTCAACTTCTAAAAATGTTTCGTAAAATTTGACGGTTTGAAAGAGAAAATATGTCTCGTTCAAACCGCGAAGCGCACCCGAAACAAAGGAAAATTCCCTCAAGTATAAATCGTAAATGTCTGAACAACAGAAGTATTGGTTTGCCGCCCGTACCCGAGATAAACAAGAGTTTGCTATTCGTGACTCTCTTGAAAAATTGAAGACTGAACTTGATCTCAATTACTATCTTCCCACTCAATTTGTCATTCGGCAGTTGAAATATCGTCGAAAACGGGTGGAAGTCCCTGTTATTAAGAATCTTATCTTCATCCAAGCTACCAAGCAAGATGCTTGTGATATTTCTAATAAATACAATATCCAGCTTTTTTATATGAAAGACCTGCTTACCAGGGCTATGCTGATAGTTCCTGATAAACAGATGCAGGACTTCATATTTGTCATGGATTTAGATCCGAATGGCGTCAGTTTCGATAATGACCATTTATCTGTCGGTAGCAGGGTTCAAGTAGTTAAAGGTGATTTCTGTGGTGTCGAGGGCGAACTTGCCAGCGAGGCCAACAAAACTTATGTTGTTATTCGTATTGCCGGTGTATTGAGCGCCAGCGTCAAAGTTCCTAAAAGTTATTTACGTGTCATTTAAGTTATGAATACACTCACTTCTCAAATTGAACAATTACAGAGTCTCGCGCACGAGTTACTCTATTTAGGTGTGGATGGTGCTCCTATTTATACCGATCATTTCCGTCAGTTGAACAAAGAAGTTTTAGAACAATCCGATGCGTTGTATCCTCAGCGTGGTGCTACTCCCGAAGAGGAAGCAAACATCTGTCTGGCATTATTGATGGGTTACAATGCAACCATCTATAATCAGGGTGACAAGGAGGAGAAAAAGCAAGTTGTTCTCAATCGTTGTTGGGACGTGCTTGAGCAACTTCCTGCTACTTTATTGAAATGCCAATTGTTGACTTATTGTTATGGTGAGGTGTTTGAAGAGGAGTTGGCGAAAGAGGCGCATAATATCATAGCAAGTTGGAAAGATAAAGAACTTTCTGAAGATAAAAAAGAGGCAATCAATAATTTGAGAAATTTGGAAGAGAATCCATATCCTTATAGTGAAATGGAATAATCAAGAACTTCGTTTCTGCTGACATTTCCTGGACTGTCATGCTGATGCGTACTGCCCTTTTTTCAGGATTTGTTTCTGTCCTGTCGATTTTTGCGATTTACTGTTATTTCAAGCAACAATTGAATTCACTTATATTAATTCCCTCTGAAATTCATGATTAAAACAGCAATGATCATGGCTGCCGGTCTTGGTACCCGCTTCGGGCATTATACCGAGCTTGTGCCCAAAGGTTTTGTGGAGGTTGGTGGAAAACCTATGATTATCCGCTCTATCGAAACCCTTCTTTCCTGCGGTATCGAACGTATCATCCTCGGTACGGGTTATAAAAAAGAGTCTTATGAAGCCCTTCAGGCGGATTTCCCCCAGATAGAGACCTGTTTCAGTCCCCGTTATGCCGATACTAACAGTATGTACACTCTGTACAATACGCGTGACGTGATAGGCGATGACAGTTTCCTGCTGCTTGAATCGGACCTTGTTTTTGAACGCAAGGCCATCCTCTCGCTACTGGATGACGAATTCCCGGATGTGATGCTTGTCTCTTCTCTGACCAAGTTCCAGGATCAGTATTATGTGGAATATGACCGCAATCACATCCTTACTTCCTGTTCGGTAGACAAGAACGCCCTTGAGGCAAAAGGCGAGCTGGTCGGTATCCATAAACTTTCCAATACTTTCTACCGCCGGATGTGCGCCGATTATGCGACCATCCTGGAGTCCCAGCCTAAACTGGGTTACGAGTACGAACTGCTCCGCATGTCCCGTTCCTTTTCCCCTGTCCGTGTGCTCAGGGTGGAGGGTCTTAAATGGTATGAAATCGATGATGAAGCCGACCTTTCGTATGCCGAGGAGCACATCATCCGCTATTGTTAAAAACAAATCTTTTCCATATATGAACAAGAAAATCTATGTCGGTATGACCGCGGATATCATGCATCCGGGGCTGATCCATATTATTCATGAAGCTACTAAATACGGTGATGTCATCGTCGGTCTGCTGACGGACAAGGCCATCGCCGAACACAAACGCCTCCCTTACCTTACCTATGATCAGCGTAAGGAGGTTGTTGAGAATATCAAGGGGGTTTTTGAGGTTGTTCCCCAGGAGGACTGGAGCTATGTTCCGAATCTGGAAAAACTCAAGCCTGACTATATCATCCACGGAGACGACTGGAAAACGGGCCCGTTGCGCGAGGTGCGCGAACAGGTTTTTGAGGTGATGAACGCCCAGGGGGGCAAGGTAATCGAGATCCCTTATACCCGGGGCATCAACTCCTCCTCGCTCGACAAGGATATCAAGGCGATCGGGACTACCCCTGACGTACGTCTTAAGTCCCTCCGCCGCCTGATCCAGGCCAAGCCTGTGGTCCGTATCCTGGAGGCTCACGACGGTCTTTGCGGTCTGATTATTGAGAATCTTGAAGTCCAGAAGGGTGATAAGCGCGAGGTCTTTGACGGCATGTGGTCCAGCAGCCTGACCGACTCCACGAGTAAGGGTAAACCGGATATTGAAGCGGTCGACCTTACCACCCGTTTACAGGACCTGAACAATATCCTTGAATGCACCACCAAGCCTATTATTTTTGATGGAGACACGGGTGGCAAGATCGAGCACTTTGTCTTTACTGTGCGAACTCTGGAACGTCACGGCATTTCTGCGGTAATCATTGAAGATAAAGTCGGTCTGAAGAAGAATTCCCTTTTTGGTACTGACGCTATCCAGACTCAGGATAGTATCGAGGGTTTCTGCGATAAGATCAGAGCAGGGAAGAATGCCCAGGTCACCGGTGACTTTATGATCATTGCGCGTATCGAAAGCCTTATTGCCGGCAAACCCATGAGTGACGCCCTCGAACGTGCTTATGCCTATGTACAGGCGGGTGCGGACGGCATCATGATCCACAGCAAGGATAAGTCGGGTGAGGATATCCGTGAGTTCTGCCGGACTTTCCGCAAAGAATACGCCCATGTTCCCATTGTCGTTGTTCCGACGACTTATGACCATGTGCACGAATCCGAACTTCACGAATGGGGTGCCAACGTAGTCATTTACGCCAACCACCTTCTCCGTGCCGCTTACCCGGCCATGATGAACGTGGCCAGGACCATCCTTGAAAACGAGCGCGCCGAGGAGGTCCGTCCGCTTTGTATGCCTATCAAGGAAATTCTGGAATTGATTCCGGGCACTAAATAAATCAGACGGTTATGGTAAGTGTAGAAAAGATATACGATACGTTCCTTCATCACGGTGTTGACTTCTTTACGGGTGTTCCCGATTCCCTTTTGAAGAATATTTGCGCCTATATCACGGATCATGCTCCGCGTGGTAAGCATATCATCGCCGCCAATGAAGGTTCCGCGGTGGGCATTGCCTGCGGTTATTATATGGCTTCTGGCAACGTTCCTTTGGTTTATATGCAGAACTCCGGTCTGGGAAATACGGTGAATCCCCTCTTGTCCCTTGCGGACGAGAAAGTGTACAGCCTTCCTCTTCTTTTGCTGGTCGGCTGGCGCGGTGAGCCCGGCACGAAAGACGAACCCCAGCATAAGAAGCAGGGCGAGGTTACCCTTGATCTTCTGAAAGCCATGAAAATTCCTTTTGTAATTCTGGATACGGATGAAGACGAGGCCCTGGCGCAGATCCATGACGCGGTTGTCTCGGCTAAGAGCCGGTCGATTCCCCATGCGATTGTCATCCGTAAAGATACGTTTGGAAAATATAAATTGCGTCAGGAAGCCTTGAATGACTATCCTCTGTCCCGTGAGGAGGCGCTAATGCAGGTTGTCGACCACCTCGGGGACAATGACATTGTGGTTTCCACCACGGGCAAGCTCTCCCGTGAGCTTTTCGAGTACCGTGAATCGAAAGGGCAGGGGCACGCAAGGGATTTCCTAACTGTGGGTTCCATGGGTCACAGTTCTTCCATCGCCCTGGGGATTGCCCTTGAGAAGCCTGACCGCCGTGTCTACTGTCTTGACGGTGACGGTGCCTTTATCATGCATATGGGCGCTGTCAGCAATATCGGCGACCTTTCTCCCAAGAATTACAGGCACGTCCTTTTCAACAACGGTGCCCATGAATCTGTCGGCGGTCAACCCACGCTCGGTTTCCGTCTGGATATCGCCTCGATAGCGAAAGGTTGCGGTTATGCGCATGTACTGACTGCCTCCGACAAGGAAGGGCTTTCATGTGCGCTTGAGAAGCTGTCCGGCCTGTCCGGCCCGGTTCTTCTTGAAATTAAGGTCCGGATCGATTCACGTGATGATCTGGGGCGTCCTACGACTACTCCGGTAGAGAATAAAGAGCATTTTATGGACTTTATTACCAATGGATAAATTAATTATTCTTTCTGACATACATGCGAATTTAACTGCACTACTTGCTGTTTTAGATGATGCTTTCTCTAAATATCAGCCAGATGCGATTGTTTCATTGGGAGATATTGTTAATTACGGTATGCGTCCCAATGAAGTTATTAATGCATTAAATCAGATTTCGTGCCCTGTTATTGTAAACTTGATGGGAAATCATGAAAAAGCTTTATTAGATTTGGATTTGAGCCATTTTTCCACAGAGAGAGGTAAACGTTTGTTGGAATATACATCATCTGTGCTTTCAGATTCATCTTATTCCTATATTCGAAATAGAATGAATCAGAAAGGGTTCTTTTCTATGAATTTATCAGGGAAGAATATACTATTTCTACATGGTGATATTGTTGACCCCTATTGGGGTAAGTTACTGCCAGAGAAAATACATGATATTCGTTATAGTACTTATGATTATGTTTTTTCCGGGCATACACACCAGCCTCATTATCTGGAATCTTATTTTAATGTGGACCGTCCTGATCTTCGAAACAAAAAAAAGACAGTTTTTATAAATCCTGGTTCTGTGGGACAGCCTAGGAATCAGAATCCTCGTGCGCAATACGTATATATAGAGGTCGATAACGGCTTAGTACATTTTAATGCTGTGTCTTATGATATTAAGTCAGAGCGGAATTTGTATCCGGACGGCATTGATCCTTTTTATAAAGATAGAATATTAACAGGTATATAGATAATATATTAACATGAATAATTTATATGTGATTAGTGGTGTAACAGGTATGACGGGCAGTGAATTAGCTCGGCAGCTTCTGAAAGCAGGACATTCGGTAATCGGTTTTGATAATTTTTTTGCCAGTTCTTTGGATTCAGTACAAGACATTATGGAATCTTATCATTTTCATTTCTTTGAATATGATTTAAACAATGAAAAACAGATGTCACATGTTAAAGAAGAGATCTTGAGAGTGCGAAATGATTTTGCGCAAGTAATCTATATAAATTGTGCCGCAGTAGTACATACAGAACATTTCTATGAAGTGGAGCATACATTCCAAACAAATGTTTTGTCTATGCGGGATTTTCTTAACCAGGCAATAAGCCTTGATGCTGCTATTTTTATCAATTGTTCTACTTCTGAAGTTTATTCGATGCAATCGTGGAATGAAAATGGAGGTGTGAAAGAAGATGATTATCTTGTACTTGCCTCAGCGGAACATAGTCAGCGTACAAGCTATGCGGTGGGAAAGTTGCTGACGGAATTTTTTTTAAAAGATGCTGTTGATAAAGGTTATATTAGAGGTTGCTCCATTCGTTTTGCTAATGTTTATAGTAATCATGAACGTTTTGCTAAGCATATAATTCCCCATATTATTAATAGTTTATTGGAAGATAAAGAAGTAATCTTATTAGAGAATTCTAAAAAGAATAGGCGCTCTTTTTTACATAATATTGATAGTTGCCGTGCTGTACTTGCGCTGATGCAATCGGATATGGCGTTGGATGGAACTGTTTATAATGTTGCTACTGATGAAGAAATCTCAATATTAGACCTTGTTTCTATGATTGGTTCCAAATTAGACATCTATAATCCGACAATTCATTTTGAAGGATATCGTGCATCTGATCCTGAGCGTAGGATTTTGAATACAGATAAAATTCGTAAAAGAACTGATTGGGTACCGATCGTTTCGCTTTCTGAAGGATTGGATATATGTGTTAAAAGTTTGAAAAAATGAAAGTTCTGATTGTGACAGTTGCGGGAATATCAAGCCGTTTTAATCGTGATACCTCGAGAAACGTGTTAAAGTGTTTGTATTATGAGGATTCCCCTACACATTCTTTATTGTACCAGATTGTGTGTAAAGCACTTGATTTTGAGCGTGTTATCCTTGTTGGAGGGTATTTGTATGATGAATTGGTAATGTATGCCGAAAAATATTTGAGCAATCTTGGACCGCAAATAGAATTAGTATATAATGCTCATTATAAAGATTATGGGTCCGGATATAGCTTGATTAAAGGTGTTGAAAGAGTTCCTGAGGTTGCGAACGAAATTATTTTTGTTGAGGGGGATTTGTATTTTGATAATGAAAGTTTTTCTTTGGTAAAAAAATCATTGTATGATGTGATTACGGTTAATCATGAATTTATTACTTCTGAGAAAGCTGTGGCCTTATATGTTGATGAAATTGACAAAGTTCATTATATTTATGACACTAATCATAGTTTGTTATCTATTCCTTCTCCTATAAAAGCCATTTATAATTCTGGCCAAATTTGGAAATTTACTTCTTTAAGCAAATTGAACTCGGTTATCAGCCCATTGTCTCCCAAACAAATACAAGGTACTAATTTGGAAATAATTCAAGCTTATTTTGATAATATTCCTGTAAGCGATTTGAACTTTATTGCTTTGAACACTTGGTTTAATTGTAATACAGTTGCGGATTATCAGAAAGTAAATTCACTATTGACAAAATGAAAAATATAAATGAAAAATTAGCCTTATTGCAAGGCAAGATTGAAAATAATTCTCCAATAGTCATCACGATTATTGGTTTAGGTAGTGTAGGGTTGTATTTACTTGACTATTTATTAAGTCTGTCTGATCCTCAGTTACGCATTGTTGTAGTTGGTCGTAATTCGGAAAAGATGCTTAAGGATGTTAATATTGTGAAGACCGCTGCTACGATTAGGAAACAGTTACAGAGTAAAATTTTTATAGAATCAGAATGTGACCTTGATAGTATACAGACTATAAGTGAGATTTTGAAAAAACATCAACCGGATTTTATCATTAATAGTAGCCGTGTCTATTCGGGACTCAAGTATGGAAGTATATCTTGGAGTAAATTACGTGCGTACGGTGTATGGACACCCCTCTCTATGCGTTATGCGAAAAATATAATGGAGGCCTATGAACTGGCTGATTGTGATGCTATCACGATCAATACTTCTTATTCGGATGCAGTAATTCCTTGGTTGAAATCTGCGGGAAAAGCCTTTTTTGATTTTGGGAGCGGAAACCTCAATCACTTGATTCCGAGGATGAAATTTTATATTGCAGACAAAATGTGCATTGATAATTTGAATAATATTGATGTAACCTTAGCTGTCAGTCATTTTCATGATGTTGTTATCAGTAAAGAAGGGCATGCTGAGGGAGAAAACGTTTTATTAGACATTAGGTATCAAGGCAAAAAATGTAATTATGATACGAAAGATCTCCTGCGATCATGTATGATACCTATGCCTGTGGATCAGAAACGAAATATGATGAATGCTTCTAGTAATTTTGATATTATATATTCTATTTTAGATGCTATTCGTAATCATAAGAAGATCAAATTTCATTCTCCAGGTGCACAAGGTGAAATAGGAGGGTATCCTTATATTATTGATGGAACTAAACAAAAGGTTACTTCTTATTTTGATACTACTATTTTTTCGATGGAGGAAATGCGTGTAGCTAATAAATACTCTATTTATTTAGATGGCGTTGATCGAGTAGAAAATGGTTGTTTGTTTTATACCAAAGAATTGTTAGATAAGGTTTATAGAACATTTAGTGTGAGATTACCTCATAAAATAGAATATCAAGCAATAGAAACTGTTGGACGAATGATTATAGATCAAATTATTTACCCTAATATAAAATAATTTTAGGAATATTTATATTTTCTGTGTATGAAAGGTATTGTTTTAGCCGGTGGATCTGGTACACGTTTATATCCGATTACCAAAGGAGTCAGTAAGCAGTTACTTCCGATATTTGATAAGCCGATGATCTATTATCCTATCTCTGTACTCATGTTGGCAGGGATTCGTGAAATATTGATTATCTCCACTCCTTATGATTTACCCGGCTTTCAACGTTTGCTGGGTGACGGTTCTGACTTTGGAGTACGTTTCGAATATGCTGAGCAACCTTCTCCAGACGGTTTGGCACAGGCATTTATTATTGGTGAGAAGTTTATAGGCGATGATTCTGTATGCTTAGTTTTAGGAGATAATATTTTTTACGGGCAAGGTTTTACGCATATGTTACGTGAAGCGGTTCATTTTGCTGAGTCAGAAAACAAAGCCACTGTTTTTGGTTATTGGGTTGGTGATCCTGAACGTTATGGTGTAGCGGAGTTTGATAAGGATGGAAATGTGCTTAGTATTGAAGAAAAACCTCAAACTCCTAAGTCTAATTATGCCGTTGTGGGGCTTTATTTCTACCCTAACAAGGTCGTAGAAATAGCTAAAAATATTGAATTTTCTCCTCGTGGAGAGTTAGAAATAACTACAATTAATCAGCGATTTTTGTCAGCTAAGGAGTTAAAAGTTCAAATATTAGGACGAGGATTTGCTTGGTTGGATACAGGTACACATGATTCTTTATCTGAGGCAAGCACTTTTATTGAAGTGATTGAAAAACGACAAGGTTTAAAGATTGCTTGTTTAGAAGGTATTGCGTTGAGACAAGGTTGGATTTCTTGGAGAAAAATGAGATTATTGGCTAAACCAATGTTAAAAAATCAATATGGGCAATATTTACTAAAAGTGATTGAGGAGATTTCTAAGAAATGAAAATGGATGCTGTGAGAATAATACAACTTCCTAAAGTATTGGATAAACGAGGGAATTTGTCTATTATAGAGGAACTTAAAAATATTCCTTTTACGATAGAGCGAACTTATTGGATTTACGATGTTCCCGGTGGTGAGTCACGTGGTGGACATGCATATAGAGAAAATGAAGAGTTTATTGTCGCTTTATCTGGTAGCTTTGATGTAATTTTAGATGATGGTAATGAACGAAAAACGTTTTCTTTAAATCGTTCTTATTATGGACTTTATGTGCCGAAAGGTATATGGCGAGAGATAAATAATTTTTCTACAAATTCGTTAGCATTAATACTGTCTTCAACTGTTTATGAGGAGAGAGATTATATTCGGGACTATAATGATTTTTTAAAAATGAAAAGGAGGAGATAAAATGGGGTTTTATGGAAGAGAGCAGTTTTCTCCTCATTTTATTAAAATTAAAGAGGAGATGGTACGATGAAGAATACTTGCGTTTATGATTGTACAATAATTGAATTGGACAAGCATCATCATGAGAAAGGAAATATTACTGTAGTTGAAAATAGTTTTACGGTTCCTTTTGATATACAGCGTACTTATTATTTATATGATATTCCTGGGGGCGAGAGTCGTGGCGGACACGCTCATAAGGAACTACGCCAGTTGATTGTTGCTGCCAGTGGTAGTTTTACCGTTACTTTAGACGATGGAAAAGTAAGACGTTCCTTTGTGCTGAATCGTCCTTATCAAGGACTTTTAGTTGTTCCTGGTATTTGGAGAACCTTAGATGATTTTTCGTCTGGAGCTGTTTGTTTGGTATTGGCTTCCCATATTTATGATGAACATGATTATATAAGAGATTATCAAGATTTTATAAGGTATAAAAATGATTAGAATACATCCATCTTCCGAAGTTTTATCTCAACAAATAGGGAATGATACCCATATTTGGCAGTATTGTATAGTTTTACCCGGTGCAGAAATTGGTTCGAACTGTAATATTTGCGCCAATGTGCTAATTGAGAATGATGTTAAATTAGGCAATAATGTTACGGTAAAATCCGGTGTTCAGTTGTGGGACGGAGTAACCTTGGAAGATAATGTATTTATTGGGCCTAATGTAACTTTTACAAACGATAAAGTACCTCGCTCTAAAATGTATCCTGATTTATTTTTAAAAACTTTAGTTAAAAAAGGTGCATCAATCGGTGCTAATTCAACAATTATGGCGGGGCATACAATTGGTGAATATGCATTTATTGGTGCTGGTAGTGTCGTAACCAAAGACATTCCGGCCAATACTGTTTGGTATGGTAACCCGGCTGTTCATCATGGATATATTACTAATGAGGGAATCTTGTTAGATTTAGAAAAGAAAGATAAAAACGGATTGGAATATATAATATAAAGTGATGGTAAAATTCTTAGATTTACAAAAAATAACACAGAAATACTCACAGGAAATTCATGAGGCTGTTAACCGGGTTGTTGACAGTGGCTGGTATCTTCAGGGCAAAGAAAATGAAGAATTCGAAATGAATTACTCCAAGTACATAGGAACAAAATATACAGTGGGATGTGCTAATGGCTTAGATGCTTTGATTTGGATTTTTCGGGCTTATATTGAATTGGGAATTATGCAAGTAGGTGATGAAGTGATTGTGCCGGCTAATACCTATATTGCTTCTATTCTGGCCATTTCAGAAAACGGTTTAAAGCCTGTATTGGTAGAACCTTCCATTGAGACTTATCAAATTGATGATAATCGGATAGAAGCTGCAATTACTTCTAAAACACGAGCAATATTGATAGTACATTTATATGGCCAGTGTGCCTATACTGATAAGATTGATAAGATTTGTAAACAGTATAATCTAAAGTTGATTGAGGATAATGCACAAGCGCATGGCTGTTTGTATGATGGAAAAAAAACGGGTTCATTAGGCGATGCAGCCGGTCATAGCTTTTATCCGGGTAAGAATCTAGGTGCATTTGGTGATGCCGGAGCTGTAACTACTAATGATCAAGAATTGGCAAAGGTAATACGTGCCATTGCTAACTATGGTTCAACGGAGAAATATGTATTTAAATATATAGGTCGCAATAGCCGTTTGGATGAAATACAGGCAGCTGTATTGAATGTAAAATTGAAATATTTAGATGAAGACTTAGCTATTCGAAAAGAAGTAGCGAAATATTATATTGGGAATATTACGAATCCTAAAATAATTGTTCCAATAGTAAATGATTGGGATAGCCATGTTTTTCATATTTTTCCAATTCGTTGCAAACAACGCGATGAATTACAAAAATATTTGGTTACAAATGAAGTTCAGACTATAATTCATTATCCTATTCCTCCTCATAAGCAGGGGTGTTATAAAGAATGGAATAACTTAAGTTTTCCGATTACAGAACAAATTCATGCGGAAGAGTTAAGCTTGCCGATGAGTCCGGTTATGACTTCGGAAGAAATACAAAAAGTTGTTGGACTTATCTCTGCTTTTTAAAAATGTTAAGGTACTGTTTTTTATTTATAAATACGTTTTTAAAAAAAAGTAAATATGTCATCCGTAAATTACTTTTCGAACCTTATGTATTACTGAGATTCTTGCTTTTTCAATATCGTTATTATTGGATAAAAAAGAGATTGAAAAATAAGAAACGCATCAATGTAGTTTTTTTTATAATACACGCTTCTGTTTGGAAATTAGATGGATTATATAAAAAAATGTGCAAAAATAAACGGCTAAATCCAATTATTGTTATTTGTCCTTATATATCACAAGGGGAAGCCAATATGTTTGATGAAATGTGCGAGGTTGAAAAAATGTTGACTAATAAGAATTATCATTTTGTTAATGCTTATGATCGGCATAGAAAAGTTTGGCTTGATGTAAAAACAGAACTTTGTCCAGATATTGTTTTTTTTACAAATCCATATTTTGGGATAACGAAAAAAGAATATTATATTACTAATTACACTAATTCTTTAAATTGTTATGTTCCATATTCTTATACTTGTGATTGGTTATATGAGTTTCAATATAACCAGCCTTTGCAGAATTTTGTTTGGCGTTTCTTTTTAGAAAGTAACATAAGTAAAAAAATAGCGAAAAAACATTCTCTTGTACGAGCTAAGAATGTATTAGTTACTGGTTATCCCGGCCTTGATATTTTTTTTGATAAAGATTATCAGCCAATTAATGTTTGGAAAAATACACAGCAAATAAAATTGATATGGGCTCCACATCATACGATTGGAAATCTCGCAGAGGAAGCAATAACTTTTTCTACTTTTTTGCAATATTCAGATTATATGCTTGAAGTTGCAAAGAAATATAAAAATATATTACAGATTGCTTTTAAACCCCATCCTATTTTGAAACCTAAGTTGTATAAACATGCTTTGTGGGGAAAAGAGCGTACAGATGCTTATTATCATTGTTGGGAAACGATGGAGAATACTCAATTGGAAATGTCAGACTATATTGATCTTTTTATGACTTCTGATGCAATGATTTTTGATAGTGTATCATTCATTACTGAATATTTATATACTAAAAAACCGGCTTTGTTTTTATGTCGGGAAGGAATTGAAAAGCAATTAAACGAAATGGGAAAGATTTCATGGAATATACATTATAAGGCTAATTCAAAAGAGGATATTGATTTTTTCATTAATTTATTATTAGAAGGAAAAGATCCTTTACGTGAGGGTAGAGTAGCTTTTTATAAAGAGTATTTAATGCCTATAAACCGTCAGACAGCGACTGATAATATATATTCTGCTATTGAAAAATTATACATATAAATTTAGCTTAATATAGTGGGGGCGTTACGTGATAAGGCACTGATTGGCTTTGTATGGAGTTTTGTTGAAAAAGCCTCAGTGAGAGGGGTATCGTTCATAATAGGGTTATTGTTAGCTCGGTTATTATCCCCTAGTGATTATGGACTTATTGGTATGCTAGCCATATTAATGTCTGTTTCACAGATTTTTATAGAAAGTGGGTTTTCTAAAGCACTTGTTCAGAAACAAGATCGAAACGAAGTTGATTTTTCTACGGTTTTCTATTTTAATATTGGAGTAGCTATCTTATTTTATTTCGTTTTATTTTGTTTTGCACCTATTGTTGCTGATTTTTATGCTGAACCAAGTTTATGTACGATATTAAGAGTTTTAGCTATTAATGTAATTTTGGGCTCTTTTAATATTGTTCAACGCGCTAGATTATTAATCAAAATTGATTTTAAGACATTAGCTCAAGTTAACTTTATTAGTACTTTGATCAGTGGGTTAATAGGAGTTTTTTTGGCGTATTGTAATTATGGAGTATGGGCGTTAGTTTATCAAACTTTACTGTGTACTTGCTTGATTTCTGTATTGTTGTCTGCTTTTACACGTTGGTGTCCTCAATGGGTTTTTTCTTTTCGATCATTAAAAAGTATGTTCTCTTTTGGTGTAAATTTATTGTTCGCTGGAATTTATGCAGTGGTTTTAGATAATATTTATACCATCGCAATTGGAAAACGTTTTCATGCATCGGAATTGGGATATTATACACGTTCAACTCAAATAACAGATGTAGCAGTTGGAACGATTGGAGAGATATTAAACGCAGTGACATATCCTTTGTTTGCTTCAATACAATCTGACAGAAAACGTTTGACCACTGTTTATAGTAAGATGCTTTCAATGACAGCTTTTATTGTATTTCCTGTGATGACGCTGCTAGCTGTCTTAGCATTTCCTTTGGTGAGATTAGTATTGACTGATAAATGGTTATCAGCAGTTCCTTTAATACAGTGGTTGTGTTTTGCTAGGATATTAACTCCTATTAGTGTATTAAATATGAATATTTTAAATGCTATTGGTCGATCGGATTTATATCTTAAAGTTGATTTAATGAAGTTGCCTGTAATTGTGCTTACCATGATATTCACTATTCCATTAGGTGTTAAGGCTGTTGTTGTAGGAAATTTAGTTTCAACTATTATTTGTTATTTTATAAATACTTATTATCCAGGAAAATTATTTGGCTATGGAGGATTTAAACAATTAAAGGGGTGCATTAAGATCATACTGTCGACTGGATGCATGGTAATGGTATTAATTCCAGTACTAAATATTTGTACCTCTTGTTTAGAACAATTGATTGTTGGAGTACTCTTAGGTCCTTTGATATATATAGTTGTTGCATATTTGGGAAAAGTTGAGGATTTATCTGAAATAATAAAAGTTATAAAGCGATAGATGTTTTATTGATTTATTTATAAAAAATATAGAAAGTGAAGAGGAAAGATAATTTATTGGTTTCTGTTTGTGTTCTTGCTTATAATTCTTCAAAATATATCTTGGAAACATTAAATAGTATAAAGAATCAAACGTATGATACGATTGAATTAATTATCAGTGATGACTGCTCAACTGATGATACTGTTGCTCTTTGCACACAATGGATAAATCGAAATTTTGAGCGTTTTGTAAATGTGAAAATTATAACAAGTACTGTGAATTCTGGAATTTCAGCTAATTGCAATCGTGCTTACAATGCTGCAAATGGAAAATGGATAAAAGGAATAGCAGGCGATGATCTGTTATTATCTAATTGTATTACTGATAATGTAAACTATGTAAATGAACATGAAGAGATTCATGTTCTGCTTTCTGATACAGTTTATTTTAAAAATACTAAGACAGGAGTGAAATTATTGGAACATTATCACCAAAGTGCTGGTGGAGGGTTTTGGAATAAGACAGCTGCTGAACAGCATAAATTACTATATCAGAAAAATTATGCTGAAGCTCCTACTCTTTTTATAAAATCAGAGATATGTCGTATGTATCCTTTTAATGAAAAATATAAAATGATAGAAGATTATCCTTTTTGGCTAACTCTGACGGCAAATGGTATTAAATTATATCATATTAGTATAAAGACAGTTATGTATAGATTGGAAGATTCGGCAACTAGATCATCTAAATTGTTATATAGAGAAAAATATGAAGATTCTTTTCGTTTATTTTATCTTCTCGAATTGAAGGATACATTGTATTATCATCACCATGATATTTATAAAGAGTTTCAGATACATTTTTTATGTTATGATTTAGCTTTACTTCTTTTTAAGAATAGAAAAAATATTATAACAAAAACTGTTAATAAAACAATCCGTGTTATATTGAATTTTTTAGCTGTTGTGTGAATTTATATGTGACCTTTGTTATTAGTATATTGCTATGATTAATATTTTATTGATAGAGCCAGAAGGTAAAGGAACTATTGCGAGACTAACTAATAATTTGTATTTAGCTTTTTCAAAGAGAGAAGATGTTAATGTGTATATCGCAAATGTAAATTATCAAGATAATGATGATTTTATAGTCGATAGACAATTTAATTTTATGAATAAATATCATTTTCCATTAGGGAAATTAGTTTATTATGTTAGATGTGTCTTTTTTATAAAAAGACTAAAAAAAGATCTTACTCCATTAATAACAATTAGTACATCTGAAGCTTGCTCTACCTATAATGTACTGTCTAAAGGTAATGGCCGTAACATTGGCATATTTCATTCATCATTGGTATACAGTAAAAATAAGACAAACAATATATGGAAGTATTTGTTGCAATATTTTTCATTTTGTTTACTGTATAGATATCTTGATAAACTTTATTGTGTAAGTCCAGATGTAAAAGCTTTTATTCTTGAGAATTTTTCTTCTATTTCTCCTTTTAAAGTTTCAATCTTATATAATATTCATGACATACAACAGATTATAAAACTATCGAATGTTTCTATTGAAAATCTTCTTTTTTCATCAATGAATGAGTATATCGTTTTTGTTGGACGGCTAGATTATAATAAGTCTCCCGATAAAGTAATACGTGCTTTTGCTGAATTTAGTATGAAAAGAGAAGGTGTTGGACTATTGATAATAGGAGGGGATACCCATTGTTTGTTACATAAATTAAAGAATTTGTGTTCGGAGCTTGAAATCCTTCATAAAGTAATTTTTTTAGGAAACGTATCTAACCCTTATAAATATATAAAGAAAGCGAAGTTTTTGGTATTACCATCTAAATCAGAAGCTTTACCAGGGGTAATAATTGAATCTTTGATTTTGAATATCCCAGTAATAACGACTAATTCCTCCATGGGGATTTGGGATATAATGGATTGTACAGAAAGTTATGATAAAAATCTTTTAGGTACATTTATTGCTTCAAAAGGAATAATAACTTCTAATCTATGTAAAGAGAATTGTTTTATAAAGTCTGAACTGAATATAGATGAAATGAACTTGGTAGATTCTATGTCTACTTTATATGATAATGATATTATGTATCAGAATATGGCAAATGAAAGATCTCTTTTTTTAAGTAAAATAACAGAAGAGTTTGTATTGAATAAAATATTGTTAGAGAATGTTTGATTATTTGTTTATGTGTATAAGCATTGCTGTGTATTGAGTATGTGGATTGCTAAAATAGGTTTCTCAGATAAAAAAGTATTGATGCGTATTTTATTCACTATATGCTATGTACTTTTATATCAATTTATTTGGGTCGAATATTGTTGTGATAATTTTGATTACTACGGTTTTGCAATGATAGAATATGATTTTTATGAATATATTCCGACTTTATTTATGGCAATTTGTCCTATTCTATTTTATAATGGTTTGTTGAAAATATCAAGTATAATATCAATTATAATATATGTTTTTTGTTATATACCGATAATCTTATCTATTTTTTATATGCAGAATCAGAATATTAATAATTGTGTGTTTTTTACTCAGTTTCTAGTTTTTTTAGGAATGGTTTCTTTCTTTCTTTCTGACCGCTTGGTAATAAGGAATATGGAGTATTGCAGACGCATAAAAAAATATTCGTTTAAATCTTTGTTGTGGATAACTTTAGCCATTATTATTATACTAATAATTTTGTATAGTCCATATATGCGTTTGGTTTCTCTTAGTGATGTTTATGATTTAAGAGAAAATAGTGCCAATATTACAGGAATGGGGATCGTTGGGTATTTAGTTTTTTGGTCATCGAATGCTTTTGTTCCGTTTTTTTTTATATATGGTCTTTTGAAAAAAAAGACTCTATATGTTGTATTGGGGTTTGTTTGTTATGTATTACTCTTCATGATGACTGGGCAAAAAACTAATTTTTTTATGCCGCTTATCTTGTATGGTTTTATTGTTTTGTTGCGATATGAAAGGAAAGGTCTCCCTTTTTATTTATTGTTAATCTGTTCTTTAGTTTGTATTTCTATTTTGGTATTTAACCTTAGCGATGATTTTATGATCATTAAAGCTATTGTTTTTATGCGAACCTTATGTATTCCTGGATTATTATTTGTTAATTATTTAGATTTTTTCTTAACTCACGATTTAACTTATTATACCCATGTGTCAATCATACAGTTATTTACGGGCGCTTATCCATATAATGAGCCTTTGGGTTATGTTATAGGGGATATATATGGTGGGGGAAACGTTAATGCTAATTTTTGGACTACAGATGGTATTGCTGCAATGTTATTGCCTGGAATATTATTTATTAATATATTGTTTTTTATTTTTCTAGTATTTTTAAATAGTATTACAAAAAAAATTAATCGTGATTTTGTTTTTGTTTTATTTATACCATCAATCGTGTATCTTTTAAATGCTTCTTTTTTTACATTTTTACTTTCTTCTGGTGGTATTATATGTATATTAATATTGCTTTTCTTTGATATACCTTTGGATGAAGTGAATTGAGTTGATGAAAGAAAACGGATCTATGACGAATCTATTTCCTGTAGATAGAACAGTCGCAATGAGGGGAATAGCTATTTTTTTGATTATTTTGAGTCATATAATTGGGCTTTTTCAGATAAGATATGCGACCCCTTTAGGTGGTACTGGTGTAGCTATATTTTTAATTCTATCAGGATATGGATTAAGGGAATCTTTTTCAAAAAAAGGGCTTTTAGGTTTTTGGAAGAATAAATTTTTAAATGTATATATTCCATATTTTATAGTAGAGTTACTTTTATTAGGAGAAGGTGAAGATTTTAATATTCTATCTTTGTTACTATTACGACCTAGTGTATCGTATTTCTGGTATTTGAATTTTTTGTTACTTAATTATTGGATATTTTTCATTTTATATTCAAGAGCATGGCATAGGTATGATAACTATATTCTATTAATAATAAGTTGTTTGATCTTTTTTTATTGTGGAGAATTAAGAGCTGAACAATGTTTATCTTTCCCTTTAGGTGTTTTTTTGTCTAAATATAAGTATAGAGTATATCGCTATATTAATAAGTATACTATAATATGTTGTTTATTAATTGGCTTTTTAGCTTTGTTTATAAAACAATTTGATTGGTGTAGGGCTCATAATATTTTATTCGTATTTGTCCAGATATTAAATAAACTTCCATTAGCATTATCTATAATGTTTATGTTTTTATTTGTTAAAAAGAATGTTTTCTGGAATTGTTTAGGCAAATATTCTTATGAATTATATCTGACACATATATTGTTTATTCCCATGTTAATAGTAAATACGTCTTTAAGTATTATTCCTATATATATTATTTTATTTATTCTTTCTGCATTATTCATTTATAAAATAAAAGTATATGTAATATCCTTACTGAAAAAATGATTGTTAATAGGTGATAAAATTTTAGAATGTCAAAAAATATGGATAATATTAAGATTGCCGTAATAGGTCTTGGTTATGTTGGGCTACCTTTGGCCCGATTGTTTTCGACAAAATATGAATGTATTGGTTTTGATCTGAACCAGTCTCGTGTTGATGCTTTAAATTCCGGTCATGATATGACTTTAGAGGTTTCTGACGACTTACTTCGGAAAGCGATAGAAAATGGTTTCAAATGTACCAGTAATATTGACGAAATAAGGAATTGTAACTTTTATGTTGTAGCTGTACCAACCCCTGTGGATTTGAATAATCGCCCCGATCTTACACCCTTGATTGGTGCGAGTACTACAGTTGGAAAAGTTATTTCAAAAGGGGATATTGTTGTGTATGAATCTACTGTATATCCGGGAGTAACTGAGGAAGAATGTCTTCCGGTAGTCGAAAAAGTGTCAGGGTTAACATACAATGTGGATTTTTATGCAGGTTATTCACCAGAACGTATAAACCCGGGTGATAAAGAACATACTGTTGAAAAGATTAAGAAAGTAACTTCCGGTTCGACTCCTGAGATTGCTGACATTGTTGATTCTATATATAATTCAGTGTTGGTTAACGGTACTCATAAAGCCCCTTCTATTAAAGTGGCTGAAGCTTCTAAAATAATAGAGAACTCCCAGCGCGATGTGAATATTGCCTTCATGAATGAACTTTCAAAGATTTTCAATGCAATGGGCATTGATACCAATGATGTTATTGAGGCTGCATCTTCCAAATGGAATTTTATCAAGTTGAAGCCGGGCTTGGTCGGTGGACACTGTATAAGTGTTGATCCTTATTATCTTATTCAGAAGGCTCAGGTTTATGGGGTACTCCCACGAATCATGTCTGCAGCAAGGCGCTTGAATGATGGTATGGGAGACTATGTCGCCAATCAGGTGATTAGGTTAATGAATAAAAAAGGTATCCTTGTCAAAGATTCAAAGATTCTGCTTCTGGGTTTTACTTTTAAAGAAGACTGCCCTGATATTCGAAACACCAAGGTGATAGACATTTATTCTACCTTACATGAGTATACTTCTGACATTACCGTCTATGATGCTTGGGCTAATTCGGCTAAAGTGGCACATGAATATGGTATATCGATCCTGACTGCTGGTCTTGATAATTTGTTTGGACAGTTTGACGCTGTTGTATTGTGTGTTGGACATAAAGAGTTTCAACATATGAATATTCGCGATTTTCTCCGATCTGATGCGGGCGTTGTTTATGATGTTAAAGCGGTATTGAATAAAAATATAATAGATGGCAGATTATAATTCTTCTATTTGTTGTATTTTTAATATAGGGACTCACTATCGCAATCCCATATATTCAAAAATGTCTTCAGAGCTTCCCTGCGATTTTTATTTTGGTGATCGTCTATTGACACCAATAAAGAAAATGGATTATACCCAATTGAACTATTTTCGCTCAGAATTGCATAACAAATATTTATTTTCTCAGTTTTATTGGCAATCTAAATCTGTCCGGTTAGTCTTTAAACCCTATACTTGTTATGTATTGGATGGAGAACCTTATTGTTTGTCTTCATGGGTTATCCTTTTCTGGGCAAAACTTTTAAATAAGAAAACAGTAGCTTGGACTCATGGTTGGTATGGCAGAGAAAGTATTGTAAAGAAGGTTATAAAAAAGTTGTTTTATTCTTTGTTTTCTGAGTTGATGGTTTATGGCGAATATGCTATTTCCCTGATGTCAAAAGAAGGCTTTGATAAATCAAAGATGGTTTGTATTGCAAACTCTTTGGATTATGATAATCAGTTGAAGATCAGACGAAATTTGTCGCCTTCTTCTATTTATTCTACTCATTTTTCTAACTCCTATCCTGTATTATTCTATATCGGGCGTGTGCAAAAATCGAAGAAATTGGAATATATAATCCAAGCTATGGATATCTTGAAACAGAAAGGATTTCCGGTAAACCTTGTTGTTGTCGGTAAAGATGTGGATGGAGTTCATCTTGATAGTGTGGTAGATAAATATAATCTTGGCTCTCATGTCTGGTTATATGGACCTTGTTATGACGAGATGCGCATAGGAGAGATGTTCTATAATGCGGATGTTTGTGTGTCTCCTGGGAATGTTGGCTTGACTGCTATCCATTCTCTGACTTATGGTTGTCCTGTTATAACCCATAATAATTTTCCTTTTCAGGGTCCTGAATTTGAGTCTATAATTCAGGGGAAAACCGGTGATTTTTTTCAGGAAAATGATGTAAATAGTCTGGCTGATACTATTCAGAAATGGTTAAGTCAGAATTTGCATAGTCGAGAGGCTATTCGGCAGTTTGCCTATCAGACAATTGATACCAAATGGAACTTGTATTACCAGATGAATATTCTCAAACAAGTTTTTCTTAAACAAGCTAAGGATGAATGACTTTCGGAGTTTAATAAGGAATAGTGTTTTGGATATTTTAGGGATATTTTCCTGTCCTCAAAATGGTATTCATATATTGAATGGACATATGATATGTCGTGGAGTGGCTAATGATCAAGCAAAATATTATTTTTCTTACCAATTAAAAGAACTTTCCCGACATATACGTTTCATAAGGGTGGAGGAGGCCACTTCTCTAATTCTCAATCATGAAAGTGTCGATGAACCTTTGGTTGCCTTTACATTTGACGATGGTTTTATGGAATGTCATTCAATGATAGCACCTGTTTTGGAACAGTTTGGGGTGAATGCGGCTTTTTTTATCAATCCCAATTTTGCGAATGGGGATGATGTGTATATTCAGAATTTTACAAATAACATAGTTCTCACTCCCGGTAAAACTCCAATGCGGTGGAAAGAGATAAGGGATCTGCATGAGAGGGGACATATTATTGGTGCACATACAATGGATCATTATATGATTAATGATAATGATTTGGCAGAATTGGATAAACAAATAGGCTGTTGTAAATCAGTTATTGAACATAAACTTTCTACTCCTTGTGAATACTTTGCTTTTCCATATGGACGCTTGGAACACGCTAATCAATCTTCGATTGATATTGCATGTAAGTATTACAAATATGTGTTTTCTCAATCGGACTATAAACATTACTTTTCTTTTGGCGGTCGCGTAATTAACAGACGGCATTTTGAGCCTTTTTGGCCCGTGAAACATGTTTCTTATTTTTTGAGTTGCCATAAAAAATAGGGGACTTTAATTAGTCTTTTCGATCTTGTTCTCTTCTATTTGATCACTACGATAGTGAAAACTCTCTTTCAAATAAATGTTGTTGCTAACTCTGGTTCCACCGGCCATATTGCAGAGGAGTTAGGGCGTTTGGTTATTGCTTCTGGCTGGAAAAGTTATATTGCTTACGGTCGTTGGGCCTGTCCCAGCCAATCTATGTTGATTAGGGTTGGAACTAGATTTGATCTCTTTGTCCATGGCTTGAAATCCATGTTGTTTGACAGGCATGGTTTTGGTTCACGGAGAGCTACCTTGCACTTAATTTCAAAAATAGAGAAAATAAAACCGGACATAATCCATTTGCATAATCTTCATGGCTATTATTTAAACTGTGAGGTTTTATTTGACTATCTATCTACAGCTAAAATACCTGTTGTTTGGACTTTGCATGATTGTTGGAGTTTCACGGGACATTGTGTCCATTTTCAGAATATCGGGTGTGAGAAGTGGAAGACAGGTTGTTTTGCATGTCCCAATATACGAGATTATCCCAAAGCTTTAGGTTGTGATAACTCTCGTATGAACTATATAGAAAAGAAGAGATTGTTTACTTCGGTTGAACGTATGATGATTGTACCTGTTTGCAATTGGCTAAGTGATATGTTGAGTAAGTCATATCTTTCTCAAATAAAACGGCAGACTATTGTTAACGGAATAGATTTAGATGTGTTTAAGCCGTCAACTGTAATATCTGAAACAGTTAAACAGTATGCTTTACAATCAAAGTTTATTGTGTTAGCTGTAGCTTCTAATTGGAATTCAACAAAAGGAGAATCTGATATATATTATTTTTCAAAGCAAATGCCTGAAGATCTCTTTATAATGATAGGCTTGAGTAAAAAGCAAATAGGAAAATTACCTCCTAATATAATAGGATTTGAACGAACTGAAAATATAAGTCAGCTAGTTGACTTTTATTCAATAGCAAATGTTCTTATAAATCCTACTTATCAAGATACATTTCCTACTGTAAATTTAGAAGCTATGGCTTGTGGTACACCTGTGATAACTTACGATACAGGTGGATGTAAGGAAATGATTTCAGAGCAAACTGGATTTGTAATAGCAAAGGGGGATAAGGAAAAATTCTTGAGTAGTTTGAATAAAATAAAACATGTATCTAAAGATTTCTATCATGAAAATTGCAGGAGGCATGCTGTTGATTTATATGATAAAGAAGAAAGATATAAGGAGTATGTAAATCTGTATTATGATCTCTTGAACAATGATTTATAATTGCTAAATAAAAAATTCCATTTTATGAAATTTTCTTTAATAACCGTTACTTTTAATAGTGGGCAAACACTTCGTTGTACTCTAGATTCTGTATTAAAGCAAACATATAAAAATATTGAATATATACTTGTTGATGGCTTGTCTCATGATAATACAATAGATTTAATTAAAGAATATGAACCATTATTCAAAGGACGCATGCATTGGATTTCTGAGAAAGATGAGGGATTATATGATGCAATGAATAAGGGGTTTTCTATGGCAACAGGGGATGTTATTGGTATAATTAATTCTGATGATCTGTTTGCTGAAGATACAGCGATAGAAAAAGTTATAAATTGTTTTGAAACTGATATATCAATTGATGCCGTTTATGCTGATTTGTATTATGTCTCTCGAAATAACACAGATGCAATAGTCCGTCGTTGGATCACGGGAAAACAAAAGAGTTTTGCTAAAGGTTGGCATCCTGCACATCCAACTTTCTATGTAAAAAGATGTATATATATGAAATATGGATTATTCGATCTGGATTTTAAGTTTGCTGCTGATTTCGAATTAATGCTTCGATTTGTAGAAAAGGAGCATATTAGTTTATTGTATTTTCCTGAACCTTTAGTTCGGATGCGTTTAGGGGGAACTACCAGTAGAAGTCTGAATAATATTAGAAAGGGAAATATTGAGTGTTTCAAGGCATTTAAAAAGAATAGGGTACCTGTTAGTCTTTTATATCCATTGTATCGCTTATTTCCTAAACTTAAACAATTTTTCTAGATATATGAAACTCTTATTTACCGGTGCCTCCGGATTTTTGGGAAGAAACATCTATCAGCTTTTGGAAAAGACGTATGTAATCAAAACGGTTGGACTTACTCCCCAAGATGATTATAAGATAGATATAGCTCGGAATATTCCTGTCTTTACAGAGGTATTTGATATTGCGCTGCATGCTGCAGGTAAAGCGCATTCTACTCCTAAAACAGAAGAGGAGAAACAGGCCTTTTTTGATGTAAACTTACAAGGTACTAAGAATTTATGTACCGCTTTGGAACAAAGTGGTATTCCTAAAGCTTTTATTTTTATAAGTACTGTTGCTGTTTATGGTTGTGATTCGGGTGAGAATATCACGGAAGAGCATCCTTTGAATGGAACTACTCCTTATGCTTTGAGTAAGATTAAGGCTGAGAAATACTTGGAAGGGTGGTGTGCTATGCATAATGTAAAGTTAAGTATACTTCGTCCTTCATTGATTGCCGGACCTAATCCTCCGGGAAATTTAGGAGCGATGATTCATGGGATTAGAAATGGTAAGTACTTAAGTATTGCCGGGGGAAAAGCCCGGAAAAGTGTTCTGATGGTTCAGGATATTGCAAATCTTCTTCCTATGTTAATAGAAAAGGGTGGGATATATAATGTTTGTGACAGTTACCAGCCGAGTTTTCGTGAGTTGGAGATGGTGATATGTAAACAATTGAGTAGAAAAGGACCAATATCTATTCCTTATTGGTTGGCTAAAAGCATGGCTGTCGTTGGAGACTGCCTGGGTGAAAAAGCTCCGATCAATTCTTTGAAACTTCGTAAAATAACAAGCTCTTTGACTTTTAGTAATGAAAAGGCAACGCGTGAACTTGGGTGGAAACCTATGAATGTTTTGAGGAATTTTCAGATAGAATAAGGAGGTATTGTAAGTGGAATTTTTTTTGATTATGGGACTCCTAATAGGGGGTATTTCTTTTGCCTTTTTAGGACTTCAACTTTGGTTTTATTTCATTAAAAAGAACGAATAGTTTATGTATTATCTGCTAATCTTAGTTCTGCTATTCTTAGTAGAACTTTTTTATTTCCGTATTGCTGATAAATGCAATATCATCGATAAACCGAACGAGCGGAGTTCGCACACCCGGATCACTTTGAGAGGGGGAGGAATCATTTTCTTCTTTGGCGCATTAGCTTACTTTCTGACGAATCAGTTTGAGTATCCTTGGTTTATGCTGGCTCTGACATTGATTACTTTTATCAGTTTTGTAGACGACATTCGTTCTACTTCTCAGGGGTTACGTTTGGTGTTTCATTTTACGGCGATGGCTTTGATGTTCTATCAATGGGGGTTGTTCAGCCTGCCTTGGTGGACCATTGTGGTTGCTTTAATTGTTTGCACAGGAATTATCAATGCCTATAATTTCATGGATGGTATTAATGGCATTACAGGTGGATACTCGTTGGTGGTGCTGGCGGCATTAGCATTTATAAATAGGGTATATGTTCCATTTGTAGAGCCGGCTTTGATTTATACCATGCTTTGTGCTGTGTTGGTCTTTAACTTCTTCAATTTCCGGAAACAGGCAAAGTGTTTTGCGGGGGATGTAGGTTCGGTTAGCATTGCTTTCGTGATTCTCTTTCTGATCGGTATGCTGATAATCCGTACGGAAAATTTCAGCTGGATTGTCTTGTTGGCAGTCTATGGGGTGGATAGTGTGCTGACAATAATTCATCGGTTGATGTTGCATGAGAATATTGGTTTGCCACATCGGAAACATTTGTACCAGATTATGGCAAATGAGCTGAAAATTCCTCACATGGTGGTTTCGTTGGTGTATATGTTGGTGCAGGCAGTAGTTATAGCCGGGTATCTTCTATTTCCGGGGAATGAATATGGGTATTTGTCGGGTACCATTATTGCGCTGAGTTTAGTCTATATTCTATTTATGAAGCGTTTCTTTTGCTTGCATCAAGCGAAGTGATATTGTCAATATTATGCTTCCTACCATAGATCTAATATGGTCTAAAAAATAAAAGAAGTTACAGTCGAAAAATAATAGAGTTACAAAACAAAGGGTAGCTAATAATTACAAAGATTCATGTTCAATATAGCATTGATATTCCCATTTTTTATATTTAGCCTATAACATCTCAATACGGTCATTGATTTCCTCTTTTATTTGATGGCTCCAATAGGCATCAACTCCTGCTATGTGCGCATATCGCTGGTAGTTGCTGACAACACTGATTACCTTGTCTACGTATTTCTCCTTATAGGCTACCAATGTACCCACTTTCCGATTCCATAAAAACACATCAAGATTTTGTATCATTATTGTTTCTCCTTACTCTTTGGGGAATGAATTTATTTAGTTGTTTCAGTGCCATTAGTGGCATGGGCAACTCAGGCAGTAAATCACTTATACGTTGCTCCATGCCGATTATCCGCAACAATGATATGAAATTATTTAGGGTCATGTTCTGATTGACACCTTGTTCAAAATGGCTTATAGTAGCAAGACTCACACCGGATTTCTCCGCCATTTCCTTTTGGCTCATCCGTGCGGCAAGCCTATACTCCTTTATGCGTTTCGCTAAAAGTAGCATTATCTCTTGGTTGGTAATATAGTCCGCTTTACTCATACATGGTGGAATATTACTATTTAATTGCAAAATTTTAAAAATAATATCTATATATTACTACCATTGTGAGACTTTCTATACTGGAACTATGCATTTGTCGGATGAACTAAAACTTAACTGATATTGGGTACATGTGTATGAACCTGTTTTGAACGAAGAGCTTAGAATTATGATACAGATAATCAGTGTCTTATAAGTTTTTCTGAGAAAACAGCTTTCCGGACCGTTTTTTTCTTTGCCGATAATTTGTAAATCTTCATCTTTGCAGTGTTGATCAACGAAACATGAATGAAACGTAGTAGTAACATTAGTAAAGAAGGAGAAAAATTATGCCTTTATTTTATAGAGCGAGACAATCGCAGTTGAAAACTAAAGAGGGAAAGAAACAGTGGCATCTCACTCTGGTGAAAGTTGGAAAAATGGTAACTTCACAACAGTTGGCCGAAGTAATAGCTGAAAAATCATCGTTGACACCGGGTGATGTTCATAATGTGATTCGTAACCTGATGACTGCCATGCGTAAAGAGTTGTTAAATAGCCGTTCGGTACGTCTGGAGGGATTAGGCACTTTCACGATGAAAGCTTGTACACAAGGGCATGGAGTGGATCAAGAGGAAGAGGTGAATCCGAATCAGGTGGCGGCTCTTCGTTGTCTGTTTACTCCGGAATATACTCGTCCCGCAGCTATCGGCACTACCCGTGCTTTGCTTCAGGGAGTGGAATTCCAGAAAGTCAGTGCGATAGGGGGAGCAATTAATGGTGGATCGGGTAGTGGAGATGGAGATATTGTAGATGATCCGACAGCTTGATAAAGTTTATTGTAGATATAATAATGATTGCAAATGAAAGGAGGTATGAAGAATATGAAGAAAACGGGATGGAATATTATATTGAAGTTGATTATTGCTGTGGCAAGTGCTGTAGCCGGTGTAATCGGTGGGCAGGCTATGACATTATAAAGCGGAATTAATAACCAAACAGGGTGAACTCCCGATAGCCATTAAAGGCTTTCGGGAGTTTTTCTTTTCCCCATGATCTTGTCTATAATCAGAGCGATGGCTCCATCACCGGTTACGTTACAAGCTGTACCGAAACTGTCCATAGCGATATAAAGGGCGATCATCAATGCCTGAGCCGATTCATCGAAACCGAGCATGGACTGGAGGATGCCTAAAGAAGCCATAATAGCACCTCCGGGGACACCGGGAGCAGCAACCATCGTGATGCCAAGCATGAAAATGAAACCTGCAAACAAGGAAAAATCGAAAGGCATGCCTTGCATCATCATTAAGGCTAAAGCGCAGGCCACAATCTTCAGGGTACTTCCGGATAAATGGATAGTGGCACAAAGCGGGATAACGAATCCGGCTATATCGGCTGATACACCGTTTTTCTTGGTCTGTTCGAGTGTAACAGGGATGGTGGCGGCTGATGACTGAGTGCCTAAAGCGGTGAAATAAGCCGGCAGCATCCGTCCCAACAAGCGGAACGGGTTTTTACGGACAAACAATGCTGCAACAGAGTACTGGAAGACCAACAGAAAGATGTGCAGTACAAAAATGACGCCAATGATCTTAATAAATACCATCAGGATGGAGAATACTTGTCCGGAATGTGTCATGTTGAGGAAGATGCCAAAGATATAAATGGGAAGTAATGGGAGGATAACTGCACTGATCATGCGTACGATGATCTCCTGGAAGTCGCGTGCTACGTTTTTCAAAGCGTCACTGTGCAGACTGGCAAGTCCTAAGCCGAGGGTAAAGGCAAGGACAAGTGCGGTCATGACATTCATCAACGGTGGGATGGCGACCGAGAAATAAGGTAGAATACCTTGGGCCTCACTTACCTCGTCGAGAGGTGCTCCCGGTGTGATAAGTGAGGGAAAAACGGCAGCTCCGGTGAAATAGGAGAGGAAGCCGGAGAAAAGAGTAGCACCGTAGGCAATGAGTGCGGTGACAAGTAGCATTCGTCCGGCTCCTTTACCAATATCGGCAATGGCAATGGTGACCAGGCCGAGGATGATAAGAGGAATGGAGAAATTGAGGAACTCTCCGAAGATGGAGTTGAAGGTCACGAACAGCCGTACCAAAGGCGTCGGCAGGAAATTTCCGATAGCGATACCAAGTATAATAGCTATGATGATACGTGGTAAAAGTCCGATGTGTATTTTCTTCATTACGAGTTTTTAGAAGTTTGTTACAAAAGTAATATTTTATTCTGAAACTATCCGAACAAATATTTTCGATATGTGTTATAGATAATAAGAAATAGAACAAAATATCAACTGATTTAGATAAATATTACAATTATGGCAACTCAGAATAAAACAGATATAGGCCTGATTGGTTTAGCTGTAATGGGAGAAAATTTAGCCTTGAACATGGAAAGTAGAGGATGGAGCGTATCGGTGTATAATCGTACGGTGCCCGGTGTGGAAGAAGGCGTGGTGGAACGTTTTATGAATGGAAGGGCTAAAGATAAGCATATAGAGGGGTTTACGGACATAGAAGATTTTGTGAAATCAATTGCTGTACCTCGTAAGATTATGATGATGGTGCGTGCCGGTAGTCCGGTGGACGAATTGATGGAGCAACTTTTCCCATACCTTTCTCCGGGTGATATATTGATTGACGGAGGTAACTCAAATTATGAAGATACAAACCGCAGAGTGAAACTGGCAGAATCGAAGGGATTTCTGTTCGTCGGTGCCGGTGTGTCGGGCGGAGAAGAGGGGGCTTTGAATGGAGCTTCTATTATGCCGGGCGGTTCGGAAAAGGCATGGGAGGAGGTAAAACCTATTTTGCAGAGTATTGCTGCCAAAGCTCCCGATGGAAGTCCGTGCTGCCAGTGGGTGGGACCTGCCGGATCGGGACACTTTGTGAAGATGATCCATAACGGAATAGAGTATGGTGATATGCAGTTGATTGCTGAAGCTTATTGGGTGATGAAGAAATTACTGGATATGCCTAATGAAGAAATGGCGTCTGTGTTTGCTCGTTGGAATGAAGGTAAGTTGCGGAGTTATCTGATAGAAATCACAGGCAATATACTCCGTCATAAAGATAATACAGGGGCCTATCTGATCGATAAAATTCTGGATGCTGCCGGACAGAAGGGGACAGGCAAATGGTCGGTGATCAACGCCATGGAATTAGGTATGCCATTAGGATTGATTGCTACGGCTGTTTTTGAACGTAGCCTGTCGGCACAGAAGGAACTCCGTGAGACGGCTGCCCGTCAGTACCAATGTAAGCATTCGATGGCTGTATATAATAAACAGGATACGGAAAAAGAAATATTTGCGGCGTTGTATGCTTCGAAACTGGTTTCGTATGCACAAGGATTTGCGGTATTGCAGCGTGCTTCCGATGCATTTGGATGGAACCTCGATTTGGCTTCGATTGCACGGATGTGGAGAGGTGGATGCATTATTCGTAGTATTTTCCTGAATGATATTGCTGCTGCATTTGAGGCAAAAGAAAAACCGGAACATTTGCTGCTGGCTCCATATTTTGAGCAGGAAATCAAAGGATTGTTGTCCGGATGGAAGAATCTGGTGGCGCAGGCTATGCGTGAAGAACTACCTGTTCCGGCTTTCTCCTCAGCTTTGAATTATTTCTATTCGTTAGTGTCGGCTGACCTTCCGGCCAATCTGATACAGGCACAGCGCGATTATTTCGGTGCTCATACATTTGAGCGGAAAGATGAGTTACGAGGAGTCTTTTTCCATGAAAACTGGACTGGATATGGAGGAGATACAAAGTCGGGTACGTATAATGTATAAGCAAAAAAAGAAATATGAGTAAATTTGTAATGACTATCTTTGGTGCTTCGGGTGACTTAACGAAGCGTAAGTTGATGCCGGCGTTGTATTCGTTGTATGTAGCCAAGCGTCTTCCGGAAGAATTTGAAATTCTCGGGGTGGGACGTACGGTTTATGAGGATGCGGACTATCGGACTTACATTTATAGTGAGATGGAGAAATTTGTGAAGTCGGAAGAGCAGAATAAGGAGAAGATGGACGCTTTCGTTGGACATCTTCACTATCTGGCAATAGACCCGGCATTGGAAAGCGGATACGGACAACTTCGGCTGCGAATTGAAGAACTGAGCGGGGACAGCCGGCCGGACGATTTGTTGTTTTACCTGGCTACACCTCCATCATTGTATGGCGTGATTCCGTTGCATCTGAAATCAGTACATCTGAATGAAGGTCGTGCGCGGATTATTGTTGAAAAGCCTTTTGGGTATGATCTGGAGTCGGCCGAGAAACTGAATCGAATTTATGCTTCCGTATTTGATGAACATCAGATTTACCGAATCGATCATTTCTTAGGTAAAGAAACTGCTCAGAATTTGTTGGCTTTTCGTTTTGCCAATGGTATTTTCGAACCTTTATGGAACCGTAACTATATAGATTATGTGGAAGTAACCGCCGTGGAAAATCTCGGAATCGAGCAACGCGGCGGTTTTTATGATACTACGGGTGCTCTTCGGGATATGGTGCAGAATCATCTGATCCAGTTGGTGGCACTTACTGCCATGGAGCCTCCCGCTGTGTTCAATGCAGATAACTTCCGTAATGAAGTGGTAAAAGTATATGAGTCTCTGACTCCTTTGACTGAAACGGATCTGAACGAACACATTGTCCGGGGACAATATACAGCCGGAGGAAACAAAAGAGGGTACCGGGAAGAGAAGAATATAGCACCGGACTCGCGCACCGAAACTTATATCGCCATGAAACTGGGGATCAGTAACTGGAGGTGGAGCGGAGTGCCTTTCTATATCCGGACAGGCAAACAAATGCCGACGAAAGTGACGGAGATTGTCGTACACTTCCGTGAAACTCCGCATCAGATGTTCCATTGTGCGGGCGGTAATTGTCCGAGGGCAAATAAACTGATTCTTCGCTTGCAGCCCAATGAAGGTATTGTATTGAAATTTGGTATGAAAGTGCCGGGACCGGGATTTGAGGTCAAACAGGTTACAATGGATTTCAGTTATGATCAGTTGGGAGGGGTACCCGGAGGAGATGCTTATGCCCGCCTGATAGAAGACTGTATTCTGGGTGACCAGACCCTCTTTACACGAAGTGATGCCGTAGAAGCATCCTGGCATTTCTTTGACCCTATTTTGCGTTATTGGAATGAACATCCCGAGGCACCGCTATATGGCTATCCGGCAGGAACTTGGGGACCTTTGGAAAGTGAAGCTATGATGCATGAACATGGTGCCGATTGGACCAATCCATGTAAGAATTTAACAAACACAGATCAATACTGCGAATTATGAAACCCTATATTTTCCCTTCGTCCATAGAGACGGCACGCGCACTGATATTACATTTGGTGAAACTGATGTTAGATGAACCGGACAGAACCTTCTGCATTGCATTCAGTGGCGGAAGCACTCCGGCACTGATGTTTGACTTATGGGCGAATGAATATACGGATATCACTCCTTGGGAACGATTGAAAGTGTTTTGGGTCGACGAGCGTTGTGTGCCTCCTGAGAATTCGGATAGTAATTATGGGATGATGAGGTCGTTGCTGCTGAGTATCGTACCTATTCCGTACGAGAATGTGTTTCGTATCCAGGGAGAGAATAATCCAAAGAAAGAGGCTGCCCGCTATTCGAAACTGGTAATGAAGGAGGTGCCGGTGGAGAACGGTTTTCCGGTGTTTGATGTAATATTGTTGGGAGCAGGTAATGACGGGCATACATCGTCTATTTTTCCGGGGCAAGAAGAACTGCTTTCGACAGATCATATATATGAGGCGAATTTTAATCCGAATAACGGGCAAAAGAGGATAGCTCTGACAGGAATGCCGATTTTGAATGCGCGTAGAATCATCTTCCTGATAACGGGAAGAGTGAAGGGGCCGGTTGTAGAAGACATCTTTTATTCGGGAGATACGGGTCCGGCTGCTTACATAGCCCATCATGCTGACAATGTGGAGCTGTTCATGGATAACGCGGCGGCGGAAAAGATTATCCGCAGATAAAAAACAAAAACCGTCCGACCTTCACAGGCCGGACGGTTTTTGTTCTATTTTTGAATACGTTATTTACATACAACAATTAAACAGTATGATAATTAAAATAACAACTCAACAAAATGGAATCCGGGAGAATCACTTCGGCCGGATTGGCTTATCTCACTTAAATGTGACTTACGTAATAATTATGACTAATTAATGTATGGCAAAGATAGGTGGTTTTTTGCTTTGGGACAATCACTCGATTTAGGTATTGTGAAGAGGGTTATCACTATAAGTAGGGATTGAGCCGGGCGGAAAGGAGGAGTGTGTTTTGTTTTATGCTCTTTAAGTTGTAAATTTGCGGAAAAACAAGAGTAATATGGAATATAAGTTTGACGAACAGAGTGTGAGAGAATTAATGGAATGGGCGCAAGCTGCACAGCTGCCTCAAGAGCTGGAACTGAGTAAGGCAGAGCGTATTTTTGATGTGAAGCTTTGTGTGGAATCTGATTTATCCTGCATCAGAGCTCACTATCCGGATGCTTTTTACAATCCTGCTATTACTCGCCTGTATCGTATCAAGGAGAAGCTGGAGGAGAAGTGACTTCCGGATATGAGTAAGTGACTTAAAAGTATGTAATCAATTTGCGATTCTGTGGAATTTTTCCACAATAAATGTGGAATACTCCTTTATATTCCACTATTCCAAATGAAAGCTGTTTTTATATAATTACTTGAAAATGAGTTGCCGATCTGGATTGGCATATGTCTGGCATGTGTATTGCATTATAATATTCAGATGTTTAGTTATAGTTAGTAGATCTAGAACAATTAAGTTTTCAAGAATTATGAAAAAGGTATTAGTAGCATTGGTAATAGTAATGGGATTGGGATTTTCAGTAGTAAAAGCAGATGAACCTCTAAAGAAAAAATCTGCGAAAGTGGAACAGAGGGATTCACGGGAAGATTTTACGCCAATCGAGGTTAATAATCTTCCTGAGGCAGTGATTGATGAGTTATCCTGTGAGGGAGCACTGATTAAAGAGGCTTTTATAGCCTATAGTCGTTCGGAAGGCAAACTCTACAAAGTGATTATATTATCGAGCGATTTTCATGAACAGGCAGTGTTCTTGAATGAAAGAGGGAATATACTGAATAGATAGTTTCCCAATCTTTGAAGAAAGCACACAACTGAATTTATGTTAAGCCTCGGTTCGAAAGAACCGGGGCTATTTTTTTGTTCAGGAGAAATGATTCTGTATTTGAGAGGTAAATAGAATGGTTTGAAATTAATAATTGTTTCCGCCTTTTCTCTTTCATACTTTTGTACTGTAAGCTTACAAGAGACAGGAGATTTATAGGCGGATTCTGAAAAGCCTGATAGAAAGAGTAAGAACAAAAAAAGAGTTTTATGGCGAGAATCAATGGTAAATTAGTAGGGAATTTTTTGACAGAAGGTATGATTACGGCGCTACCTGATTGGTTTGTTGTATTAGGTAAGTGTGGTAGTGGTAGTGAAAAAGAAACGTTCATGAATAAAGAGAGTGTCGTGAGAAGTTGTATAAATACTGTTTGGCCTCAAGAAATTGTGCCGTTATGCTATGTACCTGGTAATATTTCATATGTGACTTTAGATAAAATGGGACAGTGTGCTATGAGTTCTCAATTCACTGGTTGTCTAATGAGTTCGTTTTGGTTAAATAAAACAGTATATGGTTTGCCGGTCAATAAACAAATTATTTGTCATATCGCGAATGGAGACGATATAGTTAACGGTGAATGTATTGCAAAGGTTAATAAGTTAATTCCTGATAATATTTCTTTTAAGCCATCTTTGATCATTAATCTGCCAAAATGGGGGGATGATTATCAAAATGCTTGCAAAAAGTTAGGATACATTGTTAAAATAGAAACCAATATATGTGGGATTATTACTGAAGATAACGAATTATTTTCTTTTATTATTGGACAAAAGAATAGCGATAATAAGTTATATGTTATGGCGTGGTGCCGTTGGGAAGTTGATGGGAAGAACCAAAGAATGGTAGAAGCGCTTTCAATAGATGATGAATTGAATACATATTGGGGTTAAATATGGGAATTCGATATATAAATTATCAGGATCGGTTAGAAAATGCTTATTGCGGCGGGTATGCTTTGGCGGCCATGATTAATTTGTTCGATTCGTCACTGACTCCGGATAAACCGTATGGTAAAAGTATTTATGATCAGATTCAGGCCATACAGCGTGCAACTCTCAATAATAACAGGAAATGTTTTATTGATAGGATGACTCGATATTTGCATGATCGGAATATTGAAGGTACATACTCTCTGCCTTCCTCGGTCTCTATGTATGCAAAAAATATGGGATTGAATCCGAGAGTCTGTTATAATGAGTCAAAGTTGAAAGAGAATCTGGTATCCGTAATAAATAATATAGGTTTAGAACAATTTAATGTTGATGATTTGATAGGGG
Source organism: Bacteroides sp. NGMCC 1.200775 (assembly GCF_040798045.1). Classification (NCBI taxonomy): domain Bacteria; kingdom Pseudomonadati; phylum Bacteroidota; class Bacteroidia; order Bacteroidales; family Bacteroidaceae; genus Bacteroides; species Bacteroides sp. NGMCC 1.200775. The sequence continues at coordinate 793,464 of NZ_JASCQK010000001.1, read as the reverse complement.
AAGAGATATCTCTGATAGTCTCTTCGGGAATACCAGTTGTTGAAAATGTTACTAATTTTTCTATCATGAACTCTCTGGCATTGGTGGAAGGAGGAATGCATTGGATTGCTATTGGCGATATAAAAGTCGCGAGTGGAGAAAATATGTATTACGATCCTGAATCAGTGGGAAAACCTCCTTATGAATATTCTGGCTTAAACATTGTGTTGAATCCTTTTCAGTGATTTTGCCGTGTTTTATAGGCGGATTCCGAAAAGCCTTGAATAGAGTAGGAAAAGCTTAAGGGTATTATAATATGAAAGTATGTATGTCGTCTAAAAAGAGAAACAATGGTTCTGTTGCTAAAATTCAAGGTCATTACTACAATAATAATGATGACTCTTGTTTTCAGGAAATAAAGGAAATGGCCCCAATTTCTATTAAAGCTTGTAAGGGGAATCAGTTGCTTATTACGCTTACCGTTTTGGATACTTGGTGTGAGAAATCCGGTGACGGAGCATGGTTTGCTATTAAAGTTAATAATAAAATTGTAGCACGGGGATTGTATTCTGTGGCAATGGATGGACAACGTGTTCCCATTACTTTACAGGCAATGGTTGATGTCACTTCGTTGGAAGAAGATATTACGATCAGAGCTATGTGGTGTAATTGTGAGGGAACTTCCGGCAGAGCTTGCTGCATAGGAGAATTCTCAGAATCAATACTTACTGTGTTAGTAAATGACTGGAACGTAGTTAATTCAAAATTAGAAGAAATGACTAAGAATTTATCTAAAATTCCAGGTCTGAAATAAGGCGGACAACGATAAGTCATGGATTATACGGGCAGTGAATTAATGGCGGCATTTGTTCACTGCCCGTTTTGTCGGATTTATCAAAAAAGTAAATAAAAAAGTCATATCTACTTTATGGAAGTTATAATTATGGGTGGTATTATTTACGGGTTTCAGAATAATTCATATCTTTGAAGCTGTAACTAAAACTAATCAATAATGAAGCAAATACATTTAGATTGCCTGGCAGTGAAGCTGTTTCTCTTTTTTTCTCTTTTTAGTTTGCCGTCCGGGGCACAGAGCATTTTTCAGAAATACGATCGTTTCCTGACGGAACCTCGTTCATACGTGTGTTATCGTGTGGACGGTAAACTGAAAATAGATGGTAAACTGGATGAAGTTTCATGGCAGAAGGCAAAATCGACAGCTCCGTTTGTAGATATCAGTGGCGAAGGATTCCCCACGCCCAAATATGAAACTACAGCTAAGATGTTGTGGGATGATGAATATTTGTATGTCGGGGCAATTTTACAGGAAGACGACATCAAGGCACGTCTTACTCAGCGGGATACCATTATTTACTATGATAATGATTTTGAGGTTTTTATAGATCCTGATTGGGATGGACACAACTATTTTGAAATAGAGACCAATGCCCGGGGTGTTATATTCGATTTGATGCTGGACAAGCCTTATCGGTCGGGAGGCAACTTTATGGTGCAATGGGATTGTCCGGGATTAAAGTTGGCTATTCATCGTGAAGGTACGTTGAATAAATCGAAAGACAAAGATAAATATTGGAGTGTGGAGATGGCTATTCCTCATAAGGCATTGACTATGAATTTTAACAACCCGTTGAAAGCAGGCAATTGCTGGCGAATTAACTTCTCACGGGTACAGTGGTTGAAAGCCGGGGGGCCTGAAGAAAATTGGGTTTGGACACCTACGGGAAAGGTGGATATGCACATGCCGGATCGTTGGGGATATTTGTTTTTCGCTGACGAGGCAGTAGGAGCGCCCGAACGTACTGTTGCGCTACCGTATAATACTGCTGTGTATAAACTGCTTTGGGCTATGTTCTATGCACAGCAGGAGAGATATGCAAAAGAGAAAAACTATTTACGTACGGAAAAAGATTTTTTCCTGACGGACGCGGAGTTGAAAGGACTCCCGCAGGGTGCGCAAATCTCAGTTGAGGCTACCCGGAATACATACCAGATAGCTATTACTGTTCCGGGTGAAAACAAGCGTTACGTTATTAATAATGAAGGACGTTTCTGGACAGAGAAGATTGCTCCGCGTCAGGTGAAGAACTGGGTATGGACACGTATAAATAAGAATAAAAGTGAAGCAGATTACCGTCAGTGGTTTGCTTTGCTTAAGGAGTGCGGAATCAGTGGGGTGATGTTTGAAGGGTATGATGAAAATCTATATCGCATGTGTAAAGAAGCCGGTCTTGAGGCCCATTTCTGGAAATGGACAATGAATCGTGCGGAACTGCTGAACGTGCATCCCGATTGGTTTGCGGTGAACCGCAAAGGGGAATCTACGCATGATAAACCTGCTTATGTGGATTATTACCGTTTTCTCTGTCCTAACCATGAAGGAGTGGCGCAATACCTGGCGGATGATTATGTGAAAATAGCTCATTTGCCTTATGTAGATGGGGTACATCTGGATTATGTTCGTTTTCCGGATGTGGTTCTGCCTGTCAGTTTGTGGAAAAATTATGGCATAGAGCAGACGAGTGAACATCCTGAATATGATTATTGCTATTGTGAGGTTTGTCGTGCCAAGTTTAAGGCGCAGACGGGACGTGATCCGTTGGAATTGAAGTATCCGATGGAAGATCAGTCATGGATCAATTTTCGTTTGGATGCCATTACCCGTGTTGTAGACCGGATTACTGAAGCGGTGAAAGCTGACGGAAAAGCAATTTCTGCCGCAGTATTCCCGGGACCTTCTATGGCCAAGAAGATGGTACGTCAGGATTGGGGAAATTGGACACTGGATGCTTATTTCCCGATGATCTATAACGGCTTTTATTACGAAGGACCGGAGTGGATCGGACGTTCGGTTCAAGAGAGTGTGAAGACGGTTGACGGACGTGCGAAAGTGTATGCAGGATTGATGTTTCCTGATATAAAAAATGATTTTGAGAAAGCATTGGATGAGGCGTTTGATAATGGCGCGTCCGGTGTCTCTTTCTTTGACGGACCATCGGACGAATATCTTCATAAATTTAAAGCCTATCTGGATAAGAAGGGATTAAAAACGGAATAAAGCCTGTGAAATATGAATGCTTTAATCAAATGTTATAAAGGATAACAATATGCCTATTATCGAAATATCATCCTTGTCCCATCCCGGAGTAGAGATATTCAGTACCCTTACCGAAGCTCAGTTGCGTAATCGCCTCGAGCCAGAAAAGGGGTTGTTTATAGCGGAAAGTCCCAAAGTCATTAAAGTGGCTTTGGATGTAGGCTATGAACCTTTAGCGATTTTGTGTGAGCAAAAACATATCACGGGGGATGCTGCGAATATCATTGAACGCTGTGGTGATATACCCGTCTATACAGGTGACAGAGAACTGCTTGCTACGCTGACCGGATACGTTTTGACACGTGGTGTACTTTGTGCCATGCGTCTTCCGGTTCCGCGAAGTATGGAGGAAGTATGCCGGAGAGCCAGGCGCATCGTGATCATAGACGGGGTGGTGGATACTACCAATATCGGTGCCATCTTCCGTTCGGCGGCCGCTCTCGGAATAGATGCGGTATTGCTTACGCGCAACTCTTGTAGTCCATTAAACCGACGTGCGATCCGGGTGTCTATGGGGGCGGTCTTCCTTGTACCATGGACTTGGCTGGATGGTCCTCTCAGTGATCTGGCTCGGTGGGGCTTCCGTACGGTTGCCATGGCGCTTACGGATAATTCTATTTCCATCGATGATCCTGTGCTGACAACCGAACCCAAGTTGGCTATTGTGATGGGTACCGAGGGAGACGGGCTCTCGCATGAGAGGATTGCCGAAGCGGACTATGTCGTTCGCATCCCTATGTCACATGGGGTCGATTCGCTCAATGTGGCTGCTGCGTCTGCCATCGCTTTCTGGCAACTTCGTGCTGAGAAAGAGTATTAGTGAATACAAAGAGTAATGTATAATGTAGAAGAACAGAAATGAAAGATAACGAGTAAGGCAGCCTCATAAGGCTGCCTTACTTTATAAATTGTAATAAGGAATATATTAATTCCCTCTGTATGTAGAATACCCGTTGGCTGACATAGTAATGGGAATATGATAATGCTTTTTGCCTTCAATTCTAAATATAACTTCGACAAACGGATAGATTGATTTTAAGCCTTGTTTCAGGAAATAAGGCTCTGTATAAAATTTAAGCATATATATACCTGTATTATCCTCTATGCTTGGTAAAAAATTGGAGATTCTTCCATTTACATCAGTCTTGCCGATTGCAATCTGTTTCCATTGGCTTGGGGTGGAAGGATTTAATTTATAGAGGGTGATGTCAACTCCTTGTGCCGGTTCTCCTTTACTAATATCAAGTATGTGTGTACTTAGCTGATGGCTTTCTGTTTGGGCATAGATAGAGAAGGGCAGGAGGAATAAAATAATAATTACCGAGAATTTCTTGATTAGTTGCGTCATATCTGTTTTCGTTATTATGATTATATAATTAACAAATAAATTGAATTTATGTTTGGTTTGGATCAAAGATGGATCTCCATACCGACTTACCCTCTTTAACCGATAACCATACCAGATATCCGCCACCAATTTCACAAATGCCGGCAAGTATGAAGACTAAAATAGTTCTTAATATAAGCATATATTCATTTTTTTATTATTGGGTCACAAATATAGTTTAAAAAGAGAAGGATGAAATCAACTGGATTCGATTTACATTCTCAAATTTGCTATGCCGGGAGGGATGCCGCTTGATATCCCGTCAATGATTGTACACTGAATACAGGGCACATCATGACCGGAACATCAATGCGGCAATTAATTTTTAGTCGATTCCCGGCTCTCTCCGGTCTTAATCGTAAAAGGGCTGTTAATTGTTGGTTAATATTTCTACAGCCTGTTTTAACGTGCGATCAATATGGGTATAAGGTGAAAGGGCCATTTCATAAATTTCTTCTTCGGTTAGTGGTTCCATTAGGAAGTCCGGTTTAATTCCGATTCCTTCTATTACAGTATGAGTTGCATCCTGCATTGCAAGTAAAGGCATATAAAACTCTAAGTAATCACCGACTTTACCTCTCAGCCCTCCGTTAAACTGATCCGAATCTCCTAATCCGGCAGTTGCACCGGCACTATAATGTCCTACGACAGTGACATGTTTCCCCTGGCTTTTTAGCATTAGGGTACTGATTTCAGACATACTTGCACTGTTCTTGTCTAAGAGAATAACTACCGGTATTTCTTTTTTTATCCCAATGTCTGTTGGCTTTGTCATGCAGGGTGTCCATGGGGTATAACTGAATGGATTATTGTCTTCTTTGAACCTCTGGTAGCCAAAGATGGCGTCTTTGGTGATAAAGCGATCTGTAAATGTTCTTGCATCAAGAACCATACCGCCACCGTTTCCTCTAAGATCCAGTATTATCTTTTTTATATCCCCGTTTTTGAGGGGTACCAGGAAATTCTTATAGAAATCTATCTTATATTGATTGTTGATAACATTATCTATATCCGAGAGAAAAACTGTATACTCACATGCTAATTGTAAATGCTCGGTCGAGCGTTGTTTAAACCACTTGGTATAATTCGGATTTAGTTTAAACTCTTCCAGGCCGCTTAGCTGTAATAGCTCTAAATTTATATTGGGTGCATTCTTTTTGGCTTTGAGTAATGCGTCGACAAAACTCTCGTCTATAGTTTCAGATTGCTTAAAGTTCTCTATTTTTTTTATTGCATCTTGCGCGATCTCGGACATCATAAAAGAGTTAAACTTATCTATATATTCTATAGACTTCTCAATCAGGACACTTTTTACAGCAGGGTCTTTTATTTTCGCTTCAATGGTATCTCTTATCTCTTTTCCTGTTAAATAATACGGGCTTTTATCATCTATAACCAAGTATTCATCACCAAAAGAAACTATATAATCATTACTTATTGTAAACGACTTAAAACCGAAATAGTATATGTCGGGATTGTCTGATAAGAAGCCACCTAACATATCATTTTTATGTCCGAATACTCCTGTGTCAGGTTGTATCTTAGACTTCATATATTCATACTTTAGATCAAAAGGATAAGCATATATCTTGTCTTTACTCTTCATTCCACCATAAAAAATGGTGCTTTTGAAATAACTATGTGACACGGGAAGTGCTATTTTTACATAGAAATGTTGGTCTATGATAGGATCAATGATTTCTGTAAAGTATTCTATTGCTTTGTTACAATCATCTGATATTTCAGCTTTGGTATACTGTTTATCCCTGTTAAACGTTTTTAATTCTTTGAACTTTGGAGTATATTCTTTATATATCGCTTCCCAGTTCAAACTACTCTGCTCGTAAAAATAATTGTATTTCTGGTTCATTGTATTCCAAAACACATCGAACAGGTCAGAATATGATTTTATATCACTTGCTGTATACCGTGTTGGTTCTTTGGTTGATTCTGTAACGTCTTCAACGCAACTTCCAGAAATAAAGAGCACAAGAAATAAAAGAAAGAAGTGACGTAATGTCCAATTATATTTTTTAGTTTTCATAATCTATAGTTTTAGAATTTATAGGCGATGCCCAATGATATTATGTTTGAGATTCTTCTCGATTTACGATTCGAAGAAGTTTTTGCTTTGTATATGTCGGTTAGACCATACTGATAGGTGTATGAAGCAAAAACATCGATCTTCTTAAAAGAATAACCGATTTCTCCTGTGCCCTCTATCCCGAACAGGTTTCTTTTCAAGTTATTTTCATTTCGCTTGAAATCATACGTTTCATTCACTTGAGCTCTGATATAGGAACCGTCTTTCTGTAATTGTGCAAAGATCGGGTATTCTCCTTTCCGGTGCATTCTTGTAAAGTATTCATAGTAAACACCGCCTTGAATTTTGAGCCATACACCATTCTCTTTATAAGGGTTATTGAAAATATATAACCCTACATTCAGCGGTACATTCATAAAGTTGTTTTTATACAGTGTATGCGTTCCCGTAATATTATCCGTCTTTTTATATTCATAGTTTCTTTGTATGAATCCCAGACCTGTTCCCACAATAAAGTCTTTAAAGAAGTTATATTCAAGATTTACACCGGTTGCAACCCCTGTTTGGGTATTGTAACGTGTATTGACCAGATTGGAAACGTCGCTACTTAAAATACTCTTGGAGATACCGACATCCAAACTAACTTTTAATTTCTGTGCTTTTACAGATGAAGGAATTGTTATAATTCCTAACAGAATGAAAATTGCTACTTGTTTTTTCATAAAATTAATGTTTAAATTAAACAAAGAACCAAACGGATGTTGTGGTTCGAATAAGTAAATTATGGTGGATTAAATTAGGTATAATACGAACAGGTATCGACTGTGTATTAATGCTGTCACGAGAAACGTGCAACGGAACTGTATCATCAATGGGATTTTATGCTACTCAGATCCATAGCATGCTCAATCATATTCAGGTATCTTATGATTGAAATATCACTTGGCGAATTCTTCTTGTGGAAAGAATTCGCCTACATCTGATTATCTCTATAAACTTTAAATTTCTTCATATATATTCAGGTTTTGATTAAAATAGGTACTTCTATATTTTACAAAACTATTATTCTATGCCGGAAAACAAACACATTTCATTGCTTTTTTTTAAAATTTATATGAAAAATACCACAAATATGTTAGATGATATTGGTAATATTACCTTTCCGGTATCCATCTGACTGATGCTATTTTGTTTTTTTTTCTTCGATTTAAAAGAAATCTCCCGGTTTTCGGAAGGCCAATATGCTCATCAGAAATTCATAATTGTTCCCGCCCTTTTTATCCCATATTTTTGTATCGTAAGCTTGCAGAAATAGTTAAAACGTATAGGCGGGTTTCGAAAAGCCTTTGATAGAGTAGAACAATATTTTTAGGGTTATGAATGAAAAGATGGACACAGCAGGTTTCAATATAGGAAATATTGCGGGTAACGGAAAAGCGGGCAACCTGCTTAATGTGAAAGGTATGAAGAGAGGAAATTGGAGTTATTTCTTTTCACCAATGGTGAGATTTGAGGAGAATGGTCAGAATTTTCTTTTTTCTCATAGTGCTGATGGAAATAAGATTAAGTTGTCATCTCTGACGTCAGAGGGAGAAGGTCAGGTTTTTATCGATGATAAATGGCATTGGTATTATAATTCTCAGGTTCCGTTTGTTGAGAATGGAAAAAATTACATATTCTGTTATAGTAACAGAGGAAATCGGTGGTTTATTTCTGAGTTATCTACTAAATGGGATGGACAGAAAGAAATAAAAAATGGCCAGGGATTCGGCAAAGACTATGATGTTATGATCCCCTTTAATGAAAACGGTAAAAATTATATTTTTGCTCATAGCAGTTCGGATAAGAGTTGGTTTATGACTGAGTTGTCCACTAATTGGGATGGAAAGAACAGGATTAAAGAAGGGCGTTGGGCACGTTTTTACAAGGTCTTGATACCTTTTGTCGAAAATGGACGTAGTTATTTGTTTGCGCATAGTGCACAAGACAATCGATGGTTTGTTTCTGAGCTATCTACAAAATGGAACGGTCAATCAGAATTGAGATGTGGCAATTGGGCATGCTATTACCCAAGTGTGACTGCGTTTGTGCATTTGGGCAAACCTATTGCATATTTCCACAGCGAGAAAGATAGACGTTGGTTTATGTGGGAACTTTCTACAGATAGAAGAACAGACAAAGATTTAAATAATGGAAATCTCGATTCGTTTTATGATACGGTTACTTCGTTCAAAGAGAATCAAGCATGTTATATACTTGCACAAAGCAGCAAAACCAAGGAGTTCTTTATTTGTCCGGTACTTTAGTTGATGTGCTTTAAATGTTATGGGCGGGTTCTGAAAAGCGATGATAGGGCAGGAAGAAATATCCGAGGTAGTATGGAAATATGTTACTTGAATAGTAAATCGGTACCTCTGGCACCCAAAGTGGCTATCTCCAAATATTGTGTAAACGGAAAACTACGCGATTCTTCTCGTTGTTTCTCTTATAATCGTGTAAGGCTCCGGATCGGAAGATTCGGAGCTTATTGTGTATTTATTCCCCAAAGTGTGTGTCTATTCCCCATTTATTTCCCAATCTTTTTTTATTATATTGAATGTAACTTGCTGTTTTATAGTTGATTTGTGGCCTGTTAGTATTCTGGCATGTCCTTTGCCTTTTATTTGGCATAAGAGTTAGTTTTAATTATTCACACTAAAAAATTACGATTATGAAAAAGGTATTAGTAGCATTAGCAATGATTATGGGATTAGGCACTTCAGTAGCATTTGCCGGTGTATCGGGTGACACTTTAGCAGTAGAACAAACTTTGCAAACTCCTCAGGACGAATTTACAAAAGTTGCCGCAAAGGAACTTCCTACTCCTGTCATCAATGCATTGGCCAAAGATTATGAAGGTGCTTCTATAAAGGAGGCTTTCGTTTCGGAAAGAGAAGACGGTAAGGTATATAAAGTGATTGTGACTGTAACCAAGGAAGATCAATCTACAGAAGATATCACTGTTCTTTTGAATGAAAAAGGTGAGATTGTGAAGGAATAGTTAGCTTTTCAACTTAATTTCTACTTTTATGGCCCTGGTTCTTAGGAATCGGGGCTTTCTCATTTAAGAGAAATCTCCCCCGTTTCCAGAAGGTTAGTTTTATTGTTTCCGTTGATATGGAATTGTGAAAATTCTGTTCGGGCAATCATAATGTATAATTTCTAATGTGTCATTGGACGATACCGGAAGATGTATAACTATTCGATGAAAAGACGGATCTATCATGTTTTTGAATGTCATCTTTCATCTGATATGACGGAGGTGGTAAATTCATTTTCTTTTGTTACCCTGATTAAAGAGTATTTGAGATTCGTCGGTATTAACCAGACGGCATTGGACTCAATTTGTATCCGCTTTATTGTAAACTCTCCATCAATAAAACATACGGCAAGCTAAGAGCCTTTTTATTTAAGGGATATTTTTTCGTTCCTGAAAGATCAATTAACCCGTCTAAAATTTATAATTGTTTCCGGTTCTCTTCTTCCATATCTTTGTATCGTAAGCTTTAATTATGGGCGGGTTCCGAAAAGCCTGGAATAGAGTAGGAAAAATTAAAAATATTTAATTACTAAAACTTAGTATTATGGGAGAAAAATGGTTTGTATTTACTTCTCTTGAGAATCCTCAGGAGACAAAAGCCCCTTCTTTGTATTTGGATTATCTCACTTGGAATACCAGAGGGCGCTGGACTGCGGAGTATAGGGATGGTCAGTTCTATCATTATGAAAATGGTGATAAGAACAAGTGTCATACTGATTCTATCTTGAATTATATATCGGATAGTGGTGATAACTGGCAGATGAAGGTGGAGGGTGATCATTTTGTTCATGCCCCCAATGGTGACTATTCACGTGCCCATACAGATAAGGTGGTACATTACATTGGCTGGGATGGGCGGAAATGGAGTGCCGAACTTTTGCCTTTGATGAATGGGCTTCGTCCTAAGTTGGATGTTGATATCTCTTCGAATTACCCGGAGGGTATGCTTCTTAAAGCTAATAATGCCGCTGAAGTTTATTTAGTTCTATTCGGTAATCGTCATCACATTCCGAATCCGGATGTTTATTTTACTTTATTTCCTTCTTGGGATAAAATTAAGATAAAGAGTCCAAGCGAAGTAAACGCTATTCCTTTAGGTGATCCACTTTCTTTGGATGCTTGTTTGATAAAAGCTAACGATTCTGATTCGGTATATCTTTATACGAATGGTGTGAAAAGTCATATTAAGTCAGCTGAAGATTTTAACAAGGTTGGTTTCGATTGGAATAAAATCAAAGTAATGTCTTCAATGGAGGTAAAGAAAATCCCTACCGTGCCCGAATACAGAATTGCCAACTGGTAATTAGTTTGATTGAGGATGAAGCGGTATGGAGAAGGGGAATTTTAACTGTATAAGTTTACAGAGATAGTTAATTATAGGCGGATTCCGAAAAGCCTGGAATAGAGTAGGAAATTATTAATATGTATAAAAATGGGAAGATATGCTGATTTTTTGAATAGATGTAAAGGTCTAAAAGATGGAACTTATAAGTTTAATAATTTAGATACACCTATTATACCAAGTAGGGACTTTGTTACTTTTTCATCTGGATATCAAGTGTCATTTGTACGCCCTAAAGAAAATATTGCTACAGTGAATATGGATGATGATAAGAAAGTAGTAGAAGCTATAAATGAGTTTAAAACACAATTAGGTTCTGACGTTTTTATTGGAGTTTATTGTGGAGAGCCAGAATTCTCTTTTCATTTGAGCAGTACCCCAACTACGCCAGCTATATCGCTTATGCGAAAGTATAATCAAGAAAGTATTTTTAGTTGGTCTCATAAAAGTATTATTACTAATCTCCATCACGATCATATATGGGAAATATTGGGATAAAGCTGATTAATTGAAATTCTATGTAATTTTTGCAAAAGGACTAAGAATGGAATTTAAACTGTGTTAGCAAAGAAAAATATAAATTTTGTTAACACGGTTTTTCTGAACGAAGAATTTTATTTTGAAAGTATTAAAAACAAGGCTCTTGAGCAGCTTAAATCCGGTAAGTCCTTGTTAGGTAAAGATGGTGCTTTTGCACTTCTTTGGGAAAGTATTCTCAACGCTGCCTTAGCAGGAGAGATGGATGCACATCTTACTCCCGAAGAGCGTGAAGTTTCCGCTGATACCATAAGTTTTATTACGGATCGCGTTCTTTCCGAAATCAAGGCTTGGAAATCCCGGGGCCTTGATCCTGTTTATCCCATCGTTTTCATGGATACTATCCGTTATAAGGTGATGGATGATTGTGGTCAGGCTGTCAGCCATGCTTTTATAATGTCTTAGGCATAGATGTTCAAGGTATCGCTCTTAGTGAAGGCGCTAATTTCTGGTTGTCTGTGCTTACTGATCTCCAGAACCGTGGAAAGATATTCTGATTGCTTGCGTAGATGGTCTAAAGGGATTTTCTGACGCTATTGTAAGTGTTTTTCCTGATACTACCGTGCAACTTTGTATGGTTCTTTTTCAAAATTGGTGGTAAGTTTTCTTCTACTTATAGATCTAATTCAAGTTTCGGAAGTGTAAGCCCTCGTTTATAGTTGACAAAAAAGCAAGTATCCCGGCTTTCGCCCGAAAAGTCCATCCGTAAGGTGGAGAAGCGAATTTTAGACTAAACCATCTAAAAATCAACATCTTTAAAAAATAAGATTTCTGTCCTCAAAAGCTTTGTTTTAACACAGAGTTAAAACTTGTTCTATGGATATGAATAGCAAGTTCTTTAAATGCAAAAGACTTGTTGTTTGCCCACAAGAACCTGACAACCTGAAAGAGGCGTTAACAATGTTAATTGAAGAAAGGTATAAGGATGAAGATACCGGTTCAGACGGCGTAAATTCATTTCCGAAACTTGAGTTATCTTATTCAGCCGGTGTCTATTTTTTCTTATTAAAGCAAGCAAAAAGGACAATTATCAACTTGAAAATAAAAGCAAAGTTACAAAGTATTTTTTAGCTAATCCATTAACTAAATAAGTAATAACCATGAATAACAATTAAAGGTCTGTTTCCAATTATTATTCATTTATTTAACCCTTATTGGTTTTATTAACAGATAAATAAAAAACTACAGAACTCTTCTCGTAGTTTTCTATTCTCTTTTAGGCTACTTTCGATCTTTTTCATAATCCTACAAGTTTTTCGAATAAGGTCTGTCCATTTGTATGTTCTCTGACATTTGACCGGTTGAGAATATTTATCTGGACCCTTTTTCTGTTTAAGAAGGGATACTATCATCGGTTTAGATAATATAGCTTTAGTTCAATGGGGCGCTGATGTAATATATCTGTCTCTATAATAAATCATCGTTAATCCTATTTCGTGTATATTAAGAGAATGATAAAATATTAATTTCTTTTTGTGTTTTGAGTTGAGTACGGTTTTTAATATGGGTAGCGATTGCTTCCGATATTATATCAATATCCTCTACCATCTTGTCGAATGGCCGCCTTGTGCATGTCTGTTTTTTGTTCGGTGCTTAAGTTTCTATATCAATACGGGAAATGCCTAAAAGTTCTTTCCAAGTTCTTTCTCCGACTACAGTCATGTTTTTACGCATCCAAGATCCAGGCAACTTGGTAAAGTCATAGGCTGTTTTGCCCCCTTGTTTTTCTAACTTGGCAACTTGCCGGCGACCGATCCCCCATATATCACCAATTTCAGTAAGCTGTAGGCCCTTGATGCGCTTTTCTTCTGTGCCAATGATACATAAGCGTACTTGTGCCAGTATGGACATCACGCGTCCGGACATGTCGCCGTATAGCGTATAGTTCGATGAAAAGACAGATATACCATATTTCTGAATATCATCTTTAATCTGATAGATATGCCGGAATCCCCATTTTTATTCCCTGTGCTTTCGCTTCGTTACTTCTGGCAATAACACATCCGTCGTTATTACTTAAAACAACGATAGGCTTACATTTAAAGCCGAATTGAACACTCTTTCGCAACTTGCGTAGAAGTTATTGCAGTCCATTAGTCCAAATATTATCTTTTTCTCCTGTTCTTTTTTATTGTATAGGTCACTATTCCCCAGACGATAGATTTATTCTCCTTTGTTATCTTGATTAAAGAGTATTTCGGATTCGTCGGTACTAACCAGACGGCATTAGGTTCAATTCGTACCCGCTTTACAGTAAAATCTCCATCAATAAAACACACGGCAAGGTCGTCATCCTGTAATTCCAGTGATTTGTCGATGACCAGAATGTCTCCTTCTTCTATGCCTTCATCCCGCATCGAATCGTCTACTACACGTCCAAAGAATGTACTGGCGGGATGTTTGATTAGCTCTTTGTTCAGATCTATGGCTTGCTCCATATAGTCTTGTGCCGGTGACGGGAAACCAGCCCGGATACCTTCATCTGCGTATGGGATCGGCAAACTGCTGGATACGTCAATCTTATGTATTTCAAGTTTTCTTTTCATCATTCTATTTCATTTGAGTTGTACCTTAACAAAGCGTTGCGGTATTTGATTCGTTCGGTTAGATTTTTTAGGTGTTTTCTTTATAAATTGTTATTAGACTTGATCATTTGATTTATTAAGTTTTTAGGGTAAGATATTAAAGAGTGTTTTATTCAAGAGAAATCTTTCCGTCTCTGAAAGACCAATCAACCTGTCTAAAATTTATAATTGTTCTCTTCTCTCTATCTCTATATTTTTGTACCGTAAGCTTACAGAGATAGTTAAATTTATAGGCGGGTTCCGAAAAGCCGAGAAGAGAGTAGGAGATAAAACAGTGTTTGTAATGTCGTCATACAGTCAATCAAGACCAGATCATTTGTTTAATGATATTCCGAGTGCACTTACCAAAGGAGGAATACCCGATTGTTTTATAATCGCTTTTAGCGGAGAACAATATGTTAGAGAACTATCGGGTTTGAGAGATAAATTTGTGACTGATCCTATGGGAAATAGAAAAAAGTTAGATATAAATTCTAATAATTATGCAACGTCTCTAACTGCTTTCAGAGATTATTTGAATGATTTAGGTAATAAAACTTTGGTATACAATCGAGAGAAAGCATTAGCAATTGTAATTGATTTGTTTAAAAATTCTATAGATACTGATGTACCTGCGAAATTGGAAAAGAAAAATCGAAATCAAATACAGCGTGCAATAGAGAAGTGGCAAAAGTATATTATTCAAGTGGTAGATACTATTGCTCAAGTTGCAACAAAGTTTGGCTAAATAATAGAAATAAAAGAATGAGCGTAAGAGTAATTAATAAAGATTTTAAATATCAGGAAAGGCAAAGTGATCATGATAATTATTGTGCAGGATTCGCTTTGGCCGCTATTCTGAGTGATTTAAACGGAGATGGAACTATATGTAAAGGAGAGGAAATTTATCGCTCTTTACAAAAATATCCAGTAACAGGGGAGTGGAGTTCTACTCTCCATCGCTTGACAGGATGTATTGAAGGGGTAGATGGGGTCATGACTTTACCAGGAGCTGTTGTAGTGGGAACAGTAGAATTGACAAAAAGAAATGTTTGCGTATTTATTGATGATAAGAAGCTGATTGAGGCGATAGATCAATTGATTCATTTCCTTTTAGATATTGGTCTTGGAAGGGATTTAGATCAGCAGTTGGAAAGTGTAAAACTACATATTCCTAAATTGATAGCTGAGCAAAAAAGTATTGTTGGTGCACAATGTATAAAACCGTGGAAATCGATAGAGGAGGTTCTTCAAGAAAGTCGTTATGCCATAATGTTAGTAAATGGTGTGCATTGGATTGCTGTTAAAAGGGTTGAAAATGGCTATAATGTATATGATCCCGCATGTGGAGTAAGAAGTGCACAGTTGAATACTCAATACATAACACTTATTTCGGACAGATACGGTGATAGACAATATACGATTTCGGGTATTATAATAGCCGTATCGTAGAATCAATTGCGGAATAATGACGGGTTCCGAAAAGTCATAATAGAGTAGGAAGAAATATTAGAAACAGTATGGAAATATATTTTTTAGATAGTAAATCGGTATATAATAAAAAGGAGGTCTCCGATAAAGAGATCCCTAATAATGTAATTAAAGTTGGGGGATTGGGGGATTATTTTAAGTATCATGCCATACTCGAGATTCCAAATAAACGATTTATGCTGAAAGATTTGGTTGGTCTTACTAAATTGTATAATACTGAATTTGCAATATATACATGTGAGGATAAACTGTATGTAAAGAAAGGGAATGAACCCGATTTACGGCATGGGAAGGCTGGGTCAGTTACTATAAAGAAGGGTGAGCAAATGTTGATTCATGTACATCCTACATATTACTCTGTACGTGATCATTTAAATGTTGACTTGCAGGCAAACTCCGGAGAGATAGAGGCCATCATTGATTATAATTATAATATTATCGTTTATCAGAATAACGAGGTTTTCAATAAGAAAGATATGGCCGGGATTTATCAAACTTTGGATATTCATGATGTACATTGGCCATGCTTTCTGGAAAAGAATGCTGGCTATAATATAGAAGTATACATTTAATACTTTGGGGCTATGATATAGATTAAAAAAAGAAACTTTTTTTATTTGCTAGCGGAGGAGGAAGTTCTGACATAAAAAGGGACTATCTCAAATATTGCAAAATAGATAACAACGGGATGCTTTTCGTATTGTTTATTATAAACGTATAAAGCTCCGTGTTGAAAAATTCGGAGCTTTTTGCGTTTTGCCGGTATTTAGGCATATCTTTTTAGTATAAGGGGAAGTTTTGATTATTTACACTAAAAGATTACAATCATATAAGAAAGAGATAGTGAATGAATAGAGCGATTTTAAACTTAATTTATATTTATATCCCTGGTTTCTAAGAATTGAAGCTTTTGTATTCAAGAGGAATTTTCCTGTTTTCGAAAGATTAGTTTCCTCATCTAAAATTTATAATCGTTTTAAGCTCTCTTTATCTATATTTTTGACGTATAGGCGGATTCCGACAAGCCGGAAAGAGAGTAGGATAAATAATCATTGTATTAATTATGAATGAATTAGACTTTAATTTACGCTTTTTAGACCTATTGAACAAGGGGGAAAATATTCCAGCATGGGGGATTCCTTCAGTTCCACAGCCCATTATTGTGGATGAGAATAAATATAAACTAATTAATTGTGGTGTAGAATATGCTCCTCAAAGATTGTATGGAGTTTATTGGCGGCAGTCAAATATCTCATACTATAGAATAGCAAAAGGAGCAGACGCTATTAGTTTTCAGTTTACAGGTTGTTATCTAGCCAAAGTAATGTATAATAGCGATTATTTTGTTTTTCATATTCATAGCTCCGATTCTGATAGTACTGCTCATTATTGGAATCAATTTATTGATGATAATAGAGATAGAATAGCTGAGATTACCATTTTCAAACCTGCTGTTGCTAACGAAAAAGATGATGTTATGTTTAAGTGTTTGAATGAATTTGATGAGGGGGTATTCACCATTGCAGGTATGATCACAGCGGATAATGAATGCTATGAGATATTATTAAATAATAAGACTTGTAAAGCCGAAGTGGTTCTACTTAAAACTAAGTTAACTGACCCACATTTGAGGTAATCAATTAATAGAAAGGGCTTCTAAATCCTCCTCTGAGGTAGAAGCCCTTCAACACAAAAACTAAACTAGACTTAACTAAACTATTCTATTCTTGGAAGTTTCACAACTTCCGTTCTGTTTGTTACAAAGATAGAGATTTTTTTGTTTATATATAAATAATAATCGACAAATGCTCACATTTTACCGATAAATCAGCTGCAAATCCTTTCAACTTCGTTCGTCAAGGAAAGCTTGGAAAGCTTGTTTGTAGCTATCGCTGACGGGGATGTAGGTCTTATCGAATACGATGCGGCCGCGGTCGATGATGCGTATTTTGTCCTTCTGGACAATGAAAGAGCGGTGTACACGCATAAAGCGGGTGGGGGGAAGCAGCTCTTCCATGGACTTCATACTCATAAGTGATAGGATGGGCTTGGGAGTATCTTCGGTATAGATTTTGATATAGTCCTTCAGACCTTCTATGTACAATATCTTTTTGAGCTCTACCTGTACCAGTTTGTAGTCGCTCTTCACGAAAAGACTGTCTATTTCCTCGGGTTTCTGAACGAGTTCGAACCACTGCAATGCCTTGTTGGCGGCCTGCAGGAAGTCGACATACGAGATGGGCTTGAGCAGGTAGTCCAGTGCGTTGACCCGGTATCCGTCGATGGCGTATTGACCGAAGGCGGTGGTAAAGACAATACGGGTACGGGCATCTACCATTTTAGAGAATTCCAGGCCGTTAAGCTCCGGCATCTGGATATCCAAAAACAGCAGGTCAATCTGATGTCCCGGAAGTTCTTTCATGGCTTGTACGGCGCTGGAATACTTTCCTGCCAGTTCAAGGAAAGGGGTTTTGTTGACGTAACTCTCCAGCAGGCTGAGTGCCAGAGGCTCGTCGTCTACTATGGCGCAATGTAGTTTCACGGCTGTGGATGATTAAATATTAATAATTTCGATATATATTCTTTGCCATCTTCAGAGATGGCTTTGTCCCATCGGTAGCGTCCGGGGTAAGACAGTTCGAGGCGCTTGCTCACCTGTTCGAGGCCGATGCCCGATCCGCTTTTATCCATATTGGTTTTGGGATGGCAGCTGTTGCGTATTTCACACCGGATCTCTTCTTTATTCTCAGAGATAAGGATGTGGATGAAGCTCGGTTCGGTAGGGGAGATGCCGTGTTTAAAGGCGTTCTCAATAAGGGAGATGAAGATCAGCGGGGCGATCTTCGTCTGGCTGTCCGGTTGTATGTCGAGTTGCGTAATGACCTCTACGTTTCCAGAGAGGCGGATACGCATTAGTTCGATGTAGTTGCGGATAAAGTCGACCTCTTTGCAGAGGGGGACATAGTTCTGCTGGTTGTCATAAAGCACATAGCGGAGCAGCTTGCTGAGCTCCTGTACAGCCTGCTGCGCTTTGTCGCTGTCGAAGGCAATCAGTGCGTAGATGTTGTTCAGCGTATTGAGCAGGAAGTGCGGGTTGAGCTGATTGCGCAGGTTTTTCAGTTCGGCTTCGGTGCGGCTTTTTTCCGCTTCGCGGCGGGCGGCTTCGGCTTCTCCCCAGCGGGCGCTCATGCGGATGGCGGCACTCAGGCCGATGGTGAAGATAAGGCTCAGGATGTCCCGTACAAAGAAGATCCATCCGGGAGGCATGTGAGGTTTTTTTATGGGGGGGATCGGGGCATTCAGGCTTTGCCAGATGTGCAGCAGGAGGCCGATTATGCAGACCAGCAGGATGTTATAGATGATGTACTTGTTCTTCTGTTCCCGGAACAAGAGGAAGGGGACCAGCAGGAAGTAGTTCAGATAGAATACGGTGACAAAGGAGATGGGTACGGCAGAGTGGCGCAGATAGGCACTCCAATTGATGCTGTTTCCCGCACGATCGATAAAGAAGAAAGGGAAACCAAACACGATCCCCCAGCTGATAATATGTATCAGTATTTCCAGAGGGCGGCGGGCTGATGTCAGAGACTGTTTCATGGGGACAAAGATACTAATTTTAGTTTACGTTTGGGACGTTTTGAACAATGAACGATAAACGGGGATCACCACAGAGGACACAGAGTTTACTATATATAATGTATAAAGAATATATAATAGGCAATGAAAGCAATCAGCATCATAGGCTTTACTGATAGAATATCGGGCTTTCGTCGTTCTTTATACTTTTTTTTACTTTACGTTCTCAGTGTCCTCTGTGATAGATTACTCGTATCGGATTGCCTCGATCGGGTCGAGGTCGGCTGCTTTCTTGGCCGGATACCATCCGAAGAAGACCCCGGTGACGGTGCACACAGCAAACGACAGGAATACACTCCAGGGCTGGATGAAGATGGGCCAATGGGCAACGCTTTTCACGAGCCAGCTGGCACCACACCCGATGATTACTCCGATAAGGCCGCCGGTGATACTGATCAGGATGGCTTCTATCAGGAATTGGCTCAGGATGTCGATTCCCCGTGCACCGACTGACATGCGCAGGCCGATTTCCCGGGTACGTTCGGTGACGCTGACGTACATGATGTTCATGATTCCGATTCCGCCTACCACAAGCGAGATGCCGGCGATGCAGGCAAGCAGGGTGGTCATCAGGTCGGTGGTGGAGTTGAGCATGCTGCTCAGTTCCTGCTGGCTGCGGATGGTGAAGTCATCATCGTCCCCTTCCTTGAGTTTATGATTGCGGCGGAGGAGTTCTGTGATTTCTTCCGTGGCATTGTCCGTCATATCCTCGGTGAGGGCGGAAGCGTAGATGCCTTGCAGATAGGTCTGTGCCAGCAGGCGCTTCATCACGGTGGTGTAGGGGGCCAATACGATGTCATCCTGGTCCATACCCATGGAGTTGTAGCCTTTGGACTTCAGTACGCCCACTACGCGGAACGGGATTTTATTGAACCGGACAATGCGTCCCACGGGGTCTTCTCCACCGGGGAAAAGATTGTCTACAATGGTTTTTCCTATCACGCACACCTTGGCGCTGGACTGGATATCGGCTTCGCTGAACATCTCGCCGTTGTCGACCGAGAGCTGGCGTATCTCCAGATAGTCCGTACCCACGCCACTGACGGATGACGGATAGTTATTGTTACCGGCTATCAGTTGCCCGGAGCTGGAAACATTCGGGCTGACGGCAGCTAAAAAACTGGTTTCGTCCCGCAATGATTCGTAGTCGGTCAGTTTCAGTGTCTGCATGGCACTGGGGTCCTGACGGACTCCTCCGCGCATATCTGCTCCCGGATGGATCATGATCATATTGGAGCCCATTTCGGAGATTTGTGCCTGAATGCTTTTCTTTGATCCCTGTCCGATGGCGAGCATGGTGATGACAGATGCCACACCGATAATGATTCCAAGCATCGTAAGGAATGCGCGCAGCTTGTTGTTGTTCAGGGCACGCAGGGCTATTTTAAATAAATTGGTTCCATTCATAATGGTAAGGTTTTTGAGTATTATTCACCACAGAGGACACAGAGTTTTAATATTTTGTTTATCAGGATGTTTAAGAGAAATATATTCTCTGTGTCCTCTGTGTCCTCTGTGGTGAATCGTATTCGTTTCTAAACTGTATTATTCTTCCTGCACAGGCAGTGCGGCCAGTGCCTCGGCTGCCGAAAGAATGTTCGGGTTGACACTATCATCCTTGACCTGCCCATCGCGCAGCACAATGTTGCGGCTGCTGTATTGGGCTATTTCCGGGTTGTGCGTCACAAAGATGATGGTACGCCCCTCGGCATGCAGTTTCTGAAACAGCACCAGAATCTCGAAAGAGGTGCGTGTATCGAGGTTACCCGTCGCTTCATCCGCGAGGATGACTGCGGGATTGTTGACCAACGCGCGGGCGATGGCTACACGCTGCATTTGTCCGCCGGACATTTGGTTGGATTTATGTTCCAACCGGTCGCCCAACCCTACCGCGCGGAGGGCTTCGATGGCCCGCCGGCGCCGTTCGGAGGCGCTGACTCCCGAGTTGTACATCAGCGGGAGCTCCACATTCTCCACGGCGGTCGTCTTCGGCAGCAGGTTGTAGCTCTGAAAGACAAAGCCTATCTTGCGGTTGCGCAATACGGCGCGTTGCGGCTTGCTCATGGTACGCACCGAGATACCGTCCAGCAGATATTCTCCACTGGTGGGTGTGTCGAGGCAACCCAACGTGTTCAGCAACGTCGACTTTCCCGAACCGGAAGTACCCATGATGGTGACAAACTCCCCTTCGGTGATGGTGAACGAAACTCCGCGCAGCGCATGTACCGTTTCGTCTCCCACCCGGAAGTTGCGTTTGATGTTCTGAAGTTCGATGACTGTTTTGCTCATACTTATTTTCCTTTCTTCTTACTGCCCGGGTGGCTTGGCATGAACGGGCTTTGCTCTCCGCCACCGTCCGGTCCGGCTTCGGGTGCTACGTTTCCACCGGGCATGCTTCCGATGGTTGCTTCGGTCACTACTACCATTCCTTCGGAGGCTCCTCCGGTGATTTCGGTATTGATACCGTTGGTGATACCTGTCTGTACGGGATGTGCCGTGAATGTATTTCCTTCACGTGTCCACAGTTTATGTTCGCCCTCACAGTCTTTTACCACATCCTTGTCGCTTATCAGCGGCTTTTCCGGGGTGAAGCGCAGTGCGCGTGCGGGCACGGAGAGCACGTCTTTGCGGTCCAGGGTATAAATGGTGACATTGGCTGTCAGGCGGGGTTTCAACTTCAAGTCCGGATTGTGGGCGGAGATCACTACTTCGTAAGTGACTACAGTGGTCGACGTACTGCTCGTGCTGGTGCTGCTTGCGTCTCCCAGTCGGATTTGCGTGACCGTTCCTTCGAATACGTCGTTCGGGTAGGCATCTACGGTGAATGTAGCCCGTTGTCCTTCTTCCACACCGCCTATGTCGGCTTCATCCACATCGGCCACAACCTGCATCTGAGTCAGGTCGGCGGCAATGGTGAATAGGGTCGGTGTTTCAAATCCCGAAGCTACGGTCTGTCCTTCTTCCACATCGCGGCTGATGACCACGCCGTCGATCGGTGAAGTGATGGTGGCATACGACAGGTTGCGTTCCGCTTTGGCCAACGAAGCCTGGCTGCTCTCGAACGAGCTTTTTGCCTTTTCATAGTTGTAGAGCGACTGCTCGTAGTCGGTATCGCTGATCAGCGCCTTTTCGTGCAGTCCCCGGCTGCGTTCATAGTTCTTCTTCTGATATTCGTATTCCGCTTTCGCTCCATTGTAAGTGGCGCGTTGTGAAGCGAGTTCACTCTGCAACGTCACGCGGTCCATCTCGGCAATCAACTGTCCTTTGGTCACTGCCGCATTATAGTCCACATAGATTTTGTCGATGATTCCGGATACCTGTGTACCGACTTCCACTTCCGTTACCGGTTCGATGGTTCCTGTGGCGGTCACCGATTCGGATATCTCGCCTTTGCTCACGGTCGCCGTGGTATAGGTCACTTTGTGCTTGGCCGTCGGGCTTCCGAAGAGCCAAAGCCCTCCGCCTGCCAGTACGACGATGCCTGCGGCGATAAGGATGATCTTTTTTTTATTCATATCGTTTATACGTATTAAATGTTTTTGTTCTCTGCGGTGAGTCCTGTCAACTCGTCTCCCTGATAGAACTTCAGCAGTTGAGTGTTCAGAATGGCCATATATTTGGACTGTAGCAACTCCTGCTGTGCTTGCAGCAGATTGTTCTTCTCCGTAAGCAGTTCTACCGTATTCTTCATGCCGGCATTAAACTGTTCGCTGATCAGTTCATAGCTGGTCTGCGTGCTGCGCAACTTTTCTACAGCTGCCGCATAGCGTTGTTGTGCGCTGTTGGCATCGAGCCACAACCCTTCGATGGTCTTATACAGAGTTTTCTGTTCATCGAGCAGCGTCAGTTGGCTGGTCTGATACTGAAGTTTGGCCTTTTCTACGGCGCTTTTCGTCTGCCGGTTGTTGAAGATAGGTACGCTGATGCTGAGTCCGATGGAGTTATTCCATCCGTTTTTCACCTGTTCCCCGAAGGTGAAGTCGCTTCCGCTCGTATGGTTTGTCCCTATTCCGGCTGTCAGGCTGACGCTGGGCAGATATCCCGACCGGGCTATTCCGATGCCCAGTTCCGAAGCCTCCACACTGAGTTTGCTTGCCTCGATCTCCGGCCGTAGGGCCACGGCAGCCTGAAACACGTCTGCTTTGGTGGGCAGGGGCGACAGTACATTTTCGTCACCCAGCACAGGCAGATATATCTGCATCTCCTGTTCGCCGTCCAGTTCGAGCAGTTGTTTCAGTTGCAGTTTATAATCCTGAAGCGTGGCCTGTGCCGTGACCAGTTGATAGCGGTCGGTGCTGACTTGTGCTTCCAGTTGGGCATAGTCGCTCCGGGCGATGCTTCCCGCATCCAGCAGTTGCTTGCCGCGGTCCCGCTGGGCTTCGGATACTTGCAGGGTGTTTTCGTTCACCTTCACCGACTCGGCCGCATACAGTATTTGTATGTAGGTCTGGGCGATGGACTGCCGGATGTCATTCTCCGAAGTAGCCACGTCGAGGTCCGCCACCCGGTTGTTGAGTTTTTCCTGCTCGATGGTCTTCAGGCGTTTGCTGCCGTTGTATACGGTCCATTGTGCATTCAGCCCGTAGTTTCCGTTGTAGGTTGTCTTGTTGCTGCTCTTCAGCACTTCCGATCCGCTGATGATGCTGCTCGACTCTTGATAGGGGCGGTTCACCAGATTCTGGCTGCTGGAGAATGAAAGGCTGGGGAAGAGGGCCGCTTTGGCTGTCTTCACGTCCACCTGTGTGCTTTGTGCGTTGATTCTGTTGCGACGGATGCTGATGTTTTGCTGCAAAGCATAATCGATGCAGCTTTGCAGGTCCCACCGGGCAGGTATTGCCACCGAGTCGCTGGCCTGCATTTGCCCGGAGGTTCCGGTTTGTTGCGCCCACAATCCGCCTTCGGGCAGGGTGGCTGCCAGGCAGAGGGCTATCAGGGTGATTCTTTTTACGTTTGTCATACGCTTGGTTCTTTGATTTTACTGAAACAAAGGTACAGCGTATAAGAAAGAGGCGCAAAAGCGATAGACGGGAGCGGAGGTTTTAACGATAAAAGATGAACTATAATCGATGAATGAAGTTTACCACGGAGTGACACAGAGTTCCACAGAGAATCTTTTTTAAGATTTCCTGAGTGGGAAATGTCCCGGTGACCGGTAACTGCCCTCACAGGTAAAAAGGAGGTGTGTTTCAGGAACTTTGATAGAAGTGTGACCTGTCAGGTCACACTTCTTAAAAGGTAAATATTTACTTTTGTAAGCCGGAACGTTTAGAACGATGAACTGTATAGAAATGAATACGATTCACCACAGAGTACACGGAGGACACAGAGTTTTAATCTCTTGTTTATTAAGATGTTTAAGAGAAAGATACTCTCTGTGTTCTCTGTGTCCTCCGTGGTGAATTAAACTCAAAAACAAATGGAAAGAAAACAATTTTTTATTCTTGAGAAAGATTTCCTGAACACACGGGAAGTGGGAGACTTGATAGAAGCTCTCGGACCGGGAGGAGTGGGAGCCTATATGGCAATTCTGATCTACTTGCGTCATCAGCCTGCCTATACGACGTGTTACAGACCTTCCTTATTGAGCCAGTTGGCGCGTTGCAATAACGGTACTGTTGAGTTGTTCAGAGATGTGCTGCTCAACTTCGGGCTTTTTGATTTTGGTGAAGGAGAGGAGCCGGAGTTTCATTCTTTTTATCTGGACCGAGTGATGGAACCTATGGACCGGAGATGTGCAAGCAGCCGTCGTAATGGAGCGAAAGGAGGACGTCCGCCAAAGGTGGCTCGTACTGTGCATAATGTGATTCCGGAAGTGATGGAAGAGGTTACGGAACCTGTTGCGGAAGAACCTTTGCAACTTGCTGTGGCTGAGGAAGAAAAACCCAGAAAAACCTACAATACAATACAGAACAATACAGAACAATACAATACAACAACAGAAACAACAGAAAAGAGTAAAAGCGAAACCTCCGTGCTTGTTCCTGTTGCCGCCGCCATTGCTGCCACCACTGCCGTTGTTGGGGAGAACATACAATCTTTGTTTGGCTTCCGGACAGACCGGCGGATAAGGATGGACGAAACGCGGATCGACAGGCAATGCTGTATCGGGCATATCCCTATCGGTACGAGGCATTGGCGGGAGGATTGCAGATCTATCTCTTGTCTACCTCACTTGCTTGGAGTGTCCGGAAGAAGTGGCGATCGGAAAATAAGGGCCTCCGGCTGTCAGAGATCTGGTCCCTGACTGTCGGTGAGGTGTAGCCCGGCTGTCGGTGAGGTGTAGCCCGGCTGTCGGTGGGGTGTAGCCCGGCTGTCGGTGGGGTGTAGCCCGGCTGTCGGTGGGATGTAGCCCGGCTGTCGGTGAGGGGGTGCCCGGATGGGTATCCGTCGTAAAATGTTATCTTTGCACGTATCTAAAAACACAATAGAGTCATGAATACACCCGTAACCATTCCGTTGCGGAAACTCCCGATAGGGATACAAAGTTTCGAAAAACTGCTTATCGACGAGTACGATAAACTCGTTTGGCGACTATTGGTTCACCGGCGGAACCCCTGCTTTCCTGGTGGAAATGCTGCAGAAGACCAATTTCGGTTTACGGGAGATGGAAGGAATCGAAGTGCCCTCCACTTCGCTGAACGATGACCGTGCCAATGTGGGCAATCCCATTCCTATGATTTATCAGAGTGGCTGCCTGACTATCTTTGTAATAATCAGAAACTTAGATTCGATTCTGTGTCGTTCTGTGTCCTCTGTGGTGAGTAAGAACCGTTTATTTTGCTTGTTTCATCAACATTTTTAAGATTATCTTTGTTATTATTTGTATAGACACTAATTTTGATATGTTATAAAATTACCCTGTATTATGAAGAATACACTGCTCCATATCTGGAACTTCTATGTCGAAGGTTTTCGAAGCATGACTCTGGGCCGCACCCTGTGGCTGATTATACTGGTGAAACTCTTCATCATGTTCTTCATTCTCCGCCTCTTTTTCTTTCCTAACTTTCTGAGCAGCCAGCCTACCGACAAGGACAAGGAAGAATACGTTGCAGGCGAACTGATACAACGCGGGCAATAAACGGCTGAAGTTTAACTCTAACTACTAATGATATGATTGAAAGTATTGACACTTCACTTATTGACTGGTCGAGAGCCCAATTTGCTCTGACAGCCATGTACCATTGGATTTTTGTGCCGCTCACTCTCGGCTTGGCAGTCGTTATGGGTATCATGGAAACCCTTTATTATAAAACAGGCAATGAGTTCTGGAAACGGACAGCCAAGTTTTGGATGAAGATTTTCGGTATCAACTTTGCCGTAGGTGTAGCCACGGGACTGATCCTTGAGTTTGAGTTCGGAACCAACTGGAGTAACTATTCCTGGTTTGTAGGTGATATTTTTGGCGCGCCGCTTGCCATCGAGGGCATTTTGGCTTTCTTTATGGAGGCCACGTTTATTGCCGTCATGTTTTTCGGGTGGGATAAGGTCAGCAAAGGTTTCCACCTGACTTCTACCTGGCTCACAGGACTGGGAGCTACGATCTCCGCCTGGTGGATTCTGGTAGCCAATGCCTGGATGCAGCATCCGGTAGGTATGGAGTTCAATCCCGATACAGTGCGCAACGAGATGGTCGATTTCATGGCAGTTGCCTTTTCGCCTGTCGCCGTTAATAAATTTTGCCACACGGTGCTCTCGAGTTGGGTGCTGGGAGCTGTTTTCGTGATAGGCATCAGTTGCTGGTTCTTGCTGAAGAAGAGAGACAAGGAGTTTGCCATAGCCAGCATTAAGATTGGTGCCATCTTCGGGTTGGTAGCTTCGGTGCTGACGGTGTGGACCGGCGACGGTTCCGGTTATGCCGTTGCGCAAACACAGCCGATGAAACTGGCAGCGGTAGAAGGATATTACGAAGGACAGAACGGAGCCGGGCTGGTAGCTGTCGGGGTGCTGAATCCTGATAAGAAGACTTATGACGACGGTCAGAATCCGTTTTTGTTCCGTATAGAGATTCCAAAGATGCTCTCCTTCCTGGCCGAGCGTAAAGCAGATGCTTTTGTGCCGGGCATCAAAAATATCATTGAGGGGGGATACGAACTGAAAGACGGCACGAAAGCGCTTTCGGCTGCCGAGAAAATAGAACGGGGTAAAAAAGCGATTACTGCATTGGGCACCTATCGTGCGGCTAAAAAAGACGGTGACGAGGCTGCTATGCAGCAGGCATCCGCCACGCTGAAAGAGAATGTTGCCTATTTTGGTTATGGTTATATTAAGGATGTGAACCAATTGGTTCCCAATGTGCCGCTCAACTTTTATGCCTTCCGCGTGATGGTGATCTTGGGTGGATACTTTATCCTGTTCTTCATTGCGATTCTCTTCTTTGTCTATAAGAAAGACCTGTCGCAAATGCGATGGATGCAATACATCGGACTATGGACCATTCCGTTTGCTTACATTGCCGGACAGGCAGGATGGGTAGTGGCCGAATGTGGTCGCCAGCCTTGGGCGATACGGGACATGCTGCCCACGTCGGCAGCCATCTCAAAGTTGGATGTAGGCTCTGTACAGGCCACATTCTTCATATTCCTTATTCTGTTTACGGTAATGCTGATTGCGGAAATCGGCATCATGGTCCGGGAGATCAAGAAGGGACCGGCGGCTAATCATTAATCACGAACCATTAATCATTTAAACTATGGGTACATACATTTTTCTACAACAATATTGGTGGCTGGTAGTCTCACTGCTCGGGGCTATACTCGTATTCTTGCTGTTTGTGCAGGGTGGCAACTCTCTGCTGTTTTGTTTGGGTAAAACGGAGGAGCATCGCAAGATGATGGTAAATTCCACCGGACGTAAGTGGGAATTTACGTTTACCACACTGGTCACTTTCGGTGGCGCGTTTTTTGCTTCATTTCCTCTGTTCTACAGTACCAGTTTCGGCGGCGCCTATTGGCTTTGGATGATCATTCTTTTCAGCTTCGTATTGCAGGCTGTCAGCTACGAATTTCAGAGCAAAGCGGGCAACCTGCTCGGGAAGAAGACTTACCGTACTTTTCTGGTGATCAACGGTGTGGTCGGCCCTCTGCTCTTGGGAGGTGCGGTAGCTACCTTCTTCACAGGGTCCGATTTTTATATCAATAAGGGCAATATGGTGAACGAGATTATGCCTGTCATCAGCCATTGGGGCAACGGCTGGCATGGGCTCGATGCGCTGACCAATATCTGGAATGTGATTCTGGGACTGGCCGTGTTTTTTCTGGCACGCATCCTGGGAGCTCTCTATTTCATCAATAACATAGCCGATAAGGAACTCGTCGGCAAGTGCCGTCGTTCGTTGATTGCGAATACAGCTCTGTTTCTGGTGTTCTTCCTAACTTTTGTGATCCGCACTTTGCTGGCCGACGGATATGCTGTCAATCCGGAAACAAAGGAGATCTATATGGAACCTTATAAGTATTTCAATAACTTTATCGAAATGCCGGTAGTGCTGATTATATTCCTTGCAGGGGTTGTGCTGGTGCTGTTCGGCATTGGCAAAACAATGTTGAAGAAGACATTCGATAAAGGGATCTGGTTTGCCGGCATTGGTACGGTACTCACCGTCCTGGCACTGTTGCTTACTGCCGGATATAACAATACAGCTTATTATCCGTCTTACACGGATATACAAAGCTCGCTCACCCTTGCCAACAGTTGTTCCAGCCAGTTTACGCTGAAAACCATGGCTTACGTTTCTATCTTGGTTCCGTTTGTCATCGCCTACATCTTCTACGCCTGGCGCAGCATCGACAATCGTAAGATCGATGCAAAGGAAATGGACGAAGGCGGACATGCCTACTAAGATTTTTATCAGATAGAAGTACAGGATATCGGAATTTTATTACTTTTGTAGTGATGCTTATCTGCTCTTGACAAACGAAGGCGGATAAGCATTGTTTTTATCAGTAATTAAACAGACATACTATGAAACGAGTATTTGTATTTCAAGACTTTAAGTCTCAGAAGTTCTGGAGCATCGATGTTCGGGGAACCGATGTTGTTGTGAACTATGGCAAGTTGGGAACAGACGGACAAACACAAGTAAAGAATTTCTCGTCGGTCGAAGAGGCCGAAAAGGCCGCTGCCAAATTAGTGGCGGAGAAGACGAAGAAAGGATATGTGGAAACCCGGGAAGAGGTTGCCAAGGAAATGAAGGTGGAAGCTAAAAAGTATGCGCTGAGCTATGACGAGGCAGAAGAAGGCGTGAACTTGATGGATAGGATATTGAAGGATAAAAAGCTGCCGTCGCTCAGGCAGATTACGATCGGCTGTTGGGGGTACGACCGAGAGGACTGCTCGGCTATTGCCGACGGCATTGTGGCGAATAAGGAAAAGTTTGCCCATCTTGAGGGCCTGTTCTGGGGAGACATGGATTCTGAAGAACAGGAGATCTCCTGGATTGAGCAGGTGGATTTAGGTCCGGTGTTGGACGTGATGCCCTTGCTGAACAATCTCAAGATTAAAGGTACCAATAATCTGAGCATTGGCAAGAAACCTCGTCCCAACCTGAAGTCACTTGAGATTATCAGTGGTGGCCTGCCCGATTCGGTGGTGGAGGACATTCTGGGATCCGACCTCTCTAACCTTGAAAAGCTGGTCCTTTATGTAGGAGTGGAAGACTACGGATTTGAGGGTGATCTGGCTGTATTCAAGCCTCTCTTCTCCAAAGATCGTTTTCCTCAACTGAAATGGCTGGGCATTGTCGATGCGGAAGAACAAGATGCTGTTGTGGAGATGTTCCTCGAATCGGATATTCTTCCGCAACTGGAGACGATGGATATTTCTGCCGGAGTATTGACAGACGAGGGAGCACAACTGTTGCTGGATCATGTGGACAAGATCAGCCACTTGAAGTTTATCAATATGAAATACAATTACCTAAGTGACGAGATGAAAAAGGAGTTGCAGAAGGCACTGCCGGTGAAGATCGACGTTTCCGACTCACAGGAGTATGATGATGATTACAGTTTCCCAATGATTACGGAGTAAATGAATGAAGATATGTGTTGTCAGTAATTCGACTTCAAAACGTACGGACTACTTTATCAAAGCGGGTAGAAGCCTTGGGGCGGATACCTGCTTTGTCACATACGATGAGTTGATGGCTACTCTTCCGGAGTATCGTGATACGGTTGTGAAGCTGGAACCTCCGGTGTTTCAGGAAACGGACTTCCGGAAATACAATTTGCTTTGCCGGGATTACAGGGAAATGTTGAGGCGCTTAGCCGCTGTGGATAGACCGGAGGGCGTGCATTTTCTGAACGAGCCGAGTGCAATTCTCTGTGCTTTGGATAAGGTCCGCACTCAGCAGAAACTGGCCGGGGCAGGCTTGAAAACAACCCCGTTGTTCTCGGCGGCACTACGCACTTTTGATGAACTGGCCGAACTGCTTTACCGGCAGAAGAGGGGAGGGTTTCTTAAACCTCGCTATGGCTCCGGAGCCGGAGGGGTAATGGCTGTCAGATACAATCATCGCCGGGACGAATGGGTGGCTTATACGACCATGCGTTGGGCGGGAAATCATGCTTGTAATGAAAAACGTATCTGCCGGTTGACAAACCGGAAAGAGATTGCCGTGCTGGCAGAAGAAGTCATGCGATGCGGAGCTGTCCTTGAAGAGTGGATGGTAAAAGAAAAACTGGAAGGGGAGAATTATGACTTGCGTGTTGTTTGTAGGGAAGATGAAGTCGACTATGTCGTGGTACGTTGTAGCAAAGGTACCATAACCAATCTTCATCTGAACAACAAAGCAAGGCTGTTCGGAGAGCTTTCGCTTGCACCTTCCGTCCGTGAGGAGCTTTTTTGCCGGAGCATTGCCGCCACGCGGGCTCTGGGACTGCGGTATGCAGGCATAGATGTGCTGATTGCACGGAACACGGATACACCTTATATTATAGAGGTGAACGGACAGGGAGATCATATCTATCAGGATATGTTTACGGAGAATAAGATATACACCAATCAGATAAGAACGATAGAATCACTTTTCAATGGAAATAGATGAACTGCCATCCGGTAAGCAAGACCGGAAACCGGATATAGATATGAATGGAATTGTGGGCACGCATGACATACTGATGCTCTGTTTCGACACCTTGCGCTATGACGTCAGTGTGGCCGAAGAGGCTTCCGGGGGAACTCCCGTACTGAATAGCTATGGCAGTGGCTGGGAGAAGAGGCATGCTCCCGGCAATTTTACCTATCCCTCGCATTTCGCCATTTTTGCCGGATTCTTGCCTTCACCTGCCGAACCCCATGTGTTGCGCAGCCGGAAGTGGCTTTTTTTCCCTTTTCAGGCCGGCACGGGGCGCATACCTCCGGAGGGCAGTTATGCTTTTAAAGAAGCTACATTCGTACAGAGCCTGTCCAATATCGGTTATGAAACCATCTGTATCGGCGGAGTCAGCTTTTTCAGTAAACGGAATGACATCGGAAGGGTATTTCCCGGTTATTTCAATAAAAGTTACTGGCTGCCTGCTTTTGGCTGCACGGATAAGAACAGTGCCGCCAATCAGGTGGACTTTGCTGTCAGTAAACTGGAAAAGTATCCGGCGGACCGGAGAGTATTCATGTATATCAATTTCTCGGCCATCCATTATCCCAACTGCCATTATGTAGAGGGTAAGAAGAAAGACGACAAAGAGTCGCATGCTGCGGCTTTACGATACGTTGACAGTCAGTTGCCCCGCTTGTTCGAGGCTTTCAGAAGACGTTCGGATACATTGGTCATTGCTTTGTCCGATCATGGCACCTGTTATGGTGAGGACGGTTACGAGTATCACTGCATTTCCCACGAGAAGGTATATACGGTGCCTTATAAACATTTTATTCTCAGAAAATGAACGATCAGCAGCAGATTTCACGATATATCAGCTATATGTACAGTTATCCGCATAAGACGGCTTACCGTACTTTTAATCCTCCGGTCTCTCTTGCCCCTTATTTTGAACGGTTGGCAGGGGGGCAGGCAAGTCTATATTTTCATATCCCTTTCTGTGCCCATAAGTGCGGTTATTGCAATCTGTTTTCACAGCAGAGCTGTGATGGAGGGCGTATCTCGGCATATCTCCGTACGATGCGCCGTCAGGCAGAACAGTTGTCCGTGGCGGCACAAGATCTGAAATTTACTTCGTTTGCAGTTGGGGGAGGTACTCCGCTTATTCTGAACGAAAAACAGTTGGATGAACTGTTTTGCATAGCCGAGCTGTTCGGCGTACGTCCTTCGGAGGTATTCACTTCCATCGAAACTTCACCGGAGTATGCCGACAAGAAAGTTTTGCGGCAATTGCGGACGAGGGGGGTGGAACGGTTGAGCATGGGTGTACAGAGTTTCAATGATGCGGAGTTGAAAAAACTGAAAAGGAGGCCTGTGCTTGCTACCGTGATCGATGCACTTCAAAATATTCGGGAAGCGGACTTCCCGCAGTTGAACCTCGACCTGATTTATGGCATTGAGGGACAGACGGTGGATAGCTTTATTTACTCGCTTACCACTGCGCTTACTTATCGCCCCGACGAATTATTTATTTATCCTCTTTATGTCCGGCCGGGTACACGTATCGATGTACGTTCAACGGATGACATGTGCTATGCTATTTACAGGTCAGCTCGTGAACTGTTGGTGGAGCAGGGATTTGTGCAGACTTCCATGCGTCGCTTTGTTAAACGGAAAACAGTGGAACTGGAGTTCTCCTGTGGCGATGAAACCATGCTGTCCTGTGGTTCCGGGGGACGGAGCTATCTGGGAGATTTACATTATGCCACTCCATACGCTGTGCGGCAGGAAGCCATAGCCGGAGAGATAGACCGTTATATCCGGACTGCTGATTTTTTGACGGTAACCAATGGTTATTTGCTTTCCGCGGAAGAGGTACAAATAAGGTTTATTATAAAGAACCTGATGTATTATCGGGGGCTGGACACGGCGGAGTATGAACGACGTTTTGGTAAGGTGCCGGACAGAACGCTCTTCCGGGAATTTACAGACCGGGGGTGGATTGAAGAGAAAAACCGGGTTCTGCTTCTTACGGAAGAAGGAATGGCCTACTCCGATTACATCGGCCAGTCTTTTGTTTCACCTGCCGTAAGGAGACTGATGTCCGAGTATATATATCCTTGATCAACTTTGCACGATGGGGGCTTTGAGTACTATCCGGAATATCTATTATAGGGGCAGTCTGGAATATTGCAATTATACATGTTCGTATTGTCCGTTTGGCAGGAAATCCGCATCTGCCGATACGGACGGTGACCGGGAAGCGCTGCACCGTTTTATTTCACGTATCGGTCAGTGGAAGCATGGGGCGTTGCGTATTCTGATTATCCCTTATGGAGAAGCGATGATACATCGGTATTACAGAGAAGGTATCATTCGTCTGGCTGCCATGCCCCATGTGGCCGGGGTTTCTTGTCAGACCAACCTGTCCTTTTCAGTTTCCCGTTTTCTGGATGAAGTTGAAGAGGCTCGGGCAGATGTCACCAAAATCAAATTCTGGGCGAGCTACCATCCTGAGATGGCGGATGTCACAGATTTTGCGTCTAAAATAGAAAAACTGCATGCGGCTGGTATTGAGGTCTGTGCAGGAGTGGTTGGTGATCCTTCGGCAAAGGAACAGATCCGGAGGTTGAGACTGCTGCTGGATCCGTCGGTTTACTTGTTTGTGAACGCAATGCAAGGTTTACGGAAGCCGCTTTCGGAGGAAGATGTCCGCTTTTTTAACGAGATGGATAATCTGTTCGATTATGATCGGCGGAACGCAAAAGCATGTTTGAATAATTGTTCCGGAGGTAGAGAGAGTCTGTTTGTTGATCGGGAAGGGGGGATGTATGCCTGCCCGAGAAGTGGGGTGCGGACAGGGAATTTCTACGATGATTCTGCTTCGCTCCTTCAGCCTTCTTGTCTCCGTAAAGTATGCGATTGCTATATTGCTTTCAGCAATCTGCGGGATACGCCTCTGAGGAGAATGATGGGAGAAGGGGCATTGTGGCGTATACCGGAGAGGAAAAAGGTCAGGGCTGTATTCTTTGATATTGACGGTACATTGACAGATGTGCAGGGGAGGATTCCGGGGCGTACCGTTTCTGCACTAAAATATATGTCCGGTCGCTTACCTCTGTACCTGAGTACTGCCTTGCCGATGGCACACGCCAAGAAGCGGCTTGGTGATGTGTTCGACTTGTTTTCGGGAGGGGTTTTTGCCGATGGGGGCTTTCTGTGTTATGAAGATACCGTTGAATGTGTTCCGGTTGAACATCCTGTGGCTCTTGATTTCCCCGGTTGCCGGATCACTCGTTATACTTGGAAAGGGGAAATCTTTAAGTATGCCGTGCTTGCGCCTACTGTCCGGG
Source organism: Bacteroides sp. NGMCC 1.200775 (assembly GCF_040798045.1). Classification (NCBI taxonomy): domain Bacteria; kingdom Pseudomonadati; phylum Bacteroidota; class Bacteroidia; order Bacteroidales; family Bacteroidaceae; genus Bacteroides; species Bacteroides sp. NGMCC 1.200775. The sequence goes on along the minus strand of NZ_JASCQK010000001.1, from coordinate 758,903 downwards.
AAGCTACTCGGCTGTCGGCCGGATTGGAGGGGGAGGCATATCAACTGTATCAGGAAGGCCGGTTGCTGACAGTGGTGGACAGCAGGGCGGGAAAAAAGAATGGACTGATGACTCTATGTTCGAGGTTGGGAATCTCTTTGCGGGAGATTCTGGTGGTAGGTAATACGATGCACGATTGGCCGATGATGTCAGTTGCCGGTTATTCTTGTGCAGTGATGGATGCGGAAGAAGAGTTGAAGAAACTATCGGGATATATTCTGAATCCCGATAGTATTCCTGTCTTTTTTGATATCTGACTTTATTTGGCTACGTTGTTTATGGGTTTTCCACCGATGTATGCTTTCAGGTTGTCAACCAGAATGGTCATCAGACGTTCACGGGCGGCGGAAGTAGCCCAGGCTATATGCGGGGTGATATAGCAATTTCTGGCAGTCAGCAATGGGTTGTCCGCACGTGGAGGCTCGGTGGAGAGTACATCCAATCCGGCAGCATAAATCTTATAATTATTCAGGGCGTCTGCCAGGTCTTGTTCATTGATCAAAGGGCCGCGACTGGTGTTGATTAAGATGGCGTTTGGTTTCATCAGTTCAAGGCGGCGGGCATTAACCAGATCACGGGTTGATTCCGTTAACGGACAATGCAGACTGACGATGTCGCATTCACGGAAAATCTGGTCGAGTTCCGCTTTTCTGATTTCGGGAGGCAACTGAAGCCGTGACTTGGAGGTATAGGCCCACACTTTCATTCCGAACCCGATTGCGATACGGGCTGTATTATATCCGGTCTGTCCCAGTCCGATAAGACCGATTTTCTTTCCTAACAGCTCTATAAGCGGGGTATCCCAGTAACAAAAATCCTGATTCCGGGTCCACTGCCCTCCACGCACTTCGTCTGCATAGTGTTGCACTCGCTGAGTGATATTCAGGATATGGGCAAAAACCATCTGTCCGACGGATGGAGTGCTGTAAGCCGGGATGTTGGTAACCACAATACCGCGTTCTTTGGCTGCCGCAATATCAATAATGTTATATCCGGTGGCTATTACGCCGATATACTTCAGGTTAGGCAAAGAGGCCATGTGCTCTGCGGTGATCACGGCTTTGTTGGTAAGGATGGCCTCGGCGTCCTTCGCATGTGTAAGCACCTCTTCGGGGGCTGTGCGATCATAGATTTCACACTCACCTAAAGTTCTCAATTCATCCCAGTTCAGATCTCCGGGGTTGGCGGCATAGCCGTCTAAAACTACTATCTTCATAAATTATTAGGTGTTAAGTATTAAGTTTGTGTACTTGAATACTGAATTAATAACTCTTTATCTAATAAAACAATTACAGATGTTTAATAGTTCTTTTCATTTCCCCAGAGTTGTTTCATTCGTTCGGCATGTTTCTGTTCAGCCGGGTTGTGTTGGGGCTGCCATATTTGCTTATTCTTGATTTCGTCCGGCAGGAATTGCTGTTTTACGAAATTACCTTCATAATTATGGGCATATTTATATTCCTGGCCATATCCTAACTGCTTCATCAGTTTGGTGGGAGCATTGCGCAGGTGCAGAGGTACAGGCAGGTTGCCGGTTTCGCGCACCAATGCCAGTGCATCGTTGATAGCATTGTAGGCTGAGTTGCTTTTAGGGCTGGTTGCCAGATAAATGGTGGTTTCCGCCAATGGGATTCTTCCTTCCGGCCAGCCTATTTTCATCAACGTGTCAAAACAGGCATTAGCCAATAGCAGTGCATTCGGATTGGCCAGGCCAATGTCTTCCGAAGCCGAGATGACCAGACGTCTGGCAATGAATGCCGGGTCTTCTCCTCCTTCTACCATACGTGCCAGCCAGTAAATGGCACCGTCGGGATCGCTGCCCCGGATCGATTTGATAAATGCCGAAATAATATCGTAATGCATCTCGCCGTCTTTATCATAAGCCAGCGGATTCTGCTGTAAGCGTTCGGTTACCAGATCGTCAGTGATAACTACGGTCTCTTCCGTTTCCGACTCTACTACGAGTTCCAGTATATTCAGCAGCTTGCGGGCATCGCCTCCCGAAAAACGAAGCATGGCACTGGTTTCTTTCAGTTCTATTTTACGTTCTTTCAGTACGGTATCGGTAGTGATGGCACGTTGAAGCAATTCAAGCAGGTCCTCTTTCTCCAGAGACTTCAGTGTATAGAGCTGGCAACGGGAGAGGAGTGGACGGATTACCTCAAAAGACGGGTTCTCCGTGGTGGCACCTATCAGAGTAACTGTCCCGTGCTCGACAGCTCCCAGCAACGAGTCCTGCTGAGATTTGCTGAATCGGTGTATTTCGTCGATAAACAAGATGGGACTGGACTGAGTGAAGAATTTGTTGCTTTTGGCGCGATCTATCACTTCGCGCACGTCTTTCACGCCCGATGTTACGGCACTCAGTGTATAAAAAGGGGTTTCCAGCTTATTGGCTATTATCTGGGCCAGTGTTGTTTTACCGACTCCCGGAGGCCCCCACAGGATAAATGAAGAGATACGTCCTGCATCAATCATCTTGCGCAAGATAGCACCCGGTCCCACAAGGTGTTTCTGACCGATATAATCATCTAATGTCTTTGGCCGTAGCCTTTCCGCTAATGGTTGCATATCTATTTGTAATGAATCTGTTTATTAGTCGATCACCGTCCCCATCACCTGTACATCTGTGATAGCGGCTTTTTCTCCGATGAAACTGATACGTATGAAACGTCCCTGTATACCCGGAACAACCTGGATCATCCGAATGTTCTCGTTTTGTTTATAGTTGGTCTGATCCGGAATAAGTGTCCAGTGTTCTCTATCCATCGATGCCTCCACTTTGTATTGGTAATGGTCCGTATCCGGAAATGCGATTCGGATGTGGCGTATGGACAAACCTTTCTCTGTGTCCAATGTCCAGGAGCGTTCCGGGTCGTTGCCGGCAGCTTGCCAATAGGTGGCTCCATCTCCATCGGCAGCAAATGCGGACGAGTGTCCGTCGGCCGATGAACTGCAGAAGGTCGGATTATTGGGCCCGAAGGTTTGCAGGTTATCTGTTTTATCCTGAACCTCAAAACGTGTATAAGGTCGGTCTTTCACTTTGCAGGCTTCGGTATAGGGAGTGCTTCCGATGAACCGGAGTGTGATCTCGGCAGGCTCGAGCCCCGGCGAGGTAGCCCGTATCACGGTTTCTCCGGCATAGTACGACCGGAATTCAATCGCGGCTTTCCCATCGAGAATACGGATATCACTCTCTTTTTCAAATAGGATCGAGGTACCGGTAGGAAACTCTCCCGGACCGGATATGATGTTGAGGCTGACTGCCGGAGAATTGTTGACCGGTTTACCGTCTGCATCCAGAATGGTTACCGACAACATAACGTCATCTGTCCCGTCTGTCTTTATCTGGTTCGTTTGATCGGCTGTCAGGGCAATGCGTGCAGGTGTTCCTGCCTCTGGCCACTCCGGCGGAGCAATCCCTTTGTAGGCATTGCGGTACCAATACCAGGCACGTTTGGGAATCCGGAAGTAATCGATAATTCCCATTTTCCCAAGAGCACTTCCGGCTATACTCCCGTGGTCGAATGCGCACCAGATGGCTTGTCCGCTACGCCAGGCAAAGCCATTTTGCGCATTATTCTTTGCCAAGTCTCCCCAGCCCGGATCGTACTCTCCCGGACGGTCGGCTGTCGTGCTGCCATACTCTGAAACTACCGTCGGTATGCCCGGTTGCTGGAACTCGGGGATGTAGCTGCCATCGCCGTTATATCCGGCTATATCACCCAACTTGTCAATTCGTTTCTCTCCCAACGGACGTTGAGCACCGCCAATGGCCGCCGGACGGGTTGGATCGAGTTGCTTGGAGAGTTTGACGGTTTCTGACAGTAACTTGCGCATCGGGTCGATCGTTTCGGGTGCGGTAAAGAACGGTTCGTTACTCATACTCCATACAACAATAGAAGGATGGTTGCGGTGGATGCGGATCAATTCTTTCAGTTGGGCTTTTACACTGCTCTCAAATCCTGCCCTGTCTGCTTCATTTACGGGATATGCACTTGCGTTCCAGTAGCCATCTCCTTTGTGACCTCCGATTCCCCAAAATGCATTCTCTGCCCAGGATAGCATACCTATTTCATCGCATGCTTGTGAGAAAGCCGGTGAATGGGGGTAATGCGAACCTCGTATCAGGTTGAAGCCGGCTTCTTTTACCAGACGGATATCTCTTCGCATACCGGTTTCGGTCACGGCATCTCCCCATCCGGCATGATCCTGATGAACATTGGCTCCCTTAAAATAATAATGTTCCCCGTTCAGGAAGAATCCCCGGTCCGGTGTCCATTCAAACCAGCGGAATCCGAAAGACGTTTCATAGCGGTCTATCAATTTTTCTCCGTGGTAAAGCGAGCTGACCACCTTGTAAAGTGCAGGATGATCGGGATGCCACAGCTCCGGTGCTTGAATTTCGCGGGTTTGCTGCTCAAATGTGTAGGTTGCGTTGTCCGGCAATGATTGTGATGTAGAAACAGAAGCCGCTTCTTTGCCTCGGGAATCGATAACAGTGGTCAGAAGTCGGTAAGTTTCTGTTTTTCCGGAACGATTGCATACATCTGTCCGTATGTGGACGCTCCCTGACTTTCCTTTTTTTTCTCCTAAGTCCGGTGTGGTGACCAATGTGCCATACCAATCGATATAGGTCGGTTCTTTGATCACTAAGCGTACGTTCCTGTAAATGCCTCCGCTGAATACATGTTCGCCTGCACGTGGAGCGAGGTCAGGCCGCCAGCAGTTGTTAACCCGAACCGCTATCTGGTTTTTTCCTTCTTTCAGATAGTTCGATATATCAACGGAAAATCCGGTATATCCTCCTTGGTGGGTTCCTGCCCGATGTCCGTTCACAAAAACTTCTGCTTCCTGAAATACACCGTCGAATTCAAGAAAGCTCCTTTTGCCAAGCACTTCTTTCTTTATCGGAAAGGCTTTGCGGTACCATCCGTAACCTACATAAAAATCTTTCGACATGAAGTATGGAGTACTGAAAGAGTGGGGAAGTCCCGTCCTTTCCCAGTCGGAGTCGTCAAAATCCGGTCGGGAAGCACTCTTGAAGTCTCCCCGGCAATATTTCCATTCCCGGTTGAAGTTGATGGTTTGTCGTGGAGAGTCCGCCCGGCAAACATGGATTGCACTGCTTAACATAAGAAAAACCAACCATAGCTTCATGCCATTGCAGGTGTGTACTGTGAAATTCATCGTATTGGGTTTTATAGTGTGAATGATAGGCGGATCAGAATACTACCTGAATCATAAACCGGATGCCTTGTTTATTGATTCCCGGGTGGTTCAGGTAAGTCAGACGGCGTACGTATTCGATATGCAACAATTTAAAGATGTTGTAAATGCCCACGCTGGCTTCCAGGTAAGGTACTTTCGGATCCATCACATAGCTGGTGTAGCTGCCGTCCCGTTGCGGGAAATCAAACAGTTCCGGATTATTGCTCTTAAACGGGTTATTCTTATCCGTCAGGTTGCCGTATAGAGCGCGGAAACGGAATACCTCTCTCCACTTCAGTTTCTTAATCAGCGGGATGCGGTTGAAAAGTTTACCATTCATGTCATATGTGAGTGCCAGCGATGCATAACGGTCGTTGAGGAACTCCATATTATTGATCAGGTTGAACGTTTCTTTCTGTGTGATATACGATAGGTTGGCGGCTGGCAAAATAAGTAATGGGAACGGAACGGTATTCCATTGTGCACCTCCTTTTAAGGTAACATCTACTTTACCCCAGGACGAGAGCCAGAAGCGCTTCCAGATACTTGCCTCCGTCAGGTTGAAATTATATTCTCCTCCTAAAACACCTTTAAATCCGGTAGTGTGGGAGAGGGTGAAGATGGGAGCATCCAGCGATACCGGACGACGGCGTTGCTTTGTATTGACGAAGGTCTCGCCCGGCGCATAACGTAAGGTCAGCCCCAATTCGGCGGTAGTTATATCGGGTACGATGGTTTTGGCTGCGTCATTGCGGATGTATTGCAACTTGCCTGCCGGAGTGTCTTCCCGGTGTCGCGCCATGGCCGCAACCGAGAAACCCGATAAAGTTTCCATTTCATATCTCAGTGTGGCGTCCCGTACGTATGACATCTGGTCGACGGTTGTGGTTTTCCACGCTACGAATACGTTATCCTTATCCGTGTCGAGGAATTTATCCATTGGCGACATGACGTCGTAGCGGTAGGAGGCCGAGATGTAATGCTTCGGGAATTCCCAGGGGAAGAATTCGCATTTGCGGAAAGAGTAGGTCACATTACCTTCATATTTCCATTTTTTATCTTTGAGTCCGTACGCTCCGTATCCATTGAAGAACCAGTGGGGATTCAGCTTGGCGGTAGTCATACCGCTGAGACGGAAACGGGTACCATCCACATAATTGCTCGATATCATGGTGTTGATCGGTCCGAAGTCAAACTTACTCGGATGTTCTTTGGTCCCGGTTTCCACATAGTTTTCTATCAACGCTTTTGCTCCGAATATCACATATTTGAATCCGGGTATTTGTTCCAGCCGGTTCATGAAAAGATCCATGCTGCTCTCGGTCTTTGTTAGAGGCACCTGGCGTACTCCGGCCCAATATTCGTCACTTTTGGTCAGCATGTCCGCCTCTTTGATCACACTTCCTTTCAAACGGAAAAGTCGTGGCTCGATGGGGTCGAAGACATAATTGCTATATTTGGTTGTTCGTTTTACCTGGATGCCCTGAATAGCTTTCATGACTAAAAGATCCACAGTCATATCGTCGTCTGTCAGCACCCAGTTGCCATTGGGAAGCTGTTCATATTGCTGTACGACGTCCAGATTTTCTACAAAGTTTACTCCTGTCTTTTTAGGCAGATTCATGGTGCACTTTTTCACTGCATAGGTAGAGTCGTCCAGTACATACAGGTGTCCGGTGAATCCGAAGTCCTGAGAGTTCTGTGGGACGAAGGTGAGATGCACGCATTTATCTTTATCCACCATCACAGTGTCCATCAGGTAGAATTTATAGAAAGAGATGGCTCCGCTTCCGATTGGACTTACGAAACGGCGTTGCAACAGGCGGATATCATCATCATAGATATTGATATCGGCAAATACATCATTGAGGATGGTACCCAGCATATCACCTGTTGAGAAGAATTCTTCCACGCCATTGGAGTTCATACCTTCGATTATGGTCTTTTTGCTTTCCGGGTCCTTCCGGTAAATGGTTTTGGAAGACGTTTCCTGCACTGAGATAGGCAGAATCAGTTTGTTGGTTTCAGGCGAAACCTCAACCTGGTCTTTGAGGAAAGAAAACTTTTTATAGATTCCTTTTTCAAGGCTTTCGGGTGTCACGTCATTGAGTGACATCTTCATCTTCTGATACTTGTTGTACTGATAATAGTCGTTGGTTTCCAGCTTCTGAGCTTTCTTGTGGTCGATGACCTTTCGCATGAACTCCACAGCGGGATTGTTTTTCCGGGAATACTTTTCTTTTTTAGGTTTTATCACCACCTCGTCCAGCATGACATCATCTGGTGAGAGCACCACATTCAGTTCTTTGGCACCTGCCGGAATTTTCACTTTCTTGGTGATATACCCCACTGCAGAGAAGGTCAGTTCGTTCCAACCTTTGCGGGTTTCTACCTGATATTCTCCGTTAGCATTGGATATACCGCCTACGCCTTTTCCTTCATAGAAAACGGAAATGTACATTAGCGGCTCATGTGAAATAGAATCAGTGATTACTCCCTTCAACTGTGCAAAAGCCTGTGGTGCAGAGAGTATAAGGAAGACTACTATTAATAGTTTAGAATATTGTTGTTTCATACACACTTCATCTCATCGTGAGACTGCAAAGGTAATAAATTCCTTTTGATTGAACGGACTATATAACCTTTTTTGTGTATCTTTTGAGTCCTGTAAGGAGGGGGAATCCGGCATTATTCCCCCAATAATATTTGTACAATTCGTTCTGCGGTCCGTCCGTCCCAGCGTTCGGGCAGGGTGCCTTGTTTCCATTCTCCGTTCATCAGTTTATCCATACTGGCAGCCAATGCTGCCGGATCTTCACCAACCAGTTCGTTGGTGCCTGTGCGCCAGGTTTCCGGATGCTCGGCATAGGTGTTGAGGGTGATGCAGGGAATTCCCAGGAAGGTCGCTTCTTCCGCCACATTGCCTGAATCTGTTATAATGGCTTTTGCCTGGTTCATCAGATACCCGAAAGAGAGATAGCTTTGTGTGGGCATGATGTGCAGGTTAGGAGCTGTGATATCGAGAGTTTTGATCGCATTGCGTACATAAGTGTGCAGTGGTGCCACAATCGGCATGCCGTTTGCCTTTTCAAGTAAGGTCTCTATCAAATTCCGCAGATTTTCTTTGTTGTTCAGCAGCACATGGCGGTTGAGGGTCAGCAGGATGTACTCATGCTCTTTCAGTCCCAGGACAGAGAACCATATTGGCTTTATCAGGCGGTTGCGGTTATACCGTATTGTATCGATCAGGATGTTGCCTACATAGTAGACTGTTTCATTTTCTGTTCCTGTCTGATTCAGGTTGCGATTGGCCACCATGCCGGCTGTGAACAGATAGTCGGAAAGTCCGTCTGTTATCATACGATTGACTTCTTTGGGCATGGACATATCGAACGAACGGGTGCCGGCTACGAGATGTGCCACTTTTATATTTTGTTTTTTGGCTACGATCGCACAACTCATAGTTGCAGTGAGGTCATCGACTACCAGAACTACGTGCGTAGGGTTTTCCGTCAGTTCACGTTCAAAGGCGATCATTATTCCCGCAGTAAGTTCTGTAGGGTTATTGCCGTTTACGCCCAGATAGGCATCGGGAGCTTTCATATGCAGATCTGCAAATAAGGATGCATCCAGACTGGTGTCATTCTCTATCCCTGTGTAAACCAGGCGATAAGAAATGCGTTTACCTTGTGCCTTAGCGGCATCGATAGCCCGGGTGATAGGGGCGATTTTCATAAAGTTAGGGCGAGCCCCGGCAACAATCGTTATCTTCATCTTCGTATTCTTACAATTTTCAAGGAACAAATGTACACTTTCTTGCGGAATTATTTGTTTCTTTGCACACAAAAAACTTGATATATGCCAACAATCTTTCAGATTCCGACCTTTATCCAGATTCTGGAGTTTATCGGGACATTTGCTTTTGCCATTAGTGGCATTCGTCTTGCATCTGCCAAACAGTTTGACTGGTTTGGTGCTTATGTAGCCGGTGTGGCTGTTGCCATTGGCGGTGGTACTATACGTGACGTATTGCTGGACGTTACTCCGTTCTGGATGACGAATCCCATTTATCTTATCTGTTCGGCGCTGGCCCTTCTGTGGGTTATCTTTTTCCGGAAGCATCTGATTCATATGCACAACACGTTTTTTATCTTCGATAGCATTGGGCTTGCATTATTTACGGTAGTTGGTATCAGCAAAACGATCGATTTGGGCTATGCCTTTTGGGTGGCCATCATTATGGGCACAATGACCGGAGCGGCCGGTGGCGTAATCCGCGATGTGTTTATCAACGAGATTCCGTTGATTTTCCGTAAAGAGATTTATGCCATGGCATGCGTTATTGGCGGAGTCATTTATTGGGGACTCGACCGTCTGGGTGTTGATGCTGCTTTAACACAGGTCATCAGTGGCTGTTGCATTTTTGTGGTACGCGCATTGGCTGTGAAATATCAGATCTGTTTGCCTATCCTGAAAGGGGAGTAGACTTATACTAATTTTAGTCCGGCAGTATCAGATCACCGGAGAAGCTGATCGATTCACGATTCTGCATATCGACATCTATGCTGGACGAACCATTAGAATAGATAGTGATTCTAAACTTGAACTGATCTTCGGAGTTTCTGGCGGTGAAGTTTATCTTTGCTGCTCCGCGTTTGCCCATGACCATATTATATTTGTCAATCGGAGCCTTGAACATCAGTCCTTGCCCTCCTCCATAGGGAATAGAATAAGCACGCCCGAAATAGGGTAGTTGTGAAAAGACCGAATCGTTTCGAACTACCACAGAATAAACTGAGGTCAGTGGAATCATATGCCCTCGGCGTGGGTATGCTGTAGATACGTCAATCCGGTAGTTTTCCGATTCGATCAGCTCTTTTACTGTTTGCTCTTTTTGCTCTTTCTTTTCTTTCCGGCTTTGGGCCTGAAGCGGGCAAACTCCTGTTCCGATGATGAGCAACATCAGAAGGATGATACATTTGCTTGTTTTCATATCAATGGTTGTTTTTCGGATGTTTACATAAAGATAACGGTCGGAAGAGATAAAATGTATAAAGCAGACAAATGATTTAATATTATTTCGTGTTTACCGGATGGGATTTCACAAAGAATAAAAAAGGAGGGCATGTCAAAACTTACCACAGATTGCACTGATTAACACAGAATGAATTTTAAATCGTCGTTTACATAATGCTTAATCTGTATAACCTGTGGCGAAGAAGACTTTTGAGTCTATATGGGGAGGATATTTCTGTTAGAACTGTTCCAGAATGGCAATTCGTTTTTCGATTGGCGGATGGGTGGCGAAGAGCCCGCTTAGCCCGCTCAATGCGCTTTTAGCCTGTTTGCCAGGATGTTGTATGAATAACTGCGCTACATCTTCGCGCTCCACAGCTTCTATATCGGGATCTGCAGATATCTTTCTTAAAGCACTGGCCAGAGCCAATGGGTTCTTTGTCATTTCTGCTGCTCCTGCATCGGCCATGTATTCACGTTTGCGGGAGATGGCAAAGCGCATCAGCGTGGCAAAGAAATAGCCGATGGCGGCTACAATCATGGCTAAAACCAAGATGAGGATGGCACCATTGTTTTTATCATTCCGGCTGCGTGTCCACGAAGAGTAATAAACGGAGCGCAGTGCTATTTGTGCCAACATCGAAAAGATGCCTACGAATACAATGGAGATAATCAGCAGTCGGACATCGTGATTACGGATATGTGTCAACTCGTGTGCAATGACCCCTTCGAGTTCTTCGTCATTGAGTTTCTCGATGATTCCTTTTGATAAGGTGACCGTATAAGTACGTTCGTTAATTCCGCTGGCATACGCATTGAGTGAATTGTCATCGATTATGTTGATTTTAGGCATTTTCATCCCTTGCGACATACAGAGATTCTCCACTAAATTGTAGATGCGTTTATTTTCTTTACGTTCCAATGGTCGTGCCCCTGTAGCTGCTTTGATAATACTGGAATTGGCAAAGTAGGCAATAATAAACCAGACCAGAACGCCTCCTATAATATAAGGAATCAGGTTAATAAACATTTGATTGGTCATTGCCAATGTGTCGTATTGCCCGTAATCATCTGTCACGGTAAAAGTGATGAGCAGGTAGCTGAACAAATAAGTCAGTACTGCCACCAGGCAAGGGAAAAGGAACAGTAAGATGCCGGAACGTAGGTTATTCCGGCTCTGTTGTGTCTGTATTCCGACGTATTGCATGTGTATATACTTTCCTGGGGATTAGAATTTGATTTTCGGGGCTTCTTCCAGATTGGCACGTTGTTCAGTACCCAAATCGAACATCATTTCTTTATGAAAGCCGAACATGTTGGCTATCAAGTTAGAAGGGAATGTCTGTACTGCATTGTTCAGTTCTTTGGTAGCTGAGTTAAAGTAGCGGCGTACGGCAGCCAGTTTATTTTCTACGTCCGAAATCTCTTCCTGCAACTGGAGGAAGTTTTGGTTGGCCTTTAAATCGGGGTAAGCTTCCAAGGTGATTTTCAATCCCGCGAGGGCGGAACTAAGTTGATTCTCTGCTGTAATCTTTTCATCGATTGTTCGGGCACTGACAGCTCCGTTGCGAGCCTGAATGACGCGTTCAAGTGTATCCTTTTCGTGAGATGCATATCCTTTTACTGTATCTACCAATTGCGGGATAAGGTCGTGACGTTGCTTTAACTGTACATCGATGTCGGCAAATGCATTTTCACGGTTGTTTCTCAGTTTTACCAGCGAGTTGTACATGGAAGCAATGATAATGGCGAGGATGACTACAATCCCCAAAATGATAAGTAAGTTCATAATTCTTTTGATTCTTAGCGTTGTTAAACTTGATCCAAAGGTATGTGATTCAGTCTCTATTTACAAAAAGCGCATAATAAAAAACATTAATTATCAAACAAACCTCTCGAAGTGTATTGAATCCTTCCTAAAATAACACCCAAAAACTGTCAAATAGCACCCAAAAACTATCATTTGATAGTTTTTACCCCAAAGATTGGTGAAATTTACCCTACTGAAATCTAAAATAAGCCTTAAACTTGCATCATCGAGAAAGAAACGAAATATTAACCGCTTAAAAACCGCAACGTATGAAAAGTTTAAGTTTTAGAAAAGACCTGATAGGAGTACAAGAAGAGTTACTCCGTTTTGCTTATAAACTCACAGCCAATCGCGAAGAAGCCAATGACCTGTTACAAGAAACTTCATTGAAAGCATTAGATAATGAAGATAAATTTATGCCGGATACTAATTTTAAAGGCTGGATGTATACAATCATGCGCAACATCTTTATTAATAATTACCGCAAAGTTGTGCGTGACCAAACTTATGTAGACCAAACCGACAACCTCTTCCATCTGAATCTCCCGCAAGACTCCGGATTTGAAAGTACCGAAGGAGCCTATGACTTGAAAGAAATGCACCGTGTAGTAAATGCGTTGCCTAAAGAATATAAAGTACCGTTTTCAATGCATGTTTCCGGATTTAAATATCGTGAAATAGCTGAAAAATTAGAATTGCCACTCGGTACGGTTAAGAGCCGGATCTTTTTTACCCGGCAGAGACTGCAACAGGAATTGAAGGACTTCGTTTAATTAAGGTGATACTGATTATAATTAGAAAGATTGATTTTTAGATACTGATTTAGTGTAGATTTTTAGTTGTGCAAAAGAAGGAGTAAGCGAGGGAACCCCTCCTTGCTCCTTTGTTTTTGTGACAATATGATATATAACATATCTTTTATGGAAACTTTTTAAGGTTGATTTTTGTCTTTATGTCAGATATCTCAGTATATTTGTAATGACAAGTTAACCTATGAATGTGAAATCACTTATAACTTACGGCAATGAAAAAGGAAATTAAATTCAGTCTCGTATATCGGGACATGTGGCAGTCGTCCGGTAAATACCAACCCCGTGTCGACCAGTTAGTACGAATTGCACCTTTGATTATTGAAATGGGATGTTTTGCCCGTGTGGAAACCAATGGAGGAGCTTTTGAGCAAGTCAACCTGCTCTATGGTGAAAATCCTAACAAAGCAGTACGGGCTTTTACCAAACCCTTCAATGATGCCGGAATACAAACCCATATGCTCGACAGGGGACTAAATGGTTTGCGGATGTATCCCGTTCCTGCCGATGTCCGTCGGTTGATGTATAAAGTCAAGCATGCTCAAGGGGTAGATATAACCCGTATTTTTTGTGGATTGAATGAAGTGAGGAATATTATTCCTTCTATACACTATGCGCTTGAGGGGGGAATGATTCCACAAGCGACTTTGTGTATTACCTTCTCGCCGGTACATACGGTGGAGTATTACACAGCCATTGCCGACAAACTGATTGAGGCCGGTGCTCCTGAAATCTGCCTGAAAGATATGGCGGGAGTAGGACGTCCTGTCATGTTAGGGCGATTGACGAAAGCTATAAAAGAGCGTCATCCTGAAGTCTTGATTCAATATCACGGGCATAGTGGTCCCGGATTATCAATGGCTTCCATTCTTGAAGTTTGCGAGAATGGTGCTGATATTATTGACGTAGCCATGGAACCCATATCCTGGGGTAAAGTTCATCCGGATGTGATCTCCGTACAGGCCATGTTGAAAGATGCCGGTTTCCGTGTTCCTGAGATCAACATGAAAGCATATATGAAAGCACGTGCCATGACACAGGAATTCATTGATGATTTCCTCGGCTATTTCATGGATCCGACCAACAAGCATATGTCTTCATTATTGTTGAAATGTGGTTTACCGGGTGGGATGATGGGGTCTATGATGGCCGATCTGAAAGGAGTACATGCCGGTATCAATATGATACTTCGGAATAATAATCAACCTGAGCTCAGCATTGACGATCTGCTTGTGATGCTGTTCGACGAAGTAGAATATGTGTGGCCCAAGTTGGGCTATCCTCCGTTGGTGACTCCATTTAGCCAGTACGTGAAGAACGTGGCATTGATGAACGTAATGGCACATGTGAAGGGTGAGGAGCGTTGGAGTATGATAGATAATAATACCTGGGGGATGATTCTGGGGAAAAGCGGACGTTTGCCCGGACCTTTGGATCCCGAAATTATAGCTTTGGCAAAAGAAAAAGGATATGAATTTACGGATGAAGATCCACAGAAGAATTACCCTGATCAGCTTGAAGAGTACCGGAAAGAAATGCTGGAGAACGGATGGGAATTCGGACCTGACGACGAAGAACTTTTTGAACTGGCTATGCATGACAGGCAATATCGTGACTATAAGTCGGGGGTAGCTAAAAAAAGGTTTGAAGAGGATTTGCAACGTGCCAAAGATGCGGCATTAGTCAAACAAGGTTTCTCTGAAGAAGACGTGAAGAGAATGAAGCGTGCCAAGGCGGAACCAATAACCGCGATGGAAAAAGGAAGAATCATTTGGGAAATTGATGTGGAGTCACCTTCTATGCCTCCGGAAGTAGGGCATAAGTATGAGCCGGATGATGTATTCTGTTATATTGCCACTCCGTGGCATACTTATGACAGGGTATTGGCCAACTTTAGCGGACGTATCATTGAGGTGTGTGCCAAACAGGGTGCTTTGGTCAATAAGGGAGATGCATTGGCTTATGTAGAAAGATGTGAAGAACCGGCATAACGTTTAAAAGTTGTATTGTTATAGAGTGGATAAGGACCGTTCCCGGTGTAAACCGGGGCGGTCCTTGTTTTTTTGCCCTTTCCTCAAGTTAGATGCCTATTTTCTGTAGGTTGTCTGGTCAATTAAAGAAAGTCTGATAGCTATATTTGACTGTCATATTTGCTATAATATTTGATTTCGGTTAGATATTACATTTGTAATATCCTGTTTGGGTAGAAATCTATTGATTGTTTTTCGTAGTTAGTAAATAAATATTGGTTTTATATTCAAAAAAGAAATAAGGAATCTTTTCTAAGCTTTTAAGTATGGATAGAACTTTTACTTGTAAATAGTGATCAAACCTTATGGCTGAAGTTAATCGGAGAAATGACATATACATCTCAAACCCATCTTGGGCGAGTAGAAAAACATATAAGCTAAGTTCTCTTAGAACTCAGTTCTTGGATACATTACAGGCACTTCTATAGGGATTCTGGTGGGTGTTAATTGCCGAAGGGGAAAAAGTAGAAATTAGTATTTAAAAATATTATAGTATATTTATTGTATTTTGATACTTTATATCTATATTTACTCCGCAAAATAAGATTGGCAACTCCTTATTTTAGAATATACAACTAAATCTCATTGACAAATGTAAAATTACGCTGCAATAAAGAGGTTAATATTGTATATAATTTACGTTTTTCAAGAATAACCAAGTTCTAAGAGAACTATAATCTTTATTATAACCTAAATTAACACATATTGTTTAACTAAAAAAGAAAAATGAATGAATAACTCGAAAATTATCAATGTGAGATTGATGAAGAAAATGTTCGTGCTTGTTCTGTCTTTTTTATCTGTTACTGCTTTTGCGCAGAATATAACAGTGAAAGGAATTGTAAAAGATGGAACCGGTGAACCGATTATCGGAGGGAGTGTACTTGTTAAAGGTTCATCAAATGGTACAGTGACAGATATTGATGGCAATTACACCTTATCTAATGTTCCTGTAGAAGGAGTCTTGGAATTTTCTTATATCGGTATGAAGAAACAGGATGTAAACGTAAAAGGTAAAACCGTTATTAATGTTGTGCTTCAAGAAGATACCCAGATATTGGACGAGGTTGTAGTGACAGCTTTAGGTTTGAAACGTGAACAGAAAGCTTTGGGATATGCAGTGACCGAGGTCAAAGGAGACGATTTAAAAGCTGCCAATACGATTTCTCCGGTGGCTGCCTTACAAGGAAAAGTGGCCGGTGTCGAGATTCGTCAGTCGGATGGAGGTATGTTCGGAGCTACAAAAATTCAGATTCGTGGCGCCTCTACCTTGAAAGGCAATAACCAGCCTATTTATGTCATTGATGGGGTTATCCTTGATAACTCGACTTCCGGAAATACAACAATGGACTGGGATGCCGGAAACAATAACGCAAATGATTATGGAAATGAATTGAAGAATTTAAATCCGGATGACTTTGAAACAGTTTCGGTACTGAAAGGTGCAGCTGCGACTGCACTTTATGGTTCGCGTGGTCTGAACGGAGCTGTAGTAATTACTACCAAATCGGGTAAAGGCTTTAAAGGTTTCGGAGTTTCCGTATCTCAAACATTTGGTATCGATCATGCTTACAGAACACCGGATATCCAGACTGAATATGGAGTAGGGGTAATGCCTGGTTGGAAAGACACGGACAACAATGGCTCTGTATGGGATCCTTTTCAGTTTAAACTTGATGATAAAGGAGACCGGACCTTGATTGGTGCGGGTAGTTACGGGTGGGGACCTAAATATGATGGTCAGCCGATCCGTAATTATGACGGTACTTGGACCAACTATTCACCTCATAAGGACAATATGCTGGACCTGTATCAATTGGGACTGAACTCCAATACGAATGTGGCTATTCGCGGTGGGAATGATAAAACATCATATTACACCTCTCTTTCTTATAAAAAAGCAAGATCTACCAGCGAAAAAAATACATTCGAACGTTATTCGTTTTTGTTGAAAGGTTCGCATAAGATCAGTGACCGGGTGGAGGTTTCGGCAGCTATGAGTTTTACTAATTCGAATCCGAAGAACTCTCCGAGAACGGTGGGAGAACGTTTCGTCAATCCGAACGGCACCATTATGACTCCGATGCTGGATGTGAATTATTTCCGTGATAAATATCTGGGTGAGCATGGTGGACTGGCATCTACAAGCTATGGTGATAAATATGGTTCTGTTCCTGGACGTGATCTGTTTTTCATGATTGACAAATACGATTATTCTCAGAAAGAGACCGTGGTTCGCCCCCAGATGGAAGTGAACGTACAGATTCTGGATTGGTTGAGATTTAAGGCCGATGCTAATATGAACTACTATTATACTAAATTTGAAGAAAAACAGTTGGGTAGTGGATATGCAAATGAAGGCGGTAAGTACACAATGGGGCAAACTACGAAAGAGCAAGCTACTTTTGGCGGAACATTTACTGTCAATAAGCAGATAAAAGATTTCAGTGTAGGTGGTTTTGCGCGGTACGAATACTATACGAGCCGTTCGGAGGCATACAAAGTATATACAGATGGTGGTATGGTAGTACCGGGACAGTGGTTTGTCGATAACTCAAAGAATCCTAAAAAGTCGGAAGCCAGCATCTCGAATACTAAGCGAATGATGTCTGCTGTTTTTGCCCTGAATCTGGGATGGAAAAATCAAATTTATTTAGATATAACGGGGCGTAATGACTGGTCTTCTTCTTTGGTATATCAAAGCGGAATGGGTACTTATTCTTATTTCTACCCATCAGTATCCGGCTCATGGCTGCTTAATGAAACATTTGATTTGCCGCGTTGGATCACTTTTGCCAAAGTACGTGGGTCGTGGGCACAGGTCGGTAACGATACCGATCCCTATTATGTGAATTCGGTATATGGTTTTGGAACCAAAGAAATGTATGATGGCAATATCTATGTGAACACTCTGGATAAAACAATGAAGAGTCTGAAGTTGAAGCCGGAACGTAAGAATGCTTGGGAGATTGGTCTGGACTTGCGTTTGTTTGATAGCCGTTTGAATTTTGACGTTACCTATTATAAGGAAAATACGAGGGATCAGATTATGTCGATTGAAGTTCCTGCTATTTCGGGTGTCAACACTCAGTTGATAAATGCAGGTAATATTCAGAATAAAGGTATTGAGATTGCTGTAAACGCCACTCCATATAAAAACAAGGATTGGCAGTGGGATGTCGCAATGACTTATACAAAGAATAAAAATACTATTATCTCATTACATGAAAACGTAGCCGATTACATTGCGCTGAGCGGTTATGCTAATGATTACGATTACCATATCGGTTCGGTTGCCAGAGTAGGTGGTGACTACGGATTGTTGATGTCTGACATTCTCCCTGCCAAAAATGACAAAGGAGAAACACTGTTGGAATGGGACGACAGTTGGAGAGGGGCTTATGAAGCACGTAGCGGAAAAGTACAGGAAGTGGGTAAAATGACTCCTGACTTTTTAGGGTCCTTATCTACTACGCTGTCCTGGAAAAACCTTAGTTTGCATATTGCTACTGATATGCGTTTTGGCGGGTTGGTAGCTTCTTATTCTAACTTGTATGGCACACAGGCCGGATGGATCAAGAGTTCTTTGAAATGGCGTGACCCTGAACATGGTGGCTTGTCTTGGACCAGTCAGTATGGCGATAGCAAAGGTATCTTTTATGGTGATGGTGTTATCCCTGACGGAGTATTTAAGAACGGTACGTTCGCAACACTTGTAGACGGAACTAAAATGGATGTAAGTGGTATGTCCTATAAACAGCTGGTGGCAGAAGGAAAACTGGAACCCACACATGCCGGAACTTATCATGTGAATCGTGCGGCTTGGGGACAGAATACAATATTCGACACTTGGGTACATGAGTTGAATTACATTGCGTTGCGTGAGATCACATTGTCGTATCGCTTTCCGAAATCGGTAGCAAGTAAGTTTGGCGCTCAGGGATTGGGGTTGAGTTTCTCTGCACGCAATCTGGGATATCTGTATAATTCATTACCTAACCATCTGAATCCTGAGAGTGTCCGTGGTAATACGGCTTCTGAGTTCCGTATCCGTGGTTATGAACCTTATACGGCTAACTATATGATGACTGTTAATTTAGATTTCTAAACCTTTAATGTGATATTTAGTATGAAACAAATAATGAAAAAATATCTATATCTTGCAGCTATGACTGTTGTAGGTACAGGGTTCCTGATGTCGTCTTGTAAAGACGAGTTTGCCGGGCAGAATACCGATCCCTCTACAGTTTCTAAACCTAACGTACGCTATTTATTTACTCAATGTGCCATGAGTTTTCAACCGGCCGATTATCTTCAGTGGTTTGCCGGCTTCGATGCAATGTCTACCTGGGTGCAGGCAACTGCAGCGGGAGGTGGAAACTCCAGCAAGTTGAATGTGGTAACTCAAACCGGCTGTGGCTATCAGGTCAACGAAGTGCTTCGTTATACCAATGAAATAAAGTATCAGATCAGTCTGATGCCGGATGACGAGAAGGAAAAGTATGAATATATTGCTTATCTATGTAACCCGATGTTGGTATATCTGGGACTTGAAGACTCGGACATGTATGGTTCCCGTCAGTACTCAGAAGCAGAAATGGCTCGTTACGGTGGGACTCTGACTCCGAAATACGATACGCAGGAAGAATTGTTTGAGCTTTGGTTGAAACAGCTTGACGAAACGATTAACTATCTAAAAGAAAAAAATCC
Organism: Bacteroides sp. NGMCC 1.200775; assembly: GCF_040798045.1. Lineage (NCBI taxonomy): Bacteria > Pseudomonadati > Bacteroidota > Bacteroidia > Bacteroidales > Bacteroidaceae > Bacteroides > Bacteroides sp. NGMCC 1.200775. The sequence goes on along the minus strand of NZ_JASCQK010000001.1, from coordinate 739,278 downwards.
GCAGGACGTGCTTGGTGCCCAGGATTTTATTTATAAAGGAAAGCTTGACAAATGGGCCAAACTGGCTAATTCATTGAAGCTTAGAATTGCTGCCCGTCTGATTAATAAAGACAAGGCCCGTGCAATTGCCATTGTGAATGAAGCTGTTCAGAATCCGGCCGGTCTTATTTTATCCCTTGATGATGATTTTGTTTTCAATAAAGGTAAGAGAGATAATAACTGGAACAATGATATTTCTGTTGGTGCAGGAACCAAGCAGTTGATCGATTTTATGGTGAGCAATCGCGATCCACGTCTGTTCTATTTCTTCCAGAAGAATGATTATAACTCTAATGTAGTTCAAGGTTTCTTTGATCAGAAAAGAGCCTTACCATTTTATGTAGAGGCCAATGTGAATTATACGGTCGGTGCTGACGGAAAGAAACATTTTGAGAGCTGGAAGGCTCCCGGAGAGCCTTGGGTACGCTATTATGGGGTTCCTTGTCAGGTGGATATCAATAAAAAGGATGAATATAAAGATTATTTCGATCCCAACAACGAGTTGTTCTATTTGCTGAGCAAAGACGATGCGAAAAAGACCTATACTCCGATTGCTTACCGGAATACAGAAAATATTAAAGGTTTGCTTATTTACACGTTCCCCGATGTGCCCGATGTAGCTCCTGTACAGGATAAGGAAGAGTACGGATGGTATGGTTTGTATTTCTCTGCGGGTGAAACAAACCTTTTGTTGGCGGAGTTCAAATTGTTAGGAGCCAATCTGCCGATGACCGCACAACAGTATTTGAACGCAGGCGTGGAAATGTCTGTCCGCGGTTATGATTTTGTTGCCGGTAAGAATCATATTCCTTACTATGATAAAACCTATGCGAACGATGTACATGATAAAACAATCAGTCTGAAGGAAGGTATGATTGATGAAATGCTGTCACATGATGCTTACCACTTGACCGGTGATCTGAATAAAGATCTTGAGAAGGTTTATATTCAGCAATACATTCATTATCTGATGCTTCCGATGGATATGTTTGTTACTGCTCGCCGTTCGGGAGTACCGATGAAGAATAGTACCTTGTTACCATATCAGGACTTCGATCCGTTATTGGGCGACCAGTACGTAATTCCACGACGCTTCCCGGTAAGTAAACCTCTTGATTCTGATTTGCTCCGTGACATTACGATTGCAGCTTATCAAGCACAGGGATATACGTATGAGGGCGAAATGAGTAATTCGCCTGTAACGTTGAGCAAAGAACGTGTCTGGTATGATAAAGAGGCGCCGGCTTTTGGTACGGGACCTCAACAGTAATTTCCTGTTTCACATAAATCTGAGGCTGCTTCTATTCACAGAGGCAGCCTTCTTTATTATTCTTATATTATTTTATTTTAAGGAGTTTTTTCTCCGTATACATGATCTGAGACTTTTGAGCTATTATTGAACAATGTTTCTGTGATCAAATTAATCGTCTTTTAATTTTAAAGTTGTTATTTTTTCTTTTTCTTATTTTGAGGGCTTTTCGTATCTTTTCCTTGCTCTTTTTTCTTATTGGCAGAAGGGAATTTCGGAACCAGATTCATCAGACGCAGAATTTGCCCCTGACGTCGTTTGATATAAGGTGAAGGGCGTGCCGAATCAAATCGTATTGGGTTGGGTAAAGTAGCTGCAATTAGGGCACATTGTCCCCTGGTGAGTTTGGCTGCTGTAGTTTTGAACTTATATTTAGCTGTTGCCTGTGCGCCATAAATGCCTTTACCCATTTCGATGGAGTTTAGGTAGACTTCCATAATCCGTTCTTTCGACCAGCATCTTTCGATCAGGAACGTAAAATATACTTCGAATCCTTTTCTTATCCATGAAGATTGAGGCCAAAGAAAAACGTTTTTTGCAGTTTGCTGGCTGATGGTACTGGCGCCCCGTTTCTTTTTCCGGGTTTCGTTTTCTTTCATCGCTTTCTTGATTTCTATCATATCGAATCCGTTGTGTGAAGCGAAGCGATTGTCTTCGGAAGCAATCACAGCCATTGGCAGGCTGGGAGAGATTTTATTAAATGGTACCCATGTATGTTTGCATATCACTTTTTCTCCGGAAGTGAGTTGCTGAACAGAACGGATAATCATTAACGGAGTGACATATACCGGTACGAATCGATAGAAAATGACTGCGCCGATCGAGGAGATAAAAAAGAAGAGGATCAGGTTACGCAGAATGCGAAAGGGTTTCCGGAGTTTCATTGTGTGTGATATTGTTGGTTCGGTATACGAATGTGCCAATGTACCGATTTTATATATCCTCCATCATTCAGGATTAATCAGTATATTGGCACATGGCATAAAACACCTATGGGTGCGTTATGAAATTATTATTTACCAGCCTCAGCGTTTTTAATCATTTGCTCACTGGCGTACATGAATATTTCTACACGACGGTTTTGTTCAGGTGTTTCAGCTTCGTTGTACTGCGAATAGCCTACACCTTCTACCTTTTTGAATTGATAAGGTTTAACACCACAAGACTGAAGGTAATTTTCTACTGCATATGCACGGTTGGAAGATACTTTTTGATTCGCTTCATAAGTACCTACTTTGTCTGTATGACCGATAATGGCTACGTCGACTGTTGGATCTTCTTTCAGAATATTGGCAAATTCAGCTAAAGATTGTTTGGATGCTGCGCTCAGTGCGGAAGAATTGAATGCAAAAAGTATTCCTGACGGGAAAGTTACTTTTACAGCAGCCAGTCCGTTGTTATCAGTAACCTGTTCCACTTGCGCATCTTTAATTTTTGCAGCTTCGGCAGCTTTTTTGTCCATTTTACGACCAATCAACACACCTGCTCCGGCACCTACGGCAGTACCTACTGCCGCACCTATGGCTGCACCTTTTCCTTTACCGGCAATACCACCGATAATAGCTCCCAAAGCAGCTCCCGAACCACCTCCGATGACACCGCCTTTAGCTGTATTGTTCATGCTTCCACAACTTCCGAAAACGAGGGCCATGCTCAGAAACAAAGCCATAAATTTAATCTTCTTCATAATTAAGCTCTTTTTATATAGTTAATAATTAAATGGATACCTCCATTTTATAAAAACATGGCAAATATACAGATTATTTGGTTAGCCTGTCATTTGCCTTGTAAAAAAAACAAGAAGGTATATACTTTTGTTGCCTGAGTTGAACAATTTCTTTTCAGACTACGGGGCGTGACAGTACTTTTCGTTTAATCAGAGCAAACCACCCTGCCAATATCAGTCCTTTAGCAACTGTAGTGACGCACACGGCCCACCAAATGCCTTCTACACCCATGCCCATACGGACAAACAGAATAGCGAGTGGAATACGCATATAGTTACATGTAATACTGATGATGGCAGGCGGAATTGTTCGTCCGATGCCATAGAATACTCCTTGTGTCGTGATTTCAAGCATCATGAAGAGCTGTGAATAGCCATCGATACGGAGAAAAATACCACCGGCCTCATAGGCAGCCTGCTCGGGGACAAAAAGGGCAAATACTTCGTTCCCGAAAAAGACGAATAGTAAGGTACAAAGGGTACCGAAAACCGAAGTCATCAACAAAGTCGTATGCCATGACTTTATTACGCGGTCCGTTCGTCCGGCTGCATAATTTTGGGCGATAAAAGCACTCAGGGCTGTGGAGAATCCCTGCGATGTATTCCAGGTAATGGCTTCTATTTGTCCTCCGGTCGTAAAAGTCATCAGTCCGATGTGTCCTCCTTGTTCGGATGCAGTACGGCAAAGGAACATATTGACGAAAGCAAACAGAGTATTGAGAGTAGCTACCGGTAGCCCCAGTTTCAGGATGCGATGGGTGTATTTCTTTTTTAGCCGCGTGAAAAACGGGAACCGTTCCAACAAAGCATCTCTGCAACGTAATTGGTAGATGAAAATGCCGAATACTGCTGCCTGTGAAATCCAGGTAGCATAGGCCGCTCCGTTGGTACCCAATCCGAAACCGAAAATGAAAAGTGGGTCGAGGATAATATTAAGTAATAATCCGGTGCCACTGATATAGAATGGGATTTTGCTTCTTCCAGCCGCATTATAAATACCGGTGAAGGCCGCCGAAAGAAATATGAAAGGCAGTCCGGTAGAAATGATGCGCAGATAAGCAATTGCATTTTCGGTGATGTGTGCTTCCAGCTCGTAAATGCCGATGATGGGACGGGCGAATAGAAAGAGCAGTCCGCCCCAGCAGAGTGAAATAACAAGTGCAATGGTAATGTTGTGCGAAGCAAAACAACGGGCATCTTCGTAATTTTGTGCACCTATGGATTGTCCGACACTAACCTCAGAACCTACTTTATTCAATAGAGAAATGGAACCGGACATCCATGTAAGAATGCCTACTGAGCCTACGGCAGCGACGGCTTCACTTCCGAGGCGTCCTACCCAGGCCATATCTGTCAGGCTATATGCCATCTGGATAAAGGAGGTTGCCATAATGGGCATGGCCAGGTTGAACAGTTGTCTGTTGATAGGACCTTGAGTCAGATTCTTGATTCCTTGCATAATGGTATTTTTGTGGAAAATGAATGGCAAAGATACGATTTTCTTCCGTCTGCAATCCTTATCTTTGCGGAGAAAATTTTATAGCAAATCGGGCAAATATGAAAACAACTTTAAAAACGGCCGGATGGTATCACGTGATGGCGGCGGTGACGGTAATGATATGGGGAACTACGTTTGTTTCTACCAAGGTCCTGATAAAATATGGTCTGTCGCCTGTCGATATTCTGTTCTACCGTTTTTTATTGGCATATATCTGTATCTGGTTTTTCTCTCCCCGTGTGTTACGGGCCAAAAGTTGGCAGGACGAACTGCGGTTTGTGGGGCTTGGATTGTGTGGAGGCTCACTCTATTTTGTTGCCGAAAACACTGCGTTGGGGATGACGCTTGCTTCAAATGTATCACTCATTATCTGTACAACTCCTGTCTTAACAGCGCTGCTGGCTCCTTTCTTTTATAAAGGTGACAAATTGAAGGCCCGTTTGGTAGGTGGCTCTTTGATAGCACTCATTGGAGTGGGACTGGTTGTGTTCAATGGCAGTTTCATTCTGCAGCTTAGTCCGGTTGGCGATATTCTGACTCTGGCGGCAGCATTGATGTGGGCTTTCTATTGTTTACTTCTCAGGCGGATGAATACTCATTATCCAACGTTGTTCATAACACGGAAGGTTTTCTTTTATGGTCTGCTGACCCTTTTACCTCTCTTTTTTGTCTCTCCTTTGCAGATGGATACACATATTCTTTTCCAACCGGTCGTTGTTTTAAACCTGCTTTTTCTGGGAGTGATTGCTTCGATGCTGTGCTACATTATGTGGAATACGGCAGTGAAACAATTGGGAGTGGTTTGCACTACCAGTTATATTTACGTTGTTCCGCTTATTACCTTACTGACTTCTGCTATCGTGATTGACGAGACAATCACGATAGTTGCTCTATTGGGATCGGCATTGATTTTGAGTGGAGTCTATATTGCCGAACGAGGAGTAGGCAAGAAAAAGTAGATCTGTATGGTCTTCAGTTTTCGGTCTCTTCTATTTTTGAAGAAATTTTCTCGATGGCTTCACTTAACTTTTTTTCGGGAGGAATTATATTGAAATCCTCCCAAAAATCTTTGTCGTATACAAATGGAGTTTCTGCAAAAATGGTATGTGTAGCCAGTCGGTCACTGTAAGCGAAACGGCTGACATTGCCCGTTTCTATCTTACAAGTGACCATTTCAAACCAAGTATGCAGGTTTGTATTGCTGAGCCATTTGTTCCTTTGTTTTATCTTGAAGTGTAAGTCTCCACGGACATGGTGGATGTAATACGTTTGATTCCAGGGCTTATAAGATACCGTATAGACTACCTTTTGTGGAATGATCCGGATATTGCGGCTTCTTTTTTCTACCAGCATGTTGGCGGCTTTGTGTATATACCGGGGAATCAATTCGAATCGTGCGCGTAGCAGGGCACCATCTTCAGGATCGATATAGAGTTCTCCACAATAGTATGGGGTCTTGATGCCCGGATGTTGTTTGAAGTAGATCACGTTGGCAAGCCGGTTATCGATTACGGCAAGATCGCTGGAAGTATAAACGTATACACACTCTTTGGAGTCCGGAAGTAGGAAATCGGGCAGACTCTTGATAAGATCCAATTCGATACAGGCGTGGATACCCGATTTCATTTTAGCAATTAAAGTGTCTTTTACGGCTTGGTTGGTGATGCGTCGCATTTTCAGTAACTTCACCTGATCAGCCTTCTCCGGATCGTCCGAAGGAGCTTTGTATATCTTGAAGATTCCTTCTGTCAGACTGACAAACCGATTCTTTTGTTCGATTCCTTCTCTGTAAAAAGAAGTCAGGTAGACAGGATTTTGTGAGTAATTCTTTTTTCGCAAATTGAGCATTTCTCTCAACAGGCGTACCGGGTTGACAATACGTACAATAACCTCCTGCAAAGGAATTACTTTGGGTTCTAATGCAAAAGTACCGCTTCGTCCGGCAAGGAGGGAAGCGTCCGTCGTTTGTGGCACATAGCCCAGATGCGAAAAGTGAATCCGGCTGTTCTGGAGAGAGTCGGGCAGATTAAGTCTGAAACTTCCATTTTGATTGCTAACGCTGCCAATAGAGGTTCCCTGCACACTTACGGTAGCATAGGGAATCGGTTCTCTGGAGAGTTGGTCTATCAATATTCCCTCAAGGGTGAAAAAGGATGTGCTGTCTTTGTGAGAGTTTGCTTTCCATTCAGTTGTTACCATGCTTTCCGGTTGGTTGATAATAATGTGCTTATCCACAGAGCGGAGTTGAAGACTGTCGCTGCCGATGATGTCATAAATGGCCTGACGTACGGTTCGTTTTCCGCCTTTTAATTTTATCTTACGTTCATTGTCAATCAGTTTGCTGTCATAGATAAACAGATATCCTGTCTCTTCTGTTATTTTGGCCAAAGATTGATAGACTGTTGCTTCAGTTCTTGGAAGCCGGATGATGCGGTCGAAGATACCGGAGCCGTCTGCTTTCACCCGAACTGCCATAAACAATAGCAGACAAGTGAATAAATATTGCAGGGAGAGACTTTTCAAAGTTTTCATTTCTTTTTCTTCTTTAAGTTCCGGAGCTACTTAGTAAGAGTGATTACATTATGCTTACGTGTACACTTCAGGTTCAGTGCCATGCTAATTAATTCGGCCATTTTTTCAGGGGAGTCATCCGAAAAAGAAACTGTCAGCAAATGTTCGTCCAATTCCGGGGAACTCTCTAAATGGATCTCTGACTGGCGTAGATTAATGGCATGCAGGATATTGTCCAGCCGTTCGTCTTTAAAGCACATCTTTTGCATATAACGGGCAAACTGTTTGGAATCTTTGGTTGCAGTCAGGTGCCATTTATTCTGTAATAAAGTGGCAGTTTCTCCTGCTTTGACGTGTATTTCTTGTCCGTTCTGTTTTTGAGTGACTTTTACTTCGCCTCGCTGGACGGATAACTCAAATGGAGAATTACCACTGTTTTTTACATGGAAGGCTGTACCTATCACCTCAATCTGTACTTTTCCGGTTTCAATGAAGAAAGGACGTGCACGATTGCCCGCTACATCAAAAAGGGCATTCCCTTTTAGGCTTACCTCTCTTCTTTTTTCAGAAAAGTGTTTAGGATATTGCAATGAGGTTTGTCCGGAAAGATAGACTACAGAACCATCTTCAAGAGTGGTGACCAGTATGTTCTCTTCTTTATTGGCCTTGACCAGTAACTCACCGGTAGATGGTTGGCTGTCGGTTCGTAATGTTATGGGCAGATAGATACATAGGAATATGATTGCTGCAATCGATATTGTGCTGATCCATACAACCGGACGTATGGCGGAGCTGTGCCCCTCGGCAGGTAGCAGCCCATCTGTCTCCAGGCGATTATATAACTTGTTCCACGCCCGGTCTGTTTTGATCTTGTTTTTTTCTATTCGATTCATGATGTCTGAATATAGTTCTCAATTTCTTTTCGTAATGTTTGGAGTGCCCGGGTCATTTCTTTCTCCACAGTCTTCACCGATAGTGAGAGGAGGGAAGCTATCTCAGAGTACTTCTTTCCTTCTGTATGGTGCAGACGAAAGATCTGGAAACGGCGCTCCGGTAATTTTTTAAGGGTTTTGTCTATCAGCTGTTGCAGTTCTTTGTATTCAATCTGTTCCTGTGGATCGGCTGAAGCCACATTTTCCGGAATAGATAGAACCGCATCCTGATAGCGTTTTCTGACGTCTTGGTGTTCGCAGTACTGGATGGAACGGTTGCGTACAGACCGATAGAGATAACTCTTGATAGAATGAAAGATTTCAAGTTTTTCACGGTCTTTCCAGAGTACATAGAACAATTCTTCAACAATTTCTTCTGCTACGTCTGTTTCTCCCGTTATGCTGGCGGCGTACAGGCAAAGCGGAGTATAATATTGGCGGAATAATGTTTCAAACGCCTTTATATTTCCTTCTTTTATTTGAGTGAGTACGAATACGTCGTTCAGCATATCGGGGGTATTGGGAGTTAGAATTCGTCAAAGATACTAAAAAAAGTGGTTACTGTTTCTGTTGCTTTTTCAGTTTGTTTACCGCATGTTCCAATGATTCGGTGGGTTCTATGATGTTATAAGTTCCCCAGAAGTTGTCATTGGTAAAGTTATCCACTTTGTCGGAAAATACATGGTTTTGTTTGAAAGCGACTTTATAGGGAATGGCTGTTATGTTGTTTTCTTCCCTGTCTGTCACTACCATTTCCGATAAGATCGTGTAATTGGTAGAAAAGAGTTTGCGTTTCCAGTCACATTTGAAACGAATGTTGTTCCGGATATAACTCAGATAAGTAACGTCTCCCTGATTCTTGTACGATACCAGGTAGGATACTTCTACCGGCTTGAAATGCAGTCCGAAAGGTTTTTTCCTCAGAATAGCTTGAGTCGCCTTGTTTTTGTCATCCATACTGAGATTGAACTCTGCCCGCGTGAACGAAAGGCGTTCCTTGTCAATATAGAGTGTACCATAGCACAGAGGATAAGACAACTTTACTTTAGGGCGGAAACTGATGACATACTGTGACCGGTCACCGATGCTGGTCGGGTCTTCCATACGAAATTCGTAGAACAATAAATCTTCTTTAGCCAACAGGCAATCAGGGTTCTTTACTACATCAATATAAATGGCCATATTGGGACCTCCAAGTAATTTTACAGCCAGTGTATCGCTTTGCTTTTGGCTTAGCAGTCTGCGCCCTTTGGAAATCTGAACCCGGTCTCGTTCGGCTGTTTCATTGTAGGGTGTTTTATAAATGTCTATTACGGCTTCCGATATATTGATATACCGTCGTCCTTTTTGGGCAATTTCCCTGTAGAATCCCTTGAGCATATTGCTTTTCGGACTGTAGTTGGCTGGAATCTTGCGAAGTGCTTCTTCCACAATGCTTCGTGGATCTCTGGCCCGTACCAGAATCTCGCTGAGTAAGTTGGCATAAGGAGAGAGCCAAATGGTCTGTTCCGTGAGGCTTTCTCCTTTCAGGGGGATTCGGGCATTGAGATAACCGATATGCGAAACTTCTATGTCTTTAGCTTGAATCGATTCGGGAATTTTTAAAGAGAACTCTCCGTCAGTATTGGTGATGGTACCGATATTACTTTCCGGTATCGAGACATTGACATGCTCCAGCTTCTTTTTATTCGATTTATCCTTGATTACGCCACTGACTATCGTATATTTTTCCACATTGTCCTGTGCTGCCAGTGGAATAACACCCGACAGAATCAAAACTGCCAGTACACATCCGATTGATTTTATCCATTGCGTTTTCATCTTTTTCAGAGTTTAAAGGGTGAATAATAGTTTGCTTCCTATATATAAGATCGTTCAAACAGAGAATACCCTACGAGTTTCTGGAGAAAAATGAAAAAAACTTCAATGAAGAGTGTTTTTCAGGGATAATCTAATCGTTTTACTTCAAAATCTCGTTCAAATCTTTAGTGAGACATCCCCATTTGAATTCATGGTTAGGTGTCAGATAAGGGTACTTGGCATAAGAATTGCGGGTGACAACTTTAAATCTTACTATTTGCTCTCCTCTGATCCAACCATAAAAGCCAACTTCTTTTCTGTTGAAGTCTACCCACCCTACAACGACGTAATCTTTTGTTTCGGGGTGCTGTTCCTGTGGATAACCATAGGTCCAGTTGTCGGATGGAGGATTGGCGGTTGTTTTCTTTGCCACTTTGATATCTATTTTGGCATCGTTTACTTTTACGTCAAATTCATCGGTATGATGGGATTGGAAGTCTGTATGATCCAATTCGAATGGAATTCCCAGATTACTTAAATGTTGTTGGAATGCTAACTCTCCGATGCAGCCTAACAGAGCTTTATCCAATCTCTCTTTATCGGATAACCTGAAACGTGAATAAAGTCCGTTTTCTATCATTTTTTCAGCTTTGGCTTTTGCCAATGCAACCGTTTGATCAAAATTTAAATTTTGTACAATCATAGTAATAAGGTGTTTTGTATTTTATATCCGGTTATTGAATGAAAGCAAAGATAGTTTTTTTATATCGTAATAGTGGTATGAAAGCTAAGTATTCACTACATTTGCGCAGATTATGATTGCTGATAGATTATGAAAAGAGGAAAACTATTGATACTTCCCTTATTGGGAACCCTTATACTGACAAGTCTTTTTTCCTGTGGTGTAGACCGCTGGCCGGAATATTATCCGGAGACGGGACGTGACATTTGGATAGATAGTGTGATGCGTCAGGAGTATTTATGGTATAAAGACATGCCTTCACCTGCCGCTCCGGATTACTTTCAGGAGCCGGCAGAATTTCTAAAAAAGGCTGTTGCTTCCATGGATAAGGGCTTCAGTAATATTGACTCTCTGCTTGACGAGCCTATCCCAAGCTATGGCTTCGACTATAGCTTATATAAAGTGCTTGATAACGATACGGCTTATAATGCTCTGATTTCTTATGTTGTTCCAGGGTCACCGGCCGAAGAGGCCGGATTGAAGCGTGGGCATTGGATTATGATGCTGGATGGAGATTATATCACCAAAAAGGTAGAGCCGGAATTGCAACAAGGAGGTGTCCGGACGCTTCAAATAGGTGTATATAAAGAGATAGTTGGGGAAGATGGCAAAACAACTGGTAGTGTCGTACCGATAGGGGACACAACGATATCTGCTTCACGTTCTTTGACCGATAAGCCTGTCCATTATTTCGATGTTATCCCTTGGGATGGAAAAACGGTTGGGTACCTGATGTACAATGAGTTTAAAGCGGGATCAACAGCGGATAGCCAGGCCTATAATGACGATTTACGGAAAGTTTTCCGGAAATTCCAGACAGATGGTGTAAATGAGTTTGTGTTAGATCTCCGATATAACACCGGTGGCAGTTTAGATTGTGTACAGCTGCTCTGCACTATGCTTGCACCGGCTGATAAAATGAATCAATTGCTTGCTTTATTGAGGTATAATGATAAACGTGTAGAATCGAATCAGGATCTGACGTTCAATCCGGAACTTATCCAGTCGGGTGCAAATCTCAACTTATCTACTGTTTATGTATTGACTACCAATGCTACGAGAGGAGCTGCGGAGATGGTTATCAATTGCCTTAACCCTTATATGAAGGTGATATTGATAGGAACTCAAACTGCGGGAGAATATGTTGCTACAGAGCCTTTTGTTCATCCTACGGATCGGTTCATCCTGAATTTGGTTGTATGTAATGTATTCAACGTACAAGAAAAATCGGATTATGTCAACGGTTTCAAACCTGCATATGAATATAACGAGGATTCTTATTTAAGCACTTATCTGCCTTTTGGTAATACGAATGAGACATTGCTGAGTGTAGCATTGAAAACAATGAGTGGTGTATCGGAAAACGGAGGAGGAGAGGGAGCAACACGTATGGTTGTAACGAAGAGACTTATGAAATTCCATCCTCGCCGCGGATTGACTTTGGGAATATCGGAAAAGTAATCTGTCATTTTGTATTTTAGAAATGCGGAGAGACGTTTCTTTACGGACTGACGATGACAAATAGAATAAAAACGCGTGGATTTTGCAATAGCATAATTCATGCGTTTTGCATTTGGGAAATATTGTGCCCACGATGAAGGGCAATTGACGAATGTTGTAATAAAATTGAATGCTGAAATAGCGGAATGGTTCCAAAATGCTATTCTCCAGATGTTCATCTATAGTTGAATTCTGGAAGAAAATTGCCTTTTTTTGGTTCGGTTTATCATTTTTCTCACGACTTGATCTTGTTTTGCTTTCTGAAATTAATATCCTGAAAACAGAAAGTTAACTTTCTGTTTTCAGGATATTAATTTTCTCTTGATAAGAAGTTCGTTCTTTATTTTTACGATGTTAACTTCTTGTTAACGACTTCCGGCTTTCATCCTATAAATATGCGGAATATTTGCATCTTACTTGCCGATTCATTCCTGTTTCGCTGTTTTTTGAAAAATGAATAGTTAGTCAAAATGGACTTTCTACGATTTTCTGATCAGGATCTGAGGATATTGCTTGTATAATGTCAATCGTCAAGTGTAGATACAGATATATACTTTGCAGCTATTTCACATAGTTAATCAGCCATTTTACCATTTCTGGATCATAATGTGAGAAGAATAGACTTTTTTCATTGTCAAGTGCGGCTATAACCGTCATTTCTCTTTCTGTCAAACTGAAGTCAAAGACATTGAAATTCTCAATCATACGTTCTTTATGTGTAGACTTGGGGATTACTACTATGCCACGCTGAATTAAGAAACGTAGAGCAACTTGTGCAACCGACTTTCCATATTTGACACCAATGGCGGCCAAAGTCCCGTTGGTGAAAAAATCATTTCGACCTTCGGCAAACGGTCCCCAAGCCATTAGTTCTGTGCCGTATTCCTGCATGACTTCCTGTAGTTTTCTTTGTTGATTGAATACATGGGTTTCCATTTGATTCACCGCTGGCTTTATCTCGCAGAATTCTGCCAGATCGACAAAGCGGTCGGGATAGAAATTGCTGACTCCGATAGCTCGCACTTTACCTGTTTTGTTTGCTTCCTCCATGGCGCGATAAGTGCCATAATAATCATTGAAAGGTTGGTGAATCAAAAGCAAATCGATATAGTCGGTTTGCAATTTTTGCAGAGATTCCTCAATAGATGCCTTTGCTTTTTCGTAGCCTGCATTCGATATCCAAACTTTCGTAGTGATAAATAGATCTTTGCGGGGAATGCTTGATTTTCGGATGGCATTTCCCACGCCTTCTTCGTTTCCATAGGCTTGGGCTGTATCGATCAGCCGATACCCTACACTGATAGCATCTGATACGCATCTTTCACACTCTTCGGGAGTTACTTGATATACTCCGTACCCTAAAATCGGCATTTCAATGCCATTGTTCAGTTTTACATATTCCATAATCATATATTATTAGATTACACATTTACCGGCATTAGACTGATCATTCAGTTGTTTTTGCCTTTTTGATTCAAATGCAAAAATAGTCGGTTTTGTTCGTTGATATAGGATATGGATTACAGCTTTTATTACCTTTATTACGGATTAAAAAGTATTATTGCATTATGTTTACCAGATGGTTTGAAAACACTTATAAGATAAACTTGTTTCAACTGTTGTCATAATAAAAATTGTGGTTATCTTTGCGTTCTACTAAAAAAGTTTGGATGTTTAAACTTAAGAAGGATTCCGTGAAGTAAATAACCTTTTAAACGTAAGTTTGAGGTTATGCTGCAATTCTGGCTCAGGCATATTTTTTGTCTGAGATATTTTCATATATATACATTAATAAATTAAAGCATCATGAATAACGATAATAAATCAATTCACGAATTCGATTTCGATTTAATCTGCGAATATTTCTCAAGTATAAAACGACAGGGGCCTGGCAGTCCTGAAGTGACCATTAAGGCTCTTAGTTTTATTGAGGATCTGAACGAAAATTCTCGTATAGCTGATCTTGGTTGTGGTACAGGCACTCAGACAATGACATTAGCCGGGCATACATCCGGACAAATCATAGGTTTAGATTTGTTTCCTGCTTTTATAGACATTTTCAACTACCATGCCAGTCAGTTGAGCTTACAAGATCGGGTAAAGGGAATTGTAGGTTCAATGGACAATCTTCCATTCAGTAGAGAAGAGTTGGACTTGATCTGGTCGGAAGGAGCAATTTATAATATAGGTTTTCAGCATGGGCTGAAAGAGTGGTGGCAATATTTGAAAATAGGGGGCTATATCGCTGTCTCAGAAGTTTCCTGGTTTACTGATAAACGGCCTGCCGAGATTAATGATTTCTGGATGGATGCTTATCCTGAGATAGATACTATTCCCAATAAGGTTGCCCAAATGCAAAGGGCCGGGTATATCCCTGTTGCCTGTTTTATTTTACCTGAAAACTGTTGGATAGAACATTTTTATACTCCACAAGTAGAAGCCCAGGAGAATTTTCTGAAAAAATATGCCGGTAATAAAGCTGCTGTGGATTTTATTGCCAACCAGCGTCATGAGACCCAACTTTACTATAAGTATAAGGAATATTATGGGTATGTGTTCTACATAGGAAAGAAAATCTGATGTTCCTGTCAAAAAGTTAAAGAGGCTCTAAAGGTTATTATTATGGTATTGATAAATACCTTTAAAAGGATTGGGAAAATGAATTTCATCTTTCCCAATCCTTTCTTTTAAGTAGTGTCGTAAGGATTGATAGGTGTTTTTTCAGACTGTTTGTAAATATAGGTAGGCGATAAGAAAGGTTTATTTTTCGCGGGCAATCTCGACAGCTTGTTTGATGCGGTCGGCCATACCGATTCCTCCTTTGAGATTTCCTGCCAATACCAATCCGGGATATTGCTTTTGTAGTTCGTTAATTGTGGTAAACCTGTCGGCGCTGCTGCTTTCGTATTGGGGAATGGCTTTTTCATGCCGGAAGATGCGTATCAGATCGGGTACTATTCCAACAGGATAATTCAGCATCTCGTGCATGGTAGTGCCAATTAACGTGGTAATTTCGTCATTGCTTTTTGTCAGGAGTTCGGGATGCCTTGTTCCGCCCAGGAAATATGAATACAAGGCGCCATCCTTTGGAGAACGGTTGCTGAAGCAAGCCGATGGAAACAAAATACCTAAAACAGATTTTTGTTCACAGGAAGGAACCAATCCCCCAAAGGCAGGGAACTCTTTTCCATAAGTATTACGCAGACCTACACAGACTTGCATAACGGGAGCATAGGCAAGATTGCTAATCCGGTTTATTTGTTCGGTGGGGATAAAAGGAAGAAGTGGAGGCAGGGCATAGGCAGGTATGGTGGTTATCACCTTCCGGCAACGAATTTGATCGACCTTTCCGTTGGCATCTGTAAAGCAAACCAACCAACCACGTTCACAAGGTATCAGGGATGTTGAGGTAGCTCCCAATGAGAATCGTTTATTTCCAATGGCCTGTTCCAATGCTCCTGTCAGATTACTGAGGCCTCCATGGGTAGAGAAAACTTTTCGTGTGGCCAGTCGATCGCGTTGGTTTCGGGGTGAAAACGATTTTGCAATGCCACCGCGAATGAAGCTGCCATAGGTCTGTTCAAGCTGATAAAGCTTAGGGAGGGCGTGACGGGTGACCAACCGCATGGGGTCACCGGCATAGACACCCGAAATGAACGGGTCTACCGCATAATGCAGATAAGACGTGCCCAAGCGACGTTGTACCAGTTCGCCAATGGTTTCGTCAGGATTGTTTCCTCTTGAGCGGAAAGGTTCGCATAGGATATTTAATTTATCTTTTGTACTGAACAACGGTGTGGTAATTGCATTGAACAGTCCCGAGGGGAGAGGGTGAAAACGATTACCTTTCCATATAAGACGTTGTTTGGAAGCTTCGCGGGCTGTTTCTAAACGGCAGATTGGAGAGAGTGCCTCGAGAAGTTCGG
The DNA here is from genome assembly GCF_040798045.1 of Bacteroides sp. NGMCC 1.200775. Lineage (NCBI taxonomy): Bacteria > Pseudomonadati > Bacteroidota > Bacteroidia > Bacteroidales > Bacteroidaceae > Bacteroides > Bacteroides sp. NGMCC 1.200775. The sequence goes on along the minus strand of NZ_JASCQK010000001.1, from coordinate 723,295 downwards.
CTACTTCAGGGTGAGAGATTATACCGGTATTCGGTCCGCTTTCGAAGGTGAAGCCACTTTCGTGGTAGGTACATATCTGACCGCCCGTGCGGGATTGTTGTTCGATTACTTCGACATCACATCCCTTGCGAGTGAGGTAATAGGCGATAGTCAGTCCGGTGAGACCTGCACCAATGATAATCGTGTCTCGCAAACGATAATTTTTTGTTTCTGGTTGGTTCATTTTTACAAAGGTTTTGAATATGAATGTGGGGTATGGAGCATAAGCTTGTCAAGTGAAGCGGCTACGTTGCGTACAAATGCCGAACCTTCGGTTGTCATCTCAAGATAGTCATCAGTATAGTAAATCAGCCCGTCATTGGCAAAGACCGACAGTTTCTGTTCATCATAGGCTGTAGCGGCTTTTAGAGTCGGTACTGATACGTGCAAACGGTTTGACAGAGCTTTCCAATCGATGCATCCATTGCACATTAAGGTTTCAATCACTTCTCTGGTTAATTGCTCGGTTGGAGAAAGGGCGTAGCCTTTGGTAATACATAGTTCGCCTTTGCCGATAGTCTCGATGTAGTGGGGAATATCTTTCGTGTTTTGAGCATAGGCCGATTCGAGTTGGCTGATAGCAGTTACGCCCAAGCCATATACCTGTGCAGTAGTGCGTCGGGTACAATAACCCTGAAAGTTGCGGTGTAATTTTTTGGTTTGCATGGCGATACTCAGTTCATCGTTTGGGCGTACAAAGTGATCCATTCCGATAGATTGATAACCGGATTCAAGCAATAGCTTGGCAGCAGTGTCAAACATATTCCGTTTTTCACGATTATCGGGTAGACCTGATTTCTCCAGAATCAACTGTCGTTTATTGATCCAAGGCACGTGGGCGTAACTGAATGTGACCAGTCTGTCGGGTGATAAGGAAATGGCTTGCTCTATACTACGGGCAAAGCTCTCTACTGTTTGCTTGGGCAAGCCATAAAGAAAGTCAAGGTTGATGCTTATCCCCCTTTCACGTAGCAGAGCAAAGATATCTTCCATCGCTACTAAGGAAGGGCGGCGATTCACTGTTTTCAGGACTTCGATGTTAAAGTCTTGCACGCCAATACTGACACGGTTGAAACCACATTCGGTTAACTGTAGCCAATCTTTCTCAGAAAGATATCCGGGATGGCATTCAATGGCTATTTCCGGACGATCGATCATCCGGAATGATGATAATAGGTGAGCATTCAGCTCTTTGATCAAGGCTATAGGAATGGCTGTGGGGCTTCCGCCTCCATAATGTATTTGTGCGATCGGGCGGCTCTTGTCCAATAAAGGAAGAATTTGATCCATCTCCTGATGCAAGGCCTTTACATAGGATTCAATGACTTCGGGACGTGCCATAGGATATGAGTTGCATCCGCAATAGTGACACAAGTGTCGACAGAACGGGATATGCAGATAAAACGATAACGCACGTTCTGAAACCTTGTTCGATTGCTGCACAGCCTCCAGGTAGCGGCTGTTGGTAAACGGTTCAAAATAATTGGCCGGTGGATAACTGGTGTATCGGGGTACCGGTACATTGTATTTATTGATTATTTCAGTATACATATGTGTTAAGAATGAATAGTTTGAGATTCTTTTCTGAAGAAACAAAAGATATAGATCAGCGATATGGAAGCCAATACGACTTCGAAGATAAATAGACCGTGATAACCAACCCTGTCGGCCACCACTCCGCTAAGAAAGGCCATAAGCAGACCACTTAGGTGTGTGAGTACAGTTTGAATGGTAAAATCAGTTCCTTCGCATCCTTTGCGTACACAATCCATGGCAGTGGTATATACCACAATGGTTGCCATACCGTAGGCACTCCACAATAGTACGATGCCCAAACAGAGCATTGGGAGTGAGGGAGGCGTCCACGAAATACACATAAAATAGAGTGTGGTAAACAGAATGAATATCGCGAATAGTATTCTGGAATAATATCGTCCGATTTTGCGAACCAGTAATCCGGCCAGAAAAGATGATGCGAAAGCGGCTCCGGTACCTACGATGCCTATCATAATGCCTATCTCTTTCATCGAATAGTCCAGATCAACCAGGTAAGAACGCAGTACCGATAAAATGCCGATAATGCTGGCGTAGTAAAGTAGTAGGAATCCTATTTGTTTCCAGATACTGCGGCGGGCAAAGAACCATATAAAATCGGTAAGTCGTGCTCGCTTTGCAGATTCCTTGACAGTCATTTTCATGCGCTTATTCTTCAGTAACGGGATAACTGCCAATAGTACGAAAATGCATAAGCACGGTATCACTGCATGCCAGCCATAGTGTTGGAGAACAAGAAGCAGCACGCCCGTTCCTATTAATGTACCTCCGAAGCTACCCATTGATTGCATACTGTTGACCAAACTTTTATCCCGCTTGTCAAAAGAAAGTACAGCAAGTGTGTCTGTGGCTATATCTTGTGTAGCTGAAGCTACAAGTGATAGAAACACCAATCCGATAATGAGGTAAAGGTCTGTCTGGATGTCGAGTAGCCCTACTAAAAGGATCAGTAAAGCATATACTATTTCGGATGAAATGATACAGCGTTTATAGTCTTTCATGGTGATGCAATGCCGGTCGATGAGTGGTGCCCAAAGAAACTTCAATATCCATGGAAGTTTGATAAGCTGTAATAAGGCGATGGACGAAAGAGAGTAATCAGCCTGTCTCATCAATACTTGTATGGCAGTAGAGAAGAAACTCATCGGGATGGCCTGTGCGATATATAGACAGAAAAACGTACCAAGGTTCAGTGTCTTCTGGGATAGTGGGAAAAATCTGTTTATTTCCATTTTTTGATGTTGCTTGATTAAAGACGGACGCTGACAGATGTCCCCAGGGTGATGGGTTTTCCTTTTTGCGCATAGGCTTTGCTTGTCACGAAGTAGTAGCTCAGATAGTCGGTATTGGTGAGGTTTTTGCTCCAGACTTCCCACGTAAAGTTTCCTTTACTCGCACCAATTTTCAGATTGACCAGTGCATACAGGTTTTGTTTGGCTTGGTTGTCTTCGTACCAATAGATTGGGCCTGTTGCCGATACGCCACCATTGAGTGTAAGGCGGTCGATCCAGGAGCAGATGTTGTAGAATGTATATCCGGCTGTTAAAGAGAAGGTGTGACAGGGGACCATAGGCAGGTAATTATCCCCATAATCTTTTAGGGTGCCACGTTCTTCTTTCTTATAGTGAACAAATCGGGCATCTGTATATCCATAATTCATATGTACGACCAATGAATTTACCGGACGAGCCTGCAAACTTATTTCGACGCCTTTATTGCGAGAGCGACCGGCGTTTCGGATTATATTACCTACAGCCGGAATAGTATTGGTTATCTGCTGATTGCGCCAATCTATATAGAACAATCCTAAGTCGGTTGTCAGTCGACCATTCAGGAAAGATAGCTTGGCGCCTATTTCGTAGTTCCAGTTATATTCGGGTGAATAGATATACTCGTCATCGTTGAGGAAAGAAACATTAAATCCTCCGGTTTTATATCCTCTGGATACGGAAGCGTAAAGCAATTGATTGTGGGATGAGAGATATTGCAAGCTGAACTTGGGAGTAAACTGGCTGAAGTGAAGGGATCTGTCGAATTGTCCGAGAGATTTTGTTTCTCCCTTACCATCCAACGGCTGTTGCACTTTGGAAAAATCGCATCGGGCCTGTTCATAATCGTAACGTAAACCCACAGAGCAGGACAAACCTTGGAACAGATCGAGTGTGGATTGATGATAAAAAGCAATCCCTTGAGTGGGGATCTCACTATTAGTAAGATGCCGGGTGGTATCTGTAAAACGACTGAGGTCAACTTTCCTATCTACCGTTTGCCGGAAAGCAAAAAGCCCCGTTATCCAGTGATAACGACTGTTATTGACAGATTTTGCTGTAAACTCCTGGCAATACATATGCTGTCGTATCCGGTTTTGCCCGTAGAATATATTGCGGGGCGAGAAATCTTGATCAATCCCCATTTTATCTTGTATATACTGATAGGAGGTTTGGCTGTTGAAACTAATGCGGGAACCATCGTAGCGTACATTAACCCCGGAAGTCAACAGATTTCGTCGATACAGTCCTTCATCATTGTAGTTTACGGCTTCTGTTGTTCCGTTATCGGCATTGTACAATCCGTATGGATATCCTCCCTGATTCGAATACTCGTAGGAAGTTATGAAACGGGTGGTCCAATGGGCTGCAGGTTTCCATATCAGTCCGATTCGTCCTGCTCCATTATCAAGCTTGTCCGCTTTCTTATGGGTATACAGGTTTGTAAAAAAGCCATCATTGTGGTGGTAATTGCCGCTAATGGATAAGCCCAGTTGTTCGTTTACCTTTGTATGGTTTGAAGCCATCAATCGAATATCATTGTAACTGCCATATCCTAAGCGAAAACGTGTACCTTGATAATCAAGGGGTGAATGGGTGTATATATTGATAATTCCACCGATGGAGTTACGTCCGTAGAGGGTGCCTTGTGGCCCGCGAAACACCTCTATACTACTTATGTCCGACAAGTCAACATCGAAAGCTGAGGTTTCAAAATGGGGAATTCCATCGACATAAAACCCCACCGATGGAGCATCTTTTTTTGCTCCTATGCCTCGGATATAAACCGGAGAGTTTTGTTTAGATCCATAATCGGGCATATAGAAATTAGGCAGTAAGGAGCTTAAGTCTTTAGCTCCCGATATTTCATTTTCTTTAAGGAAGCGATTATCTAAGGTAGAAATAGAAAGTGGTTCACGATTGGGACTGTTCTGTTTAAAACCTACTATCGTTACTTCATCCAGATTGATAGGCTTAACCAATACCGTATCGGGTTCATTAGCTGAAACCATTGTGGAAAAGGGTAGGAGGAAAAATAGTTTTCTTATCATATTTTTAGAATTTGCGGCAAAGGTAGACCATGTTTCCAGAGCGGGCAATCCTCATTTCTTAGGATTTTATCTACCAGTTTCAGTTTGCCTTGCATTAATCGTTTTTATCTTTTATTCTGACATTATTGGTCGTGTGCCTTTTTCGTGTTTTCTTCTGGTATATAACAAACCACCCAATTCTATCAGAATAGTATAAATAGGGGGTATTGCTTCATTTGACTGATTTCTGTTAGCGACGACAGCTCCTTTATATTTTCCCTAAAAGGGCTTTATGATATAACTTCCGGGGATGGAAATCATATGTTGTTTTCGTCGGTTTATAGGAAGTAATAGTTTGCTTATAGATTGTATTTATTTGTTGTATAGAGGTTTATGTTACTTCTGTTTTCCTCAGGATGCATTGCGGCTATTTAATAGTTAGCCAATTATAGTGCCGGTATTCTGAAATTGTCTGATACATATAAATAGTGTTCTTTTTTATATAAATATAAGAGTTTATAAGATATTACTTTTGCATCAGAAAGTACGTACTTATTAAACGCGGTTCTGATAATATGACTTTTTATCCCCATATCTGTATTGTCAACTGTCGTTTATATAATTATTTTATACATTTTATTGATAAACAAAATGAACAATGCTAAATTATTACATTTAATGGTTTATATCTTAACCATTATTTTAGGGTGGGCTTGCACAGAAGTGGATATTACGATGCCCAAAGGTCCTAAAGGTGATAGAGGAATGTCGGCTTACGAATTCTGGAAAGAGAATGTAGAGAATGGAGTGATATCCTGGCCTAAACAAGAGACTGAGATAACTGATTTTTTTAAGTACTTAAAAGGTAAAGACGGTCTGGATGGAAAAAATGCTTTTGAACTTTGGAGAGAGGATGTAGCTACAGGTACTTTAGATAATCCTCACCGTCCGGGAAGTAAATGGCCCGTATCTCAAAATAATCTTAGAGATTTTTGGTATTATCTGACAGGAGCGAGTGGTGAGAATGGCCAGACACCTCATATCGGAGATAATATGAATTGGTGGATTGGTAATAAGGACACTGGAATACGCGCACAGGGCAGGGACGGACGAAATGGTGAAGATGCTGTTCCACCGATTGTTACGATTGGGGATAATGGTAACTGGCTGATTGATGGGGTAGATACAGGAAGACCCTCCAGAGGTGAAGAGGGAGTTGCGGGAACAACACCTACTATTACAATTGGAGAAAATGGAAACTGGGTAATCAATGGGAAAGATACCGGAAAGGCTGCGATAGGTAAAGATGGAAGATCGCCAGAGGTAATGATCGGTACTAATGGAAACTGGTATATTAATGGGAAAGATACCGGTATTCGTGCATATGGTAAAGATGGTGTTGATGGCAAAGACGGTACTAATGGAAAGGACGGTACTAATGGAAAAGATGGTGCTGATGGAAAAGATGGTACTAATGGAAAAGATGGTGCCGATGGAAAGGATGGTAGCAATGGAAAGGATGGTGCTAACGGAAAGAGCGCTTATGAATTGTGGGTAGAGAGTGTTGAGGCCGGTTGTAATAATACTGGGCCTAAAGTGAAAGATCCCCATAATCCGTCTTTGGATTGGGATTGTGGTAAAACCTCTTTGAGTGATTTTTGGGAGTTTTTGAGAGGTGCGGATGGCAAAGATGGTGCGGACGGTAAGGATGGAAAACCCGGTATTCCAGGCAAACCGGGTGCTGAAGTTACTATTATTAAAGGAGTACCTAACGTAATTGCGCTTTATTCGCAGCAAGAATTTGGCGAGTATGTCCGTACAACCGATGGAGGAGTAGCTTATCGTGTGTATGATGAATCTGGTAATAAGGCCCCAAAGGCTGTAGTTAAGGGAATCCCCGGCTTGGATCCGACTAAAACCTACACAGCCAATGAGGAGGGGGAGTTTATTATTCCGAAAGAAGATCTTCCTCAGATTGATGATGTGGATGCTCGATGGGGAAAAGTTAAGGAGGTAACTATTAATAATGTGACAAAGGAATCTGCAGAAAACACTTATGTCCCTAACAGAATGCAGATTAGAATGATTTATATTGCCACCTCTCCATATCTTGATTTTGAACATAACCTGCAGTTTAGAGTAGAAAGAAAGACAGATCCTGGTGCGGAATGGAAAACTCTTCCCAGCTATTTACCTAATGTAAATGCCGGGTTTACGGCATACCAGGTTACAAATCCGGAAGATCCGACATCTCTTGATAAAACGAAAAAAATAGAAAGTTCTACACCTAATATGAGCAGTACATCAATGTCTATTAATCCTAATAGATATGTTAAAGAGAACCTTGCTGATATAAAAAATGGAATAGCTGACTTTTGGGATGGAAAAGATAACTATTTCTCAATAGTAAAAGATACCCCTTATTATGGAGAAAAGATTTATTGGAATGGAGTATGTAAAATGGCACCTTACCAGATACCTCCTACACTTAAAACATTAGTTTTGACTAAGGCATCTGCTGAAAGTGGAGATGATGTATTCTTAAATCGAGCTCAGGGGGAGTTTGACTTTTCGACTATTGATTTCAATATCATATCTAAGAGTAAATTGGTAAAAACAGTGAAACCGAACGGCATAGATTACATTGAACCTGAATATTATACCCCGGAAGAAGCGAAGGGACTTCTACTTTGTTATGTTAAGTTTACATATACCTCTCCGTTGGGAGTGCAAACAGCTACAAGCGAGCATAATAAGTCAAGTTATAATAAACCTGAATATGCTGCCCTTAGTCCGTATCTGGGAGCTACAATCTATTCAGTGGGGGCGAATAGTGCTTTTGTCTACTCTAACTCTGTATCTTTAGGAATTCTCAAGAAGAAAGTAGATGATGGTACATATTATGTTGAAAATACATATAAAAATATGCCTGCAATTAGTGTAACTTATAAAGATAAATAAAATATAAGCAAGATGAATTTCAGTGTAATAATAAATAGACTTTTTATAGGAGCATTGGCTTTTACTGTCTTTCCCTTCTATACTTATGCTCAAAACGATAAAGTGGAGAGACCGGAATATAGAACCAAAGCTTGGGAGGTGGGGGCTGGTGGGGCTCTTATCAACTGGGATAGAGTGACCTTCTCCGATTTCCGCCAAATAGATGGTGACTATTTGTATCGGATGAATATCGATCATCTTTTTGGTGGTATCCAACTATATGCTGCTCGTGAACTGAACCCCTGGTTTTACATTGATTTGCAGGGAACATTGGGCTTAGCAAGAAATCAAGTTGAAACAGGCGGGCGTAAATACGATTTCATGTATATGGCCGGTCCGGGACTTCAATTTCGATTTACTCCATTGTTTAAATCAAAATATGTAGAACCTTATTTACGTATAGGTGTTAACTACCTTCATCATGATTTTCATGCAATTAATGCGGGTAAGTTTGGGAATGATCCTATAGGAGAAGCAGAATGGACGTCATCAAATCCTTGGAATAGAGAGACAATAGGATCTAAACAATCCTATTTCCCCTTATCCTTTGGAGCCGGGGTACAAGCTTGGTTTAACGATCATTGGGGAATAGGATTACAGGGAGAATACATAATGCCTGTCGATAAAAATCAAACGCGCTTTGTTCAGGCTTCGATGCGTGTTATGTTCCGTTGGGGTGGAAGTACAAAACGTCCCATACCGGTTGTACAGTACATAGATCGTCCGGTTGATAGGATTGTAGAACGGATTGTTGAAAAGAGAGTTGAAGTACCGACTGTGGTAGAAAGTCATATCTGCGATCTGTTCGATAACATTCATTTTGCGTTTGATAAGGATGTGGTTACTTCCGAGTCTGAACTCACTTTGGATAAAATTGCAGATCTGTTGAAAAGCTATCCGGATAACAATTTCTTGATAACCGGATATACAGACGCAAGAGGAAGTGATAATTATAATATGGATTTGTCAAAACGTCGTGCAAAAGCTGTGTATCGTGCGTTGTTGAAACGACAAGTGCCTCAGCATATGTTGAAATGGCGGGGAGTCGGGTATCATGCCAGTTCGGTGCCGGCTTCAGGTCCGGATAAAGTCAGAATGGGTGATAGAAAAGTGTCTATTGAGAGAGTGACGAATTCAGATTACTGGGGTTGGTTAACAAATGAAGAATAATGAGCTATATTAATTTTTCATAAAACATAAAGGCGGCAAGAACAATTTTGTTTTTGTTGCCTTTTTTGTTCCGTTGTTTTGATGTAGAATGAAAAGATTCGAAGAAATAATAGAATGTTAAAGAATTAATCATCATCTGGCTTAAGAGTAGGTAACTCTTTAAACTTCATAAAAAGAAATGCTTAAAAAGATTATCTTATGAATAAATGTAGAGATAGTTGGCGGATTTGTATAAAATTTTATTCTGTGATAAATAACCGCTAATAGTTTAATTTTGTATGTTTAATAAAATAATATTATGAAATTACTTTATTTTAAAGAACATCTGTCATGCATGAACTATCAAGTAGATGTTAATACAGGTTTTGTTTGTTATAATTTAGAAAAAGATAATGTAAGTCAAATAGATAATAGTGCTTCTCCTTGTATTTTTTTCCTCCTTGATGGAGAGGTGTCTATCGATAGTGGTGAATATCAGAATGTACATGTTGAGAAAGATGAAATGCTTCTTATCCCACAGCATGTGGATAATAAAATCGAAGTCATATATGATGCAAAATGTCTCTTGTTGTTTTGGAATAAAGACATTAGAGTGTGTGATAAAGTTTATATAAATTCTCTCTCTTCTTATGAGAAAAAGAAAGAAGAGATGTGTGTACTTCCCATAAGAGCTCCTTTACTGGCTGTTTTGGATTCCATCGTTGCATATTTATATGCCAAAATGCAATGTAAACATATGCATCTTATCAAACAGCAAGAGGTCTTGTTGGTTTTGAGAGGGTATTATACGAAGAAAGAATTATTTACTTTTTTTTCTTCTATCTTAGGTCATGCAGGACATTTTGAAGATTTTGTAATGGATAATTATAGGAAAGTAAAGAGTGTGAAGGAATTTGCAGGTTTGTACTGTACTTCTGAGCGCTCTTTTAATCGTAAGTTCCGGAATTGTTTTAAAGAAAGTCCTTACCAATGGATGCAAAAAAAGAAAGCGGAGTTGATCAGAGAAAAAATAAGTGAGTCTGATACTCCTTTTCAAGAGATCGCAATGGATTTTGATTTCAATTCACAAGCTCATTTCACTTCTTACTGTAAGAGATTATTTGGAATGACTCCCAGTAAATTGAGAACAGAAAGTAAACGGATCGATGCTTCCGATTTGGGTTACTGATATATATACCGGAAAATCATATAAAGGCTGGATTAGATGCTTATTCTATTCCGGTCTTTTTATTTTAGTGATATTTTGTAATACAGTTAGTTGGGGGGGAAACTCTTTCTTTGCTTGGGTTTCTTGATGGCTTCGGTTTCAATTTCCTGTTTCATTTAAATACTTTTGATCACTTTAAGTCTTTGGTCTTTTTTATTGCTTTGCTCCATTCGGACATATTAATTCTGAAGTCGAAAAGTGTCACTGGAAAATAAGAATGCAGTTAAGAACTATACTGTGAGAAATGATACAAAACTTGTTCTCATGACATACTCCTGACATCCTGTTTGAGAGATGACTGATAAAAGCCGGCTTTAACTGCAGGTTTAATTTGCCGGGATCCGGTGGAACACATAAATATTACTTAATGGACTGTTATCTTACTCCTTTGGTAACTTTATAAGTTTAATGCCATATCATGCTCATACTCTGTGTGTAAGCAATCTGTTTTATGTAATGTTAGGAAAAATTTCGATTTGGTGCAAATACCTAAATATAGTGATTGTGGGTTAAATTTAGTGTCTTTATCTTTGCCGCCGTAATTAAACAAACAACTAAACTATATTAAGGAATACAGTTTCTATACCCTAACAAACATTAGAGTTTTGCTTTCCTTTTTTTCCTATCCATGCAGGCACTACAGCTTTTCTAAAAGAGTCGATATGGGTGTTAAGTAAGCAGGTTATACCGCTATTCGTAGCTTGATTTCTGCAAAGCGCATCTCTTGTGGAGGTAAATCTAATAGAAGCCCCCTGACAATGTTACAATTTTATTAATATGACAAATAGAAAACCTTTATTTATCATCCTCTTTTCTTTGGGATATTCAGCTATATACTCACAGGAACAGCAGGTGAAGAGTGACTCCATCTACCAGTTACAAGAGGTAGTAGTATCATCCCAACAAATACTTGGAAGCAAGTTTAAAGCAAGAAACCGTACAGGCTCGGCATATTATATCTCGCCCGAGGAAATTCGCAAGCTTGGATATACGGATATCAACCGCATGCTGAAAGCCGTTCCGGGAGTTAATATGTATGAAGAAGACGGTTTCGGGCTTCGTCCGAACATTAGTTTGAGAGGAACGAAGGCCGAGCGAAGTGAGCGTATCTCTATTATGGAGGACGGTGTACTGGCGGCACCGGCTCCTTATTCTGCTCCGGCGGCTTATTATTTTCCAAATGTTGCCCGAATGGAAGCTATTGAGGTACTGAAAGGGAGTAGTCAGGTACAATACGGCCCGTTCACTACGGGAGGAGCCATTAATCTGGTATCGACTCCTATTCCGAACAACTTTTCCGGCAAAGCAAACATTTCTTACGGAAGTAAGAATACGTTTAAATCTCATGCAGCTATCGGAAGTAACTGGAAACATTTTGGATATATGGTGGAATATCTGCGTTATCAATCGGATGGTTTCAAGAGATACGAAGATTATGCAGCCGAAGGATTTAAAAGAAATGACATTATAGCCAAAATGGTGGTAAAAACGGATAAAGTAAGGGGAGTGAATCATGCTTTGGAACTGAAATTCGGATATGCAGGCGAAAATTCGGATGAAACGTATGTGGGGCTTTCCGCAGATGATTTTAAGAAAACCCCTTTTCTCCGGTATGCAGGTTCGCAAATGGATAAACTTAAAACTGATCATCAGCAGTGGGTTGCTACTTATCTTCTGACTTTTTCCAACAAATTGAAAGTAACTACCAACGCATACTATAACTATTTTCACCGGAATTGGTACAAACTAAATGATGTGCGTGCAGGAATCACCTCGAAAGAGAAAATATCCGTCGCCGATGTACTTATAGACCCGGAAACTAATATCCGCTATTTTGATATTCTAACAGGAAAAACAGACCGGGAGGGTGAGGCCTTATTGGTAAGAGCCAATAACAGAACTTATCGTTCCAGAGGTATACAAACCAGAGCTGAATACCGTTTCAACGTGAAAGAGTTCTTCTTCGACCTGGAGTTCGGGCTTCGTTATCATGCCGATGAGGAAGATCGTTTTCAATGGGATGACTCTTACTCAATGAAAAATAAGAAGATGGTACTATTCATGGAAGGTATTCACGGTACAAATGCCAACCGTGTTACTTCTGCCAACGCTTTAGCCAGTTACCTGCTTGCCAAATTAAGATATAACGTGTGGACTATTACTGCCGGGTTACGATACGAGGACATAGACTTATTGAAAAAAGACTATACGAAAGAAGATTTGGCGCGTTCGGGTAAAGTACGTATTGAGACCCCGAACCATGCACGTGTACTGATTCCGGGAATAGGCGTACACTATCAATTGCTTCCGGCCGCTTCTGTTTTCTTCGGGGTCCACAAAGGGTTTGCTCCTCCAAGCGCGGAATTATATCAAAAGCCTGAAAGCAGTGTGAATATGGAATTGGGCACACGTGTTTCTATCGGGAAATTCAAAGCAGAGCTAATAGGCTTCTACAACAATTACAGTAATATGCTGGGAAGCGATCTGGCCGCTTCGGGCGGATCCGGAACGCTTGAGCAGTTCAACGTGGGAGAGGCCCGAGTAAAAGGTGCGGAGTTTCTGGTGCAATATCAGCCTCTGCCTCATACTTGTAGCCTAAGATTGCCTTTGCAGTTATCATATACTTATACGGATACGGAAATGAGGAACTCGTTCGAAAGCCACTCATGGGGTAATGTAGTTAGAGGTGATGAAATACCTTATATTTTCAAACACGCTCTGAACATGCAATTGGGGATAGAATATAAATGGTTCTACGCAAATATAGGTGCACGCTATAACAGTGACATGCGCACCTCACCCGGGCAGGGAACAATTGCGGAGAGAGAGAAAGTTCCGGCGAACCTTATACTCGACGCTTCGGTCAATGTACTTGTAAATAAATATCTGACGCTCAGGTTAAACGCGATCAACCTGACCAATAGGGTTTACCTTACATCCCGCCATCCTGCGGGTCTGAGAGCAGGACATCCTTTTGGAATCTATGCAGGAGCTAATGTACAGTTCTGATATTAAAATTCAATTGTGATAAACAACAAAAAGAATAAATAACAATGAATGCAACATCGATTATAAAAATTGTAATTAGTAGTTTGCTGCTGGCAATCTTTTCTCAGATTTGTCTGGCACAGGAGCCGGCAGAGATAAAAGGTACAGTACGTTCTACAACTGGAGAATTTCTGCCGGGAGCTACGGTGGTAGTGGAAGGAACAGCACGAGGGGTTATTACAAACGTGGAAGGGAAGTTCTCCCTTAAAGCTCGGAAAGGGCAGATGCTGAAAGTGAGTTTCGTGGGAATGAAAACCCGGGTAGTCAAAATCACGTCCGGTATAATGAATATAATACTTCAAGACGATGTACAAGAGATAGAGGGAGTGGTGGTCACCGGCTATCAACAGATTAAAAACAGGGTTTTTACAGGGGCGGCAGCTTCGGTAAAACTGGATGAAATCAAGCTAAACGGTATATCGGATGTATCGCGCATGCTCGAAGGACGTATCGCGGGACTTTCCATACAGAATGTAACAGGAAGTTTCGGTGCGGCACCCCGGATCAATATACGGGGCGGTGCTTCCATAATGGGGAATGTACAGCCTCTATGGGTTATAGACGGAGCAGTATACGAAGATCTTGTCTCGCTTACACTTGACCAGCTGGCTTCGGGTGATGCTGTAACCCTCATCAGTTCGGCTGTTGCCGGGCTGAATGCATCTGATATTGAAGATATACAGGTATTGAAAGATGCTTCGGCAACTTCGATCTATGGTGCCAGAGCATTGAATGGAGTGATCGTAATCACCACTCGATCCGGTCAAAGGAATTCGCCGAACAGATTTTCTTATACATACGAACTAAGTATGCGCTCTATTCCTTCCTATACGAATTTCGATCTGCTCAATTCTCAGGAGAGTATGTCTATTTATCAGGAGATGGACAGAAAGGGATATTTCTCTTTGCAAAATACACTATATGGGCGTCGCAGTGGAGTGTATTATCAAATGTATAAAGCACTCAATACAGTTGATCCGACTACCGGGCGATATTATCTGGAGAATACGGATGATGCTAAACGGACGTTTATGCGCGCAAGAGAGTATGCTAACACTGATTGGTTTAAAGAGCTGTTTACATATAAGCCTATCCATACACATACGGTGACTTTTTCCGGAGGAGGAGAGAATTCTGCTATGTATGCTTCTATCGGCTTTTATGATGACAGGGGATGGACACTGGCTGACAATGTTAAAAGGATTACTGCCAATATCAAGAACTCTTTCTACTGGAACGAGGACAAGATAAAGGTTACTATATCCGCACAAGGAAATCTGCGTAACCAAAACTCGCCGGGAACGATTTCGCAACGTAAAAATACTGTTATCGGAACATTCGAACGTGATTTCGATATTAATCCTTTTAGTTATGCTTTAAGTACGAGCCGCACTTTACGTCCTCATAATGCGGATGGCGAACGAGAGTACTATCGGAACAACTGGGCTCCGTTCAACATCCTGAATGAATTTGAAAACAATTACCTTAAAACCGAAGTGTTGGATCTCAAATTGCAGGGCGAACTCTCATACAGGCTTAATAACAACATTGAAGTAAAAGGATTGGCTACGATACGTCATGCGGTTACCAAAAGTTCGCATTTTATAACTGAAGGATCTAATGTGATACAGGCTTTTCGTGCCAACGAGACTCCCTATGTAGCCCGGGAAAACATTTATCTGTTGAAGAATAAAGATGAGCTGATGCAACTGCCCCGGGTGGCATTGACACATGGAGGTATATTCAATAAAACGGAAACTTCTTTGCGAAGTTATTTGGGACGTCTGGCTTTGGATTATAATAAGCAACTGGGCGAGCATAATATACGCGCTTTCGGATTTACTGAAATACGATATGCCGATCGCAGCATCAACCCCTTTCAAGGTTATGGGATACAGTATGATAGAGGGAATCAGGTTTTTTCCAACCCCTTGGTTTTTGAAAAGTTGACCAATGAAGGAGATACCTATTTTTCTCTGACCGAACGTTATGAAAGGGGAGTGACGCTATCGGGCAGCGCTACTTACGGTTATGCCGGAAAATACATTTTCAATGGGGTATTCAATTATGAAGGATCCAACACTGCGGGTAAATATAGTCGTTCTCGCTGGTTGCCGACTTGGAATATCGGAGCCAAATGGAATCTGGATCAGGAGGAGTATATGAAAAAATACTCTACCATTTCAAGACTCGCCCTGCGTGCAAGTTATGGACTAACTGCCAAAATGAATGAACAAGCTATTAACTCTACTGCGGTTTTCAACCATCTTATAGTCAACCGTACTCTTCTGAAAGACAGGGAGAATGCGTTGCGTATTTTACATTTGGAAAATCGTGATCTGACGTGGGAAAAAATGTATGAGTTGAACTTCGGTCTTGAACTTGGACTGTTCAACAATCGCATTAGTGCAACATTTGATGTGTACCAACGCAATTCGTTCGATCTGATAGATCTTATCCGTACTTCCGGTGTGGGAGGACAGTATTACAAATATGCTAATTTCGGGGATATGCGTACGCGCGGAGTGGAGTTGGCGGTACAGACCCAAAATATATTGAGTGAGAAATTCAGTTGGTCTACCACATTTACTATCAGCGGAATGAAACAGAAGATTACCCGGTTGCTGAATACCCCTAACACCTTCGATATGGTGGCCGGAACCGGACGTGGCAACATTGTCGGTTTTCCACGTGGATCTCTGTTTTCTTTCAATTTTCAGGGGCTTAACAGTGATGGTCTGCCTACTTTCGATTTCGGACTTTATCCTTCCAACAAGGGAGTGAACAGTGAAATATCAGGAGCAGACTTTCTGGATGCCCAGCATTCAAAGTCGTACCTTATTTACCACGGACCTATTGAACCGAGTTATATAGGAGGTATTGCCAATACCTTTAAGTATAAAAACTGGGAATTATCGTGCTTCGTTACCATGCAAGCAGGTAATAAGATTCGGCTGAACCCGTCGTTTGATCCGGCATTTGCCGACCTTAATGTATTTTCTAAAGAGTACTACAACCGCTGGTTGACCCCCGGTGATGAGTGGAAAACAAATATTCCCGTTATTCCTTCACAGGATCTGATACGGAATATCGGAAAAGAAAATATCGAAAAAGCTTATAACACCTATAACTATTCACAAAATAGGGTGGCCGATGGCAGTTTCGTGCGTATGAAAAACATCTCGTTGGGATATCGTCTGCCTCAAAGATTCCTTTCCTTTCTCAAAATCAAGCAGATGAATGTAAAGGTAAACGTGACGAATCCATTCCTGATCTATTCGGATAAGAAACTAAACGGGCAAGACCCTGAGTTTTATAGATCAGGGGGAGTTTCACTACCTACTCCCAAACAATATACGATGACATTGAATGTTGAATTTTAATTGGACAAAAATGAAGAAGACAATCTTTTTAAGTATCATGATCCTTCTGCTGACGGCGTGTCAGGACTATCTGGAAACAAATCCGGATTCTACCCTTGATGTACAAATAGACAGCGAGGACAAAATAGCCGAGCTCCTTACCGGAGCCTATCCCGAAGCCAGTTATTTTGCTTTCCTGGAAGCACGTACGGATAATGTGGAAGAAAGGGTAAACGGCATTCATTCGCGGTTGAACGAAGCGATGTATTATTGGGAAGACTACGATCAGGAAGATTTAGATACTCCGCTGAATTATTGGAATGCATGTTATGCCGGAATCGCTCAAGCCAATCAGGCATTAGAGTTACTCGGTAAATACCCTAAAACCGATCGGGTAAAAGCGTTGTATGGAGAAGCGTTTCTCTTGCGTGCTTATCTGCATTTCATGTTGATAAATATCTGGGCCGAGCCTTACGGAACCGCCAAATCGGCAACAGCCCCGGGCATACCTTATTTAAATCGACCTGAAAAAAATGCACTGGTAGACTATGAGCGCGGAACGGTGAAGGAGGTGTATGAAAAGATTGAAAAAGATATGAAACTGGGTCTTTCGTTGGTGGATGATGCTTATTACATCAAGCCTAAATTTCATTTCAATAAGAAAGCGGCCTATGCTTTTGCTTCGCGCTTTTATCTGATTAAGGGAGAATGGGACCGGGTGGTCTCATATTCTGATTATGTACTTGGTGTCGATCCAAAGCCTGTCTTAAGAAACTGGCAGAAGTATAAAAAGGAATTTAACTCCAATAATAAGTATCTCTATATTCGGTATGCAAGTGTTGATGAACCAGCCAATTTATTGTTAGCTACCACAGAATCAAGAGTAGCACGTAATATCCCCTCAGAAAAATATGGAGTAACAACCCAAAGTGCCGAAAAGGTGTATAATCAACACGGAATAGACGGATGTTTTAATTTCCGGAAAATGAAGATGCAGCCGTACTTTCTGTTCAACTATAATGATGGACGTATAGACGACGGACAATATATAGCAAAATTCGATGAACTGTCATTATCCGGTTATACAGGTATACGTCCCAGAGGGCTGTATGTTACCAATGTTTTATTCTCTACCGACGAAGTTATGCTCAACCGGATGGAAGCGTATGCCATGCTTGGAGAGTATGATAAAGCAATAGATGATTTGTTGGTCTACTTATCTGCCAAGTATGGAGTGTACCCTTCTTGCAACCGTTCGGCTTATACGCAGACAAGTAGCGACAATTACCAGACTTATACTCCATTCTATGGAATGAGTATCAATCAGTTGGCGCTGATAAAAATCTTTTTAGGTTTTAGAAGACAGGAATTCCTGCACGAAGGTCTGAGGTGGTTTGACATTCGCCGTTTTTATATATCGGTCAAACGTACATCGAAGTGTAAGTTTTACAGGCAACTGGAAAAAGAAGATTCCAGAAAACTTCTGCAAATTCCGGCAGAAGCCATTAACCGGGGATTGGTTCCTAATCCCCGATAAAATATTCTAAAAAATAATTAAACAATAAAACCGAGCGTATGAAAACAATAATCAAAAAAATGAAATTCAGATATTTTATCCGGGGAAGTCTGTATTTTCTCGTTACCTCTTTCCTATTGGCAGGCTGTGAGAAGGAAGCACCCTTATCTGATCGGAGTGTAGTGGAAGCGGGTGCGGTAGAGCGTGAAAAAACAGAGTTGGACAAATGGATATTGGATACATTCACCCTCCCTTACGGCATCGAAGTGGAATATCGGTGGGACAAAAATGTAGTGCAAAACGGGAGCTATATCTATCCTCCCGAAGTCGCTAATGTAAAAAGTGTGCTCAAGGCTATCAAGGCCTTATGGATTGATCTCTACACAAGCCCCGATTTGGGAGGAGAAAAGTTTTTATTGGGAAAGAATCCTCTTAAAATATATATGTACGGAGGAAGAAATGTAGATGGAAACGGGATGGAATTATTAGACAATCCCGAGGCGACAACTAATGAGATGTTTCTGTACAACATCAACGAGTTCGATCCTAAAGATGAAGATAAAGTTTTTGTCTTAATGCGAAGTGTACATCACCAGTTTGCCAGACATCTTATGGAGCTTTTCCCTTACGACAGAAACAGATTCCTATCCATAAGTAGAAATAAATATATCGAATCGACCACCCCCATTGCATGGGTCTTCAAAGGAGAGACGCATGGACGTAGAGTGTTCGTTTTGGCCAGATATGCCAATAGAAAAGGCTTTTTTACCTACCATTCTCTTCTCTCGCCCGAAAAGGACTTTGCGGAAATTATCAGTTCAAAGCTGACACATACCCTCAAAGATATACTTAAAGCCTTGACTGAAGCAAAAACTCCTTATACAGCCGGATCGGATCAGGACCTCCAAAATGCATATAATGAACAAGCTGTCCAGGCATACAAAGAGTTGACAGAAAAGCAAAAATTGGTAGAAGATTACTTCAAGAAAGAAATTAAGATTTCGCTTAATTATCTTCAACTGAGAAGTATAAAGCAATTAAAAGCATTTACTAAACAAAAATAAAAAGCATGAAAACAGGATTTCGAATACTGATTCTGATAATGGTTTTCTTTTCATGTAAGGATGAAGGAATCTTCGACTTATCTCCTTCTGAACGGAACGCGAAACATATTAGCGAACTGAGAAAGGAGCTTATAAATGCTCCTTACGGATGGTCTGTCACCTACTTTCCCCGAACAGACTCTCTGCTGTTTACGAATGTGAACGAATTGATAACTCTTCCCAAAGGGATATTCGACGAAAAGTATAAATATGGATATGGCGGACACTGCTTCCTGATGAGGTTCTCTGACAATGGAGTTGTACAGGCTGTGGCCGATTATACCGAGCAGAGTTTGCAGGAAGTTCGGCAAAGTGAGTTTGAAGTAAGCCAAAATACATTCACACAACTGAGTTTTACTACTTATAACTATCTGCACTCTTTGGTGAACGACCGGTTCACCGGTTCTTCGGATTTTCTTTATACAGGAAAAGATATTGACGGAAATCTGATATTTAAAACATCTTCATATACAGAGCCTGCACGGGAGTATATTGTATTTACAAAACTGAAGAGTGATGAAAGTTGGCAGGAGGATATTAGAAAGTCATATGACAATAAGCTGTTCTTTGAGAAGATGAAAAATCCTCAACTAAGTATCCGTAAGGCTGACCGGGTTTATTTTCGAAGCGACATGCGTATGAATGCCACTTATAGCACGGATGGAAATACGAAACAACCACTGGAAGTATATCAACGCTATCGTCTGTTTCTTGCCGTAGATTACTTTGCTCCTCGGGGATGGCTTGGGAATAAGGTGAGAGGCTTGGGATCGGGATATGTAGGTACAGCTGACGGCTTGACTTTCAGGCCCGGTATACGGTATAGTGAAACATACACTTTTTATGATTTCCGCAGAGAGGGAGAGCGGTTCGTCTGTGAACTTGTCAAAGTGTTTGACCCTTATAGTAAAACAATGCGTTGGGTAAGCAGATATCTTGCTCCCGAAGGAGAAAAGACCGGAGTAATAGCTGAAATCCGGGATGAAATTTAAATATTAAAAACCAGAATGAATATGAAACATATATGGATAATTTGCCTGCTGGTTGTATGCAGCTGCAATACAGTAAAAGAAGATTTCGCAGTGAATGAAGATTATGAAAAACTATTTCCACCTAAAGAGATAGAGAAACCTGCAAACAAGCGTGGAGAGCTGTTCGTGCAATTGTGTGATCCCAATCAGGCATTGGAAAGTTACCAATACCCCGGTACGGAAGCACCGGATGACGCTGAACAATATAAGATAACCCTGATATGTTCGTTTCAGGAAAAAAGTTGGGATGGAAACCTTACAAATGATGTCATTGCCCAGTACAAAGTGAAATATATTAATGAGAAGAAAGAGTTGGTGACAATCAGTTGTGGAAAGAAGAGTGCGGGAGTGGCACGGGAGGATACAGGCCGGTTAATCCCCAACGTAATGTATAATGGAGAGAAATTGGAAATCTCTTTTAATGTCCATTCGGGATTTTCTCTATATCTGTGTGTTACCGGGGAGGGACCCAGGTCTTCCAACATAAAAGCAAGTATCAAAGCCGTTTCTACCGACGGACTGATTGAAATTCCCGGTTTGGAAACAGAGCAATATCAAAATGAGGAAGGGATCAACCCACTGAGGTATCCTTATTGTGAATATTTGATTTTACCTTAAGAAAAAATAGCAAAAAGATGAATTACTTACTGAAATATATACTCTCTTTCTGTCTGCTGACGAGTGTTGCAGCTTGTACCGAAGGGATAAATGAAACAGTGGAAAGTGCGTACCAACTTCCGGTATTTCCTGAACCTTCATACAAATTCTCAAGAAACGGGGAGAGTTCTGTAAATGTGCTGGAATGTGAATTTCTGAAATCTCCCATTGACCGAATTTTTTCGGAATATATGAATGAAGCGCGTATGAGTACTCAAAGAGATTATGACGAAGCACGCCGTATCTATCATGAAGGGACATTCGGACTGAAACCCCAGAAAGAAGTTTCCACTTCTCCTGTACATCTGAACGATAGAGAAAAGATTCTGCGAGACATTGACAATTGGTTTGAAACTTCTGCACGCATTGCGGGTTTAGGGGCGAACATTCCCTCTTACGAACATAGGAACAGGGAAGCTGCGAAAGGTTCGACGGGATATGTAGGCAATAATATAAGCGATTCAGATATCTGTTATGTAGATGAGAAAGGGATTGCCGTGGCCGAGGTTTACAAATATGCTGTTATGGGGGCGATATATCTGGACAAAATATTGAATATACATCTGGGTGAGGAAATATTGGGAAATAACGAGATACTTGTCCGAAACGACCTGACACAACTCTTACCCGGTCATAACTATACAGAGTTAGAGCATCATTGGGATCTGGCTTATGGATATTACAGCTTCTGGAAAACATTGGCTCAGGCCGATGGCTTACCTGCCCTAAAAGACTGTCACTTACGCATCTTCCGCTCATTTGTAAAAGGACGGACCTTTATGGAGACTTCCCGATATGATGAAATGAGGCTACAGGCCGATACCATCAGACAAGAGCTTTCGCGGGTGGTTGCCGCAAGAGCTATGAATCTGCTTGTCGGCCCTAATACATTTGCCAATCTAAAAGAGAATCCCAGACGTGCATTCCGCCTGCTCTCCCAAGCTTACGGGTTGATCTATGCTGCACAATTTGCACGTAATACGCAAGGAAAGCCATTCATTACAAACGAAGAAACCGGAAACTTATTGCATGAACTGGAGAAGAACGATGGTTTATGGGATAAAGAGCGCTTATTGGGAAGAGAGCAAACCGAAGGGGCGTTATATAATTTGGCAACTCGCATTGGAAAAATATTTGGAGTTTCATTGGAAGACATTAAAAAATAAGGAGAAAAATGAGAAAGATACATAAACTGCTTTTACCGATAATTATATTCATGTCGGCAACAATCCAAGTCAAAGCTCAAAAAGAAAATATCATTCCCAATGGAGGATATGAAGAGTGGAGAGATGGGGGACAGCCCATTGGCTGGCGTATAGCAAGCGACTTTAGTCCGGAACAAGTACATGAGAGGCGTCCCGAGAGTCCGGGTACATATGCACTTAAGATATGGCTCAACGGAGGATCTATCTATTTGGCTCAACCTACACCGGTAGAAGGGGGAAAACAATATGCATTCTCTTTCTGGTACAAAACGAATATAAAAAACACTGAAATAGCAGTAACTTTATTGTGGTATGATGATGGAAGGGTAAAAAGTAGAGAGAAAATACTTTCGGTAAGAACAGTTAAAGATGAATGGAAAAAAGCGGAGGGTGTCGTAACAATTCCGAAAAATGTTTATAGTATGGGGATGGGCATAAAAACACTTCGGGTTTATCAGGAGGGCTATATGCTGTTCGACGATATGTCGATGGTGCCCAAAGGGAACGGACCGGACATATCTTCCGTTCCGAAAGCCCCCCGCAATCTGAGTATAAAAGCGTATCAGAGCGAAATGGAGATCTCTTGGAATAAAGTCATGGATGAAGAAATGCGATGGGAAGTTATGTTTGATGGCAAAACCGAAACAACCACATCCGGAAATTCATATATGAAGACAAAACTTAAACCGGGAAGTGAGCACCACGTTAAAGTAAGAGCAGTAAAGGGTAACGAGTTTTCACCATATGCCGAACGAAAAGGAGTGACGAAAGGAATGAGTAAAGCAGAAAACTCTGAAGATCGGATTCCTTACTTGCGTACTATCACTCCTGACGGGAGTTGTAAGGGGCGTTTCCTAAAGCTCTATTATAATGAACTGGCCAATCCTGATGCGAGAATCTCTTATAAATTGAACGGAATAACAGTTAACCCTAAAGATGATACTTTAGAGTTCCCGGAGTTCGGAGGGTTTTACAAACAGTTTCGACTGGAAATCTATATTGATGAGGGAGAAGGTCGTGAATGGGAGATTTTATATCCTCAACTGGGTGTAGAAAAGATTCAAGAATAAAAATACAATTAAACAGGAAACAAACCAATGATAAAGAATGTAATAACCCAATTGTGTATCGTTTTTTGCCTTATTTGCTTTTTTGCATGTGAAAAACAAAAAGAAGAACTTCCCGATATCCGCATAGGAAAAGAGAAGGGTGTCGAAGAATTGTTGTTGAATAAACAAACGGAAAAAAGACTCCTTCTCTCAGGCGGAAACGGGAAATACATAGTTAACGTAGAAAACGCACAGATAGCTACTGCCTATATAAGTATGGACACGCTTAAGGTAAAAGGTCTGTTGGAAGGTGAAACGTTTGTCACTATCATTTCGCATGACAAGCGTGCAAGGCTGAAAATCAGCGTGGTCTTTCCCGACTTGGAAGTGAGCCATTCAACGGTTCAGTTCCTTCCCGGATTTAAAAGTAAATACGTAAGTATCTTCGGAGGAGGGGAACTGACCAAATTGGAAGAGAACGACCCGGCGGATATCATGGATATCAAATGGGACGGCTCTACCGGGATGCTTGAGATAAATCCTAAATATGAGGGAGAAGCCCAAGTTATCGCTATTTCAGAAGATGCAAAAGAGAAGAAAATCATCCATATTAAAGTGAGACCGGAAGGAGAACTGGAGACTTTGGGTTGGTATAGTACCAATGCAAGTTCATATTATTTGATTCTGAATAATAAAATGGTGGTCAAAAGAAAAGGAGTAGGTACGTGGATTGCAAACAGCGCCCGTCCTTATGGAGGGGGAGGAGTGACTTATAGTAGTTCTTATATAAAATTAGCTCCCATTGTGAACCCCATACAGGGTGATTCTGTTGATCTGAATATTCTTCGTTATGAATCCCAAAAACCGCAAATAACAGAAGGGATACATCGGTTGTTTGTAGAAGAAGTGCGTGAGTCGGAAGTCATGTTGCGGGGGAGAGGTTTCAAGTTTCTGCTTCCTTATCAGAAGTGAAATATGGATGTGGATTGTGTTGATTTATGGGATTCATTATTTGTGTTAGAATCTATATGATTAATTAATAACTGTGTTTTATGAGTATAGAAATATTGTTGCAAACCGTTGCTGCGAGTTTTTCTTGTCAGTCGCTTTTTTGCGTCACAAAAAAAGTAAGCTGTCTGATTGATAAGATATCCGGCAGGGTGAATGATAAGGGAGCATTGTTATTTGCCCTGTTCATTCTATTGGCGGGTGGGAGCAGGGCAAGGCAACATAGAAAAGAGGATTTTATAATCCGTGGTAAGCAGGTTGCAGTTTTTGGACGCAATATATTTACAGACCGGAATTTATCTTTTGAACCTAACCTGGATATCCCTACCCCTGAAAATTATGTGTTAGGACCCGGAGACGAATTGATTATCGATGTGTGGGGCACTTCCGAAAATACAGTCAGAGAAATTATTTCTCCTGAAGGTACTATTCACGTGGCAGGTATAGGTCCCATCTTTCTGGATGGAATGAGTATACAGGATGCCGAACGGAGCTTAAGACGTGAATTCAGTAAGATTTATGCCGCTATTTCCGGAAAATCGGTTCATATCAAGTTATCATTAGGGGGAATCCGTACCATCATGATCAATGTCATGGGTGAAGTACAGGTACCGGGTACTTACCGCTTGTCGGCATTTGCATCGGTATTTCATGCCTTGTATCGTGCCGGTGGGGTCAGTGGTATTGGAAGTTTACGTGATATTCGTGTTGTGAGAGGTGGAAAAGAGGTCGCTTGCATTGATGTATATGATTACATTATGAAAGGAAAGTTGACGGACGACATCCGTTTATCGGAAGGCGATGTCATTTTGATTCCTCCTTATGAGAATTTGGTTAGTATTTCCGGAAAAGTCAAACGTCCGATGGCGTATGAAATGAAAAAAGGAGAAACCATAACAACTCTGCTCAGCTATGCGGGAGGTTTCACGGGAGATGCTTACCGGGACGCGATACGTCTGTTTCGTCTGAATGGGAAAGAGAAACAGATATACAATGTAGGGCAGGATGATTACCAATCTTTTGTTTTGACCGACGGTGATGAATTGTCTGTTGAGGCGGTATTGCAACGTTTCTCAAACAAAGTTGAAGTTCGTGGTGCTGTGTACCGTGCCGGCGTATATCAATTGGACGATAGTATCACGGGAACTGTCAGGCAGTTGATCAGTAGAGCAGAAGGACTTCGGGGAGATGCTTTTCTCAACAGGGCTTTGTTGAGACGTGAGCATGAAGACCTAACACATGAAATGATCCCGGTCGATTTGAAAAGAATGATGGCTGGTGCAGTCTCCGACCTACGTTTACAGAAAAATGATGTTCTTTATATCTCGAGTGTGAAAGACATTGAGAAAGAAGGTACTTTATCTATCTATGGTGATATAAGGAATCCGGGAGATTTCCCTTATGTTAAAAATACGTCCATACAGGATTTGATTGTAAAAGCGGGAGGATTGCTGGAATCTGCTTCTATGGTCCGGATTGATGTCTCGCGGCGGATTAGAGATCCTAAGAGTATATCATCTTCCACTGTTATCGGAAAAAGCTTTGCGGTTGAACTTAAAAACGGGCTGGTGATGGGGGAGGATAAAGGATTTGAACTGGAACCCTATGATATCGTTTTCATTCGCCGAAGTCCGGGATATCGTAAACAGGCCAATGTAACAGTTGAAGGCGAAGTGGCCTTCACCGGTAATTATACATTAATCCAAAGCAATGAGAGGCTGAGTAGTCTGATAGCAAGAGCCGGCGGACTATCGAAAGAAGCTTATGTAAAAGGAGCGCGTCTGATACGCAGAATGACGGCGGATGAAATGCGTCAGAAAAATGATGTTCTACGTTTGTCGGTCAGAGGAAGTGAAAAGGCTTCTGTATCTCCGGTTACTCTGGAAGCCTCTTCCACTTATCCGGTAGGCATAGAACTTGAGAAAGCATTGGTAAATCCAGGCTCTGACGAAGATATGGTTTTGCGCGAAGGAGATGTACTTTTCGTTCCTAAATATGTCAGCACGGTAACAATCAATGGAGCTGTGATGTATCCTAATACGATACTTTATCAGAAGGGGAGCAGTCTTAGTTATTACATTGAGCAGGCAGGTGGATTTGGAAACCGGGCACTGAAGCGGCGTGTTTATGTAATATATATGAATGGTATGGTTTCTCGTCTGAAAAGGAGAATGGGCAATGCAATTGAACCCGGATGTGAAATAATAGTGCCAAGCAAAAAGGGCAGGAAAAAAACTGTGGCGGCGGACGTTATAGGGATGAATATTTCCATCGCCTCTATTGCCGCAATGGTGGCTGCTATGGTTGGTATGACAAAGTAATGTTCATAATAAAAAGAGTAATCCGACAGCTTTTTGTACCCTTAAGATTAAATAAGGAGGCAACTTATAACAGAGTTAGTGGAAAAAATGTCAGTCAGTAACAAAGAAAAGGGACAATCAGCCTAAAACAAATTAACGGTATACGTAATTTTTTCCATCTTGCGCACTAAGATGTATATCTCGCGTGCTAAGATGTGCATCTTGGCTGCTGAGATATACATCTCGGCTACTGAGATGAACTTTAATTGCCTTCTCAGTTAGGATGGATAATCTGTGCATAATACATCTTATGGCAACTTTTTTTAACTACGGAATTATTTGTATATTACTGAAGTCTTTCGTTATTTTGTGGCGAATTGGTTCACTTATGCTTTTCTGCATAAGTGATTAAAAGGGAATCGGGTGTAAATCCCGGACAGTCCCGCTGCTGTGAAACTCCGGTAGACTTACCGATACTAAACTTATTGCCACTGCATTGCCCAAGTAGATGAGGAGAAGTGTGGGAAGGCATCGGAAAGGAGGAGTCAGTCAGAAGACCTGCCATTCATCAAAGGCTGTTTCTACTCGGGGGGTAGGGGAACAGTGCGAAACGATAAAATAATTCATTTCAAGAACATTTCATGCAAATAATCAAGAGGAATGGGGCAACGGAACCATATAATAGAGAAAAGATAGCCGTTGCGATACGGAAGAGTTTTGCCAGTACCGGAAGAGAAGTACCGGACGAAACCGTTTACACAATTGTAGATGAAGTACAACTCTTTTTGTGTGATGAAGTACACCGTAGCGTGGAACAGATTCAAGATGAGGTAGAACGTAGTTTGATGGAACATGGCTTTTATGCCGAAGCTAAAAACTATATACTTTATCGTTGGCAACGTACGGAACGGAGAAAAGCTTTTAACCATATTGTCAGCAGTATAGGTTCTGAAGCGTTGGCTGACACATTGAAAGATATTCAAAAGGATTTTGTTGCCAATGAATATAGTTTGATGATCCTGGCAGAGAAGTTTGTAAACCTCTGCAAAACCGATATGACAGCTGAAGAGAGGTTGACGACTCTTATTAAGGCTGCCGTAGAGCTTACTACGCAAGAGGCGCCTGACTGGGAATTTATTGCTGCCCGTTTGTTTAATTTTCAGTTGACGCAGAAGTTAAAGGTACAGGCAGAAATTGCCGGTATTTATTCTTTTTATGACAAGCTGCGCTATTTGACGGATGAAGGTTTGTATGGTGACTATATCCTGAGCGCTTATTCTCCACGAGAAATAGAAGTGGCTGCCGGGTTTATGTGTCCCGAACGTGATAAACTTTTCAATTATTCGGGATTGGATCTTCTCGCGAAACGTTATCTTATCCGTACGCACTCACATGAACCAATGGAATCGGTACAAGAAATGTATTTGGGGATTGCGCTTCATTTGGGTATGTCCGAAAAGTGTGATAGATTGCAGTGGGTAAAGAAGTTCTATGATATGCTGAGTCGGTTAGAAGTAACCATGGCAACCCCTACACTGTCCAATGCCCGCAAGCCTTATCACCAGTTATCCAGTTGTTTTATTGATACAGTGCCCGATAGCCTGGAGGGGATTTATCGCAGTATCGATAATTTTGCCATGGTCAGTAAGTTTGGCGGAGGAATGGGAATGTATTTTGGTAAGGTGCGTGCGGCAGGAGGAAATATACGAGGGTTTAAGGGAGTGGCAGGCGGAGTAATACGCTGGATGAAACTGGTAAATGACACTGCCGTAGCTGTCGACCAACTGGGTATGCGTCAGGGAGCTGTAGCAGTATATCTGGATGTCTGGCACAAAGATTTGCCCGAATTCCTGCAACTCCGCACCAATAATGGAGACGACCGGATGAAGGCACATGATATCTTTCCTGCCGTATGCTATCCTGATTTGTTCTGGCGTATGGCAAAGGAAGACCTGAATCAGCAATGGCACTTGTTCTGTCCCAACGAAATTATGAATGTCAAAGGGTATTGCCTGGAGGATTATTATGGAGAAGAGTGGGAGCAAAAATACTTGGATTGTATAAACGATCCCCTTCTCTCTAAGCGGGTTCTGAACATCAAAGATATTGTCCGGTTGATACTACGCTCTGCCGTAGAGACAGGGACGCCTTTCACATTCAACCGGGATACAGTGAACAGGGCTAATCCTAATTCGCATCGGGGGATTATTTATTGTTCTAACCTATGTACGGAAATAGCTCAGAATATGTCATCCATTGAAACAGTTTCCACTGAGGTCCGTACGGAAGGTGGTGATACGGTTGTAGTCAATACCGTCCGTCCCGGTGACTTTGTCGTTTGTAACCTTGCCAGCTTGTCGCTCGGACATCTTCCATTGGAGGATGAACGGCAGATGAAAGAAAAAATAGCTGTTGTAGTACGTGCGCTCGACAATGTGATTGATTTGAATTTCTATCCTATCCCTTTTGCCCGGATAACAAACCATCGATACCGTAGCATCGGTTTAGGGGTGAGCGGTTACCATCACGCACTTGCATTGCGTGGTATCCGTTGGGAAAGCGTGGAGCATCTTGATTTCATTGATAAAGTATTTGAGTGTATCAATTATGCCGCCATCGAAGCAAGTACCGGGCTTGCTAAGGAAAAAGGAAGATATGTTTATTTCGAAGGAAGTGACTGGCAAACCGGAGCTTATTTTGCGAAACGTGGTTATGATTCTCCTCAATGGAAAGATTTGGCGGTCAAGGTTGCGGCAGATGGCATGAGAAATGCTTATCTTCTGGCTATTGCTCCTACCAGCAGCACTAGTATCATTGCCGGAACAACTGCCGGAACAGATCCGGTCATGAAACGTTTTTTTCTTGAAGAAAAGAAGGGTGCCATGCTTCCGCGAGTGGCTCCGTCATTGTCTGATAAGACGTATTGGTTGTATAAGGGAGCTTACCGGATAGACCAGACATGGAGCATACGTGCTGCGGGTATCCGGCAATTGCATATTGATCAGGCACAAAGCTTGAATTTGTATATCACCAATGATTTTACCATGAGACAGGTATTAAACCTTTATCTGTTGGCATGGGAATGCGGAGTGAAGACAGTGTACTATGTACGCAGTAAATCGCTGGAAGTGGAAGAATGTGAAAGTTGTGCATCCTGACTAACATTAAATAATAAATATGGAAATAAAGAAATTAAAGAAGAATGCCCTCTTCAATCCCGAGGGTGATACCGAACTCCGTCTCAGAAAAATGATTGGCGGGAATACAACTAATTTGAATGATTTCAACAATATGCACTACAAATGGGTAAGTGACTGGTATCGTCAGGCCATGAATAATTTCTGGATACCCGAAGAAATCAATCTTACTCAGGATACAAAGGATTATCCACATCTGGATAAGGCGGAACGGACAGCTTATGACAAGATATTGAGCTTCCTTGTTTTCCTTGACTCCCTGCAAAGTAACAATCTGCCTACTATCAGTGAATACATTACAGCAAATGAAGTCAATCTCTGCCTGCATATTCAAGCCTTTCAAGAGTGCGTCCATAGCCAAAGTTACAGTTATATGCTGGACTCTATATGTAGTCCGGAGGAGCGCAATGACATTCTGTATCAATGGAAAACAGATGAACATCTATTAAAAAGAAACACTTTTATAGGTAATTGCTATAATGAATTTCAGGAAAGCCAGGACAGCTTTACGTTGATGAAAACATTGATAGCCAATTATATACTGGAGGGTATTTATTTTTACAGTGGCTTCATGTTTTTCTATAACCTGAGTCGTAACGGAAAGATGTCTGGATCTGCTCAGGAAATCCGTTATATCAATCGGGATGAAAATACCCATCTTTGGCTGTTTCGTAATATCATTCTGGAATTGAAGAAGGAAGAACCGGAATTGTTTACTTCTGATAGGGTGAAAGTATACGAAGCGATGATGCGTGAAGGAGTGAAACAGGAAATAGAATGGGGGCAATATGTGATAGGTGACGAGATCCAGGGATTGAATAAGAAAATGATAGAAGACTACATTCGTTATTTAGGAAACCTCCGCTGGACCAGTCTTGGATTTACTCCATTGTATGAAGACAATTTAAAAGAACCCGAAAGCATGCGTTGGGTATCACAATATTCCAATGCCAATATGGTAAAGACTGATTTCTTTGAGGCTAAGAGTACTGCTTATGCAAAAAGTACAGCATTGGAAGATGATTTGTAATTGATGTATTTGAATAAATCGGCATTTTTCATTTCATTTGTCCCGTTACAGCGAAAAAGTAAATGAATTGCTGGTCGGTCATTGTTATTATGTACTGAATGTCTGATTCTTTTTCTTGGGACGTATAGGGAGTGAGAGTTTTTAAATAAAGAACTTTCCGGTATTCATAACCCGGAAAGTTCTTTATTTAAATTGTATGTTACTATTTATAGTATTAACATATGGGATAATATGTTCTACGGGTATGGTCAGAATCTATCGTACCACAAGATGAAAAATAGAAATGCCCCCAGTAGTCCTCCTATGAACATTTCCGGCAACGGATAGTAATTGTAAAAACAATCCTGTTCACCACACTGTGAAACGAAAAACCAGTAACATGCGCCGGCTATGACTCCCAAACATGCAAAAATGATAAACATCTGTCTGGGCGGGAAAGTGTTTTGACTCTTACAGAATTTTTTTCTTGCAGGTTTCATATCTCAATGTTTATAGTTCGACTGCCGACAAATCAGCCAACGCTTTCTCAAAATCACGTTCGGCAGCCAATGTCTGGTTTACGGTATCATAATACAACCCTATTTCAACTATATAATTCAACAGGTTTATTTCACCAACATCCAGCGCTTTCATCAGGAGATCGGTGTTATTAAGCGATTGTAGTGATTTTCTGTACCCGGCGGCCGTTTGTTGCAGTCCGTTGGCACGCATGTATAGGTTTTGCAGCCTGTTGTAAAACTGTTGTTTGCTTTCCTGCTCTCTGGTCTGGGCTGCGATGACACCGGCTTTCGCCTGTTTCACACGATTCTTGTTTTCCCATAGAGGAATGGAAATGCCAATGTTGGCGCCTTGGTACTTTTGTCCAAGGGTTTTCTCCAATGAATACCCCGCGGAGAATTTCGGAAATCTCATAGCTTTATTCAATTTTACTTCTTTTCTGCTTACTTCAATCTGTTGTTTTACGTACTGCAGCAATGGATTTTTTTGCTCGGCGGATAAATACCACTCTTCAAAATCAGCGGGCAGGGAAGCCGGGCTGTAATTATTTTCTTCTAAAAGGATCTCTATACCACCATTCAGACGTTTGAGTTCGGACAGAAGGGTATTTCTTTCCACCTCTACCCGTGACATTTCTCCTTGTACAGTAGATAGGTTCAATTGTACTTTATTGTATTCCAATATGCTGGCATCTCCACGGTCCAACCTCTGCTTGTATGCATCTGCTATGGTTTGTGCATGACGCAAGCGGATTTCCAGCTCTTTCTTCAGCCCATTGTAGTAAATCAGGTCAATAGCGTACTGTTTGGCCTCCAACAGGAGATTGATCCTTTCGGAGGCATATTGTAGTTCTACCAGTTGGTTTTTGTTATTGGCCAACCGACTTTTCATTCCGGTAATCGTCGGGATGTCGAAAGTCTGTGTGACACTGAAATCTTTCCTTGTACCTATATTGGAGGGGGTCCCCCAAAGATAACCAAATGCGACATCAGGGTCAGACAGATATATACCTGTCTTATTCCCTAATTTTTGAGCCTTCATTTCTTCCTTCAATGCTTTGCTTCGTATTGTTCTCCTCAATAGAAAAGAGTATGCTGCTTATATTTTCTTGGGCGGCAAGCGACATACTTGCCAGCAACGCCACTATTATTATAATTGTTTTCATTTTAGTCTTCTGTTATTTCAATTATTTCAACTTGTTTTTCCTGTTTGCGATTAATAAACAGGTACATGATGGGGATAATGAATCCGTTCAGGATGGTTGAACTCAAAAGTCCTCCCAATATCACTTTAGCCATCGGGCTCTGTATTTCATTACCGGGTAATTCGCCACCCAATGCCAATGGAATCAATGCCAGTCCGGAGGACAAAGCCGTCATCAGAATCGGATTCAGGCGGTCCAGAGAACCGTACAGGATACTATCATTCACAGACATACCGGAAGCACGCAGGCTGTTGTACTTATCTATGAGCAGCATACCATTGCGTGTAGCGATACCGAACAGGGAGATAAAGCCTATGATTGCCGGTATACTTAATATACCCGATGTGAAATAGATGCTGAAAACGCCTCCGATCAGGGCCAGTGGCAGATTCAGTAGAATTACCAGTGACTGGGTCGTACTTTTGAATTCCTTGAATAGGAGCAGGAAGATGACCAGTATAGAAAATACGGAGGTAATAGTGATGATGCGTGAAGCAGCCTGCTCACTTTCAAATTGTCCGCCATATTCAAGGTGATATCCTTCCGGTAACTGGATTTCACTATCGACTTTTTTCTGAATATCATTTACTACACCACGTAAATCCCGGTCAGCAACGTTGGCTGAGATTACCAATTTACGTGCAACATTTTCACGGCTGATTGTATTGGGACCCATTGATGAAACTACATTGGCAATATTTTCCAAAGATACTTTACGACCGTTGGCATCCACAATCAGTTTACGTATCCTTTCCGCATTTTCACGGCTACTATCATTTACCTTTAGAGTCAGATCGAAAGATTTATTTTCCTCATATACCTGTGATACCGCCTCGCCTCCAAGCATTACATTTACAATATCTGCAAATTGCGGAAGTGTGACGCCGTATTTTGCCAGCATTTCCCGTTTGGGTTCTATTTTCAACTGAGGGCGTTCCACTTGTTGTTCTACGTTCAGGTCTGCTACACCTTCGATATTCTGGATGGAGTTCTTAATCTGGTTTCCGATTTCATACATCCTGTTTAGGTCTGTACCAAACAGTTTAATGGCAATATTGGCTCTCGACCCCGACAACATAGCGTTGATACGGTGGGTGATAGGCGCGCCGATTTCGATATTCACTCCCAGTATAACTTTTATCTTTTCACGGATTTCTGCCAATACTTCATCCTTTGAACGCTTGTCAAGCACGAACGGTGCTTCAATTTCAGAAGTATTCACTCCTAATGCGTGTTCGTCCAGTTCCGCACGTCCGGTTTTGCGCCCCACAGTTTGCACCTCTGGCACTGACAATAGAATTTCTTCAGCCATCCGCCCGATTTTATCGGACTCCTCCAGTGAGATTCCCGGCAGGGTACTGATGCTTATCGTAAACGAACCTTCATTAAACGGGGGGAGAAAACTACGCCCGAACGAAGCCATCATAATCAATGCTGCGATCAACATAGCACCGATTCCTCCCAGAACCACTTTCTTGTGGCATAGGGTCCATTGCAAAGCTACCTTGTATCCGGATTTCAGTTTGCGGACCAGATAAGGATCACGTTCTTCACCATTTCCCTTTTGCTTGTTCAGCAGATAACTGCACAGAACAGGGGTAAGGGTCAGGGCAACAACAGTGGAGGCAAAAAGGGAAATGACAAAGGTAATACCCAGCGGCGCCAACATCCTACCTTCCATACCGGAAAGGAAGAAAAGAGGAACAAAACTGGCAACGATTATCAGTGTGGAGTTTAAGATAGGCATACGTACCTCTTTGGAGGCTTCAAATACAACCGTTATGACACTCTTTTGTTCCTCTTTAGGTTTTTGCCTGTTCTCCTTCAGACGCTTGAATATGTTTTCCACGTCTACAATCGCATCGTCCACCAATGAACCGATAGCAATGGCGATACCTCCCAGACTCATCGTGTTGATGGTAAGTCCCAGTACTTTCAGGGTAAGAATGGCAACAATAACGGCAAGTGGTATGGTTATCAGTGAAATAATGGTGGTGCGTACGTTCATCAGGAAGAGAAGCAGTACGATAACCACAAAAATACCGCCTTCATATAGAGACTTCTGTACATTGTCAATCGAGTTGTTGATAAAGCGGGCCTGACGGAAAATGTCAGTGGTTACTTTTACGTCTTCTGGCATAACTTTTTGTAAGTCGGCCAATGATTGGTCCAACTTGTCAGTCAATTCAAGGGTGCTTGTATTGGGCTGCTTGGTTACTGTCATTAACACAGCGGATTTACCCCGGTCGGAAGCTAACCCCATTTTGGGGGCTTTAGCCCCGATTTTTACTTCCGCAATATTCTCCAGAACGATAGGCGCTTCGTTGATATTTTTTATCACAGCTTTTCGCAGTGCTTCCACTTTATTGGTTGACAACATACCACGGACGATGAACTCATTTCCAAACTCATATAATACACCTCCTGAAGCATTCCGGTTCATATCTTTTACAACGTCAATGACTTCATTCAATCCGATTCCGTAGCGTTTCATCTTACCCGGATCAAGCAATATCTGATACTCCTTGATATCACCTCCCAAAACCGTAACCTGAGCTACGCCGCCGGTAGACAACAGGCGAGGACGTATGGTCCAATCGGCCATGGTTCTCAGGCTTTGAAGTGACACGCTATCGGAAGTCAGTCCGATAATCACTAATTCTCCCAGGATAGAGGATTGCGGGCCTAAAGTAGGTTTTCCAACATTGGAGGGTAATGCGTCTCCCACTACGGCCAGCTTCTCGGAAACGATCTGTCGTGCCCTATAGATATCGGTCCCCCAGTTGAATTCAACCCATACGATAGAGAATCCGGTAGTAGAGGAGGAGCGTACACGGCGTACGTCAGTGGCACCGTTTACAGCGGTTTCTACCGGGAAGGTCACTAAACGTTCCACTTCTTCGGGAGCCATACCTTTGGCCTCCGTCATTACTACAACGGTAGGAGCGTTGAGATCGGGGAAAACATCCACTTCCATATTGGCAGCTGTATAGGTTCCCGCAATGATTAGCAATAGAGCTCCTATCAGAACAACGATGCGGTTGTTCAACGAAAATTTAATTATCTTGTTCAGCATGATTTCTTCCTTTTGAGTTAATGACTATGTCCTTCGGGCAGTACAGAAGAGTTTGAAGCCAGTTTTACCTGATAAGCGCCTTTGATAACTACCTTATCACCGGTACTAAGTCCGGAAAGCACTCTTACGTTTTTCCCGTCGCTCTCTCCAATGGCTATTTCACGTTTGAGGAATTCTTCTTCGCCTATTTGGAGATAGACGAAATAGATACCTTGCTCTTCGGTAAGTGCCGAGACGGGAATTGAAATGACATTGTTTTGAGGAGTGGCCAGCAGGTAAACCTCCACGTAAGAACCAGGGATGAAATCGCCGATATTGTCGAACTCGAAAGTTACAGGAATATAGAAAGAAGTTTCATCGGCAGCTTTACCAAAGGACAGCAGGCGTCCGTTAAGATCTGCCAACCGGTATGCCTTGTTATTGTAAGACACTACAAAATTGGCATTTCTGATTTTTCCAAGTTCATTGAAATAATTCTCCGAGACATCGGCTCTCAATTGTAGTCTCCTGTTCTTGGAAACCGTGGCAATCGGTTGTCCGACAGATACAAATTCACCTTGGTTGACCAATCTGTTCTTGATATATCCGCTGATTGGGGTGGTTACTTTAACCCCGGATGCCGTAACGTTGGTTGCCTGTGCTTCATAGGCTGTTCTTGCATTCTCGTATTTCAGGCGTGATTGTTCAAACTCCTTTTCCGAGATGATTTTGTCCTTTACCAGGCCTTCGGCACGTTTGAACTCTTTTAGGGCTGTTTCATAGGTGATCTTTGCTTTTGCTACCGGATCACCTTCATAAAGATTTCTGGCTGAAATAGTCACAATCGTAGTTCCTGTACCAACCGGTGCTCCCTCGATAATGGACCGAGCCGGGAAGGATACGATACCGTTAGTGATAGCTACAATGGTCGCTTCATCTCCTTGGGCAGATTGTATCTGTCCGCTGGTCTTTATGACTTGGCTGAATATGCCGGGTTCTACATTATATACTTCCAGCCCGATAGCGTCGGCCTGTTGCCGGGTGAAAACTATTTCGTCCGAGTGCTCTTCACCGGAGTTTTTTTCTTCTTTGTGATTATGCCCATCATCTTCTTCATGGTTGTGACCATCGCCTTTTTGATGGGTTTCTACCGTTTTTTTATCACTTTGTTTTTTATCGCAAGATGTCAGGGAAATGGCCGCAGCCAATATTATGAATATATATTTTTTCATTTTTGTAATTTTTAGAAATTTGACTGAAAGGGAAAGACCGTGTGGCGCAATCGTATAACCGGCAATATCATACCGGGGAGAAACATCCTTATGCTCTTACGAAAAGAATACGCATAGCCGGGCGGATAGCAACACGGAAGATGCTACTCTGGTAACAGCTATCGGAAAGAATGCATACATTGTAGTTTATGCCACACAATGAGATGCTTTAAGATAAGTAACAGGGAGGTGCACGAAGTCCGCAACTTTCGCCAAGCACTACGGACGTATAGGATACGACGTACTCGTCGTATATGGTTTCGAGTTCTGATGTATTGAGGTTAAGAGTCAGAATATCAGCCAGCAGAAACAAAATTGGCAAATGTAGCAGCATTCCATTTCCACTGTCGAGACTGCTCTTTGTCATACCGGAAGAAGAAATATAATCCACGTTGGGTACGCAGATGTTTTGGTGATGTATGTCTTGGTCAGTACCATGGTCGGTATGATCATCATTGTATGTGTTATCTTGTTCGCACAATTCCATAACCATGCACAACACCTCCTTGTGATGGTGGTGTGGAATAGCGGAGAATACTATTATAAATAGAGTCGCTATTACGAGTGGATATATGGAAAGGATACGTTTCATATATTGTTTTCTGGGTTTGATGGCAAAGATAGAGGAATTTCTTTGCAACCAAGTTGCAAAGAAGTCATGTTTCCGTTGTACCCCTTTGGGGAATGTCTGTCTCCGTTCATCTTGGGCTCAAGATACAACTTCATTCTGATTTACTAAGGGGATTCGCCGATTTATTTTTGTTAATCTATTACTTGTAATGTGGCTTGTATGCGAATAAAATATTATTTTCGGGATTGGAAAATATAAAAGGCTGCCATACAATGAAAATTACCCGTGATGAGTTGCTGATCGCTGCGTTCAAGTTGTTTATGTCCGTAAACTATGAGAAAGTCAGTTTTGCGGAACTGGGAAGATGCTTGGGATGTCGAAAGCCGGAATATTCAAATACTATAAGAACAAACAAGAACTATTCATTGCCGTAGTGGATAAGTTCTGGTTCAGCACACAAAACCCGCGAAACAAAGTTCACCGAGATGAACGGTACGTTTGCCGAATTTATAGATGAGTACGTAAGAGGCGTACAACGGACAATGGATATACTGGGCAATCTGATAGGTGTAGATGGCGATAAGGTGGCACAAGAAAAGTTTTCATATCATGCCCAATATTTTCATTTCCTATTCCAGATGCTCCAATATGACCCTGATGCAAAAGAGAAACTCCGTAACCTTGTCGCCAGCGATTATGCTTACTGGCGTGCCGCCATACAGCATGCGATAGATACCGGAGAGCTGCTGTTCCCCACTTAGCCATTAGCAACAAAATAGTGCGAAGCATGAAAAAAGTAAAGATGATATTATTTTATTCCCTGTTTGCCACAGTCCTTTACATCGGTTGTGCGTTTGTAGCTCCGTCTCATGGAGAAAGGTTCTCGGCTTCTTCGCTGGCTCCGTTCTATTGGGGATGCGCCATGATACTGTTCGTACCCGGTGATTTGTGGTTGCATCATAACCTGTCACGCTTTGTAGCCCTCGGCGTATTGGCACTGGCAGGGCTGATGAGCCTTGAATATTACTGGTTTTGCGATGAATACAGATTAATCATCCATCTGAACTCAAACGATAAGATTAGCCTCGCAGACAAATACAATTTCCATCGATATTGGATTCATCTGGGAATAGTTGCAGGATATTTACTTTCAGCGGCAGGAGTATCGCACTTGATAAAAAGAAAAAAGTCATTGGAGGCGACCGTTGCGAATGTGCCCTGAACACCTTCATCCTGCTTGGAGACGACCGGACGGCAGACGTGGTGAAACGTGCTAACGAGTATTTCGTTGCCAACCGCAACAGGCTGCATGCGGCATGGGAGGACGGAACGAAGAAAAGCTTCTGCATTGGTTACAAAGAGAAACTTTTCGATGCGTTCGACAAGGAGTATTATACCTTGATGAATAGCGACAACCAACTTTACGAACTGATAGGTACATACATCAAACATCATCCGCAAGAGTTCTTGTCCGAAGAAGAAACAAGACAAAGGTATGACAATAATGAGTGAACTGCCAGCCCCTGTACACCACCGACCATCAGCCTGTGTCTGCCACCGGACAAGGCATGGCTGTACAATAGGAGAGAAAAGCGTATGGGCATTTTCCTGAAATTCGTGCAATGGCAGAGAGCACGTTGAAGCCCGAGAGGAGATGAAAGGGTATCCGGTGCAGAGCACTGTAAAGATGGTGGAAGGCAAATTGTCTTTCGATTCTGAGTCTCTCGACGAGATAAAGGGTGACAGCTATTGAATACATTATCAATAAAGTAAGAAATATAAGAATTTCCATACCCCACAAGAAAGGAAATACTTGGGGAAGGTGGTATGTACGGTAAGTGGCGATTTGGATAAATTATATATAGAAAGTCATGTTGTCCGATATAGATTACCGTACATTTGGAATTGGACAGAAGATGATGAGGTGGCTCTTTTTATCAGAAATTATGCAGACATAATCCAAAAAACAGATTTGGATTTTTGGAAATTGGATGTGTATTTGGATAAAAATAATTTTTATCTGAGTCACACGAAGATAGAATACTGTTGTGGTTTACATCATGTTTTACA
This sequence comes from Bacteroides sp. NGMCC 1.200775, assembly GCF_040798045.1. Taxonomy (NCBI): domain Bacteria; kingdom Pseudomonadati; phylum Bacteroidota; class Bacteroidia; order Bacteroidales; family Bacteroidaceae; genus Bacteroides; species Bacteroides sp. NGMCC 1.200775. The sequence goes on along the minus strand of NZ_JASCQK010000001.1, from coordinate 683,852 downwards.
ATCAAAAACAAATAAATAAGTTGATAACAAGCACCTGTGCCATCTAAACAGCGGTAAGCTGCGACCCATTACTAACAATAGTGCAATGAATAAAACAGTCCAATCCATCCTATCATTGACAGCTTTCAGCCTTTTGCTGATAGTGGTAACATTCTTTTTTGCTGGCTTAGGTTTCGGTCGGCTGTTCGGAATATATGGTGTTATGGAATATAGCTTTTTAGGTGTGCTGGCAGTTATAGATATACTAATAATCTGCAAGGTCTGTAAACTGTATTTCCTTCAGCCCAAAGTTATCATGTTATTGTTCGGTATGGAATGTTGCTCTGTGCTTTTGTGGCTGGCTTTTATCTGTTTAGACCAAAATCTATTAGATTGGCAAATAACAGACCATTTGTTGAAGATTATCGGTTTGGACGGTTTCACAGGAGATGAACGGGGGATGAATATGCTTGCAGTCTTATGTGGCATTATCTATCCGCCTATCGGGATTGTCTGTCTATTCATCGAATTGAGATCTATAAACAAGTCAGTGGTAACGACGAGAGATAACATCTGACACTGTTTCTTTCTTAATACTATTGATAATTTAGAAGCATGAATAAAACTAATAACTATTTTGAGCGTAACCAGATAGTGCGGAACGCACAGAATTACAGGTATAACTTTATCGACTATCTTTATTATCAAGGAAGGCGATATGAAAAAAGGTACACGACAAGTTGTTCCGACTGGAGCATGGTATTGTGGTATTGGGTGAGCGTTGTTTGCTTTCCGGCTATTTTTCTTTTCTTTCCCCGATTTATAGATATGAGTAATGTATTGATGGAATATTAATCACAAATGGGTATGGCCAGTAACAAGATCGAGCAAACTGTTAAATGCAGTTTCTCGTTAGCCCTATTATCTGTAATGCAAAAAATGTGGAACAATATATCGTTTCTCTAACTTTTCCGTGATTTTTCTCACGGGAAAGTATAGATTTAATTGATGTAAAGTTATCTTGTGTAGATATTACATAATATACAGGTATATTACTGAAATCTGATTAAATATTACCGTAGCAAACTTTATGCTGGTAAAGGTACACAATGTTGCTCGGTCGCAACTTTCATTTTAACGCTTTTAATTTGCTAAAATAGGGTTGTCTTAACCAAATCGTTCCGTCTCCTACGGCTACAAATCGTTGCTTGGCACGTGTCAGAGCAACATTCAGTAAATTAGGTTTAGATGATGCCCAAGAAGCAGCGCCTTTTGACTTCTGATCGAGTCCCAGACATAAGATTACACCTGCCGCCTGCTTACCCTGAAATGTATGGACTGTCCCAATATGAGCATCCAGCCACTTCTGCAACTCGTTATTTTCTATCTGTTTATAGACCATTAGTGCTTGCTTAATAGGCTGACGCAGTTCTTTTTTCAAAATAGATGGTATTTCTGAAAAAGGAGAGATCACGAATAGATCGGACAAGTCCTGTAGTTGGCGTATTTCGTCAATGATCATTTGCCTGATTAGGGCACCTTGTTCTGGTACGTAATGCCGTCCGCTTACTTTACCTTCCACCTGCACAAATCCATTCTGTATAAACAGATGAGGATTATCTGCCAATGTAGAGTTATACATCATGCCATTGTACGCGATCTCATTGGCTATGGAAAACATCGGGTCGACGCAACGCCGATGCACCCTTAGGGGAGAGCCAGTCCAAGTATCATTCGTTATCCAACCATACGGATTCGCACGATCGGCCATAGACTGAACGGAAAGAGAAGTCTGTATCTGTGTTTTATCCAACCCGAAATAACGGCTGATATTATTGACAACCTGCTCAGGTATTGTAATGACAGGTTCTATTTGAAAAGGATCTCCTACAATAACAGCTCGCTTGGAGCACCAGATCGCTCCCGCTGCTGCCTGTGGGACAGCCTGTCCGGCCTCATCAACAAATAACCAAGGGATTGTTCCTGGTCTTATCCTGCTAAACATGCGTTGAATGGATGCGAATGTAGAAGAAACTATAGGGATTATCCTTCGATGAATAACTCGGATTGTAGATGTAGAATGAAAAATGGAGAAAAGAAGATAAAAAATGTTTTTTAATAATGTATCTTTGTAAACGAAATTATTAATAGTAATATATTTATGAAAACCAATAGGGAAAAACTATTGCAAGACGCATTCGTCATGTTCCTGCAATACAATTACGAACGGGCAAGCTACAGTCTGCTGACACAGGCTACCGGTATATCTAAAGCAGGTATTTCATATTACTACCCCACAAAGCAGGAGTTGTTTGTGGCGGTGGTGGACCGCTATTTCATCAACGTGCATGATGCTGATGTGAAGTTTACGCCTGCCGCTTCGTTTGCTGAGTTCCTTGACCATTTCGTGGAGAATATACAGAAGACAATGGACTGGTACGTGGCGCTACTACGGCAAGCAGAGACCACGGGCGACAGTACGGCCTTTTCCAACTTCTTTGGCTTCATGCCGCAGATACAGCGCTACTATCCTGATGCGAAAGTCAAGTTGCAAACTTTCTGGGAAAAATTCCTGAACGGGTGGCGTATAGCGATAACCGCTGCCATAGAACACGGAGAGTTGCGTCGAGACATAGACATCGAATTGACCGCCAACATGTTCAATAACATCTACCTGGGTATGTCGTTTATGAAGTCCTTTTCCACAGGACTGGATACTGGAGAATTGCGTCGTTCCTATGACTACCTTTACTCTATACTGAAAGTACACTAAGAGCTCGTCAGAATTGTCCGGACCCTAAAAATACATCGACTTACAGTTGCTTTTCCCTATCAGTAGAAAGCATCCTAAAACAAAAAACCGACCAACCTTCCGATTTTTACCGGAAGAGTGGCCGGTTTTTTGTTTTTATTATTTATATTTGCCGCACAGATACAATAATCGGGTGTCTGGAAGACAATTAATTTATAGTAATAACCATTCTAATTAAAAAAAGGACATGACTTACCTTATCGTAATCGGATGCATAGCCCTCTACATGGGCTACTTTTTCTATGTGAAACAGAAGAATGCGCAGCGTGCGGCAGTGGTGAACCAAACAGACTTCAAAGCAGAATTTGCCAAGGTGGAAGCCTATAGGAAACAATTCTTAGACTCCGACGGGCTTTTCTTGAAAGAAGCGATGAAGCAGGCACGGATTGATGCCGTGAACTATGCCAATATAGAATATACGTTAGCGGATTCACTTAAAAACGACATGAAGAATAAGCTGAAGGGCATGGCCACGCTGGGCACCGTGCGTTTTCGTTCGGTACATACACCAAAGTACCTGGTGTTGAGCGGTGACACTCTACACTTGTTCGATACCGACACGGATGGAGAGATAGACACCCACCTGACCTTCCCGCCCTTACGCCTAAAGGAATCACGCCTTATTGAATATCCGCTTGCCGGGCAGGAGAAGGCACAGGCAGAAGCGCGTGGTAACAATGTGAAAACTTACAAACTGTCGCTACAGACAGACGACAAGCCTTTGGAACTCATCATCTACTCGTGCTTGATTTTCACTAACATACCGGAAACACCGGGTAGTCCCGAAGAGGCGGTACGAGACATTGTCGTGGCGAATGATTTCCTGAAACAACTGGGCGATTTATACCCGAATCTAAAGATGAGGCTCCCTATTCTGTGATTCATTCCGTCTATTCAACTATGAAAACTTGTAAGGATATATATAATTTGTATCAGGACAGAGAACCGGAGTCACAGATACACGCTGCTTTCGGTGAGGTGGCTGTCAACGACAGAGATGAAAAGTTTGGCAACTTCACGCCACTTCATCTGGCCTGCTACTTCGGCGATGAAGGCGCGGTGCGCATCCTACTGGAGCATGGTGCCTTCGTCGATGCCAAAGACCGAGATGGTTATACACCGCTCTGTACGTTGGGCATGTACCGATACACATATACCGATGAAGAGAAAATAGCCGCCGCTGCCCGACTATTACTTGAGAAAGGTGCGGACGTTCCCCATTCCGCCAAGTGGACGACTGCCCTGCTGGAGGCCATCCGCCAAATGCACTTCCGGATGGCGGAAGAGATTGTGGAGAGCGGTGCAAGAATCGATTCGACCGATACAGATGGACAGAATGCTTTGCATATCGCCTGCCTGACCGCCGGCAACATTGCCCACACTCTGCGCCGGACGGAGGAGCGGCTTGCTTATAAATTGGCAGAGTACCATTCGGAAAAACAGATAAGTGAAATCCAGGCGGAAATCGACCGACTGAAGCAGGCGGAAGAAGCCGTCTTCAATCTAACAAAGAAACTACTCGAAAGCGGACAGATAGATTCGGAAGAGAAGAATAACTGCGGGAAAACGCCGCTCGACATGGCCATGCAAGAAGGTGCTATGCACATCGGAACGCTTCTGGCTGGGCATAATCCTGAGGATGTGCTCGCCGCACGGGTGGGAGGAATGGATGTGTTCCAAGCCTTGTTCCACCAGAACGGGGATGCCCTCGATGCGCTCTTGCAACAAGGCGTGGAGCTTCAGACCTTGTGCGAACACAGGGAGATGTGCGATTTTCTTGGCAAGTCGCCCTTAGCCTGTGCCTTAGCCTGGTCCAACTTTGATGCCGCCGAGCGCATTCTCTGTGCGGGAGCCGATCCCAACTTCCGCATGATGGACGAGCAGACCGCCTTTGCCGTTTGGATGGAGGTGACGGACATTGGGGGAGCTGAGGAGACCTATATTTGCACTTTAGAGTTGATGTTGCAGCAAGGCTGGAACCCTGAAGCCTCCGCAGACCGGGAGGGAAACACTGCTCTTGCCTTGGCCTGCCGGCACGTAGGCTATGCGCCGGGCAAGACCGCTGTTCGCTTCCTGTTGGAGAAGAGAGTGAACACCGACGTTGCTAACCTTTGCGGACAGACCCCGCTGATGATTCTTTACGGAGGAGGCTATTGGGATGGTCGCATTCCCCCGCTGCCCATGTTACCGCGTTCCTATCCCTATGGGTGGAAGTATTGTGGGGAGGACGAGGCGGAGGTGCTGGAGTGGCTGCTTGAGGCGGGTGCCGATGCCCGCAGAAGGGACAAGTGGGGTAATAGCCTGCTACACTACATTGCTGCCTCCTGCTACAATACGGAGGCGCGTCAAGTCGCTGAAGTTCTTGCAGACTTCCCCCTGCCGGATATCGCCTGGACGAACAACGAAGGGCTGGCTGCCATTGACCTGGCTACCGACAAAGGTAGTGAATCGTTTGTAAAGTTCCTGCTCAGACACTTTTGCTAACCTATATAATTGAATATATCATTATGGACAACAACTTGACATTCCTCAACGCTTGCCGCAATGGGCAGAAAAGTATTGTACAGATATTCTTGAAGGGAGGAGGAATTGATGTGAACAAGCGGGATGCGGAAGGTAACACGCCGTTGCATTATGCTTGTCAGAAAGGTTTTAGGGACATTGCCGTTCTTCTTCTTGATAATGGGGCCACTCCAACAGTCGTAAACAATCGTTCAGAAAGTGCGCTTCACGCCGTGGCACGGTGTGGAAACAAGGAGATAATCGCCCGTCTCCTTTGGGAAGGAGCGGAAGTAGATGCCACCGACCGAGAGGGCCGCACTCCTTTACTTTGCCTGCTAAGCAATAAGCACACCGATGCAGCTCTCTATTTGATAAATCAAGGGGCTAATACGGAACTTGCAGACAATATCGGTCATCGGGCCATAGATTATGCCACTGCGTACGGGCTGCGGGAGGTCGTCCTTCACCTTTCCATTGACAATGCGGGCGATGCACGTGGCAACACACCATTACATCAGGCCGTCCGCAACGGACAAGGAGAAATTGTGCGTACCCTGTTGGCTGTTTCAGCTGCGATGCTCGATACTCTGAACGACGATGGTGAGACACCACTTGCCATTGCTTGTATAAAAGGCGACCTGATGATTGCCACCATGCTGGTTGAGAAGGGAGCCGATGTGAACAAAGCTATGCTTAACGGCTCCATGCCCCTGCACTTTGCCGCTCGGTCGGGCAATCAGTTTCTTGGCAAACTCTTATTGGAAGCTAAAGCGCGGACTGATGTGCAGAATGAAAACGGCGACACGCCTCTTATCGTGGCAGCACGCGAAGGAAACCATGAGTTTGTCAGCCTGTTGGTGGAATACCGTGCCGATGTAAATCTGGCCAACAATCTCCGCCACACTGCCTTGCACTATGCAGTGGAAAGGGGGTACAATGAAATCGTGGAAACATTGTTAGTGACCGGAGCGGAGGGCTGAGCGGTCACAAAAAAGGAATCATTATCAACCATTTTTTAATAGAAACAAATATGTCACAAGAAAAAGTAAATCCTCAAAGTCCGGAGGAGATAACCAAAGCGGCACAAGAAGCAGCTATCAAAGCAGCGATGGAGCAAGCGCAATCCATGTTAGGCAGCATCCCCGGTTTTCAAATACCTGATATAGCAGCTATGCAGGAACAAATCAGAGCGCAGATGCAAGTGGCAGTCCCCAACCTCAGCGAGATTCAGGCACAACAAGCAGCCATGGGCACCTTGGGTGGAATCAATGCTGACCACATCGCACAAGAGGGGCAAGATAATATGGCATTCGCTTCACAGATGATGCAAGCCATGATGGATGGAAGCTTGGAGGAAGCACTTAGGAAGACGAACGATAACATCGAGAACGATTGGATCGATGGAGAGGATACGGATAAAGAGAATTTATATGATGATGCAGAGGATAATGACAATCTTCTCATAGCAGTCAAAGACGAAGAGCTTTGGCAGATAGAGCGCGCTGACGATGGTCTCCTCACTCCGCGCCAACTGCATTTGTTGGCCTTCGGTGCGCCGCTGTTCGTCTATAACTCCGAGCAGGTAGACAGCACGGGCAGCACTTACAGCGTCAATACCACCCGAGAACAGATGCAGAGCTGGTGGGGTATTGTGGATCACGACACTACCTTTGAGACCGTCCGCTGGTTATTGGAAGAGGGACATCATACCACTGCTGACCGCATTCTCCATATCCTCCGTACCGAGGGTATTGAAGCTCTGCAACGTGGTGCCGAAGAGGACGAAGAACTGGCAGAGAAGATCGATGAGGTGCTCCCCATACTGCAACTGATGCCTCGTCTGGGCTGCACTACGGACGAGTTGCCTGCCACTTCCATCGGTTGGGACCTGGTACGTGTTACCAATGTCGCCCGCTGGACTTACCAATGCGGCTACATCAGCGAAGAAGAGATGTGGCAAGTGATGGAACTGGTGGAGAGCATTGCTCGTCAATATTTCACATCGTGGCAGGAGTACGGCTTCAGTTACATTTTAGGTCGTGGCGTGTGGCACGGTGACCGTCAAGACAGTATGCTTGCCTACGAAATCTCAGAAACCCTACTGCGCAAAAAAGAATCGCCCTGGAAACTAAGTGAATGGTAATTAGTAATCCATTTAATATATAACAATCATGGAAATTTTGAATGACTTCTTGCAGAAGTTTCCTCCAACCGGAGAATTAAGAAAACCTACAGTATCTGTTCTGAACCGCTTCAAGGGCAGACTACCTGCCGAATGGTTGAAGCTCTGGGAAACGTATGGCTTCGGCAACTACGGTAATGGATTGCTAAAAGTAATCAATCCTGATGACTACATACCTAACCTCTACACATGGCTGGGCGGAGAGAATACTGCCCGAATTCCTATTCTGGTAACCGGTTTCGGTAACATCATCTATTATCGGCAGTTGCCGGATGCGAAGGATGATGTCTGTCTGTTGAACATACACCGTTGTTCCACCCAAACCTGTACCTACAGCTTTAAGGAGTTCATGCGCTTTATCACGGACGACGAGGTCATAGAATCTCTTTTGGATAAGGAGCTCTTCGGACAGGCGGTGGAGAAGTGTGGTCCGTTGGCGGAAAACGAAACCTTTTTCTTTGCTCCGGCACTGGCCTTTGGTGGAGACGAATCGCTCTCATACATCCAAAAGGGGGATGGGGTTACTCACCAGCAACTGCTTTTTGAGATGATGAACAACTCGTCTGACAATGAAGAAGAGGAAGATGGAGAAAAAGACCAATGGATGGAAGCCTATGAAGCCAATCCGCATGTGTTCGAACGTGAAGATGGTACGCTGATGGTCAACTTCACGCTGACCGACACCGTAGACACCGTACTGCCTCAAACTCCCGAGAAGCTGTACGCCGTGGAGGGTAAAGAAATCACATTGTGGGTACTGACCTTTTTCAGCTATGACGATAAAAAGAACCTTGCCTCCCTGGAGTATCACACAGCTTTGCAGGCCCTTCAGAAATATGTAGTGGAAGAGCGCGACGACCATGTGCTACTGCGTGGACTCAATTTGGAGGAAATGAAACAAACCATAGCAATGATAGATTATTAATTGTAAAAAAAACTACTTATGACAGATTTCAACTGGATATTTTGGATCGTAGCTCCGATTATTATCATCTATTTTCTTTACCAACGTGTATGGCCTGTCGTACGCAAGGTGATACGTGTTTTTCAAGGAATACGTCTCAATCCCCGTTCCCATTTGACGGAAGCCGAGTACAAAAAACTTTCTATAGGTTCACTTTACGCTTTACAGCAGGGGGCATACCTCAATTCGCTGACATTAGACATCAAAGATAAACTCTCCACCATCCTTGCCAATTGGTGGAGCATTTACAATACCCAAGATGCCAAGCAAACATTGGAGTATCTCGGCGAGAAGGGATTTGCTTATTATTTTCCCTATGTCTATCAGGCTTTCTTGTTGGATGATGAAGAGGCACAGGACCAAATTTTCCAACAGCATATGACCAGTCAGGAAGATTACGACAAAGCTGTACAACAGCTGTACAATCTCAAGGAGTGTTACGATGAATTGCTGGAGTGCGGCACTATCACTTGTCGGGAGGATCTGCAACGTTACGGCGTAACAGGTTGGGATGCCGGACGTCTTAATTTCATGACACGCGCCTGCTACGACATGAAGTATATTTCCGAAGCCGAAGCGTGGTACTACATAGACTGTGCTTATGAAATGGCACACAACCATTTCTCTTCTTGGCACGACTTTGCCATGAGCTACGTCATCGGACGTGCCTTGTGGGGAGGAAAAAGCGCTTGCAACTCTGGCATGAAGTCTATGGCCGACGACTTATTGAAGGATGAGAAAAGCCCGTGGGTAAGAATCAAATGGTAATACTTCTTATTAATAACATTCAAAAAACAAACTAACATGATAACAAACATCGTAAGAACCTTGTGGACTGCCTCACTGGCCGTCCTCATTCTCACCGCCTGTACAGGTAAAAGCCGTCTGGGCATGGCCTCGGAAGAAGGTATCAGCAAAGTGAAAGAATTGGTCCGTACGCACGTGGACACCGGCACTAATAAAATATATCGCCTCGTGTGGGCAGAGGACGGCGACGAACGTAAACTGGATAACATTTTGACTACCGTAGAGATAGACTACCTTGATCCGGAGAGCAATGATTATTCCCTCACCATCAGCCTGAAGGATGGTGAGTTCGTAGCTGACGGGCCGTTGAAGAGTAAGCGCAACATCTACTCTTACGAGCACTCCACACCGCTCGAACTCGATGTTCTCACCACTGCCGAGGTGCAGCGACTCGTGCAGGAGGCGCACGATCTTTTCCTTACGCAGGAGGATGCCGATAAGTACGAACTGAAGTCAGTCGGCAAATATCACCTCTACATTCCACCCGTGGACAAGCGAAACATCGACCTTTTGCAGAAGCGGTCGGATTACAAGAAAGAGCACAGTCGCACCGCCATTTTCTTCGAACTGAACTTCGTCAAGAAGGACGAACAGCCTGAAGTTAAGGGACGTCACACGTGGACGAACTATTATACCGTGCCTTTCGTGGTGAACCAGGAGGGAAAAGTGGAATTTGAACCTTAAGCCATCGTGAGTAAGCTATTATATGCCTTCTGCCCGTTGCCTTACCGCTGTACGGGCAGATGGCTGTGAAACAGCAATCTCCGGCTGACTCTGTGTGCTGTGCCGACCATCCGTTCGCCACTTCCGTTTCAAGAGACTGCGACCTACGAGGTGATTTCTATTACCCGTGTTTCTCATTTTCGCCTTGCAATATAGGCATGTATAGGCAACGTTATGTATTCTATAGCATACAAGACCAAGATATATGTATCATTTTCATAAGGGATAAGGAGTGGGCAATCGATTCCCGCAAACTATCCTTTGACTTGTTGGGAAATAGGCTTAACAACCCATCGGGTGGAAATCCGGAAAAGCATACGAAAATTACCAATGAGAAATTATATCTGTTAGGAAACAAGCAGAACGATTGGATCATAACAATTTTTGAATGGAAGGAATTGTTTGACAGACTGTAAATAATGAGGTCGAGCCAACAGTTAAACACTATCACCCACCAAACCATTATAAACATAAATCAAAAGTATGGAAGATATTGATATTCTAAAGAAATTCGACAACGCTAAGTTGATAGACATAGTGAAAAATCACCAGCGTTATGGTTATGATGACGAACTTCGTGACAGTGCTATCTGCTTATTGGAAGAAAGAGGCTGGAGTAGAGAAGAATTACAGCAATTCGGTTATCTGACAAACCAGAGGAAGCCAAAAGGCAGTATAAAGCCTATAATCGAAACTCATTGATAGGCATTTGTACGCTTGTGTTCAGCGGAGGTATCCTGGCTGTCGTTTATCTCATCTTTCTAATCCTGGCTTATCGGAATGTAGCCAAATTCTACAAGGCATTAGGGCGCAATGAAGATGAAACCGCATTGTTTAATGCTCTTGGTGTGCTGGCTTATTTTCATCTGAAAGGAAAAATGAGGGAAGAACTAAAAGGAATAAGGTAAGTTGATAACAAGCAGCTAAACTAAGAAATACAGTTAGCTACTGGATATGTTTACTCTGTATAGCCAGTAAATATAGGGTGTAAGTCCCGAACAAGCCTTGATAGTGGGAATCGTTAACCAAGAGCAAGCTGGAAAATTGGTTGTTAATATACCGCACAATATGCTGATATTGCTTTGGAGAGTCTGATTATCTTTTGGAAAGAGACTGGTTGGGGAATGTTTTGTAACGGACTGTTTCGAATTATTCATCCTGAAGAATTTCAGGATTTTGCGGATGAATATAACTCGGACTCATTCAACAAGATTGTTTTGCCATTTATGGTAATGGCTTTCGGATACATATTTGCTTATGTGAATAATTCCATTATTGTGGATTACGTCATTTATATGAATATCAGATACGGATACGGAATAGAAAAAGTCTTAAGCAACAACATTGCACTGCTTCTCAATAAATGTATATTCAATAAAAGTATTCTGGAAGTATGGTTTAAGATAGAACGCTACGAAGCAGGATGATTTAATAATTACAGTGTTAATAAAGTCGAAATGCAGTTTTCCGTTTAACCATTGTGCAGAAGCATGAAAATAACAACGTCATATAAAAGAATTGAAAATGTTCTGCTTGCCGTGATTTCGCTATTCGTAGGATGGCGTCTCATTTCTCATTATACATCCTCATTGCCTGATTTTGATATAGCCGCTAACAATATATTCATAGCGATTAAATGTAAAGTGCTGACATTTGTATTATGGGGGATTCTGTTATTTCTTTTCCGCTTCATCAGAAAACGGGTGGATGATATAATGAAAAGGCGGTTGTTCAAGATAACTTCCGTGCTAGTATATTGGCTAATCGTGTGGAGCTTCTGCTATTACCAATGCGCTATAAAAGCGGTACTGGATTGGAATGACATGATGAACTGGAATGTGGGATAATCATAGTAGTTATAGTTGTCCGAATATCATAACTTCCTGTTAAAAAAGAACAGAGATCAATATAGTCCAGAATCATTATGTAAACAATTACTTCATTTTTATTATCTAAAGAGAGGGAGTATCCGGACATACGCAAGAGCTGGCAGACAAGATACAATGGCTGCCAAACAACAGCCCTTCGCTCAAAGAGAGGTAGTGCTCTCAAAAGTGTGTAAATACCATCATGATTAAAGTTTTATTGCAAATACAAAACTAAATCAAAAAAGGGATTTACACACTTTTGGGAATACTACCTTATCCACCAACAATATGCTTGAAACAGCTATTTTGGGCTCAGTTGTAATTCTAGGGGGATTAACTTAGGTTAATCTCCTTCATTCTCCTTCTCATGCATATACCTTTGCTATTCTGAACAGAAAGAATTTCATATCGACCACTCCTCTGAATGCCGCTCTGAATGCTTTGATTTTAGCGTTAAAAGCTTCTGCCGCTGCATTGGTACTTCTATTAACAAAGAAGTTCAATATCTTTTCATAATGATTTTCAATAGATTGTGCTACTGTTGTAAATGTGTCATATCCATATTCTTCTATTTTATTATACCACAATGCTAATTTGGCTCTTGCTACATCTTTATCCGAGTTTGTAGAGAATATCTTTCCTAATTAGTAATAATAGACTTCCTTAATATCTTCAAATTCCCTAAATAGGATATTTGCTCTAATCTGCTGGCTTTTCGTCCACTTATCGGGTGCCTTAAATAGTAAATATCTGCTTCTGACTAATAATTGTCTGAGTGTATCTCCATTTTCAAAAGTTTCCGGTTCATATTTTTTCCCCTTAGCCCTAGCCTCCTTTATTGCTTTGTTTTCATCCTTGATAACTTGCCAGCGATACGTAATTCTCAGCTCCTGTACCGTCTCATATACTAGCTTTTGTACATGAAAACGGTCTATTACCTGCATAGCGCGCGGGAAGCAATGTTTAGCTATTTTCTGCATACTACCTGCCATATCCAAAGTAATTTCCTTTACCTTGTTGCGTGTTTGTAGTTCGATAGTTTTCAGTACAGCTATAATATCTTCTGCTTTGGTACCTTTAATGATCGCTATGATGGAGCCCTTTCGTCCTCTCTTGTCCTTGTTTGTTAGAATCGTGTAAAGTTCTCCTCTGGTTAATGCTGTTTCATCAATACATAAGTGGTGACCCATGTTCTTGGGGTAAAGGATGTAATCCTTAGCATGTTCCTTTTGCTCCCACTGCCCATACTCACTCAAGTGGCCTTTATACTGGCATTGAAGCTGCTTACCGTCCATACAGTAGTGTTCTGCTACGCTTTGACAGCTAACTGCATGATTGTCTAAGTAGGTCTTTTAAAAAAGCACCGAACTCAGCAGTTATACGAGTTCCGGTGGCAACCAGATTCCAGTCACGACTGTAGGTCTGACTTGTAGAAGGTGTTTCCCAGCGTCGGCGCTTGATGCGTAAATAAACAGCTTTACCACGAATGGGAAAGTCTTGAACTTCAATCTCGGGAAAGAAACCTTTGGAATGAAGAGATAAATGAGAGTATTCATCTGGAATAACAGGCTTTTCCTCAAGATAAAGGATAAAACAAGTGTCCTGAGTGACACCATTGACAAGATCAAAGTAATCAAGCAGGCCCGAAGGAAGAAACAAGCTTAAAGCAGAGAAGGAATCAAAGGGAGATTGAGATTTCTTTTTCATGAAGCAAAAGTAAGCATTTTAACGATATCCCCCAAGTTTTCAAACTGAGCCCTTTTTTGTCTTTTAAGCAAGACTGAAACAATAAAAAAAAGTCCTACAATACGTTGATATTGTAGGACTTGTCTCTTTTTTGTCGCCGTTTGGCTTTGTTCTTATGTGATCCGCCTGGGTCTTTAACCCATGCGGTTCACTGTCCTAAATATCAATATTTTAACTATCGTTATCCCTTTGAGGGGGTACGATTTGGACACTGACTTTTTTATATGTTTCTGTCCGCTTTTGGCGGATGTCTGTCTCCATGTATCTTGGGTTCAAAAGTACACATTCGTTTTGAATTATGCAAGTCTTTGATTATTAATATTTCAACTTAGGTGCAAGGTGCAAGCTATATATATAAATATATGCTTGCACCTTGCACCTAAAATTTATCTTGTCCTAAACCAATTTCGTTCCGATTTACTTAGGCGTTCGCTGATTTATTTTTGTTAATCTATTACCTACAATGTGGCTTGTATGGGAATAAAATGTTATTTTCGGGATTGGAAAATATAAAAGACTACCATACAATGAAAATTACCCGTGATGAATTGCTGATAGCTGCGTTCAAGCTGTTTATGTCCGTGAACTATGAGAAAGCCAGTTTTGCGGAACTTGGAAAGATGCTCGGAATGTCGAAAGCCGGAATATTCAAATACTACAAGAACAAACAGGAACTATTCATTGCCGTAGTGGATAAGTTTTGGTTCAGTGCGCAAAACCCACGAAATAAATTCACTGAAACGAACGGCACGTTTGCCGAATTTATAGACGAATATGTACGTGGCGTGCAACGGACGATGGATATGCTGGGCAATCTGATAGGTGCGGATAAAGACAAGTTGGAGCAAGGAAAATTCACATACCACGCCCAATATTTTCATTTCCTGTTTCAACTGCTCCAATACGACCCTGACGCAAAAGAGAAGCTCCGTAACCTTGCAGAGGGTGATTACGCTTATTGGCGTACTGCCATACAACGTGCGATAGATAGCGGAGAGTTGAGAAAGGATGTGGATGTAGAAGATGCGGTAGTCATGTTCCGGCAGGTTTACATGGGGTTGTCTTTTGAAATGTCCTTTCTCGGCGGATTGGACACCGGGCGACTTGCCAAACATCTGCATGCCGTTTACTCCTTACTGAAATGTTAGGCAGTGCCACCCGGCACATATTCCTTGCAAATCTGACTTTCTCTGCAAAAAAAAGATAAAAAGAAAACGTTCGTTTACTTTCTTCGGAATAGTTTTATAACTTTGGCAATATCATTTAATTAGTGATAGTTGTAACGTTATAAACCAGTTCTATATGGAAGCAGACAAACAACGGGGAAGTATCGTACTGACAAAGCAGAATATAGACGGTCAGGACTATATACGGATTGATTATGGAAATAATCAGGCTATTGCCTTGCTGCTTTCCGAAGATAGTGGAATTAAAATAGCCGGAAACGGAAGTGCCTATATACAGGCATCCGCTTTCCGGCTTCCTGCATTTTATGACCGCTATTCCCCCCACGCCTACATTGATTACAGCCGTGTATATGTACGGCATCCCAAACCTAAGCGGGAATATCTGTTACCGAAAGGCTATTTGGAACTGTTGGAGCAAAAGCGATACAGCCTTTCCACCATAAAAGCCTATAAAATCTATTTCAGCGACTTCATGGAATACCACAAAGGGCATGAACTTGACCTGCTGACGGTCGAGGATATTAATAATTATATGCTCTATATGGTAAAGGAACGACACATATCTGCTACCCAGCAGAATATGCGTATCAATGCAATCAAGTTCTACTATGAGAAAGTCCGAAAAGGCAAACGACAATACTATGGCGGGATAGTCCGTGCCAAAGAATACAAGGCTTTGCCCGAAGTGTTAAGCCGGGAAGAAATGAAAAATATCTTTGCACAGATACCTAACCGGAAACATCGGTGCATGATTTCATTGATATATTCTGCCGGATTGCGGCGAAGTGAACTTCTGAACCTGACCCCTAAAGATATTATCAGTGAACGGATGCTGATAAGGGTAACTGGCAAAGGAAAGAAATGTAGATATTCCTTGTTATCAGAAAAGGCACTCAACGAACTAAGGGTTTATTACAAAGAATACAGACCGCAAAAATGGCTCTTTGAGGGCGAACAGGCAGGTGAACAATATTCACCCAGTGCATTGGTGAAAATACTGAAAGAAGCAGCCCAAAAAGCCGGAATAAAGCACCGGGTACACCTGCACATGCTCCGTCACACTTTCGCTACTCACCTGCTGGAACAAGGGACTGACCTTAGAACTATTCAGGAACTTATGGGGCATAATGATATAAAAACGACTGCTATTTATTTGCACGTATCAAATGCTCACAAAGCCAAAATACCTAATCCACTGGACTATTTAGATGATGATTAGGTATAATTTATTAGTAAATAGGAACTACACCATAGGTGTGGTTATTGAATACATTCAAGACAACTAAAGCAACTATAAATCAACGACTTATATCAGCAAGTCAAAGGCGGACAAAAATAAACTCACTAATATGGTAGATTTGTTAAATAGCATATATACAGCCAGTTACAACACGAAGAAGTACCGTTTATCGGATTTCTTCAATCGGTGGTGGGACGAGTATGCACAGCACCCGGCGGAGTATATCACCCCCGAACAGTACAAGGCGGTGAACGCTATCCGTGTATGCCGTACAGCAGCTTTAGGCATAGATACATATGCTTGTCCCGAATGTGGCGAAGTACGGGAAATCTACCATAGCTGCAAGAACCGTTTCTGCCCGTCATGCGGTTGGCGTGATACGCTGAAATGGGCGGGACGCATGAAAGACAAGTTGCTGCGAGTGCCACACCGCCATGTGGTTATGACCTTGCCGCATATATTACTGGATTTGGTGAAGCACAACAAGAAAGAAATATTGAATATCTTGATGCGCACATCGGCTGAAACTGTTAAGGACTGGATGCAGCATAAGTTCGGCTTGAAAACCGGAGTGATTGCCGTGTTACATACCTACGGGGAAACGAAGCAGTTTCATGTACACACGCACATGATTATGTCGTGGGGTGGTATTGACAGCAACGGAAAGATTGTCATTCCCGAACGTGACTATGTACATATCCCCTCTATCTGTAAGGTGTTTCGCTACAAGTTTGAAAATGCGTTGATAGAACTGTTCGATGCGGGCAGACTGGAACATGATTTTCGTGATCGCATGGAGTTTATGGGCTTCATCAAAAAGGTGGCGAACAAAAAGGATTGGATTGTGCATTTGGAGCCGCCGATACAAATGCCGGAGCAGGTGATACAATATGTAGGCAGATATTCCAAAAGAGCGTGTTTGAGTGAGTATAAGATTACGGCAATGGATGGTGAAAACATTTCATTCCGCTATCGTGACTACCTGAACTCGCCCGACAGAAGAAATCCGGTAGAAAAGGAACTGACATTGCACTATCGTGAGTTCTTCCCCCGATTGTTGCAACACGTTCCCCTGCGTTACTTCCGCATCGTGAGGTATTACGGCTTCTACTCCAACAAAGGTAATTTGCCGGAAGAATACTTCGGACGGGATGAAAGCGAGATTGAGGAAGCCAAATTGCAGCAGGAAGAAAGCGAGTATGAAAACCCGTATTTCTGCGAGTGCTGCGGACAAATGAGAGTTTACAGTCACACAACGGTAGCAAGTGGCGGCACAACATATACGGTTGTATTGGAGCATTGCGACATACACAGACGAAAAGCGGCATGATAGCAACATGGGATAGCTATGCCCTGCCGTGAACAAATACAGAAAAATCCCATAAAACAGAAGAAAGGAGAACAAAAAATGAATGAAATACAGATAAGAGCAGTAATAAAACAAGGAAGGTGTAAGCGTGAACTTTACACCTCTTTCTGCCGGAAACAGCAGTTAAAAATTGAAGTTCTATATAATATGTAACAAGGCAAGGCGGGTAAAACTGTCTTGAACATGAAAATTAAGCACCTAAACGGTGCATATTTCCGTGCCATTATCAACAATAAGATGGAAGAGAGAATACTATATGATAAGATAAGAGATATTTGCGAATACGAACTTGGTGAATATACAAGTTGGGAAGACAATTTATTTCAAAAAGGGTTTATTGTTACAGCCCAATATTGTGCCGAAGGAGGAGAGCAACAAAAGGCTTATGATACTCTTCTTCGACTTCATAATTTTTATATTGGGAAAGAAAGTGATGAAAGTAAACTAAATTATATAGATGATTTATTGGACTGTGTTTCTGGTTTTGTTGGTAATGATAATTATAAAATATGGGATAAACACTTATAGATTGATAACAAACAGATTAACCACTCAAACAATAGGTTATCTGCTGGACATTATCAACAATAAAATAGAAAATAATTATGGGAATGTTAGGAGTTTACATGCTGACAGATGAAAACACAATGAATATATTATCTGATAACGATAATTTATTTGAAGCAGTGGAAAATTACGGAGAGGAGAAAACAACCATATCTTATGGTATTGACAAGTTATGGGATGGACTTCACTTTTTATTAACTGATAAGTCTGCACAAGAGCCTATTGAAGGAGAACCTTTAAGCGAAGCTGTTGTTGGTGTACACGTTCTTGATTGTGAGAGTTTTATAGCATATACTGCTCCATATGAAATTCATACTATCATAAAAGCACTGAATGAAGTGGATATAGATACGCTTATTACGGAAATGAATTTGTCTAAATTCAGAAAAGATAAAATATATCCCAATATTTGGGTAAAGAAGAATGAGGAACAACTAAAAAAAGAGTTGAAAAAAGAGTTCTTCAATCTGAAAACCTTTTATGAAAAAGCATTGAACTCTCAAACTGGAGTTTTAGTAAGTATTTACTAAATAGGTTGATAACAAGCACCTGTACCGTCTAATGGCGGTAAGCTGCATCCCATTAGGCGCAAAATAGTAAAACAAAAAAATATTATGTTATGAATTTCTTAAAGTGCATGAACAATTTTCCGTGGAATAGATTTGCCACGGTATATGAAACCAATTCAATCGGCTTAAAAGGCATCTTTATAAAGATGTTCAACAATACTGCTGAAATGTCGGATTATCAATACGTGATTGATAGGCTTGAATGTCAGGACACACTGTATAGAATTACCCCTTGGGGACTTAAATTCTATATTTGTTTGCTTATGGAAGACAAATCGAATCAAAATATATTATTACAAAACATAAATGTGCTTTTTGAAGCTGCAAATTATAATATGCAGGTCGATATTGCAACCAATTATAATCCAACCAAAGGTAATCTGATGAAATATGAGATAATTAAATCAAAACTCTTTGATAGAGATTTTGACGGAACAATGGATGCCGATTACATAAAAACATTCAAATCCATAGACCGAAATTTCATGCAGAGAAGTACAATAGATTTAATTCAACAGAATATTTCTTTGTTTGAAGATTTAGCAAAGTCAACGAATAGCAATATTGCCCAAAGTGCTTCTTTGCTTATTAATTCAATTTATAATCCTAAAAAGTATGACTTTGGTAAATCGTGATTAAATAATCGCCTAACAAGCACCTGTACCGCCTGACGGCGGCAAGTTGCATCCCATTACCAACAGTAGCATTATGGATAAGGAAATAGAAAAACTTACAGCAGCAATAACAAAAGCCACACGAATGGCTTTCCAAAAGTTGTTTAGCAATGGAGAACATTTCTATTATTGTGCGCTTTTGACAACTGGAGAAGGTCTTGCTCCCATTATTTCCGCATGGTCTTGGGAAGTATTAGACAGAGTATCACAAAAATATTCCAAAACATACGCACAAGATGTAAAGTGGTCTTATGCAGACTCTCCCTATTATGCTTTTGGAGATAACGAATATTTCGATGCTGTTAAACAACTTTTTGAACATAGGACAAACATTGATAATCTGAATGATGAAGCATGGGAAAAAGAGTTGGATTTCAGGATAATGGCAATGGTAGAAGCAATGTCAATTCTTGATAGCGAGGGATTGTTTGCGCAAAACCAATCACGCAAGAATATTCTGATAAATGTAGAATTGATGCCGCCTGATGCTTCGAATACACAAAGGGCTTTAGAGTTAAACAACCCAGAAGATATTGAAGATTATCTTCAAGAAGCTGCTGAAAGTGAATAATTAAGTTGGTAACAAGTAGATAAACTTCCCTAACGGTCAGTTATCTACATCCCATTACTAACAATAGTGCAATGAATAAAACAGTCCAATCCATACTATCATTGACAGCTTTCAGCCTTTTGCTGATAGCGATAACATTCTTTTTTAGCGGCTTAGGCTTCGGACGGCTGTTCGGAATGTATGGTGTTATGGAATATAGCTTATTAGGTGCGCTGGTGGTTTTAGATATGCTGATAATCTACAAAGTCTGTAAGCTATATTTCCGTCACCCCAAAGCTATCATGTTATGGTTCGGCATGGAATGTTGTTCTGTACTTTTGTGGCTTGCCTTTATCTGTATAGACCAAAATCTATTGGCTTGGCAAATTACAAACCTATTATTGCAAGTTGTCGGTTTGGACGGTTTCGCAGGAGATGAACGAGGGTTGAATATACTTGCGGTCTTATGCGGCATTATTTATCCGCTTATCGGGATTGGATGTTTATTCACCGGATTAAGATTTATAAATAAGTTAGTAACAACGAAAGATAGCATCTGACGATGCTTCTTTCTAACCATTAATATTAAAAGAAGCAATATGATACCTGATAGATTGAAAGAAGAGTTTAATTCATCGAAAAGTCTTTTTGATGAATTGAAAAAACAAATAGAAAAGAATGTTGTAAAGGTGGAAAATTATAAAGGTGAGTTTTATGAGATAGCCCCATATTCTTACCAAAGAGGTGGTTTTAAACAAGGGAAAATTGTCAGAAATGTATCAACTCTTAAAACGACTAATAATTTATACACTTATTCTTTTAATGCAGAAAATAAAATTATAGAAGTTCGAGAAGGTTGTGAACTTAAAGACCAATTCGATTATATTTTCTTGTTTTATGAGAAAGATTTTATGAAAACCATTGCATATGATAATAGTAAACGTCTTATAAATGTTTGCCATTATCAATATGGAAGTAATAATAAAATTGAAAAAATGTACTCGGTTGGATTTCGTGGAAGCAGAGAAGAAACTTATTTCTATGAGAATAATAGTCTGCAAAAAATAGTAATAAGACAATTTGATAGAAATGGAGTTGAACACGCAACTTTACAACATTCATTTGAATATAAGCCCAATGGAGAATTAAACTCTATTATTCTTTCAACAGAATTGTATTCTGAAACAATCTATCAAGAGAAGTAAACTTAATATTAACGAGCCGGGATAACGGACTAACGCCGTTCCCCGTCAAACCATTAGCATCAACAAACTAAAAAGTAATAAGATATGAAAGCGACAGAAATAATTTTTAATGAAGACCTCGAAATGTATGTGTTCTTGAAAGACTTGGATGATGAGGTTTGTATCACTTTATCAGATAGTTTATCTGCATCAGAAGAAGAACTGACAGAAGATTATAAAGGAAAGATTGCTTCTTTTGTAAACAATATGCCACAATGGTATAGTAGAGCTTATAATTCTATTATAGCATGGGCTAAAGATACTTACAAGATTGATGCACACGTACAAGATATAGAATTGATAAACATTTTCGTCTTGTTTGAACAAAATGAAGATGAACTGTTTGGAGTAGAGTTCAGAGTTGAATTTGACGTTGAACATGGTTGTGGTATTAAGATAAAGGTCGATAATGGCAAATATGATATTATCGAAGTAGGAACTGGAGATGTCGCTTTCTGCTGATAGTTAAATATGATGCTAACAACGCAGGATAACGGGCAAGCCGTTCCCTGCTAACCATTATCCATAAATAGTTCAATATATGAATAGAATAAAAACAAAGGGATATGCAAATCTTACACGAGAAGCATATATTATGTATTATTTTTGCAATCGAACTTGTGTAGCCAGCGTTGATGATTTCTTGAACCTTTTGAATACTCAAATAAAACTTGACTTCAATAGTTTCAAAAAATCACAGATTATATTGTTAGAAGATGATTTTGATTATTTTATATTGGATTGCAATATAAAGGATAATATTGTCAATATATATATGAAGAAGATTGGAGCTTAATATATGACCTAATAGAAACAAATAATCATTTCATTCTACGTGAATGGGAAACATCGGCATGAACATATGGATAACAAAGCGTGATAACGCTTACAGCGTTCCCCGCTTAAACATTATGAACAATTAAAAACTAATATATGATTGAAGCATTGAGAAATAGAGGATTTGTCGTACAAGAAAGAACAGAAGCTAATGAATTATCTTCTGACTTTTTGCAGCGATACAATAACCTGCCGACAGATTATTTGAAATTCCTGAATGAATTTCAGCTTATCACGAATAAAGACGATAACGCTTGGTTTAATTCCATTGAAGATTTTAACGGAGAAAGTGACAGTGGATTCCGTTGGAATGAATATGAAATGATGAGTCTCGAAGCACTTGGAGATGATGAAGAAGCCTGTAATGAAATCTGTAATTTTTGGAATATACATATTCCCATTGCTATAGCAGTCGAGGGAGAATATCAGTATTTATGTATTGATTTGTCAACAGAAAACTATGGTAAAATTTATTATGGCTTAGAACCTGAATTTGAAGATTCAGCAGACTTACTCTGCAATAGCTTCAATCAATTATTAGAACTGCTTTCTTCTGACAATGAAGATAGTAGGCTTATATCTTTTAAATGAGTTCATAACGATGCAGGATAACGCTTACAGCGTTCCCTGCTTAGCCATTAGAAACAATTAGTGCGCATGAAATATAGTGAAGCCATAAATTCATTGATAAGAAAGGGGTTGAATGAAGTAAATCATTCAATCAATGGACATTTGCCTTTATCTATAAGACGTGAGATACTGCAAACAATCAATGAGCCATGCGTCATTGGGAAAATAAGCATTTCATGCGCATTGAAAGTATATCCGATATGGAATGATTTTTTCAAGAATGATACTGAAATAATCGGATTGATAAAACAGTCGGAGAAATTTCTATTAGGGCAGATAAATGAAAAAGAGTTGTTAGGTAATGCCGAACATTTAGAAGTGTTCGTTCAAGATTATAACAAAGAGGACAATATTATGGCAATGTTTGCGGGTATGACTGCCGTTCATGCCGCATACGATGTTCTTACAAGTGGGGGTATGGAAGAATGTGTTTCGGATGAAGAAGCGTTACAGAACCCTGACACATGGGACACTGCTTTTATTGCAAGTTTAGCCTATAACGGTGGGGCTGTCGCTTTAGACGCAATCAATCACGACCGTAATAAAGAATTTTGGAATTGGTATCTGACTGATTGTATCAGAATAGCTTTTTTCAACGATAAATTGCCATATCCTCCCACCACTTCAATAGTATCTGCCCAATACTTTTCGGGGAATAATATTAAGGAGTATCGTACTCAACCAAATATTTGGAAAGAAAATGCAGAATGTCGTTCCCGCATGAATGACATCAAAGGAATTTTAGTCAAAATAATGGATATTACCCATTGGACTAAAAGTGATTTCTATTTTTATCATGTTGGAACTGCTTCTTATACCCAAGTTTTCTATTATAAAGGAAATGAACTTGTCAAATTTAACCTTGACATAAATATTTCAATGTATCTTTCCCGAAAAGTGGGAGAATTGAAAGATTTGATGTATTCCTTATGTTCGCAAGAGGGAGCTTTTTATCTATGTAAAATAACGATAGGTAGAGAAATTACAATGGATATAAAGTTTGCTTATAACACGAGGGATAAAGTTCTGCAAAAGTCCTTCTTCGATAGTGATTTCAGTGAGGATTTTGAGAAATATCCACGAGCTAAGAAATTCATTCCTGAATGGTTATCGGATATACTTAAAAGGAAAAAAAGAATTTAGTTTCTAACAGCGCAGGATAACGGCAAACCGTTCCCTGCTATACATTAACATTAAAAAAGCGCACCATAATGGAAGTACGAGACAAGTTAAATACAGCAGAAAAATATCAATCACTAATTGATATGAAAAGGGCTTTTATTTCGGAAGAACTAAAGGATTTAGGAGAGTTAGAGCAAGAAAAAATATTGGGGCATCCTGTCGATGATGATATAATATTTAACATATCATACAGTATCTTCGAGGAACAAAAGGCAGTTTTTATCGCCTTATATTCTAAAGGGGAAGCGATTCACAATCTTATACCCGAATACCGTTCATTGATTGATTATATGGATAAGGGTTGGAATAAGATTGGCGGTTATGTACAAATGATATGGATGCTTTCTTGTGGCATAATGTTGAACACGCCTTTATCTGAATTTGAAAAAATGACAGTGTTAGTAAAAGCGCAAGGATTAAAAGATTTTTTAATTGATTTTCTTATTCGATATAAAATACCTGCATGGGATATATCAACGAATGATTTCGTAGATATTCGACCTTACAAGGGCTTGCAGGATGTTATTTTATTATCGAAGCAAGATAAGGAAAAAGCTGTAAACCGCTTGAAAACTTATCTTTCAAAGGAATGGTACAGAGGACATTCGGATTGTGGGTGGCATGATAATCACAAAACAGCATCTATCCATTTCGGTTATTGGAGTTTTGAAAGCGGTGCATTAGTCAAGATATTAGGATTGGACGATAGTAGTCTGAAAGGACTACAATACTATCCTTATGATATGGTGCACTGGGACGAGAATAGAAATGACATTAATAACGCAGGATAACAGCAAAGCGTTCCCCGCTTGCCCATTAGTAACAATTAGAGCATAAATATTATGTACGAAGAATTTTTAAATCAGAACATAAACTGCGCAAGGCAGGTAGCGGATGACGCTTTTCTTGTAAAGTATGCCAGCAAAGCCCCTAAAGAGTTGATTACCCTATGGCAAGAAGTTGGTTTGGGTATATTTTCTAATGGTCTGTTTCGTATTGTACCACCTGATGATTATCAGGATTTTGTAGATACATATATCGAAGACAAAGAAAAATATTTTGAATACTTGCTACCTTTTATGACAACTGCGTTTGGGGATATATTTGTATGGGTTAAAGACATTTGCCAAAATCAGGAATACGTTATCTTTATTAATGTAAGAAGCGGTGACTGGGATATTGTAACTTCACGAATGGATTTATTATTTAGTCTTTATATAGCATCAGAGGGATGTTTGAAAAGAAAATTTGAAATAAATATTTCTGATTTCTCTAAACTGGTAGAGAGGTTAGGACTACCTGCCGAAGATGAATGTTACGGCTATGTTCCTGCATTAGCATTGGGCGGAAATAAAAGCCTTGATAATATTCAAGTCGTAAAAATGTTACCATACATTGATATGATAGCCCAAATGATAGGGGCTTTTGATATGAAATAATGAAGTTACTAACGAAGCAGGCTAACGCTTACAGCGTTTCCCGCTTAACATTGGCATAAAGACAAAATGAAAGTCACAAACGAACCCCGCAGCCGTTTTGAGCAAATGAACTCAAAGCGCAGTACGAAGAAATACAGCTATTGTTTCTTCGACTATCTGTATTACAGGCTTTATGTCACCTACAAGAAGCACAACGACCCGCCACGTTTCAGTGCTTGCTGCGTGTTTGCCGCCACTTTCGATGTTATGCTGCTATTTCTAAGCATCTATGTAAACAATGTTTTGACAGATTCTTACTTTTCGCGGAAGAATTTCACGGAACTGCAAGGCGGACTAATGGTTCTTTGTCTGGATACATTGTTTTGCGTTATCCCCTTTTACCTGCGGTACACCCGGAAGCGGACTGCCGCCATACTGCTGAAATACAAAGGCAACAAGTGGAACAGGATTATCCCCATATGGATAATATATACTTTTCCGGGATGGGGTCTCTTGGCAGGGATAGGAATATATATGTTGATATTCAAATAAGTAACAGATTATAAATAAGATTCATAGAAATCAGTAAAGTATGAAAGCGACATTGAAATACCCCATATTCCAGTTCAGCCCGGACGAAAATATGGTTTATACCTTTTGGAAAGAGAACAAAACAACGCAGCTTGCCCTACTGAAAGAGTGCAAGGGGTGGAATGGCGATATAGTGATAGATTCCACCGGGACAAAGTACACCGTCCGGCGTTCCTACATGACCGGATGGAAAGGCATACACGGCTTTACGGGAATGAGTACGGGGATGATTAGTTACGAAACGGAATATGAAGATAACCCCGAACCTTTCTCCTTGCGCCAATTGCAAGAGAGGATAGCGGAGAGATACCCCAAGACACGGTGGTTCCGGGAAGAATGTTGGGACAGCGTGGACGATTTCCGGCAAACGATTTTCGCTTGCAAATCCTTTGAGGAACTTGCCGAAACGATGATGCCTAAGCATGAATTTACCGTTTGGGAACGTATTCAGGATTATTTCTTCCGTGGATTCTTCTTGGTGCTCGGCGGCATGCTCCTTTATATAATATGGCTGTTCATTAAAAAGGCATGGTTATGGATTGTTGGATAATATGCTAAAAAAATACAGTTATTAAATATGGAAAAACGGATTACATCACTGTTGTTGGCAAACAATCCCGGTAATGAACTGGTACGGCGTGTCAAGGAACTGGATGATAAAATAAAGTGGTTGCAGCACAACAGCCGGAACATGGATAACTACTTGGAACTGGAACCGTTCAGCAAGGACAGTGAACTGTGCGGGTACGTCTGCGACACGTTGAAAGCATTGCCGGAAGTCCCGACCATCGCCGCCTGTAAGGATTATAAGGCGATAGTCATATTGCTGGGGATTTCTATCACGCATTACCAAATACTGGACGAACTGGCGGAACAGCACCGCCACAGGGACGATGTACCCGAACTGCTGGCGTACTGCGATGCGCTGCACTGGATGCGACCGGGGCGGCAATACCTGTGCAACGTATATAATACGGTGTGTTACGCTTTCCATCGCCTGCGCCTGCATCCGGTAAAAGACAGCATCCTGCTGATAACGGAAAAGGAGCTGCGCCA
The DNA here is from genome assembly GCF_040798045.1 of Bacteroides sp. NGMCC 1.200775. Lineage (NCBI taxonomy): Bacteria > Pseudomonadati > Bacteroidota > Bacteroidia > Bacteroidales > Bacteroidaceae > Bacteroides > Bacteroides sp. NGMCC 1.200775. The sequence continues at coordinate 657,155 of NZ_JASCQK010000001.1, read as the reverse complement.
TGCCGAACGTATGCTGCCGGAACTGGGCAAGCAGACGTTCATCGAAATGGTGCGGATGAAAGGGTATAAAGTATATGATGCCAAAAGGCTGGCGGAAGCGTGCGGCATGGAATATGGGGCGTTCCGGCGGAAGTTAAAGAAAATGACCGGGTACACGACAAGCCAGTGGGTAAAGATAGAACGGGCAAAAGACGTGGCACACTACCTGAAAAACACGAACTATACACTGACCGAAGTAGCGTTCACCACCGGGTTTTCATCCACATCGAACCTGAACGACTTCTGCAAGGATTACCTGCTCGATACTCCCGGCGAAATAAGAAGAAAAGCGCAAAATACAAAATAATGCACGCTATGAAGAATAGAATGTGAAAAATGAAGAATAAAACAGCGATTTAAAGCCTGTAACTTTGCGCCCGATTAATAAAGGAACGATTAATTATGGGACAACAGAATTTGAACGAATACTTTACCGACCTTTTGCAAAAGGTGGATTTACAGATACAGGATTTTGAAGATAACAACAACGACCCTTTCAGCCTGTGCAAACAGGTCATTGACTACCTGCAAGAAATCATAGGGGAACTGAAAGCCTTTATCATTTCCTACTCTTTCACCAGCAAGGAAGAAGAAATTTATTTCTTCAAAGAGCAAAAGCCAATAATAGCAAGTAAAATTATCTATTACAATACGGTTTACCAGTTTGAACTGCGTTTTCCGAACGGCAGCGAAGAAAGGCAAAAGGAGTTCATTATGGCGGAAACCGACCGGATTTTGGCGCATTTCCAACGTAATATAAGTTTCTACCAGTATTACCGGACAAAAGCCACCTATTTAGACCATAAATATTTCCTGCGTGGGAAACCTGACATTCATATCCTTATAGATAATTTCTATTATGAAGCAGACCCACAGTTCAGCACCAGTTATGATTATAAGGTAGCCAAAATTTTAGCCATCGAACTGTTTGCCATCTACCTCACCAACCGATTGAATGAACTTGAACGGCGTTTCCAACGCCAGCAGGTCAAAAACGGGAATATAAAGAAGCTGCTCCGGTGGACGGGGACAAAACGGGCATTGGTGGAACTTATCTACGCACTCTATACCAATGGCGATTTCAATAAGGGAACGGTTGATATAAAGGATATTGTATCTTGCTTTGAAGATATGTTCGACATAGATTTAGGTGATTTCTACCATACCTACATGGAACTTAAATCCCGGACAAATGACCGGACACATTACCTGAACACCCTGCAAAAACGACTGTTGCGCCGGATGGAAGAACAGGAGTAAACCTTATCCGATTAACAAACTTTATTTCGCCACAGGTGGGTTCGCCTGTGGCTTTTTATTTCCCCGAACCGTCCAACTTTGCAGCAAATCAATTAGTTAATAAAATGGACGTAATAACAGTAGAAACAAAAGCCTTTAAGGAATTGATGGCAAAAATCAATGTGATTGCCAATTATGTATTTTCCCGTCAGGACGACTGCAAAGAGAATGAGGATGATATTTGGGTGGATAGTTACGAAGTATGTACTTTCCTGAAAATCAGCGACCGCACCCTGCAACGGCTTCGTTCCAAAGGAGAAATCGCTTACTCTACCATCAGGGGACGCAATTTCTATAAAATCGGTGAAATAAAACGGTTGCTGGAAAGCCGTTTGATAAAGAGCAATGACGAATGTATGCGTAACCTGATAACCAACCACAAGCTATATGTTAAGGAAAGACGAAATATTAGAGAGGACAAATAACGGTCTGAACGTGTTTAAACATTATATTCCCGGCACGTGGCGGGTCGGTCGTAATTTCCTTAATCCATTGTATGAGGACAGCAAAGCGTCCTGTAACATCTATTTTGACCGCCGTAGCAACAGTTATAAGCTGAAAGACTTCGGAAATGACGATTATTCCGGCGACTGCTTCTTTTTTGTGGGTATGCTCAAAGGGCTGGACTGTAACAATTCAAGCAGTTTCATAGAAATTTTGCGGATTATAGACCGGGATTTGTCACTGGGACTTTCAGAGGGTAATCCCATACCTGTACCTAAAACATTCAAAGAACCGGAAAAGCCTGTGCCTGCTCCGGTAGAACGTACTGGCAGACCGTACACATTCAAGGAGAGGAAACTTACCGCTTCCGAACTGGAATACTGGCAACAATACGGCATTACCCCTGAAATACTGGAACAGTATAAAGTCTGTTCAGTGGTTCAGTTCCAAAGTGAAAATGCAGATGGCAATCCGTTTTCTTATTCTTCCACTAAGGAAGAACCCATTTACGGGTATAAGAACAAACGTTTCATCAAACTGTACAGACCGTTTTCCAAGACCCGCTTTCTATATGGCGGAAACATTGGCGAAAGCTATTGTTTCGGGCTGGAACAGCTACCCAGTAAAGGCGATACCCTGTTTATTACGGGCGGGGAAAAAGATGTCATGTCACTGGCAGCGCATGGTTTCCATGCGATTTGCTTCAATAGCGAAACGGTAACTGTTCCGCCGAACATCATTTATAAACTTACATTCCGGTTTAAACATATCATATTGCTTTACGATATGGATGCTACCGGAGTGGAAAGCGCAAAAAAGCATGAGAAACAACTCTGTGAATACGGTGTGAAACGGTTGCTTCTCCCTTTGCAGGGGACAAAATCGGAAAAGGACATTTCCGATTATTTCCGGGCGGGCAACAGCCGGGAAAATTTCATCAAACTATTTATCGACTTCTTAGATACAATCTATAATGAAACAATGACTATGCTTAAATCGTGTGAGATTGATTTTAATAATCCTCCGGCAAAAGCGCAGGAAATTATTTCGGCGGGTGACGTTCCACTGGGAACACAGGGGAACTTGTGCTGCATCACTGGCGGAGAGGGAACAGGGAAAAGTAACTATGTGGCTGCACTGGTGGCGGGTTCAATCCGTCCGGCGGATATTCAGATTGATACGCTGGGTATCAATGTGAGTGAGAATACGAAACATAAAGCCGTCCTGCTTTACGATACGGAACAATCGGAAGTACAACTGTTCAAGAATGTAACCAACCTGATAAAGAGGGCGAAACAGACCGACAAGCCGGATGAATTTAAGGCTTTCTGCCTTACGGGTATGTCCCGCAAAGAACGGCTGCACGCCATTGTTCAGAGCATGGACAGGTATTATTTCCAATATGGGGGTATTCAGTTGGTAGTGATAGATGGCATTGCAGACCTTGTAAGATGTGCCAATGATGAAGCGGAAAGCGTGGCAATCATAGATGAACTTTACCGACTGGCAGGGATATATAAGACCTGCATCATCTGCGTGCTGCATTTCATACCCAACGGATTGAAACTGCGGGGGCATTTAGGCTCGGAGCTTCAACGCAAAGCGGCTGCTATCCTCTCGATAGAAAAAGACGAAGACCCGGCTATGTCTGTGGTGAAAGCCCTGAAAGTAAGGGACGGCAGCCCGTTGGATGTTCCCTTGATGCTCTTTTCGTGGGACAAGGTAGCCGGGATGCACCTTTACAGGGGTGAAAAGACCCGTGAGGAAAAAGAGAAGCGCAAGGAAAAGGAACTGGTCGGGGTTGCCCGTGACGTGTTCGGCAGGCAGGAGCATATAACCTACATAGACCTGTGCGAGCAGATACAGCAGATTTTGGACGTGAAAGAACGCACCGCAAAAAGCTATATCCGCTTCATGCGGGAACGGGATATTATCATTAAAGACCCGTCCAACCAAAGTTATTTTATGATTGGTATAATTTAATCAGACAGCCTTATGTATATAGATAAAGATGATTTTACTGCATGGATGGAACGTATCATGGATAGGTTCGATATGCAGGACAAGAAGATAGACAAAGTGATAAACGGGCGTAATTGTTTGGACGGGGAAGAACTACTGGATAATCAGGACTTGTGCCTGCTTCTGAAAGTAGCCCCCCGAACACTGACCCGTTACCGGAAAAAGGGAATACTCCCTTTCCTTATGTTGGACGGTAGATGTTATTACCGAGCAACGGATGTACACAAGTTAATCCGTGAGAAAACCGATTAATTTTTTCTTTTCTAATGGCTTTAAATCCTGTTTTGTCGTGAGATAAGGCAGGATTTCTTTTATTGTATGCCGAAGTTTTCAGGGATTTGGCTAACTTTGCAAAAGTTACATAAGAAAATAACGGCGATTGAACAGTAACCTGTGATTTCGCCTTTATATATAACATATTCGTTCGCAGAATATCTCACTACGAAAACTGGCACTTTTCAAAAATGACGAGATTTTCAGCGCAATGTCTATGCTATGTTTTAACATAGCGTGGGCTTGCCTGTTTCGTCATTTAGGTATGCCAGTACCTCGTAGTGGAACAGTGTGAGTTCACGCTACTTTTTAGATATTGGCGGACAGTTTGAATAAGGGTTATAAACTGTTTAATACCTGATAATATGAAGCAAATAAAAGCGAACATCGCTGTATCTCTTGACGGGTTTATCGCAACGCCGGACAATGAACTGGACTGGATGCCCCAAAATGTAAGAACCTTACTGAATAAGGAATACGAAACTACAAATTACCTGTTGCTGGGTGCGAATACCTATACCTGTATTTTTGAACATTGGGGCGGATGGCCGTACAAAAGTAAAAAGACTTTTGTAGTGTCCCACTACGACACCAATGTGACCGAAAAGGAGAATGTAACCTTTCTTACCGATATGCCCTTACGGGCAATCAATGAACTTAAATCAAGTTCGGAAACGGATATTCAGGTCATTGGCGGGGGTAAGTTTATAACCTCGCTGATTGAAGCGTCCCTGCTGGATGAAATAACGCTGTATATCGTTCCGGTCATGCTTGGGGACGGTATGAAGTTTATAGGCAAGACTTTCGGGTCGAAGTGGGAACTGACCGGACACCGGGTTATAGACAATCAGGTCGTTTGCCTGACCTACCAGTATAAAGGAGAATGATTAAAAAAAGCACCCGGTGTCCCTCCGGGTGCTTCAACCACAAAAATTTCAATTATAAATCTATCTATAATGAAATTTTCTGTGGCAAATATAACTATTTCCGTCTTATTTCTTCGGTTTGCCTTTCTTTTCAGGGAACACGAAAGTAACATTAAACTGTTCGTCAAAGGCAAGTGAAGCGTCAAAGACTTTGCCGTTCTTGCTTTTAAAGCCTTTGATTAGCCCGGTTTTCCCGGTAGTCACCAGTTCGGTAATCTGTTTGTCCGTTAGCTGCTTGTCGCTCTTGTTGCGGAAGATGGTAACGGAACAATCCACATTGGAACATTTGGCGACTTTCGGATAGAAAAGGATGCGTCCGGTCTTACATTTCGGGCAGATACAACCACTGCCCGAAGCGAAAGAAAGTTGAACATCCAAAAGTTCAGCCGTGATTTGCCGTGCATACACTTCGATGCCTTTGCGGAACGTGTCGGGGTTCATTTCTCCGCTTTCGATTTTGGCAAGCGTATTTTCCCACATTCCCGTCATTTCAACGTCTGCTATCTTCTTGTCCCGGATGATGTTGTAAACGGCAAGACCTTTCTCGGTCGGGACAAGGTTCTTTTTCTCCCGGACGATATACTGGCGGGAAAACAGCGTTTCGATGATGGCTGCCCGTGTTGCGGGCGTGCCTATACCCGTATCTTTCATGCTGGCTTTCAGGTCGGCGTTTTCCAGTTCTTTTCCTGCTGTTTCCATCGAAGAAAGCAAACTGCTTTCCGTGTGTAACGGCTTGGGCTTGGTCTGTTTCTCCAGTAGTTCAATGCCGGAAAGCGGTAAACTATCTCCGTCCTGCATGGCGGGCAGGGTGGCGTTATCTTCCCCGTCCTCTTTCTCGCCGAATACGGCACGCCATCCGGCGGACTTGATTACAGAACCTTTGACCGTGAAAAGCGACCCTGCACATTCCAGCGTTACACTGGTAACGTCTTTGACGCATTTTTCAGAAAAGGCTTCCAACATCCGTCCGGCTATCAGTTCATAGATTGCCTGTTCGTCTGTTTCCAGTTTACCGGGCAGGTTTTCCGTTACTATCAGGGCGTGGTGGTCTGTTACCTTGCCATCGTTCACGGAACGGGAATTTAAGGCTTTGCCTTTCATTCCGGCAGCATACCCGGCAAAACGGGCGTACTGTTCCAAATTAACAAGACGTTCCGGGATTTCCTCGAACACGTCCTGTGAGATATAACGGCTTCCGGTTCGGGGGTAGCTGATTAGTTTACCCTCGTATAACTTTTGGGCGATGGATAGGGTTTTGTCTGCGGAAAAGTTCAGTTTGGTATTCGCTTCTTTTTGGAGCGTGGTTAGGTCATAGAGCAACGGCGGTTCTTGGCTCACTTCCTTACGCTCTACGGTTTTCACCTGTACCGTTTCCGTTTCCTTTATCCTTTGCAGCGTGTCGATGGCGGGCTGCTGCATATCGTATTTGTCTGCGGATAGTGCAGCAAAAGAAACATTGTCCTTTGCTGCCTGTAATTTCAGTTGCCAATACTTTTGTGGGACAAAGTTCTTGTTCTCCAAAAAGCGGGTACATATCATTGCCAACGTGGGCGACTGTACCCGTCCCAAAGAAAAAATGCCTTGTCCGGCTGCCACACTTAAAGCCTGTGTACCATTAATTCCAATTAAATAATCCGCTTCGCTGCGTGCCTGTGCCGAAAGGAAAAGGTTATCATACAGGCTACCGGCTTTCAGGTTTTGCAGTCCCTCACGGATTGACTTGTCGGTAAGGCTGCTTATCCATAAACGGACAAAGGGCTTGTTACATCCGATATACTGGTAGATGTAGCGAAAGATAAGTTCTCCCTCTCTCCCTGCATCGGTAGCGACAATTATCTTATCCGACTGGTCGAATACTTCTTTGATTATCTTTAGTTGTTTCAATGCGCCGGGGTCTGCCTTGTACCCTTTTTCCGCTTTCACTTGTCGGGGTGTAAGTTGAAAACTATCCGGGATAATAGGCAGACTTTCCCGGCGGAAACTCTGTATGCCGTATGCTTCCGGCATTGCCAAACCTACAAGATGGCCGAACGCCCAGGTAACGAGATACCCGTTACCTGAAAGATAGCCATCCTGTTTTTCACTCGCTCCTAAAATACGGGCAATGTCCCTTGCCACACTTGGTTTTTCTCCGATTACTGCAATCATTCTAATTTTGATTTTAATTGTTCCACTTCTTTTTGTCTTAGGATTTTCCGGTCATAGTAGATGTGATAGCCATCTATATAATATTGTCGGTTCTGCTCGTCTATGACTTCCCAGTCTGTTTTGTAACAGACAAGGGTAAACAGGGCGAAACCGACAACCGGGATAAGGATTAACACCGCTATCATCTTTTGCGTCCCCTGCTCTGTTTGGGTTTGTCCGTCTGCTCCTGCTTCTCCTTTTTATCCTGCTTGGTTTTCTGCTTTTCAGTGGGCTTGTCCTGACCCTTTTTCAAGGGTTCTTTCACTTTCTTGGTGGCTTCGTTGGTCTTGCCTTCCGAATTGACCGCTACCTGTGTGCGGTTCTTGCTGGCGGGGGTAATCTCTTTCACGGCGGAACGGTCAAAGCTGGGATTGTCACTGTAAAAGCCTAACTTCTTTTTATCATGGTTCACCTGAATATAAGCATCGTATTCGACCCCCCGCTTGTCTTTCAGCCCGGCAACAAAGATGGTTTTGTCATTGACTAAATCCTGCTGTTGCTGGCGGGATAGCTCTATTCCTGAAATGCTTTTGGGAATGGTTACACCGTCACTGGTGACAAGGCTGTTCTGCTGTTCCTGTTTCTGCCGTTGCTCCTGTGACTGTTTGGCATTGGGATAGATAAATTCCAGACTTTTCTTGTCCGCATTGACCTGAACAGTTGCGGAAAAGGGATTTTTACGGTTGGAAATCATGTTTTCAAGGAATACCCCTTTTCCTTCCCGTAAGGCTTCCTTTTGTTCCTTGTTCAGTTTGACACCCTTTATTTCATCCGGTATTTGGACGCTGCTTGCACGCATGGAAACCAATTCGTTTGTTACCTTATCCACGCTGACGAAAGAGGGTATCATTTCTCCCGTGATATAGTTTTTCAGGTTTACTATCCGTCCCATGTTTCCCGTTTCAAGAAGATTGGCTTTATCTTCTTTGGAAAATTCATGTCCGAAGAACGGACGTTCAAGTTCCGGCTTTTGTCGGATGCCGTGTATAGCCAAAACTACATTCCCGTCCTTGTCGTGCCGGAAAGATAAACGTGCGTCCAGTTTCATAATGGCTGAATTGTAGTTACCTGCAATGGTGAACGCTCCGGGTGACTTGTAGCCCCTTAACATGGGTTCTAAAGCCTTTGCCTTTTCAAGCTGTTCTTTGGATAGACCAAAATTCTTCAAGGCTTCCCAGTCCACCTTATCCGGGTCAATCACATACTTGCTTTTGTCGGGTTGCTGCGGTGCTTGCGCCGTTGCTCCCGTTTCTTTGGCTGGCTGCTGTTGGGTTTGGGTTTCCTGTTGCTCTTTCTTGGCTTCCTGCTTCACGGTTTCAGGTGTCACCCGGTAACGCTCTATGCCCGCTTCGTTTTCAGGTGTCGGATGATTAAAATTATCCCTGATTATCGGCTCTATTTTGGGAAGTTCAATCTTAGGGATTTTGAAGAAGTTAAAACGGGTCGGGTTCTTCAACTGGTTCATCATATTGGAAAAGAAGTTGGAAAAGAAATCACCGTGACGGTCGAATTTCAGAAGTTCGCTGTTGTTCTCCGGTGGTACGGTTTGGAGTTCCCCGTTTTCATCCACGCCTTTTACTGCGCTGATTGTCTTTTTCTCCTTATCCAGTACAAGAAGAATATCCATCATCTGTTCGTCAGTGGTGGATTGGCTGGCTGTGTTTACATCCATAATGTTTTGAATTTTAGTGAATAAATAAAAATTTCGGAAGTAAAAGTAAGGATGAAATAGAGTATATTTAAGGATTTGGGAACGGGTGGCTTTATTAGTCCTCGTTTGGCTTCATTAGTCCACACAAACAGAAACGGCAGCCTGTAAAAAGCTGCCGTTTATCTGAAAAATCTTCTATTCTTCTGTTTTTATTAAGTGCTGCAAATTGGGGTCGTTCTTAATCCGTTCCATTTCGTCCGTGACAATCTGCTGGACTTCCTGCTTGACCCGGTTGTAGTTCGCCTGTATTTCTTCCTGCATCCGGTCGTTCCCGTCCTCGTCCCTGAAATCTATAATTTGGGGCAGCTTCTTGTAGTTGGCAGTTTCCCGTTTCACTTGCTCGTTATCCACCACAATTTCCGCATGGAATATTTTCTGCTCTATCCGTTCATCGAAATTGTCACTGACCGCACCCACAAACATACCCTGCGTCAAGTTGGATATTTTACTGGGTGGTATCAGGCTATCCATTTGCGTACTGATAGAGGTTGATTTATCATTCCGGTTGATAGTCATGCTTTGCCGTTTTTGTAGTACCTTTCCGAAACGGTCTGAAAGCGTTTTTGCTGTTTCAGAAACCACCTGACCGCTAAAAATATTACCAACCGTATTTTCGATTACTTTGCTTTCCTTGTCCCCATAATCCCGGCGTAACTGGCTGAAATCCTGAAAGCCCAAACAGACCGCTACCTTGTTGCTTCGTGCCGTTGCTATCAGGTTATCCAGTCCCCGAAAATAGATAGTAGGTAATTCATCAATGATTACAGAACTTTTCAGTTGGTGCTTCTTGTTTATCAGCTTCACGATACGGGAATTATATAATCCCAAAGCACAGGAATAGATATTTTGGCGGTCGGGATTGTTACCTACTACTAAAATTTTAGGTTCTTCCGGGTTGTTTATATCCAGTGAAAAATCGTCCCCTGTCATTACCCAATATAAAGCGGGTGAAATCATCCTCGAAAGCGGGATTTTAGCACTTGCAAGCTGCCCCTGAAGCTGGTCTTGGGCGTTGGATTCCCATGCGTCCATGAACGGTGAAAGGTAGTTTTCCAGTTCGGGATAACTGGTTAAAATAGTGAACGTGTCGGCGTACTTCTTGTTCAGAAATTCAATGGCGTGCGGAAATGTACAATACTTACCACCCTGATAGATTTTCAAAAACCATATTATAGAAGCCAGCAGGATAATCGGGCTTTCCACAAAGAAATCTCCCTGTTTGGTTATCCAACTGCGGTTCAAATTTAACATGATTGTATAACTGGCTTCGTATGCGTCCGATATGTCCGTCATAAATGCCGGATTTATCGGGTTGCATCGGTGGCTCTTACGTGGGTCGTCAAAATTGATTATGTAAAATTTGGGCTTCACCTTGTACCCGTCCGAATGGTTAAGTAAATGATTGTAGGCTATCTCCGAAAGGTCGGGAAATTTGTAATCATACAGATACATTGCGAAGCCCTTTTCTATTTGCTGTTTGATAAATTGATTTACGACACAAAAAGACTTCCCACTGCCCGGATTTCCAACAACGATGCACGCACGAAAAATTGCTACAACGTTTATCCATCCATCGTTCCACTTCTTTTTATAGTAGAAACGAGAACGAAGATTTACGGAATATTCGTTTTCTATCAGGCGTGTTTCTTGTGCGAAACTTTCGTTTTCCAAATTAAAAACATCATCCATCAGGTTATTTTTCAACAGGCGGGAAATCCATACTCCGGCAGCCAATAACGAAAGATACCCGGCTGTCATGGTAAAGATATACAATGCCGTGTTTGCCGCCAGTGGCAACGGCAGAACCAACAGCCACCAGTTTAGGAAAAACAGGATAAAACCGATAGTGAGGAACACATAAATCCTGTTCCATGTGATTTTTTCCTCTTTCACTCCCTTTGTTCCCAAACAGGAAAGCGCAAGGAATACCACTGAAAAAAGTTTGGTATATAGGATATTGGAGAACAGCCCGGCGGTACGCTGGAAGTTCAACAGGATTTTATCGACTACCCCGATATTGATACCCCATTCCCTGAACGACTGGTAACAAAACCAATAAATGTTTATCACTACAAATAAAATACTGATTGCCTGCATAAAGTCCATGACCTTTGCAAGTCCTCTTAAATCATCTTCATTCTGCATAATTGAAATTTTTATAGTTATTAAATACGTCTTTGTTTCTTCTTCTTTTTCTTCTTGGGTGGTGGAACTTGGCTGTTGTCGGGTGGCGTATCGTCCCCACCGGATAACAGGCTGAACAGTCCCGCAATGGCTTTACCTGTATTTGAAATATGTCCGGTCGGGTTATATTCAGGCGTGCGTTCCTGCGTTTCCTGTTTACTGTTTCCCGTCAAAGTACGGGAGCCGGAAAACAGGTCGTTGAACACATTGGCGGAAAAGTCCTTTCCCAACCGTGAACCGTTCAGGACGGTACGGTTTTCATGGTCGATGAATGCTACCCCGTATATCCTGCCCGTATCGTTCTGCCGGAATAGTACATCTATGCCTTTCGCTTTCAAGTCTGCAATCAACTGTTCCCGGCTACGGGCGGATTGCATCACTGCGCCCACTGTTCGGCGGGTACGCTCTTTCAGGTTCTTGTCCTGAATGTCCTTTGCGGATTTCTTGATACGCCGCTGAATGGCTTCGTAACCTACCGACTTACCCAAAGAAGAAGATTTGAACGGGTTTCCTTGCTTTTCCCCCTTGTCATTGGTCGCCGAATAGACAATGCCGTTATAAGGTTTGCCGTTTACTTGCCCTTTCACTTCCTCCGCCTGTACATTATATATAGATAGCAACGCTTTGTATTCCATAAAACTCTGGAAACGGTAACTGCCGACAAGGGCTTTCACCGTATTGGATAACTGGTGCTTTACGTCCCCCGCCTGATAGTCCACCTTTTTAAGTTCGGGGCGGTCGGCTGCCTGTTTCTTCTCTGCCGGATGCAGCCCGTACTTCTGTTCCAGTTCACGGGTAATTTGTTTGCTGCGGATATGCTCGAACTTGTCGTTTATCTTTTTGCCCGTATCATCCACCCGGATGGAAACGATATGTATATGATGCCTTGTAATATCTTCGTGCTTGTACACCATATACGGCTGATTGCCGTACCCCAACTTATCCATATACTCTTTAGCAATGTCCGCAAGCTGGTTGTCGGAAAGTACATCGTCCGGGTGCGGGTTCAGGGAGATATGGATAATCGGTTTTTCCGTTTTCAGGTCTGCGGGCAGGTGCATATCGAAACATTCCATACATCGCCGGATGCTGAAATTTCCGTCCTCGCTTTCAAACATACGGTTACTTAAAAGTACCTTCCCCTGTTCTTCATCCACCTTGTTTTGGTTATAGGAAAGCGCACCGAACAGGGAACTGCCTACGCTTATCTTTGCAACCATCTTGTTTCAAACTCACGGGTCAATTCAATAATTTGGCGGTTCAGGTCGGCAAGTTCTATCGTTGCCTTTTCCAGTTTATAGAGAAAAGCGAGAGCTTTCTTCTCTGAAAAATTGGTATTGAGAGCCTTTACCACCTGATTATAATTCACGGTGATACCCCTGTACTGGGAATATAAAGCGGTCAGCCGGGTATAATATTCTACTGCCGCCTTGTCTATTTTAATCACTTTGAACGGTTCGCCAAAGATGCGGGCGGTGATAAAATGCGCTTTGGTGCGCATACCGGACTGGTCGAACAATGCCAAAAAGCGGGCGTGGTCTATCGCATTGAAGCTGATAGAGTACCGGAACACTGCCGGGTCTGCTTTGGGCTTTCGTCCTGCGCCACCCGGACGGGACGCATTTTCATTTTTCTGTTTCATGCTACATTTCTTTAAAGGGTTACGACTTCGGAGTGACCCTATCCCGGCTTCGTCCGGGCAAGGCGTTCAAAGCTGCTGAAAGAATTTCAAGCTGCTTAGAACACACCTTGCTATTTGCCAGTGCAAATAAAAATCCGCCTACGGACGGATTGGAGTTAGCGGATATTGGAACGCTCCCGGCGGCGGGGGCTTGGTTAGCCTGACCGATACCTTTCGGTTACAAAGTAACGGGTATTAAAAATGCTGTGAAATAGCGGGTTATAGGACAAATGAGGACAAACGGGGACATTTGAGGACACATCTCGAAAGGGGTTGTTTTTCTACGTTTATTTGTCCCGGATTTAAGAAAGAAAGCAATATGGATAGATGGATATATGTAACGGAAAGCAGACGGAAAGAAAGCGGTTTTGAAAACTTGAAAACAAGATTTCAAGATTGCAATCTTTCAAGAAAGCAGGAAAGCAAACCGGATGGAATGATTGAAAGAAAACTGTCATTCAATCGGGAAAGCAAACTGTCTGCAAAGAAAACAGGCTGTCTTTGCAGAAAGATAACAAGAAACAAGGAAAGAGAAAAAGAAGTCATTCCGGCTTTCGAGCTTTCAACATGGAACGAAAGAAAACCATCCGTCAATCTGTACGGATGGAATGAAATAAAGATGTATCACAAAAAAGAATTATTACAATGAAGAAAGAAACCTTGTATGTGGCTTTCTCCACCCAAAAGGGCGGGGTCGGCAAAACAACGTTCACCGTCTTGGTGGCAAGTTATCTGTATTATCTCAAAGGGTATAACGTGGCGGTCGTGGATTGCGACTACCCGCAGCATAGTATAAGTGCCATGCGCAAACGGGATGCCGAACAGGTGAACGGTGACGATTATTACAAACAGCTTGCTTTCAGCCAGTTCAAAGCACTGGGAAAGAAAGCGTACCCGGTGTTGTGTAGTTCACCTGACGAAGCGATAAAAACGGCGGATGAATTTCTTGCGTCTGCCGGGTCGGATTATGATGTGGTCTTTTTCGACCTGCCCGGAACGGTGAACAGTGAGGGTGTTATCAATTCGCTTTCAGGGGTGGACTACATTTTCACTCCCATAGCCGCCGACCGGGTGGTATTGGAAAGCAGCCTTTCCTTTGCGGTGGCTATCGACAAACTGCTGGTAAAGAATGAAGCGTGCCGACTGAAAGGGCTGCACCTGTTTTGGAACATGGTAGATGGGCGGGAAAAAACAGACCTGTATACCCTGTATGAACAGACCATCGGGGAACTGGAATTACCCCTTATGAAAGTATTTATCCCGGACACCAAAAGGTTTAAAAAGGAACTGGACGCACAACGTAAAACCGTGTTCCGTTCTACGCTGTTCCCGGCGGACAAACGGCTGGTAAAGGGCAGCAACATGGAAGAACTGATAACCGAAATCGCATACCTTATAAAACTGTAACGATATGGCAAAGCAAAGCGGCGGGAAACCGCAAATTGACGAGGATTTTATGAAAGAGATTATTTCACAGGGCTTGCCCGTGAAAAAACAGGAAATACCATCGGTAACAGTGGAAACACCGGATAAGCAGGGAACGGTGGATAAGGAAGAAATCAAGGCAGAACCAAAGGAAGAAAAGGCGGTGAAAGAACATGCCCGCCGGAAAAAGAACACTCCGGGCGATTATCGGGAAACCTATTTCATGCGGGTGGACTTGACCGACCGACAACCGTTATATGTCAGCCGTACCACCCACGAAAAGCTAATGAAGATAGTAACCGTTATCGGCGGACGCAAAGCAACCGTGAGCAGCTATGTAGAAAATATCCTGCTCCGGCATTTCGACCAGTTTCAGGACGAGATAAACGAACTGTACGAAAGCAAATTTGAAAAGCCGTTCTGATATGTTGAAATGGTTTATTATCGGAACACTCCTGTATTACGCCGTTCTCTTATGGCGATACAGGGATAGCTTGGGAACATGGTTCACGGGTGGGAAAAAGCAGCCGGAACAACCGGAAAGCAAACCGACCGGAAAAATAGAAAATAGTGATTGCCTTGTAGGTGCAAGCCGTTACCGAATGGGACAAATGAGGACAAACGGGGACATCTTAGGACACCTTTCAAAAGAGGTTGATAATGCTTCTATATTTGTTCCGCAAAGCGATGAAGCGGTGGAAGAAACGCCTGATAACAAACAGGTGGAAGATGAAAATACCGATACCCTACAAGCGATTGAAACCGAATTTGAAATGGAATTTGAAACGGAAAATACGGAAGAAACGGACGTTTCGGCGGATGAAATCGAAGCGGAAGAAATCGCCTGCTACATGGGTGACGGTGAACCGGAAATGGCGCAAGGTATCACACTGGGGGAACTGGCGCAAATGGTTCAGGTCATTCAGATAAAACAAGCATCCGAAACGGAAGAACGGCAAGCGGTACAAACCATCTGCCGGACGGAAACAAACCTGTTTCATTCGCTGGTGGAGCAGATTAACGGGGGCAGGTCACGGGTGGCGGAACTTTTACAAAAGCATGAGATACCCGTGCCCGCCACTGTCCCGGCTGCCGTAAGTAATGAAATGGCAGATTTTGACATGAACGATTTTCTTTAATGGTAAACTTTAAATAATAAGATGATGAAACAAAAAGATTACGGTTAAACAAACCTTTCCGAACATGGGGAACATTCCCCACAACCACAAAAATATCAATTATTAATCACTCCGCCGGGCGGACTATCCAACCGTCCGGCAATTTAAAAATCAATGTATTTATAATGAAAAAGAAAGTTCTCTTTTCGGTAGCCGTGCTAATGGCTGCATCCTCCGCTTTTGCACAAGGTAACGGCATGGCGGGTATTACAGAAGCTACCAATATGGTAACATCCTATTTCGACCCGGCGACAAAATTAATTTACGCCATTGGTGCGGTGGTCGGCTTGATTGGGGGCGTGAAAGTCTATGGCAAGTTTTCTTCGGGCGACCCCGATGTTTCAAAAGTCGCCGCTTCATGGTTCGGTGCTTGTATCTTCCTGATTGTGGCAGCCACTATCCTACGTTCATTCTTCCTCTAAAGAAACAGACTATGGCAGACTATCCGATTAACAGGGGGATAGGCAATACAGTTGAATTTAAAGGGTTGAAAAGTCAGTATCTTTTCATTTTTGCGGGCGGGCTGTTAGCCCTGTTCGTGCTTTTCATCATCATGTACATGGTGGGTATCAACCAGTGGGTGTGTATCATCTTCGGCGTTACTTCGGCAACGCTGCTTGTATGGCTCACATTCCGGTTAAACGAAAAGTACGGGACACACGGGTTAATGAAATTGTCCGCACGCAAAAGCCACCCTTTCCATATCATCAACCGAAAAGCCATATCCCGATTATTCCATTTAAAACAAGCATCGAAATGAGAAATATATTAAAAGCTACTACGCTGGAAAACAAGTTTCCACTGTTCACGGTGGAAAACGGCTGTATCGTTTCCAAAGATGCCGACATAACGGTGGCGTTCCGGGTGGAACTGCCCGAACTGTTCACCGTTACGGCAGCCGAATACGAAGCGATACATTCCGCTTGGAACAAGGCGGTAAAGGTGCTGCCCGATTACAGCATCGTACACAAACAGGACTGGTTCATCAAAGAAAACTATGCGCCTGACATCCAAAAGGATGATTTGAGTTTCCTTTCCCGTTCCTTTGAACGGCATTTCAATGAACGACCGTTCTTAAATCATACCTGCTACCTGTTCCTGACGAAAACGACAAAGGAACGCAGCCGGATGCAGAGTAATTTTTCCACCCTTTGCCGGGGCTTCCTTGTCCCCAAAGAGATAAAGGACAAGGAAACGGTTACAAAGTTCCTCGAAGCGGTGGGGCAGTTTGAAAGCATTATGAACGATAGCGGTTTCATTACCCTTACCCGCCTGAACTCGGACGAAATCACCGGAACAAGGGAAACGGCGGGTATCGTGGAAAAATACTTTTCACTCTCACAGACCGATACCACCACACTGAAAGATATTTCACTGGGTGCTGACGAAATGAAGATTGGCGATGACATTCTTTGTTTGCATACCCTTTCGGATGCGGAAGATATGCCGGGCAAGGTGGGAACAGATACCCGCTATGAAAAGCTATCCACCGACCGGAGCGATTGCAGGTTATCTTTTGCTTCTCCGGTGGGCGTGTTGCTTTCCTGTAACCATATCTATAACCAGTACATCTTCATTGACGACCATACGGAGAACCTGAAACAGTTTGAAAAGATGGCTCGCAATATGCACTCCCTTTCCAAATACAGCCGTGCCAATCAGATAAACAAGTCTTGGATAGAGGAATATTTGAACGAAGCACATTCACAGGGGCTTATCTCCGTGCGATGCCATTGTAATATCATGGCATGGAGTGACGACCGGGACGAACTCAAACACATTAAAAATGATGTGGGGTCACAGCTCGCACTTATGGAGTGCAAGCCACGTCATAACACCACCGACACACCGACCTTGTTTTGGGCGGGCATACCCGGCAATCAGGCGGACTTTCCGGCGGAAGAAAGTTTCTACACCTTTATAGAACAGGCTCTTTGTATGTTCACCGAAGAAACGAACTACAAAAGTTCGCTTTCTCCCTTTGGTATCAAGATGGTGGATAGGGTCACAGGAAAGCCGTTGCACATTGATATTTCAGACCTGCCAATGAAAAAAGGTATCATTACCAATCGCAACAAGTTCATACTTGGGCCGAGTGGTAGCGGCAAATCATTCTTCACCAATCACATGGTGCGCCAGTATTACGAACAAAATGCGCACGTCCTGCTGGTTGATACCGGAAACAGTTACTTAGGATTGTGTGAAATGATAAACCGGAAAACGCACGGGGAAGATGGGATTTATTTTACCTATACTACTGAAAACCCGATAGCGTTTAATCCTTTCTATGTGGAAGATGGGGTATTCGATATTGAAAAGAAAGAGAGTATCAAAACGCTTATCCTGACCCTGTGGAAAAGGGATGATGAAGCACCCACACGGGCGGAAGAAGTGGCTTTGTCAAATGCTGTAAGTTCCTATATCGAACTGATTACTAAGGACAGTTCGGTTACTCCCTGCTTCAATACGTTCTACGAGTATGTGAAAACCGATTACCGGGCGCACCTGCAAGAAAAGAACGTCCGGGAAAAGGATTTTGATATAGATAACTTCCTGAATGTATTAGAACCTTACTACAAAGGGGGCGAATACGACTACCTGCTGAACTCCGACAAAGAACTTGATTTGCTGCATAAACGCTTCATTGTCTTTGAGTTGGATAATATCAAAGACCACAAAATTTTATTTCCGATTACTACGATTATCATCATGGAAGTTTTTATAAACAAGATGCGTAAACTAAAGGGTATCAGGAAATTAATATTGATTGAGGAAGCATGGAAAGCGATTGCATCGGCGAACATGGCGGATTACATTAAGTACCTCTATAAAACGGTTCGTAAGTATTTCGGTGAAGCGATTGTAGTTACCCAAGAAGTGGAAGATATTATTTCCTCGCCCATTGTAAAAGAGAGTATTATAAACAATTCTGATTGTAAGATACTGCTCGACCAACGGAAATACCTTAATAAATTCGATAGCATACAGAACCTTTTGGGACTGACCGATAAAGAACGGTCACAGGTGCTTTCCATCAACCTTGCCAATCATCCGGGTAGAAAATACAAGGAAGTTTGGATAGGCTTAGGCGGTACACAATCAGCCGTATATGCTACCGAAGTGAGTTTGGACGAATATTTTACATATACGACCGAAGAAACGGAAAAAATGGAACTTTTCGCCTTGTCCGAAAAGTTAGGCGGAAATCTCGAACTGGCTATCAAACGGCTTGCCGAAAGCAAGCGCAATCCTGAAATATAATCAATTAACAATTTAAAAATCATTCAGTATGAAACTTTTAAAATTCCTGTTTCCGGTGCTGTTATGCACCTTGTTACTGGGGCTTTCCTCCTGCAAAGAAACGAACGCCGACCGTCTTAGGGCGATGCGTGGCGACTGGGAAAGCGTGAAAAACCGTCCTGCGTTCTCTCTCTTTGAGGAAAACGGGCATTACCGGGTAACGACCTATCGAAAGACCTACCGGGGAACTATCCAAACGGAAACCTATCAGATTTCAGAACAAGACGGAAACCTGTTCATCGAAACGGGGTTGTCCGTCCTGCTGACTTATGACAAAGAGAATGACCGGATTCTGCTTTCTCCCGGCGGAGAATATAAACGGAGTAACCAACCAATAAAGAAGTAAGCGTATGAAAACAAAGATTATAATGCTGCTCGTAGTATGCAGCCTGTTTGCCGGAAAGGTAAATGCACAGTGGGTGGTGAGTGACCCCGGCAACTTGGCACAAGGGATTATCAATGCGTCAAAGAACATCGTGCAGACATCATCCACAGCCCAAACAATGATAAAGAATTTTCAAGAAACGGTAAAGCTGTACAATCAAGGCAAGGAGTACTACGATGCCTTAAAATCAGTGCATAACCTTGTCAAAGATGCACGGAAAGTACAGAAGTCTATTCTGCTTATCGGTGAGATTTCCGACATCTATGTGAACAGTTTTCAGAAGATGCTTTCGGATGAAAACTATACGCCGGACGAACTTTCAGCCATTGCCTACGGCTACACCCAACTGTTGCAGGAAAGTTCCGATGTACTGGAAGAAATGAAAAGCGTGGTGAACATCAACGGGCTTTCCATGTCGGATAAAGAACGGATGGACGTTATCGACCGGACGTATAACGCCATCAGGAACTACCGGGACTTGGTGAGCTACTATACCCGGAAAAATATTTCCGTTTCCTACCTGCGGGCGAAAAAGAAAAAGGACACCGACCGGGTAATGGCTTTGTATGGTTCGACGGATGAACGTTACTGGTAACTTCTAAAAATAAGTAGTATGTTATTAGCAATCGAATTTGATAACCTGCATCAGATACTCCGTAGTTTATACACGGATATGATGCCACTTTGCGCAAACATGGCGGGGGTAGCCAAAGGAATAGCGGGACTGGGGGCTTTGTTCTATGTGGCTGCCAAAGTATGGCAGTCGCTATCCAATGCCGAACCGATAGACGTTTACCCTTTGCTCCGTCCTTTTGTGATTGGTTTCTGTATTATGTTCTTCCCCACATTCGTACTGGGTACGATTAACAGCGTGATGTCGCCAGTAGTCAAGGGGTGTAACAATATGCTCGAAACGCAAACTTTCGATATGAACGCCTACCGGGAACAAAAGGACAAACTGGAATATGAAGCGATGGTGCGTAATCCGGAAACGGCTTACCTTGTTTCGGATGAAGCATTTGATAAACAGATTGACGAATTGGGATGGTCTGCCAAAGATATTGCCACAATGGGCGGTATGTACATGGATAGGGCAGCCCACAATATCAAGCAATCCGTCCGGGATTGGTTCAGGGAACTTTTGGAACTGCTCTTTCAATCGGCAGCCCTTGTGATAGACACTATCCGAACCTTTTTCTTGATTGTCCTTGCCATACTGGGTCCGATAGCCTTTGCCATCAGTGTATATGATGGCTTTCAGGCGACACTGACCCAATGGATAACAAGGTATATTTCCGTTTACCTGTGGCTACCTGTTTCAGACCTGTTCAGTTCCATTCTTGCCCGAATACAGGTGCTTATGTTGCAAAAGGATATTCAGGAGCTATCAGACCCCAATTTCGTACCCGATAGCAGCAATTCAGTGTACATAATTTTTATGATAATCGGTATCATCGGTTACTTCACCATCCCCACCGTATCGAACTGGATTATTCAGGCGGGCGGAATGGGTAACATGAGCCGGAATATAAACAGTGCAGCTAACAAAACAGGTAGCGGAGTTGGTGCGGTAGCCGGAGCAGCCACCGGGAACGCTGGCGGCAGGGTCGGCGGTAAACTAATCAAAAGTAACCAATAATTAAAAATCAAGATGGAATTTAAAAGTTTAAAGAATATTGAAACCAGTTTCAAACAGATACGGCTTTTCGGTATCGTGTTTGTCGTTATGTGTACCCTGATAACGGGGTATGCCGTTTGGAACTCCTACACGTTTGCCGAAGCGCAACGGCAAAAGATTTATGTGCTGGACGGTGGTAAGTCGTTGATGCTTGCGCTTTCGCAAGACCTGACACAAAACCGTCCGGTCGAAGCAAGGGAACACGTGAAGCGTTTTCACGAACTCTTTTTCACATTGTCACCGGATAAAAACGCTATCGAAAGCAATATCAAACGGTCGCTGTTCCTTGCCGACAAGAGCGCATTTAATTATTACCGTGACCTCTCGGAAAAGGGATATTACAACCGTATCATTTCGGGCAATATCAGCCAGACCATACAGATAGACAGCGTTTCTTGCAATTTCGATGTGTACCCGTATGCGGTGGCTACCTATGCCCGCCAAATGATTATCCGTGAAAGCAGCGTGACGGAAAGAAGCCTTGTCACCCGTTGCCGGTTATTGAACGCCGTAAGAAGTGATAATAACCCGCACGGCTTTATGATGGAAAGTTTCGAGATAACGGAAAACAAGGATTTGAACACCATAAAGCGGTAAGCCATGATACGGAAAATTCTCTCTCCGGTTAATCAGGCGATTACCCATGTGCAGGACTGGGCGGATGAAAAACTCCGCCGCCTGTGCGGGCGAATGACACCGGAAATAAGGCTGGCGGTAATCTTGCTTATGCTCCTGTTCTTCGGCGGGCTATCCATCTACTTTACGGTATCATCCATTTACCGGATAGGAAAAGAGGATGGCGAAACCATACGGATAGAACACATCAGGCAGTTGCAGCTACAAGGTAAAGACAGTACGAACATTTTTAATCAGTCAGACAATGGAAGAAAAAGAAGTGAAGAATGAAGTTCCCGCACCGGAAACGGACAGGAAGAAAGAACCTGAAAAACAGGTAAAGGAAAAAAAGGAACTGACCCCACAGCAGATACAGCAACGAAAAAAGATGCTGGTTTACCCGCTTATGGGACTGGTTTTCTTGGGGTCTATGTACCTGATTTTTGCACCGTCCGATAAGGACGAAGCAAAGGTGGAAAACGTGGGCGGATTTAACGCCGATATTCCGCAACCCAAAGGGGACGGGATAATCAGCGATAAAAAGACAGCCTACGAACAGGAGCAAATGGAGAACAAACAGGCGGACAAAATGCGCTCCTTACAGGATTTTGCCTTTTCGCTGGGAGAGGAAAACGGGAACGGGGAAGATTTGACCCTGATAGATGATGCTCCGGCGGAAAAACCGAAAACCAATGTAATAGACTTCGGGGCGGGTGCGCCGAACAATAGCCGTTCCTCTATCCAATCTTCGGCGGCAGCTTACCGGGATATGAACCGTCAGTTAGGCAGTTTCTACGAAACGCCGAAAGAGGACAAGGAAAAAGAGGAACTGAAACGTCAGGTGGAAGAACTCACTGCCCGGCTCGATGCGAAAGAAAACGGTGCGGGCAGCATGGATGAACAGGTGGCTCTTATGGAAAAATCCTACGAACTGGCGGCAAAATACATGAACGGACAGAACGGGCAAAGCGTACCACCGCAACCGGGACAGATTGTACAGGTCGCACCGTCCGCACCTGTTCAGGGCAAAGGAAATGCCACACCTGTAAAATCGGTATCGGACAGGACGGTTTCAGGATTGCAGCAACCTATGAGCAACGCCGAATTTATCGCCGAATACAGCAAGCCACGCAATTACGGGTTTAATACGGCGGTCGGCAGTGGTTATTCGATGGGAAAGAACACTATCCGGGCGTGTGTTCATAACGACCAAACACTTATGGACGGGCAGACCGTCAAGCTCCGGCTGTTAGAACCGTTACAGGCGGGGAATGTGATTGTCCCGAAAAACAGCCTTGTTTCAGGAAGTGCCAAAGTGCAGGGGGAACGGCTCGACATACTGGTGTCCTCGCTCGAATATGCGGGTAACATCATTCCGGTGGAACTTGCCGTTTACGACAGTGACGGGCAAAAGGGGCTTTCCGTCCCCTCGTCACTGGAACAGGAAGCGGCAAAAGAAGCGATGGCAAACATCGGGGCGGGACTGGGTACGAGTATTTCCTTTGCGCAAAGTGCCGGGCAGCAGGTCGCAATGGATATTACAAGGGGCTTGATGCAGGGCGGTTCACAATACCTCGCTAAGAAATTCAGAACGGTAAAAGTACACCTGAAAGCGAACTATCAGGTGATGCTTTACGCCAAACAGCAATAATCTATTTATCAATTATCAACCATAAAAATTTCAATCCAAATGAAAAAGTTAATTATCATGTTCGCCCTACTCTTGGGCGTGGTTTCAATGAAAGCACAAAGTAACGATTTGTATCAGGGCATTACAAAGAAGCTCCCTTACCGCCAAATGGTGACACCTTACGGCGTACAGGTGACGTTTGCAAAAACAGTACACCTTATTTTCCCGTCTGCCGTTAAGTACGTGGACTTAGGCAGTAACTACATTATTGCCGGAAAAGCGGACGGGGCGGAAAATGTTGTCAGGGTCAAGGCTACAACAGAGGGCTTTCCCGGTGAAACCAATTTTTCCGTTACCTGTGAGGATGGTAGCTTTTACAGTTTCAATGCAAAATACGCACATGAACCGGAAATGCTGAACATCGAAATGAAAGACTTCTTGGAGAATGAGGACACCACCGACTTTTCACATACCCGGATGAATATCTATTTCCGTGAACTGGGTAACGAAAGCCCGCTTTTGGTAAAGCTGATTATGCAGTCCATCTACAAAAACAATGACCGGGAAATAAAGCATTTGGGATGCAAGCGTTTCGGGGTGCAGTTCTTGGTAAAGGGCATTTATTCGCATAACGGGCTGTTCTACTTCCACACACAAACAAAGAACAGTTCAAACGTGCCGTTTGATACCGACTTTATCCGTTTCAAGATTGTGGATAAGAAAGTAGCCAAAAGAACGGCGATTCAGGAAACCGTTATCGACCCGGTGCGGAGCTATAACGAGATACTGGTTATCGGTGGCAAAAGTACCGTCCGCACCGTGTACACCGTCCCGCAGTTTACTATCCCTGACGATAAGATATTAGTTATCGAACTGGTGGAAAAGAACGGGGGCAGACACCAAACCATCCGGGTGGAGAACTCCGACATCGTGGCGGCAAAAGTGATTAACGAACTTAAAATCAAATGAACATGAAAAGGATATGCTGTATTATATCCCTTTTTGTGCTGTGCCTGACTTTCAACCAGGCACACGCACAAAGATGTCTGCCGGGAATGAAAGGTTTGCAGGTTACGGGCGGCATGGCGGACGGCGTTCACTGGAACAGTAAAAGCGATTTCGCCTATTATTTCGGGGCGGCTCTTTCCACCTATACCAAAAACGGGAACAGGTGGGTTATCGGCGGGGAATACCTCGAAAAGCATTACCCCTATAAGGATTTACAGATACCCGTAAGCCAGTTTACAGGTGAGGGCGGTTACTATCTGAATTTCCTTTCAGATAGGAAAAAGACCTTTTTCCTTTCGCTGGGCTTGTCTGCCCTTGCCGGGTACGAAACAAGCAACTGGGGCGATAAATTGCTGCCCGATGGCTCGACCCTGACCGATAAGGACGGTTTTGTCTATGGCGGTGCGCTGACGCTGGAACTGGAAAGTTACATTACCGACCGGGTGGTGTTCCTGATTAACGCACGGGAAAGATGCCTGTTCGGTTCTTCAGTCGGAAAGTTCCACACACAGTTTGGTATCGGTCTAAAGATAATAATGTGATAAACTAACCTATTATATATAATGTATATGAGAAATGTAATTTATAAGATGCTAACAGGGTGCTACATGGTGGCTACCTTGTTATTGGTGGGTGCGTGTAATGACGATGTGGATATACAGCAGTCTTACCCGTTTAGTATCGAAACGATGCCAGTGCAGAAAAAATTAAAAGTGGGTGAAACCGCCGAAATCAGGTGTCAGCTTCACCGGGACGGGCGGTTTGAGGAAACAAAGTATTTCATCCGCTATTTCCAACCGGACGGGGCGGGAACGCTGAAAATGTCCGATGGGACGGTTTTACTGCCGAATGACCTGTACCCGCTTCCCGGTGAAACATTCCGGCTTTACTATACCTCTGCATCGACCGACCAGCAAACGGTAGATGTGTATTTTCAAGATAGCTTCGGGACGTTACAGCAATTAACATTTTCATTTAACAATGACAATAACAAGGAAGAAGAAAACAAATAAAGTAAAAAGGACATGGTTAAAATAGAATTGGATATAAACGGTATTTCATTTTTTGTAAATACCACATGGAAAACAGATGCAGTTCCGGCAGTCGGTGATATTGTGATAGTGGATAAAGAAAGCATTTCCCAATTTGACCGGGTGGAATTAAGGAAAACACCGTCTAATCAGGCTTTCAGGTGGGCGGATGAAGAAGATAATGCACCCGTACTGGAACATTTCGATTTTGATACGGAAATGGTTGTCAAAAAGCGGACGTGGAAATTTGATGCCGAAGATGAAGAAATGGTATGTGTTCTGAAAGTAACCTTTCTGCACCATGAGGAATAATATCAGGTTTCAGATATACTATCCTTATGATATGTAATTTCTTTATGGCTTTGGCTGCCTTTTACCTGTTGGTGGGTGGCTGGTGCTGGCATGAAATGAAATACGCACCGACCGATAAGGAACTATGGGGCGAAGAATTGGAATGATACGTTATGCGTAATGTTATGATAGATAATCCGGCGGGTATTTCCCGGCGGGTTATCTTTTTATAGGGAATGGAAACAGGTTTCTTTGCTATCTTTCTTTTTCCGCTTCGGCTCACGGAAAGAAAGTAGCGGCGGCATTTGCCGCCGTTCTTCATTAACCGATTATAATATCCTTTATGGGTGTGTTATGTTCCAACCACTCTTTTACACATTCCATATTATATTCACTCGTTATAACTGCCTTATCTACGTCTATGGGCGTGAAACGGGTGCTTTCGTAGCTATCTATCCAGCCTTTCAGGGAACAAACACCCCACGTTTTCACATCTTCAAAAATACCGTCCAGTGTGCCGATAGGGTCGCTGAAAGTAACTATCATTGCATCGAATGTCGTTTCGTCGGGCAACAGTTCCAAATATTTCAAAGACCCGAAACCGTCTGTTTTACGTCCGAAAGACCAGTCATAGGAATAAAGTTCATCCCCCCATTGGTGCGGCGTGTCAAAACGTACTTTCACCTGCACGGAATGTTCGTTTTCTTCTACGGCTTCAATAATACCCGTTACCAGTAAGCCCGTAAATATACACTTACAACGTCTGCCGATAATCCTTTTATTTACTTCTGTCGTTTTCATAAATGTAACTTTTAAATTATTATTGTACCTTTTCTTTTTTCGCCATCCATTCATCCCGCCGTTTGCGGCACTCGTCAAGTGTTTTGGCAAGGGTGCTGAACAGTTCGCCGTCTGTATGGCGGTAATCATATTGATAATAGATTTGACCCCTAAATGCGCCTAAACAGCATTTTACATATTTTTCCTCTCCCGGCGTTTGGGTAATGCTTACCCCGTTTTTGTTTAAACTTTCCATATTGCTATAATTTATAATGAGTTATCAGATAATCAGAAGTGAAAGCAGGACAATGAAAATAAAAGCCATACAAAACAGGTAAACGGCAGAGATAAACAACCGGAGAACGAACCGGAGAATAAAAAAGCCTATGATTAGGGCTATCCACATTCCGGCGGTGCTGGTGGCTGCCTGATAGATGATAAAAGCAAGTATAAACCATCGTAAAAAAGTCGTTATTTTATTATATACTTTCATTGTCTTGGTGTGTTGTGGGTGGATTGCTCCACCCGGTTAGTAATCAGGCGCAACGGAAAACAAAGCCGTTATCCATCCAGTAATCAGTTATAAACAGGTCGCGGGCAAAAGCCGAATAATCAAAGTAGGTCTTTGCGAACTCCGGCAGGTCGTAACATTCCTCTACGATTTCATAGGCGTAATCTTCCTCGTCCTTATATTCTCCCTGATATTCGTCCTCAAAAGAAGAAATAAGGTCGTCCGCATCTTCTTCGCTTATATCGCTGTTGTGGTGGTCGCACCATACGAAAAACGCTTCCTGCTCGGTTTCGCTTAGTTTCTCGATGGCATCCCGAAGCTCAAAGAACTTATCGGAAAGCCAACTTTCGGAAATCAGGGCTTCCGGGATATTCTCGTAATCCTGAAACATAAATTCCGGGTCTTGGTCGTCCTTGTGCAGTTCCCGGCACGCTTCCATAAATTCGTCCTTGTCCGAATAATCGGAAAGGTCTAACCACTTGCCGAAAAGTGAACCACTGTTATACTTGTTGTAAGTACCTACATAAACTCTTGCTTCTGATAATGTTACTGTTTCCATGACTTTTGAATTTTAATCGTTTACATCGCTTGTCGCCCACCACATAAATTTTTCCTTTAACTGAATGGGAACATTGTCTTTTCAAAGGTTCGGGACTGGTACAGGGCAAATTATTATTTATGAAATACTACCCGCAGGTGTGGAGATTTCTAAAAAATAATTTGAACAGTAACAGGCACGGATATACCTTTGACAATGTTCCAATCAGTTTTAGGGAAAATTTTTCTCTTGTTTAAGAGGATAGAAACAAAAGCCATCAGGCTTTTTGTATTGGGTAATGAGAGAGTAAAAAAAGGGCTTATAAAAGCCCCTCGTCTGTAAAACTGTAATAGCTTTCTTCTGTCAGGATTATATGGTCTAACAGGTGTAAATCTAAAACTTTGCAGGCTTCATTTATTTTGGTAGTTATTTTTTTATCCGGTTCGCTCGGACGTAGATTGCCCGATGGGTGGTTATGTGAGAGGATGATGCCCGAAGCATGGACTTTTAAGGCTGTTTGCAGGATGATTTTCACGTCCATTACAGTTTCAGCCATGCCGCCTTTAGAGATAAGGGAAACGCCTAAAGCCTTGTTTGCCCGATTGAGGAACATTACATAACTTTCTTCGTGGTGTTCCATACATTCGGAGTAGAAAGGTTTTAAGTAAGAATAAGAAGTTTCAGAAGAAAGTATTTGCATTCTTTCGGATGCTTTTACATTGTCTTTATAAGAGATAGTGATTTCCGGCATAGTAAATTCTGTTGTTTTCATAACGCTTGAATTTTAAATTAAACAATAAGAAATTTTGCCGGACACCCACAGTTTGGCGGGGACTTCAACCTAATCTTTTCAAAAAATACGACCCGTAGGTGTGGAGATTTTTTAGAAAACCGGAACGGCTCGGATTTGGTATTTGTCCCCGCCGGGCTGTAACTTTGCTAAAATTTGTGATTGAGATACATTACTTTAGGGAACTAAAAAAGGGGTATCACTGGTGACACCCCTTAGACAACCGAATACCTTAAACAGTTATTCGTCATAGGTTCTATATCCTATCGGTTTGCGTGGCTTCGGTTCGGGTTTGCTTAATAACTGGGTCAATGCTTGGTACACTTCGCTGAATTGTGCATCCGTACTCTGTTCCAGTTCTTCGATGCGTTTAAGAAGTTCCTCGTAACCGATTGACATTTGCCGCATGAGGACGAAAGCACGCATGATGGAAATATTCACCTTAACGGCTGTATCACTTCTTAGAACGGATGAAATCATGGCGACCCCCTGCTCGGTAAACACGAAATTTTGATAACGAGAGCCACCCCATCTTGAGGTCACAATTTGTGACCTCAAGTTAGTTTCATTATCTGCTCCTTTCTCTAAGGTTGCTATTTGCGACCTTAAACATTCGGTTTCTTCTTTGGTAAGTTCAAACATAAAATCGTCCGGGAAACGGTCGAGATTACGTTTTACAGCCTGTTTCAAGGCTTTTGTTTCCACTTGGTAAAGTGCCGCAAGGTCGCTATCGAGCATAACCCGGTAACCCCTGATTTCATAAATCTTGCTTTGGATGATTTGTAAGTCCATAATTTTTTTATTTAGATATTTATAATGTTGTTCCCTTTTAATTTCTCTGAAACTGTCTTCATTGCTTTGTATAGCTGAAAGTCTGTGATTTTGGAATTGCCTTGTACTTTTCTTTCTATAAGTTTATTTACTATCGAAGTTTCTAAATCGTTACCCATTATGATAGTACAAATGAATGTGTGTCTTGCAAAATTAAAAGTAAGATGTTTCTCTAATTTACATTCTTTACCTACTTCTTTAAGATAGTAATTTGTCTTTTGAATACTGGGTACAGGCAGTAATGAACCTGTTTCATTTGAACTGTTCCTATATTTTTCTATAATAGTGCGAGATATGTCTAAAAGTGGTATTTTTATCGGGGTATTACTTTCTTGCACATATATCTTTAGCCAATATTTCCCATCAGGAGTAATAACCAAATTGTTAATAGTCAGATTTTTAATATCATTATAACTTAATCCGGTGAAGCAGGAGAAAAGAAATATATCCCGGATTTTATCTAAACGTGTTATTGTAAACCGGGCTTTCAGGATAAGATTAGTTTCTTCCAATGTCAGGGAAGTATTTTTGATTGGTAGCGATTTCATATATCAATTATTTATAGGATTATTAATATGTAGGTAAATAGGAACTTATCACAAACTGTGATAAGTTCCGGAGCGTTATACAGTAACAAGGCATTTACTGTTGAGCTTTTGTGCCAATAGTTCCATGTCATTGCTCAATTTCGTGTCTATTACCTTTGCGTAGATTTGAGTTGTCCGAATATCTGTATGACCTAACATCTTTGAAACACTCTCGATAGGCACGCCATTAGCCAGTGTAACAGTCGTTGCGAATGTGTGCCTTGCAAGGTGGAACGTGATATTTTTGTCGATACCACATAGAACGGCAATTTCTTTCAAATAATCATTCATCTTTTGATTGCTGATAACAGGTAACAACTGACCGTTTTTCAATTTCCCTTCATATTTGTTCAGGATGGCTTTAGGAATATCCAGCAAGCGGATGTTTGATGTTACTTTAGTCTTGTGACGTTTCTTTATAATCCATAGATTATCATCAAATGCCAAACGTATGTCGTTACTGGTTAATTCGCATATATCCACGTATGAAAGTCCCGTATAGCAGCTAAAAATGAAAATATCCCGTACCTGCTCCAATCGCTTTGAAGCAAAATCCTTATTGCATATCCTGCTTATCTCGTCCTTGTCAAGATACCCTCTTTCTATATACTCGAATTTCAGTTTATAATTGGCGAACGGGTCGGCTGTTATCAATCCTGTACCCTGTGCAAAGTTTACCACCGTGCGGAAACGCTGTATAAACTTCATTGCCGTATTGGGTGAACAATCGTGGTTCTTTATTATATACAGGTAGAAATTCTCAATAAATACTTTGTTGATTTGGCGTATAGGCAAATCCGATACACGATATTCGTCTTTTAGGAAATCAGTTAGGCGTAACTTTGTTAGTTCGTATCGGCTGTACGTTTTGGGTGTGGCTTCTCCTGCTTCGACCTTTTTCTTGTATTGGTCGTTGTGCTGGGTGAAAAAAGAAATAATGGTATTTGCTTCTTCCTCTTTTCCCAATAGTGCATTTTTCACGCTTTCGGGTGTAACATAGCTATCCCGCATTAATTGATTGTGGAAGTGGGAACGGATATTTGCTTTGATGTCGTCCAGCATGGAATTAAGCCTTTGTATCTCCATTGATTTACCTATGGCTCTGCCGGATTTCCAGTTAGTTTCTAACACTTCTAACTTGGTATTGAATTGGGTCTGTTTGCCGTTGATTGTGATACGGGCATGAATGGGTACTAAACCATTCTTTTTCATCTTGTCTTTTTTCAGGTAAAACAATACGCTGAAAGTACTTTTTTCATTCTTCATAATCTCACTTTTTTTAGATTGCAAAACTAATTTTAATCACTGTAAATGAGATAAATAGAGTATAGACAAATCACGTCAAAAGTAAGCCATTTTCCGACAATCGTACCCCCTAATCGTTTTTTGGGGAAGGGGGTACGATTTGGATACTCAACCGTGTCTTTTCGTGCCCCTTTTTTGTCTTTTAGGCAAGACTGAAACAATAAAAAAAGTCCTACAATACGTTGATATTGTAGGACTTGTCTCTTTTTTGTCGCCGTTTGGCTTTGTTCTTATGTGATCCGCCTGGGGCTCGAACCCAGGACCCCAACATTAAAAGTGTTGTGCTCTACCTGCTGAGCTAGCGAATCAATCCTTTATTGCTGTTAAGCGGGTGCAAAGATAGAGCTATTTTTTATAATTGCAAATAAATTCCGAACATTTTTGTTATCTTTGTGCCATAAATATCAATACACATTATTTATATATGGCTGACGATAAAAAAATAATTTTCTCGATGGTGGGAGTAAGCAAAGCTTTCCAACCTAACAAGAATGTGCTAAAAGACATTTATCTTTCTTTCTTCTATGGAGCTAAGATTGGTATTATCGGTCTCAACGGTTCGGGTAAATCTACTTTGCTGAAGATTATTGCCGGTCTGGAGAAGTCTTATCAGGGAGAGGTGGTTTTTTCTCCCGGATATTCAGTAGGCTATCTGGCACAGGAGCCTTATCTGGATAACACTAAAACAGTGAAAGAAATCGTAATGGAAGGTGTGCAACCCATTGTTGATGCACTGAACGAATACGAAGAAATTAATCAGAAGTTCGGTTTGCCTGAATATTATGAAGATCAGGACAAGATGGATCAACTTTTTGCACGGCAAGGGGAATTGCAGGATATTATTGATGCGACGGATGCCTGGAATCTGGATAGTAAACTGGAACGTGCAATGGATGCTCTCCGTTGCCCGCCCGAAGATCAGTCTGTGGCTAATCTTTCGGGTGGTGAACGTCGTCGTGTGGCGCTTTGCCGCTTGTTATTGCAAAAACCTGATATTTTATTGCTCGACGAGCCGACCAACCATTTGGATGCTGAGTCTATCGACTGGTTGGAACAGCATTTGCAGCAATACGAAGGTACGGTAATTGCTGTGACACACGACCGTTATTTCCTTGACCATGTGGCTGGATGGATTCTTGAACTTGACCGTGGCGAAGGTATCCCCTGGAAGGGTAATTATTCCAGCTGGCTGGAGCAGAAAACCAAGCGGATGGAAATGGAAGAGAAAACTGCCAGCAAACGTCGCAAAACTCTGGAACGTGAGCTCGAATGGGTACGTATGGCACCCAAGGCACGTCAGGCTAAGGGCAAAGCCCGTTTGAACTCGTACGATAAATTGCTGAACGAAGACGTGAAAGAAAAAGAAGAGAAACTGGAAATCTTCATACCGAACGGTCCTCGTTTGGGTAATAAGGTGATCGAGGCTAAACATGTGGCTAAAGCTTACGGTGATAAACTGTTGTTTGACGATCTCAACTTCATGCTTCCTCCTAATGGTATTGTGGGAGTTATCGGTCCGAATGGTGCCGGAAAAACAACTCTTTTCCGTTTGATTATGGGACTGGAAACAGTTGATAAGGGTGAATTTGAAGTAGGGGAGACCGTGAAGGTGGCTTACGTAGACCAGCAACATAAAGATATTGATCCGAATAAGAGTGTTTATCAGGTAATTTCCGGCGGAAATGATTTGATCCGCATGGGAGGGCGTGACATTAACGCACGCGCCTATCTTTCACGCTTCAACTTTTCGGGTGCTGATCAGGAAAAGCTTTGTGGAGTACTTTCCGGTGGTGAGCGTAATCGCTTGCACCTTGCCATGGCATTGAAGGAAGAAGGAAATGTATTATTGCTCGACGAGCCGACCAATGATATTGATGTCAATACCTTGCGTGCACTTGAAGAAGGTTTGGAAGATTTCGCCGGTTGTGCCGTTGTGATTTCGCATGACCGTTGGTTTCTCGATCGAATCTGTACTCATATTCTTGCTTTTGAAGGCGATTCGAACGTGTTCTATTTTGAAGGTTCTTACTCGGAATACGAAGAGAATAAATTGAAACGGCTTGGCAACGAAGAGCCTAAGCGCGTGAGATATAGAAAGCTGATAGCTGACTAATACTTAACAATGTGTAAGCCCCGCAAATTAATTGCGGGGCTTTTTTGTTTCATAGAGCTATAATATGTTTATCTCTCTTAAAAAATTGTAGCATCTTTGTAATGTATATATAAAGAATATTAATTACCTTTGTGCTCCAAAACGTTTATTTACAATTTATTAATTAACAAGTTCTATTAACTAACAAAGAGAATTATGAGAAGACATCTAATTCATTTCCTGCTGGTTGCAGTACTGACGGTATGCTCTGCCGCTACGGCTATTGCCCAGGTAACAGTGAAAGGTCAAGTTGTGGATGCGGAAACAGGTGAGCCATTGATTGGTGCAGCCGTAACGATTGTCGGTACTACTCAAGGTAGTGTGACTAACCTGGATGGTGAGTTTACACAGAAAGCTGCCTCCGGTTCGACACTGCTTATCAAGTACCTTGGCTACAAAGACTTCAGTAAGAAGATCACCCACAAAGGGGGTACTGAAGATTTGGGCGTGATTAAAATGGCACCGGATGCAATGGTATTGAACGACGTTATCATTACATCTTCCGTTGCTGTTTCGCGTAAAACTCCGGTAGCTGTATCAACAGTTGACCCCGTCTTTATCGAAGAAAAACTCGGAACGCAGGAATTTCCTGAAGTTCTGAAGTCAACTCCGGGTATCTATGCAACTAAGCAAGGTGGTGGTTTTGGTGACTCCAAAGTAAACATACGTGGTTTCAAGACTGAGAACTCTGCTATGATGATTAATGGTGTTCCGATGAATGATATGGAGTGGGGTGGTATCTACTGGTCTAACTGGGCCGGTTTGAGTGATGTGACTCGTAGCATGCAGGTACAGCGTGGTTTGGGTGCGTCAAAGGTAGCAGCTCCTTCTGTGGGTGGTTCTATCAACATCGTGACAAATACAGTTGATGCCAATAAGGGCGGTTTCGTATCTTATGGTATGGGTAATGACGGATTAAACAAGATCCTGTTCAAGGTATCTACCGGATTGACTAAGTCAGGTTGGGCTATGACCCTTTTGGGAGGTAAGACCTGGGCAGATGGTTATATCCAGGGAACCGACTACGAGGCTTATAACTGGTTTGTGAATATCACAAAACGTTTCAACGACAATCATCAATTGTCATTTACTGCTTTTGCTGCTCCTCAGTGGCACAATCAGCGTGGAAATAAAGACGGACTTACTATTGAGGGATGGCAAGAAGTTGCTAAAAACTATATGAATGGTGAAAAGCCTTATCGTTATAATCCTACTTACGGTTTTGGATTGAATGGACAAAGAAAATCATCTGCATATAATGTATATAATAAACCTCAGTTGTCGTTGAACCACTTATGGCAGATTAATGATAAATCAAGCTTAAGTACAGCCTTGTATGCTTCTATCGGTCGTGGATATGGTTATTCCGGTCAGGGATTGACCAGTGCTGATCGTAGCAACTGGTATGGTAGTAACAGTGGAAAGCTGAATATGACTTTCCGTAAAGCTGACGGTACATTTGCTTATGATGAAATCTATGCTCTGAACGAAGCCAGCGAGAACGGTTCGGTTATGGCTATGTCGAAGTCTAAGAACTTCCATAACTGGTATGGTCTGCTCTCTACTTATACAACCAAGATTGGTGACTATTTTGATTTTTATGGTGGTATAGACTACCGTTATTATAAAGGTACGCATACGAATGAATTGGTTGACCTCTATGGTGGTGACTTTTATGTAGATTCCAGTTCAAGAACCAATGTGCTTACTTCCAACAATGCCGCTGCTGCTGCCGGTTCGGCATTCGTAAATCAGAAGTTGAAAGTGGGTGATGTGGTTTATCGTGACTACGATGGTTATGTAATGTCTGAAGGTGTGTTTGCCCAGGGTGAATACAACAGAGATAAGCTGAGTGCTTTCATTTCCGGTTCGGTTTCTAATACCGGTTACTGGCGTTATGACCGCTTCTATTATGACAAGGCACACGCTAAATCAAAAACCACCAACTTTATCGGATGGAATGCAAAAGGAGGTTTGAATTATAACCTTACCGAAAATCATAACGTTTTTGCTAATATCGGTTATATCAGCCGTGCTCCTTTCTTCTCGGGCGGTGCTTTTCTGAATTCAACTACCAGCAATGCGACTAATCCGGATGCAGTAAACGAAAAAGTTTTCTCTTTCGAAATCGGATATGGTTACCGTTCAACGTATTTGACGGTGAATGTCAATGCTTACCACACTCGCTGGATGGATAAGACTACTACTCGTTCGCAAGATATTAATAATTACTACGAAGGTAGTCTTAGCGAGCCTTATGATGCAAGTAAGCTGGTTTCTACCAAATCTGTTATCAATATGCAAGGTGTAAACGCCTTACACCAAGGTGTTGAACTTGATTTTGTTGCAAGACCTTTCCAATGGCTGGATTTGAGCGGTATGTTCTCTATCGGTAACTGGCGTTGGGATAGCAATGCATCAGGAAGTTTCACCGTTGAAGGTCAATTTGTAAACAGTGCATCTATTAAGGGAAATGATGGTAAGGATATAACAGTTCTTGTTAATGCCGCAGCCAATGGGTTGGAACCGGGTACAATGAAACTGAATCTGAAAGATGTGAAAGTGGGAGGATCGGCACAGACTACTGCTGCTTTGGGTGCTACTTTCAAGATTGATAAGGCCATTCGTCTGGGTATCGACTGGAATTTATACGCACGTAACTATGCTGACTGGGCATTAACCTCAAACGACCTGGTGATGAACAGTGAAAAAGACTTTTCTACTCCCTGGCGTATTCCGTCAGCAAGCACATTCGACTTGAACGCAAGTTATAAATTCAATTTTGGTAAGTTGAATGCAGTGCTGTCAGGTAACGTGAACAACTTATTCGATCAGACTTATATTTCTGATGCTACAGATGGTAGCAATCACGACTGGAAGACCGCTTATAATGTGTTCTACGGATTTGGCCGTACTTATAGCTTGAGATTAAAAGTTAATTTCTAATCTAAAACAGGAAGTTTAAATTATGAATAGAAATCTATTAATGCCTGTAGCGGTATCGTTGATTCTGCTGTCCGGCTGTAAATATAATGATGATAACTTCGAAGGATTGGACGAGATGACCCAGCCGACGAATTTGATGAAGATAGAATATACGCTGACTGATGCTGATTATGCAACTATCAGTACGAACTCTACTAATAAAGATATCGCCAAAGCAGGTGGTGTATCTAAAGATCTTGAGAACATCAAGACCAATCTTTATCTGACAGAGAAGATTACAGGAGCCACCTATATCCCTGCTTTCTTGCTTGATAAGTATTACACCGCCGATAAGGGTTCGAGTGCAAAGATTACTTATAAGTACAAAGAAGCGATGTCTTCTTTGCTGTCTGAGTATGCTTCGGTGAAATATCTGAAACCGACGGATGCCGAATACAAGTTGGTTTATGGTGAGGATGCGTTTGCGCCTTATCTGAATGAAAAGACTGAAGGCCAAATGTATAAGATATTGAACGAGAAGTTTAAAGATGCTGAAAAAGGAACTGCTGTTTTCGTTGACTATAAGTTGGGCGAGGGACAGTTGGAGAATCCGTTGATGTGGCAGGATTTTGAGGCTGTTGCGACGGGTGAACTGAAATCCTTGGATGGATGGTTTATCAGCTCTACCGGTGGCACTCAGTGGAAAGTCACTTCTTATGATGATAACCAGTATGTTCAGTATTCGGCAAACGGTACGAAAGGAGCATGCGTCGGCTGGATGGTTACTCCTGCTATTTCTGTTGCTGCCGGTGATTATCTTGGTTTTGATGTGACCGTGGGATACTATAATGCCAGCTGCTTGTCCGTTCTTATTTCAGAGAATTTCGATGGTAAGAATGTCGATGCCGCCAGTTGGACTGACGTAACTTCGGATTTCAACATCCCTACCAAGCCGACAAGCGGTTACGGTACATTTGCATCTGCCGGTAAGCTATCTTTATCAGCTTATGCGGGCAAGAAGGTTTATGTAGCC
The DNA here is from genome assembly GCF_040798045.1 of Bacteroides sp. NGMCC 1.200775. NCBI lineage: Bacteria > Pseudomonadati > Bacteroidota > Bacteroidia > Bacteroidales > Bacteroidaceae > Bacteroides > Bacteroides sp. NGMCC 1.200775. Next base: position 620,396 of record NZ_JASCQK010000001.1, on the reverse strand, counting down.
TTTAAGTATGTAGGTGATGGTGCCAATAAAAAGACTACTACTTATCAGATTGATAACATCATGGTAGGTACTTCTATCCCGGCTAACAGTCTTTCTACTCCTGCTTACGCAGTGAAAGTGTACGATGGTAAGAGCTGGAAAGATAAGAACAATAACGTATATGTTCCGACATACGCTGATTACGGAGATATGGGACAGAGCAAACGTTACTTTACTTCAGAAGTTCCGGCTGTTACTTATCTGCCTGCTTATTTGTCTAAGATGGTAGCATATCCTGTTGATGGCGATGCACGTGTAGTGATTTACAGATATTATAATGGTACCGAATTGAAGATCTACAGTGATGAATACACTTATTCTGCTGAAACTACAAGGTGGTCACTGAATACACGTATTGTTGATAAAACAGAGCAGTTTGTACTGTCTGACGGTAAGTGGAACTTTGACCCGAGCACTGTGGTTACTTTGAAGGCAGAAAAGGGCGATGCAGAAACTGCTGCATTCTATCAGACCATTACCGATTGGGTGATTGCCAATAAGGGACAAGAATATGCACCTATATTTAACGGTAAGAGTAATAACGAATATTATTATGGTAGCTCTGCTTATCAGAACAATTTTGATTTCCGCCCGGCGAAGTGGAGAGAACAAAATGCTGCCGCTTATGGCAACATGTCGGATGCCGATCTTACTAAGTTGATGTTCGAACGTTTGCCAGAAGCATTTCTTCCGGGATTGAAAGCAATCTATGGTAGTGCGGATGTTGTGGAAGGTGTAGATGTGTTCTATACAATTAACTTCGCCATCTACGATGGCTCTTCTACCACACAATATACCATTAAGTATAAAGTGACAGGTAAAGGACAGTTTGAATATGTTGCAGACTCTTTGAAGAAAGTAGAATAAGAAAACTAATTCATTTATAATAAGAAAGGCCGCTCTGAGTAATCAGGACGGCCTTCTTTTATATTATAACGGGAGCTATGGGAGTGAAAAGGTGTTTTGATACATTCCCGTTTATATCTTCACCTCCATCACTACCGGATTATGATCACTGCACAAATTGAGGTCAGGCGAATAGTAATCTACCCCTTTAAATTCTTTGGAATGGAAAATATAGTCGATTCTCAGCAGGCGTTTAAAGTACCGGAACGTATACATGTACCCATGTCCGCAAGTCTGGAATCCGTCTTGAAGATTGTCACCTTTCACGGTACTGTATGTGTAGGACGATGGGAGAGAGTTAAAGTCACCGCAAACCAGTATAGGGTAGGGGGTGGTGCGGATTAATTGTTCCAAAGTCTTTGCCTGTGCCGCACGTTTCCTGAAGTTCTCGTTGAGTCCCTCCAACAATTGCCTGGCCACTGCTTCCTCTCTGCCTGTCAGTTCGTTTTTAGCCAGTTCCCTTTCCAGCCTGCGCTTATTTTGGCTGACCTCCGTTGTTTGCAGGTGGTTATTGAAAACACGAACCGTTTGTCCGTCTACGTCCAGGTCGCACCACATACTGCAATTCCTTGAGTCCGGATAAGTGATCAGCTTGCTGTCCTTCACCGGATATTTGCTGAATAAAGCTATCTGCAGGATGGAGATGCTGTCTGGAGCTTGCGGGATAATGACGTATTGCCAGTTTGCAAAAGTGTTTCGTATGCTGTCTGCGGTGAAATATCGGTTAGCGGCAAACTCTTGAAGACAGACGATGTCCACTTGATGCTCTTCCATATATTTCGCGATTTCTTTGCATGAGTATCCCGATTGCTCGTTACCGAAACTGTCTACGTTATACGTCGCTATTTTCAAAGTTCTTCTATCTTCTTTTTTCGCCGGAAAGGGTGGTTGGAATATCCGTCCCAGATATTGCCAGTTGGCAGCTATGGCTATCAGCGGAATGACTATCCAGAACCGGCGGCGTATGCCCCAATAGATGGCCGCAGCGAGGTTGATTAACAAGAGCCCCGACAGCAAGAGCCCGATGAAAGGTATTAAAGTAGAACTTTCCGGGGGAACATGCCCGGCAAATGCTCCGGTGATGGTGACACCTGCCAAAGCAAAAGTCAGTGCGACAGAGGTATAATAAAATAATTTGGATACGGCTTTCTTTCCCATTGTTTTGAATTCTGTATTTTAGTCCACCATAAGTTCACCACAGAGGACACAGAGGACACGGAGTTTTTATTTTCCAGGTTTATAGAAAGATCTTAAATTCTTCCTCTGTGAACTCTGTGTCCTCTGTGGTGAACTTGTGGTGAGGTTCTTTATCTCAACCATTTCTTTATCATCTCCTTCAGCTTTTCCTGAGCAATCGGTTTCGAGATGAAATCGTTGCATCCTGCCTCTTCGGCAGCTTTCCGGTCATATTCATAAGCATAAGCACTCTGTGCGATGATAGGTACATCTGCGGACAATTGCCGGATGATCCTGGTGGCTTCCAGCCCATCCAGATTGGGCATTTTTATATCCATTAATATCAGGTCCGGTTCCGCTTCATCGTACATGGTTACAGCTTCCATGCCATCTCTGGCACGTACCAGGTGGTATTTCCTGCCCAGAATTGCATTTAGCAAGTCATAATTGCTGTCGGTATCTTCTGCTATCAGGATGGTAGGCTTATCGGTTTCCGTCTCCGTTACTTCCATGGATTTACGTTCCTCCTTGCTTCCCGCCGGCTCTTTTGTCCGGTCGTCGGCTTCCGGATATTGCCGGTCGTCGGTTTCTCCGTCCCGACGTTCTTCCTTATCGGCCTTCACATCTTGCATTACGCTTTCCAGAGGCAGCCAGAAGGTAAATGTAGTACCTGTCCCCACTTCCGAAGAAACGGATATTTCTCCTCCCAGACGTTCGATGATAGTCTTGCATATCGACAGTCCCAACCCCGTGCCCTGAGCGAAGTTATTGAGCTTGGCAAAGCGCTGAAACACCCGTCCCAACTTCTCCGGTTCGATGCCCAGTCCGGTGTCTTTTACGTAAAATACCACTTTTTCGGCTTCTTGCCTGTAACCGTAGCTCACGCTGCCTTGTGTCGTGAATTTAAATGCATTTCCTATCAGGTTAGAGAATACCTGGAAAATCCGGTTCTTGTCCGAGTGAATGCTCAAAGCTTCGTCCGGCGAGTCAAATTTCAGTTCCACTCCTTGCGGGCAGCGGAACACATGTGCATCATGAATCTCTTTGCAAAGCGTGTGCAGCTTTACCGGTCCGTAAGTGAACTCCACGATGCCCGATTCTATTTTCGACAGATCCAGTATTTCATTGATCAGTTGCAGCAGCCGTTCGTTGTTGGCATCCACTATTTCATAATATTCTTTTCGCTCTTCCGGGTTTTCGCTCTCCGAGATGATGCGTGAGAATCCTACGATGGCGTTGAGCGGTGTCCGTATTTCGTGGCTCATATTGGCAAGAAAGGCCGACTTCAGTTTATCCGACGTCTCTGCTTTCTCTTTCGATTCCATCAATTCGCGGCGCATCAGTTCCAGCTGAGTAATGTCCCACTCGATGCTGACAATGATGGGCGAGAAGTCTTCACTTTCTACTATGATTTTTTGTTTGTCCAGAATCAGCAGATTGCCATTTTTGTCTTTACCTTCCATGATCCAGTGCATCCCTTTTCCGGTATTGGCTATTTCCATGTCCTCTTTCCGTTTCTGCTGTGCCATTTCCAGCGGATAATAATCGAAATCGTTCATACCGATGGCATTTTCCGCGCTGATATCCCGGTTATACGATTCCCGGTTTCGGTAGATATACCGGAAATCATTCTCTATATCCTTCACAACGATCCCCGCCGGGAGGTTTTCCATCGTGGTATCCATGATGCGGTTGAGCCGTTTTATCTGCGATTCGTACCGTATACGTTCCGATATGTCGTGTGTAAACGACCAAAAGGTTTCCTCTCCGTCATCCGTTGTCACGCTGTACATCGTACCCTCAAACGCCAATGTGCTTTTATCATGCTTCAGCGGGTGGTAGGCCAGGAAGTTGAAATTCTGTCCTTCCCGTATGCTGTGGTAACGTTCTTCCCAATCCTTCGGACTGTCCATGTCGCCTACAATGTCGAAAATCCGTATTTGCGATAGGTCCGCCTGTTCCGTGATCCGGTGGTTGAGCCTGAACTGTCTGTTGGCAAATATCAGCGTGCCGTCTTTCCGTGCCGCATAAATACTTTCTTTGGCATTGTTGATGGCATGCGTCAGCGTGTTGATGTCATTCCTCTTCCGCTGGATGTCCGTAATGTTCTGTATATACCCTTCCAGAATGATGTTACCGTCTTCTTCTTCACCCCTCAGGTAGCATTGCTGGCGCATATAGTATACCTGTCCTTCCAACAGAATGCGGTATTCGATGTACTCCTTTACCAGTTTACGGCGGTTTGCCTCCATCCATGTGTTCACGGCAGGCAGATCTTCGCTCAGAATGGTCTCGTAATAATCCTGAAAGTTGACGCTCCGCTCTTCTTCCGTACATACTATTCCGTTGTATCCCCGATAATAGAATGTCTTTTCGCGCGATGCATATTTCCATTGCCCTATCTGTGCCGCTTTTTGTATCTCTTTCAGTTCGTAATTCGTACGTTCCAGTTGCAGCTTTACGTTGCTCCGTGCCGTGATGTCACGATATTGGCACAACACCTTGTCGCCGTCATACGGCTGCATGATGCATTTGAAGTAGTACGTTTCGTCCTCTTCCAACGGCAGCCTGTAGTTGCGGTTCACCGTTATCCCCTGTTGGGTCACCCGGCGGAAGTCCGGCAGCAGTTTCTGGAAGGTATGGTCGGGAAGCAGATTGAACAGATTTTTTCCCAAGAGCCTGTCTTCTTGCAGGAACCACAAATCGCTGTGCGGGTCGATGTCCAGACACGTGCCGTTTTTGTCCACCAAGATCAGTGTGTCAGCTGTCAGTTGCAGTATCTTATGGGCATTGTTTACGTCATGCAGTATTCTATCCATGCTTCGTTCGGTTTATTGGTTTAAGGATTCTGTTTTCGTTCTTTGGGCTTTTTCCCATGCTCCTGTTCCTTTCATTTTACGAAGGTAGTTAACACCTTTCATCACGTTAATGTTCATAAACAGGAAATAATATGGGATGAATAACAGCTTGTTTTTTATTTGCCGGGCAGACAGGTAATAACCTCCCATCGCTAAGATGTAGAACAATACCTGAAGTGCCAGAATGGTGCCGTACCAGATAGGAGAGCCCCCCATCAGCAGTATGGCAACGTTGAGCGGGAGCAAGGCGAACAGCAGCACCGGGGCCACCGACCACCGCAGCACCCTGTGTGATATATACTGGAAACTCAGCACTCCGTAACGGAAGGGATTGAGCAGTTCCCTCAGCCGCCAGACAGATTGCAGTCCGCCGGCGGCAATGCGTACCTTTCTTTTCTGCTCTTCGCCCATGTCTGCCGATCCGCTTTCGATGGCATATGCCCGGGTGCAATAGGCTATCTTGTATCCCTGCATGGCGATGCGCAGCGACAGGATGAAGTCATCCAGCAGTGTGTCCGGTTCCATCACCGTGAACAGCTCCCGGCGTACGGCAAACAGCTCGCCTGCGGCTCCCACAGCCGAATAGAGACGTGCGTCCAGTGCTTTCAGTGTCGATTCATATTTCCAGTATATGCCCTCGCCACCGGCTGCGGCTCCATCCTTTTCTTGCACGGCGATGCGTTTTTCTCCGGCCACGCATCCCACCCCCGGGTCCTCAAAAGCCAACACGATTTCGCGTATCGCTTCCCGGTTCAGCATTGTGTTGGCATCGGTGAATACCACAAGTGGCGTGTCCACCAGTGTCATCCCCCGTGTCATGGCAGCGGTTTTTCCTTGTCGCAGGGGTTGGAAGTGGACGGTGGCTTGCGGCCATGCCTTCAGCCGTTCGTTGGTAGAGTCGTTGCTTCCGTCGGTGGTCCACACAATGTGCAATTTGTCCTTGGGATAGTCCAGTTTCAGGCAGTTGTGCATTTTTTCGTCCACAACGTCTTCTTCGTTAAAGGCTGTGATAAAAAGTGTCACGTCCGGCAGCAGCTTGTCGGGCGGGAGTTGCCGCTTGACGGGTTTCACAGTGAGTTCTTTGAGCTTGACCAGTGTGTAAAGCAGTATTCCGTATCCCAAGTGGGTATAGAATACGAGGAAGAGGGCAAGCCAGAAAAGAATTTGTACGGTGATCATAGTATTTTTTATTTTAATTTTATTTAGGTTGAATCAGGTTGTCGTCTTCATCTTTATATTCTTTTCGGGAGGTGAATATTCCTCCTATGTTTCTGAGAGCATTGATCGCCCGCACTTTGAAACTGCCGGCTAATGATCCGTCAGCACTTATGGTGCCATATCCTGTGACCGCACGTGCCTTCTTTTTACGTATAAAGTATATTTTTCCATACTCTTTGAGCCGTAAAGCCAACGATCCGTCTTCACCCCGTTTGATGTCTGTGCGTATCCCTGTTTGGCGGGCGTAATCCGTGCGGTATGCGAATACCAGTCCTCTTACACTTAATTCCGGGCGTTTGATTGATTGTATCCATAGATGAATATCCCTGAGAAACTCATATACTTTTAATCCGGTCCGGGAGTGTTCTTTGTCGGGTATATAACTCCATAGTGAACTTACCGCCACAACTCCGGGACGCTCTAATGCGTTAACCATTGTCTCGACATAGTGCGGAGGGTACAAAGTATCGGAATCAATATTAATGTGATATTTTCCCCGCGCACGATTTAATCCGCAAAGCCGGGCGTGTCCGCAGCTGTGTTGATATTCTATCGCATATGGTACCCCTGTCGCTTCATAGATTTCTGCCGTCCGGTCCTTAGAATCATTGTCTGTCCCGATAATCTCCACCGGATATTTGCACTTCATCTCACTTAAGGACCACAGGCTTGCCAATAGACGTTTCTCTTCGTTATATCCTATGACGGAGACTGTAACAACCGGAGAATCCGACTGTAGCTTTCTCAAATTCTCACGAACTTCGTCAATGACATTTTGCGGTGCTTCAGCAAAAGGTTTTTCGTATACTTGCAAATATTTTGTATACCATTTCATCATTTACTCTTTTGTTACTTTTAATGTTTCAAATAATGTTTTCCACTCCTGCGCGATAGTTTCCATTCGGAAGCGTTCTGAACGTATGCGGGCATTTCGTCCCATTTCTTTTCGTTTGTCTTCATGCTCTATCAGGTCGTTTATTTGCGTGGCTAAATCGTTTATGTCTTCCGGTTGTGCCAAGAGTCCGTTCAGTCCGTGCTCTATGATGTCACGGGGCCCGCAGGGGCATGCGAATGCCACGGGTGGGACTCCGCACGACATCGCTTCAGTTATGACCATTCCGAACCCTTCGAACCGGGAGGAGAGTACAAAGATTGAACTTTCGCAATATTTATCAGCTATGTTGGGGGTGGTAGGCTCCAGAAAGCAAGTCTGACCGATGCCTGCTTGATTTATTTGCTGTTGCAATTTGTCATGCAGTATGCCTTCACCATAGATGCGTAACGTCCAGTCCGGATGTTTTTGAGATACGATGGACCAACTTTTTATTAGTAAGTCGAACCCTTTTTGCGGAGCGTATCTTCCGGCCGCTATTACATATTTCTGAGTGCAGTCCGATTGTAGATCAGTCGGAGTAATGATAGGATTGGGTATGACGCAAAGATTGGTAAGTTCCGGCCAAAAATCCTTTTCCTCAAGAGTTAATACTATTACTTTAGAGAGTTGTTGTAGATGCTTTAAAAATGCTTTTTCCCAATATCTTCTGAGTTTCCCTACTATTGATTTACCATACTCTTTGCTTCCCACTCCATACGAATGGCGTGTGACATGGAATTCTCCGATTTTTGTACTTCCATCACAGATACCTGAGATAAAATTGAGTTCTCTTCTCAGGGTTGAAATTGTGATGTCGGGTCTTAGTTCTGTCAGTGTTTTACTGAGGCGTTGTTTGAAAAGCCTGTAGCGATATGGGTACTTTAAAAGTTTACTGACACGTGATTGATTGAAAGGCCAGTCGAAAGGTACGTTCAGATCAATGTGCCTCACTTTGGGCGACAAATCATAATAGATGGGGCGTCCCACTTGCTCTGATGTGAGGATATAGATTTCGTAACCTTCCAGATGTTCTGCAAAGTAATTGGCTTTGAACGTAATGATACGTTCAAGTCCACCTGGGGCATAGAGCGACGGAAGATAATAGACGATTCTCATGCTATCAACTTATTTTTGCGATTATTTGTTTGTTATATTCTTCTCCCGCGTCAGCTACCAGATTTCCATTAGGAACTTCGTTCACATATTTGCGTTCAAGTTTCACTTTGCGTCGCGCACCCATACGCCACCATTCATATTCCACATCCACGTGCCCGATGTCGATAGCTTGGTATCCCGCTTTGAACAAATCGTAGGCCAATGCTGTAGCTGTGGGGCCCAATGCGATCAGGAAGAGCACGTTTTTGTTTTGTTTGCATGCTTCTGCCCGGATGCGATTTATAGAGTTGAAAGCGTTACAGGGCGGGCATAAAATCCGGTGGATGCTCTGTGCATTGTCAAAGAGGTCGTTGCCCACCCCTAAACGGCTTTTTTCGCCTTCGATAAATATGATGTCTCTGCCTTCCCAAATGCCTTTCATGTCATGGAACCATTTCCCGCATTCTCTTTTCGATTTAAAATCCATATAAGGACGTGTGACAAATGTATTATAATAGGTTCGTCCGGGAACTAATAGCCGGTCCCACCACGGGCCGTAGATAAAGAAGTGAGTGCGCCAGAATCTTCGCGCTTTCCGGTTGTAGCGTTCCAAATGCTGAAAAACATCGGATATGCATACTAAATGTTTATCATTATCGCTGGTCAACACCTCTTTGAGCCGCTGGGCCAGTTGGGGATTACCTTCTTGGAAACCAATTCTTTTGTGGGCGTTGGTCAATAACATTTCTCCGTCACCAAAGCGGCTGACGGAGCATCGGTCTTGTATTATTTTCCGGATCGTTTCATCTATTGATGCCACTTGAGGGATAATCTTTTGCCGTCTGCGGAGAACTATATACCAAAAGTTATACCACTCCACCGTACTGCCATATTTCAATTTATGGTATATCCGGGTTATAAGCTGCGTTATGTTCATGATAGTAGTTTTTTAAAGAGTTCATCCCATTGTTGCATGATCGTATCCAAATGAAATTTTCGTATGCTTTGCTGTGCCTGTTGTCCCATCTGCTGTCGTTGACCTTTATGTTCTATCAGGTAGATGATTTTCTCGGCCAGGGATTCGATGTTGCCGTTTTCGGCCAATAACCCGTCTTTTCCGTCTGTAATAATGTCGCGTGGACCACAGGGACATGTAAAAGATACCGGTGGCACCCCGCATGCCATTGCTTCGCCGATTACCATTGGCATTCCTTCATATCGTGATGAAAGTATGAAAATAGAACTTCGGCTCATTTCTGTTGCTATGTCATTGGTAATGCCGTTCAGATGGCATGTTTTTTCTATATCCAGTTTCCGAGCTTGTTCTTGATAAGCAGCTCGGTCACCTGCACCAAATATCTCCAGTTCCCAGTCCGGATGTTTACGGCTGACGATCTGCCATGCAGGCAACAGTAAGTCGATTCCTTTTTGGTAAGTGTATCGTCCGACGGTAATAGCCCGGTGTGCCGTCCCTTCGGCTGTATGCTCTACTTTGAAAGAAGCAGGATTGTATATGCAAATGACATTGTTCAGTTCCGGCCACATCTCTTTATCTTCATTGGTCAACACGACAAAACGGTCCAGCTTACGCAGTTTATTAATCAGTTGCCCGATCCATAATTCTGATAATTTCCGGCGGACAAAGCTTGGAAGGAACTTTTGGTGTTCCAGGCTGCGGTAATTATGCCGGCTGAAGTGGAACTCGCCGATTTTCAGGCTGCCGTCTTTGATGGAAGTTAAGAAATTAATCTCTCGCCGCAAAACGGATATTGCAATATCCGGACGGATTTGCATCAATGCCTCAGTCAACCGTTTCTTATAGATTCTTTGCAGTTGGCTGTATTTCCACAATCGCTGCCACAAATGCTTAGTAACTGTGTGCATGCGGTCGAAATTGAGGTCCAGATGGATGATGTGGGCTTTTTCTGATAAAGGATAATAAGGAGGCAGTTCTTTTTCCTCAGTCAGGATGACGTATACATCATAGCCCAAAACGTCGACCAGATAGTTTATTTTTAATGTAAGTACCCTCTCCATGCCACTTGCGGCATAGAGTCCGGGGATACAGTAGGCTATTTTTATAGGTTGTTTCATAGTTCCTCAATTACATGTTTCATTTGCACTTCCCACGAAAGTTTATTCCGGATGGAGGCTCGTATGTCAGCCGGTCGGATCTCTTTTGCCGAATGGTAGAACCGGACCACTTGTCCGATGTCTACCGGAGATTCGTCTGCCGGTATCTTCAGGATGTAGGGCATCGATTCGAAGTCCGCATCTGTTTCTGAATAGATGAAAGGGATACCTCTGGCAGCGTACTCGCGATTTTTCAGTGACCGCAGGTCTGTGATTCCGCTTCGATGGCGCCCCAGGCTGCCTATTCCTATTTGACATTGGTCGAATACCCGGTTCAGAGGTTCTCCGAACAAGGGGCCATGGAAGATAACGTTTTGTTCTATTGCCCCTTCCTCCACCAGGGCGTGGTATTCGTCGACGACTGCCGGTACGCCCTGACCTACGATGTGTAGCTTGACATCTTCCCGATGCTCGTGCTGGAGGTAGTGTGTCAATCCCCGGATGACACGGTCGAATCCGTGCCACGGGTGTATGGTGGCTACGGCTATCAAGTGCAGTTCGCGGGTAGTGGCAGTGCTCTGTTTGAGGGGAATGAAGTCAAAATCGATTCCATTGGATATTTGTATCGTAGGGCGGCCGAAGATGGTTTTGTGGTCTGAGAAAGTGACAAACTTATCGATTTGCGTGGCCATTAATCCACGTAAGCACTTGTCTGCCATTAATACACGCCGATATGCCCATGGAAGACCTTTGTATTCCTGGTCATAGGGATAGGTGGGTATTTCCATGACAACTTTTACGCCGGCCCGCTTGAGGCGCCACAACATGCAGATCAAAAAAGGAGTTGTATTGTGGTCGCTTCTTACATAAACCAGTTGTATTCCGTTTGTCTTTACATAATGGACGATGCTGTTTAATTCGGTGCGTTTCAGAATCTTTCCCCGGATTCCGTTGCCATAATCCCGGAGGACATGGTTATTTATCATCCGCCGTTTGTGGTCGTGGGCGTCATCCAGCCAACAGGTATCTACTTCCAAGCCACACGCTTTGAGTGCCTTTATCTGGTAACGGATTTTCTTGCTGATCCCGTTTGCCTCTTCGAATCCGTGGAAGATAAGAAACAGTGCTTTCATTGTTTGTTTTGTTTTTAAGATGGGCTTTCACCCCCTGCTTTTACGTTTGTTCAGGATGCCTTTTGCCTTGCCGATGATGTCATATTCACCGGTCAACTGTATGTAGCACCCAAATATACAGAAAAATATAATGCTTTTTACAATCAGGGTCAGAAAAATGTTGCCTCCTTCTGTCAGCAGGCTGAGCGGATAGAGTACGGCTATCAGCAGCACACTGACCGCTAATGGTGATACAAGCTGAACCGCGAAATGTCGCAGGCTGCGGTGCAGTGTCACCCGGTACATCATCCAGTAGCATTGCACAAAGTTGACGGTAAACGTCAGTGTGATGCACGTGGCTACGGCTTGGAGTGTGCCTATCCGGAAAATGCCCAGCAGGATGCCCGCCACGTTGAGTACCGATGAAAACAGGCCGCACACAAACAGGCTTTTCGTATCGCCTGCCGCCTGAAAGATGGATCCGGAGGAGGAGAGGACGATCTGTATGCCTACCGACAGCGTGAGTATCCGGAATATAGGGATGGAGGGCATCCATTGGTCGCCGAACAGGATCAGGGTCACCTCGCCGGCCGTGAAGTATAGCAGCACGCTCAGCGGCAGTCCGATGAAGGCCAGAAAGCGGACAATGCGTTCGTAACCCGATGCCAGGCGTTCAAGGTCGTTCTGGTATTCGCTGAAGATGGGGTGCATCACCGGGGTGATCACCTGTGTGATGTTTTGTAACGGCAGCATCATCAGGCGGTACGATTTTTCATAATAACCCAGGGGAGACATTCCCATGTACTTGCCGATCAGTAGTTTGTCGAGGTTCCGGCTGAAGTAGTTGATGATGTTGAACAGGAACTGGTAGGCAGAATAGGAGAATATCCGGCGCAACACGTCCAGCCCCAACGTAAGCCTCAGGCGCTGCGGATAGCGTCGTATGGAGACCACGAAAATCAGGATGCCCGACAGGATGGGTCCGATGACCAGCGCATACAATCCGGCTCCGCACAGAGCCGCCACTACGGCTGCCGCACCGGTGGCGATCTGTATGACGAAGCTTCGCAGGGCGATGAATTTGAATTCTTTGTTGCGGTAGAACAGTGCGTTGGGAACGATGGTGGCAGAGGCGAAAAACAGGTTGACGGCCAGCAGCTGGCACAGCGTCCGCAGTATTTCCCGGTCGTAGTAGGCGGCAATGGGCCACGAGGCAGCGGCGAAAAGCAGTGCCAGGCCGATGCCTGTCCAGATGGTGAAAGAAAAGAGTCCGGACAGGTTCTCCCGGGTCAATCCTTTGTGCTGGATGATGGCGGGTGACAGGCCTACGTCGGTGAATAGGTTGAAAAAGGCAATGATCACCGTGGCTATGGCCATCACGCCGAAGTCGTCCGGCGAAATCAGGCGTGCCAATACGCCCGCGACGACGAGTGACACCCCTATGCCGCTGTATTTGGCAAGGGCGGTATAGAATACTCCGGAGAAAAGTTGATGTTTGATAGACGTCATTCTTATGGTGTTTTTGAGTTTGGTTCACCACAGAGGACACAGAGTTTTAATCTTTTATTTATCAAGAAAATTAAGAGAAAGATATTCTCTGTGTCCTCAGTGTCCTCCGTGGTGAAATGGATTCATAACTTTTGTTTTTTTAGCATCAGCACCATCAGTGTCCGTGTGCTGACGTATCGTTTGTAATGCCGCAGGCAGAGCAGGCATAGCTTGAGGCGCTGTCGTAAAGGTAATGTATGGGCTTGCCATACGGCAGCATCGAGCATCTGTCGCAAAAAGAGGGATATGATGTAATGGCATTCTTTGGGATAAGTTGGGATTTTATTCAATAGTTCGTTGGTTACGGTAAGGTATCCCTCCATGTTTTTCCATGTAAATTTTCGGGTCATGATAGAGTCTGTTCTGACACGGCGGTGAAAAAACGCACGGCAGATGAATCCTATGTGTGAAGCATGCAGATAGGCTTGTGCCATGAAAAGTTGATCTTCATGCAATATTCCGGGATAGAATGAAAGCTTTTCAGTGCTGATAAATTCCCGTCGGAATAAGTTGAGGCAGACTGATGACTTAAACTTGTAGGTTTCTAATTGTTGTTTCAATATATCTGTGCCTTTATATGTTTTTTCAGATAGTCCTGAGGTTCTTTTATAATCGAAAGGCTTATTGCCTGTATTGGCTTCACCGCTAAAGGTTTCCGCATCAAAAAAGACGAAGTCGAGAGCCTCTGCTATACATTTGTTATAGCAAAGCTCAAGTGCGTCCGGCTCTAAGAGGTCATCACTATCCATGAAATAAATATATTCTCCGACAGCATATTTGAGGCCTTCGTTGCGTGTGACAGACAATCCTTGATTCGTTTGTCCGTATACCTGGATACGGCTGTCTGTGGCAGCTATCTTGTCTATAACTTCCCGGCTTCCGTCAGTCGACCCATCGTCTATCACGATTATTTCCAAGTCCGTCAATGTCTGCCGGCAAATGCTTTCAAGTGCTTCCTGCACGTAGTTGCAGGTGTTATATACAGGGATAATGACACTCACCTTGGGGTTCCCGTTAGGTTGTTCCATGTTGTTTGTATGAGGTACGGTTCAATAGAGCAAAGATACACAAAAAGATTTAAATAAAGTCTTTTTCTCCTTCAGGAAAAAGGTGAGGCCTGCATGATGATTTCGTTCAGTATCTCCCGGCAACTGATTTTCACTTCCGAGTTTTCTTCTATGAAAGCAATGTAGTAAGCGATGATGTCTGCCAGTTTTTCAGTCGACATGTTTTTGCCGTGCTCCAGTTTGCATAGCAAGCTGCGGCTTATTTCCATCATCTCGGAGGCCTGTGTGGTAGATAAATTCGCTTTTTTTCGTAAGCTTGCCAATAGTTCCGGGACAGTCTGGTGCGATTTATGATGCTGGGCCCTGGATTTGTTTCGGGAGCAGTGAGATTAGATGATAGTGAAAAATCGTCCTCCGATCGCAAATTCTGCTGATATATTTTAATATATCTTTTTTGTTTATTATTTATTTATGTGCAGGTTTTCATGTTGGCAGGTTTCGATGCAGTCTTTATAAACAGCTGATTGAAAGAGTATTGCGGGTGTGAAAGCATGCTGGTCTCCGTGTTGGTGTTTTGGAGGCTCTGGATGGTGGAAATGGAAGGTTCAAAAGGGAGTAAAAGAGGCTCTGTTTAACCTGGGTAGAGGGTGTGTTTCATCGGGAAAGCGCTGTGCTCTTTTGCACCGAAATGCACCAATCTGCACCACTTTTTTGTATTCTCTACTTCCAATGCTTAGCTTTGTCCGGTCGTTCCCCGAAAGGAAGGCATACTCTCAACTTTTTAAAATGAAATCTTATGAACATATTGACCGAAACTGTTTTGATTAAAAGATGGATCTTGATTCTCAAATCGGTGATTGCGTCTATTGCACCAACGATGAGCGTTTTTGAACAAGGAACGGTGAACGAGGAACAGAAGGAACTGCAAAACTCAGTGATAATTAACTATAGAGGCTTACAGAGTTTCGCAGAGGATGATTTATCACAGAAGCTCATAGAGTTCCAGTCTTTCGTTTATGGGTATCCAAAAGAAAATAAATTCTTTGTGTTCATCTGTGAAATTTGTGGCGAACTGAAACTCCGTGAAACTCAGTGTCACGGAGTGGTGATTTATCACTCACCCGTGTTCGGTATGTATGAATTTCTTGTTAGCTCCTTTGAGCCGGAACAGGTTAGCGATGGTTCCCAGTGCCAGCGAGGGTACTTGCATCAGTGCCTTCAGCAGTCTGCCGTTGAGCAGACGGGCGGGGACGGGAATGAACATGGCTGCCATCTGTGCTGCCGACAATATCCACCATTTGGGTGCCGCCTGCCAGCTCACTAATGTGGCGAGCAGTGTCAGCCCGAAAACGGCCGTCAGTTGCACCAGGCGCGGGGGGAGCATCCATTGGACGATTTTATTGGTCAAATCCGGTTCCGGCCACCATCGCCACCATCCCGCATCCTCCTTGACGTCTCTTACGAAGCGCAACGCCCTGAGCAGAATGCTGAATTGTGCTGCCATCCAGCGCCGGCGCTGATTCTTGATGTTCTCTTTCTTTTGCGTCTTCTCGTCGTAGACGGGCAGGTGATCCAAGTAGACGGTATGCATTTCGTACTCAATCAGCAGAAGCTCCAGCTCCTTATCTTCGCCCGCCGTTTTGAGTTGATCCACAGCCTCGTAATACCAGGAATACTGGAAAGCCATACCCGAACCCGCCAAGCCGGCGGACAATCCGAGGACATTGTGCCCTTTCCTGAAAAATCCGTTGTTGATTTCCTCGCTCACCCCGTCCAGCAGGGCGATGTCCGTATTCAGGTTTTTGCCTGTGCGGTGGGCTTGCATCGACTTTACTCCGGCAGAGTAGGCACGGTTTACTTCGGAAAGGAAACCGGGGACGGTTACGTTGTCGGCATCCATTACCACGGCGATGTCATACATGTAAGCCAGCCGGTAGTCGCTTAGCCCGCTTGCCTTTCCGTCCTCCTGGATGGCACGGATGGCCAGCAGGAGAGCTTTGGCCTTGGAACTGTCTTCGTAGGTGGCTGTCAGTAGGCGGATGGGGAGCTGCCGAAGGGCTTCGTTGGTGGAGTCCTGCATGTGGTCGGAGATGACGTATACATCGTACATCTCTTTGGGGTAGTCCTGTTCAAGGAAAGAGCGTACGGAGTCGATGATGACTTTGTCTTCCTTGTAAGCGGGGAAGAATACGGCGATGCGGTGCAACTTGTCCGCTTCCGGATAGATGGGGGAACGATAGAATTTGGAAGCGATGGCATATACCAGCAGATAGCTGACGCAGAGCGCCAGCGGAATGAATAAAATCCAGTCGATCAAGGTTAGTATCATAAGTCTGATATTGGGTTATTGTTTAAACATTTATGCGGACGATTCAGCACAGCGTCCAGAAATCCTTCACTCCGCGCCAGACGGCCCCTGCTAACTTGGGCTGTCCTTTCAGGGCGAAGCGCAGGCTGTCTTTGGGAGCTACTACCAGCATCTGGTAAACGATGGACAGGCAACGTTCCATTCCCGACAGGTTGCGCCAGGCGTAAAGCATTCGGTTTCGCATCATGTAAAAAGCGCGAAGGGGGCTCTGCCTGCCGGTGCTTTGGCTCTCTTTATGGAAAACGGTGCAGCGCGGTTCGTACCAAAGCTGATAGCCGGCGCGCGTCATGCTGGTACACCAGTCCAGTTCTTCATAATAGAGGAAATAAATCTCCGGCATCAGCCCGGCTTTCCAGATGACCTCCCGTTTCAGCATCAGTGCGGCTCCATGAAGGTAGGCGCTGGGGCGGGGCGTGCTGAAAGTAGCATCGTCCGGACATCCCATACCCAAAGCCTTGTTGCGCATCGTATAGGGGCTCAACTTGGTGTAGCCGGCAAACTGGATGTTTTGCGGTGGGAAGGCGAAGCGGATCTTGGGTGATACGGCCCCGATGCGGGGGTTGCTCTCCAACCGTTCTATCAGGGCGGGCAACCCGTCTTCGGTCAGGTAAGTGTCATTGTTGATCAGGAACAGGTATTGTCCTTGCGCTATCTGTATCCCGAGGTTGTTGCCTCCCGCGAATCCGAGGTTCTTCTCGCTGCGGAGGGTACGCACAAAGGGGTATCGTTCCTGTATCATCCGGGCTTCATCTTGCCGGGACGCGTTGTCCACCACAATGATTTCGTAACTGACGGAGTGTATGGTAGTGCGTAGCGACTCTATCAGCTCACAAGTGTCATTCAAGCCGTTGTAGCAGATGGTGATAAAAGAGATGATAGGAGATGTTTGTTTCATTTATGTAACGGTTTTGAGTTCACCACAGATTACACAGATTAACACAGATATTTTAATTTAACTCTCAGTAAAATAAATTATTAATCTGTGAGAATCCGTGTAATCTGTGGTGAATCGTATTCATTTCTATTTTAATTATTAATAAAATTCTTCTTGCTCTGTCTTATTTTTCTTCTTTTTCAGTTCCTCTTCTTCTTTCTGCATCACGGGATCGATATAAGGACCCGCTATGCAAAGGGCGAAACCGGTATAAACGATAATGGAGTTGGGATATTGCATCACATCATTTACATAGGCGGCAACGAAGAAACCGGCAGCCATACAAAGCCAGGCGGCCAACAAGCCTCTCAAGCGCTTGTTCATCACCTTAAACATCAATAGCCAGGAACACCAGGCAAAGAGTACTCCATGAACAAGCAGATAGAGCACCAGTCCTATGATTCCCGTTTCTACCCATACGCTCACCAACCACGAATCGGGCGGGTAGTGCATCAGCTCCCGGGGCTGAAAACGTGCTCCTTTCGACAGGCCGAGCCCGTAACCGATGGGTCTTACTGCCATCAATGCTTTCATGTTGTTCTTATTCTCAACCCTTACTTGATAGGACGCATCTTTGTTGGGGCGGAAGGCAGAGCGCATTTTGCGGACATACTGGTTGCTGTCTCCGATATTAGTGAAGTAAAAAAATGAAAAGACGGCAAACAGTGAAACGACTCCAAGCACAAATCCTTTCCAGTTTTTAGAGATTAAAACATACAGCAGGATTCCTCCCAACGGTACGCCTACGGCTGCCCGGGTACCCGAGATGCCAATGCAATAAAGAGCGCAAAGGGTGATGACACCGAAGTATATCTTCATCCACTTTTTACGGACGAAGAAGGCGGACAGGCCGAATGTGGTGGCGGCCATGGCTGCGTGGACTCCATAGTTGGCTGCATCGGAAAAGCAGGAAAAATAGCGGATGCCGGACCAGATGATATGGGTGCGATATCCGCCCAATACGTAAAGAAAATAGAGTTCCCGTTCGTTGAAGCCGTGATTTTTTTGCCAGTAACCTTTCAGGGTGGCTATTAAAACGAAAACAGACCAAATCAGCAGCAGAGCTTCTATCCCTTTATAGTTACGGATGGTCAGGGGCACTAAGAATGCGCAAAGCAACGGATAGAAAAAGTATTGGGTGATGGCTATGTTCCAGGCTTCCTGCACGTGGTTAGGATTGCCTATTTCGAACAGGCAATAGAGCCCCCATATCAGGATAAGTCCTGCCATTAAGTTTCTTCCCCGTTTCCAGTCTGTACTCCGGCTGCTGCATCTGCCTAAAGCAATCACACCCAATACGGTAACTATCGGAAGAGTGACCAGACCCATTTTGACAGACATGAACATCCCCATCAACATCAGTATCAACTGAGAGGCAAACAAAAGATAAAAAACGGGCTCGGATGTATCCGGATCCCGTTCTTTATAGATTTCTTCATCATTCGTCATCATCGTCATCCTGGAGATTGTCTTTGGAGGTTTTCTTGCTGCGGAGGCGGTATAGAGACCTTTCTGTCAGTGCGAGTTGAGAGATCCGATACATCTGTTTGCGCATCCAGGTATATGGCGGAAGCATACCGGTGTAAGTCTCTACTTCGTACTTCGGCGCGCGGTTGAGGTAGAAATAAGGAGGCTTTCCTATCTGTAACCTGAGCTTTTGGAGTAATACCTTGTCAGTCGCCTTCCAACCAAGGATAGCCGAAGCAATCAATAAGTTCAATTGAGCTTCTTGCAACAAGGGTGTCGGTATGTTTATTTGCTTCAGATTGCGGTATTCCACAATCACGATTTCTTCGGACTGAGGCGTATAGATGTCTTTCAGACTTTGGGATAATATGAAGCCGGGTGAACCGGAGTCGAAGTCAATCCCGTCGGTCAGCAGTCGTACTTTCAGGCCAAGCGATTCCCAATAGTTCTTAAGGCGCTCTGCCAAATAGGACTTGCCACTGCCTTCTTCGGTACTGAGAAGATTGAGAATAAAAGGAAGCCCTTCTGCTCGTCCGGTAAAGAAACGTTGAATAGCGGTGCCCATATAACGGGTGGCCATATCCTCACATTGTTTATTGACGGGACCGGGCTTCATGGGAGCAGGATAGGAGCCCAGTACAATGCCGCCTGTCAACTTGCGCGTACGGGTCGTGTCACGCAGGGTGCGGTCAATCAGTTCTATCAATAGGAATACTGCCACTAAAAAGATAAAGGTGCCGACACATGCCATCGCTACAATTTTCCGGCGTCCTACAGATTCTTGATTGATCGGATAGGCAGGCGGATTGAGCACTTTCAGGATGGCGGCTGTCATCTCCAGATTCTTTTTGCGCAATAGGGCATCGTTATAGCTCTTTAAATTGGTCAGGTAGCTCTGTTCAGTAAAGTTGATGATGCGTTCTTTGCGCTTAATGGTGGTGCCCACCGGAGCAAAGTGAGTGTATTTTGCATTCAGGTCATTACGGCTTTTTTGTACGATTTTCAGTTCGGCCTTTGCTTTCTCAAAAAGCAGTAGTTGGTCGAGCCACTGTTCCACGATGGTGTTTCGGGCAACTCCTTCTTTGGAATGTTGTCCGTTCACGTATCGGCTGGCAATGCTTGACAATTCTTTCCGATTCTGCGCTAAGCGGTCTTTGTAGGCTTGGAGCTTGGTTCCGGTACTGTCACTTGGCGATGAAATTGTTTCCATCTCAGTGATTTTTCCGGTTAAATTGCTCGTCTGCTTTAGCTTATCCACTAACTGCACGTTATGGATCAGTAGCTTGGAGTTTGCATCCATCTGTCTCTCGAGTTCCATAAGCATCGCTTTCGAACTGTTGTAAGCAAACTCGACATCTTGTTCGCGCAATTCAAATTCTTTATTGATGGCAGCTATCTCTTTGGTCTCGTCATAATAATTGATAATCCGGTTGTCCACGTTATATTGAGTCAGATTATCTTCCTGTCCGGCAAGTTCTTTGCCGATGCGTTTCAATTCAGCTTCAAAGTATTCAATCACTTTATCGGTGCCTCCGTAACGGAGTGCCTGATATTCGTTGACAAATTCCTTCATCAGGATGTCAATCGTATTATAGGCAATGCCTGGATCACCGGACTGATAGCTGGTCTTGATTAAATCACTGTTTCCCTTACGTTCTACTTTGATCTTCTTCAGGGCTTGAAAGCTGTAAAATACATGCTGAAAATAAAACAATCCGTAAATGTAATTTTCTTTGTCCGGACGTTCATATTTCATGAAGTTCTCCATGGTCTTGTCTTCGCTGTTCCGATCAATCAAGGCAACCAGCGCTTTACCATCCTTGCTGTTCTTCATGTGATTGTAAGTATAATTATAGCTGGAGGCGGTGATTCCTTCGTTGTCTTTATCCGGCCTCCCTTTTACCAGGACGCGTGAGAAAAGACGTAGGGAGACACGCTTCAGGGTACTTTCCGATTGTAGGATATTGACCAGGTTGTCCATTGAGTTTTGAGCCAACGCCCAGTCTACTTTAGTCTCTTCTTCAATGCCATAGCCCGATACAACCCCTGTATAAAGAGTGGATTCCACATTGTAACCTCCCTGCATCCGTCCTATACGGAAATATACAAAAGCGGTAATAAGGGCCGTACCCAACAGGATCCACCATTTCACGCGATAGAGGGAACGGAGCAGATAAAATACATAGTCCATAATGTATAATTGTTTATTTTCTTAAAATAGGTGTACGGGTGATGACTTCCAGAATCATCAGGCTTTTGGTTACTTCAAACTTACTTTTTTCGAAAGCTTCTAATGCAGCGGATTGTCTTTGCTTCTCGACAGACAAATTTCCCGTGTCAATGATGTTGTTTACAAAATTCTTCTCGGCTACATCATACTGCATAGTTGCCAATTCCAAGGCTTCCGCCCGCAGTTTTAATACATTGAGTTGAGAGGTTGCGGTTGCGTACATTTCGATGATTTCCCGCTTCATCTCTTCAAACTTTACTTCCCGTTCCAAGGCAGCGGCTTTTACATTCAGCTTCTGGCGTTTAACGCGAGGAGACAGATCGAATAATTCGTCAAAGGGGATGTTGATAGCGCCACCTATCGTATACATGGTTTGTTTGGATGTATTGTAGTTGTACATGATGGGCGTAGATACATCAGTAAAGGTATTATCCATACCTACTTTTCCCCATTGATAAGTACCCCGGGCACTGAAGAACTTCAGGAACGCGCGTCTTTCCTTGGCCAGCAGTTTGCGCTCTATCTGCTCTTTTACACCGGCCAGTTCATAGATCGGTCCTCCTTTGGCATTTTCGAACAGAAGGTCGAGTGGGGGAAGGGAAATATTAGTATAGTCTTCCGTAGTCAGTTTAGAGTAATCGCTGGTTTCCTGCGCATATACAAGAGAAGCTGCACCAAATAAGAGTAGGGGTATACTAATGAATATGAATAGGATTCTTTTCATAAACGGGTATATTTATTTGTATATATTGTCTGTATGCTTGTGAAATCTGTGCAAATATAAGACAAATCTGCAACTAATGCCCTAAATATACCCCTTTTTTTTATAAATATAGCATTGAATTTGAATATAATTTATTTAAAATGCCTCGGTCATGTTGAAATAGAACAGGTTTTGTTTGTTCACCATGTTGCGTCCCAGGTCGAGACGGACGTTCATACGGGGCTGTACTTCTATGCGGAGACCCACGCCCATGTTGGGCAGAACACCCTCTATTTTTCCCGGATTGGGACCCATAAATCCGCATCCGGCCCAAGCCACATAGCCTACATGGCTGAGCATGCGTTTCACCCAGTTGCCCTTGTCCGTATTGATCATCTGGCGATATTCGGCCATGACGACGTGTGACGATTTATCGCGGTATTGCCCCATATAATATCCCCGAAGGTCGAACGGAGTGCCGCTTAGCGCGTATTTATTGAGTGGAACGTCGCCAAATACGTTTTTACTTTGGGCGGTCCATGCAAGCACACCGCGTTTGCGCAACGTTTTGTACTGGCGGTAGTCTATCTCCAAACGGTAGAAGTTGTTGTCGCTTCCCAGGAATTTTTGGTACATCATGCCTCGGAAGTCGAGATACATGCCGCGATAGGCATTGGCGGGTACGTCGCGTGTATCATAAGTCAGCAGGAAACCGACACCTGAACTGAAGTTCTTGTAGCCTTTCTCTGTGCCGCCGGCCGCTTTATAAGAGGGTTGGTCGACAAGGTATTTGGCCGGATCGTACATGTGGTCATAATTGAGGTCGACTTGCGGACCGGCAAAGAAGTTGCTTTCGCCCAGGCGGAACAGGAACCAGGGGTTGATCTGCAATCCGCTGTAACGATACTGGCTGGTGGTGTCGCTGCGCACATAATCCTTATTGGTGCTGTAGCCGATGCCGTAAAAGTTTTCCTGTGTGTTTTTATAACTGAACTGTCCGAAAATACGGAAACGGTCGCCCTTAAAGAAAAGTTGCGGCTTGGAGAACAGGTTGAGTCCGCCATTGAACATCAGGGCAATGGCTACGGGCACTACAGAGCGCTGCTGGGTGGTGTCGCTGGGATTCATCCGGAAGGTCATCAACCCGCTGCCGCCAATCAGCAGACCGAAATCGGGAGTGTAGCTGGGCCCTCCGAGAATATTGTAGTGAAGGTTACGGCGGGCCACCCGCTGACGTCGTAGTTCGCGCTTGGATAGGGCGGGAATGCTGTCTTGATTTGTCGTGTCAGTGCTGAGCGTAGTGCCTTCTTCTTGAGCCACAGTGAATGTGGCGGGCATGATCGCCATCAATATACCTATTATATATTTTTTCATTGCTTTGTACGAATATGGGTGCAAAGGAAACTATTTTATTTGGATTAGTTTTCATTCGAATAGATAATAAATCTAAATACTGTGACAAAAAATCCGGAAAAGGATGCTATTTTTGCAAAGAAAAAGGAGAAGGCTCCTTTATTAACCAAATTACTTTACCACATGAATAAACGAATATTATCTGTTTTTGTTCTGAGTGCCGCATTCTTAAGTGTGTATGCACAGCAGGACAAGGGAGGTATCAGCCCCGAAATGCTGAACCGGATTAAACAAAACTACCAGGGCACGACAACCGACAAGGCTATCCGTAACGCGATCGGTAACAACGATATCCGTAAGCTGGCTCTGAATCAGGACAACCTGAAGGGAATGGATACCCATTTTTCTATTAAAGTAGACTCAAAAGGAATTACAGACCAGAAATCGTCCGGTCGTTGTTGGCTGTTCACTGGCCTGAATGTGATGCGCGCCAAAGCCATCGCCCGGTACGGACTCGGATCGTTTGAGTTTTCTCAGAATTACAACTTCTTCTGGGATCAACTGGAGAAAGCGAATCTTTTCCTGCAAGGTGTCATCGACACCCGTGAGAAGCCGATGGACGACAAAATGGTGGAGTGGCTGTTCCGTAATCCGCTGAGTGACGGAGGTACGTTTACAGGTGTAGCCGACATCGTTTCTAAATATGGTCTGGTGCCCAAAGAGGTGATGCCTGAGACGAACAGCAGCGAGAATACATCACGTATGGCTGGGCTGATTGCTGAAAAATTGCGTGAATTTGGTCTGCAACTGCGTGATCAGGTTGCAAAGGGAGACAAACTGCCTGCGCTTGAAAACAGCAAAACGGAAATGCTGGGCACCGTATACCGCATGCTGGTGCTGAATCTGGGGGTTCCGCCTACGGAGTTTACCTGGACGCGTAAAGATGAAAAAGGAAATCCGGTGGAGACTGCACAATACACACCGATGTCGTTCCTCGAAAAATACGGCGACAAGAATCTGCTGGACAATTACGTGATGCTGATGAACGATCCGAGCCGTGAATATTATAAGTGTTATGAAATCGACTTTGACCGTCACCGTTATGACGGACGCAACTGGACGTATGTTAACCTGCCGGCCGATGAAATCAAGGAGATGGCCATCGCTTCGCTGAAGGATAGTACGATGATGTATTTTTCGTGTGATGTAGGTAAATTCTTGAACTCGGAACGCGGGTTGCTGGATGTGAACAACTATGACTATGCTTCGTTGATGGGTACCACTTTCGGTATGGATAAGAAACAGCGTGTGCAGACATTTGCCAGTGGATCGAGCCATGCCATGACTCTGATGGCGGTAGACATTAAGGATGGCAAACCGGTGAAATGGATGGTGGAAAACAGTTGGGGAGCTGCCAATGGCTATCAGGGACACTTGATTATGACGGATCAGTGGTTCAACGAATATATGTTCCGCCTGGTGGTAGAAAAGAAATTCGCAACTCCCAAAGTGTTGGAAGTTCTGAAGCAGAAACCTGTTCGTTTGCCTGCTTGGGACCCGATGTTTGCTCCGGAAGAGTGAAAGGAACGCTGACCGATGAACTCTGAATGATAAACGGTCAACAGGTTTGTGTATTGCCTTCATTCTCCCCCGGTTTATAAGGGGAGCGTCCTTTGGGGGGGAGAGGAGATTGAATACATATCTTTATATATCGATTGAAGGGTTCAAAACGATCGACGCTAAATAAAAAGGGGTGTAGCTGTCCTCCGCGGATGGCTACACCCTTTTGCTGTTGGGGCTACACCCTTTTGCTGTTGGGGCTACACCCTTTCATCCATAGGGCTACACCCTTTTACAACTAAGGCTATACCCTTCTTTCCGGATGGCTATGTCCCCCCATAATTTATACTTTCCGGCATCCCCTGTTCGCCGTCAATAATTCATTCAGCATAGCCTGTTCCTCGTTCTTTGTTGACCGTTCATCAGTGATAATTTTAGCCTTTTTAGTATCTTTGTGATCGTTAACGATGCTAATTAAAGAAATATCTCCTTAATTCCTTTCACATTTCCTCTTTATTCACATTATTATTTATTACTTTTGCGGGCAAATTATGAAACCATTATTTTATATAATCACATGGCAAATGTAATAAAGTTACGTAAAGGCCTTGACATCAACCTGAAAGGAAAAGCTGCTGAAGAGCTCTCAACGGTGAAAGAACCGGGATTCTACGCACTCGTACCCGATGATTTCCCAGGAGTGACTCCGAAGGTGGTGGTGAAAGAACAGGAATATGTGATGGCCGGGGGACCCTTGTTTATCGACAAGAACCATCCTGAAGTTAAATTTGTTTCGCCCGTTAGCGGCGTTGTAACAAGCGTGGAGCGCGGTGCACGCCGTAAGGTGCTGAACATCGTGGTTGAAGCCGCTGCTGAGCAGGATTACGAAGAATTCGGCAAGAAGGACGTATCCAAACTCGACGGTGAGGCTGTGAAAGCTGCACTCTTGGAAGCTGGTATGTTTGCATTTATGAGACAGCGTCCGTATGACGTGATTGCCGATCCGACAGTCGCTCCGCGGGCTATTTTCATTTCTGCTTTCGACAGCAACCCGCTGGCACCCGATTTTGAGTTCGCTCTGAAAGGGGAAGAAGCTAATTTCCAGACTGGACTGGATGCCCTGGCTAAGATCGCCAAGACGTATCTCGGTATTAGCAGCAAACAAAAAACGACAGCCTTGACACAGGCTAAAAATGTCACGGTAACCGTATTTGACGGACCGAACCCTGCCGGAAATGTAGGGGTGCAAATCAATCATGTAGCTCCTGTGGTGAAAGGTGAAACCGTGTGGACCATCGGCGCAGAAGCTGTGATCTTCATCGGACGTCTGTTCAATTCCGGACGGGTGGATCTGACACGCACTGTAGCCGTTACAGGCTCTGAAGTCCTGAAACCGGCTTATTGCAAACTGAAAGTAGGTGCATTGTTGACCAATGTGTTTGCCGGAAACGTGACAAAAGGTAAGGAGTTGCGTTACATCAGCGGTAATGTGCTGACAGGCAAGCAGGTGAAACCAAACGGATTCCTCGGTGCTTTCGACAGTCAGTTGACCGTGATTCCCGAAGGCGACGACATCCACGAGATATTGGGATGGATCATGCCGCGTTTCAATCAGTTCAGCGTGAACCGTTCGTATTTCAGCTGGTTGATGGGGAATAAGAAAGAGTATGTGCTGGATGCCCGTATCAAGGGAGGCGAACGCCATATGATCATGTCCGGCGAATACGACAAGGTGTTCCCGATGGACATTCTGCCTGAATTCCTGATTAAAGCAATCATTGCCGGAGACATCGACCGCATGGAAGCTCTGGGTATCTACGAAGTAGCGCCCGAAGACTTTGCTTTGTGTGAGTTTGTCGACTCTTCGAAACTGGAATTGCAACGCATCGTTCGTGCCGGACTCGATATGCTTCGTGCTGAAATGATGTAATTCATAACACATAATTTATATAATTCATAATTAATGAAAGCGTTAAGAAATTATCTCGATAAGATAAAGCCGAACTTTGAAGAGGGCGGCAAACTCCACGCGTTTCGTTCGGTGTTCGACGGTTTCGAAACATTCTTGTTCGTGCCAAACACCACTTCGAAATCGGGAGCGCACATCCACGACTCGATTGATAGCAAACGTATCATGTCGATTGTGGTTATTTCGTTGATACCGGCTTTACTGTTCGGTATGTACAACGTAGGTTACCAGCATTTCACTCACACCGGAGCTCAGGGTGGTTTCATCGAAATGTTCATTTACGGTTTCCTGGCCATACTGCCTAAGATTATCGTATCTTATGTAGTGGGTCTGGGCATCGAGTTTGTCGTAGCACAGTGGAAGAAAGAAGAAATTCAGGAAGGTTTCCTCGTTTCGGGTATCCTGATTCCGATGATCGTACCGGTGGACTGTCCGTTGTGGATTCTGGCGGTAGCTACTGCATTTGCTGTTATCTTCGCTAAAGAAGTATTCGGCGGTACAGGTATGAACGTGTTCAATGTTGCGCTCGTTACCCGTGCTTTCCTATTCTTCGCATATCCTACCAAGATGTCGGGTGACACCGTTTGGGTGGCGCAAGACAGTATCTTCGGACTGGGTAATACGGTAGATGGACTGACAGCGGCCACTTCGTTGGGTGTAGCATCTACTGCTACCGATCCGAACGGGTTCCCGGCTTTCTCCTGGGACATGGTGACCGGTCTGATTCCGGGTTCTATCGGTGAAACCAGTGTGATTGCTATTCTGATTGGTGCTGCTATCCTGTTGTGGACAGGTATCGCAAGCTGGAAAACGATGCTTTCCGTATTCGTAGGTGGTGCTTTTATGGGCTGGATTTTCAATGCTGTAGGTCCGGACACTGCCATGGCTCACATGCCTTGGTACGAACACCTCGTGCTGGGTGGTTTCTGCTTCGGTGCCGTATTTATGGCTACCGACCCTGTGACTTCTGCACGTACGGAGACCGGTAAGTATATCTTCGGATTCCTGATCGGTGCGATGGCCATCATCATTCGTGTGCTGAACCCCGGTTATCCCGAAGGTATGATGCTCGCTATCCTGCTGATGAACATCTTCGCTCCGCTGATTGACTACTGTGTGGTTCAGAGCAACATCAAACTGCGTGAAAAACGCGCTATTAAGTCTAACAATTAAACCGAACAAGAAAGATGAATACAAATAGTAATTCTTATACTATCATTTATGCTTCGGTAATGGTTGTTATCGTGGCATTCCTGCTCGCATTCGTCAGCTCTTCACTGAAAGCGATTCAGAACAAGAATCAGGAGCTGGATACGAAGAAGCAAATTCTGGCTGCTTTGAACATCAGAGATGTGAAAGACGCCGATGCTGAATATAATAAATATGTAAAGGGTGACATGCTGATGAACGTAGATGGCACTCTGACAGAAAATACGGATGGTTTCTCTATCAGCTACGAAAAAGAAGCAAAGGAGAACAATCGTTTGCACGTTTTCGTATGTGAGGTAGACGGAGAGACCAAGTATGTGGTACCGGTTTATGGCGCCGGCCTTTGGGGCGCTATCTGGGGATATGTGGCTTTAAATGCTGATAAGGACACTGTTTATGGTGTTTATTTCTCGCATGCCAGCGAAACTCCGGGATTGGGTGCCGAAATTGCGACAACCGCTTTCCAGGGTGAATTCTCGGGCAAGAAGGTGTTGAAAGACGGACAGGTTGCACTGGCTGTAGAGAAAAACGGAAAGGTGACAGACCCTGCTTATCAGGTGGACGGTATTTCGGGTGGTACAATCACTTCGAAAGGTGTGGACGCCATGATCAAAGCTTGTCTGAGCCAGTACGATAAATTTTTAACTAATAATTAAGGAGGAACGATAGAATATGAGCCAATTATTTTCTAAAAAGAATAAAGAAGTATTCGCTACTCCGCTGGGATTGAATAACCCGGTAACCGTGCAGGTGCTCGGTATCTGTTCGGCGCTGGCTGTAACGGCCAAACTGGAACCGGCTATCGTGATGGGTCTTTCGGTAACTGTGATTACGGCCTTTGCAAACGTCGTTATCTCTTTGCTGCGTAAGACGATTCCTAACCGTATCCGTATCATCGTACAGTTGGTGGTAGTAGCTGCGTTGGTAACTATAGTAAGTGAGGTGCTGAAGGCATTTGCATACGACGTAAGCGTACAGCTTTCGGTATATGTAGGTCTGATCATTACAAACTGTATCCTGATGGGACGTCTGGAAGCATTTGCCATGGCAAACGGCCCGTGGGAGTCATTCCTCGACGGTGTGGGTAATGGTCTGGGATATGCCAAGATTCTGATTATCGTGGCTTTCTTCCGCGAATTGCTCGGATCGGGCACGTTGCTCAACTTCCGTATTATCCCTGAGGCATTCTACAAGATGGGCTATATCAACAATGGTTTGATGTTGATGCCGCCGATGGCACTGATCATCTGTGCTTGTATCATCTGGTATCAGCGCAGCCGTTGCAAAGAACTCCAGGAAAAGTAATACAACCTAAGAAAGTAAAAGAAAAATTATGGAACAATTATTAAGTTTATTCGTCCGCTCCATCTTTGTGGACAACATGATATTCGCCTTCTTCCTGGGTATGTGTTCATATCTGGCTGTGTCGAAGAATGTGAAAACTGCTGTAGGACTGGGTATCGCCGTAACTTTTGTTTTGATCGTTACGTTGCCGGTCAACTACTTGCTTCAGACAAAGGTGCTGGCTGCCAATGCTATCATTGAAGGTGTTGACCTCAGCTTCCTGAGTTTTATTCTCTTTATTGCCGTTATTGCCGGTATCGTGCAGTTGGTAGAAATGGTAGTGGAACGATTCAGCCCTTCGCTCTACGCTTCATTGGGTATCTTCCTGCCGCTGATCGCCGTTAACTGTGCCATCATGGGTGCTTCACTGTTCATGCAGCAGAGAATCACGATGGATCCATCGAATCCGCAGGCCATCACCGGTGTAGGTAGTGCTGTGGTATACGCGCTCGGTTCCGGTATCGGTTGGTTACTGGCTATCGTCGGTCTGGCTGCTATCCGCGAAAAGATGGCCTACTCTGATGTTCCCGCTCCGCTGAAAGGTCTGGGCATTACGTTTATCACAGTAGGACTGATGGCTATGGCCTTTATGTGTTTCTCTGGATTGAAGTTATAACTAAAGTAAAAAGAATAAAACAATGACGTCTTTAATATTAGCAAGTATCGGAGTCTTCCTTGTGGTGATCATCCTGCTTGTCATTATACTGCTCGTTGCGAAGAGCTATCTTTCTCCTTCGGGCGAGGTTACGATTACGATGAATGGAGAGCAACAACTGAAAACATCTCAGGGTGGTACACTGCTGGGTACGTTGTCTGCCAACAATGTGTTCCTTTCATCGGCTTGTGGTGGTAAGGGTTCGTGCGGACAGTGCCGTTGCCAGGTGCTCGAAGGCGGTGGCGAGATTTTGCCTACCGAAACCGGTTTCTTCTCTCGTAAAGAACAGGCCGATCACTGGCGCCTCGGTTGCCAGGTAAAGGTGAAACAGGATATGTCTATCAAGATCGACGAGTCTATCCTGGGTGTGAAAGAGTGGGAGTGCGAGGTGATCTCGAACAAGAACGTGGCTACGTTTATCAAAGAGTTTATCGTGGCTCTGCCTCCGGGCGAACACATGGACTTCGTGCCGGGTTCGTATGCTCAGATCAAGATTCCTGCCTTCTCAATGGATTATGATAAGGATATCGATAAGAGCCTGATCGGTGACGAATATCTTCCGGCATGGGAGAAATTCGGTCTGCTGGGCTTGAAGTGTCGCAATGACGAGCCGACTATCCGTGCTTACTCTATGGCCAACTATCCGGCTGAAGGTGACCGCATCATGCTGACTGTACGTATCGCTACTCCTCCTTTCAAACCGAAAGACCAGGGACCGGGCTTTATGGATGTGATGCCGGGTATCGCTTCTTCTTACATCTTTACGCTGAAGCCGGGTGACAAGGTGACCATGAGTGGCCCTTACGGTGACTTCCACCCGATCCTCGACTCGAAGAACGAAATGATGTGGATTGGTGGTGGTGCAGGTATGGCTCCGTTGCGTGCTCAGATTATGCACCTGACGAAGACACTGCATATCACTGACCGTACGATGAACTACTTCTACGGTGCCCGTGCACTGAACGAGGTGTTCTATCTGGAAGACTTCCTGCAGATTGAAAAAGATTTCCCGAACTTCAAGTTCCACTTGGCACTCGACCGTCCGGACCCTGCAGCAGACGCAGCCGGCGTGAAGTATACAGCAGGTTTCGTACACAACGTGATTTACGAAACTTACTTGAAGAACCATGAAGCTCCGGAAGACATTGAATATTACATGTGTGGTCCTGGCCCGATGAGTAAGGCTGTCGAGAAGATGCTCGACGATCTTGGTGTTCCGGCTAAGAACCTGATGTTTGATAACTTCGGTGGATAATCCTTCGGGAATTATAATAAAGAAACTGCTTTCGGCTGTCCGGAAGCAGTTTTTTTTTATCTTTGTGTCATCATTAAAAAATGTGGAAGAAACAATGAATGGATTGAAGGAGATACTCGATAGGTTGAAAATAGAACAGCTCAATCCGATGCAGGAAGCATCTATTGAGGCATTTAATAAAGGTGGCGAAGACCTGATATTGCTTTCGCCCACAGGTTCGGGCAAGACCCTTGCTTTCTTGTTACCGTTGGTCGGTAGTCTGAGGGCTGATGTGAAAGGAGTACAAGCTGTCGTGCTGGTGCCTTCGCGCGAGTTGGCGTTGCAGATAGAGCAGGTGTTCAAGGCGATGGGAACAGAGTTCAAGGCAATGAGTTGTTATGGCGGACGTCCGGCAATGGAAGAGCATCGGACGATGAAAGGAATGCAGCCGGCGGTTATCATCGGTACGCCCGGCCGTATGAACGACCATCTCTCCAAGCAGAACTTCGATGCAAGCACAGTGAGCCTGTTGGTGATCGATGAATTTGATAAATGCCTGGAGTTTGGTTTTCAGGAAGAGATGGCAACGGTTATCGGACAGTTGCCCGACTTGAAACGACGTTTTCTGACTTCGGCAACAGATGCGGAAGAGATTCCGCAATTTACAGGACTGAACCGTACGATAAAGCTTGATTTCCTGACAAACGATGTGGAGGAATCACGTTTGCGGTTGATGAAGGTGGTTTCGCCTGCTAAAGATAAGATAGAAACCCTCTATAAGTTGCTTTGTACGTTGGGAAGCAGTTCGAGTATTGTTTTCTGTAACCACAGGGATGCGGTGGACCGTGTGAGTGCCTTACTAACGGAAAAAGGAGTTTCCAATGAACGCTTTCATGGAGGTATGGAGCAACCGGATCGGGAACGGGCACTGTATAAGTTCCGTAATGGCAGTTGTCCGGTGCTGGTGTCTACAGACCTGGCTGCCCGCGGACTTGATATCCCGGAGGTGGAGCATATCATTCATTATCATATCCCGGTGAATGAAGAAGCTTTTACTCATCGTAACGGACGTACTGCCCGCTGGGATGCGACGGGTACTTCTTATCTGATATTGAATCCGGAGGAACGCGTGCCGGATTATATACCTTCGGAACTCGATATCTTTGACTTACCGGAGAACGCGCCCCGTCCGTCTAAACCTCAGTGGATAACTATTTATATAGGTAAAGGGAAGAAGGACAAATTGAGTAAGATCGATATTGCCGGATTCCTCTATAAGAAAGGAAATCTGGCGCGTGAAGATGTTGGAGCAATCGATGTGAAGGACCATTATGCTTTTGTAGCCGTGCGGCGGTCTAAGGTCAAGCAATTGCTGACGCTTATACGCGGTGAGAAGATCAAAGGGATGAAGACGGTGATTGAAGAGGCGGATTAAAACGGATTTATTTGATAGAGGGGGCACGGCACCACCGATTTCACCGATTACTTTTAGTTTTATTGCTGATAAGGTAAATCATCAATCTGTGTCAATCCGTGAATTCAGTGGTGAGATCGCAAGAAGCATTCACCGCAGATTACACCGATTACTTTTAGTTTTATTACTGATAAGGTAAATCATCAATCCGTGTTAATCCGTGAATTCAGTGGTGAGATCGCAAGAAATATTCACCGCAGATTACACCGATTACTTTTAGTTTTATTGCTGATAAGATAAATCATCAATCTGTGTTAATCTGTGAAATCTGTGGTGAAACAGTTTTTCGGATTCCGGCTCTTCCTTCCCTACATCCCGGCGCTCCGAACATTGTACCCCGGCGCTCCGGTTGTCCGCCCCCGGTTCTTTACGGTCTTTGCCTCTTCTTCTTATAAATATTCACTTTTTAGTCACTCTCTCTTTCATTTCAAAATAGATAGCCTTGTAATAATATCAGTTTGAACTTTTTTCTACCATCTTGGCATGTATAGATAACAAAATGGTGTATAATTCCTGCATAAACCATTAAAAAGTAAGATAAATGCCCTCTGAGATTGTAATTTTATAGAGAAACGTTTGTTGAGAGGAAATAAATTCGTAAATTCGCCATGTCAGTAGACATAAAATAACGAAATTGTATAACCAAAAACACTCATCAAATGAAAAAGCATAATTTCAGTGCAGGCCCTTCCATTCTCCCTCGCGAAGTAATAGAAGAAACAGCGAAAGCTATTCTCGATTTCAACGGTTCAGGTCTTTCTGTTTTGGAAGTCAGCCACCGAGGCAAAGATTTTCAGGCAGTCATGGACGAAGCCGTAGCTTTGTTTAAGGAAATACTTAATATTCCCGAAGGGTATTCGGTACTTTTTTTGGGCGGTGGTGCCAGTATGCAGTTCTGTATGGTACCTTACAACTTCCTTGAAAAGAAAGCTGCTTACCTGAACACCGGTGTTTGGGCGAAGAAAGCGATGAAAGAAGCGAAAGGGTTTGGCGAAGTGGTTGAGGTAGCTTCTTCGGCTGACGCAAACTATACGTTTATCCCTAAAGACTTTACCATACCTGCTGATGCAGACTATTTCCATGTGACAACCAACAACACGATTTATGGTACAGAGTTGAAGGGAGATCTCGATTCACCGATTCCGATGGTTGCCGATATGTCATCTGATATTTTCTCTCGTCCGGTAGATGTTTCGAAGTACATCTGTATCTATGGTGGTGCACAGAAGAATCTGGCTCCGTCCGGTGTCACTTTTGTTATCGTAAAGGACGATGCAGTGGGCAAAGTGTCACGTTACATCCCGAGTATGTTGAATTACAAAACCCATATTGACGGCGGATCTATGTTTAATACACCTCCCGTATTGCCTATATATTCTGCGATGCAGACTTTGCGCTGGATCAAAGCTCAGGGTGGCGTGAAAGAGATGGATCGCCGGGCTACCGAAAAGGCAGATATGCTGTATGCCGAGATAGACCGCAACAAGATGTTCGTGGGAACGGCTGCTAAAGAGGACCGCTCACGCATGAATATCTGTTTCGTAATGGCACCGGAATACAAAGACCTTGAAGCCGATTTCCTGAAATTCGCTACGGACAAAGGTATGTCCGGCATTAAAGGACACCGTTCTGTAGGTGGTTTCCGTGCATCTTGTTATAATGCGATGCCGAAGGAAAGTGTACAAGCGCTGATTGACTGCATGCAGGAATTTGAGAAACTTCATTAATAATGTGATTTCACCACAGAGTGCCATAATTGAAGAAGAAAGACAAATCTGTGTCCCTCTGTGGTGAATTATCCCCAAAACATAACAAAGGAAATGAAAGTACTTGTTGCAACCGAAAAACCATTTGCCAAAATTGCCGTAGATGGTATAAAGAAAGAAATAGAAGGAGCTGGATTCGAATTGGCTCTGCTTGAGAAATATACAGATAAGGCTCAATTACTTGACGCGGTGAAAGATGCGAATGCCATTATCATTCGCAGTGATATCATCGATGCGGAAGTGCTTGAGGCTGCGAAGGAATTGAAAATAGTAGTCCGTGCAGGTGCCGGATATGACAATGTGGACTTAAACGCCGCTACCGAACACGGTGTGTGCGTAATGAATACTCCGGGGCAGAATTCGAATGCCGTGGCCGAATTGGTGTTCGGGCTGCTCGTTTATGCCGTCCGCAATTTCTATAATGGAACGTCGGGTACGGAACTGATGGGAAAGAAACTGGGTATCCACGCTTATGGCAATGTGGGACGCAATGTGGCACGTATTGCCAAAGGATTCGGCATGGAGCTTTACGCTTACGATGCTTTCTGCCCGAAAGATGTGATTGAAAAAGATGGAGTGAAAGCCGTCGACTCGGCCGAAGAACTTTACAAAATTTGTAATATCGTCTCACTGCATATTCCGGCTACAGCCGAAACAAAGAATTCCATTAACTGTGATTTACTGAAGAATATGCCGAAAGGAGCTATTTTGGTCAATACGGCCCGTAAAGAGGTGATCAATGAGGACGAACTGATTCAGCTGATGGAAGAACGTCCGGACTTTAAATACATCACCGATATTATGCCTGCTGCCAATGCGAAGTTTACCGAACTCTTTGCCGGACGTTATTTCTCAACACCGAAGAAGATGGGTGCTCAGACTGCCGAGGCAAATATCAATGCAGGTATTGCTGCGGCGAAACAGATTGTAGGCTTCCTGAAAGAGGGTTGCGAAAAATTTAGAGTGAACAAATAATCCCCAGTTTTATGGCAACAATAAAACCATTTAAAGGCATCCGCCCTCCACAGGACTTGGTAGAACAGGTCGCATCACGTCCGTATGATGTGTTGAACTCAGAAGAGGCTCGTGCAGAAGCTGCCGGAAACGAGAAATCACTGTATCATATCATTAAACCTGAAATAGATTTTCCGGTCGGAACAGACGAACACGACGAGAAAGTCTATACCAAGGCGGCAGAAAACTTCCGTCTGTTTCGCGATAAAGGGTGGTTGGTGCAGGATGACAAAGAGAATTATTACATCTATGCCCAGACCATGAACGGCAAGACGCAGTACGGACTGGTGGTAGGTGCTTATGTGCCCGATTACATGAACGGCGTTATCAAAAAGCATGAGCTGACCCGGCGTGATAAGGAAGAAGACCGTATGAAGCATGTTCGTGTGAACAATGCCAATATCGAACCGGTATTCTTTGCTTATCCCGACAATGCAGTGCTCGACACTATCATCCGGAAGTATACGGCTCAAAAACCGATATACGACTTTATT
The DNA here is from genome assembly GCF_040798045.1 of Bacteroides sp. NGMCC 1.200775. NCBI lineage: Bacteria > Pseudomonadati > Bacteroidota > Bacteroidia > Bacteroidales > Bacteroidaceae > Bacteroides > Bacteroides sp. NGMCC 1.200775. The sequence continues at coordinate 584,716 of NZ_JASCQK010000001.1, read as the reverse complement.
GCTCCCGGTGACGGATTCGGGCATACTTTCTGGGTGATTGATGATAACGATGACATTGCTGTGATCACAAAAGAGTTTGCTGCTATGCCGGCACTTTATATTGCCGACGGACACCATCGTTCGGCCGCTGCCGCTCTGGTTGGAGCCGAGAAGGCGAAACAGAATCCCGATCATCGCGGAGACGAAGAATATAATTACTTCATGGCTGTATGTTTTCCGGCGAACCAGTTGACTATTATTGATTACAACCGGGTGGTGAAAGATCTCAATGGTCTGACACCTGCCGAATTCCTGACTGCTCTTGAAAAGAATTTTGTGGTAGAGGAGAAGGGGAAAGAGATTTATAAACCCGCTGCATTGCATAATTTTGCCCTTTATCTGGAAGGTAAATGGTATAGCCTGACAGCCAAACCGGGAACTTATGACGACAATGATCCCATTGGGGTATTGGACGTGACGATCTCTTCCAATCTGATTCTGGATGAAATTCTGGGTATCAAAGATTTGCGTTCGGACAAACGGATCGATTTTGTGGGAGGTATCCGTGGCTTGGGTGAGCTGAGCAGACGGGTGGATAGCGGAGAGATGAAAGTGGCACTGGCCCTTTATCCCGTTTCAATGAAGCAACTGATGGATATTGCCGATACGGGAAACATTATGCCTCCGAAAACCACTTGGTTCGAGCCGAAACTGCGTTCCGGACTGGTGATACACGAGTTGGAATAAAGAGCGTATCGATGTAGAAAAAGAACGAGGATGTTACTCTAAAACAGAGGAACATCCTCGTTTTGCATTCCGGGCTATCCAAATATGTACGTTTTTCCGTATCTTTGTGACCGAAGTAATTATTATCTGAATAGATCTATGGGACGAAAAGAAGAATACAAGTTGCAGAACGAGCAATTCATGCAGGCATTACGTGCCGAAGCGGATGTATACGAATTGCCTTGTGGCATATTATATAAGGTTTTGGAGGAAGGTAGTGGTACCGCTACTCCCCGGCCCGGCAGTGTGGTGTCTGTCCATTACAGGGGGACACTGATCAATGGACGGGAATTTGATAATTCCTGGAAACGGAACTGTCCTGAAGCTTTCCGTTTGAGTGAGGTCATCGAGGGATGGCAGATCGCTTTGCAGAAAATGCGGGTGGGAGATCGTTGGATAATTTACATCCCGTATACCATGGGGTATGGGACACGTACCAGTGGTCCTATTCCGGCTTTTTCGACCCTGGTTTTTGAAGTACAGTTTTTAGGTATAGCCTGAACCACTAAAAATGATTCCGGATATCATGTCAGAAGATACATACAAAACCATCACTGAAGTTTCAGAAGGTACCTATACCGAGAAGCGTAGTAAGTTCATTGCCATCGCTCTTCCGGTGCGTACATTGGAAGAGATTAAGAATCACCTGGAGACGTATCAGAAGAAATATTACGATGCCCGTCACGTCTGTTATGCCTATATGTTGGGGCACGAACGTAAAAACTTTCGTGCAAACGACAACGGAGAACCTTCCGGTACGGCCGGCAAACCGATTCTGGGACAAATTAATTCCAACGAACTGACGGATATTCTGATTATCGTGGTTCGTTATTTCGGGGGAATCAAGTTGGGAACCAGTGGATTGATTGTGGCTTATAAAGCCGCCGCCGCCGAGGCTATTGCCGCTGCCACTGTTGTAGAGAAAACGGTGGATGAAGAAGTAACCGTGCTTTTTGAATATCCGTTTATGAACGATGTGATGCGGATTGTGAAAGAGGAGGAACCGGAAATTCTCTCCCAGTCGTATGATATGGATTGCAGCATGACACTTCGCATCCGACAGTCGGCGATGCCTCGCTTAAGGTCTCGGTTGGAAAAAGTGGAGACTGCACGTATTTTAGATGGAGAAGAAGGAAATGAATAAGAGAAAGAAATAAGACAGGGGGGAGGTTTTCTTCCCACACATAATAAAAAGATAGATAGAATGGCATTTGAAGCAACAAAAAGAGAGTGGAGTGAGCTATATGTTTTTTTTCGTCTGCTGGCAGACGGAAAAGTTTCTCTCGGAACTCCACAAGCAAAGAAAGAAGATGAAAAGTGCTGGCCCATTGCGATGATTCAGCGTGAGGAGCATGATGGCACCCGGTGTTATTATATCGAAGGAGAAGATATCCGGATGGAAGGTGAGAGAGTCGGAAAAAGCTTGCCCCGCGAAGATTTTGCAACGGTGGCTGACCTGATTCTGAATGCGATAAAAGGTTCGTCTACCGATGAAGTCACTTCTCCCGATGGGGTGGAGGAGTTTTTGGACGAAGCCGGAATCTTTGATCTTGAAGCACGGACGGAAGATCGTACCGATTTCTCAATCGCCTTTTGGCATCCCGAAGCTCCGTTAGCCGGTTTCAATGTCCGTTCGCGTCTGAGTGCAATGAATCCGTTGCTGGATGGGGGACGTGCTGCAAACCTGAAATTGGAGCAATCCGGTGTAAAGTTTGCTGCACCTACCGTAAATAAAATTAATGCCCTTCCCGAATCGCCTACGGAGGTTGCCGAGCGCATGATGATGATCGAACGTCTGGGAGGCGTGTTGAAATACTCGGATGTGGCAGACCGTGTGTTTCGCTGTAACTTGCTGATGATTGACTTGCATTTTCCTCGTGTGTTGGCGGAGATGGTGCGTACGATGCATCTGGACGGCATCACACGTATCAGTGAACTGACCGAACTGATGAAGACCGTAAATCCTCTCAAGATAAAAGAAGAGTTGATCAGCAAGCATGGTTTTTATGAATTTAAAATGAAGCAATTCTTATTGGCGCTCGCTTTGGGTATGCGCCCGGCAAAGATATACAACGGGACGGACTCGGCTGTTGAAGGTATATTATTGGTTGATGGCAGTGGCGAGGTGTTGTGCTATCATAAGTCGGAAAAGAAAACGTTTGAAGACTTCCTTTATCTGAATTCACGTCTTGAAAAAGGATCGGTTGATAAAGATAAGTATGGATTCCTTGAAAGGGAGAATGGTGTATACTATTTCAAACTGAATGCCAAGATTGGTTTAATTAAAAGATAAGGAATACAATATTAATAGATATTCATGATGAAAACCAATGAAGTTTTAGAAACGATTAAGGCACGCCGCAGTGTGCGTGTCTATGATAAAAAGCAGGTACCGTCGGAAGACTTGAATGCCATACTGGAGGCAGCTACCTATGCACCGAGCGGCATGCATTATGAAACGTGGCATTTTACGGCAGTCCGTAATGCGGCTAAACTTGAAGAATTGAACAATCGTATCAAGGAAGCATTTGCTAAAAGTGACGATAAGCGTCTTCAGGAGCGTGGACATAGTGAGACTTATTGTTGTTATTATCATGCTCCGAGTTTGGTCATTGTTTCTAATGACCCTACCCAGTGGTGGGCCGGGATGGACTGTGCCTGTGCCATTGAGAATATGTTTTTGGCAGCCCGTTCTTTGGGCATCGGTTCTTGCTGGATCAATCAACTCGGGACGACTTGCGATGATCCGGAAGTCCGGGCGTATCTTACCTCTCTTGGAGTACCCGAGAACCATAAAGTTTACGGTTGCGTAGCTTTGGGATATCAGGCAGAAGGTGTATCGTTGAAGGAAAAAACGGTGAAAGAAGGTACAATAACCATTGTGGAATAGAGTATCGGATTCAAGTTTAAATTCACCACAGAGTAACACAGGGTATCACGGAGTAGAAATTACAAGAGATAAACTCTGTGATACTCTGTGAACTCTGTGGTGAATCAAATTAATTTCAGTCGAAACAGCCATAGCATGTCGGCAATAGTTTGCGGTCGCCTAATGTATTATCGACACGGGCTACATTCACCCAAAACTTATTTTCACGTACACTTTCTATCGGGTATGCAGCTTTTTCACGCGTATAGCAGTGTTCCCACCGGTCGCTTACTACTTCATACTCGGGGTGTGGAGCATTTATAAGCACATTGTCCCCCTTATCGGCTTCACCGTTCTTCACTTCCTGAATTTCATTCCAGATGGTCAACATCGTATGGATGAAGTTATCCAATTCGGCGAGGCTCTCACTTTCAGTCGGTTCAATCATCAGTGTGCCGTGAACCGGGAAGGAGAGGGTAGGAGCATGATAGCCATAATCCATCAGACGTTTGGCAATATCATTTTCACTGATACCTGTCTCTTCATATACTTTCCGACATTCCAGGATCATTTCGTGTCCCACAAAGCCGTTGGATCCCCGGTATACGATGCCATATGTATCTTTCAGACAGGCTGCCAGATAGTTGGCATTCAGGATTGCTATTTTGGTTGCCATTGTCAGTCCTTCGGTTCCCATCATGCGGATATAGCCGTAAGTGATGGGCAGAATGCCTGCACTGCCAAATGGAGCGGCAGAAACCTCGTTCTGTGAGTTTCCGAACAGTCCGTGTCCCGGAAGGAATGGTACCAGATGTTCGGCTACACAGATCGGGCCTACACCGGGACCGCCGCCACCGTGAGGAGAAGCAAATGTTTTGTGCAGATTCAGATGGCAAACATCTGCACCGATAAATCCCGGATTCGTTAATCCTACCTGAGCATTCATGTTGGCGCCATCCATATATACCTGTGCTCCGCAATCGTGAATGATCTGGCAGATTTCGACAATTTCCGTTTCGAAGATACCATGTGTGGAGGGATAGGTGATCATTAACGCAGCCAGATCCTCCTTGTTTTCTTCAGCTTTGGCGCGGAGATCGTCCATGTCTACGTTTCCGTGTTCATCGCAAGCACAAGTCACGGTAGTGAAGCCTGCTTGTATGGCAGATGCCGGATTGGTCCCGTGGGCAGATGCAGGGATTAATACTTTGTTCCGGTGTCCTTGTCCGATGCTTTCAAGATAAGCGCGGATGGTGCGTAGTCCGGCGTATTCACCGGCAGCACCGGAATTGGGTTGCAGGCTCACTCCGGCAAACCCAGTGATAACCTTCAACTCTTCGCTCAGGTTGTGGATCAGTTCGCGGTAACCGGCAGCCTGGTCTTCCGGAACAAGCGGATGCATGCACATGAACTCGGAACAACTCAACGGTAGCATTTCGGCAGCTGCATTCAACTTCATGGTGCAGGAGCCAAGTGAAATCATTGACTGTGCCAGTGAAATATCTTTGCGGTCAAGGCGCTTGATGTAGCGCATCATTTCCGTTTCCGTGTGATATTTAGAGAATACTTCGTGTGTCAGATAGGGGCTCTGGCGTTTCAGTTCTTTGCTGATGGTACTTGTTTCGGGTACGTCATCCACTTTCTGGAAGTCTTTTCCGGCAGCAATAGCAAAGATAGACAACAGGATGTTAACGGCTGCTATATCGGTCGTTTCGTCAATGCTCAAACCTACATCGCCATTATCAAAGTAACGCAGATTCACCTCTTTGCTTAAAGCGATGGTTCGGATTTGCTGTGCTGAGATGCTATCGGGCAAGATAAAACGGAGGGTATCAAAGTATTGTTTGTTTACCTGCTTATATCCCAGTTTCCCGATATTTTTTTCAAGGAAAACAGCGATGCTATGGATGCGTGAAGCAATGTTACGGATACCTTCCTGTCCATGATAGACGGTATAGAATCCGGCCATCGTAGCCAGTAATGCCTGTGCGGTACAAATATTTGAGGTCGCCTTTTCCCGTTTGATATGCTGTTCGCGCGTCTGGAGTGCCATGCGGTAACAGAGTTTGCCATACTTGTCTTTTGACCATCCGATGATACGTCCCGGCATGTTACGTTTGTATTCGTCGCGGGTAGCGAAATAGCCAGCCGAGGGACCACCGTAGAACATCGGAGTACCCAAACGCTGTGTAGTGCCGAATACGATGTCTGCCCCCCATTCTCCCGGAGGTGTAAGCAGGGCGAGGCTCAGGATGTCGGCGGCTACAGCCACTTTGCAGTTGGCTGCATGTGCTTTTTCCGTAAACTCACGGTAATCTTCCGCATTACCATTCGCATTGGGATACTGTAAGACGCAGGCAAAGAGATCGTCTGTAAATTCAAGTTCATGGAACTTTCCGGTACGGATTTCAATTCCTTGCGGGATGGCTCGGGTAGTGATGACAGCCAGGGTTTGTGGGAAGATGTTCTCGTCGATAAATACCACATTGGCTCCGGATTTTTGCTGGTTGCGTGAACGCAGAGCGTACATCATTGTCACAGCTTCGGCAGCGGCGGTTGCTTCATCAAGCAGAGAGCAGTTGGCCAATGGCATGGCAGTCAAGTCGCATACGGAGGTTTGGAAATTCATTAAAGCTTCCAGTCTGCCTTGCGAAACTTCTGTCTGGTAAGGAGTATAGGAAGTATACCAGACGGGGTTTTCGAAGACGTTGCGTTGGATGACTGCCGGAGTGATTGTGTTGTACCACCCCATGCCGATATAGGTCGTGAACAACTTGTTTTTGCTTGCCAACTCGGCAATGTGGCGGGCAAATTCATATTCGGTCATCGGCGCAGGCAGTGCCAGAGGTGCTTTGAGCCGGATATTGGCTGGAATGGTTTTATCAATCAGTTCGTCGAGCGAACCAACTCCAATTTTCCGGAGCATTACTTCGGCATCCGCTTTGTTGACGCCGATGTGACGGCAGGCTAATAAATCGGTTTTCATGTTATTAATGATTTATTTATAATAAGGTTTGTTGATATTCTCTTACCTGAAGAACGGATTTTCCGCCTTCTCTATCCCAATGGTAGTCGGTGCGCCGTGCCCCGGATAAACGATTGTTTCGTTGGGCAGCACGAACAGTCGGCTACAAATATGCTCTTTCAGTTCATCAAAGTTGCCTCCGGTCAGGTCTGCCCGGCCGATGCTTCCCTGAAACAATACATCTCCTGAAAACATGCAGTTTTCTGCCTGGCAATAATATACAAGACTTCCGGGAGAGTGTCCGGGTACATGGATTGCCTCCAGCGTTGTATTTCCAAAAGTTATGATATCCCCGTCATGCAGGTATTTTCCCAATGGCACAGGTGCCTCGTTCAGCTGAAAACCAAACATGCGGCTCTGCTTGGGAGCTTCGTCTATCCAGTACTCGTCCGCCTGGTTTGCTTCGGCAGATAGTCCGAACTCACGGAGCATGAATGGATTACCGAAGATGTGATCCAGATGTAAGTGAGTGTTCAGCAGATGTTTTACGTTCAGATGGTTGGTGACGATGAAGTTCTTTAAAGCTTGTTTCTCTTCGTCATAAAAGCAGCCTGGGTCTATCACGACTGCCTCGTTCGTTTCATCCCATAACACATAGCAGTTTACGGGAAACATATTGAACTCAAATCTCTTTATTTTCATGACTATGTTGTTTGATCGTTTAAATCGTTACATATACCACTTTCTTGGTCTGGAAAAACTCTTCGTCGAAATCCTCACTCAGGCTATGCATGGTTGTCTTGTGCTTGAACGGCATTGCTTCATGTTCCAACTCGCCGCCTTTCAGGCAGATTAACCCGTTGGGGAGGGCATTCTGCTGTTTGGACGAAATGTTCTTCCGGATTATCTTTATCAAATCGGCCAGGGGCATCACGGCACGGCTTACGACAAAGTCGAATGTTTGTTTTTCCTCCTCGGCTCTGGCATGACGGAAAGTGACGTTCTTTAGACCGATGGCATTGGCCACTTCGGTTGCTACACGTACTTTCTTTCCAATGCTGTCCACCAAGTGAAACTTTGTATCCGGAAAAAGAATAGCCAGCGGGATACCGGGGAATCCGCCTCCGGTGCCAAGATCCATAACTTTGCTACCCGGACGGAAACGAATGACACGGGCAATTCCCAGTGAATGGAGCACATGATGTTCGTACAAGTTTTCGATGTCTTTGCGCGAGATTACGTTGATTTTAGAATTCCAGTCAATGTAAAGTTCGTAAAGAGCTGCGAATTGTTTGCGTTGCTCTTCCGTCAAGTCAGGAAAGTATTTAAGAAGAAGCTCCACTCCGGTTTCCCCTCCGGTAGAGGGGAGGGAGGAAGTTTGTTCTGTTGTATCCATAAGGTTGTAATATATCTGTATTTTAATAAAAAGGGTTAATCTATTGAGCTTTCATCTCTCCGATGATCGGGTTGCTGCCCAGCATGTGCTCCATCATCTCGTATGGAATCTTAATTTCTACCGGTCCCATGGCATACGGAGTGATGTCGTATACATTATAATAGAAGGTAATGCCGTCTTTGTCGAGGTAGAAGTTTTCTGTCGGGGCGATATCTCCGGTAGAACCGTAGCCCATATCTTCAAGTGCTTCATGGGTCGTTACTTTTTTGTCTGCCATCAGCTGGTTCCATAACAGGTCGGTCAGTGCTTCCTTATAATCACCTGTGAAAATGTCATCCAGCTTCAGTGGACGCAGGTTTATCAGATCCATATTGAGGAAGGTTGTCATGTAAATGCCATGCGCGCCTCCGGTATATTCATTGTAGTTGATGCGATAAACCAACAGGTTCTTATAATAGAGTTGCACGTGGCTCTCTATTCCTTTATAATACGAATACCATGCGCCGATGGACCCTTCGCTTTCTTTGTTCTTTTCGTCTTCGGCATACATGGGTTCAAGGTCTGTGCGATATTCCTTTACGTAATGTTCAGTATATTCCTTTACCACCTTTGCCGGTTTTTCACCGATATATCCTTCTCCGAAGCAGGCAGCTATAAAGTAGCTGTTCAGGCTATCCTTCAATTTGTTGTCCGATGACTTCACCGGATACGTGAAATTGATGGTCAGGTTACATGCCGGCTTTGCCGTATCTCCGAAGAGATGTGCCGTTTCGTTCACTTGTATGCTGTCGAATTCCAGCGCACCGGTATTCTTATTCATCTTGTCACCACAAGAAAATAAAAAGCCACTTGTAGCAAGTATTATCGCAAGCAGACTGACATATTGTTTTTTCATAAGGGGTTCTTCTTTAAATTCAACATTTATATAATCGTTCACTATCGACAAATATAGTTCATATTAGTGAATCGGCAGCATAAAAAAAGAAAAAAGAATGAGGAGAGCTGGTTAAATCTGCTTATCTTTGCAACCGTTATGAAGAGATTCCGCTATATACTCGCTGTTATTCTTTCCCTCCTTATAGTGTATGTAGGGGCGGGAGTCTCTGTCGTTCAATATTGTTGCAGTGGTTGTGAGACGGCAAATTGCTGTTGTGCCGACAAATGCGGCTTCTGTGATAAGTTCGATTTTGAATTCCATAAATCGTGCCGGGGTGAGGGATGTACGGCGACTATCTATAAACTTGACCTGGTGAAGCAGGCGTTCGAATCTTCTGTCCCTGCTCCTGTCAGCGTATTCCTTTGCAACCAGGTATCGGAACTGCTGTGTGCGCTTTTCCGTGACGGGGTGTTGGAAGCTCCTTATGTGGTACCGCCACCTAAAACCAGTTCCCGGCATTATTTAGCTCTTTATTCTACTTTGCTTATTTAGTTTCTTCAATATTTTACTGTTTGGATTGCATCACAGATTGCACAGGCTTTCACTATTTAAGGGGTAATACCGTTAATTATTGAAGCGGGACAACTTGTGTTCTTCTGTGTAATCTGTGGTGAATCCTACTTATTTCTTATTGAATATAAACCAAATAAAAAAGACAAACGAAGTTATTTAATGAAATATATATTATTGACCGGACTGCTTCTCGGCAGTCTGACTGTACAAGCGCAAGTGAGCGGTACGGTGAAAGATCAGGCCGGCGAACCGATTATCGGTGCCAACGTTTTCTGGAAGAATATTCCCGGTGGGGTAGCTACTCGTGAGGACGGTACTTTTTCCATATCCAAACCCGACAGGGGCAGTCATCTCATTGTAAGTTTTGTAGGTTACGAAAACGATACCATACAAGTGAAAGACAAGAACGCCGTTCTGGACGTAGTACTTCGCGAGGGGATGGAACTGAGTGAAGTGAATATTGTCAGTCGTAAGTTGAGCACATTGAAGCTGCGCAACAGCGTGATGAACGAAGAGATCATTACCAGTGACGAGCTCTGTCGTGCAGCATGTTGCAATCTTGGCGAGAGTTTTGTCACCAATCCTTCAGTGGACGTCAGCTATTCGGATGCTGCTACCGGAGCGAAGCAGATCAAGTTGCTCGGACTATCGGGAACTTATGTGCAGATGCTGACCGAGAATATTCCGAACTATCGCGGTGCTGCTTCTCCTTACGGATTGGGTTATGTTCCCGGTCCCTGGATGCACAGCATACAAGTATCCAAGGGGATTTCGTCCGTGAAGAATGGTTATGAAGCCCTTACCGGACAGATCAATGTTGAATTTAAGAAGCCGCAACTGCCTGAGGCGGATTGGGTTTCGGCCAATCTTTTTGCCAGTACCACCAATCGTTATGAGGCGAATGCGGATGCCACGGTGAAACTTTCCAAACGATGGAGTACTTCGTTGCTGGCACATTACGAAAATGAAACGAAAGCACATGACGGCAACGATGACGGCTTTGCCGATATTCCCCGGATAGAGCAGTATAATTTTTGGAACCGTTGGGCCTATATGGGTGACCACTATGTGTTTCAGGCAGGCATCAAAGCGCTGGACGAAAGCAGAAAAGGCGGTCAGGTGAGTCATAGCGGCGTGCCGGCAGCCGATCGCTATGCTATCGATATTGAAACCCGCCGTTACGAGGCTTTTGCCAAGAATGCCTATATATTTAATAAGGAGAAGAATACGAATCTTGCGCTGATTCTGTCCGGGACGCTGCACAACCAGGATGCGCTTTATGGACGGAAGATTTATGATGTTGACCAGTCCAACGCTTATGCTTCGCTGATGTTTGAAACCGAATTTACAAAGCAACACAGTCTTTCGGCGGGATTCAGTTATAATTATGACGGATATGACCAGCATTACCGTTTGACTAACAATGCTGACACTCCGTTGACGAAGGCTTTTGCACGCGAATCGGTAGGAGGAGCTTATGCGCAGTACACTTTTAATCTGGAGAATAAACTGGTGGTGATGGCCGGACTTCGTGGCGACCATAGCAGTGAGTACGGCTTTTTCGTGACTCCACGTGCCCACATTAAATACAACCCCAATGATTTTGTTCATTTCCGTCTTTCTGCCGGAAAAGGGTATCGTACGAATCACGTGCTTGCCGAAAACAATTATCTGATGGCAAGTAGCCGGAAGGTAAGTATTGCCGGTCACCTCGACCAGGAAGAAGCGTGGAACTATGGCGCAAGTATATCGGGTTACATTCCGCTTTTCGGGAAAACGCTGAACCTGAATCTGGAATACTATTACACTGACTTCCTGAAACAGGTCGTTGTCGATATGGATACGAATCCCCATGAGGTGACATTCTACAATCTCGACGGACGGTCGTATTCACAAGTGTTTCAGGTGGAGGCTACCTATCCGTTCTTTCAGGGTTTTTCGCTGACAGCTGCCTATCGTTGGACAGACGCCAAGACGACTTACAATCACCGGTTGATGGAGAAGCCGCTGACCGGGAAATACAAAGGACTTGTAACCGCTTCTTATCAGACTCCGCTGGGCTTGTGGCAGTTTGATGCCACCTGGCAGATGAATGGAGGAGGACGTATGCCCGATCCGTATACACTTGCTGACGGCACTCCTTCGTGGGATGCCCGTTATAAAGGCTTTAGTCAGCTTAGTGCACAGGTGACGCGCTATTTCCGACGCTGGTCGGTATACATTGGAGGTGAGAACCTGACAAATTTCAAACAAAAGAATCCGATTATCGATGCAGCCAATCCTTGGGGAGACCATTTTGACTCGACTATGATATGGGGACCGGTACATGGAGCAAAGGGATACATCGGAGTGAGGTTTAACCTGGCACGAGATTGAAAGAGAGTAAAACGAACGACTAAAATTATTGATTACTAATACTTACATTCATGAAGACTAAAAAAATGATTGCCACACTGGTGGTGGCTTTACTTTCGGTGACTGCCGTTGCGGCAAAAGACTTTCGTACCGTTGTTTTCAAAGTGGCACAGATGGAGTGCGCCAACTGCGAACGAAAGGTGAAGAACAATATCAAGTTCGAAAAAGGACTTAAAAACTTTAAGACTGATTTGAAAACTCAAACCGTCACCATCACTTACGATGCGGAAAAGACGAATGTTGAAAAACTGAAAGAAGGCTTTCGGAAATTTAAATACGAAGCTGTAGTCATAAAGGAAGCAAAGGAAACGGACAAGAAGTGAACATTGTTCTTTACCTCATTGTTTATTAGATAGTATATATAATAATAGATTATGGGTAATATTATAAAGAAAGCGTTTCCTGTACTGAACATGCACTGTGCGGGGTGCGCTAATAATGTGGAAAAAACAGTGAAGAAATTGGCCGGTGTGGTAGACGCATCGGTCAACTTCGCCACAAACACACTGTCCGTTTCGTACGAAGCCGACAAGCTGACTCCCGGAGAAATCCGTGCGGCCGTACTTGCCGCAGGTTATGACCTGATAGTGGAAGAGGCCCTGAAAGAGGAGCGTCAGGAGGAGGCCCAGGAGAAACATTACCGACTGCTGAAGCGGCAGGTCATCGGTGCATGGATCTTCGTTGTCCCCATGTTGCTGTTTTCTATGGTCTTGATGCATGTGCCCTTCTCTAACGAGATTCAGTTGATACTCGCCCTTCCCGTGATGATTTTCTTCGGAGGTTCTTTCTATGTCAATGCCTGGCGGCAGGCACGCTTGGGGAGGAGTAATATGGATACCCTGGTGGCACTCAGTACCTCCATCGCCTTCCTGTTCAGCGTCTTCAACACATTTTTTCCCGAGTTCTGGTATAACCGCGGACTTGAACCTCACGTTTACTATGAGGCGGCAGTAGTCATCATCGCTTTTGTGCTGACCGGTAAACTGATGGAAGAGCGTGCCAAGGGGAATACCTCTACTGCCATTCGGAAGTTGATGGGACTTCAACCCCGTGTGGCCCGTGTGCTTCGGGGAGGAGTTGAAGAAGATATCCTGATAGACCAGTTGCAGGCAGGCGACCTGGTGGTGGTACGTCCCGGTGAGCAGATTCCCGTAGACGGGCGGTTGTCCGAAGGAGAATCTTATGTAGACGAAAGTATGATCAGCGGCGAACCGATTCCCGTAGAAAAGAAAACGGGCGACCGTGTATTGGCGGGAACTATCAACCAGAAAGGCTCTTTTGTGATTAAAGCCTCGAGTGTAGGAAGCGAGACGGTGCTGGCACGCATCATCCGCATGGTGCAGGAGGCTCAGGGGAGTAAAGCGCCCGTACAGCGCATCGTAGACCGGGTGACCGGAATCTTTGTGCCTGTCGTGCTTTGTATTGCCGTGCTGACGTTTGTTATCTGGCTTTTGGTGGGAGGTACCGATTATTTCTCACACGCCCTGCTTTCGGCAGTATCCGTACTGGTCATTGCCTGCCCGTGTGCTCTGGGACTTGCCACACCTACCGCTCTGATGGTGGGCATAGGCAAAGCAGCCAGTAATCATATCCTGATTAAGGATGCGGTTGCCCTTGAGCAGATGCGTAAAGTAGATGTAGTGGTGCTCGATAAAACCGGGACGTTGACCGAGGGACATCCCACGGTTTCCGGATGGCTTTGGGCACAGGTGCAGGAAGAACATTTCAAGAATGTCCTGTTGGCGGCCGAACTTAAATCCGAACATCCGCTTGCCGGAGCCATTGTCTCTTCTCTGCAGGAAGTGGAGAAAATAGTTCCTGCCCAACTGGACAGCTTTGAGAGTATCACTGGAAAAGGAATCAAGGTGGTTTATCAAGGGGAGACTTATTGGGTGGGCAGCCACAAGTTACTGAAAGATTTCAGCGCTTCGCTCTCTGATGTGCTTGCCGAAATGATGGTGCAATACGAATCGGATGGAAACAGCATTGTATACTTTGGCCGTGGCAGTGAGGTGCTTGCCGTAATTGCCATTGCCGATCAGATAAAGCCGACTTCGGCCGAGGCTGTGAAAGAGTTGAAACGTCAGGGGATCGACATTTGTATGCTGACCGGCGACGGACAACGCACGGCACTTGCCGTATCGGGTAAGTTGGGTATCGACCGCTTTGTGGCAGATGCCTTGCCGGATGATAAAGAAGAGTTTGTGCGTGAACTCCAGATGCAGGGAAAAACCGTAGCTATGGTAGGTGACGGAATTAACGACTCACAGGCGTTGGCACTGGCCGATGTCAGCATAGCCATGGGGAAAGGGACGGATATAGCCATGGATGTAGCAATGGTTACGTTGATGACATCCGACCTGCTGTTGCTCCCCCGCGCCTTCGAGTTGTCAAGACAGACTGTGAAACTGATTCACCAGAATCTGTTTTGGGCATTTATCTATAATCTCATAGGTATCCCTATTGCAGCCGGCATCCTGTTCCCTATCAACGGACTGTTGCTGAACCCGATGCTTGCCAGTGCGGCAATGGCATTCTCAAGTGTTAGTGTAGTACTGAATTCATTGAGTCTGGCCAGAAAATAACAAGTCCTTTCAAAACTAACTCACCACAGAGGACACAGAGTAAACTTCAAGTCATAGATGATCAACATGAATACTCTGTGGCCTCTGTGGTGAAAATCTTTTTGCCACGAAAGGTGTCAGCTGTTTCTGAATTCCAGCGGACTCATGCCTACATATCTCCTGAAGTACTTTCCGAAAAAAGAAGCACTGGGGAAGTTCAACGAATAGGCAATCTCCTGAATGGTCATGTGAGTTGATTTCAATTTGGCTTTCGCGTCGATAATGACCACATAGGCTATCACATCCAGTACGTTGCGTCCTGTCACTTGTTTGACTGTGGTACTGAGGTGTTGCAGTGATATTCCCAACTTGTCTGCATAGAACTGGGCACGGCGTTCCTCCGCATAATGCTCTGTGACCAATCCTACCAATTCGCGGCAGATTTCTTCTTTACGGTTCGTGTTGTGATCTTTCCGGGAATATTTCTGATAAATCAGTCCGACGGCGGTCAGAATAGATTTCAAAGATACTTCCGTCATCTCGGAGGGAAGAGAGAACCTTTCATCACATGTCACTCGTGCCAACAGGGAGAAGTAATCTTTTAGATAACTGGCTATATCCTCCTGTAATTCCACAATCGGGCACTCGGTTATCTTAGAGAAAGAGCTGACCATCGATTTTATCAGGTTGATTCGTTCTACACATTCCGACGAGAATCCGGCGAAGCATAAACGTACTTTCTCTGTCCGTTCGCGGAACTGGATGATAGTGCCCGGCAGCAGTGTGATCAGATCGTTCGGTTTTATTTCGTAATCGATCAGGTTAATGGTTGCGGTCATCTTACCTTCCGTACAAATAGCAAAGATGCCGGCTTTCAGCCTGCACGATTGTTTGTAGATATTCAAGATATCTTCAGTTACATCATTCCATGCCAGAAGTTCGCATGGGAGATCTACTTGTGGAAAGTCAAACTTCATATTACTTTCTTTTTTTGAATCACGCAAATATACACATTTTCTTTTATTTTTTTATCTTTGTCCGTATGAAAACAATTACAACCGATTGGGAACTTATTCCGTATTCTGAAGCATGGAGCCGACAGACGGAATGGTTCGATGCCCTCGTCCATGCCAAGCAGGGCGGAGAAAAGTACGAGAATCGCATCATTTTTTGTGAACATCCGCACGTTTATACTCTGGGGCGTAGCGGAAAGGAAAATAATATGCTGCTGGGAGAGGAGCAACTGAAGGCTATCGGTGCCACCCTCTATCACATCGACCGTGGCGGCGATATCACCTATCATGGTCCCGGGCAATTGGTGTGTTACCCGATTCTTAATCTTGAGGAGTTCGGATTGGGGCTGAAGGAATATGTACACTTACTGGAGGAAGCCGTTATCCGTGTCTGTGCATCTTACGGTGTCGAGGCCGGCCGTTTAGAGAAGGCGACAGGAGTCTGGCTGGAAGGTGATACGCCCCGTGCCCGTAAGATATGTGCGATAGGGGTTCGGAGCAGTCATTACGTGACGATGCATGGACTGGCGCTGAATGTGAATACCGATTTACGCTATTTCAGTTACATTCATCCTTGCGGTTTTATCGATAAAGGCGTGACTTCCCTTCAGAAAGAACTCGGACACAGTGTTGATATGGACGAGGTAAAAAAGAGGCTGGGGAGCGAACTGCTTACTTTCCTTTTGTCAAAATGATAATCAGACCTCTCTGGTTTGCTCTGTTTGCATCCAATGATACGGTTGCCTGGTAAAATCGCCCTCCTTACAGGTTGGCGATTTTATGTTTGATGCGGAAAGACTTTATGAGTTGGCATGATGTAAGTGTGGCGAAGCTAAATGCGTGAAGAATTGTGTCAATGGATGCTTACGGCTTTCTTTTTGACAGTCGGGACTCGTTCGTTTACGGTATGCAACCAGAGAATAATCCTTCTCTTTTTAACGATAAAACCGTAACAACAGATGTAAAGTGGGAAAACATATAGAGAT
This sequence comes from Bacteroides sp. NGMCC 1.200775, assembly GCF_040798045.1. NCBI lineage: Bacteria > Pseudomonadati > Bacteroidota > Bacteroidia > Bacteroidales > Bacteroidaceae > Bacteroides > Bacteroides sp. NGMCC 1.200775. Next base: position 568,293 of record NZ_JASCQK010000001.1, on the reverse strand, counting down.
AATTTGAAAAGAAGTAAGCATTTCAGCGGAATGCAACCGTCTTTCGGGTCGAATGCTTACTTCTTTTCATAGAAATCCCGGCTCTTTTCGGGGCAGACCCCGGCTCTCCGGACGCAAAACCCCGGCTTTTCGGGAAGAAAAGTCCTGTTTTCCGTCTTCTGTGCTTCCCGTTGCCGTTGAAAAGCAGAAGGGGCAGTCAGGAAATAAGGCTATTCTCTTTCTTACTGAAAAGAAAAATCCCCGAAACGCATCAAAATGGTTTCGGGGATCAGATAAGTCCAGTATGGTTTGTCTTCGGTTTATTTCTTCATTCTCAGCACTCTGATACCTGTCAGTGATTTTCTGTCTTTCAACATCTGGCTCAGTGCACTCTTGTCTACTATTACCTTGCCTTCTTTGGACGAAGCATGCAGCAGGTGCAGCTGTCCCTTGATGTAAATGGCAATGCCCATGTGGCTTACGTCCAACCCCGGAGTATTGGTGGTCAGGGCAATAATGTCCCCATTCTTGATCCAGGGCAATCCGTCCGGCTCCAGTTTGTCTTTCGGAAGGTAATGAACCTCTTTACCGCTCAGTGCCTTTTCATACTTTGCCATCTGCGCTACATTTTCCGGAGAGTTCTTCAACGATTTGTAGAGTTGCGGATGTGTGCTCATGTAAGAGATCGACAGTTTCTGTGTGAAAGGGCTGTGGGCAGCCGTTACGTCTTCAAGAAAGCCTTGGCGGACACCATTATTGATCCAGTCGGATATATAATGCAGACGAGAGGTATAACCGTCAATTTTTCCGTCGCGATAGCGGATACGTTGCAGGTTACGGGCAAAGTCACTTTCCTGCATGTCGTCTCCCTGTTGCGGGCAGAGTGCCATTGCCAGTGCATATTCTACGAAAGTGGTGCAGTCCACCTCGTCACAATTGATAATGAGGTCTTCTGCATCGTCTACTTCAAGGGTACCTGCCTTATAGGGGGTATCAACGAACCCGAGTCCGTTACTCAGCACCAGACTGTTTTCCTGTGCTGCAACTGTTCCGGCCAATAGGCTGGTACATAACAAAAGTGTACGAATTGTTTTCATCTTTATAAATGTTGTTTCGTGAGTTTCTTTATATGTCATCTGGAGAATTTCACTCCGTCGCGGAGCCGGATTGACATACGCTCCTCCCGGATACATGAAATTCAGCTATATACTTCATTTTACCTTCATGGATGCTTTAATGAAATACAGGATTAGCAGTACGTAAGCTACCAGGGCAGCCAACTGTGAGAGGGTATTGTTGAGCCATGCATCGTTCACCAGATTGATTCCGCCGAAGCGCATGGCAGCGCTGACTACACCCATCAGGGCACCTCCGGCAATGAATCCGGATGCCAGCAGCGTCCCTTTTTCGCCCCGTTCGGTGTTGAGCGCACTGTCTTTGCTGCGGGTGGTGACATACCAGTTGATAGCTCCGCCCACTACGAGCGGTACATTCAGTTCGAGCGGGATGAACATACCCAACGCAAACGCCAGTGCGGGAACCTTAAAGAACGTCAGGATGATGGCCAGTACCGCACCGATGCCGTACAGCAGCCAAGGGGCGCCTACACCACTCATCAAAGGTTCGATTACAGCAGCCATCGCGTTGGCCTGCGGTGCGGCAAGTTGTCCGCTTGTGAATCCGTATGTCTTGTTCAGTATAATCATTACACCGCCTACGGTGGCAGCGGATACGATTGTTCCGAGGAACTTCCACGCTTCCTGCTTGGCGGGCGTACTGCCCAGCCAGTAGCCGATCTTCAGGTCGGTGATGAAACCGCCTGCCATAGAGAGGGCTGTGCAGACTACACCGCCCATCACTAATGCGGCAACCATGCCCGAAGGACCTTTCAGCCCGACGGCTACCATTACAACCGATGCCAGAATCAGCGTCATCAGCGTCATGCCCGATACCGGATTGGTACCTACAATGGCGATGGCGTTGGCCGCTACGGTGGTGAACAGGAATGAAATTCCGGCTACCAGTAAAATGGCTACCAGTGTATGTACCAGGTTACCCTGCATTACGTCGAAATAAAAGAACAGCACCACCAGGATCAGCGTGATGATGGAACCGATGGCAATGATCTTCATGGAGAGGTCGCGTTGCGTACGGATGACGTTTTTCTCCACGTCTCCTTTTCCTCCCATCTCTTTAGCTGCCAGTCCCACTGCGCTGCGGATGATGCCCCATGATTTGATGATACCGATCACTCCCGCCATGGCGATACCGCCGATACCGATGCTTTTGGCATAATGGGAGAAGATCTGCTCCGGACTCATGGAACCTACAGTGGCGGTGATTTCCGGATTCCACTGGTTCAGTACAGAGTCGCCGAAGAAAAGGGACATGCCCGGTACGATGATCCACCATACGGCCAATGAACCGATGCAGATAATGGAAGCGTACTTCAATCCTACGATATAGCCCAGACCCAGTACGGCTGCGCCGGTGTTTACTTTAAATACCAGTTTGGCTTTCTCTGCCAACATTTCACCCGCACCACAGACGCGGGTGGTGAAGTTCTCGTTCCACCAGCCGAAAGTTGCCACGATAAAGTCGTACAGACCTCCGATTAACCCGGCCATCAGCAATGGTTTTGCCTGGCTGCCGCCCTTCTCGCCCGACACCAGCACCTGTGTAGTGGCTGTTGCCTCCGGGAAAGGATATTTACCGTGCATATCGCTTACGAAGTATTTGCGGAAAGGAATCAGGAACAAGATACCCAGCACACCGCCCAGCAGTGAACTGATAAATACTTGCATGAAGGTGACTGACATTTCCGGATATTTGGCTTGCAGGATGTAGAGGGCAGGCAGTGTGAAGATGGCTCCTGCTACGATGACACCCGAGCAGGCACCGATGGACTGGATGATTACGTTTTCGCCGAGTGCGTTTTTACGCTTGGCTGCACCGGACACACCGACTGCTATGATTGCGATGGGGATGGCTGCTTCGAATACTTGTCCCACTTTGAGCCCCAGATAGGCTGCGGCAGCAGAGAAGAGGATGGCCATGGCGATTCCCCATGCTACCGACCAGAGAGTGACCTCCGGATACGTTTTCGTCGGACTCATCAGCGGGTTGTACACTTCTCCCGGCTTTAGTTCCCGGAACGCGTTTTCGGGCAAGCCCGTAAATTTGTCTTCTTCTTGTTTCATAATTGTTTTTTGTAGTTTATGTATAGTTTATCGGATTTCCAAACGGTTGGTTTTTCAAAACAGCCTCAAAGTAAGCAAAAAAAAAGGAGAATCCCGAAAGATTCTCCTCATTGTTGTTATTTATTTTTGCTTACTTTGCGTCTTTGGCCGTCATGTCGCCTTCCACAAAAAGACGTATCATCTCTGTTTTGGCGTTTGTACGCAGGGTAATCGACTTTTTGAAGTGTCCCGGATATTTATCCGTTCCGTTGTAAGTCACTTTGATTGTACCTGTTTTTCCCGGCATGATGGGTTCCTGGGTATATTCGGGTACGGTACATCCGCAAGATGCCACTGCCTGATGGATGACCAACGGGCCATCGCCGATATTCGTAAACTTGAATGTGCAACTGACAATCGGGTTGTTTTCAGAGAATGTCCCGAAGTCGTGTGTTGTCTTATCAAACTTTATTTCTGCTTTACCTTGAGCCTGGACAAGACCGACGCTCAGTACCATCATAGTGATAAAAAATAGTATTTTCTTCATTTTCTATTTCTTTTTTATGGTTTCGTGGGCGGCAAAGTTAAGGCTTTTTTTGATAAATGGTGTCGTATGACGGTGAAATTGTATTAAAAACCGTCTGATGGAGAGGGTGTAGCCATCCGGTGTATAGGGTGTAGCCCTAAGGTGCGGATGGCTACACCCAATGCCCCGGATGGCTACACCCTCCTTAAAAAAGGGGTGGAAACAGGAGGGTGAAGGTACTGCCTTTACCTGTTTCGGACGAAGCGGTGATGGTGCCGTGATGCAGGTGCATGATTTGTCGTGAGATGGTCAGTCCGATACCCGAACCGGTAGTTTTGGTAGTGAAGAACGGTACGAAAATACGTTCGAGCACTTCCTGCTCGATTCCCGTCCCATTGTCTTCAATCCTTATATACGGACGTTCGCCGGAGCTTAATCCGGTCGACAGCCGAATGTCGGTCGCATCGTTTTCGCGGGCATTCCTGATCAGGTTGATAAGTACTTGTTCTATCAGATCCTTGTCTATAATAAGACGCAGGGGCTTGTCCGGCAATACCAGGTGCAAGTCATCCCGGTCTGTATGCATCAGTTGTGCTATCCCTGCCAGTAATTCCCGGTCTGTATATATTTTCAGGAGCGGTTGTGGGAGATGGGATACTTCCCTGTAGCTGTTCACGAACCGGATCAGTCCGTCGCCCCGCCGGCGGATGGTCTGCAACATCTGGAGTATTTCTTTCCGTTCTTCGGCATCACCGTCGAAGTTGCCTATCTGCTGTTCCAGCAATTCCGATAAAGAAGTGACCGGAGTGATGGAATTCATAATTTCGTGCGTCAGTACCCGAATCAGCTTTTGCCAGGCTTCCGTCTCCTGATTGTCCAATACAGAGTGTATGTTCTTCATGCTTGCTACGATCAGGGGACGTCCCTGTATGACGAACTCCATGCCTGAGAGTGCGAGTTGTATTCTTTCTTCTTCCTTTTGCACCTGCAATACAGACAGGTCTCCGGCTTTGAGCGAATAGAGCCGCGAAGGAAGTTCGGGTTGGAAGTCGGCCAGATCTTCGACACTTTTCAGTGTGGATTTTCCCAGTAATCTTTTGGCGGCTTCGTTCAGCCATTCTATCTTTCCGGAAGGGGTGTAGACAAGGACCGACAGGTCGATATGATTGGCCAGAGCCTGAAAATACTGGAGTTGGCTCTCTTTTTTCTGAAGATTCTGTTTATAGAAGTCCAAGGCTTCGTTCAGTTCATCCCAAAGTTCTGCAGGGAGCGAATGGAGGTGCTCTTCTCGCTGTGCGGGCAAGGAGAGGAAATCGGAATAACGAATGGCCCAGATGAGTTGTGCCATGGCACGTGCGGAACGGAGGATATACCGGTAAATGGTGTAAGCCACGAAAAGGGTGACACAGCCTGCGACAAGCAGACTGATATAAAACCCGTGCATGCCGAGCCAGATGGTGATAAAACAGCAGAGCAGCAACGCTACCGTTAATAAGAGGGGATGTTTCACCCATTTTTGTTTCATGTTGTTTCTGTTTGGTGCTCTTATAATCCGTACTTTTCAATGCGCCTGTACAGCGATGTACGGGTGATGCCCAGCATTTCCGCAGCCACTGTGATGTTGCCGGCACAAAGGCGGAGTACTTCGTCGATAGTTTCCCGTTCCTGCCGTTCAAGGTTGTATCTCTCTTTTTCGGAGGGCTGTTCCTGCAGGGCGGGACGGAGCATAAAATCGTCGGGTGTCAGGGTGGAACTTCCTGAGAGAATGACGGCCCGCTCGATGGTGTGTTCCAGTTCGCGTACATTGCCCGGCCAGTGATAGAGCTGCATGCGCTTGCGGGCTTCTTTCGAGATGGTACGGACTTCCTTTTTATACTTCTTCCGGTAATGTTGCAAGAAATGGTCGGCCAGCAGGAACAGGTCGTTTCCCCGTTCACGCAATGGAGGAATGCGTATTTCGATGGTATTGATGCGGTAGAGGAGGTCTTGCCGGAACTGTCCGTTGTCGATAGCCGTATAGAGGTCGGTGTTGGTGGCACATATCAGCCGCACGTCTACCGGGTAAGAGGCAGTGGCTCCCAGTCGGGAACTCTTCCGTTGCTCGATGACCGAAAGTAGTTTGGCTTGTAGCGGAAGGCTGAGATTGCCGATTTCGTTGAGGAACAACGTACCTCCCGAAGCCACTTCCAGCCTGCCGGGTTTGTTTTTCCGTGCATCCGTGAATGCTCCTTTTTCATATCCGAAAAGTTCGCTCTCGAACAGTGTTTCGGGGATACTACCCAAATCGATCGGTACGTATATCCCGTTTTTGCGGGGCGACTGTTCGTATACATATCGGGCTATCAAATCCTTCCCAGTACCGTTCTCGCCCAACAATAAAAGGTTGGCATCCGTATCGGCCAATTTACGGATGGTCTGGAAGATGGCTTGCATGGCGGCCGATTCACCGATAATGCGGGTGGGTTCGGGTGAGGGCGCTGCCAAAGCCTCTTTCTGTTCTTTGAGAGATTCCACCTCCGTGCGGCTGAAACTGAGTTGCAGTGCGGCAGATACCGTAGCTATCATCTTGTCATTCTGCCAGGGCTTGGCTATAAAATCGGTGGCTCCCTGTTTGATGGCCTGTACGGCCTTTTCCGTATCGGCGTATGCGGTGATAAATATTACTACGGCCTTGGGATCGAGTTTCAGAATCTCTTCCAGCCATCGGAAACCTTCACGTCCGCTTACGGCATCGCTGCGGAAGTTCATATCCAGCAGTATTACGTCGTGATGGGTACGTGAGAGAATCGGCAATAATTCCCGCGGGTCGGTGGTGACGGTTATTGTTTCCGCAATGGGACGCAACAACATCTTCAACGTGAAGAGGATGTCTTCATTGTCGTCCGCAATCAGTATTCTTCCTCGCTTTAGTGTCATAGTCGGATGTCTTGTATAGCGACAAAGATAGGGAATATGTTTGAATAAGCGGTGTACGATATCGTACAAAAAGTGCACGGTATCGTGCAAAATACCGGTTTGCTGTTTGCGTCAATCGGCTGATAAATAGGGGAGTGCTTATTTGGTATGCTTCTTGTCATTATCTTATTAAAATAACGCATGGCATTGGGGCATCGGAGTATGAACAGGAAATAAGAAGAACGGTATGAAGAGAAGATGTTGTTACATTGAAAGTTTGTTTCTGGCAGGTATTATCTGCTTGTCAGCTTGTGGCAGTAAGAATCCGGGAGTCAGTAAGGAAGAGCTGAAAAAAGAATTTGTCAAAGACAGAACTCAAAAGGATTCTCCGGTTGAAGAAAGCGCACCATCGGAGTTTGCGGAAGATTATCAGGCTCCTCCGGGTATCAAATATCAGCCCCGGATCATGACTGAAGGTGCGATTGTGCTGAATGTTGAATCGGCATTGAAGAATGTCCGTCCTTTCCGGCTCAGTGATTTGGGGAAGGAGGTGAATTATAAAAAGATGGAACCCCGATGTGATGGGAGCTCACTGATTAGGATTGATGATGACTTTCTGGTGTTTGCCGAAGACGGACTTTGGTTGCTGGACCGGGATTTTGAGAAAAAGAAAATGCTGGTTCGTTCGGATTTAAAGGTTATTCACAGCGGAGGTGGTTCAGTGAAAGTTGAAGGAGGATATTTCCTGAGAGATTTTTATTATGATCCTGCCAAGGGGCAATTGCGATTTACATGCCGGAATATGAAGACGGGCAAAGCGCATTTAGTGGTTACTCCCTGGGCAGAGTTGCTGGCATCTCCTCAGCCGGTAGAGTTAAAGTCTATCCGCAGTAAGCTTCCGATAGACAGAAATTATCTTTTTTCCATGCCCGACGGTTATGGAATGCGTGTCAGTTGTTCGGATGAACTTTATACGATGGGATTGAAAGGTGATACGCTTTGCCATTTCGTATTGGGGGATAACGAGCGGTACAAGGCCCGGCTTTTTGAGGCTGAAGGGGATATCGTTTACTATTATCAAGGCAACACCATGTTCTACCATGCGTATGGCGGTAAGATATACAGAATAAAAAATGCTTCGACTCTGGAAGTTGCCTATAAACTCGATTTCGGTTCATTGCCCCACCTGACAGGGGCCCGGGTGGCCGGTGGGGCTGATGTGGGTAATTCTTATTTCCTCACTTCGTGCGTTGATACGGATCGCTTCCTTTTCTTAAGCATCGATAAAGGATATGATAGCATAAATGCCCGTAAAAACAGGAGTGTGAAACTTTATTCTCTGGTGTATGACAAGCGGAGCGGAGAGTTTTTCTCCTTGCCTGTGGTGTCTGATAAAGTGAATCCGGAGCAGCCGCTTATCATTGCCGATTTGCCGGAAAGTTTACCTTTCTGGCCCAACCGGAGTATAGAAGGCAATCCGGCCCGGTTTTTCTCTAAAAGTTCTTTGTTAGAGTTGTATCCGGCCCAGATGCGGGAAAATGGGCAAGTGGAGAAGTTGAGTAAGACTGATAATATCTGGTTAATTATTAAATAGGTAAATATGATAAGCCATTATTTAAAAGTAGCTCTTCGGTTGATAAAACGGAGCTTCCTGTTTTCTACCATTAATATGTTGGGATTTGTATTGGGCATGGCAGCTGCATTCCTGATTTATTTGTGGGTAGTGGATGAATTGACATTTGAAGATTATAATCCGGATGCAGGGAGGATATTCCGGGTGATTGAAGCCAATTGTACTGAGAGTGGGGAAATAGTGGAAAGCCCTTTTACAGCCATACCCTTGGCCGAAGCTTTTCGTAAAGAGTTCCCTCAGGTGGAACAGGCAACATACGTTAAAGCCAGGGAGTTAAGGTCTTTGTGCTTGAAGGACCGGAATCTTTCTGCCGATATGATATGTGTCGATACGACATTTTTTGATATGTTTCCCTTCAAAGTGGCAGAAGGTGATCCTTCCAAACTCAAATCGGGCTTCAACCATATAGTACTTTCCGAGAAAATGGCCCGAAAGTTCTTTGGTACAGCTTCGGCAATCGGACAACAGCTGATATATACCGAAGGTATGGATACTGAGTACAGCCTTACGGTAGTCGGGGTGGTAAAAGTGCCCCGTAAGAGTCATCTGCAATTTGATGCTGTCGTCGGACAGGCATTATTTGATAAGATGAACGAGAATGTATGCATCTACCGGAGCGGCACAGACTGGGATCGCAGAGAAGCGAATGTCTACGTGAAAATGCGTTCCGGTTCGTCGATGTCCGATGCAGACAGGAACCAAATGAGTCGTTTGTTGAGTAACCGTGTCCATGCAGAACGTTTACTACGGTTTCAGCCCTTGAATGATATACATTTAAAGACCGACTTTGTGGATGTATCTGTCCGGAATCACGGCAATATGACTTCCATTTTCCTGTTTATAGCTTTGGCCGTATTGATTGTTTTTATGGGGGCATTTAATTTCACTACCCTTTCTACAGCCCGGGCAGCGTTACGTTATAAAGAGATAGGAGTGAGGAAAGTGACCGGTGCCAAGCGTAAAACACTGATTGTGCAGTTTCTTTCCGAAAGTCTGGTGCAGGCGTTCATTTCACTGGTGTTGGCATTAGCCCTGACAGAACTGCTTTTACCACTCTTCAATCAGATGATGGGTAAAGATATTACTCTGCAATTCAGCTGGAGTGTATTGGTCTATATTGTTGTGGGAATTGTCGGTGTGGGATGTCTTTCCGGCAGTTATCCGGCATTTTATCTCTCGGCCATAAATCCGCTGATGGCTTTCAAAGGAGGACAAAAGTCGGGAAAAAAGGGAGGCCTGATACGCGGTCTGCTTTGCGTACAGTTTGTTATTGCCATCACGCTGCTGTTGTATACCGGCATTGTATTCAAACAATTGAATTATTTACAGAATAAAGATTTAGGTCTGAATAGAGAGAATATAGTTTCTGTCTATACGAGTTTATGGTATAACGTTGATGGATTCCGACAAGAAATTCTAAAGAATCCGAATATCCTCAGTGTTTCGATGGGGGCTGAAATTGCCGATTATATGGAAGATAGCAAGGGGCAGGGTGATGTATTGCAGTGGACGGATGCGGAAGGAAAGGTCGATTCACTGCGGATGATGTGTATCTGGGCTGATGGCAATTTTGTGAATACCTTCGGACTGAAACTTCTGAAAGGAGAGATTTTAAAGGCAGATGCCGGAGCTTATTTTAGTGGAGCGTATGATTTTCCGATAATTATTAATGAAACAGCCTGGAAGGCAATGAATGTGTCTGATCCCGTGGGTATGGAGATTAGCGGAGGTTTTGGTGTGGGGAGTTTTAAGAAACGTATTGTGGGCGTTGTGCAGGATTTTAATTTTCAATCGTTGCGTGAAAAAATTAAACCGGCATACCTGATGTACAGTCCGGAATGTCTGGTGAATATACACATTAAGATCTCTCCGGAGCATAAGCAGGAAACTTTGGCGTTTATTCAAAAGAAGTTTGAGGAGATGGCTCCCCTGTTTGTCAAGGAGTTTAAGTATCAGTTTTTTTCAGATGCTTTGAATCGGAATTACGAGAAAGAGCGACAACAAGGCCGGATGCTGTTTTCGTTTACCGTACTTGCTATTGTTATAGCTATGATGGGAGTGTTCGGGCTGGTTTCACTCTCTACCCGGCAGCGTACTAAAGAGATCGGTATCCGTAAAGTGAATGGTGCCCATTCGGATCGGATTGTAAAGATGTTCTGTCTGGAATACCTGAAATGGGTGGGCATTGCCTTTGTGATTGCTTGTCCGTCGGGTTATCTCCTGATGTACTATTGGTTGAGCGATTTTGCCTATCAAACAGCGATCAGCTGGTGGCTGTTTCCGTTGGTGGGACTGATTATAGCCAGCATCACCTTGCTTACGGTGATTGGCCAGACTTGGCGGACGGCTTCACAAAATCCGGTAAAGTCATTGAGATATGAATAATAAAAAAACTGAAAGATTATGATAAAAGCAATTGGATTGACAAAGATATTCCGTACAGAAAGTGTGCAGACTACCGCATTGAACGAAATTAGCATCGAAATATCAGAAGGAGAATTTGTAGCAATCATGGGGCCTTCGGGATGTGGAAAATCAACTTTGCTGAATATGTTGGGCTTGCTGGACAATCCTACTTCGGGGCAGCTGTGGTTCATTGACAAAGAGGTTTCCCGCTACTCGGAAAACGATCGGACGGATATGCGGAACGGGAATATTGGTTTTGTCTTCCAGAGTTTTAATCTGATAGACGAGCTGACTGTGTTTGAAAATGTGGAATTGCCATTGCTGTATGCCGGAGTACCGGTTCGTGAACGTGTGGAACGTGTGAACAAGGCGTTGGAAAGAATGCAGATTGCCCATCGTGCGGAACATTATCCTCAACAACTGTCCGGAGGTCAGCAGCAGCGTGTAGCTATAGCCCGGGCCATTGTGACGAATCCGCGGATTATATTAGCGGACGAGCCGACAGGTAATCTTGATTCTACCAATGGTAATGAGGTGATGGCCTTGTTGAAAGAGTTGAATAAGGATGGGGCAACTATTGTAATGGTGACCCACTCGGAAGAGAATGCGCGGGAGGCCAACCGTATTGTGAGGATGATGGATGGGTGCATTTTGACGGAAAGCAAACGATGAAGGTTTTTGAATGATAAGCAATAAGCGATCAACGATGAATAATGCGATTAACAGAGAGAATTATGATAACCTATTTTACTCGCTAATTACTTTATTATTCATCGTTGATCGTTGTTTACCGTTCATCATTCAAAAGCTCTCATCGTTTCAGTTCATATCCAAGCATCATGCCGTCATAGCTGTCTGCCAATGAACTGATGGCCTTGAGGGTGGCACTGCTGCTTTTACTGGATAAGAAAGTGATTAATTTCAGTAACTTATCTGCTTCAAACAGAAGATCCATTTGCTGGGTCGTATAGTTGACTTTTGCGTTCATGGGGATCAATTTCATGTACTTCAACTGGAGCATACCGGTTGTGGGGTTATAAGAGTAGGTACCGTTCAGCTTGCGTTTGCCTAAAGTGCTGACAAAAGTACTGTCTGTGTTGAACGTAAAGCTCAGTTGCCCTTCTTTTATGCCGAGTTTGGCTAATTGTTCATCCAGTTTTTGTTCGGCAGCGGAAGCGGCAACCGTTCCTCCGGCTTTTTTCAGCAGATTTTCCGATTCGAATTCAATGGCGGAGCCGGTATAACGCCAGGTTCCGGTCATATCCACTGTTTCGGTATGCCCGGTGACGGCATTGACCACTTTGGAAATATTGTCTTTGTTGAATAGATCTTTAATGGATTGTGCACGACCTGTGGCCGGTACAAGCAGCAGTGTGGCAAGAACTGCCAATGATAATAGTTCTCTTTTCATTTTGATATCTCTGTTTTTACTTTGAATAAAGTTCTTTGTTAATTGATTCGATGTAATTTAATACTTCTGTTCTACCAAGGCATTCTTCCGATGAAGTGATGAAGTAGGGGGGGAGTTCTTCCCACTGTTTCCGTAACTCCTTCAGATATGCGTTGATATTCATTTTGAGTCGTCCTCCTTTTAGCTTGTCTGCTTTGGTGAAGATAATGGAAAAGGGGATTCCGTTCTCACCCAACCATTCCATGAACTCTATATCTATTTTCTGGGGCTCCAACCGACTGTCTATCAATACGAAAAGATTGGTCATCTGTTCCCGCTCGAGGATATAGTCTTCGATGATAGTGCGTATTTGCTCCTGTCCTTTCTGGCCTCGTCTGGCATATCCGTATCCGGGGAGGTCAACCAGATACCAACTGTTATTGATCAGAAAATGGTTGATAAGCATTGTCTTACCGGGAGTGGCGGAAGTCATGGCCAGTCCCTTTCGGGCGGTCAGCATATTGATGAGGCTGGATTTGCCCACATTGGATCGGCCGATAAAGGCGTATTCGGGAAAGGTGCCTGCAGGACATTTTTTCACGTCCGTGTTACTAATTACAAACTCAGCATTGGTTATTTCCATATTTCTTGTTAGTTTTTAAATTCATTTTTTAGTTGCTTTTCTTGATGCAATCCACATCCCTGCAAAAGTAAGCATACCGTTCAGCATCAGTAATTCATAACCAAACTGATAGCCGGTTTCCTGACGGACAAGCCTATCGGCTGCGTAACATATCAGCGGTGAAACTATCGCAATAAACGGTATGTACCGATCGTTTGTTTGCCGTCGGGTAAACAAACCGAAAGCAAACATTCCCAAAAGAGGGCCATATGTATAGGAAGCTATGATGTAAATGGCATCAATAACACTTTGATTGTTCAATGCATCGACAAGGCAGATAAAGAAAACAAGCAGAATAGAGAGCCCGATGTGTACCCGGTTTCGTTTTTTACGGGCTATTCCTTCTGTGTCTTTCCCTGTGTCGAGCAGATCGATGCAAAAGCTCGTTGTCATGGCGGTCAAAGCCGAATCCGAATTACTAAAGGCGGCGGCAATGATACCGATTGTGAATAGAATCAGCACTCCTTCTCCCAAATACCCTTGAGTGGCAAACATAGGCAGGATATCGTCACCGGTTGCCGGAAGTTCCAGCTGCATCTCCTGAGCAAGGACCAGTAATAAAATGCCAAGGCCGAGGAACAGCAGGTTGAGCGGGGCGAATGCGAAGCCATAACAATACATATTTTTCTGTGCGTCACGCAGGCTACGGCAAGAAAGGTTTTTTTGCATCATGTCTTGATCGAGTCCGGTCATAACGATAACAATGAAAATCCCGCTCAGAAACTGCTTGAAGAAATTCTGGCGTGACATCCAGTCGTCAAATACAAAAATGCGGCTGTGTTCATTGTTACTGATTGTCTGTATGACTCCGCTGAAGTCAAGATTTAGTTTTGCTGTGACAAAAACAAGGATACAGATCAGTGCGGCAATCAGACAGAAGGTCTGTAAGGTGTCTGTCCAGACGATAGTTTTAATACCGCTCTTGTGAGTGTATATCCAGACTAAGGCTACCGATCCGGCAGCAATACTCCAGAATGGTATGCCCATGTCGCGAAACACATAGGTATATAGAATCAGACAGACGAGGTATAGTTTTGCAGCTGTGCCCAGCATACGCGAAAGAAGGAAAAAAGAAGCTCCTGTACGGTAGGCGCGCTTTCCGATACGGGTATCCAGATAAGTGTATATGCTGGTCAGGTTGAGTTTATAATAGAGTGGGAGGAGTATATGGGCAACTGCCAGGTAACCGAAAAAGAATCCGAATACAGTTTGCATATACGTCATATCCATCGCCTTTACCATGCCGGGTACAGATACGAAAGTCACTCCCGAAATGGATGCGCCAATCATTCCGAAAGCAACGATGTACCACGGAGACTGGTTTTCTCCTTTGAAAAACGCTGCATTCGAACCTCCTTTCCGTCCGGTGATACGGGCTATCAGCAAGAGAATGGCAAAGTAACATACAATAGTGACAAGTATCATCATAACGGGTACAAAGGTAACACTTATTTTGCAAACGATGATTGCTAATTAAAATTTGATATTTATCTCTACGGGTCTATAATGGAATTTTATATATGGATCAGCAATATTTATAGACGAATAAATAATAAAAGTTTGGTAATCACCCGCACCGCTCTGTTGCAGGTAAACACACCCTCTTGTAACAGTTGAAACACCCGCCTATGCTGCGTTTATTTAGATATTAACGATTGATAAGCAAATGATGAATAACCATATTTATGTCAATATGACGGCATAAACAACTGCCGAAACTGAGAGGCTTATTATAGAATAAATAGTGGCAGCCTTTGGTGATTTCTTCACGAGTTTCACGATACCCATCAAAAGGCCACCCAATATAGGCGTCAGGGTGCCGAGTGTTATTAACAGATTTCCATCGCCATTGGGATCTAATACGATGCCCATGACGGCATAGACAGGAATAATGCTGGCCAATAGCGCGAGAACGGTAGCGATTCTTGATATAGTTTTCATTATGACTGGGGTGCTTTATAAATAAGTCCGGCAAATTTAGAAATAATAATGGATAAAGAACGATTCAAATACTGGTTACGGATAAAAAGTTTCTGTTTGAGGCAGTTTGGGAGCGGTGAGAAGTGGGAGCTGATTCAGTTCAGATTTGTAATGGTTCTGATTTCACCACAGATTACAAGGATTGATAATTAATTTCGTTGAGAATAAGATTAAAGAATCTGTGCTCATCCGTGTAGTCTGTGGTGAAATGGATTTAGTTTTCCAGTAGTTTTTTCATCACCTTCTCTTCTTGTCGGATACGTACAGCCAGCAAGCATACATAAATCGGTAGCCCGATAAATAGCGTGTACCAGGCATTACAGAGTAAACCAACTCCAATTAGCTCAGGTATGATATTCAGATAGTAATTGGGATGTCGCACCGTCCTGAAAAGGAAGCTCTTTTCAATGCGTTGACCGGGAACAATATAAAGTTTCACTGTCCATACATCGTGTAGTTTATAGATGACATAGAATAACATAGCATAGGCAAAGCCCATTACAAGAACACCACACACGGAGAAACAGTTGAAGGTAGTTCCCGAAATATACGCTTCATAAAGGGCGGATAAATAGTAAGCGACATGCGCTAATGTCAGTAATAACGAATTAACTTTACCATATTGTACAGCTCCGTTTTTCAGGAGACGTTTTTCGTTACGAATGGAATAGGCCAAGGACAACAATCTGAGTGTAAAAAAGACGATAAATGTAATAATGATATTCTGCATTGTTTTTGTATTTTAGGGAGCAAAGATAATTTTTTATTTTCGTTCTCAAAATGACGAAGGAATGCCCGGCACAAACGAGCCAAAACTCAGTTCATTTCAGAATAGCTATGAATTGGCGGATAGGCATAGGAGTTTTTAAATACTGGTTAAAAATATGCGGCTTTCATTCTGATCTGTTTGATATTTGTGAAAAAAGGAATTTGCTGAAGATAAAATCTAAAAAGCGGTTTTAAAAGTAATTCCGTGAGATTATAACCTGGAACCGCTTATAAAACCGCTTTCCGTTTACAAAGGTTTTAACTTCAACTCTATTTGTGTAACTG
Organism: Bacteroides sp. NGMCC 1.200775; assembly: GCF_040798045.1. NCBI lineage: Bacteria > Pseudomonadati > Bacteroidota > Bacteroidia > Bacteroidales > Bacteroidaceae > Bacteroides > Bacteroides sp. NGMCC 1.200775. Next base: position 552,570 of record NZ_JASCQK010000001.1, on the reverse strand, counting down.
AGCCCGAACGTATGGTACGTCCCGAAGACCATATTTCATAGTTCTCCGTACCACTGCCATATTGAACGGCGAAAGTAAAGAATCTGTCTTTACTTGACTCGAACCACTCATCATAAGTAAAAATGAAAGTGGCCACTCCTTTAGAGTTGGTTAATGCATATGCTGTAGGAGTCGTTCGATTATCCTTTTTGAACTCTTCATAAGTTTTTTCATCGAACATTTGGACGATTTCGTTAGACAGGGGTTTGTCATCAGCACTGATCACAGTGACTAATACCTGCGTATCATTTTTGTTTTCATCATCGCTGCTACAGGATGTAAGCACTAAACTAATGAGGGTGAATAGATAGAAAGTAGTCTTTTATAAGTTCATAATTTTAGTTATTTAGCTATAATAACAAAAATGTGCCGTTGGTTGTTCAATGTATAAGAGGTAGCCATCGGGAACCGCACTTGTTCATGTCCTAAGAAATATGATCTGAACATTTAGGAATATTTGAGATTAATTTTCATCATCTGATACTTGAAAATTATCGTTCGGCGGTGTCGAACCTGATTGCGGTATGTGTCTGTGAGCGTTATTCTGAGCTGTTTTTATAGTTCCGTAATGATAGGTTGTCTCGGAAATTGTAATAGAAGAAATGAACATGCCGATTGAATAAGTCTCCTATTTTATCAGTGGCAGATTTGCCATTTATAAAATATGCGTATCTTTGTGCTTCATTAAGTATACAATATCTTTATGGGAGAGTTGAAGTGCTTTTATATTAAATCTGTTGCTTCTATGCGTATTGATATATACTTTATTGAAAATTAAATAGATATACTTGTTTGTATATGAATCAACAATATCCATCGACGTTGCTTGAAAAAGCCGTCGGAGAATTTTCTAAATTGCCGGGTATCGGACGGAAAACAGCTATGAGACTGGTGCTTCATTTATTGCGTCAGGATACATCTGTGGTAGAAGCTTTCGGAAGCTCTATTATAACTTTAAAGCATGAGGTGAAATATTGCAAGGTGTGTCATAATATATCTGATACAGAGACTTGTCAGATCTGCGCAAATCCGCAGCGAGATGCGTCTATGGTTTGTGTCGTAGAGAATATACGGGATGTGATGGCTGTAGAGGCTACTCAGCAATATCGTGGGCTATACCATGTTTTGGGTGGTGTAATTTCACCTATGGATGGGGTGGGGCCGGGCGATTTGCAGATAGAAAGCCTGGTGCGTCGGGTAGCCGAAGGCGGAATAAATGAAGTCATTCTTGCTCTCAGCACAACTATGGAAGGGGATACTACAAATTTTTATATTTACCGTAAACTTGAGAAAATGGGTGTCAAACTGAGTGTGCTTGCCCGCGGGGTATCTATTGGTGACGAGTTGGAATACACTGATGAGATAACATTAGGTAGAAGTATCGTGAACCGCACAACGTTTACCGGAACCGTTTAAAATGGAATTACTGTAATTGATAATCATTATATATAATAAATGGAAGAACAAATAAAACGCGTTGTGAAAAGCCAGAAGATACAGTATATTTCTTTTTGGATCATTCCGTTACTGTTGGTACTGCTTGGAGAAGCTGGTGTGTTGCCTGTTGGAATAAAAGCAGATAATGTAAGGGCCGTTTATGTTTTTGAAACAATCGGTATTTTGATAACCGCTGTCTGTATACCACTTTCTCTTAAATTATTCAGTTTTGTTTTGACAAAGAAAATAGATCAACTGACGTTTCCGGTGGCATTGAGCCGCTATATGCTTTGGAGTGCTGTTCGGCTGGCTTTACTGGAATTTGTAGTGGTGTTTAATCTGGCAGGTTACTACTTTACACTTAGCAGTACAGGTGCGCTATGTGCACTTATAGGCCTGACGGCTTCCTTTTTCTGTCTTCCGGGAGAGAAAAGATTACGTGCCGAGCTACATATCAACAAAGAATAAATGATGAAACAATCTTTCTTAACCAATGAGCGAATATACCTCCGTGCAGTGGAACCGGAGGATTTGGATATCATGTACGAAATGGAAAATGATCCTTCCATGTGGGATATCAGTAGTTTTACAGTTCCGTATTCTCGTTTTGTGCTGAAACAATACATTGAAGGTTCACAGAGCGACATGTTTGCTGATAAACAGCTGAGGTTGATGATTATGCGCCGGAATGACAATCGTGCTTTGGGAACAGTTGATATAACTGATTTTGTGCCCTTGCATTCAAGGGGAGCAGTCGGAATTGCCGTTCATAGGAATTATAGACAGGAGGGGTATGCTGCCGATGCATTGAAGTTGCTTTGTGAATATGCTTTTAATTTTTTATTTGTGAAACAATTGTATGCCCATATAGCTATAGATAATGAGGCCAGTTTACGATTGTTTACTTCTTGTGGATTTACCCAATGTGGGGTATTGAAAGATTGGCTGTTGACACACGAAGGTTATAAAGATGCAGTACTTGTGCAATGTATGAATCCTAAGCGGTAATTTTAGTTTAGAGAAGGAACTTGTGGGAAGCGGGACCAGGTTTCATACTTGCTACCCAATTTCCCTAAAGCTTCTTTCCACATGCCTTTTATATCTTCATTCATTAAATAGGTGTTTTCTTCTTTTGAAATAATCCAGGTATTCTCCTTTATTTCCTGAATTAGTTGTTCGCACTCCCAACCGGAATATCCGAGAAAAAAGCGTATCTTTCCTTTTACAGGATTTCCTTGTAAAATGTATCTTTTGATAGCATCGAAATCTCCATTGAGGTATAATCCATTATTGATTGGAAGGGTTCCGGGAATTTCGCGTAGAGTATGTAAATAGAATAGGGTATCGGTTCCGATAGGACCACCTTTGTGTAGCGGAATATCTTCTATATATTTAAATTCTTTAATAATATCATTGAGCATCAATGGGAGTTGTTTATTTATAATCAATCCCATGCTTCCTTCCTCAGTATGATCAACAAGTAATACTACTGACCTTCCGAAGGTTACATCGTGGAGGAAAGGTTCTGATATCAGAATCTTTCCTCTCGATGGCATTACGTTATTCGATTGGATCTTAAATATGTCGGAATTGATGTTCATGCCCCTAATTTAAAGATTTATTTTACACGAACAAACAATATTCCTCTTTTTTTCGATTTAGTGTGCTCTTTTTAAGATATAGGATGGTTCTCGGCAAATAATTTCATTCTTTCATCCAACTGAGTATATTGGTGCTCTTTAATGAAAGAAGTGCATGCACGCAATCCCTGTTGATGGCTTCCTGTGGTAACTAAAGAAATTGCACTCACTCCATAGTACATCAATTCTTTAGCTAACTCTCCACCGGTCATTCCCGGATAGCCAATGGTGAAATAAAAACCGTCGGCAACAGGATCTTCAAGATCTTTATCGTATACCAAATGGAAGCCGTAGCGTAAGAATATCTCTTTTAACTTACGGGCACGTTCACCATATATCTTCACTTCATTTAGGAAATTGTATTTACCTTCATTGGCTGCTTTCAGCATAGCTGCCATAGCGAATTGTGCCGAATGACTGGTTCCTGACGAGAGAGCATACAGTACACGATGGATAAATACAGTACCAAAAGTGCCGCCTCCGTAGCGTTTGTCGAATCCGGGATAATGGCGATGATATAATTTATCAGAGATACAGCTGACACCGATACGTTGTCCTGCATAACTGAATGCTTTAGAACCGGATATAAGTAGAATATAGTTGTCTGTGTAGTGTGCTACCGAAGGTTGGTAAGGTGCATGATATGGATTGCTTAGATCTTGACGGAAGTCCATAGCAAAATATGCCAGGTCTTCAAGGATAATCACATCGTATTGGGTCGCTAATTCACCGATAATCTTCAGCTCTTCGTCTTTCAAACAAATCCAGCTTGGATTATTGGGATTCGAATATATGATAGCTGAAATATTTCCTTTTTTCAGATAGCTTTCAAGTTTCTCTTTTAATTTGTCTCCTCGGTAGTCGTAAACATCAAATGTTTCGTATTTCTGCCCCATAACAACTAATTGTTGTTTTTGTACCGGAAAACCGGGATCTATGAATAAAATTGTATCTTTCTTTTCGTCGCATTGACTGCAAGTCAGGAAAGATGCGAAAGTACCCTGCATAGATCCTGTGACAGGTACACAACCTTCTGGTTTGAGATCTATATTGATAAATGCTTTTATGAATTTTGATGCTTCCAGTTTTAGTTCCGGCAATCCATTAATATCAGGATATAAACTTGCTATTCCGTTTTGCAGTGCTTCTATTTCGGCCTTCACTCCTACAGAAGAGGGGGGAAGACCTGGTACTCCCATTTCCATTTTTATAAATTCAACTCCGGATGTTGCTTCTGCTTTCGCTGCTATGGCTTTTACTTCACGGATGGTTGCTTTTGAAAAGTCGGCTATTTGAAATTCTTCGATAGTTTCATCAATAAGATGCCGTTTGATAGGTGTATCTTTCATGTTTCTTTTTATTGCTTTATAATTTGTGTCACAAAGATAGGTATAATCTACTTATAATCAACAAATGAATATGAAAGATGAAAAAAAATCTTTCTTAGCTATTGCAGATATAAAATAAATATCTACCTTTGCAACCGCAATCGAGAGAGATAGCGATTAAGAAATGAAATACTGGTGCGTTAGTTCAGTTGGTTAGAATACATGCCTGTCACGCATGGGGTCACGGGTTCGAGTCCCGTACGCACCGCAAAGGAGAATTGAGAACAAATATTTAGCACTGATATTCAATATATTAGTGCTTTTTTATGTTCTTACCTTTGCTACACTTTTAAAAATGGTGTGCATAATATGCGACCGATTATTAGTAACCCGTGCGACCAATCCATGCGTAACATTCATGTATTTTAACTAACTGAACTAATGAATGTTATATATTGATTACTTTTTAAATTTTGTACCTTCCGTCTTATATGAATACGTTTTTCTATCTTAAGTCCATCATTTATCATGTAAAGTGATTTTGTAAAAGGATGAGATCCTTATGTCATATAAGCAAAAAAGACTGTATGGAGTTTTGTTCAGAACAGTCTTGCAATTCAATGCATTCTTTGTCTTGTTTTGGTATTATTGGTGTCCCATTCCACTTCAGTTTGTTGACTAATCCTTTCTTTTGAGTAACATGCCAAGACACAGCTATCTATCTTCTACCTTTTCCTTTGTTTAGTCCTCCCATAGGAGTGGAGATAAGGACAGCTTTTAATGGTTTTACCATATCAACTTTACGTTCATAAATTCCCATGTGTTTCTTTCCTTTAAAACGGTTCTTCTCCAAATTTGGTGGTAAATTCTTTATTTCTTTATTTTCAAGTTGATAATTGTCCTTTTTGCTTGCTTTAATAAGAAAAAATAGACACCGGCTGAATAAGATAACTCAAGTTTCGGAAGTGAATTTGCGCCGTCTGAACCGGTATCTTCATCCTTATCCCTTTCTTCAATTAACATTGTTAATGCCTTTTGCAGTTTGTCAGGTTCTTATGCGCAAATAATAAGGCTTTTGCATTTAAAGAACTTGTTATTCACATCCAAAGAACAAGCTTTAACTCTGTGTTAAAACAAAGCTTTTGAAGATGGAAATTTTACTTTTTAAAGATATTGATTTTCAGATGGTTTATTCTAAAATTCGCTTCTTCACCTCATGGATAGACTCTTCGGGGGAAAGTCGGGATACTTGCTTTTTTGTCAACTATAAACGAGGGCTTACACTTCCCTTACCACCAAATTTGAAGAAGAACCTTTAAAACTGTTATTCTGTATTTTGCATTGTGCTTTGAATGATAAATAATTGGAAATTATTCCTTTAAAGTAAGATCTATTGATAAATAAATCTCTTATTTCCAACTTGGAAGTGGATAAACATGAATTTGTATACGGATTTTTTGTTTTGATGAGTTCCAATATATCGTTTACTTTTACATTATATGCTTTGGCAATGTCTCCGATAGTCATTCCAACTAGATTCTTGAATTTCTTTCGGCTATAGGAATCGTTTGGGTTGGGAACTAAAAAATTCTTTTGGCGTATTAGTTCCTTTTCCTCTTGGCATACTGCTTCCTTTTTCTTTTGCGTGACCTGTTTAATTTTCCTTAGTTCAGTCAGTTGTTCAAGGAAATAGAGTTGTATCTTATATTTATTAATCATATTCATGATTCTTAATTGGAAAACTTTATTGTTTAGTAGATTCTCTTCCAAAAGTTCTTTGATTATCAAATCTATTTTTCTGTGGTATTAACTGGTATATAATGGGTTAGCTCCATGGATGTATGTCTTTAAGGTTTCAGACAAATTTAATTATAATTTGGGTAATATGATTAGGATTGAATAAAAAAGATGAGGAATCTTTCACTTTCCTACAAAGGAACACATAACTCATACCATAAATATTTTTATGAAAAGACTTCCTCTGGTGATAGACAATATGCCAAAAGAAGAACAAAAAACAATATCATTCTTCATTGGTAGAAACTTGGCAGAATCAGAAGTCCCTCTTCTGCTAATTACCCGGAAAGAGATTGAGTATGGGGTAAATATTGTTTCTGCTGCATTTGCAAACGAGAAAAATCAAGAACCAAGACTTTCCTCTGTTAAAATGTTTTCTACTTTTGTTGGAAGGGGACTTCTCTGATAGTAATTTTTTACTCTAAGAATTCTTTTTCAGCAACTGAGGAAAAACTAATTCAATAGCTAACGGATGATTGTCAATACACAAACGAGGGTGGTGATTAGTAAATCTGCAAGATCCTCACGAAGCAGCTTTGTTGCCTGTTGTATGCGGTAAGCAATGGTTTTTATTGAAACTCCGGAAATCTCAGCAATTTCTTTATAACTCTTTTGGGTAAAACGATGCATAAGAAAAGCCTCCCGATAAGAAGTTGGTAACCCATCTATGGCCTCTTTTATTCGTCTGGAAAGCTCTTGAAATTGAAATGCTTCTACACCATGTATTAGCTTTTCCATTTCTTCATAAAATATGGTATCAGCTTGATTTTTCAAATTTTTCTGCTTAATGCAGTTGAGTGACCTGTGATATACCGATTTGAGTAAATATCGACCTAATGAAGTTTCAACCTGGAGTGTCTGGCGATGTTCCCACAACCACAAAATTGCGTCTCCGGCTATTTCTTTTGACTCTTCATTATCTACAAACCTATTCCCATATGCGCAAAGAATTGGGTAGTACTTTTTAAATATACTATCGAAAGCTATTACTTCTCCTTTTCTCAGTGCAATTAATAAATATGCATCTTCATTGCTGTGTTCCATGTCTGCAATGATAATGCTTGTATTTTAAATATATACAATCACTGTTGTTAATTATAAAGTTTATTAATATTAAGTAATGTTAATTATGAAAATGAGTTTAGTATTTTTTATTTCCCGGTTGTCTCTTTAATAAATTTATCATGGAAATGGATTATTCGAATATAGAAGACTTGCTCATTAGCTATTATGATGGTAAAGCGACAGCAGATGAAGTACGGGAAATAGAAGCCTGGATCAAGTCGTCAGATGGGAATAAAAAGAAGGCTATTGACATTTATACTCTTCTTCTTATGACCGACGCACAGCAAGTCGCTGAAAATATAGATTTGAATGAAGAGTTAACCAAAGTGAAAGGGCATATGCAGGGAAGCAAGTATCATATTCCCTGGTGGAGTTGGATGCAGCGCGTAGCCGTGTTTTTACTTATACCGATGACAATTACTATTTTTATTTTGCTCTATCAATCGGGATCTGCTGCGCCTGTCCGTACCCAATTATACGAAATCCGTACACAGCCTGGGATGATTACCTCATTTAGATTACCGGACAGTACTTTGGTATATTTGAATTCTGGTTCAGTTTTGAAGTATCCTTCAGCTTTTACTGGTGATATTCGTGAAGTAAGCTTGGATGGTGAAGCTTATTTTGATGTGACTAAGGATTCCACTCGCAAATTCATTGTTTCAACGCTTCAAAATTCTAAAGTGGAGGTTTTGGGTACACGTTTTAATCTGGAAGCATTCGGCAATATGGATGAAGTCACTACGACGTTGATAGAAGGTAAAGTAGAATTTATATATCAGCAGGCAGGTACTAAACGTAAAGTGACAATGAAGCCGGGACAGAAAACCATTTATAACAAAAAGAACGAAGAAATTTTATTAAAGAGTACGAATGGAGAATCGGAATTGTCGTGGAAAGATATGAAAATGATATTTGACCGGACTCCTATGAGGGATGCATTACGCATGCTGGGGAAACGTTATAATGTAGACTTTATAGTAAATACTTCTAAGTATGACAAATATACATTCACCGGTATGTTTACAGATCAATATGTAGACGAAATCTTGGAAAACTTTAAAATTTCATCATGCATTCGTTGGCGGGTCATTAAGGCAAAAGATAACGATCAGAAGAAGCGGGTTATAGAGATATATTAGAAAGAACCCTTATGTTTAACTAAATTTGATACTATTATGAAACATTACAAGCCTCCTTAATTAAAAAGACATACAGGCATGATGCGCCAACATCTGCCTGTATGTGAAAGCCTTTAAACTGTTTGCGCGCAAACAGAATAAATTATTTCTTAACTTTAATTCATGCAAAGATATGAAGAAAAACAACTATGTCCAACAATTATGGGCGGATAATCCCATGCCTGCCGTTTGGAAAAATTTTCCATTAACTATGAAATTGCTTTTTGTGTTTTCTTTTTGTTTTGTTGGTTTACTATGTGCCAGCGACAGTTATGCCCAACGCACTATAATCAATGTGGAAGCAAAAAATCAGACTGTAAAAGAAGTACTTTCCCAAATTGAGTCACAATCTGAATTTAGTTTTTTTTATAATGATAGTCATGTTGATATTAACCGCCGGGTATCAATATCAACCGGGTACAATAACATCTTTACTATATTGAATGAGGTGTTTAAAAATACTAATGTAAAATATGTTATAAATAACAAGAAAATAATATTGTCCACGAAGATACCGGATACATCTTCCGTAAAACAGACAATACATATAAAGGGAAAGGTGACGGACATATCCGGCGATCCGGTGATTGGAGCTACTGTTATGGAGAATAGCACTAAAAACGGCGTGATAACAGATCTGAACGGAAATTTCACTCTGGATGTCTCTTCGCCTAACACTACTATCACAGTTTCTTATGTAGGTTATGTATCTCAGACTGTGAAGGCGCAAGGTGACAAGGTTTTGTCGATTATTCTGAAAGAGGATATGCAAACATTGGATGAAGTCGTGGTCGTAGGTTTCGGTACACAAAAGAAAGTGAATCTGACCGGTTCTGTATCTACAGTAAATGCTGATGAATTATTGTCGCGTCCGGTTTCCAACGTAAGCCAGGCTTTACAGGGATTGGTTCCGGGAATGAATTTTTCCTATGCTTCCGATGGCAATGGCGGTGAGATAGGTGCGGACATGAAGGTCAATATTCGTGGAACAGGTACTATCGGCGCTGGTTCCAATGCGGCTCCGTTAATCCTGATCGATGGTATGGAAGGAAATATGAATATGCTGAATCCGAATGATATTGAAAGCATATCAGTTCTGAAAGACGCTGCCGCCTCATCTATCTATGGTTCGCGTGCACCTTTCGGGGTAGTGTTGATAACAACTAAGAAAGGAAAAGCCGGGAAGGCAACCGTTAATTACAATAACAGTTTTCGTTGGTCGCAGGCTATCAATCTGCCGCATGTGGCAGATGCATACACATATGCTATGTATTTCAATACTATGCAGCGGAATGACGGTGTAACGGCAGTACAGTTTGATGATACCCGCCTTCAAGCTATCAAAGATTATGCATCGGGAGTGATTACCACTACTACTCAGCCTAATAGGAATACCCCTACTATTTGGGACTGGATCGGCAATACGGATACGGATTGGTATGATGTAGTATTCGGAGGAACGGCATTTTCACAGGAGCATTCGCTGAGTGTTAGTGGCGGAACGGAGAAAATACAGTATTATTTTTCGGGAAATTACATGGGGCAGGAAGGCATGATGGCTATCCGTCGTGATCAATTGCAGCGTTACTCGGTGACAGGAAAGATTAATGCAGAACTTTTTCCCTGGCTTCATATGAATTATAGTATGAAATACATGAGAAAGGATTATTCCAAGCCTACTGCTATGACCGATAATACTCTTTATCAGAATATTTCCAAACGTTGGCCGATGGAGCCTACTGTAGATCCTAATGGATATCCAATGGGAAACACGATCATCCGGCCTATTCTCTACGGAGGTGACAATGATTCTCAGACTGACTGGCTATACCAACAATTCCAGGTAGTAGTGGAGCCTGTCAAGAACTGGAAAATTTTCGGGGAGATTAATTATAAAACGATCGATAACTTTTCCCATACGGCTTCTTTAAAGGTTACACAAATGAATGTAGCCGGTGAGCCTTATTTGGGTGATACCTGGCAAACATCGAAAGTTACAGAAAATGCTGAACGTACCAATTATTTTAACACAAATGTTTATAGTGACTATAGCAGAACTTTTGCTGAGGCACATCATGTGAAAGTGATGGCAGGATTTCAAGCTGAAATGAGCAAATGGAGACAGCTTAAGGCTACGAAGCAGGATTTGATATCAGAATCCGTCCCTAATATAAATGCTGCCACGGGAAAACCTACTATTGACAAGTCTCAACTGACTCATTGGGCTACAGCCGGCTTTTTCGGTCGAGTCAATTACGATTATAAAGAACGTTATCTGTTCGAGATGAATCTTCGTTATGACGGAACTTCACGTTTTGCAAGGAATAAGCGCTGGAACTTGTTTCCCTCGTTCTCTGCCGGATGGAATGTGGCGCGTGAGGCATTTATGGAACCTTATAACGATGTTATCAATAATTTGAAAGTCCGTGGCTCTTGGGGAGAGCTTGGCAATCAGAATACGACAAATCTATATCCGTATATCCAGTTGATGAAGTTTGTTGCTGAAGATCCTAACTCTAATTGGCTGATTGAAAACAAGCGTCCCAACACAGCGAATGCACCGGATTTGATCTCGGCGTTATTAGGCTGGGAAACCATGCGGTCATGGAATATTGGTTTCGATTTGGGATTGTTGAGCAACCGCTTGACTGTAAGCTTTGACTGGTTCAACCGGAAAACCATTAATATGGTGGGGCCGGCTCCCGAACTTCCTGTCACTTTGGGAACGAATGTTCCTAAAGTGAACAATGCCGATATGCAGTCTACCGGTTTTGAACTGGATTTGGGATGGAGAGATCAAATCAGAGGATTTAATTATGGAGTCCACCTGTTACTTTCGGATGACCGCCAGAAGATTTTGAGGTATCCTAATAAGACGGGTAAAATCGACACTTGGTATGCAGGTGAATATAGCGGTAATATATGGGGATTTGAAACCATCGGCATAGCCAAGAGCCAGGAAGAAATGGACGCCCATCTTGCTTCACTGCCCAATGGCGGACAGGATGCTTTAGGCACCAAATGGGGTGCGGGTGATATCATGTACCGGGATTTGAATGGCGATGGTAAAATTACCTCCGGTGCCACTCTCAATGACCCGGGAGACAGGAGGATTATCGGTAACAGTTCTCCTCGGTTCAAATTCGGTCTGGATTTGAATGCATCCTGGAAAGGTTTCGATGCGCGTTTGTTCTTCCAGGGGGTAGCAAAACGTGACGCATGGTTAGGTGATAATATGTTCTGGGGAGCTACAGGTGACATATGGCAATCAGCATGCTTTACTCCTCATCTTGATTTTTTTCGTGAAGGCGATGATTTTTGGAGTCCTAATACAAATGCTTATTTCCCCAGGCCGCTGTCTGTCAATTATGCTAAAAACCAACAGGCGCAGACTCGTTATTTGCAAAATGCCGCTTATGTACGGCTGAAAAATCTGCAGATCGGCTATACTATCCCTGCACGGATAACGTCTAAAATGGGTATTTCCAATCTGCGAATATTCTTCTCAGGAGAAAACCTGTTTACACTTACGGGATTGCCGCAAGGCTTTGACCCGGAAACAATCGGTACCGGATACGGATCAAATTCATATACTTCAGGAAAGACCTATCCGTTGTCTCGTACTTTCTCCACAGGATTTAGTGTTAATTTTTAATTGATGACGTATGAAAAAGATAATTCAATATTTGTTTTTGTTGGCAGGAGGAAGTTTTATTCTTTCTTCTTGCAATGATTTCTTGGATAAGGAACCTTTGGATAGTGTGACTCCGGACAACTTCTTCTTCAATGAAAGTGACTTGGCTGCCTATGCTGTAAAGCACTACAATTTCACGACTCACGGCGGATACAATGCAGGTATTTGGAGAAATGATAATGCAACCGATAATCAGGCTGCTACCAGTTATGATAATAAGTGGATTCCCGGTCAATGGAAAGTGCCGGAAGCTTACAGTGATCCCAGTAATAATGACCCTTGGTATTTTGGGCCTATTCGTGAAGCAAATTATTTTCTTGAAACAGTGATACCCCGTTTTGAAAAAGGAGAAATAGAAGGTACGGAAGTCAATATCAAACATTATATTGGCGAAATGTATTTTTTACGTGCTAAAAATTATTTATCTAAATTACAGACCTTCGGTGATTTTCCTATCATAACAAAAACATTGCCGGACGAAAGCGAGGCTTTAGTTGCAGCCAGTAAACGGGAGCCCCGCTACAAAGTCGCTCGTTTTATTTTGCAAGATTTGGATAATGCCATCGGTATGCTGAGCAATAATATTACAGGTGGAAAGAATCGTATAACCAAAAATGCGGCTTTATTATTGAAATCGAGAGCTGCCTTATTTGAAGCCTCCTGGCTGACATATCATAAAGGTACGGCTTTAGTTCCGGGTGGCCCGGGGTGGCCGGGAAAGGCGGAGGATATAACGGGTTTTAATATCGATACAGAAATTGCATTTTTTCTGAAGGAGGCTAAGGCCGCAGCTAAGGAAGTAATCGGGAATGCGGCTTTGGTACAGAATACAGCAAAAGACTGTACGGATGAAATAGTTAAGACAGATGAAGACGTATATAAAATGAGCAATCCTTATTTTGCCCAATTTTCCGCAGATAACCTGGAAGGATATTCAGAAATATTAATGTGGCGTCAATACAATCTCCTTGAGTATAAAATCATGCATTCGGCTCCTTATTATATTCGAGTGGGAGGAAATACAGGATATACGCGGAATTATGTGGAGAGCTTCCTTTGTCGTGACGGCAAGCCGATCTATGCAAGCGATGAATATAAAGGGGATGGGGCATTACGGAATGTACGTAAAAACAGAGATTTGCGTCTGCAACTTTTCATGATGACTCCTGGTGAAACACTCAGCCCGACTATCATGAATGGTACTCCCGATTTACTACCGGAAGCTCCGAATCTTTTGGATATAACAGAATTAAAATGTGTGACGGGCTATCAGGTTCGCAAAGGGCTTTCCGATCATTGGTATCGTGATGGCAATACAGCGATCGAAGGTTGTCCGGTATATCGTGTAGCCGAGGCGTATCTGAATTATATTGAAGCCGACTGTATGGAACATAACGGTACATCTATCGGTTCAGAAGCGGCCGGCTACTGGGGGGATCTTCGCGAGAGGGCCGGGTTGCCGAGAGATTATACGGTGACAGTGAATAATACGGACCTTTCCAGAGAGAGAGACTGGGCGGTATATTCGGCAGGAAAAGAAGTTTCTTCTTTATTGTATAATATACGTCGTGAACGGCGTTGCGAATTCATGGCGGAAGGTCTTCGTATGATGGACTTAAAACGGTGGAGAGCCTTGGATCAGGTTAAGGGTTACATTATTGAAGGTGTCAATCTGTGGGAATCCGATTTGAAGGATATGTATATGAAGGACGGGAAGAATCTTTTGGTACAGGAAGGCGAACCGAATTCTAATGTTTCAAGCTATGCCAGTAGTGGTAAGTATCTATGTCCTTATCGGGCTACTAAAACAAATAATCTGATGTATGATGCCGGATACTCCTGGTGTGAAGCACATTATCTGAATCCGATTGCTATTACGCATTTCAGAATCACTGCTTCAGATCCTAATGATCCCAGTACTTCTGTTATTTACCAGAATCCGGGATGGCCTACTGTAGCTAATGAAGGACCGATTGGTGTAAAGTAAAACATATAGAATTTCAATTTGAAAGAAGTTATTGCAAGAGCCTGGGTGGTAGGTAAAAATACCAATTGCCACTATTATATATCCCTAACACCGCTCTTTGGGTAGCCACTCTTTCTTCCTGAGAAAAAATAGTGGGGGGGAGAAGGCTTTTGCAATACTTCTTCTTTAACAACAAACTAAAAATGGAAAGAATTGCTTCCTTATTTTTGTTATGTCTTGCGGGTAATATGTATGCAGGAGGCATAAAAGTGGACAAGCGTCCCAATATCCTTCTTTTTCTGGTAGATGATATGGGGTGGCAGGATACTTCCGTACCTTTTTGGAATCAGAAGACACCTTTTAATGAACGTTACGAGACACCCAACATGGAACGTCTTGCCCGGAAAGGTATGAAGTTCACACAGGCATATGCCAATAGCATCAGTTCGCCCAGTCGAGTAAGCTTATTCACAGGTATGAACAGTACCTGCCACAAAGTCACCAATTGGACCCTGGAGAGAAATGCTTCCAATGATGCTCCAAGTGACAAACTCATCTATCCACAATGGAATGTAAACGGATTCTGTCAACAGGACAAGATTGAGCATTGTACCTATGCGACTTCGCTGGCACAGTTATTAAAAGACAATGGATATTATACCATACATTGTGGTAAAGCACATTTTGCCGCACGTTCAACACCTGGTGAAAATCCGCTGAATATGGGGTTTGATGTTAATATTGCCGGTGGAGCTCCCGGGGCTCCCGGCACTTATCAGGGACTTACACATTTCGGAAATGCCTATGAAGGCCATGCGCCATCGAAATTTGCTACTCCCGGCCTTGAAGAGTATCGCGGGAAAGATATTTTTCTGACTGAGGCACTTACCTTGGAAGCGGTCAGGGCACTCGATAAAGTGAAGCAGGAAAACCAACCGTTTTTCCTGTACATGGCACATTATGCCATTCATGTGCCACTGGAAAAAGATAAGCGGTTTTATAAGAAGTATAAGGAGAAAGGACTATCAGATAATGATGCTGCTTATGCGGGACTCATTGAAGGAATGGACAAAAGCCTTGGGGATCTGATGGATTATCTGGAAAAGAATGACCTGATGGATAATACAATCATACTTTTTATGTCGGATAATGGAGGACTGGCGTCGGAGCCTTACTGGCACACGCCTTTGTATGTACAAAATGCTCCGCTCAGTAGTGGAAAAGGATCGGCCCATGAAGGGGGAATCCGCGAACCGATGATGGTCTATTGGCCTGGTGTAACTCAACCGCAGACTGAATGTGACAAATATGTAATTATAGAGGATTTTTTTCCTACTATTCTTGGAATGGCAAAAATCAAACGTTACCATACGGTACAGCGTGTGGATGGAATCAGCTTTATCCCGTTGCTGACCGGTAAAAAGGATACCTCTAAAAATCGGGCCCTTTTCTGGAATTTCCCCAATGGATGGGGGGAAGAAGGGCCCGGGTTCGGAGCCAGTTGTACTATCCGTAAAGGCGACTGGAAGTTGATCTACTACTATGGTACGCAAAAGAAAGAACTCTTCAACATAGCCAATGATCTTTCAGAAAAACAGAATCTCGTACAAAGTCATCCCGGTATAGTGAAAAGGTTATCTGATGAATTAGGTAAATATTTAAGAAAGAATGAAGCTCAGCGTCCGAGATTTAAAAGTACTGGAAAATTAGTGCCTTGGCCGGATGAAGTTCTATGAGAAAGTAAAATAGTCTATCGTTGATATACAGAAAAATACCTAATTTAGTAAAATAGAAGAATTATGAGATTTTCTTTAATCTTTTGGAAAATTGTGCTTATCTGTCTGATGTTGACCGAAGCAACAGGTATTTATGCAGACGGCTACCAGCCATCTTATTCCACTGCCGGCTTTTATTCACTTCCCAACACAGGACGTGCGGTGTATAGTATGAATCCCGGCTGGAGACTTCATAAAGGAAATATCGAAGGAGCGGAACGGCCGGGATTCAATGACAAGGCCTGGAATATCGTATCATTGCCGGATGGCATAGAGTATCTCCCCACTGAGGCCAGCGGATGCGTCAATTATCAGGGTGAGGTCTGGTATCGGAAACATTTTACTCCCGAACCGTGTTGGAGGGGCAAACAGCAATTCCTCCATTTCGAAGCTATTATGGGAAAGTCCAGAATATGGGTGAACGGAAAGTTGCTGAAGGAACATTTCGGTGGTTATCTGCCTGTAATCGTTGATGTCACTCCATACCTGAAATACGGAGAAGATAATGTAATTGCCGTATGGGCGGACAATGGTGATGATCCCGATTATCCTCCCGGAAAACCACAGGACGCATTGGATTTTGCTTATTTTGGAGGAATTTACCGCGACTGCTGGATGATAGTCCACAACCAGGTATTTATTACCGATCCCAATTATGAAGACGAGGCTGCCGGAGGCGGGCTGTTTGTCTCCTTCGACAAAGTGTCCGAGTTGTCTGCACAGTTGAAATTGGACACCCATATACGCAACAACTCCGGAAAATCTTTTGGCGGAAAAATAACGTATGAACTCTATGATCAAGATAACAAATGCATTCTTACCAAAGAAACCGGCTTGTCAGTGAGTAACGGGATTGCCAGACAGTTTTCCTGTAAAGCAACTGTCGAAAAGCCTCACCTCTGGTCACCCGACACTCCCTACCTTTACAAACTGCACATTTATGTGAAAGACAAAGCCGATAACATCATTGACGGATATTGCCGCCGTATTGGTATTCGCAGCATTGAATTCAAGGGAAAAGATGGCTTCTGGTTGAATGGAAAGCCGTATCCGTATCCTCTGATAGGAGCCAATCGTCATCAGGATTATGCTGTAATAGGCAATGCCCTGCCCAACAGTCTGCATTGGCGCGATGCGAAAAAGTTGCGTGATGCTGGATTACGTGTTATCCGGAATGCCCATTATCCGCAAGATCCGGCATTTATGGATGCTTGCGATGAATTAGGACTCTTTGTGATTGTCAATACACCGGGGTGGCAGTTTTGGAATGACAAGCCGATCTTTGCCCGGAGAGTATTCAGTGATATCCGCAATATGATTCGCCGGGACCGTAATCATCCTTGCGTATGGATGTGGGAACCGGTCCTGAATGAAACCTGGTATCCAGCGGATTTCGCCAAGAAGGTAGTAGATGTTCTCAAAGAAGAATATCCATATCTGTATTGTTATGCCGGATGTGATGCGACGGCACGCGGACATGAATATTTCTTCGTCCAATTTACCCACCCGATAAACGGTGGCGGCGGAGCCTTTAATTCCAAAGATTTAGACCCTAAAATCAGTTATTTCACCCGCGAATGGGGGAGATAATGTGGACGACTGGAACTCTCATAACTCACCGAGCCGGGTCAACCGCAGCTGGGGAGAAGTGCCTATGCTGATTCAGGCACAGGGATATGCCAAGAATGATTATCAGCTTACAAGTTATGATATACTGTACAGGACTCCCAGACAACATATAGGCGGTTGCCTCTGGCACTCCTTCGACCACCAGAGAGGCTATCATCCCGATCCGTTCTACGGGGGAATCATGGATGCTTTCCGGCAACCCAAGCTATCTTATTATATGTTCTGTTCCCAGCGTCCTGCCGAACCCAACAAAGAACTGATAGCCGATAACGGACCGATGGTTTACATAGCCAATGCGATGACTCCTTTCTCCCCAAAAGATGTGACAGTATATAGCAACTGCGATGAAGTTCGCCTTACCTATTGTAAGGGAGGCAAGCAATATACTTACCATAAGCCGGCGAATGAAGCCGGAATGCCTTCACCGGTTATCATGTTTAAGGATGTCTTTGATGTCATGCACGACAAAAAGTTGGCACGACAAAACAAACAGGCGGATTCTTATCTCCTGGCGGAAGGAATAATGAACGGAAAGGTGGTTGTGACACATAAAGTAACGCCTGCCCGTCGTCCCGTGAAATTATTGCTTTGGGCGGACGATGAGAAAGTACAGATGAAAGCGGACGGTTCGGACATAGTGACAATCATAGCCGCCATCGCAGATGAAAACGGGAATATCAAACGTTTGAATAACTACGAAGTCAAATTTGAGATTGAAGGACAGGGGCAGCTCGTTGCCGATGAAGCGACATTTACCAATCCCCGTCCGGTACTTTGGGGAACTGCCCCGGTGCTGGTAAGGTCAACTACTACACCCGGAGAAATCAAAATTCGCGCATCGGTGGTATGGCAAGGCAAACAGACTCCCGTTCCGGCAGAATTGATTATTTCCACTTTTCCTTCAGAGCATACTCTGATAGCAAGAGGAACTGGCACAAGCCCAATCAACAGACGGGCGTAACAACGAAAAAGCAATTACTGTCTCTTCTGATTGTGAAAAGCGTGTCCTTGATCTGCAACAGGAATTAAGCCGCCTGAAACTAAAAGAGGTAGAAAAACAGCAGAGTGACTTTGAATAATCACCCCGGCTTGCTGTGGATAGAATAAACACATATTTATTTCAATTTTAAATTATAATCATATGAACAGAGTATTGTATACTTCATTCTTGTTAGGAGTCGGGCTTACCTGTATAAAGGCCCAGACAAATACTCCTCCTAACATTGTATTGATTTTATGTGACGACATGGGCTTTTCCGACCTGGGTTGTTACGGAAGTGAAATCCAGACCCCAAACATCGACAGTCTTGCAGAAAACGGTGTTCGCTTCAGCCTGTTCAAGAATACAGGAAGAAGTTGCCCCAGCCGTGCTGCTTTGCTGACAGGGCACTACCAGCATGAGGCGGGCATGGGATGGATGATGGCAGTAGATGAACATCGCCCCGGATACAGAGGACAGATTACGAAAAACATCCCTACTATTGCCGAAGTGATGAAGGCGAATGGTTACAGCACTTATATGAGCGGCAAATGGCACGTTACAGTAGATGGAGCTTTTGATGCTCCTAACGGCAGCTATCCGGCCCAGAGAGGTTTTGACAAATATTACGGTTGCCTGAGCGGAGGAGGGAATTATTATAAACCGACTCCCGTATACAGTAATCTGACCCGAATTACAGAATTCCCCGATGATTATTATTACACCACTGCCATCACCGATTCGGCAGTAAGTTTTGTCAAACAACATCCTGCAGGCAAACCAATGTTTATGTACGTGGCTCATTATGCTCCTCACTTGCCTCTTCAGGCTCCTGCTGATCGCGTGGGTAAATGCATAAATCGGTATAAGGTGGGATATGACGTGCTGCGCAAGCAACGTTTCGACAGATTAAAGAAGTTGAAGTTCATTCCGGACGAAATGGATTATCCCGTCTTCCAAAAAGAGTTTGGTGGAAAACGTCCTTCTTGGGAAACACTCACACGAAAACAACAGGAACAATGGATTACCGATATGGCTACTTATGCTGCTATGATTGAAATCGTGGATAGCGGAATTGGTGAATTGGTGGAAACAATCAGGCAAAAAGGGATGCTGGATAATACCGTATTTATCTTTTTAAGTGATAATGGTGCAACAAAAGAAGGCGGATATTTGGGACAGCTTATGGCTGACTTGAGTAACACCCCTTATAGAAGTTATAAGTCACAATGTTTTCAGGGAGGTACAAGTACACCTTTTATCTTATTCTATGGAGATGCTGAAAAAAATAAGATGAGAGGTCAGATTTGCAGACAACCGGCTCATATTATTGATATACTGCCTACTTGTATAGATCTTGCCACAGCCACTTACCCTTCGGATTTCAAAGATAATTTGCCAGGTAAAAGCTTACTTCCTTCAATCAATGGGAAAAAAATAAAGCCCAGAGAATTATACTTTGAACACCAAAGTTCCTGCGCTATTATTTCCGATCATTGGAAACTGGTACGTGGCAGCCAGAATGAACTATGGGAACTAATTGATTTAAAGACGGATCCATTTGAAACAAAAGATCTGTCCACTCAATATCCGAAAGAAGTGAAAAAGCTGGAGGCTAAGTGGAATAAATGGGCGGAACGCTCTAATGTGTTTCCACTTGAAGATAAACCCTGGTCCGAAAGAATCAAATACTATATAGAGCGAAACCCGGATCAAAGCGGAAGAGAAGCGAAATAGTAAATGTTCCATGTTTTAATAGGAACTGTATATATCCGGGGCTGTGTCAAAACTCTTTTTACCACAGATTACACAGATTATCACAGAATAAGAATGTTGATAATCAATAACTTAAAAATCACTCTGTGTTACTCTGTGTCCTCTGTGGTGAGTTTTGACACACCCTCTTTTAGTTCATCTGTATCGTTGAACAATGGGCTTTTTAGGTATACAAAAAATTCGTTGCGCTTAAGTGATATCAACTTTAACCTATTTGAAGTTCTTGCTATTCATTGTTTTGTGGTATGATAAATCGGGGATATCCTCAGATATTCATTTTCTTTTTGCACTTTTACCGATAATTGAATCCGCAGCTATGCATCCTTGCGAACGGCTGTCAATTGAGCCACTTCTGTAATCCCCTGCAACGAAGTAGCTGCCCGCCGGAACAACAATCGCAGACGTGGTAGCCGTTGTCGAATCTATGGGTACAACGCTTTTACAGATATTTACCTTTATGCCGTTGGGCAGACGTTCACAATACTCTTCACATTCATCATCTTCATAGAAAAGCTTTCGTATAAATTCCCATTCGCACTTCTTGCCGTTAATGATACATTGCTGATCCTGAAAACGGATAGTGTCACCAGGAAGTCCGACAATTCGTTTAAATGCCCTCTCCTGAAAGCCGGGTATATATGCATAATATGCGATCACATCTCCATAAGTCAGGGAGTCTACCGGAATAAGACTAACCACTTCACCAACTTGATAGTTCGGATACATTCCGGTACTACCCAATTCAACTTTTTGACTACATGCTACCAATATCAATGGTACGACAAGTGAATACAATCGCTTTCTCATAAGTTCAACTTTTATTTATTCAGGAATTCGTCATGATTTAGATAATATTCAATAACTTTTATGTAATCTTTATATAATGTTTTAAGATTTAATTTGTATTGAAAATTCAATATTCCTTCGAATGTTTCAACATCGACCAACGAACGTATATCCAAATTGGATGCCTGTTTCGTAAGCAAATATAACGATTGTTTTTTATGGCATAGTAGAATATGCCAAATAGTTTGGACTATTGCGTTTTTTTCAAATGATTCTGATTCTTTCTGTTGTGTTGCAATGTTCCGGGCATAAATTGGAAGCTGGTGTTATTCCCAAAACTGTGTTTTCTGCAATAAAATACAGAGAACCTCCGCATAATCCCGCAAGGAAAAGAAGTAATTCATCCTTCGGGCAATTAGCCCAAAGTTTTCCGTGTGATATTATCCATATACATGAATAAGCTAAAATAAAACGGCATAATAGAATCTCTACCAGTGGTAATCTTTCATTGATTAATACTTTGGCAGAGACAAAAATGGTACCCTGTATAACAACCGTCAGTAAAGAGATAATAGGGTATAGTATATTCTTATTTTTATACATTTTATCTGATCAGGCTTAAACAGCCGGTTACTTTATTTATAATTTTCTTCTCGGCACAAATTCCAATGCCAATGTAGTGCAGGTCTGCTTCATTGGCACTATACATTTCCCGTTCGTATTCATCATAAGTTTTAGATTGTTGAGCAATAGTAGAAAAATCGACTAATACCAGCTCTTCTATTTTTAAAGAATTGAATAGCTTACGGATTTCTTTTATCTTTTCTTGCGAAGCTCCAAGTATAGGAATTGGGAGTTGGGTTATGCCTAAATGTTTTTCGCCTTGTTTATCGTATACATCATGACTCACAATGTTATTGACTTTACATCCAAGTGTCATGGACAAGACACTGGCAATGTTAGCTACTATGCCCGTAGGTTGGGCGTTATCAATCACTAAAACACATTTGTGTGTGGCACTTGAAAGATTCTTTGTTTCCATATATTTATATTGCTTTTGTGTTTGCAAAGTTATCTATAATGGATTATTTTCCTATATGTCGGTTTAAAATACGATATTATTCCTATATTTGCTTGTTTTTCTATTCTATTTTCCTGAAAAGGAGAACTTAAACCATTTAAAATAGGAAAAAAGACTATGGGGCAATTAGACAAAACCGACATTGAAATACTTCAGGTATTACAGAAAGACGCTAAGGTAAACACTAAGGAGCTTTCAGAGAAGCTTCATATTTCCAAAACTCCGATATACGAACGCATCAAACGGCTGGAAAATGATGGCTATATAAAAGGGTATGTTGCTTTGGTAGATAATAAGAAGATAGGACTGCCGTTAATTGTCTTTTGTAATGTCTCTCTGGCAGTTCATGATGACGAACATATTAAACGTTTTCAAGAAGAGATAAAGAATATAGATGAAATCATGGAATGTTATTCTACCGGTGGTATTTACGACTTCTTCATTAAAGTAGTTTTAAAAGATTTGGATGCTTATAATCAATTTGTTTTTGAGAAACTGACTAAGGTACACGGTATCATTAAAATGCAGAGCTCATTTGTTTTGAGTGAAATTAAACATACAACCGTATTAAATATCGATAAATGATTTATAAGGGGGGGGACTAACTATAAAATAAGAATTTTTCACTAATATTTGAATATCCAATGTACTGTTCTGCAGTGCCTTTCTTAGTGAGACGCTGTGATAATCGATTTTATGGAGGGAGTAATGCTTTCCAATTCAGGAAGATATTTTCATCTTCGTTGAAAGGAGGAAGCAAAATTTTGATGGAGTCATCCATCACGGATGTCGGATATTTCTTTTCAAGCTTTTTTATAATTGTTTTTTTTACTCGTGCTATGGCGTAACTCTCTTGAGGCTGCACTCCAAAAAGTTTTCTTACTTCGATTTCCGGGAAGAGCATACATAACAAGAAAGCCGACCATTCATAAGTATACCAGTAGCCGTTGACGTAGTTCAGATAAATGCCATTTCTGTTATTTTGTTCCCGTCGCAATACAAATTCTATTTTTTCCATTTTTCGGGTCAGGACTTCTTATTCTGCAATTTTTTCTCTGAATTCACTTGGAGTGATTCCAAGCTTTTTTTTGCAGTAGGTGGTGAAATGTGAGGGTGAGGCAAAGTGAAAAGTTCGGGCTATCTCACTGATGGGTATATCGCGATTAGCTAATTGCCCTTTGATGTGGCGTGTTTTTTGGGTGAGAATCCAATTATAGGGAGTATCATGAAAACAACTTTTAAATTTACGGTTGAAAGAACGTTCGGAGCAATGATATAGTTGTGCAAACTGTTTGATGTTTCGTACTTGTCTGTAATTTGCGAGTACGAAACTCTTGAAGTTTAGATCTCGTCCTATGATAGGCATCAGGAAATGTGCCATTTCTGTCTGGTTGTAGAATGTTCCGAATGCCATGAATACCTCTTTTTGTTTTAATTCGTGTATATGGCTACACTGAACCTTCTGTTTTAGATAGTAGCAAATACTATCCAACACATGTCGCAATGGGGGATAGATAGGTAAGGAGTAGAAATAAGTATTTTCGTATTCAGAGTGAATGGTAAGCGATTCGATAGACGTCTTATTATAAAGATTTATCTGGTTGTCAAAGAATAGCAATACAAATTCTGTCTCTGTCATGCTCTTGCTTTTATTCGGGTCGTTTTGGGGAAAGAGAATCATGTTTCCTTCAGCAACTTGTTGATTGTGGAACTCACTGCAAGATGTCAGGAGTTCTCCTTTTAAAAGAAATAAAATGCACGAGTGATGATGATTATCTACTTTAAAATCGCCTCCTGAAAAGAGTCTTTGGTGAATAAAGCATATGTTGTAATCAGATACATAATTGAGGCAAGTGGTGTGTCGTTTTATATGTAATAATTTCATAGTCAAGCTATTTCTTATTTTAATAATTATATAAGAACAAAAAAGGAAAGCGGGAAGTTTTATATTAAAAAGACACAATGTTTTATAATCGTGCCATCTTTTTTCTTTTTGGTTTTTTATAGTTATATCTGCATTTTGCTTTCATTTTTTATCTATTTTTGCCATTTGCATAGATTATATACCAAAAGGGCTTTGATACCATGATACAAACAATACAAGTGCAAGGAACAGAAAAACGCTTATACCAACTTATAGCTCCGTTAGTGATGAATCCGGATGTTTTGAGTGCAAATAATAATTATCCTTTTAAAACGACTGAACACTATGTGTGGTTCATTGCTGTAGATAAAAAGTCTGTTGTTGGCTTCATGCCGGTGGAGCGGAGGAGAAGCGGTTGTGTTATCAATAACTATTATGTCTGTGATGATAACCGTGAAACACTCTCTTTATTAATTACCACCACCTTGGAGGCAATCGGCTCGGAAGTACGGTTGTGTGCCGTTGTCATGGTCGAGCATCAGGCAGTGTTTGAAAAACATGGGTTTATAGTAGATAAGGCATGGAAACGTTATGTAAAAATGCAAAAAGATGAATGATGATTAAAACAGCAACTACCCCTAAAAATGTATATGAGTTAGCGCAGGAACGTTTGCGTATCATTTTCAATGAGTTTGATAATGTCTATCTTTCCTTTTCGGGAGGTAAAGACAGCGGGGTGTTATTGAGTTTATGTATTGATTATATCCGTAAGAATAACCTGAAAATAAAACTCGGGGTTTTCCATATGGATTATGAGATACAATATAAAATGACAATTGATTACATTGCCCGTATGTTGGAGGAAAATAAGGATATTCTGGAAGTATATCGTGTCTGTGTACCGTTCCGGGTAGCAACCTGTACATCCATGTATCAGTCTTTCTGGCGTCCGTGGGAGGACAGCAAAAAGGAATTGTGGGTACGTCCGATGCCTGAGAATGCCATGACGAAGGAAGACTTTCCTTTTTATAATATACAGATGTGGGACTATGAGTTCCAGATGCGTTTTGCCTCTTGGCTGCATACTAAAAAGGATGCCGTGCGTACTTGTTGCCTGATTGGTATCCGTACACAAGAAAGTTTCAATCGTTGGCGTTGTATCTATCTCAATCGTAAATATCAGATGTATCATCGCTATCGATGGACCTCAAAGGTGGGAAACGACATCTTTAATGCGTACCCTATATATGACTGGAAGACAACGGATGTATGGACAGCTAACGGGAAATTTAAGTGGGATTACAATAAACTATATGATTATTATTACTGGGCAGGAGTTAATCTGGAGCGTCAGCGTGTAGCCAGTCCGTTCATAGGTGAGGCGCAAGAGAGCCTGGCACTTTATCGTGCTATTGATCCGAATACATGGGGGAAAATGATAGGCCGTGTCAATGGGGTCAATTTTACGAGTATGTATGGAGGAACTCATGCGATGGGATGGCAGTCCATCAAACTTCCGGAAGGATATACCTGGCGGGAATTTATGTATTTCCTGCTTTCCACTTTACCCGATCGAACCCGAAACGGATATCTTCGTAAGTTGCAGGTCAGCGTTCAGTTTTGGCGTACAAAAGGAGGATGTCTGAGTGACGAAACAATTCGTAGACTGAATGCGGCAAAAGTGCCTATTATCGTTATGGATAGCTCCAACTATAAAACGAACAAGAAACCGGTTCGTATGGAATATCAGGATGATGTCGATATTCCGGAATTCAGGGAAATTCCCACTTACAAGCGTATGTGTATCTGTATCTTGAAAAATGATCATGCTTGCAAGTATATGGGATTCTCTCCGACGAAAGAGGAGATGAGTAAACGAAATCAAGTAATCGAACAATATAAAAACATATTGCAATGAGTATAAAGAAAAGTCCGGTATATAATGTAATTGCGGTTCCGGTTGAAAAAGTACAGGCCAATGATTACAATCCCAATATAGTGGCTCCTCCGGAAATGAAGCTCCTTGAACTTTCTATCTGGGAGGATGGGTTCACTATGCCTTGCGTTTGTTATTATGATAAGGAGAAGGATATTTATATCCTTGTCGATGGTTTCCATCGTTATTCTGTGCTGAAGACCTCCAAACGTATCTTTCAGAGAGAAAATGGGATGTTGCCTGTAGTGGTGATCGACAAAGATCTTTCCAATCGTATGAGTTCCACTATCCGCCATAATCGTGCCCGGGGTACACACAATATAGAATTGATGTGTCACATTGTTGCCGAACTGGATAAAGCAGGCATGTCCGACCAATGGATAATGAAGAATATTGGTATGGATCGGGATGAGTTGTTGCGCTTAAAGCAAATATCGGGTCTGGCTGATCTGTTTGCCAACCGCGACTTTAGTATTCCTGAAGAGGACCAGCCAGGAAATGTCGATAAGAAGCCTGCCCGTTAAATTAGTCTTTCAGGCATAGATTTTACAAGTATATATCCCATCGTTGGCGGGCATATTCTGTGTAGAATCTATGCCTGTTTTTTTGCCCCTTCTTTTTGCCCGGATCGCAACATACTGCTGTTTTATTTGCGGAAAGCGAAACTACGCAGAACTTTCCCCTCCCTTTTTTACATTTAGCAACTTCATTTCATTAAAGCCTCATTATTAGAATTTTTATTATTCTTTTTTCTTCTATAAGAGAAATGAATACAATTCCCGGAATGATACAATTCCGCGATATTTGTCATGTTCATTTTGAGCAAGTTTTTTAGTCAGTATATATAATAGAAGAAACGAGTATGAAAAAGCTAATTCTGTTTGGAGCCGCAATATCGATTTCAGTAGCCATAAGTGCACAGCATGTCGCTCTGAAAAACAACCTTCTGTATGATGCTACCACTACACCGAATCTGGCATTGGAGATAGGGCTGGGCAAGAAAACCACACTCGACCTGTATGGCGGTTACAATCCGTTTACGTTGGGGGGGAACAAGCGTTTCAAGCATTGGCTGGTACAGCCGGAATTTCGTTACTGGACCTGCGAACGTTTCAATGGAACCTTTTGGGGATTACACCTGCATGGGGGTGAATTTAGCGTGGCCGGTATCCATTTGCCTTTTAAGATGTTTCCTTCACTCAAAGATCATCGTTATGAAGGGTATTTCTATGGAGGAGGCGTCAGTGTGGGACATCAGTGGGTGCTGAGTAAGCGTTGGAACCTGGAAGCCTCGGTCGGAGTGGGATATGCTCATTGGGTATACGATAAATATCGTTGTGTGAACTGTAGCCCTAAAATAAAGAGTGGACATAAAAATTATGTAGGTCCTACTAAAGCAGCTGTCTCTTTAGTCTATTTTATTCGCTAAGTTGAATTTTTTAAAAATGAAAGATATGAAAAGGTTTTATTTTCTGATATTGGGTTTTGTTCTTTATAGCATGGGCATTCAAGCGCAAAATACTTATCAAGGTCATATCGTTTTTGGACAGCATCATGTAGTCCGGAAGGGAGGGGAGTTGAATCTGGATGTATCCCTTGATTTGGAAACCGTGAAGTTGGGTAGTCAGCAAATGGTTGTACTTACACCGATTCTGCAATCTGCCGGAGGCGGGGAACAGAAACAGTTTGCTCCTGTAGTGATTGCCGGACCCAAGCGATATCGGGCCCTGAAACGAGCTTTGGCTTTTGGCTCTGCTGATTTTGATACGCTTCCTATGCTTGTCGAAAAACGGAAAAACGGAATGCCCCAGATGGTGGATATCCATCTCAGGTTACCATATGATGAATGGATGCGGCAGTCAAGATTTGTTTTCCATGAAAAAGTGACCGGTTGTGCCGATTGTGCTGTCGGGCGGGATGAGCATATTGTCATGACATCGGTATTTGACGAGGTGTTTACGCCCCGGTATGAATTGAGCTATGTAACTCCACCGGTGGAACCGTTGAAGCAACGTAGCGAGACGCATACGGCCCGTCTGAATTTCGAAGTAGATAAACACGTTTTGTTACGCAATTATAAGAATAATGCCAATGTACTTGCTGAAGTAGATCGGATTGTCCATGAGATACATAATGACTCCAACCTGACTGTAACGGAATTTAAGGTTACAGGCTATGCATCACCTGAGGGCAATTACAATCGTAACATGAAGTTGTCGGAAAATCGGGCATTGGCGTTGGTCGGTTATTTGCGGAATCGTGGGGGAGTTGACAGGTCTTTGTTAACCGTTGATTGGAAGGGAGAAGACTGGACAGGTCTGCGTAATGAAGTCGCAGCTTCTCGCCTGAATGATAAAGAGGTTATACTCGCTCTTATCGATGGGGAGACTGATATTACCCAGCGAAAGAATCGGTTGCAGGCTTTGAATGGGGGCGTTACCTACCGAATGCTATTGCAAGACTATTATCCGCCTTTGCGTCGTAACGAATATACCATTGCCTATGTGGCACGTGCTTTCAATGTAGATGAAGCAAAAGAACTGATTAAAACAAAACCCCGGTATCTCAGTCTGAATGAGATGTTTCTTGTAGCCGATACCTATCCCAAGGATAGCAAGGAGTTTAAAGAAGTGTTCGACATAGCTGCTCGTATTTATCCCGATGATCCGATAGCACAGCTTAATACGGCGGCACTCGAATTGGAGAAGGGTGCTGTAGATGCTGCTATTATTCGTCTCCAAAAGCTGGATATGCCCGAAGCGTGGAATAATTTAGGAGTGGCCTACCTGATGAAACAGGAATATGGGAAAGGAGGAGAATATCTGGAGAAAGCAATAAATGCCGGTATACAAACGGCAGTATACAATATGGGGCAGTTAGCGGCTTGGCTAAAAACCCAGGAGTGACCAATAAATGTATTTATTAATTAAACAATTGTAGAACTATGAAAGTAGAATGGAAAAAACTAATGTTCGGCCTCGCAATCGGAGCCGGAATGATGATGATGGTATCTTGTAGCGATGAAGAGAATTTTGACCCTGGCGGCAGTCCCGGTAAAGAAGTGCCGGAACCAACGGAGAAAGCGTTTCTCTCCATGCGCTTATCTACCGGTTCGTTGGCCGGTACCCGGGTGGCAGTCGACCCGACAACCTCGGGACGTACAGAAGAACAGGTGGTAAATCATGTACGCATGGTGCTGTATGAAACCAAGAATAATACGGTGCGATACTCTTGGGACCTGAATGTATCTACTGATGGAGTGAATGAATTTACCGGAGGAGATGTAGTCAGAGGAGAAGACGTGCCTTCGGCTACTCCTACAGTGAGCCGTTTTGTGACGGTGGGGCGTGAAGTGGTGAAGCAGGACTATGAATTGCTTATTCTGATCAATCCTCCCGGCGAATTACTGGAAATAACCGAACAAGGAAATCCCAGAAGTTATTTATCACGTGCTGCCAACATGACAAAAGAGTCGTTGATACAGCCTTATGGTATTGCCGCAGACAATAACTTTTATATGACCAATCATCAGGATCTTATTTTTGTTCCTGAAGTAGAGCTGAAGGATAATCAGCGGATGGCTGAGGAAAATCCGGTGAGGGTAGAAGTAGAGCGTGCAGTAGCAAAAGTGGTTGTTAGTGGGGTGCCTGAAGTAGTGCCGCACGGAGACCGGATTGATAATTTGAAATGGGGGCTGGATGTAACCAACCAGTATACTTATTGGATGCGTAAAATGACTTTTATCGCTAATTCGGGTGGTGTGCCGGGCGAAATGGAACAGCTCAATAGCGGATACAGGGAAGAACGATATGCCGAGGACCCGAACTTTACCGGATTCAGTGCATGGAATGGTGGAAATCCTGCCGGGCAATTTGAATACCTGTCCGGAACTCCGGAGTTGACGAAGGATTTTGATGATTATGATTATACTCTGGAAAATACAATGGAAGCTGTTGAACAGCGCCATGACGTTACTACCCGCGTAGTGATCAGTGGTACTTATACACCGAATGGCTTTGGATCGGTGGCAACTCGTAACAGTGGTGGCATCAGCTTCTACTATTTCAAAGGTAATGCTATCAGAGTAGAAGCCATGAGAGACATGGTGAATGACAGGAACCTGATTCCTCAGGAATTGCGTGACGCCGGATTGGAACAGGCTATCAACGATGTACTGGCATGGAATCCGAATGCGTTTAACTCGCCTACGGCTTCATTTTCGGTGGGTGGCCTTAATTTCTACTATGAAGGAGTGTGCTATTATACTGTCCTGATTCGCCATTTCTCCAATAATATGGTACCCGTACTGATGGGATATGGACGTTATGGCGTAGTGCGTAATAACGTTTACCAACTTAGCATCAATAAGATTATTGGTCCGGGACAGCCGGTGATCAATCCTCCGGGAACAGATCCGGATGATGAAGATACCTCTTGGATCTCGGCAGATGTCAACATTATGCGGTGGTATATCCGTAATCAGAATGTAGAGGAACTTTTATAAATTCTTTCTTATTTAAACTAAACTGAAGTAGCTATGAACAGATTTATCGGATACATACAGGTTGCATGTTGCTGCCTTCTGCTATGTGCTTCCTGCGTCAGAGACGGGATGGATGAAGATTGCAATTCTTATGTCCGCTTTGTATACGACTACAACCTGGAATACATAGACCTGTTTCATAAGCAGGCAACCAAGATGAACTTGTATGTATTCGATGAAAAAGGCGTATTTGTGACAGAACTTGAAGAAAAATCCGGTGCTTTTGCACCGGATTATCTGATGACTTTACCTCAATCCATGTCAGGCAAGAAGTATATTTTTGTTGCTTGGTCCGGATTGTACGGCGAGTCGTATGATAAGGTTGCACTCACTCCCGGAGTATCTACACTGGCGGATCTGGAGGTCAGCGTCAATAACTTGAAAACCCGGAGTGGTGGGGGAGTGGTCGACAGGGAACTCCATCTGCTATGGCATGGCAAGCAGGCAGAAGTGTCTCCGCAATATAATAATGATGTCACTACTGTCTCGTTGCTGAAAAATACGAAAAAATTTCGCATTATCATGCAAATGCTTGATGATAGCAACATTGATGTGGATGATTATGATTTTCGGATCGTTTCACCCAATGGAAGGTACGATCATGAAAACGGCCTTTTGGGAGATGAAACGGACGAGAAAGTAGAATATACTACTTACCATACCGAAAACGATTCTGAAACCGGAGCTATAGCCGAACTGAACACATTGCGACTGATGACTGACAAAGAAAACAGATTGGTTATTACACATAAGCCATCGGGCAATGTGATTCTTGACATCTCTCTGAATAAGTATCTCAACGCGTTGAGGCTTCAGCAATATTCTGATTTACCTCTGCAGGAATATCTGGATCGTGCTGATAAGCATGGTATCATTTTGTTCTTTAAGGGCATGGATAGCAATGGAAACTATATTAGTGTGGATGTGCAGATCAACGGTTGGTTGATTCGGAAACAAGAGGTCGATGGAGTTTAGGTGGGAGGGTGTAGCCATCTGGGGCGGATGGCTACACCCAAACGTCGGGATGGCTACACCCTATATACTAAAGGGCGTAGCCATCTTTTTTATGCATATCTTCGTCGGGTAAGCTTATAATGCGTCGATAAAACTTTTTTGCTGTTCAAGAAAGCTGATTCTTTGTGCCTCTCCGCTCTCTGAGATCAGTGTAGAGTGTCTTTTTAACGATTGTATCCAATCTTTTTGTATCCCGCAAATTCGTGGGCTCTGAGAATCCATCGAATTAATGGAATATACCCGGAGGAGACTGATCTGGAAATCTTTCTTTTCTATATAGCTATAGGTTGCCTCAAAGTCGATATTCGATAAGTAAATGGCCACTTTGTTTCCGTTACCGAATTCTCCTTTTGCGGATATTTGTTCCAATTCATGCAGCAACAGTACCAGTTCGTTTTTTAAATGCATCAGGTCTGTTTCCGAGATCAGATTTAATCCGGCAAAGTATTTCATTTCTTTCACAAACGAGTAGAATACGTTACTATCCCATATGAAACAAGTCTTTCTGCACGCCTTAACTGCTTCACTCAATAACTTGTGGGCATTTACCGCTTTGACGGGTATTTGCATACCCGACAAGTTGTTAGGAGTACGTATTTTCCCGTTCTGATAAATCCATCTGCATAAACGGAACTTCGATAGGTATTCATACGAAGAATAAAGAGTAAAAGGGATCACATTGGAAGCCGTATATATCTTCGTACTACTGTCGTCCTTTACATAATTGAAGATGCGAAGATAACGCTCTATAATTTCATAATAACTCTCCAGGGGATCGGGTGAATGCAGTAAGTTCAGGTCGAAAGTCACCCGGTTTGACTGGTGGTTCCCAATAATCTGGTCGATTGATATCCCCAGTTTACATGAAACCAGTGCAACCTCGTCGAAAGTGAAGGCTACTTCTCCCCGTAATCTTCGGTATACAGCTTCTTTTCCCATGCATAGCGCATCTGTCAGATAGTTAGCCAGATTTATTCCCCGGGGAATCCGCTCTTTCATTGCTGCAATAAGCTCGTTAACGATATAATTTTTCATAACTGCCATTTGGGTTATTGATTAATAATATTGTAATAATTGTAATAGCTTGTGGCATATACAAATATAGAGTAAGTAACCCGAACTTTTGTGTGGCATATCATGTGTGGAAAAAAGAAGGTATTTCTGATTGGGAAATAATTGTCGGAAAGACAGGTTGGGAATGAAAAAAAACAGATGGCAATGCCACCTGTTTTCGATAATTGTCACTATTCTCCCCAGTTGTTTCGTTTTTCGTTTTAAGAAAGTTACAGGGTGTTTATTATTTCACGCTGTTCTTTAAAGAAGCGTATACGTTGCATCTCTCCGCTTTCGGATATTTGTGTTGAGAATTTCTTGAGTGACTGCACCCATTCTTTCAAACTGCGGAACATGCCGTCATCCTGGGTAGTAATGGCATTAATAGAATATATACGTATCATGCTGATGTGACTGTTGCTGGTTGCCACATAACTGTAAGTGGCGTCGAACTTAATATTCGAAATATAGATGCGTACATCATTGCCGGTTTCGTATTTACCTTTCCCGGCGAGTTCCTCCAATTCTTCCGTCAGAAGTAGTAAATCATCTTTTATCATTTCTTTATCTTCTTCAGATATCAGATGGATTTCCGAGAAGAACTGTATGTCTCTCACAACATGTTCAAAAACGGTATTATCCCAGATGTAATCTGTAGTTCTCATCTGCTGTGTCATGTTGACGAAGTCTTTTTGGGCATCATATATTTTGTGTGGAATCTCCAGTTCGTCAAAGTGTTTACATCTGATATTTTCGTTCTGATACATCCACTTAAACAAACGGAATTTCGAAAGAATATCATGCTTGAGATATAGTGCCTGAGGCAAAATATTCGATGACGTTGCCATTTCTGTTGTAGGGTCTTCACGGATACTGTCGAATGCATTGACATATCTTGTGAGGATGTCATGGTAAGTCTCGAATGTGTTACTATGGTGTACTACATTAAGATCGAATACTGCGTTATTGCTGAAACTCACACCAATCATTTTGTCGAGCGATATTCCTAATTTTCTTGAAATGACAGCAGCTTCTGCCAGTGTAAATGGTACTTCTCCACGCAGGCGGCGATAAATAGCTTCTTTACCTATATATAAGATATCCATCAATGTATTTGCCAGATTGGCTCCGGCCGGAACTTTTTCTTTTGCGGCTTCTATTAAGCCTGTATTTAATTCGTTTATTATCATAGCCTTTGTTTCTTTGTTTAACATATTTGCACCCTGGCTTGTTTCGGTATTCGCAACTATTTTTTCATTTGCAGCCTCTATTTGCATAATAAGTGAGTTGATACCGCTTAATGTAGATAGAGAGAAAGCATTTCTGAAACAGAAACATTCTATCGGTCACGAATATCTTCTGATCCTGATGTAGCTTTGTATACACCGAGTCGGAAGTTCCGTTTTTATGTTAAACCCCTAAAAATGATTATTATGGATTTAGAAAAAGTATTATTTAGAGAAATAGACAATAAAAGCCGTATTTTTTTGTATAAGGAAGGAGATTGTTGGAGTGCACACGATAATTCGGCGCGTCATCTTTGTTTTTTGTATTCGCAGTTCAATGCTTTTGATCGTATTTATCATGCATATGAGATTGTACTGAAGTGTGTTATGCTGAGTAATGCCATGATTGAGAAGTTTGTTGAACACACATTGGTACAGACGGGTCGAGCAGATGAAATGGAAATCAGCATTCCGGAAGAAAAAAAAGCGGAATTTGAAAGCTGGCGCAGCACGTTCGGAGTATAAATGAATTTTTAGAATTGGCGGCTTTTTATTAAAAATATGTGTTCGGAAAACTTGCATATTTTAATCAAATCGTTTACATTTGTGCAGATCTAAATGATAGAGGGCGCACGTTTGCCCTCTGTCATTATAAAATAATTACATGAAAAGAATCTTAGTTAGCGGAGGTGCCGGGTTTATTGGCTCACATCTCTGTACTCGGCTAATCAACGAGGGACACGACGTCATTTGTCTGGATAATTTTTTTACCGGATCAAAAGAAAATATTATCCATTTAATGGATAATCACCATTTTGAAGTGGTACGTCATGATATAACATTCCCATATAGTGCTGAAGTAGACGAAATATACAATCTTGCCTGTCCGGCTTCTCCCATACATTATCAGTACGACGCTATTCAGACCATTAAAACATCGGTGATGGGAGCTATCAATATGTTAGGATTAGCCAGAAGGCTTAATGCTAAAATTCTGCAGGCTTCGACCAGTGAAGTTTATGGTGATCCGGAGGTACATCCGCAACCGGAATCTTATTGGGGAAATGTCAATCCGATAGGTATCCGTTCTTGTTATGATGAAGGGAAACGCTGCTCTGAGACCCTTTTTATGGATTATCACCGCCAGAATAACGTACGTATTAAAATTGTTCGTATTTTCAATACATACGGTCCACGGATGCTGCCCCATGATGGGAGAGTGGTTTCTAATTTCGTCATTCAGGCGTTGAAGAACGATGATATAACTATCTATGGGACCGGTGAGCAAACCCGTAGCTTTCAGTATATAGATGACTTGGTCGAAGGTATGATTCGGATGATGAATACGGATGATGATTTTACGGGACCTATAAATCTTGGTAATCCCAATGAATTTTCCATGCTTCAGTTGGCAGAGATGATTATCCGGAAAACCGGGTCGAAGTCAAAGATAACTTTCAAACCTTTGCCTCATGACGATCCTCAACAGCGTAAGCCTGATATCAGTTTGGCACAGGAAAAGCTGGGATGGCAGCCTACAATTTTGTTGGATGAAGGTCTGGATCGTATGATTGATTATTTTAAAAAGAAGTACACGTTATAATAAAATAAGAACTCAAGATTAAAGCTACATAAAGATGAATATGGAAATTAATCCCTCGGAATATAAAATTCTCATTGTAGACGATGTAATGTCAAATGTCCTTTTGCTGAAAGTATTGTTGACCAATGAGAAGTTTAACATAGTGACAGCCTGTAATGGAACCCAGGCACTGGATCAAGTGAAAAAAGAGAATCCGGATTTGATATTGTTGGATGTGATGATGCCGGACATGAGCGGTTTTGAAGTCTCTCAGAAATTAAAGGCTGATCCCGAAGCAGCTCATATTCCAATTATCTTTTTGACAGCACTGAATAGCACTGCCGATATAGTGAAAGGTTTTCAGGTAGGTGGCAATGACTTTATATCTAAACCTTTTAATAAGGAAGAGTTGATTATTCGTGTCACACACCAAATTTCTTTAGTAGCAGCCAAACGTATTATTGAAGCTAAAACGGAGGAGCTTAAAAAGACTATTATCGGGCGTGATAAGCTCTATTCGGTTATAGCTCATGATCTTCGTTCGCCTATGGGATCTATTAAGATGGTACTTAATATGCTGATCTTGAGTTTGCCCAAAGAAAAAATAGGTGAAGACATGTACGAACTGCTGACCATGGCTAATCAGACTACTGAAGATGTATTTTCTCTGTTGGACAACTTGTTGAAGTGGACAAAAAGTCAGATAGGTAAACTTAAAGTTGTATATCAGGATATTGACATGGTTGAAGTTGTGGAGGGAGTTGGAGAGATTTTCTCAATGGTGGCCGGTTTGAAGAATATTCATTTGCGTATTGAAGCACCGGAACATCAGGCTGTATATGCTGATATTGATATGATAAAAACAGTTATACGCAATTTAATAAGCAATGCTATCAAATTCAGTAATGAAGGTTCTGAGATCCTCATAAAAGTAGAAGATATGGATGGAATGTCAATCGTTAGTGTGAAGGATAGCGGATGTGGTATTGATGAAGAAAGTCAGAAGAAACTATTGCACACTGATACGCACTTCAGTACTTTCGGGACTAATAATGAAGAAGGTTCGGGACTTGGATTGCTGTTGTGTCAGGATTTCGTAGTGAAGAATGGAGGTAAGTTGTGGTTTACTTCTGTTAAGGGTGAAGGCTCAACTTTCTATTTTTCTATTCCACTGAAAAAATAAGGCTTCAGCAGTTTGGGTGGATCGTTTGAGAATCAGACTATTCAAGTAGATAAAAATGGTGCAGACTATATTTCTAAAAATAAGTCTGCACCATTTTATTTTGTCTGATTCATTCGTGTGATTATACCAGTGGGAGCTTTTTATCGTTTACACATAGCTTTAAAATCGCAATATTCGCATTTCTTTAGATCCTCAGTTTGGGTGAACTCCTCTTGGTCGTTGTATATTTCCTCAAGTAGTGCCAATAGTCGTTCGCGGAACTCTTTTTCATAAACAGAAAAATCATCGACAGGTAGTTTGGGTTTGCGTGCTTCTCCCATTTCAATTACAGGAGAGTAGCTTTCGGAAGCTGCCCGATGGATATATAATAGAGAAGGAGCCACCTTTAATGTTTGTTGGCGTGCCATGATGGCGGCATAAAGAAAGGTTTGGAAAATATAGTTGGGACGCCCTTCGGCAGGTGTGAATAGTTGCTCCACATTCGCCGGCACTTTGGGGCTTCCTCCGGTTTTGTAGTCCACAATCCGAAGTGTACCTTCTTTACTGTCCATACGGTCAATCGTACCTCCGATCTTTAATGATAACATTCCTTTGGGGCCTTCTATCTGGATATCTTCCGTTACTTTCTGTT
Organism: Bacteroides sp. NGMCC 1.200775; assembly: GCF_040798045.1. NCBI lineage: Bacteria > Pseudomonadati > Bacteroidota > Bacteroidia > Bacteroidales > Bacteroidaceae > Bacteroides > Bacteroides sp. NGMCC 1.200775. The sequence continues at coordinate 515,365 of NZ_JASCQK010000001.1, read as the reverse complement.
CCATACCTATCATTCGGAAAGGAGCATATTGCAGATCGTTACGTAACAACTGGCGGAGATAGGAAGTGATAACCTTTGAGTTTATTAATTGTACTCCGTTATACTCGGGCTTTTCGTCAAGAGGAACGTGAAAAAATTCTTCTTTGAAAGCTGTATCGACATAATTTTGCAGACGGACATTATCGCGCAACAAACGTTCAATATCTTCTTTGTGTATTTCTTGCTTGTGGGCTGTCAGGTCCAGATAGGCTAATTGAGCCGAACGGTGGAAGATAGTTCCGAACAGAGCGGAATCAATCTCTGCACTGACCTCATCGGGGGCTTTGAGACGTGCCACGTAACGGAAATAAAACTTCAGTCGACAGTCGAGATATGTATTCAGTGCCGATGGAGAAAGCATTAAGGCATCGGCGTTATGTGAGAAATCGTAGGTCTGGTATAAACGATCAATGATTTCCGGTGTTTTTGTGATACGGATGTCCCGGCTGTTTTGTGGTGATTGGCCTGCTTCCAGATATTCACGGCTGATTTCATGTGGCCATTCGATCAGGAACTGTAGCATAAAGCGTGACCATTCTCCCCGGTTTAGTCCATCCGATGAAGTGTTATACATCAGGGTGATATTTTCTGCCCGCTGAATCAGGCGATAGAAATAATAGGCATAAACTGCATTCTTGTGTTCAATGGTAGTCATGCCGAAAGCCTTACGTAGGTTATATGGAATAAACGATGATTCGCCTCCCGATTTAGGTAACTGTCCTTCATTAAGCGAGAGGAGGAGCAGATTACGAAAATCAAGATTGCGTGTTTCCAAAACTCCCATTATCTGCATTCCTATGGCCGGTTCACCATGGAAGGGGATATTGGCGGCATTTAATATTTTGTTCAGCAGGCGTTTCAGAGTATCTATACGCACTTGCAATTCACCGTTGTCAATCAAGTTGAGTAACCTGTTTACCAGAGTGAAACTCTTAAAAAGAGATTCACGGTACAGTTGGTTGAAAATATCATCATTCTCCTGCTCATGACGGTATAGAATAGATACCTCTTTCAGTAATTCCGTGATATAAATACAGAGCTCCCGAATGCCATTACGGGGAGTGAATAATAAATCCAAAAACCTGTCTTTCTTTAATTCGGAAGGAAAAGGATAAAAGCGGTTGGTTTTAGTGAGTTCCCGTTGCAATGGTTCGGCATTGTCCGAAAGACGACGGGTATACGGATGTTTTAATATAGTTTGTACGGCCTCATAAGTGTATCTTCCTGATTCTGTACGGTATCCGCTGGTTTGCAGTTCGAGTATGGCATTGATAAAGCTATATACCGGCGTTTGTGCCAGTGGAAATCCCATGGTGATATTAACGTTCCTTACTTCTTCCGGGATGGAATGCAAGACAGGAAGGAGTAAGGCTTCATTACATAGAACGACAGCATTTTCTTTTTCTTCACTACTCAGGTTCTCTCTGATCCATTCGGGCAGATAACAGGCCTGAGCGTTTTCGGTGGGTGAAGAGATAAAACGGACCTTCTTGGGTTTTCTCAATTCATCAAACAATTCGGCCGGAAGCTCGTTGGGGAACAGTTTGAGATTACGATTTATAAATTCTCCGGCTTCGTGGCGTTGTTTGTGTTGTGAAGGAAGTTGAGTATAAAATACATCGTAGTCCCAATAGAACAGGGCCTTTCCCGTACTCTGCAATTGCCGGAAGAAGTGGGTCTCTACTTTGTTCAGTACATTGAAGCCGACAAATACGTAACGATCGTACTTCAATGATTCAGGCTCAAGGTGTTCAATGACGTTCCGGTAGAGCATACCTTCATATGCAAGTCCTGATTCTTCCAGATTCCTTCGGTACTGACGATATATATTACCCAATTTATCCCAAAGTGAGATAAATTTCTCCTTTAACAGTGTTCGCTTTTCAATAGAGAAATTCAGGAAAAACTGTTGGATCGCTTGTTCTTGCTCTTCGTCGAGAAAGTTGTAATCGTCCATGACGTTTTTCAGGTCCTGAAGATTGGTAAATAGCTTGTCGGCATCAACCATATTTTTGTCCACGTCATCGAAGTCGCTTATCAGTAGCTCACCCCAGAAGTAGAAATCGTCAAGTGATTCTTCGCTTTTCGTTTCTTCACGGAATACCTTGTAGAGTTCACATACCAGACGAATCGGATCTCCTAACTTCAAGACTGAAAGCTGTTGGAACAGTTCGCTGATGCTCACATAAGCAGGTGACCAAAGTGGTTGATCGGATTGGTTGGCTAAATGCTCGTTAAAGAACAGGCTGGCACGTTTATTTGGGAAAACGATAGCTGTACGTGACAGATCGTTCCCTATCTTGCTATAGAGGTCCTGTGCGACCAACTGGAGAAATGTTTTCATACTTTTTCAATTATTTCTTCTTCCACATACCACAGATAGCCTGTGATGTTTTTATATCCCATTCGGGAGAGGAGTTGCATGTATCCTTTCACCTGTTTGTTGTACTTCTTATTTTCTTTACCAAACTTAAAATCCACTACGACGACTTGCCCGTCTTTCATCATCACTCGGTCAGGGCGCCTGGTTTGCAATACTCCTTTATCTTTGTAGATGATGGCGCATTCGTTAAACAATTTCCACTCGCCGGAATACCATTCCTGTACTTCAGGCAGAGAGAAGGCTTTCATGGTCAAAGTACGTATTTCCTCTTCTGTCTCTTTGCTGCCGATAACACCTTCGAATACCAGTTTTTGGATGGCAGATTCTATATCTTCTTTCGTTTCAATGGCAGAAAACAGTGTATGCAATAATTGTCCATGATTTATGAAGCGGTCATCCGATTCTTCTTCGGAAAGTCCTTTTATGAAATCGGCTGAACGGTTTGATTGCCGGAACTCAATATCCGGATGCATGGATTCCATGCTAACCGGAAGTTTCTCAGGTTTGCGTGTAAGCTTGTTGCCTGAATCGACCATTTTTTCATCTTCGGACGGGCAGAGGTCACCAAACTCATATACTTGCTCCTCGTCCCATTCTTGCTCCAACTTACAGGCTGCTTGCGGTAATGCTCCGGCCAATAACTCAGACATTGTGTTTCTTTGTCCTTTCCGACTCCAGATAATCAGGTTCTTGCCCGCACGGGTAAATGCTACATAGAGCAGGTTCAGGTTGTCTACCCAAAGTTGCAAGCGCTCGTGCAAGTAGTCATTCCGGTATACCGATTCTGCCATCGCAGAAGAATAGTTTACCGGTACAATATCTAACTCGTTGAAAGGAGACTCTTGGGGTACGCACCAAACGAGTTGATTATTTGTTTCATTTTCCATTTTCCAGTCGCAGAAGGGGAGAAGTACTGTATGAAATTCCAACCCTTTGGACTTATGGATGGAGAAGATACGTATGCCTTCTACTTCACCGCTTGGTATTGTTTTACCAGATAAAGTTTCGTCCCAGTATCGGATAAAGCTGTCCGGATCTGAAGAGTGGCTTTGAAGATAATCGGTCACTGCATCAAAGAAAGCAAATAAATAAGCATCCTGCTGCTTGATGCGGTGCAGCTCAAAGAGGTTGAAAAGTTCTTCCAGTAATTCGTAGAGAGGCATCAGGCGGAGTTCTGTCATCCTTTCCAGAAAAACAGAAGGCAATAGTTCTTCAGCCTTATGGAAGAGCAGTGAATTAAGATTGTTTTCGGTATGAAGTACTTGTAACTGATAGTTAGTTGCAAGTTGAGCTTTTACAATCCGATTTTCCGGATCGGAAAGATAGCGCAGGGCATCCAGCATCATGCAGATGGCAAGTGAAGCGTCGAGCCGGAAAGCTTCGTCAGACACAACCTTATAATGCAGTTGTTTGTCAAAGTAATCGGCAATGCGGGGGATACTTTTATTCTTTCTTACCAAAATGGCGATATCGTTCAGCTTTATACCCGATTGTATCAGATGTTCCACTTCCGTTCCGAGGCTGATAAGGGTTTGTTCGGTATAATCGTGTTTTTCATCTGATTCGAGAAACTCGACTTTAACGTATCCTTTTTGTTCGTTCCGGGGGGATTCTTGCTCCACATCAGCATATGCATTAATTAAAGGCTCACAAATGCTTCCCAATTGCTTATTGTGTATTTCGTTCAGATAATCTACAGCAGCCGTAAAGATACTGTTGTTGAACCGTATGATATTGGTTTCACTTCGTCGGTTGGTCTTCAGTGTTTCTGTACGGATGGAAAAGTATCCAAGGCGTTTGTTCAATCCGTTCAGGATGCCCCAATCACCGTTTCGCCAGCGATATATAGATTGCTTGACGTCACCAACGATCAAGCTGTCCGCTCCTTGTGAGAGGCCTTCAAGAAGCAACAGTTTAAAGTTATCCCATTGCATCCGGCTGGTATCCTGAAATTCGTCAATCATCACATTACGGATGTTTGTTCCGATTTTCTCAAACACAAAAGAAGAGTCTCCGTCTTTTACCAGTTGATGGAGCAGAGCATTGGTGTCTGAAAGGAGAAAGCGATTGTTTTCACGATTTAGTTGACGTACCTCTTCATCAATATTAGCCAATAGTTGTACTTTGTTTAAATGTTGCATTGAGAGCCGGCAACTGTTTACAATCCGGTTATTGCGTGAGCGATGTTGCTCAGCATCTTGCAGAAGCGGCATTAAGATGGAGGAGGCTAATACGATAATGTCAGTATAGTATCTGGAAGTTTTGGCAGCCCAGTTTGTTTCCTCCTCCAGACATTTTACTACGGTTGCATTCGCTATTTCGTCCCCCAATATACCATTCCTGAGCTTATTAAAGTAGCTTCCTATCCCTTTAGCACCGTTTTTTAAATCAGTTGGCTTTAGCGATTGGCTGGAAAGTACATTTTCAAACTGCTGAGCGAAATCTTTCATTTGTTCAAGAGCGGCTGTTTCCATCTCTTTTAATGTCTTGCGATACTCGCGGATTACATTCGGGTCGCGAAGACGTTGACGGAGACCGTCACCTTTTTCAATATACCCTTCATCAAAAATATTGCGTCCGAAATTTTTAATCTCATCCGAAACATTCCAGCGTTTGTCATCAGCAATGCGTTCGTTTATGTAATCAAGTAGCCATGCCAATACCGGTGAATTAGGGCCCAATTTTTCAATCATACTGTCTACGGCATCACTTAATACTTCAATATTATTCAGCTCGATATTCAGGTTGGGACTCAGCTCAAGTTCACGGGCCAGATTACGCATGACGGATTGGAAAAAGGAATCGATGGTTTCGACACGAAACCGGCTGTAATCATGGAGCATGTAGCTCAAAGCTATGCCAGCTGTTTTTCGTATTTCATCTTCCGAACGGCCTGTCTCAGCGATGATGCGTTTTAGGTACGCATCCGAGTCCGGGTCAGCTATATGTATTCCATATAGCTGACTGAGAATACGTTCCTTCATTTCGGCAGTAGCTTTATTGGTGAAAGTCACTGCCAATATCTGGCGGTAGGCACGCGGGTTTTGTATTAGCAACTTGATATACTCAGCGGCCAGGGTGAATGTTTTCCCGGAACCGGCAGAGGCTTTATAGACAATAAGTTCGCTCATTCACAGTTTATGTTGGATAATAATTATTTTCTTTTTACTATTTCAAACGGCACGCGCACTGAAACACCGTTTTTCATTAAATTGGTCAGGTTCGGATATAACCGTTCTTTGAAAGAGTCCCAGCTGCGATGTTCCATTTGGGTCCATCCGGCTTCTGCCAATGCCAGTCCGCGAGGATAGGTCATGTACGTTACCCGGTTGATATCTTTTATTGCTTCTCCCCAAAGCGTTCCCATTACGCCCAGAATATGTGCTTGTTCGGATGCAGGTCTTCCGTATCCCGGGTCAAATTGATAACAAGTTTCGAGCGTTGTGACAGGCATTCCCCAATTGTTGAATTCCGGAAGATCACCTTTAAACTGGGGATAATCGAGATATGCAAATTCTCCCGGTGCCATGATCAGAGGGTTGCCGTGCTGTCGGGTCAGCTCCTGGCAAGTAGGTGTCAATCCGTATCTCCAGCTTACGAGTGTCACATCTTTGGGGTAAGGAAACAGATAGTCATTGGCAGGCATACGAATATTATCCAGTTCGCACCAAAGGATCGGCTGTTTTCCATCTGCCCGTACAAAACTGAGCATTCGGTCGAAGAAAGGAATCATTAACTGAGATGCTTTTTCATATTTCAGTTCTTTCATCATCTTTTGGCAGCGTTCGCATTTGGTCCAGTTTTTTTCTATTACTGCCTCGTCGCCTCCCAAATGGATATAGCGTGAAGGGAAGAGAGCACTTACTTCGTCAATAATGTCTTTGTATACCGTGTATACCTTTTCATTATTGGCGCAAAGCATTAAATCTACTGTTTTACCCACATTCTTTTCAATGGTATCGGTATGTGTACATCCCAATTCCGGATAAGCGGCTAATACAGCGACCGTATGCCCGGGAATGTCCAGTTCCGGGATTATTTCAATATGGCGTTCAGCTGCATAATGAATCAGATCGGTTAGTTCTTCCTGAGTATAAAAAGGTTGTCCGGCTGTAAGCTTCGGGTGCTTTTTGATCTCCATTCTCCATCCCTGATCATCTGTCAGGTGGAGTTGAAGCACATTGTATTTGTATCGTACCATTTGGTCAATGTAGAATTTTACATCTTCTACCGGCAAAAAATGCCGGGCAGGATCGAGCATTAAAGCCCGATATTCAAAGCGTGGAGCGTCATCAATGCTGACTGCAGCCATTTCTTTCCGATTGGTGGTACATACATCTCCTAAAAGTATTTGATCAACCGTCATTACCCCATAGAAGACAGCTGCTGCACTGGCTCCGCTAATGGTAATTCCTTTCTGATCTATTTTGAGTTTATAATGTTCTTTCCCGTTTAGTTGCGGATCAATAGTTAACCGGATGGCTGATTGCCGTGAGCCGGAAAGAGGGATATTTATTTGCATCCGATCTTTCAGGATGGCTTGCAGGGTGGTAGCCGCAAACTTAAGTTCCGGTTGCTCTGGATGAATAGAGATATTTTTGCCTGTCAGGCTAAAAGGTTTACTTTGCAGTTGCTCTATATGATTGGGCATAGGCAACAGGGCCGAACGATTGTTTTGTGCAATTGCCGTAAAGGCAAAAAGAAGGAAAATCAGTCCTAAATAGTTTTTCATGGGATTAATTTATTTAATTAGTTTCGCGGCAAATATACGATTATTGTACGAGAAAACGGACACTTCAGCACAGAAAGAGGGGAGAACTGAACTTTCTTTTTAATCGAAAACTTGCATAAAAATGTGATATTTACTCATGAAATAGAGAAAAAAAGTCAAAATGTATCATTCTTATTAGGTATTATGGGCTATTTTGTTACCTTTGCGCCCCCTTATTCCATAGCGTAGAATAAGGTTAAGTGCTAATTAGATTTAACATGAGACTAAAAACAATCCTACTGACCACTGTGGCCACCGGTTCATTTTTGTGCGAGCCTGTCGCTGCTATGCGTGTTGAACCTCCCGCTATTTCTGAAATGGGATGGTTCTCGAAAAAGAAAAAGAAGAGTAATCCCCAAGACAGCGTCAAAGTTGAGAATGAGTATGAGAAACTGACGGGAAGCGATAGTGTCGCTCATCGCGGTATGTTCAATGTGTTCCGGAAGAAGAATGATTACTACTTTGAGATTCCCGCCACTTTGTTGGGACGTGATATGCTGGTAGTAAATAAACTGCAACGAGTACCTTCGGAACTGAATGAGGCCGGAGTGAACCGCGGAACTAACTATGAGAACCAAATGATCCGTTTGGAACTGGACAAGCCGGCTAATAAATTATTAATCCGTCAAAGTCGGCCTTTGCCTCTTTCTCCATCCGAAGATGCTATCAGCCAATCGGTGAAGGACAACTATATATCTCCGTTAATAGCCGGTTTCAAGATAGAGGCATATAATAATGACTCTACCAGCATGTTGATTAAGGTAAACGATATATATGATGGTACGGAGACAAGTATTAATAACGTATTTACCAATATTAATCTGGGAACATCGGCTATAAAGAACTTATCGAGAATTTTATCCATTAAGTCTTTCGATAATAATGTAGTGGCAACTTCAGAACTCACTACACGTGTCACAGAAGGGACTACTACTATCTACGTGACAGTGGAGGTAAGTTCGTCTATCCTGTTGCTTCCCGAAGTGCCGATGACCGGACGTCTGGATAATCCTCGCGTGGGGTATTTTACTAATCCTCTGACTAACTTCAGTGATGGTCAACAACGGGTGAATAAAAAACAATTCATTACCCGCTGGCGTCTTGAACCAAAGCCTGAGGACAGGGAAGCATATCTGCGCGGTGAACTGGTAGAGCCCCAGAAGCCCATTGTATTTTATATAGAAAACTCTACGCCTTATCGGTGGAGGAAGTATATCAAACAGGGAATTGAAGACTGGCAGGTAGCTTTTGAGCGTGCCGGATTTAAGAATGCCATTATAGCCAAAGATATTACCGATGATATGGAGGTGGATATGGATGATGTAAACTACTCTGTATTGACATATGCCGCATCTACCAAGGCAAATGCGATGGGACCCTCTATTCTTGATCCGCGTTCGGGGGAAATACTTGAGGCTGATATAATGTGGTGGCATAATGTGCTTTCAATGCTTCAGGAGTGGATTACGGTACAAACCGGTGTGGTTCGTCCCGAAGCTCGCGGCGTAACACTGCCGGATAGTCTGATGGGGGATGCTATGCGTTTTGTCGCTTGCCATGAAGTAGGGCATTCACTCGGGTTACGTCATAATATGATGGGTTCTTGGGCTTTTCCTACCGACTCTCTTCGTTCGAAAGCATTTACCGACCGGATGAATTCTACTTCATCATCCATAATGGACTATGCCCGCTTTAATTATGTGGCACAGCCCGGTGACGGTGTGAAAGCTTTGTCACCTCATATCGGACCTTATGATATTTTTGCCATAGAATACGGTTACCGTTGGTATGGCAAACAGACTCCGGAAGAAGAAAAAGGATTGTTGCAGGATTTTCTGGCAAAACATACCGATCGGCTTTACAAGTATAGCGAGGCACAGGATCCCCGGGATGCCGTTGACCCTCGTGCGCAGAACGAGGATCTTGGTGATGACCCCATCCGTTCTTCGCAGTATGGTATTGCCAATTTGAAGCGTATTGTTCCTCAAATAATCCAGTGGACCACTACCGGGGAGAAAGGGCAGACATACGAAGAGGCGTCACGTTTGTATTACGCAGTTATCAATCAATGGAATAATTATCTCTATCATGTGATGGCAAATATCGGGGGTATCTATATTGAGAATACAACCGTAGGTGATGGCGAGAAGACTTATACGTTTGTGGAAAAAGAGAAGCAGCAGGCTGCTTTGAAGTTTTTGCTCGATGAAGTATTGTGTTATCCTAAGTGGTTGTTCGATCCGGAGGTTGCACAATATACTTATCTGCTCAGAAATACACCTTTAGGAGTAGTGGAGAATGCACCGACTCAAGTGTTGAAAAATGCACAGTCCTATATCTTTTGGGACTTGCTATCAAATAATCGCCTGATGCGTATGTTTGAGAATGAGTCTGTAAACGGCAGAAAGGCTTTCACAGCCGTGGAAATGATGGATGGTCTGCATAAGGGGATTTTTGCCGTAACCGAGCGTGGCGGCTTACCCGATGTGATGACCCGCAATTTGCAAAAAGGCTTTGTAGATGCATTGATTACTGCTGCTGCCGAAAGCGAAGGAGTGAAGGTGAACAAAAAGTTGACCGATAACCATTTCTTGTTCGATCATCAGGCACCGCTTTGCAGTTGTGACGATCATGCACATCGTTCGGCATACGCCGACCGTATGGGGGCACGCCGTGAACTGAATTTTTATGGTTCTCAGATAAATCGTATTTCCGATGCCATTTCAGTGAAACGGGGAGAGCTGCTCCGCATTAAAGATTTGCTCCAGAGCCGTCTGGGTACATCGGATGTAGCCACCAAATATCATTATAAAGATTTGATTTTGCGTATCAACACTGCGTTAGGCATTTCTAAGTAAATACACCAAAAACACAAAGTTCCCTCTGACAAACACTCAACGATTTTATTTGCTGAGCGAGGGGCTTTGTGTATTTATATAAATAAAAGACAGTTTTCAAAATGAGTATTAATTTTATAGGATGTAACAAATGAAAAGACACGTTTTTATTCTTTTATTGTCTTTTGTCGGAGCATTGACTTCTGCATTTGCCGCCGACAGGCAAGTTCAAGGAGTGGTGATCTCATCGGAAGATAATATGCCGTTGATAGGTGCTTCTGTCTATATAAAGGCAGAGGATCTGTCAAAAGACGGCAACTCTCCGACAATGACAGGAGTGATTACCGACATAAATGGTAAATTCAATATTTCAGTACCCGAGGGAGTAACTCGTCTATTCTGTAGTTATGTAGGATATGATGTGCAGGAAATTAAGCTTGTTCCCGGGAAGAATCAATATGAAATAACTCTTTCTCCATCGGCACAAATGCTTGATGCAGTAGTAGTGACCGGTTATCAAACTGTAGAACGTCGTAAACTGACAGCTGCCGTTGGGAAGCTGAACATTTCGGATGAAACTATTGGTGCTGTAAAAAGTATCGATCAGGCATTGGCCGGACAAATTGCCGGACTTTCCGTAACCTCTACTTCCGGTGCACCCGGTGCACCGGCAAAAATACGTATTCGTGGAACTTCGTCATTAAATGGAACTCAGGATCCGTTGTGGGTTCTGGATGGTATTCCATTGGAAGGTACGGATGTACCTCAGCCAGAGATCTTGAATGATATTTCTAATATACAACAGTCGTCTATTGCCGGATTGAATCCTGCGGATATTGAAAATATTACCGTACTGAAGGATGCGGCTGCTACTGCCATTTACGGGGCTCGCGCTGCAAATGGTGTGATTGTGATAACTACTAAAAAAGGAAAAGTAGGGAAGCCGGTGATTAACTTTTCTTCAAAGTTTACTTATATGCCTACACTGAGTTCCAAGCGTTTGAATCTGTTGAACTCTCAGGAGAAAGTAGATCTGGAACTTGAACTGCTCCGTTCTAATTTTGCCTATGGGAATAATAAGGGTGGAGTCTCTAAAATCATTTCCGGCTACGGTCTGACCGATGCATACAAAAACGGGGGCTGGGGAGCATTGACTTCTGAAGCGCAAGCCGATATCAACCGGTTACGGGATACTGAAACCGATTGGAATGATATTCTCTTTCGTGATGCTTTTAATCAGGAGTATAGTTTGAGCCTTTCGGGAGGTAACGAACGTGTAACCTATTATACCTCTATCGGATATTATAAAGAAAACGGTAACGTAAAAGGTGTTGGGTTGGATCGTTTGAATATTGTAGCGAAGACTTCGTATAAAGTCAACCGCATGTTAAAGTTCGGTGCTTCTTTGTTTGCCAACCGTCGTAATAACAAAACTTACCTGACAGATACGTACGGATTAGTGAATCCGGTTTATTATTCACGCAAGGCCAATCCATATTATCAGCCTTTCGACGCAAATGGAAATTACGTGTACGATTTCGATGTACAAAATACTTCTGATACAGATTTAGGTTTTAATATTTTTGAGGAACGTAAAAATACATCGAACGAAGAGACAATTAATGCGATTTCATCTATTTTCGATGCTGAACTGAGATTCAATGATAAGCTGAAGTTTACTACCCAGCTTGGGTTGCAATTAGATAAGGCCTCAAAAGAACAGATTGCCGACCAGGAAAGTTTCTCAATGCGTTTAACCCGTAAGAACAGTAAATATTGGGATTCTGCTTCTCAAAGCAACAAATACTTCATACCGGACGGAGGCGTGCACAAAGCATATGAAAACACGAATTCTCAGATTACCTGGAAGGCAATGGGAGAATATCGGGATAGCTTCAATGATATTCATGAACTGGAAATAATGGTGGGTACTGAATTGCGTAAAACCTGGTATGAGACACTCTTTTCCGCGGGATATGGTTTCGACAGACAGACGTTGACTACGAAGCCGGTTATCTTTCCGGACGAAGATCGTGCCAAACAATTTCCACTCCATAAGAAAACGTATAAAGAGAATGCTTATGTTTCTTTCTTCTCCACAGCTTCCTATTCGTTGATGAACCGTTATACATTCGGAGGAAGCATCCGTTTTGACGGTTCGGATTTATTTGGTGTCGATAAGAAGTACCGTTATCTTCCTCTGTATTCAATAAGTGGATTATGGCGGTTATCGAATGAACCTTTTATGCAGGGAGCCAGAAAGTGGATGGATAATCTTGCATTCCGTGCTTCATATGGTATTCAGGGAAATATAGATAAAAACACTTCTCCTTTCTTGTTGGGCAAATATGTGGTAGACAATATTTTACCGGGTGGATCCGAACATATGATCGATATAAACTCGGCTCCGAACAAGAAACTTCGTTGGGAGAAAACTCAATCCGTGAATGTTGGGTTTGATTTCTCGGTACTCAATCAGGCAATTAACCTGAGTGTGGATTATTACTATCGTAAAGGTACAGATCTGATCGGAAGACAAATGTTGCCTCTTGAAACCGGTTTTGTTTCGACCAGTGTCAATTGGGCGAGTATGACCAATAAAGGTGTGGAAGTATCTCTTTCCACACGAAACGTTGCTACCAAAAATTTCTCATGGTATACGAACTTCAACTTTGCCTACAATAACAACAAGGTATTGCAGGAAGCTATTCCGGAGGCTCAGACTACTCCGGGGCGTGAAGGATATCCGGTCAGTGCTATTTTTGCGATAAAGACTGCCGGATTGGATGCGGATGGTTATCCTCTGTTCTATGATAAAGAAGGGAAGAAGGTTACTTTGAAAGAACTGTATCGCTTACAGGATCCTTATGGATTAGGTTTTACGGTTAGTTCGGATGTAACTCCGGCAGAAGAACGTGGATTTTATTCATATATGGGTTCGGAAGATACTCCTTATACCGGTGGTCTGATCAATACATTCAGTTATAAAAACTGGGAGTTGACAGCGAATTTATCCTTTAATTTAGGAGGATATGTACGTACGACCCCTTCCTATAACTCTATCAATTTTGATCGGGGACAGAATGTGAATCGTGACATTTTGGATCGTTGGACTCCGGAAAACACCGACGGACATTTACCGGCATTGATTACCAGTGAAAAACGTGCTGATGAGTATTATTGGTATGATCAAAAGAGTGATATATATCGGCATCTGGATATTTGGGTGAAGAAGCTGAACTATTTCCGTTTGCAGAATCTGCGTTTAGGTTATCGTTTACCGGAGAAAATGACCAAAGCTTTAGGAATGGGGTCAGCTTCGGTAGCTATTGAAGGACGTAATCTACTTGTATTTGGTTCAAGCTACAAAAATTTCCTCGATCCGGAATCAATGTACAATCCGTATGCACCGCCCATTCCTAAATCAGTAACGTTTAGCTTGAATTTAAATTTTTAATCATTAAGCAGAAAAAAGAAGATGAAAAAAATATATGTTTTGACTTTATTGAGTTGTCTGTTGATGCTATCTGCCTGTGATAGTTATCTGGACATAAAACCGGTGGGAAGCGTGATCCCCCAAACTGCTGAAGAGTATCGCGCTTTATTGGCGCGTGCTTATCTGAATGTACCGAAGGACCGCGGACAAGCTTGTTTCCGTTCGGACGAGATGATGGTGAATGATAATGAATACGACCGGAATTCATTCGGAGACATCGAACGTTGGAATGATGTTTCTCCGTTTCCGGGAACGAATCAGTTTACCTGGTCCAATTTCTATAATGTACTTTTTATAGCTAACCAGTTGATCGAGAATGAAAAAGAAATTACAGAGGGCACTCCTGAAGTAGTGAACCAGCTGGTGGGGGAGGCCTATCTACTTCGTGCTTATATGCATTTTGTTTTGGTAAACTTACATGGTCAGCCATATACTAAGCCCGGAGCCTTGAGTTCAAAGTCAGTACCTTTGAAGTTGGATACGGATATTGAAAAGACATTAGGACGCAATACTGTAGAAGAAGTTTATATTTCTATTTTGTCAGATATCGAACGGGCTCGTGAACTGATAAACAAAGAAGAATGGGAAACAGTTTTCTCTTATCGGTTCAGCGTTTTGGCAGTAGATGCATTGCAGTCCCGTGTCAGCCTATATATGGGTGAGTGGCAGAAATGTCTGGAATCTGCCGAAGCAGTATTAGCAAAAAAATCTGTTCTTGTTGATATGAACGAAGCCTCCTTTGTCCTGCCTAATCATTTTGAATCAGTTGAAACCATAACGGCATTGGAGCAAGTTATGAGTTCAGTAGTCAATAACGCCGCATGGGCTCCTGCCCCTTTTCTTACTATTTATCAGGAAGGTGACAGGAGATTGGCTGCCTATTTTGCTGCTCCCGATGAAAATGGAAATCGAAAGAGTTCTAAAGGAGGGAAAAGAGATTACTCCTGTACTTTCCGTGTAGGTGAACTTTATCTTAATGCAGCCGAGGCTGCTGCGCGTCTGGACAAATTGCCGCAGGCACGTACACGTCTTTTGGAACTGATGCAGAAACGTTACACTCCCGTAGCTTATGTTGAGAAAAAGAATGCTGTGAATACAATGGATAAAGATGCTTTGATTGGTGAAATATTGAATGAACGTGCCCGTGAACTTGCTTTTGAGGGACATCGCTGGTTTGACCTTCGTCGTACTACGCGTCCACGGATTGTGAAAGTCCTCCAAGGCGAAACCTATATACTGGAACAGGATGATCCGCGCTATACGATTCCTATTCCGAAAGATGCTATTGCTGCCAATCCGGGATTAGCCAACTAATACACATGAAGATCTAAAAAAGCACACACAACCCAAGCCGCAGAGTCTATAAAAAGACTTTGCGGCTCTTTTTATTTGTAATTTATCGCTGTGCCCTAATAAATAGCTTACGTTAGTATTGATTTAGAATGAAACTTTACTTGTCAGAAAAGTAATTATCTTCTTTTAGAATGTATGAACGGAATTCAGGGGATATGAATTGAATGTTTTATGTATATGTTTGCAAATTAGATGATTATGACGCTTTGTTGCTTGTCGGTCAAAGCTTTGTTTTAACACAGTGTTAAAGCAAGGCTTTTGATGATAAAGAAGAAGTCTTTTAAGTGCAAAAGATTTATTCTTTCTATTCAAGAATGGAATACTTTAAGAATAGTATTAACATTGTTAATTGGGAATTCTTCCGAAACGAGGAGCCGTATTGTTATATTTTATAGGATATAGGAAAAAACTAACAGATTCCTTTGTGGGTGATTGGACAAAACCGTATTTTTAGAGGCATAATACCTATATTGATGAATTATCAGAATGTATGTGATAAAAATCAGAATAGAGAATAGAAGGAAATAGCGTAAATTTGCCCAATATCGTCATTTAGTAAATAAGAAGCCATATAACACAGACATTATGCCTGACGAAATAAAGAATATAAAAACATACCGGAAAAAAGAACGCATGATTCTCTCCCGCTCCATACGGAGAAGGAGAAGGTATATTGAGGTCGCTTTCGGAAATAACGATGCTGCAAGACTATTGTTGTCAAAGGAGAAGGGTGTGCTGTTTGAAAGTAACAAGGCATACCTGTCGGCAGAAGACTTTGTTTTGGCAGAGTTCTTCGACCGTTATGTGAATCTTGCATTTATTGACTATTCCAAAGTAACAGACACTACAAATAAACCGGAGAAAGAAAAGACCATCCGCCCGGAACTGCCTGCGGGCTTTTTGGAAAAGCTGAAACAGATGCGTTACAGCGATCATACAATACGGGTATATACTACCTATATCGGAGATTTTCAACAGTATTTTACCGGAAGTAACCTGAAAAGGATTTCGCCGGACGAAATAAATGCCTACCTGCTTCAACTGATAGATAAGAAAAATATCTCTTCCTGCCAACAGAACCAACGTATCAACGCAATCAAGTTCTATTATGAAAAGGTGCTGGGTAACGAACGTCACTGCTACAAGGTAAACCGTGCAAAACGTGAGAAGACACTGCCGGATGTATTGAGCAAGGAAGAAGTGAAAGACTTTCTAACAGTAGCTAAAGAAGATTTGCGGTTTTATTGCATGTATTCACTGCTGTACTCGGCAGGGCTTCGTATCAGCGAATTGCTGAATTTAAAACCGGATGATATAAAAATTTCCCGTTCACTGATACATGTGCGACAGGGAAAAGGGAAGAAAGACCGATATACGCTGCTATCCAAACCGTTTATCAATAAACTGGAAGAATATAGGATAGCATATCAGCCGGAAAAGTGGCTTTTTGAACGTGAAGCCGGAGTACAATTCTCTGAAAGTATCGTTTCCAAAAAATTGAAAGAGATAGCCCATGAAGCAGGAATAACAAAAAGAGTATATCCCCATTTGTTCCGCCATTCGTTCGCTACACATTTGATAGAACAAGGAACAGACTTGAAAATCATAAAAGAACTGTTGGGGCATGAAAATATTAAGACAACAGAGATGTACGTCCATATTGCAGACACTTATAAAAGTAAGATCAAAAGCCCGTTGGACGATATTTTGGAAGAAGAGATTTAATAAAATACTTAGAGAAAATAACAGCGAAACATTAAATGACCGCTGTTAGCATAACGTTAGCAACCCCAAATAAATGGAAATGATTGAAGAAACTTTAAGAACTGAATTTGAAGCATTGAAAAATGATTTTGAAACCATAAGACAACAAATAGAAAGCGATGTTGTCAGGACTGAGTTGTATAAGGGCGAGTTTTATGAACTTACCCCATATTCCTATCAGCGTAATGGTTTCAGACAAGGAAAACCTGTAAAGCGTCCTGATACAGTAAAAAGCACCAAAAATCTTTGTATTTACGGGTTTAATAATCAAAATCAAATAGTCGAAGTTAAGGTTGGTTGTTCGATTGAAAATCAGTTTTATCACACTTTCCTATATTATACAGACAATTTTGTGAAAAGTATTCTATATAATAATGGTAAACGTTTGATAAATGTACGCCATTACTTTTTCGAGGGCGGAAAGTTGAAACGGTTACAGTCATGTGGTAGTCGTGGTAGCCGTGAAGAGAATTACATCTATAATGAAAATGCCTTGACACATATTGAAATTAAACAATATGATATTGATGGCAAAAACGGTGGTGACTTAATTCACAGATTCCAATATCAGGACGATGGGAGTTTAGAAACTATTACCCAATCATTTCCAAATGGATATTCTGAAATAATCTATAAAACGAAAAAAGGCTGCTAACAAACAGATGAAACATTTAAGGCTGTTTATCTGCCGGACATTATCCGCAATAAAAAAACAGATATGGAAAAAGAAAAGAAAATCGAAGAAGCCAAACAAGTATTTAGAAAAATGCTTGTTGACGAGTACAGTATAAAATCAGCCGACCAGTTTTTCTCTACCGAAGGCGAGGCAATGGCTGAAATATACGAGAGTATGAAAATTGAACAAGAAAATTTCAATCTTACAGACGACGAATTGAATAGTCTTTTAGATTCAATTTTCGATGAAATGTAAATGCGGATAACACGCAGATAAGCAACTTTAATAAGTTGCTATCTGCATCCCATTACCGACGAGAAAACAAAAATAATGAAACAAATATTGACTGATTATCTTGATATATGCTTGAAATTCCGAAAGGAATATCTTAGCAAGCCCGAACGGAAACAGCGGCACATTCTTTTGACGGAATGGGCTAAGACACAATATGCAGACGGCAATCTAACTATTCCTGAATTATACGAGTTTTGGGATAAATACAAAGATATAAGCTATAACAAAGTTTTTATCGAGAATGTAATAGTCCCAGCAGTTAATGTTGATATTAGAAATGGAGACATCGAAGGATTGAAATTCCTATTCTACTGTCTGCGTGGTAAGGATGCGATTTTATATAGGTCATCCGATAGTCCCGTATCTATCTTTTCTAATGAGAGCAATTATAAATACAGTCCATTTCAGTTAGCTGATATGGTTCTTGAAAAAGAGCCGGATAATGAAGATGCGTTAAAAGTAAAATATTTCATTGGGAAAGAGATTTTATGGTATTCAATACATGAAATTCCATATGGCGTTTTGAATGGTGTGAATGGAGCAAATATTTCGGATATACCGGATATGCTAAGTTCTGTTGATAGATTCCAAACCATTTCAAACAAACTAAAAATTGACAATGACAAAATCCTTATAGAAGATTGCCGAAAATTTTATGCCGCATATAGAGAATATCTACAACAACTGGAACGGTATGCCGATTTTGAAGATTATTTGAATAAGAATAATATTTCATATGAACGGTATTGTAGTACATACTATTACGACAAGGAGAATAAAAGATAATCAGTAACAAAAACGTCGGTAACAAACGGATGAATCTCCCCTAAAGGTTGATTATCTGCCGGACATTATATGCGAATGAATAGAAAAGAAGAACTAATAATGTGTTTCCCTCTAAATTTAAAAGAGGATGTTCAAGTAGTTATTGATAATTTGAAAATCAAGGACAAAGATATTCATGAAAGGTCGTATAGCGTCAAAATTAATGATATACTCTTAACAATACCGGAACGGATATACTTTAGTGAACCTGTATCTGGAAATTTGACTACTATACAGAAACATATTTTAGATTGCATTTTCACAAGACATGATAATGGTTTTATTAGACAGAAGCATTTGCACAATCTATTATTTTGTACAGAGTATTGGGTTATTCCGTTCAGTTTTAGGTTATTAGGTGAATATGTAAAAGATATATTAATTGACATAAAAATTCACTTAGAAAATAATATTGAAAATTACCTTGACTTTATATCTGAAAATAACGTGTTTTATAATAGAACAAGAAGTCAGATGATTAGCTATTGGGATTGTTATTATAGAGAAGAATGCCCTAATCTTAAATCATATATAGGTTTTCATATTTTCAGTGATTTAGAAACAGCATATAACAAACGAATAAACAGCCCTAACGGTCAGTTATTCACATAACATTATCAATAAAAAGTTGAGTATGCGAATACATGATTCTGAAACAAATAAATGCAAGAAAAAATTAATGCTTGAACCAAAAGAGTTTGAACAAGGTATAGAATATGCCCTTGCGAATGATTGTGACGGTTTACAAGTTGACACATGGAATATTGTTGATACAATAATGGATTTCAGGCTTTTCGAGAAAGTGGCTAATCAAATTGTATTCCTATCGTTTATGAATGTTAATACTACAAATGTATCCAATTTTGAATATATATACTCTCTTGAAAGATTAAAAACATTCTATTGTCAGAAAGTGGATTTGCATATAGATTTTGCTCGTTTTTCATCACTTCGGAATATTGGAATCTTTTATAATAAGAACTTTCTAAATTTGGATAAGCTGGAACAATTAGAGAGTGCGGTTATCAGCAAATTTACAGGGAAAGATATGTTGTTGTTTTCCGGTTGGAAATCTATAAAAATATTACATATCTATCAATCACAAATAGAATGTTTACGAGGCATAAAAGATTTGGTTCGGATTGATACCTTAGTTTTTGGGCATAATAGAAAGCTAACCGATATTGGCTGTATCAACCTTTTGGATTATGCCGGAGAAGTTTCATTTGAAAAGAATAGCAGACTACATGATTATTCTATGCTGGCGAATAACCGGAATATTCATAATCTTTTCATTTCGGATTTGGACGATTTGGAATTTATTAAAAGCATGAAATCCTTGTCATCATTCAAGTTTTGGAATTGCAAAAATGGAGATTTATCTCCCTTGTTGGCAAACCCTATATTGAAAGAAGTGTACTTCACACCAAACAAGAAACATTATTCGCATACATTAGAGCAGATTAAAATATTGATAACAAGCGAATGAACTGCCCTAACGGTCAGTTATTCACAAACCATTAGCAAATGATTAAAACAGGTGAAATATGGAAATAAACTTTATAGCAAATGATATAGTATATGAAGTAACAGAAGACAATTCATATTTAGTCGGTTTCGCAGATGATAAGAATGAACCCAAAGAATATGTAATTGTCGAAAGAGCATTAGAGTTTGATGAACAGGATATTAAATTGGGTATGGATTCATACTACTTTGAATATTCAGATCAATCTAATTCTGGTTATGGTTTATGTAGTAAAGTCGTCATACGTCAAAATGAGATTGTCTTTTCAGTAAAACATAAATATGAAGACGATATTACTTCAATAACTGTGTCATATAAGGATAATGCAATTGAAGATATAAAAGAGTATAGAAAAATGCTTTCAAATATCTTTGGAGATATTTTGATTATTGAATAAGTTGCTAACAAACAGCACTACTGCTTAAAGCGGAACGCTGCCGGACATTATCGGTCAAACAATAAAAAGAAAAAGTTTATGAAACTACGAGAAGAAATAGAACCTAAAATTATTCAAATAGAAAAAATATGTCCGCAAATATCGAGGTTACTACGTGGGTATGATAGTGAAAAGGACAATAAATGTTTGAATATAATAAAGAAAATTTCTGAATTAACTCACAAAGTTATTACTAAAGATATTCTTTCTGAATATATGGAAGATGACTCTATTTGTATGGTTGCTCTTAGGCTTTCAATAGGGACTCCACCATTACTCCATATTCCATTATCGTGTGACGAACTTCTTGAAATCATACAAAGAATACATTCTAAGAATTATGTCGAATATAAAGTTAAGGCTTTTCCTGAAGATGAACTTTGGTGGGTTCTGTCACACGATTATTATGTTCCGTTATTGGAAAAAAACATGGAATTATCAGAACCTTCGCTTATTCGTGAAATGCTATATCAAGAAACTGTATTTGACAGTTTGCGGTATAAGCCGGAAGAAGTACTTGAAAAAATTTTAGGTGTAATGAAATAGACCGATAACAAACAGCAAACCGACTGAATAAGCGGAACGCTGTCAAACATTAGTTTCCATTAAATGAATTTGATTATGAAAATTGAAGATATAACGATAGAGCATTTCAATCGGTCGATTAAGAATGAAAATATTACCGTAGAAATGTGGGATGAAGAAGTCTTGCTTCAAACCGATATTTATTTTTATACGGAAAATCATGACATTTCCCCTTTTATAGAAGAAATAAAATATAGGTTGATTCGATTTAATCAAGACAGAAACCTGGTTCTTCAAAATATTATAGATGAAGGATATTTGCAGACTGCTGAAACTTGGGCTGAAGATTCTAAGATTACTTTGCCTATATCAAAAGAAAAGTTTTTGGAAAGTTTTTATCCTTTTGAGATAGGATTTTGCATAGGAAATTTAGAAGATGAACCTGACGTCATGGTTTATCTTGGTAGTGATGTTGAATATTTTTCAGACCATGTTTTGTGTTGTTATATAATGAAAAAGAATAATCAAATAGAATATAAATCTGTATTAGAAGGATAATTGGAAACTAACAAGCGGCTCAACCTCCCATAAAGATTGGTTAGCCGCCGGACATTAAACGCAATAATAAAAATATGGAATTGAAAGATAATTTGTATAACCAAATAGAATCCCTATCGGAAAAGGGAAATGAGGCAATGGAAAATGAAAGGTATGATGAAGCCATTTCATTTTTCCAGCAAGCCTATAACTTATTGCCTGCCCCTAAAGAAGAATGGGAAGCCTATACTTGGATAATGGTTTCTATTGGAGATGCTTATTTCTCCAAACAAAAATATCAATCGTCTTTAGAATGTTTTAGAAAATGTTACAACAATGGCGATGTCGATAATCCTTTTATTCTACTACGTATAGGGGAAAACTCTTTAGAACTGAACGATAGTGAAATGGCAAAAGAGTTTCTGTTGCGTGCTTATATGCTTGAAGGAAAAAAGATATTCAAACATGAATCTAAATATCTTCAGTGGCTATCGAATAACGTTGAATTAAAGAAAATTCGGAAAAAGAACACTCAACAGGAAATAATCATCAAACAGAGTTCACCAGATAACGATGTTAAACCTGCATGTATGGAATCATCAGATGAATTGAATAATCAGGAAAACCAATGGCTGAATAAAGTCGTACCATTTTCCCGGAAACAAGAGTATGACGAAGTTTTAAAGATTAGCAAACATTATTGGGGTATGCTCCCGGAACCCAAAATGACTACTGAGTTCAGCTATCATCTTGTGAATACATTAACTATAACGTATTTAAAAATGGAGCAATTTGATATGGCTCTACACTGGGCAAAAGTTTATGATACTTTTGATTTTGCATCTACCGGTCGAATTGATAGCGGAGAAAAGGATTATTATGTAGCCATTGCATATTATGAAAATGGAGTATTTGAAAAAGCACAGGAGTATTTCTCCATTGCCAATAAAAAATCTAAAGGACGATGTTTCCAACTTTTATTTGGAGATAAGTATAAAAAGGTATTCAAGGGCAGCGTTTAACAAGCGGCTCAACCGTCCTTAAAGTCGGTTAGCCACTGGACATTATCTGCCAGAATAAATTAACAATAAAAAAGAAAAACAATGATTAGATATATAGAGAAAGGCGACATATTCCGCATCGAGGGTGTGAGCAGTTATGCACACGGGTGTAATTGCGCTGGTGCTATGGGTAAAGGCATTGCCGTACAGTTCAAGGATAAATATCCTGATATGTATATTGAATATAAACAGTTGTGCAAAGAAGATAAGTTTTGCCCTGGAGACGTCTTTGATTATAATTATGGCAACGGACATATTTATAATCTTGGAACTCAAGCAACGTGGCGAACACGAGCTAAAATAGAGTATATCGCAAAGGCATTGATAAAGATGCTTGAGTTTGCCAATCGTGATAACGTAACGGCAATAGCTTTACCTGCGATCGGTGCTGGATTAGGCGGATTAAAATGGAATGATGTAAAAGCTATTTTAGATAAAGTTTCAAATGATTATCCGAATGTTGATTTGTATATAGTTGAAACTTATCAAAGTGAATAGAGGCAGATAACCGCAAAACATTAGTGGCGAAAAGTATAATATATATAGAGTATGAATGTAATTATTGAAAGATACATCACAGACCAAGACATGAATGAGTACAATGCTTTGATACATCGTCCTCGTGTTTCATTTCAAATATCTGAATATATTTGGAATCATATATATGCTAATTGTTTGAAATCATATCAAATTATAATGGATGAATTTATGTATCACATAAATTTATGGTTCATACTGTATGATGAAAAAAGGAATTATGAGACTTTTAACTCCCCTTATAATAGGAAGTGTACTTATTTTCGTCCACTATCTAATTTTAGAACTATAAATAAAACACATAAGCAAATTTGTATCGGCATTTGTTCTGAGTATATAAATGAGAATATTAGCCCATCGTTATATGCAGATTTGGTTTATGATATGTTTTGCGCACAATTAACATTACTCTATCAAAACATAAAAGACGTTGAATTAAAAAGAATAAAATCAACTTTAGACTTTGACTATATAAATAGCTTCTCTTATCCAGCTCCTTTCGAGGAACAAAAATATATTCGAGATAATGGATTTATAATTAGAAAGGATAGCTCTACTAAGAGCTATAAAGTCAATGTCAAAGAAGAGTATATGAAATTTTGGTATAATAACGCCACTAACAAACAGATAAATCGTCCCTGAAAGGTCGATTACGCCGGACATTAGCATCATATAAAATTGAAATTATGAAAGAATTAGAATTAAGAAAACCATATCGTTTACAAGAAATTATCGAAATAGTTTCTAAAAATATAGCTAATAATGGCTTCACTGACTCTAACTATTGCTTATACTCCAATGAGGGTATAGTCCAACCAAATCAATTATGCTATTTGGAACTATATCCTACGATAGATGATAATGATGAGGAAGTATATCCAGATTTTGTAAGAGATAAGTCTTTGGATTTATTTTATTACGGGCAACAATTTGAAGATGTATTGATGTCCGTATTTGATCAAAAAGAAACTGCATCAATTAATGACTATATTGATGCGTTGAACTATTATATGGAAAATGATACGTTTATGGATTTCTGATGATGCTAACAAACAGCAAACCGACTGAACAAAGCGGAACGCTGCCAAACATTATGTGCAACTTAAAAATGGAAAAATATGAATGATTCAGAATTTGTTAATTCATTGAAAAGAGAAATATTGAATGACTTATATAATCGCTATTTTAACACTCTAAATACATTTCCGGTGAGCGGTGGTGATGAGCGATGGAATGATAGCAAAGAATTATATAGTCATTTGAATGAAAAACAACGGCAAGAGCTAAAATCTTTTGTCCGTTTAATCATGACTGATACATTATCTAATGTTTTTGCCAAATTGGATAACGTATCATCTTTTGCCAACCAAGAAGGATTTTTTGAATTAACCTTGAATGGTAAAATAATAAGTGGAGATTTGCAGGAAATATTTCTTATGCAAATAGAAGAAGACAATGAGGCACATAACAATCACCTAAACTGCTAAACGCAGTTAGTTGAATCCCATTAGCAGTCAGGAATTAACTGAAAATATTATGAAATTAAGAGATGAAATAGAATGTAATATTATTAAAGCCAAACAAATTTATCCACAAGTATTGGACTTGATTGATAAATACGACAATGCTTGCAATATTGAGGATAAGGAAAAGTGTGTAGAAATTATTCAGCAGCTTTCAATACTAATAGGTAAACATATTACTGAAAATGATTTATTTGAACATTGGGAAGGTGATGGAACAGAAGAACTCGCTTTTCGATTTTGTTTATCAGAGCCTCCAACACTTGTAACACCTTTATTAGAACAGGAATTATTTGAAATCATTCAAAGAATATGTGAACCTAAATATGAACCTTATCCTGAACTCTATGAAGATATGCCATATCCTAAAGAATGGGTCAAAGCATGGTTTTGGATTCCTTTAAACTGTGTGTACTATTTTCCTTTATTAGAGAAAAATTTGAATTTACCTAAAAGTTTTAATATAAGAACTGATGCTTTTAATGATAACGATGCTGCACCAATAGAGATACTTGAAATAATTTTAAAAGCAATGAAGTTAAAGACTGATAACAAACAGCAAACCGCCTAAGGCTGCACGCTGTCAAACATTATCGCGACAAATAAAATTATAAAAATGGAAGAATTAGAAAAATTATTGATAGAAGAAATTGAAGCTAATATTGAAACAACATTCTTATACCAATTTCATGAGAAGAATTTTTTTGATAGAGAGAAGTTTCAATTGCTTATCGTTAATGTTAATAAAATGGCAAACTATTACATAAGCAATGGTAGAACTGAATATTACAAAAAAATAGCGGCTGGTATAATTGATAGGTTTGAATATATTCTATGTTGCTTTTATTGGCATTTAGCGCCAAATGACCTATGTTCTATTATAAATTACAACGATATAAAAGATGAAATTTCAGATTATTGTGATAAAATGCGAGAGGTAACAGGCAAATTGATTTTATAGTATAATAATCGCGATAACAAACAGCATTACCGACTGAAAAGCGGAACGCTATCGGATATTATTGTCAATATGAATAAAATATGAAAGATGAAGTAAAACAATATATAGATGACTGCATTGTTGAGAATCCGGATATTGACTTAAACGGTTTGTCTATATTAACACAACCTGACGAACTGCACTATCTGGCAAATGTGGTGAATTGGGATATTCACATACCAATATTAGTTTGGATTGTGGAGCAAGCTATATGTAGCGAAGCCACTGCTTTAATGATTTTTTGGCAGGCACAACCTCAAGACTTCACTATTTATAAGTGGAATACCACCCGAATATATGAAGATATAGCTGTATTCCAGCTTATAAAAGTAATCATCACCAATTATAATAATGGATTTTATCTCAAAACTGATATACATTATAATCCGATAAATGACAGATACAATGTTTTTACTATTCCCGATTTCATGTATAAAGACGTTAACGGAGAAGAGCCATATAGTATTTATGATGAAACGGAAGTAAGGTCTTGGTTTGGAGAATATCTGAACAAACAGATAGATTCTTGTTCTTCAACAATGGATTTATATGGTATAGCTTGCTATCTTCCCACTCTTGGTAATATAGATACAGTCTTTCATGTTTTAAGGCATCCATTGTGTGATAAAGGTATAGCTTTTATGCTATTTTGGCGATTTGAACCTATTGTCAGTGATAGTATTCGCAATGAGTTAATATCTGAAATCTACCAAAAGAATTATCCCGAAATAATTGAATATAAACATGAACGGAATAATTTAAAAGCTGTGTGGAAAATTCCAGAAATAATGATGAAACCTGTATAACAATGACAATAACATATGAATGAGCAGCCCTAACGGTCAGCTATTTACAAACCATTATAAGCAACAGAAAAACGGAAACAATATGATAAAATACATTTCGGGAGATATATTACAGAGTAAAGATGAGTACATAGCACAAGGTGTAGCTATTGGCTCACAAGAAGGATTAGGGACTGGGCTTGCCTTTAAGCTGTCAAGTCAATTCCCTGAAATCCAAAAGCTCTTTAAGAAGTACACACGAAACACTAAGTTTCAAGCTGGCGATGTGTTCATAGGAGAAATCAAAGGTTTCTCTCCGGGTATAATTTACATCGCTACACAACCCGATATGTATCATGCGGAACTTACCTATCTGAATAAAGGTTTGAAACGCTTGAAAAAAGTGTGCGAAAGCAGAGGTATCAAAACTGTGTCGCTCCCGAAAATAGGTGCTGGTTTGGGTAAGTTGGATTGGAATAGTGAAGTCAAACCTTTACTTGAAAGTATTTTATCTGATTGTGAAACGGTATTCAATGTATATGAAGATTACAAGATTGAATACGAAATTTAGCTTATAACATGCACCTGTTCCGACTAACGGCGGCAAGCTGCAACCCATTATCAACAGAGTACAAAAAAGAAAGTATATAGAATAGCAATAAATATGATTAGTCAAACTAAGATTTTAAAATTTATAGTTCCAATTGTAGTATTCATTCTATTGTATGGCGTTTCAACAATTAGAAACAACAATATAAGAAAGGATGGTATATATTCTATCGTAACTCTTGTTAAATACGGTTCTGCTTATAGAGGGCAAAGTGCAAAATATGAGTTTGTATATAATAAGACTTTATATGAAGGAAGTTTTTTTATATCATTTGCCGAGAGTAAAAACACTCTAATCGGAAC
The DNA here is from genome assembly GCF_040798045.1 of Bacteroides sp. NGMCC 1.200775. Taxonomy (NCBI): domain Bacteria; kingdom Pseudomonadati; phylum Bacteroidota; class Bacteroidia; order Bacteroidales; family Bacteroidaceae; genus Bacteroides; species Bacteroides sp. NGMCC 1.200775. The sequence continues at coordinate 488,083 of NZ_JASCQK010000001.1, read as the reverse complement.
CCGTTACTTTGTAACATTCTTAGCCAAAGCCCCCGACCGACATCTTATATTAGACAGCGTACCATCTTGGTTTACTCTAAAAGCGCCGGATAAAGGGTGGAAAACATTACCTACACAAAAACAACTACGAATAATGATGAAAGATAGCTCGAATTAAAATGCTGCCACCGGACATTAACTTGATAATAAATAAACGAAAAATGAAACAGAAATACTATATAATCAAACTCTTATTGAAAATATGGTTTGGAATATTATGTATTAGTCTATTGTGTACCACGGGTATTCTTTGGCTAAGGACTCAAAATATAAAACCTGTACCAGGTATGGATACTTCTTATAGAGGCATGGCATTGGCTTGGTCAATTTTGGGAATTTTGGCATTATCTACCGGAGCAATCACTTTGTTCTTGAACTGCTTTGCAAGAGTTAGAAACAGCATACTGTATAGTTTCCTATCATTTTTTCTTATTCCTATTTTGATGATTTTATTTTCTGGAACAATGTGCTTGTATGATACTACAATACCATTTTTACTTTGTTTATTGGCGTCATACATATTGTTTAGAAATAAAATAATACAGAAAACAAGCGGATGAATCGCCCTGATGGTCGATTAGCCACCAGACGTTATCAGAATATATATGATAAAAATCAGAGTATAGGATTGAAGCACATAACGTATATTTGCAGTCTATTTCAATGAAATAGATGAAATCATAAAAGTAATTTGAATATGAAACACTTTAAAATAATAACGATGGGAATACTTGCCTCTATTCTGAGTTTACTGGGATGTGGATATGGAAACAAGCGAGCTACGCAGAGTGAGAGTATAAATCCTTATATTCCGGTAGCCGCACAGATTACAATGGATAAGTTGCCGGGCGTGCTGAAAAACGTACAGGCAGGACGAACGGAATATGATTTTACGGGTATCTGTGCCAATGGTGTGGATTGTATCTATTTCATGCAGGATAACGGAAAGTTCTACATTGATTTTGAAGCCATGAGCAAAGACCAGCTTCCCTATCTGGATACATTGAAGCAGTTTGCCAAAGAGCATAATTACCCAATTATCGAAACGACCTATAACAACACTCCCATTGATTACGATCATGTGAAATATGCTCCGGTTCTAAGCCTGAAAGTCAATGCGGATATTGACAGCATCGTTCATGTTGGAAAATTGATTGAACAAACCATCTTCAAGAATAACGATCAGACCATTTACGATATAGTGCCTTAGAGGGCATAAGGGAACTACTATGGGAATAACAAGCGGATGCGCTGCCCTAACAATTAAAAAAACAACTCAAAATAGAGAATGAAAGGAAGAATCTTATTCATATTGATAATTCATGCAATGATAGCAACTGCATGTGTCAACTCAAAAAACAAAAAGACGGATCAGAATGAACCGTTAGTCATGGCTGGTAAAACTGTTGAACGGGCATTACAGCTTGCCGGAGCAAACCGCAATAATCCGGATTCGCTGGCTTTAGCGATTGAACTGATCGATGGGGCAATCGTGCTTGTAGACCAGTCGCAAACATCTGATGATGACAAGTCGTGGTTCTATCACACACTCTATGGGCAAAAATCCCAGATACAGTGTTGTCAGGGAAAGTTTGACACGGCACTTGCCACACTGGATGATGCAGAGGTAAAATATGGTGCTTTTTGGATGAACTGGTTTTTAAAGGCTATCATATCCGATTTTACGGGAGATACTGCGTCTGCCAACTTGAATTATGAGAAGGTGATTGACTATTGCGACTCTAATTTAAAGGAAACGGATCAAAATACTCAAGAGTATTTGAACATGCTCGTCACGTGCATTACAGCTAAAGTGAATAGATACGGTAAAGAAACGGTAAAAGAGGATATTGAGATGTTGAAAGCCCGAAAGGATTATACCGAAGGCTCTCCTGTTTATCATGTCGTTATTGGATTTGAGGATTGGGATAAAGAGATATATTTCAAAAGTTTATGGGGAATAAAAGAATAGAATTGGATATGAGAGATAAGGATTCCGGGAAAAAGACATTCTGGATTTACTCTACAAATAAGTTTGTTTGGGCAGGAGTTGTCATATGCAGTATATTCAGTGCATTTATGATCTACTTTTTATGTGTAGCCAATTTAAGTGAGAATAAAATCCTCCTTATTTTCCTGTTGCCCATATTTTTGTCTATCCTGTTAATCTGTTGGGCACTACCCAGTAAAATTTTGCTTTGCGAAGATAGAATAGAAGCACGAAGCCTGTTCGGGAAAAGAAGCATCCGGGTGGATGAGATAAACTCGTGGGGAGTTGTGCAAATGTATAAGCCCTACCGTTGTAAAGAGGGTATTTATTCTTACATACCTGCCAAGTCATTCAAACCTTCCCGTAAAATAGAGGAGAACATGATTTTCTCGTATAGCCTGTTTTTATCCAATATTCCGCACTATGACGGGAAAAAGAAAAATTCGTCCCAAACAGATAAAACTATTTTTGTCAGTTACAGGAAAGAAGTGTATATTGCATTGGAAAAGCATCTGAAAAAATAAAAGACAATGAATATAAGAATCATTTCATTTATATATGCAGGATTGGTCGCAATAAGTTGCGTGTCCTCACTCTGTTTCTATGATTATTTTGCCAACGATGGCACTACCAGCAATCCCATCTATTGGATTTTCGACTTTTTCCAGTTATCCATACTGCTGGGACAAGCCGGAATAGGCATTTATGCTATCAATGTGCTTCTACGGCAGAGGAAAGAAGCCGTTTCTTCTTTGGGATATTTTGCGGCTCACGTATTTCTGCAAAATATAATTCCTTTGCTCCAAGCATGGTCTGCGGCTGTCATTACGGAGTATCCGCAATGGTTGCTGATGAGTCAGGTCGGTTTTAGCATTGTTCTTTTTCTTACTTTGCTAATCATCCAGCCTGCCTCTCTATTCAGGAAGTCGGAATATATCCCCCGGCTGTTGATGGCTGCATTTTATATCAACTGCGTATATACGGCACTTACCGTCATCGGATTAATTATTACCCTGTAATGATTGCATATAAACAGAATCCAGCACAGCACCTTCCCAATGAATAGCAGGCGGGTATTGTTTCCAACCTCTTTCCGGTGGGGACAGTACCCATGTGGGGACAAACTCGTCCCCGAAAGCCTTATTGTATTCAGGGTTGCTGACGGCATACCTCACTATGATGCGCAAAGGATTGCTGACACCCAAGAATTTGGGGTATGTCGTCATAGTATTATATTTCACCCCATCCACATAAAAACCGAACTGGCGTACCTTGTGCCCCCCTTTAATGACACCCGACACTTTTTCATAAGTGGCTAAAGTGTATCGGTTGCCTTCTGCCAACGCGCGGGCTTTGTGTATGCTATCATACCATGTCCAGCCGGAACCTGCCATTGCAATCAGGCATAAAAGATAAGTGAATAGCGAAGTCTTTTTCCCCTCCGTAGCCCATTGCATTTTCAATAGCGAGCCTACTATCATGGCAAGGGCTCCCGCACCTAACAGGGAGACACAGACCAAAGCCGGAATGTTCATGTACTCTATCATATTGTTGTTTATACCGTACCTTTTAGTTCTTGTTTTTGGTTGTCCATTCTCTTTCGATAGCTTGACGGATTGCTTCCCGGTTATCACAATTCCTGCCACCGGAAGCGTGCCAACGGCGAGTGGGATTGCATCGGCTATTGTAAGCCATATGCGGATTCCCGAAAATGACGGTTATACGCACACGCCAGCGCATACAAATGTCATCGGCTACGAATTGCTGTTTGTTGCACAATATTATTTTCCACTGATTTTCCTTAGCCAGCCGTATCAGGACTTTTTGCTGCTCTTGGGGGGTGAGTGCCGTACTGATGTAATGCAGTTTGAGCGTGTTCTTCTTATTCCGATAGGTAATGTAACCAACCGCAGCGAAAACAACCGGAAACAATACGACAAACCATACAGATTCCGGTTCTATCGTTTCACCCTTAATCTTTGCCATCAGAAGGCAAAACAGTAAAGCGACAGAAGTAAACAGAAGCATAAAAAGAGGTTCTTTAGGATAGTAATCCTTTTTCTCCTGATTCGTCAGCTCTATGCGGCGGTTCTTTAGCGTGCGCTTTAATAATTCCTGATTCATATCGGATTCTTTGATTTACAAAGTTACGGATATGGCAGGGAAAGGGCAAATTTCAATCGGGAAAAGATTATGACCGGAGCTTGTTTTTATCTTTAACGTGTTAAACTGACGTTAATAAACAGGATGGGCACTGGTATTATACACCTTTCGCATATATTTGATAATAATAAACAGCAGGCTGCACGGCATTTATAACAAGCAGAGTAAAGTAATATGAAAGCAACTGAATAAAATGCAGTACGACATGTTTTATTTTGGGGAATCAGTTTATTGGACGTATAAGATGTGTAGCCCGGAACCGCTGTCCCTGTTATATAGATGAGAAAAAGGGCGATAAGAACCAGTACATGGGATGCGGTTGGAAAAGATCAGCTAAACAGAATGAAATAAAGTTCATATAACTTTTCCATTTAAAATAGAAAGTATGGGAAAAACTTTGGGTCAGATTTTGATGGATGAAGCTCGACAAACAGGGTTACAGGAGTGGATGAAAAAGGTACAGGTCGCTGTGTGGCAGACGGATGTGAAGAATCCGGTAACGTGGATGGCATTGGAAAGATTGTCCCGGGACGAGGATAATATGCCCTGTCTGGTGAAACTGTTGAAGGAACATTGCCCTTGCCCTTCATTAAAAACACAGGAAGAACCGGCTTACCTGATATTGGCTGCTTATCATAACGACAACGATTCTTTGGGATATTTATTGGATACAATGAAAGTATATATCAAAAAGAAAGACCATGACGGGATATTGTTCTTATGCCGGATGCAGGCTGCCATCAATGATAATGAGGATTATCCGCACCTGAACGGATTGTACAACGAACTAACGGGCTACCTGCTATCTTGTCGCCGTGATAGGGTAAAGGAGTACCGAAAAGGGAATATTCCCGTATTCAGCGAAGCGGATCTGCAAGTGGCGGAAAAGTACTTGCCACACTTGAAAGAATATTCTTTTCGTGACAAAGTGATGGCTGCCTTCCCTACAGCAAAGACCGTTACGGAATTGGCGGAGAAATGCGGATGTGCGGTGAATACTTTTGAACGTCGTTTCAAAGAGGAGTTCGGGGCTGCTCCCCGCAAATGGATGATGGAGCAAAAAGCAAAGCGTGTAGTAACGCTGCTCACCCATACCAACCTTCCCATGAAAGAGATTGCGGGTGATTGCGGGTTTGAGTCGAGCAACTATTTCTGGGACTTTTGCAGGCGTAACCTCAAAGCTACACCCACCAAAATAAGGGAAGGATTCATGGATGAACAGAAGTCCGTTGATTAAAGATAGTGGGATGTCGTGGATATAGGAACGGCTTGGTACCTGAACAATGGGGTTATAACCTTACTTTAGGGACTTTTTACTCGAAAACTGTTTTACCGTTTTGTGAGTAAGATGCTGACCTGTTTGATTGGATATTTAATAGGATTAATATATAAATAAAAAAAGGAGTACCGCCGTACTCCAACCTTTGTTAACCTTAAAATCTAATACTATGAAAAACACATTGCAAATATACGCACGATAAATTAATCTGCAAACTATCCAAGAAAAAAAGCATGCTTTATAACATAATTTAAATAAACCAGAATCTATCGCAGATATCTAAATAAGTTTTTTCACATTGTTTTTGTACAGAAAGAGCATATATGTAGGTATTGTGTTGCTTGATTTTCTTTATTTCTTCCGAAAGCTCGTCATTTAAAGGAGACATTTCGAAGTCGGACATCATTACCAGATCAGCATTCCGATAAGATTTAGTTCTTAAAATATGTATAGCGTGAAGAAGTGCAGGGGTTAAATCAGTGCCTCCATGAAAACTTTGACAAAGAAAATCTGCTAATTCCTGTATATTTTGGCTTAAACGTTCTATCTCAATGCAGGCTATGTCGTCGGAAAAGCTGATAAGATAGCATTTTCGATCTTGTTGTTCTGTGAGTTCGGCAATGGCAAGAATGGCCGATTTGACAAACTCTTCTCTTTCTCCACTCATAGATCCTGAAGTATCCACACAGATAATAAATGGTCCTGATTGTTCTTCTACAATATCTTTTCCCTGTACCTTTACATCTTTTATGCGGTGTTGTTCTTTTGATTCATAGTCTATCATCTGTAACTTCTTCTTGCTGAATCGTTCGAAGAAAAGAGATTGTAAGACTGGATCTGAAAGATAACAATACTCTATGGGTAAGAGGCTGTTTAAATCATTGCCTTCACATATTCCTCTTATATCGCTTTGGGCAGCAGGCGTAATGATCTGTTCCTGGTGTATGCCTGCAATCATACGGAATTTTTTCTCCTTACCTTGATGTTGTTTTCCGAGAATTTCTGCCAGTTCCCGAATAGCCGGGTGAGTTTTTGCTATTTCGTCGTAATGGAAAAGTTGTTTAGCCAGTTCTTTGTGACCCCTTAATAACCACATTAAGCGGATGCTACCACGTTGGGGCAGCTGATCGGCTATACTTTTCTGTAGTTGGTAGAAGTTCTCACAAAGTCCGTCGATACGTTCTGTCTGATAATTATATTCATTATTAGCTAACAGGTGATGCCATTTGCCGAAAAAAAGATTTCGAAGGTTTTTCCACTCTTTCGACCGTTTTTTAAGTGTATGAAATCGGCTGATATAGTATTGAATATTTAAGTCACCGCGGTTGTATTTCATTTGTAACGGATAGGCTGAATTCTCAAGAAAATGCAAAAAAGCGGTGTCCGTAAGTTCACGACTTTCGTAAAAATGTTCCCATTGCGCAGCATAATGTGAATAAAATTCCTGCAGGGAGGGTTGAGTGTGTTGATAATAAGACTTGATTTCTTCATCAAGTTCCTCTTGCTTGATAATATCATTCCGAAGATGTGACTCGTATAGTTGGTAAGTTACCTTTTCCAGCTTTTCCAGATAGATGTCTCTAAGTTCTTGCAGCCTAATATTCCTTATTTTCCAATCCATGTGTATATGCTATTTCCCGGATTTCATTCTGGCAGATGTCCAGCATTTCTTTCTGGCTGTTTAATACTCGTTTAATCATACTGCGTTGTTTATCGTCCATAAATAAATGTTCCTTGCAATATTGTAATTCGATGTCAGTTATGCGCTTTAAGTCATTTTCGCGGTTGTGGCATAGGTCAATCAACTCCTGAAACCGAAATTCAAAAGGTTGATATGTCTCTTCCGGAATATCAATGTCATATCCTGTATTACAGGTTAATGGGTGCTCTTGATTATTGATGAATACAGAGCGAGTGCCTTTTTTAAGTGAGACGACGGCTGATTGGGATACATTGCGATTGCGGACATAGTCATATACCTTTAATATCCAATTTACAGGACGATACTTATCTCTCTGGATATAAAACAATTTTTGAGTATCTTTCCTTAAACCTTGGTAGTCGGAAGCAAAAATCAATAAATTGCCTGCTACAGGATATCTTTCAATCTGATGATAGAAAGTATCTACAATCTGTAATGCAGGATCTTTTATTTCTCTCAGGCTGTGTTCTGATTTCATGTTTTCCCGGATACTGTTCAATTTCTGTTCTAAAATTCGTTCACCACAAAGATAGTGGTCGATGCACTCGCGGAGTGCGGCCGAAACTATTTGTTCGACAACCGGGATTTGTTCCACCTCGTTCCACAGGCAATGTAGTAATAGCGTACAGTCGGAGAAGCGAATGGTATCTGCTCCGTTCAGAAAAGCAGAAGTTCTGAGTAAGGATACGATTTTTTTCCATCGGCGGTCAGAAACATAAAGAACAGAGTGGGGGATTTCTTCTTTCTGTATGTTATATTTTTCTATCTGCCGTTTGATGGAGTGAATTAATTCAAAGATGGTATAATGTATATTGACTTGGTTGATTTGAGTTCGCCAGTCCCTGTATTGCTCTTCTGTAATGGAAAGTCCGGATGGAATTACCGGTTCAGCATCATTTACTGAGGCTATCATCCGGTCGAAAGCGAATTCCTGTTCGATGTTCCCTACGAAACAGCGTATTAGGAAACGATCCCACAGAGCTTCTAAACCTTCTCCCTGAGCGGGCAGTTCGTTAGAAGCTGCTATTAATCCTTTCAATGGCAACCGGATCGTATATTGTCCGTTGCGGTATATTTTCTCATTGATGACTGTCAGCAATGAGTTTTGTATGCTTGGTCCGGCTTTCCATATTTCATCCAGAAATACGATCGTTGCCGATGGAAGGTAGCCTTCGATAATACGTTCATATTTATCCTCGTCTTTCAGCTTAGAGATGGATACCGGACCGAATATTTCATCGGGGGTACTGAAACGGGACATCAGGTATTCAAAGGAAGTGCTTCTGTCGAATGCCAGTTTCAATCGTCTTGCGATAAGGCTTTTGGCGACTCCCGGAGGTCCGAGGAAGAAAATGCTTTCTCCGGAAATGGCTGATAAAAGTGATAATGCGATGGGATGTTCTTTCTCAAAGATTCCCTCGTTCATGGCATACAATAATTGGGTAATATGTGATTTTACTGTTTTCATGTACTTTTGAATTTTGTGCAAAAATAAGGGATTTTTCTGCCAAATTGAGGCATAGTTGTATTTTTGTATGTCAACGGCTTGTATAAACATATATTCGTATGGAGTGTTATAAACAGAAGTTGGTGAAATGGAAACATTATTGTATCTTTATCACCTATAACAGTATACAGGAAGGAGTTTGAATTATGGAGTTGCGTACAGTCGATGTCACTCGTTACATTATGCCGCTGCGTGAGGGTGGGTCTTTACCGGCGCTGGCCGAAGCTGATGATGGTTTTAAATATGTTGTTAAGTTTCGGGGTGCAGGGCACGGAACTAAAGCACTGATAGCAGAATTGATTGGTGGTGAGATTGCACGGATGTTGGGTTTTCGTCTGCCGGAGTTGGTCTTTTTGAATTTAGATGAAGCTTTCGGACGTTCGGAAGGCGACGAAGAGATACAGGACTTATTGCAGGGAAGCCGGGGATTGAATCTGGGTTTGCATTTTCTTTCAGGCGCTTTACCATTCGATCCGGTTGTTACTGAGATCGACGGCAAACTGGCGTCACAGGTTGTATGGCTGGATGCGTTATTGACTAATGTGGACCGTACCACGAAAAATACCAATATGCTTATGTGGCATAAAGAGTTGTGGCTGATAGATCATGGTGCCTCTCTCTTTTTTCAGCATTCATGGGTCAATTGGCACAAACATGCAATGAGTCCTTTTACTCAGATTAAAGATCATGCTCTATTGCCGCAAGCCGATAAGTTGGAGGAGGTGGATGCCGAATTTCGGGTATTACTGACATCGGAGAAGATTCGTGAGATCGTAAATTTGATTCCGGATGACTGGGTGGAGTGGCGTGACAAAAATGAAACTCCCCAAGATATCCGTGATATCTATTACCAATTTCTTATAGAAAGGATAGAACATTCTGAAACGTTTGTAAAAGAAGCAAAACATGCCAGAGAAGCATATTTATGAATACGCCGTTATCCGGATTGTTCCGAAAGTGGAACGTGAGGAGTTTATCAATGTTGGAGTTATCCTGTTTTCCAAACAAGCATGCTTTATCAGGATGCGTTATGATATCAATGAAAAAAGGCTGAGGCTATTTGCACCGGAACTTGATATTGATTCTTTCCGTGAACATCTGGAGGCTTTTAGCAAAATTTGTGCCGGTTGCCGTACAGGAGGAGCTATTGCCCAATTGGAAATCCCGGAACGTTTTCGATGGTTGACTGCACACCGGAGTTCGTGTATTCAAACTTCAAGACCTCATGTGGGTTACTCCGATGATCTGGAGGAGACATTGGAGCGATTGTTCCGGGAATTGGTACTTTAATGCTTTTATCCTTTTGCCTCCTGATACATAAATCGTTTGATGCTCTTCTTCGCAGTTTTCTCAAATTCTTCGAAGTGAATCTTTATTTTAGTAATCTGGCAATAAGAGGGTAATTGCTGATTGAGTTCAATCCGGTTGGTTTCCATCATCCTTTCAATATCTGTTTGTGATAGTCCATGTGCAAAGGCATCATCGAAATCAGGGTAGATTAATGCCACAAGTTTATCTTTCTGGAGCAGGACTAATGATTCGGATACATAAGGCATGTTGTTGAATTTACTTTCTATTTCTTCCGGATAAATGTTCTGTCCGCTTGAAGTTAGTAACATGTTTTTACTTCGTCCACGTACTGTGACATACCCCTCCGAATCCATTGTGGCTAAGTCTCCGGTATGGAGCCATCCGTTTACATCGATGATTTGTGAAGTCGCTTCCGGATTTTTGTAGTACCCCAACATTAGGTTCATACCCTTACAAATGATTTCTCCGGCAATGCTTTTCGGATCAGGGGAGTCGATTTTCACTTCCATACGGCTGGTTGCTTTTCCGCACGAAGCCTGTTTCAAGGTTTCCCAGCGACTTGAACAGATAATGGGCCCACATTCTGTCATGCCATAAGCAATGGTGTATGGAAATCCTATTTGTTTAAGGAAGGCTTCCACTTCTGCATTGAATGGAGCTCCTCCGATAATAATCTCATCGAAATTTCCCCCGAAGATCTCCATAGCGGCCTGTCGGGCAGCGGCTTTTATTTTATCATTAACAATGGGGACCTTCAACAGCAATTTACCTATTTTATTGTCCAGTTTGGGGAGAATATCTTTTTTAATAATCTTTTCAACAATCAACGGCACACAAGAGATCACTCTCGGCTTGATTTCCGCAAATGACTGTGCAATGATCTTAGGAGACGGCATACGCGTCAGAAAGTAGAGATGGGCGCCGGCAGAGAATCCGTAAAGGAAGTCGTAGACCATGCCGAACACATGTCCCATAGGGAGCATGGAGACGATATGATCTCCCGGTTTTACCGGAAGCATCTCATGACAATAGGCGATGTTTGACCACAAACTCCGGTATGGAAGCATAACTCCTTTGGAATAGCCGGTTGTTCCCGACGTATAATTTATGACAGCCAGTTCTTCCGGCATTTCTTTACGGTAGGAGATATGTTCCGGGCGGAAATTTCTGGGATATCGTTGCCCGTATATTTCATTACGGTGTTCATGTGCATACGTCAGTTTATTGTTGCGCGACACAAGTGGGGCAAAATCAGTTAAGGAAGATATGCCTTCAAGTAGCGGCATCCGGTCCTCATTAAGGTTTTCCCACACCTGCTCACCTACAAAAAGCAATTTTGCTTCGGAGTGATTGACGATATTGTGAATATTGTCAGCCTTAAATTCGTGTAAGATAGGAACAATTACTGCACCATAGGTCACAGTAGCCAAAAAGGTTACAGCCCAGTGGGCACTATTACGTCCACAGACAGCTATTTTATCTCCCGGCTGAATGCCGGCCATTTCTAATATGATGTGAAATTTGGCTATTTTCCGGGCTACATCCTTATATTGAAGGGTGATTCCTTTGTAGTCTGTCAGGGCGTTTGCATCCCAGTTGTTTATGATGCTCTGTTCAATATAACCAATGAACCGTTGTTCTTGTTCCATTTTGTAATTTTTGCACATTCAGTTTAAAACTGCGCAAAATTAATATTCTATTAACGGAAACCGAATTCTTTCGTAAAGTTTTACGTTAAATTAACGGAGGATGGGAGAGCTTTATTTGTCTATTATTAAGCCGATAAAAGTCACAGAGACACGTCTTATGATATCAGGGTGATATATAATCTCCGTGTTCTCTGTGTACTTCGTTATGAGCTTTTATTCACTCTCAGCCATTTCCTTTTTATTTTTTTCTGAGATCAGCAATAATTTGTCCCCTACGTGCAGTTTTAGTGTGCCATTAGGAATCAGGAATTCATCTCCGCGTTTTACGATCATTACCAAAGTTCCTTTAGGCAGGTTCATATCTTTCAGCGTATCGGCTTCACTCAATATTTCCGAAGTGATGGTCATGTCCGAGAGGTCGGTATCTATTTCTTCGGGAAGTTCGACACCAAATTCATTTCCAGTTTTTTCAAGAGGAGTAGACAGATGCAATAAGCGTGCTACAAACGATACGCTTGTTCCTTGCACAATCAGCGAAACAATCGTGATGAAAAATACAATATTGAAAATCATATTCGATCCTTCTACATTGGCTACTACCGGATAGGTTGCAAAAATGATAGGCACAGCTCCCCGCAGACCTACCCACGAAACGAATAAACGCGATTTCAAAGTGATTTTTCGGAAAGGCAACAGACAAAGAAATACACTTAAAGGACGCCCGATAACGATCATGAATACTCCGATAAGTAATGCTACAACAGCAACTTCAAGCATTTCGTGCGGATTGACAAGTAGTCCCAGCATGAGGAACATAATGATTTGGAATAACCATGTAAGTCCGTCCATAAACGTTGCAATTTCTTTCCGAAAGGTTATTTTATGGTTACCTACCATCATACCGGCAATGTATACAGCCAAATATCCGTTACCGCGGAGTAGGTCGGTGATGGCAAAAGTAAAGAATACAAATGACAATAACAGAATGGGATAAAGTGACTGGTTATCGATATTTATTTTATTAAGGATCAGTATTGCCAGCTTTCCCAGTATATATCCGGCGGCTGCGCCTACCAGGAACTGGATGATGAATGAGCCGATAATGGTGCCTGTACCCATACCATCCGATTGGATGAACTGTATCAGGACAATGGTCAGCATATAAGCCATCGGGTCGTTGCTTCCGCTTTCCAGTTCAAGCATGGGACGCAGATTATGTTTCAGATTCATCTTCTGTGAACGGAGGATAGCGAACACGGAGGCAGAATCGGTGGACGACATGGTCGATGCAAGCAGTAGGGAAGTAATCAGCGGGAAATGGATATTCGTCCAACCCATTCCGGAAAGATACCAAATGAACAAACCGGTGAAAAGAGCTGTGAGGAGTACTCCTACAGTAGAGAGTACAATTCCCGGTGACAGGATGGGACGGATTTCTTTGAACTTAGTATCCATACCACCGGAAAACAAGATGACGCTAAGGGCTACCATACCTATAAATTGAGCGACTTTAGCGTTGTGGAACTGCAGTCCCAGACCGTCGCTTCCGAAAAACATGCCTACGAGAAGAAATAATAATAAAGCGGGTACTCCGAAACGATAGCCGGTTTTTCCGACAACAATGCTAACGAATAGTAAGATAGAACCAATGAGTAGAATGTTTTCTGCGGTAAATATCATAAGCAATGAGTGCTGAAGGTTATTAATTTGTTATTTTACATTTCACTGTGCGAAGTTACTTAAATTATGTAACAAATAGAAATCCTCTTTGGATGTATTTATGTCCCAAATTGCCGTAAAATAGTTTAAAAATGTTATTTTTGCAGCCAAAATAATATCATTCTATATCTATATGGATTCAAATCATCTTTCTCCTTTACGTAAGGGCGTGGTAGGAGTACAGTTTCTTTTTGTGGCTTTTGGCGCTACTGTTCTCGTACCTTTATTGGTCGGACTTGACCCCTCTACAGCCTTATTTACGGCCGGTATCGGTACACTTCTTTTTCATTTGGTAACAAAGGGGAAAGTTCCTATCTTCCTGGGCAGCAGCTTTGCGTTTATTGCTCCCATTATTAAAGCAACCGAATTATACGGACTCGCCGGCACGCTTTCTGGAATGGTGGGGGTTGCATTGGTATACTTTGTCATGAGTGCTTTGGTCAAATGGCAAGGAATCAGACTGATTGAACGCCTGTTCCCTCCGGTAGTTATTGGTCCGGTAATTATCTTGATCGGGCTTTCACTTGCCGGAACCGGAGTCAATATGGCAAAAGAAAACTGGACTCTTGCATTACTTTCATTACTGACTGCCGTGGTTGTATCTATCCGTGCTAAAGGACTATTGAAGCTAATACCTATCTTTTGCGGAATTATCGTGGGGTATGTTGCCGCATTGGTCTTTTATGATGTAGACCTGTCGGGAGTGAGAGATGCAGCATGGTTGGGCTTTCCGCAGTTTGTATTTCCTAAGTTCTCCTGGGAGCCTATTTTGTTTATGATGCCGGTAGCGATTGCTCCGGTGATAGAACATATCGGTGATGTGTATGTAGTAAATACTGTAACCGGAAAGGACTATGTGAAAGATCCCGGATTGCATCGAACGCTCTTGGGAGATGGTTTGGCCTGTCTTTGTGCAGGCTTGTTGGGAGGTCCTCCTGTGACTACATATTCGGAAGTAACCGGAGCGATGTCACTTACCAAGGTGACAAATCCTCAGGTAATACGAATTGCGGCGGTCACGGCAATCCTGTTTTCAGTGATCGGCAAAGTCAGTGCTTTGCTAAAGTCTATCCCTTCGGCTGTATTGGGAGGAATCATGCTGCTTCTTTTCGGTACGATTGCTTGTGCGGGAATTGCCAATCTTGTCAATAATTGCATTGACTTGAGCCGGACACGCAATATCATAATTGTTTCTCTGACCTTGACAATAGGCATAGGTGGAGCCGTGTTGACATGGGGTGAGTTTTCATTGTCAGGAATCGGTCTCGCTGCATTGGTAGGAGTAGGGTTGAACCTGGTGCTCCCGAGAGAAGAGTGATAAACGATGAAGGGTAAACGATAAACCGGTTGTGTGCCATAGACAAGAGTCCTCCGTTTATCGTTTACTGTTCATCATTTACCGTTCATATCATGCCAGGAACCTTGCAATATCTTCATCCGCTGTGCTGATACCTCCGATTCCGAAGTTATCGATCAGTACCTGTTTTACGTTAGGTGATAAGAATGCAGGAAGTGTCGGTCCCAAATGAATCTTTTTCACTCCAAGTGCTAACAAAGCCAGCAGAACAATAACGGCTTTTTGTTCATACCACGCAATGTTATAAACGATTGGCAAATCATTGATATCTTTTAGTCCGAATACTTCCTGCAATTTCATGGCGATGATAGCGAGCGAATAACTGTCATTACACTGTCCGGCATCCAGTACTCGGGGAATGCCGTTGATGTCTCCTAAAGGCAGCTTATTATATCGATACTTGGCACATCCTGCTGTCAGGATCACTGTATCTGCCGGAAGTTTCTCTGCAAACTCTGTGTAATAACTGCGACTTTTCATTCGGCCGTCACATCCGGCCATGACGAAGAACTTACGGATAGCACCGCTTTTTACTGCTTCTACCACCTTATCGGCCAATGCGATTACTTGGGCATGGGCGAATCCGCCTACAATCGTACCGTTTTCTATTGCTACCGGTGGTTGGCAACGTCGTGCATGTTCAATGATGATAGAGAAGTCTTTGGGCTTTCCGTTTTTACGTTCGGGGATGTGGATAGCACCTTCCAAACCGGTAGCTCCCGTTGTGTAAATCCGATCTTTATAAGTGGCATTCGGGCGTGGTGGAACGATGCAATTGGTAGTGAAGAGGATGGGACCGTTGAAACTCTCAAATTCCTCTTTTTGCTTCCACCAGGCATTGCCGTAATTTCCTACTAAATGCTTGTATTGCTTCAGCCGGGGATAATAATGTGCCGGCAACATTTCACTGTGGGTATAAATGTCTATACCGGTACCTTCTGTTTGCTGTAGCAATTCTTCTATATCTTTCAGGTCATGCCCGCTGACAAGGATACCAGGATTGCTCCGGACGCCAATATTCACTTCAGATATTTCCGGATTTCCGTAATGATTGGTGTTGGCAGTATCAAGCTGGGCCATTGCCTGTACCCCATAATTTCCGGTAGTGAGTGTGAGGGTTATCAGTTCATCTACCGTAATATCTTCGCGGGTCAGTTCTGCCAGTGCGTGTTGCATAAAAGCAAATATTTCCGGGTTTTCGTATCCTAAGTTATAGGCATGTTCTACATATGCCGCCATACCTTTAATGCCATAGTGAACCAGTTCTTTCAGTGAACGGATGTCTTCGTTCGGAGTGCGAAGTACGCCTACAGTTTGGGCTTTTTCTTCAAACTCTGATTCATCGCCATACCAGGTACATTCATCGGGGACGGACTCGATAGTAACCTGACTACCTAAATCTTTTTTAAGTTCGAGGCCCTTCTTTATTTTTTCAATAATGGCCCGTTTGTCAAAATTGGCGTTTGTAATAGTGACAAACAAGGCATCGAAGATGAACTTATCTGCCTGGGCAGAAGAACGTCCTTCTTTGCGTAATGCCTCGTTGTAGACTGCGATTCCGCGTACAACAAAAAGCAAGAGGTCTTGCATATTGGCTACTTCGGGAGTTTTCCCGCATACTCCGCTAAGGATACAGCCTGTACCTTTTGCGGTTTCCTGACACTGATAACAGAACATACTCATAATTCTTACGTATTAATTGGTTTCTTAATTGAAGGCAAAGATAGGTGGAGGATTTGAGGTAGTTCTGTAACCAATGTTACAAACAATAGAAAAAAGATTGGAGATTTTATTGTATCAACTGCATTAAATCTTCTTTTCTCAGGATGTGCACTAATTTCCGGTCTGTTCTGATCAGGCCATCATCCTGCATGTGTGCCAGTTCGCGTGCCAGTGAGGGGCGTGACACTCCGAAATAATCGGCCAATTCTTGCTGTGAGCGATCGAGTAGTATAGGATTTCCCTCCTGCTGTTTTGAAATCCGGAGCAGGTACGAGGCCAGTTTTTGCCGGATCGTCTTGAAAGACATAAAAAATAGTTTGTCGGCAAGTGTCCGGGCATAATTGGCCGAAAGGTTCATATAGTTTTCTAAGAATCTCTCATTTCTCCGGAATAGCTTCAGTACACTTTCTTTAGGAATTTCAAAAATCTCAGTAGCTTCGTTTGCTGTGACCTCTACCGGGTAACGATTGTCGGCACCAAACAAGAAAAGTGGGGCTATCGCACGAGGGGCAGTAATATCCTCTACTTTAATCAGTCTGCCCGAATAATCGATCATTTCTCCCCGGACACTGCCCTTTAGCAATATCATCAGCCGGTTGCATACGTCACCTTGTCTGGCAAGAATGTCACCTTTGCGGAACATACGGAGGTGAGAAACGATTCCGTCAAAATCACGGGATAGCGTTTCGGGCGAAATTCCGTGGAATAAAGGGTTGTTAGCAAGATAGGTCATGGCTTTAAAGATTGAATTGATATATTATTAATAACAGGAATCTTTTCTCATTGTTTGCCGGTAACTGTTGCTATTGCGTTGCTAATAATACTGATATCGCATTTTGGAAACAATGGTTTTACTTAAATTTCAGCACAAATTTAGTTTCTTTACCCGGTAATAAGGTGATGCTTCCTCCGGACAGACGCATGATCTGGCGAGAGATACTAAGTCCGATGCCGCTACCTCCCTCTTTGGTCGTAAAGAATGGGATGAAGATATGGTCTGCTATTTCCGGGGGAATGACGGGACCATTGTTCTTGATTTCTATCAGTACCTCTTCCGAATCGTTACAGCGGGCACTGATTTCTATTTTTCCGTCAGCTTGTGTACCAATAGCTTGAATTGCATTTTTGAGCAGATTGATGACAACCTGCGAGATTAGATTTTCATCGGCATAAACAATTAAGTCGGCAGGAGAAATATCTGTATGAAACGTGATGTTTTTGCAAGTGTTCTGATGCCGTGCCAGTTCTACCATGCGATCGATGAAGGCTTTTACATAAAACAAAGATGGTTCGGGAGTGGGGATACGGGTAAAACGTCGATAAGACTCTACAAAAGCTAATAACCCTTTCCCTGTAGTGCTGATGGTCTGGAGACCACTGCGTATTTCTTCGTCATGGGTATCGGAAAGTGAGAGCAGGGTATCGCTCAGTGAAGTGATGGGAGTTACCGAATTCATTATTTCGTGAGTCAATACACGCGTCAGGCGTATCCACGAATCAATTTCCTTTTCGTCCAATTCGCTGTTGATGTCGCTGAGGGCGAGGATGCGTAAATGTTCTTTGCGTATTGTAATATCCGATACGCGAATGGAAAGATTGACTGTGCCCCGTTCATTATTAAAAGTAATCTGTAGTTTTTCTCCGGTACGGCAGAATTCCACCTTTTGCATCAATGTCACATCTACTTTACTCAGTTGGCGGATGTGAGTGAGTACATTCAATCCTAACAGACGGAGTGCTTCGTTATTTTTTTGATAGATGGCTCCATTATCGTTGAGCACTAATACTCCTGTGTTTATACAGTCAAGAATAAGTTCATAGTACTTCTCTTGTTGTGCCGTTTCCGATTTTACATTATATAATATGTGTCCCACCCGGTTCAGTGCACGATTGATGTCCCGGGTTTCGGGTGTGGTTTTTTCTTCCGGGAAGTGAATGGCATTGTCGTTGTTCTCAAGCGCATCGATCATGAAAAGAACCCGCTTGGTATGGATGCGGTATAGAGATAATTGCCACCAGATGCTGAAGATTAAAAAACAGAGGCTCAATATCATCCAAACGAAGTCTCTGTTTGAGTAAAACAGAGCCGCTGTTATGGCAAAACAGAGGCTCACTCCGAGGCGGAACCAATATCGTTCGGTAAGTAGTCTGATGTGAGTCTTCATAAGCCGAACTTTTTCATCTTATTGTATAGTGTCTGGCGGGTGATTCCCAATTGGGAAGCTACTGCCGAAAGGTTGCCTCCGCATTTATCCAATGCCTTCCGGATCATGGCTTTTTCCATCTCCTCAAGTGTGGAAGCTTCGATTTGCTGTATTTCTGTTTTTTGTACCAATTGAAACATTTCGGCAGGTATCGAATTGCCGTCACAGATGATGACTGCTTTTTCGATAGCATGTTCCAGTTCCCGGATGTTACCGTACCAGGAGTGTGCGGTCAGCCTTTCACAAGCAGATGCAGTCAGGCTGATGGGAGCTTTGTCGTATTGTTTACAGAAACGTGTAATGAAGCGTTCGGCCAGTGGGACAATATCTTCTCTGCGATTACGCAGAGGTGGAATCTCTACATGAATGGTGTTGATACGGTAAAGTAAGTCTTCGCGGAACTCTCCTTTATCAACCATTCCCTGTAGATTCCGGTTGGTAGCACAAATCAGCCGGATATCTACAGGAACAGGTTCGTTACTACCTACCCGTACGATACTTCTTTGTTGGATGGCTGTCAACAGTTTGGCTTGCAGATGGTAGGGGAGGTTCCCGATTTCGTCAAGAAAGAGAGAACTATGGTTGGCTGCTTCAAATTTACCCGTGCGGTCGGCATGTGCATCGGTAAAAGAACCTTTCACATGTCCGAAAAGCTCGCTTTCGAATAAAGACTCGGTAATTGCCCCCATGTCTACGGAGACCATCGTTTCTTTATAACGGGATGACAGGGCGTGAATCTCCCGGGCGAGCATTTCTTTTCCAGTGCCGTTTTCTCCCGTAATCAATATGTTGGCATTGGTTGTAGCTACTTTTTCTACCAGCATGCGAAGTTGTTGCATAGCACTGCTTTCACCCCAGTACATGGCAGCTATAGAAGGATTTTCTTTCTTTCGGTTCTTTTTTTTGCCTTCTTTGGCCTGTGAAGCAGCGTTTAGCAGAGTCTCGACTAACTTTTGGTTATCCCATGGCTTTACGATAAAGTCGGTAGCGCCTTCTTTGATACCTCGTACAGCTAAATCAATATCGGCGTATGCGGTGAAAAGTACTACCGGGAGATTGGGGTATTGGCGTTTGATTTCGTGCAACCAGAATAGGCCCTCGTTGCCGTTGTTGATGCCGGAAGTGAAATTCATGTCCAATAAGACGACTTCCGGATTTTCTTCTCTCAGAACAGATGACAAGCTGACTGGTGAAGAGAGGGTGATGGCTTTCGAAAAATGATTTTTCAGTAATAGCTGCACTGCTGTCAGTACTCCTTTGTTATCGTCGACAATGATAATGGTTCCCATTTAGAAGATTGAAATTTAATTGTTAGCGGCAAAGTTAATAACAATTCTCTATTACAGAGGATCAAAATGAATCTAAATCCGGGAAATATCTTATTATCTCCCCTCCTGACAGGAGAAAGAGGGGAGATAAGATTTCATCTTTTGTTTATGTCGTTATAGCCACTGGAATTTTAATCCGAAAGATAGGCTTAAATAGTCACGTGCCCGTAAATAACGGTTTGTGGCACGGCTTATCAGCAGCAAGTCGCAAGTACTCAATTCATAAAAGAGTGTGACAGACTTGGTAAAGAAACGACGGTCTTTATCTATGTTATAGGTTAACCGTTGTCCCAGAAAGATGTGGGTACGGATTTTGGAAGAGAAGCCATAGTATCCTTCCGGATAGCGGCTGGGTTCTTTTACCCAGAACTCGTGTCCGAATACCGTATTAAAGTAGAGCCCGCATGACAGAGGTTCCGTAGAAAAGCCTTTCCCCAACTCAAGACTCCAAGGCATATAGTTTTGCTTGAGGGTCATAGTCAGTTTCGTGCGATGTGAGTCATGTTTGGGAATAAATCCCAGAAAAAGGTCGGTTTCCCACTGATCCCTCCGTCCGTAATCCCATCCGGTTCCGAAAGAGAACATGCCCATATTTCCGGCAAACTGTATTTTATTGTGAGTCGGTATCAAAGAGTTCCATCCTTTCCGGAAACGGTGGATGCGTTTATCATATTTGCTGGGCTCCGATTTGGAGACCAGAACAGTATCTTTGGTTTCTTCTTCATCACTTTTGTCTGCCTGTGCCAAAGCGTCTTCCGGACAAAATAAGAACAGTGCCAATACAGTATAAAGAGTAGATTTAAAATTCAACCACTTCATAATCATATCCTTCAGGTTTTATGGTGAATACTAAATAACTGCGGTTTTTCATACAATTGCTGCCGTAATACATTACTCCGTCCTCAAATACATCCGAAGCACTGATCCGATGCTCATGGGCTACAGTACAGAATTGCAGGGCTGGAAATTGACGTATATACATTTGAAAGATCTTGGCTACATTGTTATTAAATTGATCGCACAAAGGGCGGGCATGCATGCAAAATACCGTCTTGTCAAACTCGTCCGAACGTTCTGTCAATTCCGCTTCGATAAAATTGAAATCCGGAATCGGATCCGAGTAATCATATTCCATTGCATTCGTATTGAGGCATACAAACTTTACTCTTCCTGCGATAAATGAAAAATTAGTATCTCCAAATATCTTCCTGAATGCTTCTTCTCCTGTTCCCAAACAGTCATGATTACCAATCAAGGCGACATACGGCACATTTAGTTTGTTCATGATATCTCTTTGCCATAGAAATTCGTCTGTTAGTCCGAAATCGCTCAGATCTCCTCCATGCACTACAAAGTCGATGTCGTTTCGTTTATTTACGGCATTTACGAAGTCTACTGTCTCGTCATACCATCGTTGCGAGTCACCCATAGCTATAAAGCGGATAGTAGTCTTATTCAGACATTTGGCTTCTATCTTCTCGATATTTTTGTTATTAATATCTCTTTCGCCTTTGATTTTGACATCGTAGGGATGGTAGTCTATCATGTCGCAACCGGTAAGTAACAGGCAAGAGAGAAAGATTCCGATTATTCCTTTTTTCTTATCCATAAACTATTTTTTTGAATTGAAAACTCGATGCAAAGATAGAGTTTTCTTCTTGATAAGCAAATATTGTTGTCTAATAAATAGACAGCAGTGTCTAAGAATTAGACAGGTAGAATGAAGATGGTGAAATGTAATGGTTTGATTGTCAATAGATAAATTCTCTTGGCACGCTTTCTGCTTTATAATAGATAAATAACTTTATAATTATTGAGTTACTTCTGTTTTTCTAAAATAATAATATACAGACAGAGATATGAGACAACTTTACTACACTTTCCGGACTCTTCTTAATAGGCGGGGCTTAAATTTGGCTAAAATTATTTCGTTGACCTTGGGATTATTTATGGGGATACTGCTTTTTGCACGTGTTACTTTTGAATTAAGTTTTGACAACCATTATTACGAGGCTGATAAATTATGTGCCGTCAATGTTACAGTGCATTATAAGGATGGTGAAAAGAAAGGTCCTTACCCGACAGTGATGGCTCCTGTTCCGGCTGCTATTAGTGAAAACTTTCCCGAAGATATTGAGTCGGCTACAGTGGTGCGTGTGCAAAGTCGTAGTAATACTTTGTTCAATGGAAATACTCGTTTGGAGCCTAAGGTCATTCTTGCCGATTCTCTTTTTTTTCGGACGATGGGTATTGAGGTCCTAAAAGGTAACCCGCATGAGCTGGGTAATCCGGAAACCATGTTCATTTCCGAGAGTTTTGCACGAAAAGCATTTGGCAATGAAGATCCGATAGGGAAAGTACTACTTTATAAGCGTTCCTTTCCCATGACTGTTAAAGGTGTCTATGCGGATATTCCGGAGAATAGTTCTTTACGCCATGATGTGGTAATATCTTTTGCTACCATCATAAAATATGAGTGGGAATGTGTCAGCTGGACTTGTGGCGATAGTTTCGAAGGGTATATTCGCCTGAAAGAGACCGGAAGTTTGGAGAAAGTGAACTCTCGGATAGATAAGGTGATTGAAAAGTACTTGCCGTTCGATCTTGAAAATGACGGCTTTGGAATGCGCTATTCACTTCAACCGATCCGTGAAGTTTACGCAGAGACTCCCGTTGTACATAAAATGATAATGATTATGTCCTTATTGGGATTTGTTATCCTTTTTATAGCTGCAATGAATTATGTTTTGATTTCTGTTTCGTCACTCGCAAGTCGTGCCAAAGCGATAGGTGTACATAAATGCAGTGGAGCCAGTGGCGAAAACATCTTTTCGATGTTTCTTTGGGAGACAAGCATTATCATTTTGGTATCTTTGATATTGGTCGGTATCTTGGTTTTAAATTTTGATGAGCAAATAGAGGATATTGCTTCCGCTTCTTTAAGTTCTCTTTTTGCATGGAGAACTCTCTGGGTACCTGTTTGTGTTATTCTGGTTCTGTTTTTATTTGCCGGTATCATTCCCGGATATCTATTTTCCTCTATTCCTGTCACTCAGGTGTTCCGACGTTATACTGAAGGGAGGAGAGGTTGGAAACGGTCTCTGCTTTTTGTACAGTTTACCGGGATGACTTTTATTTTTGGTGTATTGTGCGTGGTTCTTATACAGTATAATCGGATTACAACCAAACCTTTAGGGTATAATGCTGACGGAGTGGCTTTCACTTATCACAGCTTTGATGATCCGGAATCTGCTTTGGATAATCTCCGTCGTTTATCAATGGTAAAAGATGTTGCAGTCTGTTGGTCAAACATAACTTCCGGTTATAGCGGTCAGCCTGTTGCTGATGATAACGGAGCGATTGTATTCACAGCCCGTCTGAATGTTTGTTCATATAATTATGCTCCGTTTATGGGGATTCGTATTAAAGAAGGGAAGAATTTGGATGGTCCCAATCAGGTTCTGGTAAATGAAAAGTTTGTAAAGTCTATCCATTGGAC
Organism: Bacteroides sp. NGMCC 1.200775; assembly: GCF_040798045.1. Classification (NCBI taxonomy): domain Bacteria; kingdom Pseudomonadati; phylum Bacteroidota; class Bacteroidia; order Bacteroidales; family Bacteroidaceae; genus Bacteroides; species Bacteroides sp. NGMCC 1.200775. The sequence continues at coordinate 464,614 of NZ_JASCQK010000001.1, read as the reverse complement.
TGATGGGGCTGTGGGCATGAGATATGAGGATTTTACAGTTGTGGGAGTGATGGAAGACTTTCCGGTAAGCAGTTATTATAATGAATTAAAACCGGTGGTATTTATGGGGCAACAGGATGTGAATGATTGTTATCACGTCCGGCTCAAGGCACCTTACGAGGAAAATCTTCGTCTGCTTAATAAAACAATAAGAGAAATGTATCCTACTGAAGATATTGTATTTATATCATTACAGAAAACCATTGATAACCAATATTTAAGCGTACTTCGCTTTCGCAATGCCGTGATATTGGCTTTTATTGTTATCTTGCTGATTTCACTGATGGGACTGATAGGATATACTAATGATGAAGTACGTCGTCATAGCAAAGAAATAGCTATTCGTAAGGTTAATGGTGCCGAAGCTTCCCATATATTAAAATTACTTTCCAAGGAGGTCGTTTGGGTAGCTCTGCCAGCCGTATTGTTAGGTGCTACAGGAGCCTATTTTATGGGTATTCATTGGTTGGGACAATTTACCGAACAGATTCATTTGAAGGTGTATTGGTTTGTACTGATTGCTTTGGCTATAATGGCTGTAATTGTGATTAGTGTGATGATAAAATCCTGGCACATAGCCAACGAGAATCCTGTAAAGAGTATAAAGAATGAATAAACAAAAATAAACCGATTAAAATAAAAAGGATTATGATACAAATTAATGATCTTAGTAAAGTTTTTCGTACTTCTGAAGTAGAAACCGTAGCGTTAAACCATGTGAGCCTGGATATAGAGGAAGGTGAGTTTGTTGCCATTATGGGACCTTCCGGTTGCGGCAAGTCTACGTTGCTCAATATTTTGGGATTACTTGATAACCCGACAGAAGGTTCTTATCAGTTGATGGGGCAGGAGGTAGCCGGTCTTCAGGAGAAGGAGCGTACGCGGGTACGTAAGGGTAAACTGGGCTTTGTCTTCCAGAGTTTCAACCTGATTGATGAACTGAATGTTTACGAGAATGTGGAACTTCCTCTCACTTATCTGGGGTATAAGGCTTCCGACCGGAGAAAAATGGTAGAGAATATGCTGCGCCGGATGAATATTAGTCATCGTGCCAAGCATTTCCCACAGCAACTCTCCGGTGGACAACAACAACGTGTGGCTATAGCCCGTGCGGTAGTAACTAATCCGAAATTGATCCTTGCTGACGAACCTACGGGAAATCTCGATTCTAAGAATGGTGCTGAAGTCATGAATCTGCTGACAGAGTTGAATAAAGAAGGTACTACGATTATTATGGTGACCCACTCCCAACATGATGCCTCGTTTGCCCATCGTACAGTACATCTGTTCGATGGCAGTATCGTGGCGAGTGTAACTGCTTAATAAATTAAAAGGATCATACGATGAAACAATTCTATTATACCATTCTGACATTGATTCGCGGACGCGGAAGTAATGTCATTAAAGTAATATCTCTGACACTGGGGTTATTAGTTTCTATTATTTTATTCTCTCGGGTTGCTTTTGAGCTTAGTTATGATAACTTTTTTCAGGATGTGGATGATCTTTATATCGTAAAAACGGAGTGGGTTGAGAATGGAGTGATTAAAGGGAATGCCGGAGTATATACATTGATTCCGGTAGCCTCTACCATTGCTGAGGAATTTCCGGAAGAGGTAGAAAGTGCAGCTTTTTCGAGTTTGTCTTTCGGAACTACTTTAAAGATAGGCAACCGAAAGTTGAATAGGTCTTTCATTTTATCTGACTCTCTTTATTTTCGTACCATGGGGATAGAAGTTATTAATGGCAATCCGAATGACTTGACCAACCCAGATGTGATTTTTCTATCACAGTCTGTTGCACGAGAAGTATTTGGTGAAGAGGATCCTATAGGAAAAACCTTACATCTGATGGTTTGGGGCACTCAAGTTGAAGCTTTGGTGAGAGGAGTTTATGCCGATCTTCCGGATAATGTATCGCTGGAACGTCACGAAATGGTTCTTTCTTTTGCCAGCCATAATAAATATGGTTGGGGACGTTCGGGTTGGACGAGTGGTGGTAATTATAATGCTTTTATCCGCTTAAAAGACGGAGAAAGAAGCGCTGATGCTATCAATGCCGGTATTGATAAGGTGATTGCAAAGCACATTCCTCCTGAAATGAATCTGCATTTACATATGTTTGTAGTACCTTTACGTACTATTCATTTGGAGCAATCTAATGTGCGGAAGACAATTTTAATAATGTCTTTATTAGGATTTGCCATTCTTTTTGCCGCCACTATGAACTATGTACTTATTTCTATTTCTTCACTTTCTCAGCGGGCAAAAGGAATCGGTGTTCACAAGTGTAATGGTGCGTCTGATAGGGCTATACTTTCGATGTTTATATATGAAACAGCTTTGATTATAGGGATCTCTCTGCTTTTCATGGTAGTACTTTTATTCCAGTTCCAGGAAAAAATTGAAGAATTGGCGGGAGTGTCGTTATCATCTCTTTTCACTTGGCACAATCTATGGGCTCCATTGTCGGTAGTTGCCTTTTTGTTTGTTATTGGAGGTGTATTGCCGGGAAAAGTTTTCTCTTCAATTCCGGTAACGCAGGTTTTCCATCATTACACTAAAGGGAATATGGGTTGGAAGCGGACACTTCTATTTATAGAATTTGCAGGAGTAGCTTTTATTTTTGGATTGATGTGTGTGACTTTTTTTCAGTTCCATTATATTACAAATAGAGATATGGGGTATCGACCGGAACGTATAGCATCTTGTTGGCATAAGTTTGCTGAGCCGGATAATGCACGTAATAATTTGAAATCGTTGCCTTATGTAGAAGGGGTAGCCACTGCTGAGGGAGGTATGATGTGGCTTGGGAACCGACAGGTGACTGATGAGAACGGGAATGCTCTTTTTACTCCCCGTTGTGGTATATTTGACAAAGATTTTGTCCCACTTATGGGGCTTCGGCTTAAGGCCGGGCAAAACCTCACTGGCGAAAGGCAGTTTCTGGTCAATCAACCCTATGTAGAAAAGATGGGTTGGACAGGTAGTGGCGTTGGTGAAATAATCCCTAATCGAGGAACAGTGGTAGGAATACTCGCTCCTTGCTGTTTTGGTACGCTTCCACCTGACTATGAACCCATAGAAATTGAATGGGGGACTAATTTAGTAAATATGCATGTACGTCTTAAAGAACCTTTTGCAGATAATCTGCGTATGTTGAATAATGAAATGAAAAAGATATATCCACAAGAAGAAATAGAGTTCACCTCTTTGGAGCGGGATTTGGAAAGGGGCTATCGTCCTACAATGATATTTCGTGATACTACTATATTGGCTTTTATAACGATTCTGTTTATCACTTTGATGGGATTGATCGGGTATACGAATGATGAAGTTCGCAGACGTGGTAAAGAGATAGCTATTCGTAAGATAAATGGCGCCGAAGTAAGTTCTGTTTTGCTTTTGTTATCTAAAGATATCTTCTGGGTAGCTATTCCTTCAATTGCTATCGGTACATATGGAGCTTACTTAGTAAGTCAAATATGGATAAGCCAATTTCGGGATACGGTATGTATAAGTATAGGCTGGTATGTAGCAATAGCTATTTGCCTACTGGCTTTTATCATTATATGCATTATTTGGAAATCCTGGCACATCGCCAATGAAAATCCGGTGAATAGTATTAAGAGTGAATAACAAATAAAATAAATTATGATACAGATTAATGACATTAGTAAAGTCTTTCGTACTTCTGAAGTAGAAACCGTAGCGTTAAACCATGTGAGCCTGGATATAGAGGAGGGCGAGTTTGTTGCCATTATGGGACCTTCCGGTTGCGGCAAGTCTACGTTGCTCAATATTTTGGGATTACTTGATAACCCGACAGAAGGTTCTTATCAGTTGATGGGGCAGGAGGTAGCCGGTCTTCAGGAGAAGGAGCGTACGCGGGTACGTAAGGGTAAACTGGGCTTTGTCTTCCAGAGTTTCAATTTGATAGATGAATTGAATGTTTACGAGAATGTGGAACTTCCTCTCACTTATTTGGGTATAAAATCTTCTGAACGGCGTCAGATGGTAGAAGATATGCTACGCCGGATGAATATTAGTCATCGTGCCAAACATTTCCCACAGCAACTCTCCGGTGGACAACAACAACGCGTGGCTATAGCCCGTGCAGTTGTGACTAACCCGAAATTGATTCTTGCTGACGAACCGACGGGTAACCTTGATTCCAAGAATGGTGCGGAGGTAATGAATCTGTTGACCGAATTGAATAAAGAGGGAACAACAATTATTATGGTGACCCACTCCCAACATGATGCTTCATTTGCCCATCGCACGGTGCATCTGTTTGACGGTAGCGTGGTGGCAAGTGTAAAGGCTTAATAAAGATCAATATGCTAAGACACATATATTATACCATTCGGACCTTAGTCCGTGGACGCAGTTCAAATGTCATTAAGATTATTTCGTTAACTTTGGGACTGTTTGTCGGACTTCTACTGTTTGCCCGGGTCGCGTTTGAACTGAGTTATGACCATTTTTATCCGGAGTCAAGAAACCTGTTTCTGATACAGGCTTCTTACTCCTATGAAGGAAAGCAGGAGAAGCCAAGTCCTTATATTTATGGTGCAATGCCTGCTGCTATCCGGGAGAACTTTCCTGATGAGGTGGAAGAGGCTACTGTGCTGCGTAATGTTGGTCAGCAAATATTTTTTAAAGGAAACGAACGTTTTGATCAACAGCAGACTATTTATGCAGACGATCACTTCCTCCCAACTATGGGGGTAGAAGTGTTGAAAGGGAACAAAGCTGATTTAGTGGCTCCCGACGCTATTTTCATTAATGAATCATTGGCACGACGTGTCTTTGGTGATGCAGACCCTATCGGGCAAACCATGTTATGGGAAAAGAACTATCCGGTCACTGTACGGGGAGTATTTGCCGATCAGCCGGAGAATACAGACCTGAAATATGATGTAATCGTATCGTTTGCCACTTTATATAAGCGGATGGGAGAGGATCGTGCCGGTTGGGGATATGATATCAGTTACATGGGGGTGGTTCGTTTCCATAATGATACGGAAGCTCCTGAGAGGGTTGCCGGACGGTTACCGGAAATGCAGAAAAAGTATCTTCCGCAGGGGAAGGATGGTTTTTCTGAAGAGTATTCTTTTCAACCTATATCTGAGTACCACAGTAGTCAGCCGGAGGTTCGAAAAATGGTGCTTATCATGTCGGTTCTTGCTTTTGCCATTTTATTGATAGCTGCTTTGAACTATGTCTTGATTTCCGTATCGTCATTGGCACGTCGTGCAAAAGCAGTGGGAGTCCATAAATGCAGTGGGGCCAGTGATGGTAACATATTCGGTATGTTTTTATGGGAAACCATGTTTATTATATTGTCTGCACTCGTATTGGTCGGCCTGTTGATTCTGAATCTTAGGGAACTGATTCAGGATACGCTGAACGCCTCGGTCGGTGCACTTTTCACTTGGGAGACCTTATGGGTGCCTTTGCTTGTGATAGCAGTTGTTTTCTTCGTGGCAGGAGTGATACCCGGATATATGTTTTCGTCTATTCCGGTGAGTCAGGTTTTTCGTCGTTATACCGAACGGAAGACAACCTGGAAGCGCCCGTTACTTTTTGTTCAGTTTGCCGGAGTACCTTTTGTCTTTGGTTTATTGGCAGTCGTATTGCTTCAATACTATAGTGTGATGAATCGTGAGTTGAATTATAATCCTGAACGGATAGCTGTTGCGAGGTGTTACTTCAGCGATGACGAAGTTGATAATGCCCGTTCTGATATACGTCGTTTGCCGATGGTAGAAGATGTTGCTTTTGCCTGGTTTCCTATTTCCGATTACTATAGTGGTTTCAGTGTCTATAACAGTACAGGAAAGTTGCTTTTCGATGCACATACTTCAATGTGCGATTACCACTTTTTGTCAATGATGGGAGTTCAGCTTATTGATGGTAAAAATTTTGATTCTCCCAAACAGGCTATTGTAAATGAAGAATTTGTGCGGAAGATGCATTGGGAAGACAGTGCGGTAGGTAAACAGGTCAATATTGGGACTTCTCTTCCTGTTGTGGGAGTCGCAAAGGATTTTCCGATACGAAGTGCATATACTCCTCAGGATATAGTGATGTATATCAGCAGTCCCTTTGCTTCCGGAGCTCCCCATGTACGTTTGAAGGAACCATTCGATCAAAATTTGAAAGCTCTCAATCAAAAGATGGGAGAACTGTTTACTACGAAGGATATTGTGTTTATCCCTTTGCAGGAAATAATCGATCAGCAATACGAAGCGATTCGTCGTTTCCGCGATTCGGTAATCATTGCTTCTATTTCCATCCTGCTGATTACCTTGATGGGACTTTTCGGCTATACTAACGATGAAGTCAGTCGTCGTAGTAAAGAGATTGCGATCCGTAAAGTAAATGGGGCTGAGGCCGGAGATGTTTTGCAACTTCTTTCAAGAGATATTTTCTGGACAGCCTTGCCTGCTGTACTATTGGGTGCAGCAGTAGCCTGGTTTGTCGGTGGCAAATGGCTTGAGCAGTTTAGTGATGCCATTGTCCCCAGTGCTTGGTTATACCTCAGCATAGCATTGGTTGTGTTGCTGTTGATTGTTGTCAGCGTAATGCTGCGGGCATGGAAAGTAGCCAACGAAAATCCGGTGAACAGCATTAAATCTGAGTAATGTTTCAAGACTATACGACAGAGGCTCGGTTTCACTGAAACTGAGCCTCTGTCGTATCTATACCAAGCCTCTGTTTCATAGGGTTAGAGGCTCTGTCCGGATGCTTTCTCTTTTACCTTTTTAATATATACCATCAAAATCACTACCGCTGTTATGAAAGCCAATCCGTCAGAGACAGGCATGCTGATCCATACTCCCTTTACACCATATAAAGGGGGAAGCAAAAGTAATCCCGGAAGCAGGTATACTAACTGGCGTGAGAGTGACAGGAAGATACTGATCTTAGCCATCCCTATACTCTGGAAGAAGTTTGATATAACGATTTGTGCGCCTACGAACGGGAACATCAGCGTGCAAATGCGTAGTCCGGACGATGCCATGTCAATCAGTTCATCGCTGTCGGTAAAGATAGCCGAAACTGTATGCGGAAAAAGTTCACAGATAACGAAGCCGCTGCTCGTAATCAATACACCGACGATGATACCCAGACGGAGCGTATGTTTCACGCGGTCAATCTTCTGTGCACCATAATTGTATCCGACGATGGGTTGCATTCCCATTGTTAATCCCATAACTACCATCACATACAGCATCAGTAGTCGGTTAATGATACCGTAGGCACCGATAGCCATATCACCACCGTATTTTTGCAAACTATTATTAATGAGGATGACGATGATACATGCCGTGACATTCATGGCGAAGGGAGACATTCCTATAGAGAAAATGCTGCCGATGATGCGTTTCTTCATCTTCCAGAAGCCCGGCATAAAGTGAACGAAACTCTCTTTGTTACGGAAGTGGCTTACTACCCATATCATTCCGATAAACTGTGACAGGACTGTGGCCATGGCAGCTCCCCGAATTCCCCAACCGAAATGGAAAATGAAGACAGGGGCGATGATAACATTCGCTATAACCGTCACCAATGATGTCAGCATTGCCTTTCTCGGATATCCGGTGGCACGCATCACGTTGTTAAGTCCGATCATGGTATAGGTGATGGGAGTTCCCAGAAGAATTACCTGCATAAAATCGCGGGCATAGGGAAGTGTGCCGCTACTGGCACCGAAGAAAAACAATATCGGGTCCAGAAACAGATAAGCCAGTCCGCCGAACAGCACTGCATTCGTCAGGCAAAGCATTAATGTATTTCCCAAAACATCGGTTGCTCCCTTGATGTCTTTTTGCCCCAGGCGTATGGAGGAGATGGTGGCGCCACCTGCAGAGATCAGCACGCAGAAGGCCACGACCAGATTCATTAGCGGAAAAGTGATAGCCAGTCCGGAGATAGCCATGGGACCGACACCGTGCCCGATGAAAATGCTGTCGATGATATTATAAAGTGACGTAATAGTCATTCCGATGATGGCCGGGATGGAGTATTGTAACAGAAGTTTGCCAATAGGTTCTGTGCCCAGTATACGAGGATCGGTTTGTTGTGCCATATAGTGAAGCGTTACATATTTTTAAGTGCGGCAAAGGTACAAATAATTTGCCTGATTCGATGATTATTCTGAACTTTGCCCACAGAGTTTAACAAACAGGTAAAAGAATGTTTATGGATACAACAAAGAAGATTACCGCATTATTCGATTGTGATGGTGTAATTGTCGATACAGAAGGACAATATACTGTTTTCTGGAATGAAATGGGACAAAAGTACGTAAACGATGAAAACTTCGGTTCCAAGGTTAAAGGTCAGACGCTGGTACAGATTTATGATAAATACTTTGCAGGAGAACCGGAGAAACAAAGGGACATAACCGAGGCATTGAATCGTTTTGAAATAGAAATGAGTTATGACTATGTTCCCGGAATAGTTGAGTTTATAGCAGATCTGCGTCAGCATGGTGTAAAAATAGCCTTGGTCACCAGTTCCAATACAGCTAAAATGGAGAATGTTTATCGTGCACATCCCGAGTTTAAATCCCTTTTTGATGAAATATTGACTGCTGAGCGTTTTAAACGTTCTAAACCCGATCCGGAATGTTTCTTATTGGGAATGACGATTTTCGGTTCCGATTCAAAAGATTCCTATGTGTTCGAAGATTCATTTCATGGTTTACAGGCCGGCAGGGCATCCGGTGCCACTGTTGTCGGATTGGCAACTACAAATCCACGCGAAGCTATTACTGATAAGGCAGACTATGTGATAGACGATTTCAAAGGAATGACTTACGAAAAGCTGCTGACTATAACTTCACGTTATATCTGATAAGAAAGATTGAATAGTATCTCAGGGAAGAATCCCTTAGCTTTGCATGGTATTTAAAAAAGAGAGAAAATCATGTATAAGCAAACGATTCGCCCTGTTTTATTTCTGATGGAACCCGAAAAGGTACACACCTTGTTGGTTTCCTTCCTCAAATGTTACCGGCATTTGCCATGGTGCAAATGCTGGATGCGTCATCTCTATACTTGTTCCGACAAACAGTTGATATGGAACCATCTTACTTTCCGAAACCGTATCGGCCTGTCGGCCGGTTTCGATAAAGGTGCCGAGGTTTTTGATGAATTGGCCGATTATGGTTTCGGATTTATTGAAGTCGGTACTGTCACTCCCGATGCCCAGGATGGAAATCCCCGTCCCCGTATTTTTCGCTTACCTCAGTGTGAATCTTTAATTTCCCGTACAGGTTTCAATAATCCCGGATTGGATATTATTAAACGCCGTCTTGAACAGAAACACGGTTCATATGTTTTAGGTGTAAATATCAATAAGAATCCCTCTTCGGAAGGCGAACAAGCTGTGGCAGACTTTTTGCATTTATACAAAGAGTTATATCCTTATGCCGGCTATTTCACGCTTAATTGGGGATCGGTGGAGATTACTCTGATGAAGCGGGTACTCAAAACGCTGGCTGCTTTTCGTTTGGAACAGAATATACATGTTCCGGTACTTCTCAAACTTCCTGCCGATATAACAGAAGAAGGAATGGATGATGTGATCGACTGTACTCGTCTGTACCGGGTAGATGGAGTGATAGCTACCGGACCTACCATGGAGCGTACTTGTTTAAAAGGTTATTCGCCTGCACAATTGCAGAAGATCGGAGCCGGTGGAGTCAGTGGACGCGGGATAGGGGAGAAGTCATTAAAAGCCGTCGGCTATTTGCGTGCCCATGCCGGAAAAAGCCTTTTGATAGTAGGGGCAGGCGGAATTATTACTCCCCCCGATGCCCGTCGAATGTTGGATGCGGGGGCCAATCTGATACAAATCTATTCTTCGTTTATTTACGAAGGGCCGGGCATAGTGAAAAAGATGATTCAGGAAATTAAATAATAAGGAATAAAGTTATGGAACGGAGTTTTATTGAATATTCATTAGGAAAAGATGCTTCTTCGGCTACTCTTTGGGTTTATCCGGCTCGTAAGTCAGGAGGTAAAGCCATTATTATGTGTCCCGGTGGCGGATTCAATCAAGTAGCTTCAGATCATGAAGGTCGCGATTTTGCCGTATGGTTTAATAATCTGGGTATCACATATGCCGTACTGAATTATCGCATGCCTCATGGTGATGTTGAAGTGATTCGTGAAGATATTCATGAAGCGATTCGCCTGATCCGCCGCCAGTCGGCAGAGTGGGGAATCCATCAACTGGGTGTTATGGGAGCTTCTATCGGAGGCTATATTGCTGCTACTGCCGCAACTCTTTATACCGGGACCGACCGCCCCGACTTTCAGGTATTGCTTTATCCTGTTATCAGCATGAACGACCGACTGACCCATTTGCCTTCACGCGGACGTATGTTGGGAGAAACTATTCCGGAAAGTCTGAAAGAGACATTATCTCTTGAACTTCATGTCACAGCCGATACTCCTCGTACATTCATTGTTTTGGCTGAGGATGATCAGGCGGTATCTCCTCTCAACAGTATTGTCTATTATACAGCATTATTGAAACATGGGGTTTCTGCCGGACTGCATATTTATCCGGAAGGCGGACATAGCTTCGGATTTCGTGATAGCTTCATATATAGGAAGTTATGGACTGATGAACTGCAAAAATGGTTGCTGACCTTTTAATGCGGACGCGCTAATTTATTCGCTTTTACTTGTATGGTATGAATTAAAAGTTATACCTTTGCGCCCGATTTTTAATTTAAAAAGATTGGATATGGCTGGTTATATATCAGATGACACAAGAAAAGTGACGACTCATCGCCTGATCGAAATGAAGCAAAGAGGCGAAAAAATATCTATGCTTACTTCGTATGACTATACTATGGCGCAGATTGTAGACGGTGCCGGTATCGATGTTATCCTTGTAGGCGATTCTGCATCAAATGTGATGGCAGGTAATGTAACTACACTTCCTATTACTCTCGATCAAATGATTTATCATGGTAAATCGGTTGTGCGCGGTGTGAAGCGTGCAATGGTAGTAGTTGACATGCCTTTTGGTTCTTATCAGGGAAATGAGATGGAAGGGCTTGCTTCGGCTATCCGTATTATGAAAGAGAGCCACGCTGATGCTTTGAAACTGGAAGGTGGCGAAGAGATTCTCGACACTGTGAAGCGTATCCTGAGTGCCGGTATTCCGGTGATGGGACATCTCGGACTGATGCCGCAATCTATCAATAAATACGGTACATATACCGTTCGTGCCAAAGATGATGCAGAAGCAGAGAAGCTGATTCGTGATGCACATCTGCTTGAAGAAGCCGGATGTTTCGGGCTTGTGCTTGAGAAAATTCCCGCAGCATTGGCCGCCCGCGTTGCAAGCGAACTGACTATTCCGGTTATCGGCATTGGTGCCGGTGGCGATGTAGATGGACAGGTATTGGTTATTCAGGACATGTTGGGTATGAACAATGGTTTCCGCCCCCGTTTCCTTCGTCGTTATGCCGACCTCTATACGGTGATGACTGATGCAATCAGCCACTATGTTTCGGACGTAAAGAACTGCGACTTCCCGAACGAGAAAGAACAATATTAATTGTCGTATGGCAACTAAATTATGGACATTGCATTTTATGCGGATATGCCTTGCTAATTTATTGTTGTTCATATCCCTGTACCTGTTGTACCCTGTGCTTCCGGTAGTGATGGCTTCACGTTTGGGCGTGCCAGTCAGTCAGACGGGGGGAATATATATACTTTTTACGCTTGCCATGTTTTTTATCGGCCCGTTTCATGCGTATCTGGTCGATGTCTATAAGCGAAAATATATATGTATGCTTTCGTTTGGGATAATGGTAGCGGCGACTGCCGGTTACACACTTGTGCAAAGTGCCACACATCTGTTGTTGCTTTGCTTGGTACAGGGAATCTCCTTTGGAATGGCTGCTACGGCAGGCATTACATTGGCCATTGATGTCACCAATTCCACTTTTCGCAGTGCCGGCAATGTAGTCTTTTCTTGGGCAGCACGTCTGGGGATGATTATAGGGACAGCGTTGGGAGTGTTTTTATTCCGGACACATGGCTTTGAAACTCTGTTATATGTTTCTGTCGCATCGGGAGCCTTGGGAATGCTGTTTGTGTCGAGGGTATATGTGCCTTTCCGTGCACCAATAGGGATGAAGGTTTGTTCGATGGACCGTTTTCTGCTTCCCCGTGGATTTATTCCGGCATTTAACCTGATGTTGATCGCTTTTGTGCCCGGATTGTTGCTTCCTGTGCTTGCCGGTGCGCCAAGTGATGTGCCGGTAGGAGGTGAACTGATACCTTTCTTTGCTTTGGCCGGAGTCGGTTTTCTCTTGTCAGTAATGGTGGTGAGACTGTTTTTCCGTTATGATAACAAGATATGGCTGCAGATAGTCACCGGGTTGATAACAATGATCGGAGCGATGGCTTTGTTGTTTTCTCCTGAAACCGGTTGGAATGTCCCGGCAGCAATATTGATGGGATTAGGACTTGGATTGGTTACTCCGGAATTCTTGATGATGTTTGTCAAGCTGTCTCAACATTGCCAGCGTGGCACGGCCAATACGACTCATTTACTTGCATGGGAACTTGGAGTCGGCTTAGGTATTGCATCTGCCTGTCACTTACATCTCACAGCTAATGAACATGTGGTTTGTCGGGTAGGATTGTTGGCGGCAATCGTGGCTCTGGCTTTCTTTGTCCTGATTACATATCCTTATTTTAAAAGGAAGAAGGTGAGATAAACGATATATGTATATCTGAAAAACAGACTCCGTAGTTTGGTGATGAATTGTCGCAAAACTACGGAGTTCGTTTTTATTGTCTATCCCATGTTGCACAATAAAACCGCAAGCACGTAAGGCATGAAGATAATGACTCCTATGATGGCGGCAACTATGGCACATATCAGCACTGCACCTGCCGCAATATCTTTCACATCACCTGCAATCGGATTGTGTTCCGGGGATACGAGGTTGACTAATCTTTCTATAGCTGTATTGAATCCCTCCGCTGCCAATACCATTCCGAAACAAAGTATGATGGCTATCCATTCGTTCCGGGTGATACCGAAGTAAAATCCGGCGATTGTTACTGTGATGATTGCCACACAGTGTATCCAGGCATTATGCTCTTTGCTTACAAAACTCCGAATGCCTTTCCAGGCATATCCGAAGCTTTGTATCCTTTTTTTTATACTGAATTTTTCCATTCTCAGTTTCTGCTAACCTGTTTTACACCTTTCACTGTGCGTAGCTTTTTAATCAGTGCCTCCAGTCGTCCGGTGTCACTCACCATAATGGTCAGTGTGCCCGAGAAGAGTCCGTCGTTCGAATCAATTCCAATGGAACGCAGTGAGATGCCATTCTCTTTTGATATGATAGAGGTGATATTGGTCACAATACCGATGTCATCATGACCCACTACACGGAGTGTGATCGGATATTGAGTACCTTCCGATTTTCCGGCCCAGCGTGCTTTGACAATACGGTATCCGAAACGTTCGCGCATCTGTCCCGCATTGGGGCAGTCGTTGCGGTGAATCTTGATACCTCCGGATACAGTGACAAATCCGAATACGTCGTCTCCATATATGGGGTTGCAACATTTGGCCAACTTGAAGTCCAGTCCTTTCAGGTTTTGGTCAATGACGAGTACATCCTCTTTAGTGACAGTGGTTTCGTCTATCTGGTTTTGCAGGTTGTATTCTTCGGCACTGCGGTAGATCACTTCATCACGTTCACCGTCCCGTTTCTGTTGTTCGATGTATTTATCCAGAATGTCGTTCACGTCAAGCACTTCGTCGGCAATATTCTGATAAAACTCTGTCACATTCTTGAATCCCAGGCGTTTGATCAGACGCATCATTACTGCTTCGTCATATTCCATCTTCCGGTTTTTGAATTTCCGTTCCAATGTTTCTTTGGCGAAATCGTGCTGGCGTGCCACCATTTCCTTCAGGGCCTGGCGGATCTTCGTACGGGCTTTTGAGGTAGTGACAATGTTCAGCCAGTCCTGTTTCGGAGTCTGTGTGTTCGATGTCATAATCTCTACCTGGTCTCCGCTATTCAACTTTTGTCTCAGCTGTACATTTTTACCGTTTACCTTTGCACCGATGCACTTACACCCCAATTTGCTGTGAATGTGGAAAGCGAAATCGAGTACCGTAGCTCCTTTTGCCAGTTTGAAGAGGTCTCCTTTCGGCGTAAACACAAATACCTCGTCTTCATACAGATCCAGTTTAAACTGATCCATCATTTCCAGGTCGTTTTCTGTATTCTCCAATGCTTCGCGTATTGAAGTCAGCCATTCGTCCAGCCCGCTTTCACCTTTCACGCCTTTGTATCTCCAATGTGCGGCCAGTCCGCGCTCGGCTATCTCGTCCATACGTTCCGTACGGATTTGCACTTCGACCCATTTTCCTTCCGGCCCCATTACAGTAATGTGCAATGATTCGTAACCATTGCTTTTGGGAACCGACAGCCAGTCACGCAGACGTTTCGGATTAGGTTGATACATATCCGTCACAATGGAGTAAGCCTGCCAGCATTCCTGCTTTTCTTTTTCGAACTGGGATTCCAGAATGATACGTATGGCAAATAAGTCATACACGTTTTCGAACTGGCATTTCTGTTTCTTCATTTTCTGATAGATGGAATGAATGGATTTGGTGCGTCCTTTCATGTGAAAATGCAGTCCCGCTTCCTCCAGTTTCCGTTGTATCGGAGCGATGAAGTTGGCAATATAACGGTCACGTGACTTTTTCGTCTCGTTCAGTTTCTCTTTGATGTGGTAATAAATGTCATGTTCGGTGTACTTCAATGACAAATCTTCCAGCTCCGATTTCAGTTTATACAATCCCAGTTTGTGAGCCAACGGAGCGTACAGATAGGCGGCTTCATTAGCCACTCGTCTGCGGGCCTCGTCATTCTCGGCATCCTTTATTTGCCGCATCACGTTTACACGGTCGGCGATCATGATCAGGATCACACGCATGTCTTCGGCAAAAGACAACAACAGGTTACGGAAATTTTCCGATTCGATAGTCGGACTCTTATCGTAAAGGTCATTAATCTTAATGAGTCCCCGGATAATTCCAGCTACATCTTCGCCATACTCCTGTTGAATATATTCTATTGTATACGAGTGACAACGCACCGGTGTGTGTAACATGATACCCAGAATAGATGCCCGTTTCATACCGATTTCTTCGGCTACGATTACAGCAGTCTGCATATCTTTGATGACAGGATTCAGACCGAAACTGTCCCTTTGCATCGCATTGTTCTGTGTGGAGTCGATAAGGTGCTTTTTCAGCTTTCTGCAGTCTCCTTTTTGTAAGGTTTCTCCGGTGAGGCGCAGTAGTTTTTTGTATAGTGAGAACAATAATTCTCTCTCTTCTTTCGTAAAGAATTCATCTCTTTCCATAAGCAGCTCAAATTTATCGTCGGTAAAGATAGTTTTTTTCCGGGTTTTGTAGGGTGTCCTCTTCCTTTTTTTGTATTTTTGGGCATGAATTAATAAAATTAGATAGTATGATAACACCTGAAGACAAAGAATTGCTTGCCCAAAAAGGCATTTCGGAAGTACAAATCGCTGAACAGTTGACTTGTTTCCAAAAAGGCTTTCCTTATTTGAAATTAGATGCTGCCGCATCTGTAGAAAAAGGTATTTTGGCTCCTGATGCCGAAGAACAGAAAGCTTATCTCGCAGCTTGGGATGCTTATACCAATTCTGACAAAACGATTGTAAAGTTTGTACCCGCTTCGGGTGCTGCCAGCCGTATGTTCAAAAATCTTTTTGAATTTCTGGATGCTGACTATGCTGAGCCGACTACAAAATTCGAACAAACGTTCTTTGCCTCAATTGAGAAATTTGCTTTCTATGATGATCTGAATACTGCCTGTATGAGGATAGAAGGTAAAGATATTCCTGGTTTGATTGCAGATGGCGACTACAAGGCAGTTGTTTCAGGATTGCTGAACGTAGCGGGATTAAACTATGGTGCACTTCCGAAAGGTTTGCTCAAGTTCCATAAGTACGAAGAAGGCTCACGTACTCCGCTTGAAGAACATTTGGCGGAGGGTGCTATGTACGCTGCCGGTAAAAGCGGAAAGGTGAATGTCCACTTTACTGTTTCAACCGAACATCGTGAACTCTTTAAATCATTGGTAGCCGAAAAAGCCGATGCCTTTGCCAAACGTTATGGAGTAGATTATAATATTAGTTTTTCCGAGCAGAAACCAAGTACTGATACGATTGCCGCTGATATGGAAAACCAGCCTTTCCGCGATAATGGCAAGCTTTTGTTCCGCCCCGGTGGTCATGGAGCACTGATTGAGAACCTGAACGATTTGGATGCGGATGTGATTTTTATTAAGAATATAGATAATGTCGTTCCGGACAGATTAAAAGGTGATACGGTGCTTTATAAGAAATTGATTGCCGGTGTACTTGTATCCCTCCAGAAGCAGGCTTTTGAATATCTGGAACTTTTGGATAGCGGTCGTTACACACACGAACAGGTAATGGATATTCTGCAATTTGTGCAGAAGAAACTTTTCTGCAAGAATCCAGAAACGAAGGATCTGGAAGATGCTGAATTGGTCATCTATCTGAAGAATAAATTGAACCGCCCGATGCGTGTTTGTGGTATGGTGAAGAATGTGGGTGAACCGGGTGGCGGTCCGTTCCTTGCTTATAACAGTGACGGAACGATTTCATTGCAAATCCTTGAAAGTTCACAGATCGATATGAATAATCCGGAAGCTAAAGAAATGTTTGAGAAAGGTACCCACTTCAATCCGGTAGATTTGGTTTGTGCGGTACGTGATTACAAAGGACATAAGTTTGATCTGGTAAGATACGTGGATAAAGCCACAGGCTTCATATCTTATAAGTCGAAGAGTGGTAAAGACTTGAAAGCTCTTGAGCTTCCCGGCTTGTGGAATGGTGCCATGAGTGATTGGAGTACGGTATTTGTGGAAGTTCCGCTTTCTACATTTAATCCGGTGAAGACGGTAAATGATCTGTTGCGTGAACAACACCAATAGTCGAGGGAGAAATAAAAAGGGATGTCAATTGACATCCCTTTTCTCTTATTCTATTGCTTATCAGATCAGTTTCTTGGTAAAGCTTCTTTTACTACCATCGGACGACCGGCATATTCTGCTCCGTTCAATTCTTTAATGGCATTGCTGGCTTCTGAAGATTCCGGCATTTCAACAAAAGCAAAACCTTTAGATCTTCTTGTTTCGCGATCTGTGATCAGTTTTACTGATTCTACTGTTCCATACTCTTCCATAACTTGTCTCAAATCTGACTCCTTAACATTATAGCTAAGATTTCCAATGTACATATTCATAAATATACAAAAATAAAAAATTAATAAAATAACAATAAAGCTTTAGGAAGTGTAAATCAGAAATGAAAGTTCTCAATGCGAACATTGAGGAAATACATGTGAGAGTTAGACCAATAAAAACCTCTTATTGTTTGGTTTTGCAAAGTAAGGCATTAATTCCGGATAATATGCTATATTCGGTTCTTTTCATCCTTTTAAATATTCTTTTTTGTGTAATTAGACCAATAATTAACACTTTGTTTTGGCCACCCATTCTTGTATTTGTCTCTATATTAGAAATTATTTTATGCCGTTTATGAAGTTAACATCCTGTTGTATACGATGTTAATAACGTAATTATACGAAGTTAATATCGTAAAGTCGAGAAGTTAACTTCCTGCAAATACGATATTAACTTCGTATAATCCCTTTCTATGTGTGCTTTAAGTGGTTGAAAATCAGTGATGTTCTATGAAGTGAAAATACTCCATTCTTCTTTTAGGAGGAGAGTTTTCTCTTGAATATGTTTTGCAGACCTTTTACTTGTTAATCATTTTTTATACTGTTCCCTTTTTCTTTCCTTTATTGCAATCATTTAGTAGCTCGTTCGGGATTTATTGGAAGAAAAGTAGTATTTTTGCGTCATTATATCTTAAAATATTCAATCATGAAGAAAATACTTTTACTCGGATCGGGCGAACTGGGAAAGGAGTTTGTAATTTCTGCTCAACGTAAAGGTCAATACACCATTGCTTGTGATTCGTATGCCGGAGCACCTGCTATGCAGGTAGCCGATGAATATGAAGTTTTCGATATGCTGAACGGTGAAGAACTGGAGCGTATTGTAAAGAAACACCGGCCGGATATTATCGTCCCCGAAATTGAAGCCATCCGCACGGAACGTTTATACGATTTCGAGAAGGAAGGCATTCAGGTAGTGCCGAGTGCCCGTGCAGTGAATTATACCATGAACCGCAAAGCCATCCGTGATTTGGCCGCTAAGGAATTGGGGCTGAAAACTGCGAAATACTATTATGCCAAATCGTTGGAGGAATTGAAGGAAGCTGCTGCGAAGATAGGTTTTCCCTGTGTTGTGAAGCCTTTAATGTCATCATCGGGCAAAGGGCAGTCGCTGGTAAAAAGTGCTGCTGAGTTGGAGCATGCCTGGGAGTATGGTTGTAGCGGCAGCCGCGGAGATATTCGTGAACTGATTATTGAAGAGTTTATCAAATTCGATAGTGAAATAACTTTGCTCACGGTAACTCAGAAGAATGGTCCGACACTATTTTGTCCACCTATCGGACATGTACAGAAGGGAGGAGACTATCGTGAAAGTTTTCAGCCCGCACACATTGACCCGGCACATCTGAAGGAAGCGGAAGAGATGGCTGAAAAAGTAACCCGCGCATTGACCGGTGCCGGATTATGGGGAGTTGAATTCTTCCTGAGTCATGAAAATGGGGTTTACTTCTCAGAACTGTCTCCGCGTCCGCACGATACAGGAATGGTAACATTGGCGGGAACACAAAACCTGAATGAATTTGAACTTCACTTACGTGCCGTATTAGGATTACCCATTCCGGGTATAAAGCAGGAGAGAATAGGAGCGAGTGCTGTTATTCTTTCACCGATTGCCAGCCAGGAACGTCCGCAGTATAGAGGCATGGAGGAAGTTACCATAGAAGAGGACACCTATCTGCGTATATTTGGTAAGCCATATACACGTGTGAATCGTCGTATGGGGGTAGTACTCTGTTATGCTCCGAACGGTTCTGATCTGGATGCTTTGCGTGATAAGGCAAAACGAATAGCTGATAAAGTAGAAGTATATTAAATACGGAGGTTTCTTTCTGAAAATCCAATAACAGGTCTTTGTCGCTTAAGAAGTGGCAGAGACCTGTCTTTTTATTAGTCTATGCCTCTGTCTTTTTCTGCTCTTTTGCAATTGTTAATACTCTGCCCGGTTAAGTCTGCAGAGACCGAAAAATGACCCTCAAACACAACTCTCTTTTATCAATATAAAACTCGTTGCATGTTGTACTATCTAACATTTGACTAATTGACTGAAAACACTATAGGTACTTGAAAACTCGATAGGTCGCCTTGTTAGATTGAGAACAGTGCCTATTTGCCTGAACATGCTTTGTATAACAGTAAAAAGGGCACTAATAATGTTCATTTTCACGCTGCTGTAAGTTTAATGAATGTTATCTAAAGAGAAAATATAGAAAAATGGTACAACGGGAAAAAAAAGTTTCTACATTTGCGAAGTTGTTTGTTTAACTATCTGTGTGAACAAAACCGAATATCGAACGTTATGTTAATAGTGAAACTGGTAAAAACGCGACTTACCATGCTATAACGCTTTAGAGTATTAGAAGAATAATATATAAAAAGATTGCTTATGTCACAGATTATAGGACATATCTCTCAGGTAATTGGCCCTGTGGTCGATGTGTATTTTGAAGGTACAGAATCGGACTTGATATTGCCAAGTATCCACGACGCATTGGAGATAAAAAGGCACAACGGCAAAAAGCTGATTGTAGAAGTACAACAACACATTGGTGAAAATACTGTTCGTACCGTGGCCATGGATAGTACC
Organism: Bacteroides sp. NGMCC 1.200775; assembly: GCF_040798045.1. NCBI lineage: Bacteria > Pseudomonadati > Bacteroidota > Bacteroidia > Bacteroidales > Bacteroidaceae > Bacteroides > Bacteroides sp. NGMCC 1.200775. The sequence goes on along the minus strand of NZ_JASCQK010000001.1, from coordinate 444,607 downwards.
GACGGCTTACAACGCGGGATGAAGGTATTTCCTACAGGAGGTCCTATCACAATGCCGGTAGGTGAACAAATCAAAGGACGTTTGATGAACGTAGTCGGCGATTCTATTGACGGAATGAAAGAACTCAATCGTGAGGGTGCCTATTCCATTCACCGTGATCCCCCAAAATTTGAAGATTTAACCACCGTACAGGAAGTGTTGTTCACCGGAATAAAGGTGATCGACCTGCTTGAACCTTATTCAAAAGGAGGTAAAATTGGTCTGTTTGGTGGTGCCGGAGTAGGTAAGACGGTACTTATTATGGAACTCATCAATAACATTGCAAAGAAGCATAATGGTTTTTCCGTATTTGCCGGGGTAGGAGAACGTACCCGTGAAGGTAATGACTTGCTTCGTGAAATGATTGAATCGGGTGTAATCCGTTATGGAGAGGCTTTTAAAGAAAGTATGGAAAAAGGACACTGGGACCTTTCGAAAGTAGATTATAACGAAGTAGAGAAATCGCAGGCTACATTGGTGTTCGGACAAATGAATGAACCTCCCGGTGCACGTGCTTCGGTTGCGCTGTCGGGACTGACTGTTGCCGAATCTTTCCGGGATATGGGGGCCAAGTCGGGTGCCAGGGATATCTTGTTTTTCATTGATAATATTTTCCGTTTTACTCAGGCAGGATCCGAGGTCTCAGCTTTGTTAGGACGTATGCCTTCTGCCGTAGGTTATCAACCTACATTAGCTACGGAAATGGGTGCTATGCAAGAGCGAATCACTTCAACCAAGACGGGCTCCATCACTTCGGTGCAGGCTGTATATGTGCCGGCTGACGACTTGACCGACCCTGCACCGGCAACCACTTTTACTCACTTGGATGCAACAACTGTATTGAGTCGAAAAATCACTGAACTCGGAATTTATCCGGCTGTAGACCCGTTGGAATCTACTTCTCGTATCCTTGACCCACATATTGTGGGGCAAGAGCATTATGATGTGGCTCAGCGTGTGAAGCAGATTCTGCAACGAAACAAGGAATTGCAGGATATCATTTCCATCTTGGGTATGGAGGAGCTGTCCGATGCCGATCGTTTGGTTGTGAACCGTGCGCGCAGGGTACAACGTTTCCTGTCTCAGCCGTTTACTGTAGCCGAACAGTTTACCGGTGTGCCGGGAGCAATGGTCTCTATTGAAGACACCATCAAAGGGTTTAAGATGATTTTGGACGGTGAAGTGGATTATCTGCCCGAACCGGCATTCTTAAATGTAGGTACGATAGAAGAAGCTATTGAAAAGGGTAAGAAGTTGCTTGAGCAAGCCAATAAATAAAATAAGGAATCATGAAAGAACTGCATTTGAATATTGTATCGCCGGAAAAGGAGGTATTTGATGGTGAAGTGAAGAGTGTTACTCTTCCGGGAACCAGTGGGGTATTTTCCATTTTGGCGCAGCATGCGCCGATTGTCTCTTCTCTGCAAGAAGGAACAGTCAGTTACACGACAACGGATGGCGAAGAGCATACGTTGGATATTCACAGCGGTTTTGTGGAGCTAAGTAACGGAGAAGCTTCCGTTTGTGTATCCTGACCTTGATCCACACAAGAACCTGTTTTTACTATGAATATGAGCATTACAAAACGCAATTTCCTGAGTTATCTTACCATTTTGACTCTTGTCGGAGGTGGGTTGGGAGCTTTGGTTTTGCATTATCTTGAGCCCGGACACTATTTCGGAGGTTATCCGTTGATACCGGTATACTTTTATATATTCGGTGTATTTTACATTTATATGTTTGATGCCTGCAGGCGTCATGCACCGGACAAGATGGTGATGCTTTTTTTGATAGCAAAGGTTCTGAAGATGATTATATCAGTCTTTCTGTTGATAATCTACTGTGTGGCTGTGCCCGATTCTGCTGTGGAATTTCTGCTGACATTTCTGGCATTCTATCTGGGCTACCTTATATATGAAAGCTGGTTTTTCTTCGTTTTCGAATGGAATCAGAAACTAAAAAAGAAATCAAAAAAATATGAAACAGTTGCGTAACATAGTTACCGGAATGTTGATCCTGATAGGAGGTATGTTGCCTGTTATGGTCTCTGCACAAGAGCCTGTGGAGGGCGATACCGCCACTGCTTTACAGCAAGAGATTATTGTGGGGAAAGACACAATCAATCAGGAGGCAAATCAGGTAGATGTAAAAGGCATTGTATTCGGTCATATCGGCGACTCCTACGAATGGCACATCACAAATATAGGAAAAACCTCTATCTGTATTCCATTGCCGATTATCGTATATAGCGAAACTTCGGGTTGGCATGCTTTTTTGTCATCGCGCCTTGAAGAGAATGACGGTAAATACGAAGGATTCTATATCGCTCCTGCCGGAAGCAGGTACGAAGGCAAAATTGTAGAACGTAATGCGGCGGGAGAAGAGGTTCGACCATGGGATATTTCTATTACTAAGGTTACTTTATCTCTATTTATCAATAGTGCTATCTTATTAATAATCATCCTTAGTGTGGCGCATTGGTATCGTAAGCGTGAACAGGGGGCTTATGCCCCTGGCGGATTTGTCGGTTTTATGGAGATGTTTATTATGATGATCCATGATGATGTGATTAAGAGTTGTGTAGGGCCTAACTATAAAAAGTTCGCTCCTTATTTGTTGACAGCCTTTTTCTTTATTTTCATCAATAACATCATGGGACTGATACCGATTTTCCCGGGAGGAGCGAATGTGACCGGAAATATCGCTATAACGCTGGTATTGGCTTTATTTACATTTGTCATCGTTAATATATTCGGGACGAAACACTACTGGAAAGATGTTTTCTGGCCCGATGTTCCCTGGTGGCTGAAAGTGCCTATACCCATGATGCCATTTATCGAATTTTTCGGTGTATTTACGAAACCGTTCGCATTGATGATCCGTTTGTTTGCCAATATGTTGTCCGGACACATGGCTATGTTGGTTCTTACCTGTTTGATATTTATATCGGCAAGTATGGGGCCTGCCATTAACGGTTCGCTTACGGTGGCTTCGGTGCTGTTCAACATCTTTATGAATTTGCTCGAAGTGTTGGTTGCCTTTATTCAGGCCTATGTGTTTACAATGTTATCGGCTGTATTTATCGGACTGGCTCAGGAAGGCGGTAAAAAAGAAGAAGTAAAAGAATAATATAAACCATTTTAAAACTGAAAATTATGTTACTATCAGTATTATTGCAAGCTGCTGCTGCAGGAGTAGGATTGAGTAAATTGGGAGCTGCCCTCGGAGCTGGTTTAGCTGTTATCGGAGCAGGTATCGGTATTGGTAAGATTGGTGGCTCGGCCATGGAAGGTATTGCACGTCAACCGGAGGCATCGGGAGATATTCGTATGAATATGATTATTGCTGCTGCTTTGGTAGAAGGTGTGGCATTGTTGGCATTGGTTGTTTGTCTGTTAGTACTTTTCTTATAATAAACAAAGAAGATTATGTCATTGTTACTACCCGATAGTGGCCTGATATTCTGGATGCTCCTTTCTTTTGGAATTGTATTCGCGGTATTGGCTAAATACGGCTTCCCCGTCATCATTAAGATGGTGGAAGGCCGTAAAACCTATATCGACGAATCATTGGAGGTAGCCAGAGAAGCAAACGCCCAGTTGTCACGACTGAAAGAGGAGGGCGAAGCTATTGTGGCTGCCGCTAATAAGGAACAGGGACGTATCATGAAAGAGGCTATGCAGGAACGTGAGAAAATTATTTACGAGGCCCGCAAACAAGCTGAAATAGCTGCCCAGAAAGAACTGGACGAAGTGAAACGACAGATTCAGATTGAAAAGGAAGAAGCCATACGCGATATTCGTCGTCAGGTAGCTCTTCTATCTGTGGATATAGCTGAGAAAGTTATTCGTAAGAATCTGGCTGATAAACAAGAGCAGATGGGAATGATAGACCGTATGCTTGATGAAGTATTAACGAAGAACTAAGAGAAAATGGAAGTCGGAATAATTTCAATGCGGTATGCGAAAGCTCTGATGGCTTATGCGGAAGAGAGAGGAGCGGAAGACAGGCTATATCATGAACTTGTCACGCTGGCACACAGTTTCCGTACAGTGAAGGGATTTTGTGCCGTACTTGATAATCCCATTGTTTCTGTTGACGAAAAGTTCAGTCTGATCTGTACGGCAGCCGATGGAGACAATAAACCGAGTGAAGAGTTTATTCGTTTTGTCCGTCTGGTACTCAAGGAGAGAAGGGAGACTTATCTGCAATTCATGAGTCTGATGTATCTGGATCTTTACCGGAAGAAGAAGCATATTGGTGTAGGTAAACTGATCACTGCTGTCCCGGTAGATAAGGCTACTGAAGAGCGTATCCGACAAACTGCTGCACATATTTTGCATGCGTATATGGAGTTGGAAACAGTGATCGACCCTTCTATAGAAGGTGGCTTTGTTTTCGATATTAACGATTACCGACTTGATGCCAGTATCGCTACACAGTTGAAGAAAGTGAAACAACAGTTCATTGATAAGAATCGAAGAATTGTATAATTAGTGAAAAATTATGTCTGAAAATATAAGAGTAAGCGAAGTATCTGAGATTCTGCGCCAACAGCTTGAAGGAATCGAGACCAAGGTGCAGCTTGATGAAATCGGTACGGTGCTGCAGGTGAGTGATGGTGTGGTACGTATTTACGGTCTGCGCAATGCCGAGGCCAACGAACTGCTTGAGTTTGATAATGGTATCAAGGCCATTGTTATGAACCTGGAAGAAGATAATGTGGGTGCCGTCTTGCTCGGACCTACGGATAAGATCAAGGAAGGTTTCACAGTGAAACGTACCAAACGAATCGCTTCTATCCGTGTGGGAGAAAGTATGTTGGGACGCGTTATCGATCCGTTGGGAGAACCGTTGGACGGAAAAGGATTGATCGGCGGTGAACTCTATGAAATGCCTTTGGAGCGTAAAGCTCCGGGGGTAATCTATCGTCAGCCGGTAAATCAGCCGTTGCAAACAGGTCTGAAAGCAGTTGATGCAATGATTCCTATCGGTCGTGGACAGCGTGAGTTGATTATCGGTGACCGGCAGACGGGAAAAACATCGATAGCCATTGATACGATAATAAACCAGCGTAGTAATTACGAAGCGGGCGATCCGGTATATTGCATTTATGTAGCTATCGGACAGAAAGGATCTACAGTGGCTTCTATTGTGAATACTTTACGCCAATATGGTGCGATGGATTACACTATTGTAGTAGCTGCCACAGCCGGAGATCCTGCTGCACTTCAATATTTCGCTCCGTTTGCAGGGGCTGCTATCGGTGAGTATTTCCGTGATACCGGTCGTCATGCGTTGGTGGTTTATGATGACTTGTCCAAACAGGCGGTATCTTATCGTGAAGTATCTTTGATTCTCCGTCGTCCTTCCGGTCGTGAAGCTTATCCGGGTGATATCTTCTATTTGCATTCCCGTTTGCTGGAACGTGCAGCCAAGATTATCAATCAGGAAGAGGTGGCTCGTGAAATGAACGACCTGCCCGAGAGTCTGAAAGGAAAAGTGAAAGGCGGAGGTTCACTGACGGCATTGCCTATTATCGAAACACAGGCCGGAGACGTTTCTGCCTATATTCCGACTAATGTGATTTCCATCACAGACGGTCAGATTTTCCTTGATACGGATTTATTCAATCAGGGTAACCGTCCGGCTATCAATGTCGGTATCTCAGTTTCCCGTGTGGGAGGTAATGCTCAGATTAAGGCTATGAAAAAAGTGGCCGGTACGTTAAAAATAGACCAGGCGCAATATCGTGAACTGGAAGCATTCTCCAAATTTAGCGGAGACATGGATCCGGTTACCGCACTGACCATTGACAAAGGACAAAAGAATGCCCGTTTATTGGTTCAACCTCAATATTCTCCGATGCCGGTAGAGAAGCAGATTGCGATTCTCTATTGTGGTATCAACGGATTGCTGAGAAATGTTCCACTGGATAAGGTAGAAGACTTTGAGGCGGCATTTCTCAATACACTCGCTCTTGAGCATCAGTCGGATGTACTGGACGTATTGAAGACAGGAGTAATCAATGATGAAGTAACGAAAGCGATTGAGGAAACAGCAACGATGGTTGCGAAACAGTTTAGTTAATTATAAACCATAAAGACTATGGCTTCACTAAAAGAAGTAAAAACCAGAATAAATTCGGTACAGAGTACCCGAAAAATCACTTCAGCAATGAAGATGGTGGCTTCTGCCAAGTTACACAAGGCACAGGGAGCCATTGAAAACATGCTGCCTTATCAGAGGAAACTGAATAAGATATTGACCAACTTTCTGAGTGCTGACCTTCCGGTAGAGTCTCCATTCTGTGCGGAACGCCCTGTCAAGCGTATTGCTATTGTAGCTTTCTCTTCCAACAGCTCTTTATGTGGTGCTTTCAATGCGAACGTACTAAAGATGTTTTTGCAGACGGTTGGAGAATATCGTGAGCTGGGGCAGGATAATATCCTGATCTATCCAGTTGGCAAGAAAATAGAGGAAGCTGTGAAAAAATTAGGATTTTTTTCTCAAGGGAGCTATCAGAGACTGGCAGATAAGCCTTCGTACGATGAAGCTGCTGCGTTGGCCAGATTGTTGATGGAACTTTTTCTGGAGAAGAACATCGACCGGGTGGAGTTGATTTATCATCATTTCAGATCGATGGGAATACAGGAGCTGTTGCGTGAAAGATACTTGCCGATTGATCTGTCTGCCGTTCAGAATGAAGACGGGAAAACCGGAATGGTAAATGACTATATCATAGAACCTTCCGCAGCCCAGTTGATAGCAGATCTGATTCCGCAGGTTTTGAGTCAAAAGATCTTTACGGCTGCTCTCGATTCTAATGCATCCGAACATGCCGCACGTACTTTAGCTATGCAAATAGCAACGGATAATGCCAATGAACTGATTCAGGAACTGACAAAGCAGTATAATAAGACCCGCCAGCAAGCCATTACAAACGAGTTGCTTGATATTGTGGGCGGTAGTATGGCTTAAACTTTCCACAGGGGGCACAAAGGTTGCGGAGTTGTTATCAATGAAGAAACTGACAACCAATCATCGTCCGTAGCCTTTGTGTCTTCTGTGGCAAAATAACTTATTATTATATTGGTTTCTTCTTTCTTTTGCTATAACTTTGTAGCAAAGTATTATTTCATGGAAGAAAATCACGAATTAGAATTAGCCTGGCAAGTCATTGAAAATACCGGTACCCATCTGTTTCTGACAGGAAAAGCCGGAACCGGAAAAACAACCTTCCTTCGTCGGTTAAAGGAATTAACTCCCAAACGCATGGTAGTGGTCGCTCCTACGGGGATTGCTGCCATTAATGCCGGAGGTGTCACCATACACTCTTTTTTCCAATTAAACTTTGCGCCATATATTCCGGAGAGTACATTCAATTCTGCCCAACAAAGCTTCCATAAATTCGGGAAAGAAAAAATCAATATTATCCGTAGCATGGACCTGTTGGTGATCGATGAAATCAGTATGGTACGTGCCGATCAACTTGATGCGGTGGATGCAGTGTTGCGTCGTTATCGGGATCGTTCGAAACCTTTTGGAGGTGTTCAACTTCTGATGATAGGCGATTTACAGCAGTTGGCTCCGGTAGTAAAGGAAGAAGACTGGAACTTGTTGACCTCTTATTATGACACGGCATTTTTCTTTGGCAGTCATTCACTGAAAGAGACTGAATATATCACTATAGAGTTGAAGAAAGTCTATCGGCAGAGCGATACGGCTTTTGTCGGATTATTAAATAAAATCAGAGACAAAGAGGCCGACGAATCTGTGCTGGAAGAATTGAATAAACGTTATCTTCCGGAGTTTCGTCCGAGAGAAGAAGAAGGGTACATCCGGCTGACGACACATAATTATCAGGCCCAGCAATATAATGACAGACAGCTGCTTTCTCTTTCCGGCAGGGCTTTCAGCTTTCAGGCGAGGGTAGAAGGTACTTTCCCGGAATCGGCTTATCCGGCGGATGAAATGCTCACTGTCAAGGAAGGGGCTCAGATTATGTTTATTAAAAACGACTCTTCCGGGGAACATCGATATTATAATGGAATGATCGGTTTGGTTACGGCTGTTGGTAAAGATGGCATCCGGGTGAAAGGAAATGGAGAATCGCAGGACTTTTTACTTGAAACGGAAGAATGGACAAATAGTAAATACAGTCTGAATCCGCAGACGAAAGAGATAACGGAAGAGGTTGAAGGTACTTTCCGGCAGTATCCTATTCGTTTGGCATGGGCTATAACGATCCATAAAAGTCAGGGTTTGACTTTTGAACGTGCCATCATTGATGCAAACGCTTCTTTTGCTCATGGGCAGGTTTATGTTGCGCTGAGTCGTTGTAAATCTCTTCAGGGACTGGTACTCAGTTCTCCTTTAAGGAGAGAGTCTATTATCAGTGACGACACGATTGACGAATTCACCCGTAATGCCGGAGAACTGACCCCTGATAAGCATAAGCTGGCTCTGTTGCGTCAACATTATTTCTACGAGTTGCTATGTGAACAATTCGATTTTCATCCTCTTGAGCAACATTTCGCACGTGTTCTGCGTCTGCTCGATGAACACTTATACCGACTCTATCCAAAGTTGCTGGAACGGTATAAAGAAACGATCGATCTGTATAAAGCTCAGATAATGAAGGTTGCCGATACTTTCAAGTTGCAATATTCGACTCTGTTGGTGGAGGTGGAGGACTATGACGCAAATCCGAAGCTGAATGAACGAATTGTGGCCGGTGCCCATTATTTCCGTAAACACCTGGAGGATTTGTTAAACCCACTGATGGTTTCTACAAAGGTAGAAACGGATAATAAAGAACTGAAAAAGAAATTTTCCGAAGCGTTAGATACATTGAAGACGACACTACATGTGAAGCTGGGAACACTCTATTATACCGAAAAAGAAGGTTTTACCGTATCAGCTTTTCTAAAACATAAGGCTGTCCTGACCTTATCCGTTTCCGGAGGAGAAAGTACATCCTCGTCCGGAAGATCGGAACGTAAACCCCGAACTGCTGAAAAAATAGAAGTTCCTACCGATATCCTACATCCGGAACTGTATAAACAGTTGATTGCATGGAGAAACTCAGAAGCTTCGAAAGCTAATCTTCCTGTTTACACTGTTATACAACAGAAAGCAATACTGGGCATTGTGAATTTATTGCCCTGTGATACAGCTTCGTTGGTGCGTATTCCATATTTTGGGAAGCGTGGTGCCGAAAAGTACGGCGATGTTTTGCTTGAAATGGTGAGCCGGTATGTAAAGGAACAAGGAATAGAACGTCCACCAATGCCTGCAATAACATTGACCCTCAAAAAAGAAACTAAGGAACCGAAAGAGCCAAAGCCTCTAAAAGAAACTAAACCCGTGAAGGAGCCAAAACTTGACACCAAAGAGATAACCTATCGTCTTTTCAGGCAGGGGAAAAATATCGAAGAGATAGCCAAGGAACGTGAGTTGGTTTCAGGGACTATAGCCGGACATCTGGAGCATTATGTACGCTTGGGAGCAGTTAAGATAGAGCAGCTCGTTCCGAAAGAAAAGATTATGAAAATTACCCGTTATGTGCAAGCTAATGGAAGTGACAAAGGACTTACGGCAATTAAAGCTGCTTTGGGTGATGAGGTTTCATATGCAGATATAAGGCTGGTACTTGCTGCCGAAAAAAAAGAATCATAAGATTTGTACGTCAGTCAGCTTACGTTTTACCGTGGTTGACTGACGTACCCAATGCTTAGTCAGGTAAATTATAATAGTGCCTCTTCTATTAACGCTTTTAGTTGCGTTTTATTCATGGTTCCTAATTTCATGGTCGGTTCTCCTCCAACAGGACAAAGCAGCAGATTAGGGATTGTACGAATGGCAAAAGCCGCTTCCAATTCCGGTTCCTGATCTACATCCACTTTATAAATATCTATTTTACCATTATATTCTACAGCCAGTTGATCCAGTATGGGTGACAGTGCTTTGCAATATACACACCAGGGAGCATGAAAATCTACCAGGCAGGGCTTGTTGCCTTTAAACTTCCATTCTTTCGGATATCCTTGATAATCTGCAACTTTTTCTACAAAACTTTCTTTGGTTAAATCGATGACTTTCATATTTCTATTTTTTAAAGGGTTACTACTTGTTTGTTTCTTTGATGTTGCAAAGATAGGAAGATCGGAGTTATTGGCAGATAGCTATTTCTCCTATTGTATTAGCAATTCTTCCTTGTCCTGCTTTTTCCGCTTTCTAATAACTTTCTAATCTCATCTGAGTATCTTATAATTGCTTTCAAACGGTCTGCGTGAAGTGTGAATTGTACTTTTGTCATCAAAATAACAAGGACTATGACCAGAAAGTTTTTTATTCTCTTTTTTCTTGGATTTTTCGGAATTGCCGGAGCACAGCAACCCTCCGGGAGCTTGACGCTGAAAGAGGCCGAGCAACGTTTCCTGAAATGTAATTTATCCCTATTGGCCGAACGCTACAATATAGATATGGCACAAGCCAGGTTGCTTCAAGCTCGATTATTTGATAACCCGGTGATCTCATTCGAACAAAATGTTTATAACCGGCTTAATGGCACTTATTTTGATTTTGGTAAGAGCGGTGAATCTGTTGTAGAGATAGAACAGGTGATCCGTCTTGCCGGACAACGGAATAAGCAAATACGGTTGGAGAAAATAAACCGGGAAATTGCCGGTTATCAGTTTGAGGAAGTAATGCGGACTTTACGTCAGGAGCTTGGGGAAGCTTTTATCGAAGTTTACTATCTGTCAAAGTCATTATCGGTTTATGATAAAGAGGTCAGTTCGCTTGAACATTTGTTGGCAGGCATTAAGGAACAGCATGTGAAGGGGAATGTTTCTTTAATGGAGATGACCCGTCTCGAATCAATGCTGTTCTCCTTGAAAAAGGATATGAGCGAATGTGAGAGCCATTATCTATCACGGCGGGGAGAGTTGAATTTATTATTGAACTTGCCCATTGATTTTCTCACTGAGCCAATAGTAGATGAAGGTTCGCTTGAACGTTTGACCATAAATGGATTGTCTTATGCCGGTTTACAAGAGATGGTATCCGTGAGGCCTGACCAAAAGATGGCACGTAGTAATATCATTGCTTCGCAAGCCGATCTGAAATTACAGAAATCGTTGGCCTTTCCCGAATTTTCAGTGAAAGGTAACTATGATCGTCAAGGTAATTTTATTAATAATTATTTCGCTATCGGGTTTAGTATGTCTGTTCCTATCTTTAACCGTAACCAAGGGAATATCAAGATGGCACGCTTCAATCTCCTGAAGGCAGGCCGGGAGCAGGAATATATTCGCAGTAAAGCTGAGACAGAACTGTATGCTGCCTATACTGCCTTAGATAAAGCGTTCAGGCTTTATCGGTCAGTAGATAGAGGATTGGAACATAACTTTGAGAAACTGATAGCCGGAGCCAATGAAAACTTTATCAAACGTAATATCAGTCTTTTAGAGTTTATCGATTTTTACGATAGCTATAAAGAGACCTGCATTCAGCTTTATGATATAAAGAAAAACGTATTTCTCGGCATTGAGAATCTGAATGCAGTAGTCGGGCAACATGTCTTTAATAATTAAATCCATATAATTTATGAATTGGACAAAATACTTTCCATGTATATTGATTCTGGGGTTGGGAGGTTGTTCATCAAAGATGAAGCAATCTGAGGTGCATACAAACTTATGTCTGACAGATAGTTTACTGAAAATAGTCTCTGTCGATACGGTACGTCTGCATGATGTGACGGATGAACTGGTTCTAAACGGGCGTGTGACTTTCAATCAGGAGCAGGTAGCGCACATTTATCCTATGTTTGGCGGTACTGTGGCGGAGCTTCATGCCGAAGTAGGGGATTACGTACGAAAAGGAGATATACTTGCGGTGATCCGTAGCGGTGAAGTGGCTGACTACGAGAAACAAATGAAGGAAGCAAACCAGCAGGTTATCATTGCCCGTAGAAATATGGATGCCACTCAGGATATGTTCGATTCAGGCTTGGCGTCTGATAAAGACGTATTGCAGGTGCGACAGGAATTGGCTAATGCAGAGGCGGAAGAGAACCGCATCAAAGAAATCTTTTCCATCAACCATTTCAGCGGTCGATCATTTTACGAAATCAAATCTCCGGTTTCCGGTTTTATTGTAGACAAAAAGGTGAGTAAAGACATGCAACTCCGCTCCGATCAGAGTGAGGAGATATTCACTGTTTCCGGCCTGGAAAATGTATGGGTGATGGCAGATGTTTATGAAAGTGATATTAGCAGAGTAGTTGAAGGAGCACCCGTACATATCACTACCTTGGCTTATCCCGATAAGGTCTTTTCCGGAAGTATCGATAAAGTCTATCACATGCTGGATACCGAAAGTAAGACGATGAATGTGCGCATTAAATTGTGTAATGAAGATTACTTGCTGAAGCCGGGTATGTTTACCAATGTCGGTGTGGAGTGTAAGTCGTCCGGGAAACAAATGCCCCGGATCGATGCACATGCCCTGATATTCGAAGGAGGGAAAAACTATGTTGTGGCAGTGGCTACGGACCACCGTTTATCGATTAAGGAGATTGATGTTTACAAACAGCTGAGTAAGGAATGTTATGTCCGTTCCGGACTTTCAGAAGGTGACAGAGTGTTGAATCAAAATGTATTATTGGTCTACAATGCTTTGAATGCAGACTAAAAGCGAAAAAAACTATGCATAAGTTTATAGACAATATTGTGGCTTTTTCGTTGAAGAATAAGTTTTTCGTCTTTTTTTGTACGGTGATTGCCATCATCGCCGGTGTGGTTTCATTCAGACACACTCCGATCGATGCATTTCCCGATGTGACGAATACGAAAGTGACCATCATTACCCAGTGGCCGGGACGCAGTGCCGAAGAGGTAGAGAAGTTTATTACGATTCCGGTGGAGATAGCCATGAATTCGGTACAGAAGAAGACAGATATCCGTTCGACAACCTTGTTTGGGTTGTCAGTCATCAATGTGCTGTTTGAGGATCATGTGGATGATTTTGTTGCTCGTCAACAGGTATATAATTTATTGAATGATGCCGATCTGCCGGAAGGAGTAACTCCTGAGGTGCAGCCTCTCTACGGACCTACAGGAGAGATTTACCGCTATACCCTGCGAAGTGACAAACGGAGTGTACGCGAACTGAAAACGATTCAGGATTGGGTGATCGATCGCAATCTGCGTGCCGTATCGGGTGTGGCGGATATTGTCAGTTTCGGTGGTGAAGTAAAAACCTGTGAAGTAAGTGTCAACCCAAACCAGTTAATCAATTATGGCATCACCTCGCTGGAACTTTATGATGCCATTTCGAAGAGTAATATTAATGTGGGCGGAGATGTAATAACCAAAAGCTCCCAGGCTTATGTCGTAAGAGGTATAGGGCTGATTAACGATTTGGAGGAGTTGCGGAACATTGTAGTGAAAAATATCAATGGTACTCCCATTCTGGTGAGGAATCTGGCTGATGTCCGTGAATCTTGTTTACCTCGTCTGGGACAGGTAGGGCGAATGGACGAGGATGATGTCGTGGAAGGTATTGTAGTGATGCGCAAGGGAGAGAACCCGGGTGAAGTGATATCCGGGCTGAAGATGAAAATAGATGAATTGAACGAAAGCATCTTACCGACGGATGTAAAGATTGTACCTTTTTATGATCGGGAAGACCTGGTGGATCTTGCTGTACATACAGTAACGCACAATCTGGTGGAAGGCATACTATTGGTAACTTTCATTGTATTCATCTTTATGGCGGACTGGCGGACAACGGTAGTGGTAGCTGTCATTATCCCTTTATCCCTGTTGTTTGCTTTTATCTGCTTGCATGTAATGGGGATGTCCGCCAATCTGCTTTCTATGGGAGCCATTGACTTTGGGATCATAATAGACGGGGCCGTAGTGATGGTAGAAGGTATATTCGTTGCTCTCGATCGGAAAGCGAGAGAAGTGGGGATGCCCGTTTTCAACCGGATGTCGAAGATGGGGCTGATCCGGAATACTGCCAAAGAAAAGGCCAAAGCGGTCTTTTTCTCCAAGCTGATTATTATTACGGCGTTAATCCCCATATTCTCGTTTCAAAAGGTGGAAGGGAAAATGTTTTCTCCTTTGGCTTATACATTGGGATTTGCTTTACTGGGAGCCTTGATTTTTACTTTGACCCTGGTTCCGGTCATGTCATCCATCCTGTTAAGGAAAAATGTGAGTGAGAAAAGTAATTTTTTGGTGAGTTTTATTAGAGAGAAAAGTTCGGCCTTATTTGCCATTTTTCATGCTCATCGTAAGCTGTCCATCGGATTAGCTTCTTTGGTCGGAGGAGCCGGGCTGTTTCTTTACTCTTTTCTGGGGATGGAGTTTCTGCCGCAGTTGAATGAAGGAGCCATCTATATTCGTGCTACCCTTCCGCAAAGCATTTCTCTGGATGAGTCAGTTTCACTTGCCAACAGAATGCGTAGAGAGCTGTTGGCTTTTCCCGAAGTAAAGCAGGTGCTCTCGCAAACCGGGCGCCCGAATGATGGGACTGATGCTACCGGTTTTTACAATGTGGAATTTCATGTTGATATTTATCCGGAGAAAGAGTGGGAGAGCGGACTCAGTAAAGAACAGTTGATTGAAAAAATGCAATCTGCCCTTGCTCTCTATCCCGGTACCGATTTCAATTTCTCACAACCGATTACCGACAACGTGGAGGAAGCCGCTTCGGGTGTAAAAGGTTCTATTGCCGTTAAGGTTTTCGGGAAGGATTTATATGAGGCAGAGAAACTGGCTGTACAGATAAACAAAGTGTTGGGAACCGTAGCAGGTATTGAAGATCTGGGAGTGATCCGGAATATAGGTCAGCCGGAACTTCGCATCGAGTTGAACGAAAAACAGCTTGCCCGTTATGGTGTATCGAAAGAAAATGTACAATCTATTATTGAGATGGCCATCGGAGGTAAATCTGCTTCATTGCTCTATGAAGACGAGCGTAAGTTCAATATCATGGTTCGTTATAATGAAGAGTTCCGCCAGAACGAAGAGCAGATAGGTAAGATTCTGGTACCAGCGATGGATGGTGCGATGATCCCGATCAAGGAATTGGCAGATATCCGGACCATTACAGGACCATTGCTTATATTCCGTGACAGCCATACCCGTTTTTGTGCTGTTAAGTTCTCTGTACGTGGTCGTGCCATGGGGTCTGCCGTTGCCGAAGCACAAAAGAAAGTGGAAGCTTCGGTACATCTTCCGGACGGATATACACTGAAATGGACCGGAGATTTTGAGAATCAGCAACGTGCCAGCAAACGCCTTGCACAGGTTGTTCCCGTCAGTATTGCCATTATATTCGTTATCCTCTTCATCCTGTTTTCCAATGCCCGGGATGCAGGACTGGTATTGTTGAATGTCCCATTTGCGGCGGCCGGCGGTATCATTGCCCTGTTGATCACTCACTTCAACTTCTCAATTTCTGCCGGGATCGGTTTTATAGCCTTGTTCGGCATCTGCATTCAGAACGGAGTGATTATGATTTCGGGTATTAAGTCGAATGTGCATTCGCACATGTCTTTGGCCGAAGCAGTGAAGAGTACGGTTCATTCGCGGGTCCGGCCGGTTGTGATGACGGCTGCTATGGCTGCTATCGGACTGATGCCGGCAGCCATGAGCCATGGTATCGGCTCCGAGTCACAGCGTCCGCTTGCCATTGTTATTATCGGTGGCGTATTGTGTGATACTTTCTTTACGCTTTTTATTTTTCCGCTGATTGTAGAGGCCATTTATGGTAAAACTTTGTTTGATAAAGATGGAAAGCTGCGGCAAAGACGAGTGTAAACCGTATATTTGTCACTTTAAAACTCAAAAGTTATGGCAAAGATATTATTGGTAGAAGATGAAGTGAATATAGCTTCGTTCATAGAACGGGGACTGAAGGAGTTCGGACATACAGTGTCAGTTGCCAATGACGGTAATTCCGGATGGGAACTGATCCGGCAGGAAGTATTCGATCTGCTGATCATAGATATTATTATGCCCGGAATGAATGGCTTGGAGCTTTGCCGTCTCTATCGCCGTCAGTATGGTTATCTGGTTCCGGTGATTATGTTGACTGCGCTGGGTACGACGGAGGATATCGTAAAAGGATTGGATGCGGGAGCTGACGACTACTTGGTGAAGCCTTTCAGCTTTCAGGAACTGGAAGCCCGGATCAAGGCCATCCTGCGTAGAGGAAGAGAAGATTCCGCCCGGCAGTTGGTATGTGATGATTTGGTGCTTAACTGTAACAGCCGCCGTGCCAGACGTGGAGAAGCGGAGATAGACCTCACCGTCAAGGAATACCGTTTACTGGAATATTTTATGACCCATCAGGGATTGGTGCTTTCGCGCCTGACATTATTGAGAGATGTATGGGATAAGAATTTTGATACGAATACCAATGTAGTGGATGTATACGTAAACTACCTTCGTGGTAAGATTGATAAAGACTTTAGTAAGAAACTGATTCATACTGTAGTTGGTTCCGGATATATCATGTATGCCTGACTAAAAAACACCTGACTATGAAAATCGGACGTAAGATTGCCCTCTTTTATACGTTGATAACAGTGTTGACCACCATGATCGTCATTGGAGTGTTTTATCTCTTCAGTTCGAGGTATATCGACGGATTGTATCAGTCGTATCTTCGGGAAAAAGCTTTTCTGACTGCCCAGAAACATTGGGAACGGGATGAGGTGGACGAACAAAGCTATCTGGCCATTCAACGGAAGTATGATGAACTGTTGCCGGAGGCCAAAGAGATTTTGCTGAATATGGACAGTGACGTCGTGGTACGTGATACGTTGAATAAATATCTTTCTGCCGGGCAACAAAAACTGCTCCTTGATTCAAAGGAGATGTCATCGGTATCTTTTGTCCATAAAGATATGTTGGGAGCTGCTTTGTACTATCCTGACAATGAGGGAAACTTTATCGTAATCGTAATGTCGCATAATGGCTATGGGGTTAAAATACAGGAACATTTGCTGGTATTATCTACCTTCCTGATAATCAGCAGTTCGGTATTGATCTTCTTCATGGGACAACTTTATTCTACGAGAATATTAATCCCCTTACAACATATTTTATTGCAGCTGCAGCGGATACGGGGCAATAGCCTGAACCGCCGACTGAAGACTACCGGCAATAAAGATGAACTGGATCATTTGATAGAAGCATTAAACAGTATGCTCGACCGTATCGACACTGCGTTCAAAGCAGAAAAATCGTTTGTCAGCCATGCTTCCCACGAATTGAATAATCCCATTACCGCCATTCAGGGTGAGTGTGAAATCAGTTTGTTAAAGGAGCGTAGCACGGAGGAATATGTCGAAGCCCTTCAACGAATTGCCGGGGAAAGCAAACGTCTCTCTAACTTGATCAGGCATTTGATGTTTTTGTCGAGGCAGGAAGAGGATATCCGGAAAAACAACGTCGAAAAGATTTATCTGGCAGACTTATTACAGGAGATGAGTTCTGCTGTCCCCCGCCTCCGGTTGCAATATCCGGAGGAGGGCGTAAAGAGTGCTGTGGTCGATGCAAATCCTTATTTGTTTAAGATAGCCTTGCAGAACATTATAGACAATGCCTGCAAGTATTCGCAAGAAGAGGTGATTGTGCGGCTTTACAAAGAGGGGGAACGATGGGGAATAGCGGTCGGGGACTCCGGAATCGGAATTCCCAAGGACGAGATAGAACATATCTTCCAGTCGTTCTACCGGGGAAGTAATACGAGAGAATATACAGGGCAGGGGGTTGGACTCAGCCTTTCAGCGAAAATATTTTCTGTTTACGGAGGAAAAATAGAGATTGCCTCCGAAGAAGGGAAGGGGACGGAAGTGAAGGTCATTTTCGGGTGACGCATCATCCGGATTTCTAAGTGGGGTACGTACGTTAGCATATGCTTTGGCACGTATATGATGGGCTGTTAAAATATCACAATAAGAAGATGTTTCTTGCATTTATAACATCAATAAGAGGCAATCTGTGTTTGTAGATGAGTGTTGCATTCTTAATAAAGTGTTTTAAAAAGCAAGAACTATGTCGTTGAGTAATCTGCTAATCATATTTTCATCCTCCTTTATGGCTTTGTTTCCCGTAGTAAACCCTTTGGGAAACGGTTTTGTCGTAAATGGCTTTTTTACAGACCTGGACCCAAAACAGCGAAAGACTGCCATTCAGAAGCTGATTTTCAACTTTATAATGATCGGTGTCGGTACTTTGGTGATAGGGCATCTGTTTTTGTTGATTTTCGGTCTGGCCATTCCTGTGATTCAGCTTGGAGGCGGCATACTGATTTGTAAAACGGCAATGGAATTGCTTGCCGATTCCGGTTCTTCTGATAAGGGAGAGTCTAACCAAAATCTGGATAGCTTTAAATGGAAGAATATAGAACAGAAGATATTTTACCCCATCACATTCCCCATCAGCATCGGTCCCGGCAGTATATCTGTCATATTCACTTTGATGGCCTCTGCCAGTGTCAAAGGGAAACTACTGCAGACCGGAATCAACTATTTTGTTATCGCACTTGTCATCATCTGTATGGCTGCGATACTGTATGTTTTCCTCTCACAGGGGCAGAGGATTATTCAGAAACTCGGGCCTGTAGGCAATCAGATTATAAATAAGCTCGTAGCCTTTTTTACATTTTGCATCGGCATACAGATTTCGGTAACAGGTATATCTCAGATCTTTCATCTGAATATCTTGTAATGATGAAAGGTTGATATGTATTTATCAGCAACCGGATCTCTGCTTATAGATACCCTTTCAGCACCTTTGCGATCCGTTTGTATCCTTCTGCATTCGGATGCAGTCCGTCACGGAACAGAGAAGAGTCTATCGATCCGTCTTTTTGCGTCAGTTGCGGAGCAAGGTCAATGTAAGTACAGTCTTTGCCTGCCAGTTGTTTTTGTAATTCCGCATCGATTCCGGCAATGCGGGCTTCCATCCCTTTTCTTGGCAGGATGCCCATGATACAGAGTTTTGCCTGCGGCTGACGTTCATGAATGGCTTTTGCGATCCGGCAGATACCTTCTATAATTTCTTCATCACTGTTGAATAACAGATTATTGGTACCTATCAGCAGAAATATATTGCGAGCCTGGAAACCGTCCAGTTCTCCGTGATAGATGCGCCATAGTACATTCTCTGTTTTGTCCCAGCCGAATCCGAGGTTGCGTACACTTCTCCCTTTGAATAATTTCTCCCAGGATTCTTTGCCAAACTGGTTATGCGCGATGGGTTCGCCTCCCCAGAAGTGTGTTATCGAGTTGCCGATCATCACTATTTCAGGAGCACTTTGTTTGTTCAGTTTCAAGATTTCTTCGTGACGGCCGTACCAATCATACGGATCTCTTTGTTGCTTGCATGGGATGCACGAAGCAGGTCCTTGATTGTCTTCACGCAAAATTTCACGTATTTTCTTCTGGTAGCTGTCAGCGTATTGTTGCATACCCAGGTCGGTGGAGTGAACACCATCTACCATGGCATCCATCGGGATACCGATCTCTTCCTTGGTCAGATAGTATACAGCCGGAACCTGCTCTTTTTGTAACGTTTCATATGCCTTGCGCAGTTCTGCATTGGCTACACGATAAGATTCTTCCGCACTTTCGGAACTATATTCGTTGCTATAACCGTCGTGTTCTACCAGCAAGATAGGGGTCCGGCTCTTTTCACGCAGCTTTTTCACTCCTTTCAGAGTGCGCTCGTATACAACGGCGGATTCTTTCTTTCCCGACAGATTGGGCATGCAATCGATGATATACAATTGCGCATCGATTTCAGACAATAGATCAAAGAGCGCTTCTTCCAGCTTTCCATTGCCGGAGAAACCAAGATTGATGACCGGATGTCCCAATTTCCGGTTTAAAATATTTCCCCATGCCATGCCCGGGCGGGAAGCGCAAGCTCCTTGTGCAATAGAAGTACCGTATATAACCAGTGGTTTTTCTTGTGAGACCGGTAGAAAACGGAAAGAGGCATCGGCAGGAACTCCTATTTCCATCCACGATACTTTATTGTATAACGGCAAAAATAATTGATATTCGAACCCGTTACCGGATTTGGCTGCATATGAAAGTCCGCTGAAACTGTAGGTTATCGTGTCACCCATGGAGTATCGTCCGGCACACCATCGTTCCCGTCCGTTGTTGTCCGTAGCGTATAAGTCTACACCCGAAACTCCGGTTGCCGGCATGTGTGGCATAGAGAGTCCGCCTTTCACCACATAACGAATCTTTATTTCCGGTGCATTGGAACGGAACGCAACAGACAGTCCTGCACTTTGCTGCGCCAAATCCCATAAAGGCTTGCGCACTTTATCCCGGGCCCGTAGAGGCAGTCGGGCATATGAATCTTTTAATTCGCTCTGCCATGCTTGTCCGCGCACCACATGGATATCTTGGTTTAATGGATTTGCCCATTTGTATTGTGCTTGCAGAGAAACACATCCCAGGAAAAGGGCTAAAAGGGAAAGTTGGAGTTTGGTTGTTTTCATAATCATCATCGTATTAGGGGCATGTAAAGGTAATTATTCCATCTCAAATATGCAATCGTCCTGACCAATAATAGACGAGTTACACACGGCTCTTTCATCTAACAACCGTCTTCCTCCCTTGTCCCTCCCCACAAAACCTTCCATTCGCACACAGCGATGTGGAAACAGCGCTTCGTTGTTTCTTTTTTAAGAAAGAATCCGGCCGGCTATTACCGGAGAAGTGTAGTAGATTAACCATTGTCATACAACTCTTTATCCAAGCCCGCGTACCTGGGCTGACGAGCCCGCATACCCGGGCTGATGAGCCCGCATACCCGGGCCGATGAGCCCGCATGCCCGGGCCGAGATAAGGATCCGACCATTTGCACTAAAGAGAGTAAGGGAAATGAAATGCTTTTAGAGAGATAAACGGATAAGAAATTGGACATATCCATTTGTTTTCCAAATCGTTACTATTGAAATATCCCCTAAAACAGCGGGTGGAAGATGGAAGATGGGGGTGGAAGATAAATGGCATAAAAACCGCATCTTCCACCAATCTATACATCTCACAATCAACGATATGCACTCTAAAAGGTGGAAGATGGAAGATCGAAACGCGCTTTTTGTATGAGAGGAAGGCAGGGTATGAAAGATTCGTGCGAGTTACACAACTGGTCCATGACGAGTTGTACAACCGGTATATGCCGGGGTACACAACTCGTCTATAGGTAGTTCAAGACCTTCACCGGATAAAGTCCGGTCAGAACCTGATAATCATTACTGAAAAATAGGGGAATCTCTTCTCACGGAGTTCTTCGTTGGAGCAAGAGTAGTATTCCTTCTCTGTTCCTACATTCTCAAAATAGTGATACTGATATTCTGGATGGCTGTTTATGCATTGGTGTACTTCTTCTACACATTGCGAGAGCTTCATAATGACCACTACGGTTTGTTGCTTCAGGTAATTTTCCAGCTCTTTGGTTGTGACAAGTCCGGGTAGTATAATCAGCCGTTCTTCCCGGCTGACGATGTGCATGCCTGCCATTGCTCCGGAAGCTATAAAAGCGGGAATACCTGCAATCTGTTCTACAGGGATACCGTCTTCCCGCAACTTGTCGTAAATATAATGGATGGAAGAGTAGAGACCTGCATCTCCTTCCGCCACAATTACAATGTTTTTTCCTTCCGCACGGAGTGTTTTGCTGCTTTCGTATACAGCTTCGTAGGCTTTTAGAGCTTGTGTCCGATCTTTGTCCATTGGAAGCCGAAAACATTGTACGGTGTCCGAGAATCCGAGAGTGTCCAAGATGGAAAGTGCCCGTGACGAAGATTTCCCGTCGCGGGTCATGGTGGCAGGACAAAAGATACAGTCGGCCGTTTGCAGGGCTTTGAATCCTTTCAGCGTTATCAGGTCCGGTTCACCCGGTCCTAAAGATACGAAACGTATGGGGTGTGATGTTGTCATTTGCTATCGGTTTATCATCTTAATGTTCTGCAAAAGTGAGGAAAATATCCCTATGAAACAAGAATTATTAAGTATCTTTGACCGCTATAATCTGAATTAAAAGACGAATACCGATGAAACAATTCCTGATTGGATGCGCACTGCTGGCCTGTATTTCTTTTGCCGGTTGCCGTCCGAAGAACAACCAGAACGTAACAACTGTAACCTGTGAGGCGGCCGATACTTCTTCCATCCGTATCACACCTGTTTATGCCAAAGGATTCAGAGTGACTTATACACCTACGTGCCGTTTGGTCGATATCAGTGATCCTCAGAAGGAAGGCAGCGAGTCTTTTCATTATGCGCTTGTACCCAGAGGCGTGAAATCCGAAAATATTCCTGCTGACTATACGATCATAGAAACGCCTGTTAAAAGTGTTATCTGTATGACCTCCTTGCAGTTATCAAATTTCATTAAACTGGATGCTTTAAGTCATGTGGTAGGTATTACGAGCACCCGCCATCTTTTCAACAAAGAGATGAACGAACGTCTGAAGCAAGGGAAAACAGCTAAGATAGGTATTGAGGGGAATTTCGATAACGAAGTAATCATGAGTGTAAATCCCGATGTCATTTTCATCTCACCATTCAAACGAGGCGGATACGATGCCATGCGTGAAGTAGGTATTCCGCTGGTTCCGCATCTGGGTTACAAAGAGATGACTCCGTTGGGGCAGGCCGAGTGGATTAAGTTTATCGGACTTTTTATAGGTGAAGAAGAAGCGGCCAACCGGAAGTTTGCGGCTATTGAAAAGCATTATAACGAACTGAAAGAGCGGGTTGCCCATGTAGAAAAGCGTCCGGTAGTTTTCAGTGGAGAAATCCGGGGAGGCAACTGGTATGCTGTAGGAGGTAAGAGCTTTCTGGCACAACTTTTCCGTGACGCAGGAGCCGACTATTTCTTGAAAAACGATCCCCGTTCAGGAGGTGTCACGCTCGATTTTGAAACGGTGTATAGCCAGGCAGAGAATGCCGATTATTGGCGCATCGTCAATAGTTTCGACGGAGCCTTTTCTTATGATGCACTGAAAAGCGAAGATCCGAGATATGCCGATTTCCGGGCTTTCCGTGATAAAGGGGTGATTTATTGCAATATGCGGGAGAAGCCGTTTTATGAAAGTATGCCTACCCAGCCGGAAGTTGTACTGGAGGATTTGATTAAAGCTTTTCATCCGGATTTGTTGCCCGATTATACTCCTGTTTATTACGAACGCCTCAATTGATCTGCCTGATGAAACGACCGACAGTACCTCTTATGTTGCTTATAGCGGCATCTATTTTTATCTTTTTCCTGTTGAACCTTCTTTTGGGTTCGGTTTCCATCCCTATCGGTTCGGTATGGAACATACTTTGGGGAGGGACAGATGAGTCCATTATCTGGCAGAATATAATCTGGAAATCACGTGTGCCACAGGCCCTGACAGCTTTAGTGGCCGGTGCCGGGCTTTCCATCAGTGGTTTGCAGATGCAAACCGTATTCCGTAATCCGCTGGCGGGACCTTCCGTACTTGGAATCAGTTCCGGTGCCAGTCTGGGGGTAGCTTTTGTCGTATTGCTGTCCGGTGCGTTGGGAGGTGTGGCACTTAGCAAACTGGGATATATGGGTGAAGTGGCACTTTCGTTAGCGGCTGTTATCGGAGCCTTGTCGGTTATGGCACTTATTGTATATGTGTCGCAAAAAGTGAAAGGGAACGTCACACTGTTGATAATCGGTGTGATGATTGGGTATGTGGCAAGTGCTATCATCGGTGTACTCAAATATTTTAGTGTGGAAGAAGATATCCGTGCCTATGTGATCTGGGGACTGGGAAGTTTTGCCCGTGTCTCCGGAGATCAGATGACTTTGTTTGTCTGCATTATGGTCGTACTGATTCCGCTCTCTTTCTTGTTGATTAAAACCATGAACCTGATGTTGCTTGGCGATGGATATGCCCGTAACCTGGGATTGAACATAAAGCGTGCCCGGCTTTTGGTAATCTCTTGTTCGGGAGTGCTTGTCGCCATTGTGACGGCTTATTGTGGTCCGATCATGTTTATCGGTTTGGCGGTTCCCCACCTTTGCCGTGCCATCTTTCACACTTCGGATCACCGCATCCTGATGCCGGCTACTTTGCTGGCGGGGGCGTCACTGGCTTTGGTGTGTAATCTGGTGGCCCGTATGCCGGGGTTCGAGGGGGCACTTCCTGTCAACTCCGTGACAGCATTGGTCGGTGCGCCGGTCGTGGCATCTGTGTTGTTCCGTAAACGTAAAAGTGAATTAAGTGAATAAAGATATGAAGCAGAAGACCATTCATATAGAGAACCTTTCGATAGGCTATCTGGGTAAGACCGATGTCAAAGTGGTGGCCGACCGCATCAATGCCGGCATTAACTGTGGCGAATTGACTTGCTTACTGGGCGCCAATGGAGTGGGGAAGTCTACTTTGTTGCGTACGCTTTCGGCTTTTCAGCCTAAACTGGGAGGCAAGATAGAGATTGTGGGTAAGGAAATCGATGCGTATACCGACAAGGAGTTGTCGACTGTGATTAGTGTGGTGCTCACCGAGAAATGTGACATACGCAATATGACGGTACACGAGCTTGTAGGTTTAGGCCGGAGTCCGTATACCGGTTTTTGGGGAACACTCCGTGGAGAAGACAAAGAGGTGGTTGAACGTTCTATTGCTCTGGTAAAGATTGAGAATCTGACGCACCGCATGGTACATACCCTGAGTGATGGTGAGCGCCAGAAAGCAATGATTGCCAAAGCACTGGCACAAGAAACCCCGGTGATTTTTCTGGATGAACCGACAGCCTTTCTCGACTTTCCCAGTAAAGTGGAGATGATGCAATTGCTCCACCAACTGAGCCGGCAGACCAACAAAACGATTTTTCTTTCTACCCACGACTTAGAGTTGGCTTTACAGATTGCCGATAAAATATGGCTGATGGATAAGATGAATGGAGTGACTATCGGCACTCCCGAAGATCTTTCCCTAAGTGGTAAATTGAGTAGTTTCTTCGCTCGTAAAGGTATTGTATTCGATCTGGAGACCGGTTTGTTCCGGGTAGATAATGAATATACATCACGAATACGTCTGGTAGGGCACGGACAGAAATATGCCATGGTACGTAAAGCCTTGCAGCGTAATGGAATTCTGGCAAATCGTAACATTGAGTCCGATATTTATATCGAAACCGGTGATTTGAAAGAGGGTAATGGATTCATTATGCATCTGCAGGAAGGAGAAGTGGTGACGGTGGGGAGCATTGAAGAATTGTTGGAGAAGTTAGGATGAAGCCCGCTTTTTCACCACAGAGGGCACGGAGGATTAATATCTGATTTTGCGAATACGTCAAATAAGAACATTAAAACTCTGTGCCCTCTGTGTCTCCTCTGTGGTGAAAAAATATAAGTGTCGATACTATTCAGACAAGCAGGCTGCCATTCCTTCTTCCAATGTGTGTGGGTTGTATCCGATTTCAGTTTTAGCTTTTTCAATGCTCAATCCGCTAAAGCGGGGACGGGGAGTAGCCTCTTGCATTTCTTCGGTAGTGACGGGCTCAATCAAAGAACGGTCCAGTTTCAGAAAATCGGCTACCCGGTAGGCGATTTCGGCAATCGTGAGACATTCATTCCCGCAAATGTGATAGATTCCGTTGGAGGAGTGAAACATCAGTTTTTCTACTCCTTCCGAAATATCTCCTACAAAAGTCGGTGTACGCCATTGGTCGGATACAACACGAATTGTTTCTCCTTTTCTCAACCGGTTGGCAACTAACTGAAGAATGTTGCCATGCTGCCCCGTGAGAGCCTTTCCATAAACAACAACTACACGCACTATTGCATAATTGCTGCAGCAATCAGCCACCACTTTTTCAGCTTTCAGTTTCGTAACTCCGTAATAATTGACCGGAGAGGCTTCATCTTCTTCTTTGTAGAGTTGATTGCTTTTACCATCAAATACAAAATCAGTTGACAGATGGATGAAACGGCTGCCATACTGTTCACAGGCATGTGAAATGGTTTCAACAGCCGTTACATTCGTGGCTTCAGCTTCTGCATGGTGAGTTTCACAATAATCCGGCACCGAAAGGGCAGAAGTATTGATTACAATGTCCGGTTGGGATTCATTGAATAACCTTTGTACGGCATCTGTGTCCCGAATGTCTGTACGTACAAAACGGTAACCCTTTCCGGGGCAGATATCATCTCTTAAAGAACATCCGGTGACATTGTAGATAGGTTTAGCCGACAAATCGTTCAGTATCCGGCGACCCGTAAATCCGTTTGCACCGATAATCAGTATGTTTTTCATTTCTTTCTTTTTTAATATGGATAGTAGCGTCCTTGTTGAACCTCGATGCGGATACCGAAATTACCATCGGAAGATTTCATTTCAAAAGCACCTTTGAAGTTATTCTTTTCCCATGGCATGGCACCATGGTTAGGCACCTTCTGGCCTTTGGCATTATATTCTCCGTATGTATTCAGGCGCATGCCGTTTTTCAGTTTAAACGATCCCATCTGGAGTTGTTGTGGAGACGAGAAGAAACCACCAAATCCGTATGAAAGAGAGGGCGTGAATACATTGGATAACCCTTGTGTCATTATAATGTCGGGATTTAGACTGAATATTCGGCTATAATCTTTGCTCGCATCGGGCAGCTCGAATTTATATTCCGGTAGTTTGGGAGGAGCTGCCATAAACAGTCCCATGTCGATCAGGAAGTCTCCGTATTGTTTGACGGTAGAGGGCAAATGCCGGATGCTGTCGGACGGTGATTCCGACTGTGCAGAAAGTGAGGCCGTACTCAGTAACAGCAGCAAAAAGAATATCAGCTTCTTCATATCCGTTGGGTTTATCTTTAGTGTCGCAAAGATATGAAAATAATCAGCTTGCCGTGAATCCTTTATTTCTTTTTTAGATGAATTACGGGACCGAAAACAGGGGTGGTTTCCCAGTGCCCTTTTATTGGATTAAATTCATGGACAGCTCCCCCGGTAATACCGAATTTATCATTGAACATGTAGTCGAGTGTACCTCCGAAATGGCTCTGCATATAGAGATCGGGAACCATATACCCCATTTTAGAGTTACGTTGGCCATTAAGTGAATATTGTCCGAATACGTTCAAGTATAGATGGTCTGTAAGTCGGTAAGTGATGTTCCCGTTGATGCCGGCATCGAAGCGTGAACCTGCCATTGGAGCAGTGGGGATACGCAAGCTTGGCATTATATATTGAGCTACATATATTCCTCCCGAGAAAGTCCAGCGGTCGTTGGGGGTGAAGGAATAGACAGCACCTGCTTTTATTATGGTTCCTATACTGAGATAAGTGTTGTGGTTGCTGAAAGTACTAAGATAGCTGTTTCCGGAAAGGTCGAACTCATTATAGCGGTTGTAGTCCCCATATGAAAGGATTGAAAGAAGTACCCAGTTGGGGAATAATCCATCCGGATGGAATATTCTCTATGTGTGGCATACGGAAAGTCATACTGTCACCGGTTGCAGAGTGCAGAGTTTCTTCGGGGAGATTATTGTCTGATTGAATCTTTCTGTCGCTGTGATGTAATTCCTGACGGATTTCGGGCACAGTCCTGCGATGACCTGTGACGCTGTCTTGCGGTTGTTCCGTTTGTGCAAAGGCTATCGTAGACATGATTGCCAGTATAAATGTGCTGTATATCTTTGAGGTTATCATGCTGTTTTTTTAGTTTAATATCAATTTGTATCCGATTCCTCTGACATTTACGATGCGTATACGTTCGTCAGCCGATAATTTATGTCGGAGTTTAGTGATGAAAACATGTAAGCTCCGTGAATTGAAAAAGCTATCGTCTCCCCAAAGGTCGAGTAGTACATTCTGTGTGTTGACTACCTGATTCTGATTTTCGCAAAGCCGTTTTAGAATTTCTGTTTCCCGATGGGAGAGCTCTTGTTTCAATCCGGCATGTGTCAGTGTTTGTGCAAGGGTATCGAACAAATAGTTGCCTATCTCAAACCGTGTGGTTATTTTCTTTTCTTCTGCAAAACTGAATGCCTTACCTACCAATGCTTTAATACGGATGATCAGTTCCTGCATTCCGAATGGCTTTTTCAGGTAATCATTGGCGCCCAATTCAAAACCTTCTACTACGTCATTGATGGCCGAACGGGCTGTCAGGAAAAGTACCGGGGTCTGTTTATCGGTCTGGCGGATACGTCTTACCATCTCAAAGCCATCCATACGTGGCATCATCACGTCGGCTACCAGTACATCCGGACGTATGTCGAAAAACATACGCAATCCCTCTTCACCGTTGGCAGCAATGGTGAGGGTGAAGTCATTCTCTTCAAGTGTATCCTTGATAATCATGGCGAGGGTCAGTTCGTCTTCCACTAATAATACTTTAATTTTCTCTTTCATAACATAATGGTGAATGTACTACCGTGTCCTGGTTCGCTTTCTACACAAACTGTGCCTCCATGCTTCTCAATCATTGTTTTCACATAGTAGAGTCCCAGACCGTATCCTTTTACGTTATGGAGATTTCCGGTCGGTACACGGTAAAATTTGTCGAATATATGTTTTTGTTTCTCTTGTGCGATACCTATTCCCTCATCGGTGACTGAAATTTCTACTTTTCCGTTAACTTCTGTTTCACGACAGCGGATATGGATAACGGCTTTCTCTGGTGAGTATTTCACGGCATTGTCTATCAGATTACTCAGAATATTGCTGAAATGAGTCCGGTCGGCAAATACCGTAAGATCTTCTGGTTCTGTTTTATAGTCAATGCTGACGGGTTTCTTTGCTTTGAGTCGATGTTGCTCTGCTAATGTTTCGAGCAAAGGGATAAGAGTTATCTCTTCCGGGCGGAGTCGGAAAGCCTTACGCTGTTCCATACTCATCGTTAGTATCTGTTCGACCAGCCCACTGAGTCTTTGCAGTTGCTCCTGGCTGATATTTAGATATCTGTCTCGCTTTTCTTTTTCATCAGCTTGTCCGAAGTTTAGCAATGCGTCGTTGGCGGCATATGCCACAGCTATAGGGGTCTTTAATTCATGCGTGATGTTGTTGGTGAAATCACTTTTCATTTCTTCCAGTGTTTTCTGTTTCAGCAATGTACGGATCAAGTACCAGAAAGAGAATCCTAATATCAACAAAATGATAAATGAAGTAATAAGTATACCAGCCATCTGCCGGACAATAACTCCGGCTACAGAATCCATCCGGAGGCGGTAGAGCGAGTGTGAATGGATGTCGAAAGTATAGTCGTAAGTATGTGCATCCGGTCCGGGGATGTAGTCCGCTGTACCGGCAACTCCCAAGGTATCGGTAAAAAATTGAGTAGAATCGAGAGTGTGGCTGAAACGCAGATATTCTATCCGATATGGAAGTGTTATTCCCCTTTCTTGCAGGCTTAGTGTCAGCAGGCTGTCGTAGGACTGAAAGTCGGGATCCATGATTATGTCAAGTCCCGAATGTAATCCCCTTTGAAAATAAGTAGCCAGTTCGAGCATGCTACTCTGATCTTTCAATAATAGGTCCAGACCACCTTTCGTTTGTAGCATGGCAGCTTTCACTTCCTGCGAAGTAGAGTCCTGGGGGATTACTTTTATTTCCCTCTGATCATTACGGACTACGATCAGGGTGTCCAGTTTTTTTTCGGTTCTAAGAATGGTGTCCTGTTGTACATCCATACCTTTGGGAACCTTCTCTTTATGAACTGTAGTGCTGCTGCGAACCAGTGTTCCACCTTCATCATTGTACCCGGCAGAGACAGAGATCTCACCATGATCTTTGTCATCACGGCGCATGCATTCTATGCGTAGCATCATTTCATTATAATCACATGTGCGCATAGCCTCGGTAATGGAATGCTCCATGTCTGTTTTCATGGTATGGTACATGCTGACCAACCAATATGTCTGATAGGCAAAAATAGCTATCAAAGAGGCTATTACGAGTATGGCAATATGTTTTATGGGGAGTTTCATGCAAACAAAGATAATAGCAAACTTTCTGGATTATCACATCTGATAAGACTAAATAACACTAAAGTCAAAAACTACAGTGATGAAATAGCCTGATTAGCAGGATATTCGTGAAGTCAAAGAAAAATGAATAGTGAATTAGGTAACGATTGATTTTTGAGGTCAATTTCATTATTCTGCATTAATCTTCAAAGAACTCTCTTTCAGGTAAAGATAAAATATTTGTTTGTTACTTCGATAACTTGGATTGGAAATATATAAAATTGAGAATTTGTCTGTTTTTGTCTGCATATATACTGAGTTTCAAAAGATAGCTAATATGTCGATTTTTTAATGTATTGATAATGAATGTATAACTTATGTGTAAGGTGCAACCCTATATTTAGATATAGGGTTGCACCTTACACATACTATTTCTAAATCTAAAAGACTTTTAGTATCATTGAAGTTACCGGTAACCCAGATATAGATTTAAGCTCGTCCTTCGTTTTTTCTTTTATCAGTGATTTTGGTTAGATAATCAGTGATTTATATACCTTTATGATGGGTACTATTTTGTAATTTTGTACCATGATAATAGAAACTAAAACTATAAAGGGCAATGAAGAGTAAAAGTATGATTACGGTAGTGATCATGATGTTATGTATCACTATAAATGCACAGGAACAGAGTAATAAAACATTGGTGGCTTATTTCTCGGCAACAGGAACGACGGAAAAAGCAGCGAAGTTGATTGTAGAAGTTACAGGTGGTACGCTCTACGAGATACAACCTGAAAAGGAATATGTCACTGCTGATTTGGATTGGCATGACAAGTCTTCACGTAGCAGTGTGGAGATGTCAAATGCTAAATCACGCCCTGCATTAAAATCTAAACCGGAGAATCTTGCAGATTACGATATCATTTATATTGGTTTCCCTATTTGGTGGAATTCAGTTCCGAGAATCATCAATACTTTTATTGAAAGCGGTGATTTTGCAGGTAAAATGATTATTCCGTTTGCTACATCGGGTAGCAGTAGTATTTCTAATGCGGAAAAAGAGTTGCAGGAAACCTATCCTGATATGAAATGGCAGAAGGGTCAACTTCTGAATGGTGCGACGAAAAAAGATATTAAGAAATGGACTAAAAAATAAATTGTTATGAGAAAGAATTTTGGGGCAAAGCCCTTTACTTATCCGCAGCCGGTGTTTATTATCGCTGCTTATGATGAAAATGGTACTCCCAATGCTATGAATGCGGCTTGGGGTGGTATCAGCGAGATGCATGAAATTAGTATTTGTATTAGTGAGGGACATAAAACGACAGCCAATATACTGAAGCGTAAGGCTTTTACCGTAAGTATGGCAGAGGTCGGACAGGTGGTTGCCTGTGATTACGTGGGTATTGTTTCCGGCAATAAGGTTTCGGATAAATTTGCTCGTGCAGGTTTCCATGCTACTCGTTCGGAGTTTGTAGATGCACCGTTGATCGACGAATTATCTGTAGTGCTGGAATGTAAGTTGAAGGATTATAATCCAGAAACCTGCATTTTGCGTGGTGAGATAATAAACGTAAGTGTAGATGAACGTGTTCTCGACGAAAACGGAAAAGTGGATGTATCCAAAGTGTCTCCTATTATATTCGACCCGTTCAATAACGATTACCTGGAAGTGGGTAAAAAGATAGGTAATGCCTTTTCGGATGGAAAGAGATTGAAATAAGGAGTAGCATTATATATGAAAGAAATAAGAATAGACTGCGCACACCAGAGTGAGGCGGAACTTGCTTTGGCGAAAGAACAGGCACAATTGGTATTCCGCCTGAACCATACTATGCCGATGACGGACGAATATGATGAGCTGCTTCATCGTCTTTTTCCGGATATGGGGGAAGGCAGTCGTGTGAATACTCCGCTTACTGTCGTTCGTCCCCATGAGGTGAAGATTGGCCGCCATGTCATTATTATGAATGGTTGCCTGATGATGTCTGCCGGTGGTATTACGATTGACGATGATGCTCAGATAGCTGCCAACGTACAACTGATATCGAATAATCATGATCTTGACAATCGCTCGATTATTACTTGTAGACCGGTACATATTTGTAGCAGGGCATGGATAGGAGCAGGGGCTACGATCCTTCCGGGAGTTACAATCGGTGAGAATAGTGTTGTAGGAGCGGGCAGTGTTGTGACCAGTGATGTAGAACCGAACACGATTGTGGCAGGTAACCCCGCCAGGGTAATTCGAAGGATTTAGATTTTTCGATTATTGGTTATGGAAAAATATAAGAATGAAAACGGAAGGGATTGATTTCTCTTCCGTTTTTATTCTTGTGAACTCTCGTTTGTTACTTGTGGAGATTCAGACAATCTTCCTCTTTATATATGTTTGTGTTCTGGGACAATGCACAAGGCATTTCAAACAGGTACTACATCCATGTATGTTAACGATTTCATCTCTTGAAACAGATCTACTCCAAACTTTACCTTTAAGGACCTTTTTCTCGCAGATATTGACGCAAGTAATGCAATTTCCGCATTTTGGAGATAAGGGTTCATGCAATACCGTTTCCAGTGGAGTATCAGTCAAAACCGTGCCGAGACATTGTGCTGCGCCATATTCAGGGGTAATTAGCAGGTTGTTTTTTCCAATCCACCCTAATCCGCCAAGTAGTGCAACGGTTTTATGGGGCAATATTGATTCTTTTGTTTCAAAATTGAATACGCCATCAGCCACTAATCCTGTATCGGATTGCGATATGGCTTTATAGCCCTTCCCGGTAATGAACTTGGCTAATTCGTCTGCTATTTCTCCCGCCTTATGTTCGGTTTGCGAATATTCATCATCATCGAAATTGTAATTATCCGCTATCCGTGCTTGTACGTAGTCGGGAATATTAAATACCATTTTAGCATATTCTGCGGTTAGCGGAAGTGCAAAAACGATGGCGGTCGGGAGTTGTCTGTTTTGCTTTTCATCCAAATGTGATATGCCGACAAAGCGAATCAGTTCTGCTCCTTGATTTTTTAATTCGTTTTCTATCTCTTGGTTTAAGTATTTCATGTTTCTTTTTTTGTAATAGGGATATAAATATCTGTTATAAGCTCCGAAGCCGGAGTTTTTTCGGGAGTGTTGATGTAAGTCTCAAAGGTGAGCTGTTCTCGCAGGGTATAATCGCTTGTCGGCAA
Organism: Bacteroides sp. NGMCC 1.200775; assembly: GCF_040798045.1. Classification (NCBI taxonomy): domain Bacteria; kingdom Pseudomonadati; phylum Bacteroidota; class Bacteroidia; order Bacteroidales; family Bacteroidaceae; genus Bacteroides; species Bacteroides sp. NGMCC 1.200775. The sequence continues at coordinate 411,396 of NZ_JASCQK010000001.1, read as the reverse complement.
CCAGTCAAGGTAAATATGGCGGTACACCTTATTCAGTTCATGATAAAACCCTTTGAAACGAAAGATTGCATATTCTCCCGCATGAATCTCATAAACGCCAAAGCCTTTCGGCGTTTCAAATGATTTGGGCAATATTACCCCAATCATAAAACGGCTTTGTTCTTCTGGCGTGATATACGGATAATCGAGAGTCAAACTTATGTATTTACATCCTTTTGAAGACAATTCATATTTTTCGGAAAATTGTAGCAACTGCTTCCACAAAACAGAGAAGCTATGGATGACATTATTTGTTCTTTCCAATTTCAAGTATGCGATTCGGATACCAGATATTTTTTCAATACTTGGTTCAATTCGTATCGGATTCTTTCTTTCAGGATTGACGTTTGAATGCTTTTTGCGAAATTCCGGAATGGAACAATTGAAATAACTCTTGAATGCCCTCGAAAGTGTATGCTTGTTCTGATAATTGATTTGCCCGAGAAGTTTCGGGACACTTATATCAGTTGTTATTAGCTTAAATGCAATGTACTCTAATCTCAGTCGTTGAATGTACATTCCCATATTTTCGCCACAAACTGCTTTGAAAAGCCTGCGAAAATAATATTTGGAGATACCTGCAACATGCGATAGCTTTTCGGAATTAAGGTCGTCAAACAAATGGCGGTTGATATACTCCTGAACTCTTATAATCAAATCATATTGCACATGAGCCGTATTGATCTTTTGTTTCCACCTCTTGATATTCGGAAGTCGTTTGGACATTTCCGCTCTCAATTCTTCCGAAGTGAGATTGACTCCTGTCTCTTTATAATATTCTTCGGGGAAAAGCCCCCAAAGATAAATGAGATAATCCATTGAGAAATCATAGAGTTTAACCCCGTTGTGCAAACAATAGTCGCAATACTCCACATTTTGGTTTGCTTTAAGATTGGTATAATCTATGTCTAATGGGATTCCACACGTTTGGCAATATTTTGTTTCAGCATTGATTTTCATATATTTCTTGTTCTTGGGGTGCAAAGTTAATCAATAGATTGTGCTAAAGGTTACCATAAGTAGTCTTCTTTTAAAAGAAAATAGGGAATGCCTTAATATAATTATAGATTCAATACTTTACATATAGAAATGGGTGATTATATTTTCATTAGTGTAAAATTTCTTTCTGTTAGGATTCTATTTAATAATTTGAGGGTACCCCTTAACTATAAATTAGCATTATTGATTTTCCCTTGCATCACTTAACCAAACTTGCTCTTATCTCTGTGTTAGGAGAAGAAGCAAAACCTGATCGTTTTATCGTGATAAGTGAAAGAACAGCGGCGGATAAAGTTGGTGGTTATTTCGGTGTCCAACCTGGACATCCGGAATAGATAAATTATACAGCCTACGCCTGAAATTGAATACTTGCCGGGTTCTTTTATTTCCCCTTTTGTGTTCTTTATCACTTCCTCACATTCTTTACTTTGCATCCCAAAACTTTCCCGTCGTCATGCCTGTTTCAGGACATACGCGCGATGCGGAACTAAAAATCAGAGTATTATGGATGAAAAAGAAAGGAATGCAGGAGGGACGCTAACCACGAACTTACCGGATCTGGCATGTTACATGCAGTCGGTGATCGGACAGTTGGAAGCGGACAAGAAACGTTCGGCGGTACATACGTACACGTATGCGCTGAAATCTGTTACGGAGTTTTACGGGGGTGAAGGAACACCGATGCCGGTGGATGAAGTTTTCACTCCGGGCAGGTTGAAGGAGTATGAGGAATGGATGAAACTGGAAGGGGCGCGAAAGAGAAGCTCCGGCAAGGAAGGGGCGCAAAAGATAGATAGGAGGCCGAAAGGGTTGAGCCTCAATACCATCTCTACCTACATGCGTGATTTGAAGGCGGTGTACAATCGGTTCGGGAGTTGTCTGTTTTGCCTTTCGTCCAAATGCGATATGCCGACAAAGCGAACCAGTCCTGCTCCATGATTTTTTAATTCATTTTCTATTTCTTGGTTTAAGTATTTCATGTTTCTTTTTTTGTAATAGGGATATAAATATCTGTTATAAGCTCCGCAGCCGGAGTTTTTTCGGGAGTGTTGATGTAAGTTTCAAAGGTGAACTGTTCCCGCAGGGTATAATCGCTTGCCGGCAACCGGTCGAGGTAATTATAGCCGTACACCTTATTCAGTTCATGATAAAACCACGCCGATACCCAGTATCGCACCCCCCTACTGCCAGTTGAATCCACCAGGCCGAACAGCAGGTAGATGCCTAATTGCAGAATCTGTAATTCGGGTTATATTCCCCGTAATTTATCTACTAAGTATATTCTCTTAACCACATACCTTTGTAACATGAAAAACAACAATTTAAACAATAGATAATTATGAGCAAGAAAGTATTGATTATATCATCCAGTCCGCGACGCGGGGGAAACTCTGATACACTTTGTGATGAGTTTATGCGTGGAGCCACAGAGGCGGGGAACGAAGTGAAAAAGGTTTTTCTACGGGACAAGACCATCCACTATTGTACGGGATGCGGCGTATGCAGCCAATATAAGAAGCCGTGTCCTCAGAAAGATGATGCGGCGGAAATTATTGAGAAAATGTTATCGGCCGATGTTATCGTTTTAGCGACACCCGTTTATTTTTATGCAATGAGTGCACAGTTGAAAACGTTACTCGACCGTTGTTGCGGCCCTTATACCGAAATGATTAATAAGGAGTTTTATTTTCTCGCTTCTGCTGCCGAGGGTAAAGAGGGACTTCCTTATTTGGAACATGTATTCGATAACCTCATGGGATTTATCGATTGTCTGGAAAATCCGGTAGTGAAAGGTAAAGTGCTTGCTACCGGTGTTTGGCATGTGGGTGAAATAAAAGGTAATCCGGCATTGGCAGAAGCATATGAAATGGGGAAACAAATTTCATAATATAGATTGGTATAGAATAAATTATTTCAAAACATAATCCTAAAACAGTATGGAAACAAAGACAGTAAAAGCTTACGGAACAGAATCGGCTGAAACACCGCTTCATCGTTTGGATATTCAGCGTCGTTCACTTCTACCGAACGATGTGGAAATTGATATTTTATATTGTGGAATTTGTCACTCAGACCTTCATTCTGTGCATAATGACTGGGGCGGAACTATTTATCCCATAGTTCCCGGACATGAGATTGTAGGATGTGTTACAGGAATTGGTTCGGATGTGACAAAATTTAAGGTTGGTGATTTAGCTGGTATTGGTTGCATTGTTGATAGTTGCGGACATTGCGAACACTGTCACAACGGTGAAGAGCAATATTGTGATGAAGGCTGGACTGTTGTTTTTAATTCGCCCGATAAATATCTTGGCGGACAGACCTATGGCGGTTTTTCGCAAGCTATTGTGGCCGATGCCAATTATGTACTGAAACTTCCTGAGACGATTGATCTTGCAGCATCAGCTCCCATTTTGTGTGCAGGAATTACCGTTTATTCGCCATTGAAGCATTGGGGGGCAGGTCCCGGAAAGAAAGTAGGTATTGTCGGTATCGGTGGGTTAGGCCACATGGCAATAAAGATTGCCAAGGCGATGGGAGCCCATGTTACTGTGTTTACAACATCTCCTTCAAAAATGAATACAGCCAGAGAATTGGGTGCAGACGAAGCTGTTCTGTCCACCGACCCCAGACAGATGGAATATCAGACTCGTTTTGATATGATCCTGGATACGGTTTCCGCACGGCATGACGTAAATATGTATCTGAATGCCTTGAAAGTGGACGGTAGTCTCGTTTTAGTTGGCCTTCCTAACCAACCGCTTGAAGTCGGTGCATTCAATATTGTAAATGGCCGCAAAAGTTTCTCCGGTTCCAATATTGGCGGTATTGCCGAAACACAAGAGGTGATTGATTTCTGTGCGGAACATCATATTACGGCTCAGATAGAGTTGATTGGTGTTGATCAGATAAACGAAGCCTTCCGACGTTTGGAGAAGAATGATGTCAAGTACCGTTTTGTGATTGACATGAAAGCGAAAAAAGTTTCTCCGAATACCGATAATGTGATGTAAGGTCCCATAGACTGATAACACGGACATGGTCCGTGTGTTTCATTTCCAACATATTGGTAGATATCAAAAAAAGCATTCTGTCCTTGTAAGGTATGGAATGCTTTTTTGCGTAATGCCGTTAGTTAGCTGTCTGTATCGCAGTGGCACTTTATGCCAAACTTAAAATTGGTGTAGGCATAAAGAAGCATAATCTGTAATTCGGGTTATGATGTCTGTAATATGTCTACAAGGAGTCTCTTTTCTTCCTTGTATATTTGCAATGTAGAAAGAAGACAATCAATTATTTAATTACTAAAATCAAGGAAGATATGAAACGAAATTTATTATTGGCAGCAACATCGTTTACGATGCTCAGTGCAAATCCTTCTTTTGCTCAAACCGATGCAGATAATTTCTATAGAAGCAATGTGGTAAATATGGAGAAGGTATCCTTTCCCAATCAGTACAAAATGAAAGTGGCAGGTAATCTCTTTTTGCCTAAAGAGATGAAAGCAGACGAGAAACGTCCGGCAATTATTGTAGGACATCCTATGGGAGCCGTCAAAGAGCAGAGTGCTAATCTCTATGCTACGAAAATGGCCGAACGCGGTTTTGTAACTTTATCCATCGACTTATCTTTCTGGGGAAGCAGCGAAGGAGAGCCTCGCAATGCAGTCCTTCCGGAGCTTTATGCGGAAGCCTTCAGTGCTGCAGTCGATTATCTGGGGACACGTTCATTTGTCGAACGTGAGCATATCGGTGTGATTGGGATTTGTGGCAGTGGAAGTTTTGCCATCAGTGCGGCAAAAATAGATCCTCGTCTGAAGGCCATTGCAACCATAAGTATGTACAACATGGGGACAGCCAGTCGTAATGGGCTGAAGCATGCCTTGACTTTGGAGCAACGGAAGCAAATCATGGTCGAAGCCGCTGAACAACGCTATGTAGAGTTCTTGGGTGGAGAAACCCGATATACTGGTGGAACTCCTCATGAAATAACAGAAAACTCCGATCCGATAGCACGTGAGTTCTATGAGTTCTACCGTACTTCACGGGGAGAATATACTCCTGAAGGAGCAACCCCATTGACCACTACACATCCCACGCTCAGCAGCAATGTCAAGTTTATGAATTTTTATCCGTTTGCTGATATTGAAACCATTTCACCACGTCCGATGCTTTTTGTTACCGGAGAGAATGCACATTCGCGTGAATTCAGTGAAGATGCCTACCGGCTTGCCGCCGAACCAAAAGAACTCTATATTGTGCCTGGTGCGGGTCATGTGGATCTTTACGACCGCGTGAATTTTATTCCGTTCGACAAATTGGAGGATTTCTTTAAGACATATTTGAAATAATAAAAGTTCATCCGACACAAATGCGTAGTTTTTTCTCATGCATTGCTGGAATCTGGTTTATCCGAAGAATGCGTTGTCTTGACGTTAGCTCCAGGTGCGGACATCCGTAACCTTGAATGCCGGTTCCATTTACCGGCCGGGGTAAATGCTTTTACATACCGAGGTAAATGGATTTACATGCCCAGGTAAAAGCTTTTACGTGCCTGGGTAAATGGATTTACGTCGATAGTAAAATTTAGGTAAATATAATATTCTGATTATCAATTCCATTTAAACGCTGATTCAACTGCGCATGTATCGGGTGAACCATAAAAAAGAAGGATATGGGAATGAAATATGATATAATCATTCTTTTGAGTTACTTTGATGGAGGATATACCAGGGGAAGAAATAAAATCGATAACTAAACAATCAAATCATGGAAATAATTAAGAATAAGGACTATGAAGGCGAACGTCCTTTGTTTGCCACACACGACTTGCAATTGGAAAACGTAACGATTCATGCCGGTGAATCCGCATTAAAAGAGTGCAGTAATATCATAGCAGTGAACTGCCGTTTTGAAGGTAAATATCCTTTCTGGCACACGAATGGTTTCATTGTGAGAAGCAGCTTTTTTACGGAAGGAGCACGTGCCGCACTTTGGTATTCACAAAATCTCCAGATGATGGATACCGTGGTAGAAGCTCCGAAAATGTTTCGTGAAATGGATGGTATCAAATTGGAAAACGTACAACTTCCCAATGCGTTGGAAACGTTCTGGCATTGTCGTAATGTAGAATTAAAAAAGGTACAGATAGATAAGGCCGATTACCTGTTCATGCATAGTGAAAATATCCGTATTGATAATTATAGCCAGAACGGGAATTATTCTTTTCAGTATTGCAAGAACGTAGAAATTCATAATGCTGTCATTAATTCGAAAGATGCCTTTTGGAATACGGAGAATGTAACCGTGTATGACTCTGAATTGAACGGAGAGTATTTGGGGTGGCACTCTCACAATCTACGTCTGGTAAATTGCAGAATCTCGGGAACGCAGCCACTTTGTTATGCTCACGACCTTGTTATGGAGAATTGTATGATGGCTGATGATGCTGACCTTTGTTTTGAATACAGCAGTTTGCAGGCAACTATTAACACTCCGGTACATAGTGTGAAGAATCCGCGTACCGGCAGTATAACGGCAGAAAGCTACGGGGAAATCATTATGGATGGAAGTATTAAAGCTCCTGCTGACTGCGCACTGCAACTATGGGACAACTTAACTTGCTTTAGCGCATGAAGTACGATTTTGATGAAATAATTTCCCGTCGTAATAGCAATTCCTATAAATGGGATGCGGTGATGGAAGAGGGTGTTCTGCCTATGTGGGTAGCCGATATGGATTTCCGTACGGCTCCTGCTGTGGTTGAAGTGTTACGTAAGCGGATGGATCATGGCATTTTTGGCTATACCAAAGTCCCTCCGGTTTATTATGATGCCATTATAAACTGGTTCACACGCCGGCATGGTTGGCAGATAGATAGAGATTGGATTATATACACTTCGGGAGTCGTTCCGGCTTTATCTGCCATAATCAAAGCCCTGACAGTTCCGGGTGACCGTGTGCTGGTACAAACCCCGGTTTACAATTGTTTCTTTTCTTCTATTCGTAATAATGGTTGCGAAATAGTAGCTAATCCCCTTGTATACACGAATGGAACATACCGGATTGATTTTGACGATTTGGCAAGGAAGGCTACCGATCCGAAAGTAAGACTATTGTTACTTTGCAATCCACACAATCCTGTAGGAAGGGTTTGGACCCGGGCAGAACTGATGTGTATCGGTGAAATTTGCCTTCGTAATGATGTACTGGTTGTAGCGGACGAGATACATTGTGAGTTGGTTTACTCGGGGCATACTTATATACCTTTTGCTTCTATTTCGGATGATTTCCGAACTCGTTCGGTTACCTGTACTTCGCCAAGCAAAGCATTCAACCTTGCCGGATTGCAGATTGCCAATATCTTTGCGGCTGATGAATCTGTACGTGTGAAAATAGATAAAGCAATCAATTTGAATGAGGTTTGTGACGTGAATCCGTTTGGTGTGGAAGCCTTAGTGGCCGCCTACAATGACGGGGAAGAGTGGCTGGAGGAACTGAAATGTTATCTGTCGGATAATTACCTGTACATGAGGACTTTTTTCAATAAGTATCTTCCACAATTTCCTGTTGTGAAATTGGAAGGTACATATCTGGTATGGGTAGATTGTTCGGTGCTGAATCGTAGTTCAAAGGAAATTGCAGAGTTATTATTGAAGGCAGAAAAACTTTGTATAAACGAAGGAAGTATGTATGGAGAAGCCGGTGAAGGCTTTATCCGTATCAATATAGCCTGTCCCCGACAGATATTGATTGACGGCCTAAATCGATTGAAGAGAGGTCTTAAAGAAATGAGTCTTTGCTATTGTCGGGATAGGTAGATGCTGCTCCATGATACAATTGAGTAAATATAAGAATAGTATTCCCGATAACAGTAGATAACTCTAAATAAGCCGGTGATAACTCATTGTTTTGTCTTTTCTTCGGTACTTTGCAGCTGTAACCCAAACAAAAAACGAAAAGATGAAACGGATTTACGTAACTTTAGTGTTTGTTGCTGCTGTCTGTTGGCAGGTGGCAGCGCAAAATGAAGACCGGATACTTTCTGCAGATAGCCTGATTACGATGGATGGACGTTTAGACAGTTTATACAGATCCTTGCCGGAAGTGATGGTGGTAGGTGAACGCCCGATAGTGAAAGCTATGCAAGGCAAACTTATATATGACCTGCCACGGCTCCTCCGGAATTTAGCGGTAGATAATGCTTATGATGCAGTGAAGGAGCTTCCCGGTGTCACGGAAATGAACGATAACCTTACTTTAGGTGGAAAGAGCGTTACTGTTGTATTGGATGGCAAAGTGACTACAATGACTCCCGAACAACTGAACACTCTATTAAAAAGTATTCCTGCCAGTCGTATAGAGAAAGCTGAAGTGATGTATTCGGCTCCAGCACGTTATCAGGTGCGTGGAGCCATGATAAACATTTGTCTGAAGCAAGGTGATTCCGGAGCAGCCTCCCTGCAAGGAGAAATTTTCAGTGACTACCGGCAAAAGCATTATGAAAACCTGACTGAGCGTGCGAGCCTTCTATATTCCGGACATAAATTTTCTGTAGACTTTCTTTACTCTTACAGTCATGGACGGAACTATTTCTTGACGGATAAGAAGGCTTTGCACACCTTGTCGGATGGTACGATACATCCCATGAACACCAACGAATCTCAAAAAAGTCGTTTTAACAGACACAATTTACGCTTGGGAGGTGATTATCTTTTTGCCGACGATCATCAGCTCAGTTTGACATACAATGCCCAGTTTATGAATGGCTTTAATTTAAGTACAGTGAATGGTACACAAACCTCAAATGCCCGTACCCGGATGGTCGATCAACTACATAACGGGCGGATCGATTATCACACCCCATTCGGAATGAAAGCAGGAGTGGAATATACTTATTATCATTCGCCTTCTTCACAATTGCTACATAGCCGGTTAGAAGGCGATGAATTGAATTTTCGTAGTAGCGATTCTCAGCGTATCAATCGTTGGAAGCTTTTCCTTTCTCAAGAACATGAACTGCCTAATGGATGGGGAGTAAACTATGGAGCTGTCTATACTACAAGTTTAGACAACAGCTATCAATATTATTATAATTCTGAGAATGACAACATGATGTTGGAAAGCAACAACATGAAATCTCGTCGGCGGGAACAAACACTGAATTTCTATGCCGGATTTAACAAGAGTTTTGGCGATAACTTGTCTTTGGATGCCTCGTTGGCTGCCGAACAATTCCATACGACTGTATGGAATGAATGGAGTCTATATCCGGCTTTTAATCTCAATTACACTCCGGCACCGGGAAACGTGTGGCAATTGTCACTCAGCAGCGATAAAAGTTATCCCGACTATTGGGCAACTCAAGATGCCGTGTCCTATATGGGCGGAGAATATTCGGAAATTCATGGAAATCCTTATCTGAAACCGGAAATTAATTATCAGCTACAATTGACTTATATTCTGAAGAGTAAATATATATTCAATGTCTGGTATAGCCATACTAAAGATAATGCAACACAAACTCTTTATCAGTCCCCCGACCGATTGGTCGAGATCTATAAATACTTCAATTTTGATTTTGAGCAACAAGCAGGTATACAAGCTGTTGTTCCATTTACGATAGGTCGCTGGCTAAGTTCACGTTTTACGTTGACCGGCGTTTACGATCGCCAGAAAGACAGTGACTTCTGGAATATTCCTTTTGACAGGAATGTATATTATGCCATGTTGAATATGAATCATACCCTGACCCTTTCTTCCCGTCCGGATCTCAGGTTGATTGTGAATGGGATGATGCGCAGTAAGGCAATACAGGGCATTTATGATTTACCGGTATCCGGCAATGTAGATGTAGCACTCAGATATACCTTTGCTGGTGGGAAAGCGTTGTTAACCTTTCGGTGCAATGACTTGTTTGAAACGGCTCAAATCTCTCCGCATATTCGTTATGCCACGCAGAACGTAACAAACCATTATTCCGCTTTTCGTGAATTGGGTATCTCGTTTACCTATAAATTCGGAGGATATAAAGAGAAGAAACGTGAAGGTGTGGATACTTCACGTTTCAAGTAGATTTACTCTTAAAAATTAAGGAGGGGCTATTGGACAGGTATGGTTACTGTTATTTTAGTACCTTCCTTGTATGTCGGATCGATATTTATCTCTCCGGATAACCTGCGGATAATTAGTTGACACAGATATAGTCCTAATCCATTTCCCGGAGTAAACGTGTTGAGTTTCGAGAAACGTTCGAATACCTCTTTGTGCTTGTCAACCGGAATACCGCATCCGGTATCTGTCACACTGATATGAAGCTGTTGGTGTGCTTCATCCATGCGGTAACGGAGGGTGATAGTTCCTTTTTCGGTAAATTTATTAGCATTGTTCAACAAGTGTTCTATAACCAATGATAAATATTTCTCATGGGTAGACAAAATGACAGGGTGTTCCGGTAAGTCCATATGATATTCTATATCAGGCTTATGATACCGGCTTAGTTGCTTCATTTCTTGTATGCAGATATGATGTAAATCGACTTGTTTACAAGGCAGTTTTTCCTGTGATACATCCAAGCTGGATACCTCGAGCATATTATTGATCAGTGAAGTCAGTAAGACCGTGTTCTTCTGCACCTCGTGTGAGAAGCTTTCGCGGTTTTCTTTATCTACTTCATCATTGAATATCAAATCAGAGAAACCGACAATGGCGTTAAGTGGTGTTCGTATCTCGTGGCAAATAGAATTAATGAAAGCTGTTTTCATCTTTTCACTTTCTTCGGCCTTTTGCTTGAGATTCCGGAGGTGAATCTTCATTTTTTTTTCTTTTTTCAGATTGTGATATAAATAAAGACAGATAACGATTACAATGGTCAGGATGATGAACAGGCATATCACTAAGATGCGTTTATTTTTTATTTCAAGTTGTGACTTTTCATTATTCAATTTGTTCACCTCATATTTTATTTGGAGTTCACTAAGTTGCTTTTGCATATTTTCAGTGTTTAGCGAATCTTTATACTGAGCAGATATTCTAAGGTATGCCAGCGCCTCCTTAAAATTGCCCATGGCCTCATATGTTTGTGATTGGATGTCGTAGAGTCCTGGCAGATTGTTTGGAATTATCGTTTGAGCTATTTGAATCAGACTGTCATTGGCAATTAATGCTTTCTCGTAATTGGGGTGAGGCTTTAAGTTCAAGTAATAGTTGTCCATTGATAGGAAATAATTGTACCGGTCGTACGGATTTGTCAGCTCCTTGTTCAGTTTTACTATTTGCTGCCAGTAATAATCCATCTTCTCGGGAGCTACCATGATAGCATTTGTCAACAGTGACGCATAGATTTGTAACTCACGTGCAGCCAGATTGTAAAAGGGGCGTTTTGCTTCGTAATGATCTTTATAATACAGTTGCTGATTTTCCAAATCTTCTTCCAAAAGACGGATCGCTGAGTCACATTCGTTCAAAAAGCTATAGATATTGGATAATTTCCAAACAATCATTGATACAAATTTAATGCGTTTCTCAGGAGGTAATTGCTTGGATAAGTTCATTGCTGTTTCCAAATAGGGGAGTGCTTCTTTCATCATTTCATTGGAATGAAGGCTACTTCCGGTGATATAAGCTTGTACGATCTTACTGTATAGAGATGGTGCGTCCGATTTCTTTTCTTCCGTAAACTGCAATTCCTTCGCAATGGCCTCTTCTGTCTCGTTATGGCTGCATAGCACATCGAAAAAACGCATGTGAAGATAAGCTGATAAAGGAATTATTTCTTTGACATTATGAGTTGCTTTTATCAGATTCATATAATGATACGCTGAATCCATGCGGTATTCTTTAGCCTCTCCACATGCAAGATCATTCAATGCATCAAGCATCATGGGTGTGTCACCTGCCTTTTTAGCTTCTCTATACATGCCAAGCAAATATGTTTTTTCGTCCGGTGTTTCAAAACAGATATCTGCCAAGTTTCTGTAGATACTGATTCGTTGAGCGGATACTGTTGTATGTTTTAGTTGTAGTAAGAGGCTGTCTTTTGCATGGTGATCTATAGCTGATACTATTCCGGTACAGATACATAGAGCCACAAAGATTATATATCGTATCATATTGCTTGTTTGTTTGTAAGTAGCAAATATACGTCTTTTTTCCCTGAAAAATCCAGCAATGATGTGGCATCTTTTTATCTCCACTAAAAAAAGGTAATAAAGACAACTTTGATATGGAGTTAATTGTTAATTTTGCGACTTCATTTACTAACTTAATAACTCTCAATATGAAATCAGACATAGAAATAGCACGTAGTGTTGAATTGAAGAAAATAAAACAAGTGGCTGAAAGCATCGGCATACCTCGCGATGAAGTAGAAAATTATGGCCGGTATATTGCAAAAATCCCTGAATATCTGATTGATGAAGAGAAGGTGAAACAGAGCAATCTGATTTTGGTCACTGCCATTACCGCAACGAAAGCAGGGATTGGTAAAACGACTGTATCCATAGGGCTTGTATTAGGATTAAACAAGATAGGTAAAAAGGCAATTGTTGCTTTGCGTGAACCTTCCCTGGGACCGTGTTTCGGTATGAAAGGAGGGGCAGCAGGAGGAGGTTATGCCCAGGTACTTCCGATGGAAAAGATTAATTTGCATTTTACCGGTGATTTTCATGCCATCACTTCGGCTCACAATATGATCTCTGCATTACTGGACAATTATTTATACCAGAATCAATCTAAAGGTTTTGGTCTGAAAGAGATTCTCTGGCGTCGCGTACTCGATGTCAACGATCGTTCATTGCGCAATATCGTAGTTGGTCTTGGTCCGAAAACAAATGGTATTACACAGGAATCCGGATTTGACATTACACCGGCTTCGGAAATTATGGCTATTCTTTGTCTTTCAAAGGATGTAGATGATCTCCGCCGTCGTATCGAAAATATTCTTTTAGGCTACACCTATGATAACAAACCGTTTACTGTAAAAGATCTGGGTGTGGCAGGGGCTATTACTGTCTTGCTGAAAGATGCTATACATCCGAATCTGGTACAGACTACCGAAGGCACCGCTGCATTTGTACATGGTGGCCCATTTGCTAATATTGCCCATGGCTGTAACTCTATTTTGGCAACAAAAATGGCGATGACTTTTGGAGATTATGTTATCACAGAAGCCGGCTTCGGTGCCGATCTGGGAGCAGAGAAATTTTATAATATTAAATGTCGTAAGAGCGGGCTTCAACCACGTCTGACAGTGATTGTTGCCACAGCACAAGGGCTCAAAATGCACGGAGGAGTAAGCCTGGACCGAATTAAAGAACCGAATCTTGAAGGATTGAGAGAAGGTTTGCGCAATTTGGACAAGCATGTTCGTAATCTTCATTCGTTCGGTCAGACGGTTATCGTTGCTTTCAATAAATTTGCGAGTGATACGGATGAAGAAATGGAGTTGCTTCGTGAGCACTGTGAGCAGTTAGGAGTAGGCTATGCTATCAATAATGCCTTTACGGAAGGAGGCGAGGGTGCTGTCGAACTGGCGAACCTTGTGGTTGAAACAATTGAAAACAAACCGTCTGAACCATTACAGTTTACATATGATGATGGAGACAGCGTACAGCAGAAAATCGAGAAAATCGCAATCAATCTATATGGTGCAAGTGTCGTGACTTATAGCACACTGACCCGTAACAAGATTAAATTGATTGAAGAAATGGGTATTGGTCATTATCCTGTATGTATTGCTAAAACCCAGTATTCTTTCTCAGCCGATCCGAAAGTATATGGTGCGGTAGATAATTTCGAACTTCATATTAAAGATATCGTTATAAATAACGGTGCCGAGATGATCGTAGCGATTGCGGGCGAAATAATGCGTATGCCGGGTTTACCTAAAGAACCACAAGCTCTGCATATTGACATCGTGGATGGTAATATTGAAGGATTGAGTTAAAAATAGTCCGATATAAAGCAATAAATAAATCCCCGCTATTCTTCTTGAAAGAATGGCGGGGATGACGGATATATAGAGTCCAGTGTGCTACTTCTTGATTCTTTCTAACACACTGTACGATTGTAGCTCCTTCTTATTATTGTATTGTTCAGAGCGGACAATTCCAATATTGGGTGCATACCATTCATATCCATAACCTTTTATTGTTTCCTGAGGAGTCCAGATATTCATTTCGTACTTTACTTTGGTACAATAGAATGCTCCTGCTGGAGTGTTTACCGTTTCGGTAGCAACAAATTCCCGGTCGAAGATAGAAATTTCGGCGCGGTTATTTTTATTGCCTTTTTGATAAAGACGCAGAGTGCCGTCATCAAACTCGTCATCGTCTCCCGGATTCATTGGATCGGAAAATGCATTCGGGTAATTCATTAAATCTCCCATCATATATACATCGGCATTCATCATATTAAGTGCAGTGGGGAATGTGGCCACATCTCCCATACTCATAGAGAAGTTACCGTCATTGCAGCGAGCTACCATTTGCCCGGAATTGAGTGTTTTTCCGGAAGCATCAGTAAATGTATAGTTGGCTACTACTTCCATTCCTGAAGGGTAATCGTAGGCTTGGTCTACTCTGTAGACAAGGATGTTGGTGAGTTTACCATCAGCGGTGTAACAATTACGAGTGATTTGCTCACCTTCTTGATTAGGAAAGAAGAAGGCGCAATCCTGATTTTGAGCCATAGCTCCTGCAGCAACAAATAATGTAGTTGCAACCATTAAATTTCTTATTTTCATATCAGTTTAGGTATTAAGTGAATATCTTCTTTTTTTAACTACTTAACAACGGTTCTTGGGAAGGAAAGGTTTTAGGGTGGGGTGTTAATGCCATGTTAAAAGAGCAAAAAAAAATGCCCGCAACTTTCTTCACAGAGAATTGCGAGCCCACGTATGTTATTGTTTAATACTAAAATGTGCTATTTAATAAGCGAAGATCGGATATTTTTCCATTGTCTTATTGACACGTGCACGTACTTGTGCTATCACTTCTTCGTTCTCTACGTTCGATAGAACGGTTTCGATCATTTCTGCAATCTCCAGCATCAGATCTTCTTTTGCACCACGAGTCGTGATAGCGGGAGTACCCAAACGGATACCTGAAGTCTGGAACGCAGAACGACTATCGAACGGAACCATGTTTTTATTGACTGTTATATCAGCAGATACAAGTGCTTTTTCGGCAACTTTACCTGTCAAGTCAGGATATTTACTGCGTAGATCCACCAGCATCGAATGATTATCCGTACCGCCGGAAACGATGGTAAAGCCACGGTCAATTAAGGCTTGTGCCAATACGGCAGCATTCTTTTGTACTTGCTTCTGATATTCCTTATATTCCGGTTGCAAACACTCACCGAAAGCTACGGCTTTAGCTGCAATTACATGTTCCAGCGGACCACCCTGTATTCCGGGGAATACAGCTGAGTCGAGCAACTGAGACATCATTTTAATTTCTCCTTTTGGAGTTTTCTTTCCCCATGGATTGGGGAAATCTTTACCCATCATGATTACACCGCCACGAGGTCCCCGCAAAGTCTTGTGGGTAGTTGAAGTTACGATATGAGCATATTTCACCGGGTTGTCCAACAGTCCTGCTGCAATTAATCCGGCAGGATGTGCCATATCAATCATAAGGATCGCACCCACCTTATCGGCAATTTCGCGCATACGTTTGTAATCCCATTCACGAGAGTAGGCTGAACCTCCTCCAATTATCATTTTGGGTTTCTCACGTAATGCCACTTCTTCCATCTGGTCGTAATCCACGCGACCGGTTTCCTGTTTTAAATTATATTCGCAGGGAGTGTAAATGATTCCCGAAGTATTTACTAATGAACCATGTGAAAGGTGACCTCCGTGTGCCAGGTTCAGTCCCATGAACTTGTCGCCCGGGTTCAACACAGCAAGAAATACAGCAGCATTAGCCTGTGCTCCTGAGTGAGGTTGTACATTGGCCCATTCTGCACCGAAAATCTCTTTCAAGCGGTCGATGGCAATTTGTTCACTCTGGTCTACCACCTCACAGCCGCCATAATAGCGTTTACCCGGATATCCTTCCGCATATTTGTTGGTAAGACAAGATCCCATTGCCTCCATCACCTGATCACTCACGAAATTCTCTGATGCGATCAGCTCAATGCCTTTCAACTGACGTTGATGTTCTTTTTCGATAATCTCGAAAATTAAATCGTCTCTTTTCATTATTTGTTATAATAAGATTAAAGTATATCTTGAAACCTTTATTATTATAATCGCACAAATTTAGGTAATATTTAAAGAGTGTGCAACCTTTTAGCTAAAAAAGTTATTTAAAATATAACTCCGAGTGAAAAACTAAGTACATTATCACGGCGTCGAAAAGTGATATTACTTACTTCGGGCTTACCTTCGACGTCTATATTATCGTAAGTAACAGACTTCGACAAGTTGCGAAGTCCTTGTTCATAACGAAAATCGAAAAAGATACGTGAAATGCTGACGCTTACTCCGATCACTGCGCTGGCATTGAAGGGATGTAACCTCTCATGGATGCCTTGCTGGTCGAAGTTCTCAAAGGTGATTTTATTTTTTTGATTCCACAGATATCTTAGTTTCGGTCCGGCAAAAAGAGACATGCTGTAAGGGCCTTGTCTTACTACGTGATAGCCGTAAAGCAACGGAAAATCAATACTGTGAATAGTTGAATTAACCGATGCATAGTCAGGTTCGATATCGGGATGTTGTGAACCCAGTTTGTCGAAAGTGATTTCGCATCTGCTGATGTTATACGATATCTCGGGCTGTATAAAATGTCTCTTCATGTTGAAGCGCATGAAGAGAGCACCGAAATAACCTATTTTATAATTATTCTGAATCTCGTCAATGGTTACATCTTTGATTTTCAGATTGGAAACCAAAAACATGGAAGAGTTAAAACCACCCCTGATTCCTACATTTATTTTGCGGTCATCCGGGCGTTTTTCCTTTTTATGATCACCTTCACCATAAGCGGCAAAAGTAATCCACATATATATAAAAAGGAGAATCACTCGTTTCATAGCTTCACTTTGTTTTCTTTTCTACTGACCAACCGAATTTACCGATCTTTTCTCCCAGATTATAATATCCCCCATGTACATATACAAGCGGATTAGCTTCTGCCAGTTCCAGTTTTCCGGTTTCCCGGTTTAAGTGACGGTCATCCGCCCGAATGTTTACCACATCGGCAATAAACATATCATGTGATCCTAAAGATACAATTTCTTTTACCCGGCATTCGATACAAAGGGGAGATTCCTCAATGAGAGGCGCACTCACCACCGTGCATTTACCCGGTGTCAGTTTCATTTCTTCAAATTTGTGATAATCCTTACCCGACCGTACCCCACACCAATCTGTTGCAAAAGCCATATCCCGGGTTGTCAGGTTGATCACAAACTCCATATTCTTTTTTATAATAGGATAGGAGTAGCGTTCGGGACGGACAGAAATATAACACATCGGTGGATTGGTACAAATGGTTCCGGTCCAAGCCACCGTAAGTATATTGTATTCACTTTCATTGTTTCCGCAACTCACCAGTACGGCAGGCAACGGATAAATCAGGGTTCCGGGTTTCCAGTCTTGCTTCATCTTTTTTATTAATAGCGTGCTATATGCGCTACAAGTGCTATTACGTCATAGCACAGTATTTTAAAACTCGTAGCGCTGTGACACGTAACTAAATGATTGTGATATCTTCTCTTTTCTGTTCTTTTTCGCAATAATGGCATTTTATAACGCAACTATCCTTGTCAATCACATGGAATAACGTGGCCATCGGTTCATTGTTCGTAATACATTTCGGGTTGGCACATTTCACTATACCTTTTAACTCGTCCGGCATACGTACCTCTTTCTTTTCTACCACTTCGTAGTCACGGATAATGTTTAGTTTTACATGAGGTGCTACTACGGAAATACGGTTGATTTCTTCGTCACAGAAGAACTTGTCAGCAATCTTGATGATCCCTTTCTTACCCAGTTTCTTGCTGTCCAGATTGAATCCGATAGTAATATTGGTCGTCATGTGTTCCAACCCAAGCAGTGAAACTACAGTAAAGAGTTTCTCCGAAGGGATATGGTCAATAACAGTGCCGTTTTTCAGTGCGGCCACCTGTAGTTCTTGTTTATTCTCGCTCATGATTTTATAAAATATCTTGTAAAGTGATTCCTAATACATCGCAAAGTATAGCTTGACGGGCATAGAGACCGTTCTGTGCCTGCTGAAAGTAGTATGCTTTCGGACTATCGTCTACGTCATAAGCTATTTCGTTAACACGTGGCAATGGATGCAGGATACGGAGGTTAGAGCGAGTGTTTTCGAGCATTTTCGCTTTCAGGATATATACATTCTTCACCCGTTCATATTCCATTAGGTCAGTGAAACGCTCACGTTGTACGCGGGTCATGTAAAGAATATCCGCATCCTTAATTACCTCTTCGTTGAAGTCTGTGTGCTCCACATATTTTATGTTATGTTCTTTGCAATAAATCTTATATTCTTCCGGCATCTTCAGCTCTTCGGGAGCAATGAAGTGGAAAGTCGGATTAAAATGCCGCATTGCCATCAGTAAAGAGTGTACTGTACGTCCGTATTTCAGGTCACCTACCAGATAGATGTTCAGATTCTCCAGTGTACCTTGTGTTTTATAAATGGAGTAGAGATCGAGCATTGTTTGTGAAGGGTGCTGATTGGCTCCGTCTCCGGCGTTTACGATAGGCACTGGGGCCACTTCACTGGCATAGCGTGCTGCTCCTTCCAGAAAATGCCGCATTACAATCACGTCAGCGTAGTTACTAACCATCATAATTGTATCTTTCAGAGTTTCCCCTTTGGATGAGCTGGTGGCTTTAGGATCCGAGAATCCGATAACCCGTGCGCCCAGGCGATTGGCAGCAGTTTCGAAACTTAGCCGGGTGCGGGTAGAAGGTTCAAAAAATAGGGTAGCCACTACTTTACCTTCCAATAACCGGCGGTTGGGATTCTTCTCAAATTGTTTCGCCATTTCGAGCATATAGAGGATTTTTTCTTTCGAATGCTCCGCTATGGTTACTAAACTTCTGTTTTCCATATCGTTATATGTTTATTGATATATCCTTTATTTCGGTTTGTAAAGATACGAAGAAAAATACAGGTTCTGCAAGATTTTCATCGTCTTTTTATGAGTAATTCTACTACTATGACTATTTATATTTTGCATAATTATTTGGAAAATATGCGCAATAGTATTACCTTTGCACTGTAATTAATGAATGATATGAACCGATTGTTTACTACATATAGCATACACAATGCCGTGCGAGAAAATAAGATTCTGTACGGACACTGCATTGTGCATGTACATTGGTTTAGCGGATTTATCTGAATTACTCCCTGTTTTGTAGTTTGATTTATCTCTTTTCGTTTCCTTATTAAATAAAGGTGAAAGGGAGGATCTGTCCGGCAGCTCATACATAAAAGTTGCCAGGGATTGCATTGTGTAACTTTTTAAAATATACGAGTATGTTTTCCATTATATCTATCATGTTTTTAGGTATTGGCATCGGTTATTTGCTGCGTAACCTGAAATTTCTGGAGAAAGTAGAAAAGAGTACTTCGCTTACGATATTCCTGCTACTTTTTGTGCTGGGCCTTTCGATAGGCTCCAATAGTTTAATCGTAAATAATCTGGGTAAATTCGGATGGCAAGCCATTGTGTTGGCCACTTCAAGTATCTTGGGCAGCATGTTGGCTTCTTTTCTCGTATTACGCCTGTTTTTCAAGAAAGGAGGAAAATCATGAAAGGTAGTCTGATTGTTGTCGCATTTTTCTGTATAGGCTGTTTGGTCGGAATCTTCAATGATTTCCAGTTTGACATGCACAATCTTTCTATGTATATACTTTATGCGTTGATGTTGCAGGTTGGCATCAGTATCGGAAGCAATAAGAATCTGAAATTTCTGATCAAAAGTCTACGCCCCAATATGCTTTTAGTGCCGATAGCTACTATTGTCGGAACCCTTCTTTTTTCAGCTTTTGCCAGTTTATTGTTGAGTCAGTGGAGTGTATTCGATTGTATGGCAGTGGGAAGTGGATTTGCATATTATTCCCTTTCATCCATCTTGATTACTCAGTTTAAGGAAGCTTCTGTAGGATTACAGTTGGCAACGGAACTTGGTACAATTGCTTTGCTGGCCAATATTTTCCGCGAAATGATGGCATTGCTGGGCGCACCACTGATCAGGAAATATTTTGGGAAACTGGCCCCTATTTCTGCTGCCGGTGTAAATTCAATGGATGTATTGTTGCCGTCCATTACTCACTATTCGGGAAAGGACATGATACCTGTTGCCATCTTTCACGGAATCCTCATTGATATGAGTGTACCTTTCTTTGTTTCATTCTTCTGCAGTTTATAGTTATATTTCTTCATTAACTATCTCCCAGCCATTAATCTTGATAATGACCGGGATGTAGTTATCGAAGGATATTTCAATGGTGAAATCATGGTTATGCTCAAAATCAATATTGGGATTTTCGCCTATGAGTTTACCAATAAGATTCTCATCATAGCGGATTGTACCTGTTTTGTCGGCAATTCGCAGCCGGGGTTCTCTATCCTTTTCCAGTCTCATTACATTGAAGTCGGCAATCAACGGATCTGATTGTCCCGATGATGCTTCATAAATGGGAATATAGCTTATCTGGTCATCATCGGAGAATTGTGAATCATATCCATACTTACCGTTATTATCCTCTATATAAATGTTGTCACTTCTGTCTTGATTCAAATTATGAGCAATGACCCGGATATGATTCG
The DNA here is from genome assembly GCF_040798045.1 of Bacteroides sp. NGMCC 1.200775. Classification (NCBI taxonomy): domain Bacteria; kingdom Pseudomonadati; phylum Bacteroidota; class Bacteroidia; order Bacteroidales; family Bacteroidaceae; genus Bacteroides; species Bacteroides sp. NGMCC 1.200775. Next base: position 390,532 of record NZ_JASCQK010000001.1, on the reverse strand, counting down.
TCATTTGTTTCAAGTTTATCAATACAATTGTTTTTTCTTTACTGTTAAGCCCGACTATATCGTGCATACCGTGATAGAGCAGTTTGGGCTGATTGATTACCCGGTTGTCCTCCTGACGTTTTACAGATAGAAAGAAATCATCGATATAAGTTTTTCCCGGCACACATTCAGAAGTCTGATAAGTACTTTTATCATAGCCACCCCATGCTACAAATTGGTAACTGCCCTGTTTGTAAGGCAGCTCCATGACATAATCGTCATTGATTGAAGTCATAGAATCGTTTACCTGAGAGATAAAAAGCCCTTTTTCATCGAATATGAAAACAGCCAACCGATCGATACCTTGTGGAGTGTTCTGTCTTGAGTCTGCATTTGTATCATAGCTGAATTTGAGGGCCAACCCTCCATCATCCCGGGGACATCCGGACATATCTTCCCGAATGCAATTCGTGAGTACGAAAGGCAATATAATGAATATGAATACTCTGAATCCGGCTTCTATCTTGCAGGTGAACATTCTGTGGGACATTAATTAGCTGGTTATAAATCGTGATCTTCTTCAATCACCTCCCAAGGGATAATCTGGATGTCGACTCCAATCCATGAATTAGGCTTGATTGGTTCTCCGCTGTCAAAGTTATCCGAAGGATTTCCCGGTGCTTGTATAGAATTGATGTTGATCTTAAAATATTGGTTTCTGTAGATATTATAAGGAGCCTGTGGTGTGACTGCATCACTGTTAACAAAAATATGATAGTAACACAATCCGTTGCTATACGTATTCTCCGATAATAGGTAGGCCCCATTGATAGATGGCATTTGCGGAGTATTTGCGGCACATAGCTCCGCAAACTTTTCTGCCGTAGGTCCATCTATAAAGTAATTGGCAACACCATCGGCAGTCCGCACGACAAAGAATGTTTTATCCGCCGGTTTCGGATTCACGATGATTTCAAAATCAGCCGCAACTGTAGGGGGATTTATTTTGGCAGATATGATGTTAGTGGGTGTAAATACCCCGCTGACACTGATAAAAGTTGCTGCATCCACATTGGATGTACCCGAAATATACTGGAATGCATTTTCCGTAGCATAAGAAAAAGAGGTAGGCACATCAGCCGAAGCATAAACGTTGATGGCATCTGCTCCCCTCGTAAAATCTGCTGCGGTATAATTAGCCCAGTTATAGTCTTTGATGAGAGCGTCCCTGTTATCCTGAATAAAGTAGAATTTTTTATTCAGGTTTCTCCAGCCGAACTTCAGATCTGTCATCGTTCCGCCTCCATTCACTACAAAGCTCTGTGATTGGAACACCGCCGCTTTTGCAGTGACGCGATTTACAGAAATGGTTATGTGATTGTTTTCGGCTTCACTTTTCTTCTCATATAAGTCAGTAGCGGGCGTAAGGGTCGGATAAGCACTATTGAACATGACAAATCCATTTGTTTGATCGGCCAATTTTGTTATTTCTTGTGTGAAATCTTTATAGCTGAATGCACCTAATCCATTAGAAGTAATATAGTTCACTATTTCTGCATTAAGGTTTACTCCCGCAAAAATATATTTATCCGTCTTTTTGGTACTGACCGGTTGGCTGGTCACCCAGGTAGAACTCCCGGCTGGTTTCTGTGTGAGTGTGCCTCCTGCGACCGTAAATTCAGCTACAGTAGGTGTATTGGGAGATTCTGCGTCATAAATAAACACATGTAGGGATTTCACTGTATTTTCCGCTGCAATTCCCGGATCTGTAGATACTGCACGTGTCTTCGATGCGTGGGGAATGCTGATGGAAAAAGAGGCATATGCATCCGGGGCAATTACGTCCGGATTGCTGGGCTGGTCAACCCAATCATTGTCATTGCTGCATGCGGCCATAGTCAATGCAACCAGTGTAGTCATAAAGATTTTACTTGTTTTCATTATCTTTTTATTTAAGTGGATATACTACGTTTTTTTCAGATAACAAATATACCTTCCAGACAGCAACGATTTGTGACTTTAAAAATGTATTTATAAACAAAAAGTGTCTATTGAAGCAACCCCTGAAAAAGAAAGCTCTGATAATGCAACGCACCGTCATCAAAGGGATTGTTCGTTTCGATAGGCGCAACAAAAGTTACAGATTACTTGTTTACAGATAAAAATATAAAAACAATGATTATGCGTGATATAAATACAGATTTAATAGATGCAATGAAAATATACTTACCCAAGGGGAACAATCTTGCAAATGCGCTGATGGACATTCTTTACCTTGGCAAAGAAGCTACTTACAGGCGGTTGCGGGGTGAAGTACCGTTCACTTTTGCCGAAGTTGCCACCATATCTCAACACATGGGCATTTCTCTTGATAAAATAGTAGGGGCCGATTTGAATGACAACGCTATTGTTAATCTGAATATGTTGCAATGTCAACGCCCTGCGGAGACCTATTATTCTATTATTGATTCGTATATAAAGTTGTTCGGTCAATTGATTGAACGGGAAAGTTCGGAAAGAAGTACCTCCTCAAATACCGTTCCGCAAACCCTGTATTTAAAGTATGAAGCCTTATCCAAATTCCAGCTTTTCAAATGGATTTACCAACATGAAAGCACATATGCAGGCAGACATTATGAAGATTTGGAGATTCCGGAAAAGTTGATTGACAAGCAAAAAGAATTTGTAAATTTGTCCCAGCTATTCCAGACAACCAATTATATATGGGATAAAGAGATATTTATCAGATTGGTCAATGAGATCAAGTTTTTCTTAAATATCAATCTGATATCAGAAGACAGTGTAAAAAGAATAAAGAAGGAATTATTGGTATTACTGAATGAATTGGAGAAGATCTCAGCTCAGGGAAAATATTCATCCGGAAAAGATGTGAAAATATATATATCCGATATCAATTTTGAGTCTACATATAGTTATGTAGAAACAGATATCTACCATCAATGCCTGATAGGGGTCTTTTCCATTAATTCCATAACTTCGAAAGATGATTTGCTATTTCAGCATTTGAAGGTATGGATACAGTCATTAAAGAAGTATTCAACTTTGATTTCGCAGAGTGGTGAGATTCAGCGAATCCATTTCTTTAACCGGCAACAAGAACTGGTGACAAGTTTATGACGAAGTTTCGAAAATGGATACACGTCTTTACACACATTTCCGATTGTTGCATAATTGGACAATAAATTCATGTGAGATGTGATAATAGAAAAATCTTTGTTTACACCATTCATTAAACGCCACGGATTCCTTCCTGAAAAAGTCCATCTTTGTATCTGAGAAAACAAACCTAAACCCTAATGAAAAAATTAATGGTTATTCTGATAACCGGCCTTTTATATATGTCATGTACCGACAGTATGGAAGTGCCCGGAGATGCAGATAGAAATAATACAGAGGATGTATCGGTAAGGTTAGTGATAACCATACCGGCCTCCACTACATATGCCCGGACGCGAGGAACATTTGCGACGACCGATCATGAGTCTAAAATCAGTGAGATTCAAGTGTTAGTGTTTGAAGAAGGTAAATATAAGTACCGTGTACCCGGCATATCCATCAACAACACTTCATCCGCTGCTTCTTTTAAAGCTTTATTAAAATCAAGCAGTTCGCCTTTAAAATTACTCATATTAGCCAATGCTACCGATGCGGTAATAGCCAATGAGCCTTCGGTGGATGATAGCGAAGATTTGGTGAAAAAAAACATCAATCTCCGGTTCAACAATATCACTTCCGATTTTCCAATGTATGGGGAGTATGAATTGCCCGGAGGATTAGAAGCAACGGTTATAAATAATATTACCGGAATAAAGATGTTACGTTCCATTGCCCGGGTAGACGTGAAAGCTACGGAAGTGGCAAACTTTAAGTTGTCAGGGGTAAAAGCATATCGTGCCAATGACCACTTGCAGATAATACCCGATGAAACCGGAGTCGTCAGGGTTACGCTTCCGAGCGTACCTGCCGGAAGTACCGGAAATGTAAACAGTGTCCTGTATCCTGTATCTGCTGAGAACCTGAATGAATTTTCAGCCCAACTCTACTTGCCTGAGGCCGATTCACCAGCCCCGGATAATTGGGTTAGTCAGGCAACCTGTATTGTTGTGGAGGGTTATTATGAAGGAAGTGATCAACCGGGTTACTACCGTATGGATTTTGATCCCGATAATGTTGAAAATGCTTTCGGGCAAGTACTTCGTAATCATAAGTATATTTTCAATATAAAGAAGGTCTCAGGTCCGGGGTGGGGTAGTCCGGACGAAGCGGCTAATAATCGTTCCGCCCATATCGTAGCCGAAGTACAGGCATGGGATGATTATACCATTGACATGAGTTTCGATGGAGAACATCATTTTGGGGTGTCTTTGCGAGAGATCATCCTCAAGAACAAAGCCGGTTCGGCAGGAATCATCAGTGTGAATACCGATCTTCCGGATTATACTTTACAATGGGCCGACGCGGCAGGAACTCCCCAAGGAACCGCCGACCAGTCATTAGCAAATGAATTCTTTAAAGTAGAAAAAACACAGAATGGGAGTCAACTGGTGATTACAGCTCTGCAGAACAATTCGGCAAGCAATATCCGCCGTATTCAAAACTTTATGATTACAGCCCATCGCTGGCGTATTTTAGTGAATATACAGCAGAGATATGATGTCGCTGCCTACAAAACAATTGATCTTTTAACATTCAATGCCGGTTTGGGATATTTAGGAACGAATATAATTGGCTCTGGCAATGCAGAGGCGCGCGCAACTGGTCTTCGCGGAATACTCAATAATCAAAATAATTTCGGTCCGGCCGGAACAGTTGAATGCGGAGGATATAATCTGATTGGCGTGAGTGCGAGCAATAATAATCTGACAGATGCTCTTTTCACGGCTTTTGATGTTGTTTATGTCCATTATATGAGCAATTCTTTATTCGGGATCTCGGATGCCCAGAAAGCGCACAATTGGGTGAAGGCTAAAAAGAACCGTGTATTGATTGTTTCTTATGATGCCAGTGATGTCAGCCAGAATTTATTAAAAGAGATATTGGGTGGAAATAGTGGCATTTCTTTTTTAACGAGTAATACCGGTCCCTATCCTTTGGCAACTCTTGAGGATGGTAATAGCTACTTTACTACTAACGGGCCTTTTACCATTGCTCCATATACTCCTGTCAATACTGACTTCTCTTTACGCAATTATGATCCTTATCATGGCGAGATACAACTCAATACAGATGCATCCAAAGGTATTACTCCTATATTGATGGGGCCTGCAGGAGGTATTGTTTTGGGCGTTGACTATTCAAGGAGAATCGTTTATTGGGGAGATACGGATATTGGCAGTTCGGCATCCAGTTCAACGTCTACTACCGATAACCGTATAAACAATAATTCCGGGACCATTAATAATAATGCCTCCAAACTGATAGCCAATGTTTTTGCCTGGATAGCGGAGACTGTACTGTATGGAGAGTGATTACTATTCTCCGAGTGTAGCAAGCAAATCGTACGAAGGTAGAAAAAACAATGTGCCTGTTACCGGAGTACTGAAGTCCAACAAACGATCGGTGTTCCCCACAGGGTCACCAATAAACATGTTCTCCAACATTGTGCGGGTAGTACTGAAGGTGCTGGCATAGCCAATAAAGTATGTTCCATATTCTCCTTTAGAAGTGTTGGCAAACGGCATATTGGCACGTACGATTTTCAAATCGTCACCGATATTGGTTACGGCATTGTGGGCATTTTGCGGCTTCTCTTTGTCCGACAATTCCACATCATTATATTTGCGGCGGCCAATCACCTTTTCTTGTGCTTCGACCGGAAGCGAGTTCCATGCTACCATGTCATGGATATATTTCTGCACAAAAACGTAACTGCCTCCTGCGAATTGCGGGTCTTCGTCACCGACAACCGCAAAATGATAAGGGTTTTCATCTACGGCCGGATTCTCCGTACCGTCTACGAAACCGATGATCGCTTTTCCGTCCATATATCTGAACCCGTGTGTTTCATCGATGGATTCTGCCACACCTTTGAGTTTTTCGTCAATTATAGAGGCAAATTCAAAACAGAGACCCATCTGTTTAGCCCGGATGTGCAGTAACAGGTCGCCCGGGGTAGATACAGCTATATATTTATCTCCTTTTATCTCTTCAAAGGTACTTAACTCTTTAGGTTTGTCCAACTCCGGAAAAAGTCTGCTCCAGGCATCGGCACCAAACCCCATCGTGCAGCTAAATTGCATATCAGGAAAACGGTTACGCATACTGCGTTTCAGGGCGGAGAAGTTAGCACATACATCTTTTACTTGCTTGATTGCATCGTCCGATTGCTTCAGTCCATAAACAATAAAAATAGCGTTTTCGCCTTGTTTCTCAGTTACATCTTGTGGTATATTTCCACCGAATAATTCTTCATGTACATTCATACTTTCCTATATTTTAAAGTTGTTGTTTATTGTAGTCGGTCTGATCTGATCAAATCAGATTTTATTCTTTTCTATATATCATATAACTTAAAAGACTTGGCTTAGGTTCATTCGGAGGTTTGATTTTGTTCACCACAGGATACATCGGCAAACATACCTTGTATAAACTCTGTGGTGAACTTTGTTATATTATGGTTTTACGTATTCGGCGACATTACTCAAGCGCTTTTCCTGTACCGACAGGCCAATATGGATTCTGATACATCATGGATGTATTGATGTCTTCCGGATTGGTGGCCGATAATTGCAAATCCTGTAGTCCGAGTGGCTCCAGATAATAAGCTTTTTTCCAGGTATATCCGTCATAAAGTTGATTATTCGTTTGTGTCCTTCGCAGTGGTCGTACGTATTTCCCATCCGATTTCGGCGACATGTTGGCAGATGTGCTGCCATCGGCTACTACAGCAGACTTTTCATTACCGTCTTTATCCGTGGTTGTGTAGAGTTTATAGGCTTCATCCCAGAAGTTGATGCCTTCTACAATGTATGGTTGTGTAAATAACCGGTCCCAAGAGCGCCATCTCTTCAGGTCATCCCAGCGCATGCCCTCGGCGATAAATTCGCAGCGGCGCTCACGGCGAATGTTGTAAAGCGTCGCATCTACCATTCGGTCTCCCGAGTAAACTCCGAGGTCGTCTTCGCGGCTCAGATCCGTACTATTGATCGTCTTCTGATAGTCTTCATCGACACCGGCACGTCTGCGAATGGCTTTCCAGTAGTCCTGTGCCTTACTGTCTAACGAACCATTCTTCTCATAACAAGCCTCGATGTAGTTAAGATATGCTTCGGAAGCACGAAAAATAGGACAGGCATTGGTCCCCAGCAATTCGTCCGATCTGCTTTGTTCGTCATCATACGGATAGAACTTACGGGAACGATAACCGGTGATATCACGTGTCTGTTCCTGATCACTGATTACTGTAGATTTTACCCAAGGTACAGGTATCGGATTCGTCACCATGTTTCCCGCCTGGTCCTTATTGTAATTCTTCACTGTATCTGCTCTTTCATCTGTCATCCACGCATCTTTTTCTCCCCACACAAACAGTTGCAAGCGCTCGTCACGGTCTTTCTTTTCATCAGAAACCGTTCTGTCATCAATAGCATTGTTGCTTGCATAGATAGGCATACCGTCTTTCATCAGAAATGTTTTGATCAGTGAACGTGTCAGTCCGGTACGGTCTCCGTTTTTAAGGCGTGCACCTACACAATGTGATACGGTAAGTGACAGGTTATATTGTTTCCACAGCAGTACTTCTTCCACATTCGAAAGATCCGGCTGGCTGAACATTTCGAAATAAGGATTCCACCCATAAAGTGTATTGTATGGAGGATTCATTACATGCGAGTTTTCTGCCAGTTGAACATGATCGGCAACAGCTGCCGCTGCTTGCATTGCTTCCGTCAGGAAGAAGTTTATTTCTCCTGCTATATCGAATGTTTTTCCACTGTTATAGCTCATTACGGCTCCGGGCCATGTTGGATCACCCGGTACGCGCCCCGTTCCCTGATGATATTTCTCGAAGGTTGCTTCGAACAGTGCAACTCTTGATTTCAGCACCAATGCAGCCTGTTTGTTAATACGCTGGTTATTCTGGAAACCACGTTCTTTCAGGCGACTGATAGCTTCGTCAAGATCTTTTAGAATGAAGCGTGCCACTTCATTGCGTGGTGCGCGCTGACTTTTCTTGATCAGTGTTTCGGAGTCGTCCGGCAATACTTCGGTAATGATGGGATAATCGCCAAAACGTACCAATGCGTTATAATACGCCAGGGCACGGAAGAAATAAGCCTCTCCGATATACTGCTTCAACAATTCTGCATCTCCGGGAATCGTACCCTCTTTCTCTTTCGGCAGTACTTGTTCAAAGAGATAATTCCACACACGAATACGGTTCAGAGGTTCCTGAATGTTTTTCCCTTCGGGCACCTGTTTGTTTCCCGCAAAATAATCAAGGTTTCCATCATCACTCAATAAATTGTCGGTGTTAGCATCATTTCTTACCACCCCGGAGTTCCATGCCCTTTGGTGATACATCTTGGTTGTATTTGAATTTTCAAGGTAGTCGTCATAGTAATTGATAACATAGCTTCCCACTTGATCTACTGTGTTGAAGTAATCTTCCGGAGTGATATCACTGATTGGCGAACGGTCCAGGAAGTCGTTGCATGAAGTCAGTGCCAGTCCGCCCATTCCGATTAACGAGCAGAAACAGATATGTTTCAGTTTTAGTTTCATCATTTGTCTGGTAAAATTAGAAGTTAACATTTAAGCCAATAGAAATCGTTCTCTGCAAAGGATAGAGCTTACCGTCTCCCCAGTCGCTACCCAATAATTCCGGATCAAATACTCCGCTGATTCCCGAGAAGGTCAACAGATTGTCTCCGGACACATAAACACGTACCGATTCCATTGCTGCTTTCCGGGTCCATGTTTTGGGCAGAGTGTAGCCAATCTGGGCATTCTTCAGACGGCAATATGCGGCATTCTGTAGATATCCGCTTTGTACTTTCTGGTTTTTATCCGTATTAAAATAGGGTTTTGGGTAGTAAGCATTAGTGTTTGCACCGAGAGGATCACCTTCCGGACGCCAATAGTCCATGTGCTCTTTGAATGCAGTTGATTGCCATAATCCGCCATTTGCTCCCCAGAAGTACGGACCGTCCAACCAGTAATCTCTTTTCATCACTCCCTGCAGGAATACTGAGAAATCGAATCCTTTCCATGCTCCGGTCAGTGTCAGACCGAAATTATACCTGGGTGTGCTGTTACCGATAATTGTTAAGTCACCATGATCTTCCAGAGTGTTCGATCCGTTGTTAACCCCTTCTTTTCCATCCAGGTTTGCATACATAATGTCACCGGCTCCCCAGTTTGTTCCCCAGTTGGGTGTGCCTCCGTTGGCCAGGTGCGCATTCATTTCCTCTTGGGTTTGTGCGATACCAACAGTTTTGTATCCCCAGATGTCACCCAATATCTGTCCATTATAGTATACGTCCGAAGAGAGTGAATTCGTCGGGTTTGGATATTTCAGTATCTTACGTTTTCCATCAGATAAAACGAATCGCGCACTATAATCAAACTCGCTGATGCGGTCTCTCCATGAGAGCTCCAGCTCCCAACCGTATGACTTCATGTCGCAGTTGTTCACTTGAGGGGGTAGAGCTCCCAGTACGGGGGGTAATATAGGAGCAGGACCTATCATATCGTATGTGTAACGGTTATAATAACCGACCGATCCTGTCAGGCGATTATTGAGCAAACCAAAATCCAGACCGAGATCCCATGATTCAATGGTTTCCCATGTCATCAGTGAATTAACGATGCCCGGCAGTTGAGCTGTATTTTGTTTCTTGCCGTCGATCAGCCATCCGGAATTGGCAGATCCCGTAATCATATTTTGATAAAAGGGATACCAGGCATTGGCCTTATCCGTGTTGTTGTTGCCAAGCTGCCCCCAAGAGCCCCTCAGCTTTAAGGTGCCGATAATACCGGCCAAAGGACGGAAGAAATCTTCACGTGCGATATTCCATCCGGCTGAAAAAGAAGGGAACAATCCCCAACGCTTATTGCCTACAAACCGTGAAGAACCGTCATAACGCAGATTGGCTTCTAACATATACCGCTCTTTGTAGTTATAGTTCACACGTCCGAAGAAACCGGCAATTGCTCTTTCGCGTGCCCATGCATTTGCCTTCTGATTGTCCTGAGTCAATCCTAAAGAAGGAACATTCGAACTGATCAGGTCAGTTCCGAATCCGGTCATTCCGCTTGGCCGGAAAAGTTCGGCGTTGAAACCACCCATCACTTTAAAATAATGATCACCGATTGTTTTTGCATAGTCGCTGTAAATGTTGCCGGAGAAGTAATCTTCATCTTCACGTTCGTCCTGAACCTCTGAATATCCGGCCGCTCCACCGTTCCACGACAATAAGTAAGGTTTGTTGTTCACGTCATATCCATAGATCGGTAATACTGCCCAATGTTGCTTTCGTGTATAGGTACGCATACTTCCCTCTACTACAATTCGCCAGTCTTTGACGGGCTCGAAGATAGCTTGCAGCTGATTGGTATACCAGTTTTTCTGGCTCGTTTGCACACCTCCCTCTTCCAACTGAATGATTTCCATATTGGGCATGTAATGACCGTTCGGATCCATGGGAGCACAGGTCGGCCAGCGGCGGGCAATGTTATGAAAGAATGCGCCTGTCATGTAAGTTGGGCGGTCATAGTCTTCACGGGTCCATTTGCTCGTGTAGTTTAACGTGATCCACTCCGCAGGTTTTGCCGAGATTTTAGCATTCATCGTATAACGGTTGAAGTTATCTTCGCCGTGCTTGATAAGGCCATTCTGATTCAGGAAACTGCCGCTGATCATATAAGTCAGCTTCTCTGTTCCTCCACTGATACTGAGGTTGTGTTCCGTAGAGGGTGTCCAGCTTTTGTAAAACTCTTTAAACCAGTCTGTATTGGCAAAAGATCCTGCATAGCTTTTCCATTTGCCGTCCGGTCCGGCTTCCAGCCCGTAATACTCGGGAGTGGAAGGATCGGTAAACTTTCCGTTTTGGAAGTCCAGAATATTTTGCAATGCTTTTTCGTCAAAGGTAGGAGATTCCCCACCATTGGTCGAAGCCCGGTTAAAATACTGCGCAAAGGTGTAAGAATCCACCATGTCAGGCAACTGAATGGCATCCGAGAAACGTACATTACCCGAATAGTTTACACGTGTTTTGCCACTTTTACCACTCTTCGTAGTGATCAGGATGACCCCGAATGCCGCACGCGCACCATAGATCGATGAAGAAGCTGCATCCTTCAGTACAGATACCGATTCAATATCATTCGGGTTGACTGTATTCATGTCTCCTTCGATTCCATCGATCAGTACCAACGGACTACTGCTCGAACCATCGCTTATCGTACCTGCTCCTCGGATGTTTACGTTTAGTTCGCCATCCAGTGTACCACCGCTACTGCCCACGGACATGTTCAGTCCCGGAATAACTCCTTGCAGTGCCTGTGACACATTCTGTACGGGGCGCGACTCCAGGACGTCCGCATTGACCATACTTACAGATCCGGTAACGTTTACTTTCTTTTGTGAACCATAGCCCACAACTACTACTTCATCCAGTTGCTTTGAATCTTCCTGCATGGTGATATGGAGTTCCTTTCCGGTCACTTCCGTTGTGACAGTTTTGTAACCGATAAATGAAAACTCGAGGATAGCTCCTTTGGGAGTGTCAATAGAGAACTTTCCGTCCAAGTCGGTGATGGTTCCCGTATTGGTGCCCTGCACTTTTACGGAAACTCCGATAAGTGGTTCACCCGTGTTGTCGATGATTACACCGGTGGCTTTCACGGTTTGTTGTTGTATACTGGCAGTCGCTTGTGTTTTGTAAGTATCGGTCGTCGCTTGTGCCGACTGTGCGCACCACAGCAACAAAGTAGCAACTACTGTTTTCAGGCAGTGTTTTTCCCATACTCTTGTAAACCTTAAGGATAGGTTACTTTTTTTCGTCATAAATTAATAGGTTTGAGTTAAACATGTTTTTCAGTTTTTTACTTCTTTTGTAACTCCGTCCTCATTTCGGAATCGAAGTCTTGTTAGTTTTTGTTTTCTTCTACTTTTTCATAATTTTTCTTTTAAGTGATACAATTATTCCGGTTTCTCTGAAAAGAAACTAATTGATGAAGTAGACAAAGATTATGCCAGATGTGAAAAGATGGTATAAGGCACTAATGAAGTATAATACGGGGATGTAAATGTGGAATTCACCACAATTTTGTGGAATAAATCCACAAACAAAATCCGCTTGACGTTGTTGTTGTATCAAACTTAAATTAATAGAAACCCAAATGATAAAGAAGCTTAGCCCCCTTTTGTTGATGGCAATGTTGTTATTCATTTCCAGCACTGTTTTTTCAGCCGGTTTTCCTCCTCCCGATAAAGTGCAGGAAGCCTTTCAGAAAATGTATCCTAAAGTGACCACGGTCGATTGGGAACGAAAAGGAGATTATCACATTGCCGATATCAGGGTGAAAGGGCGGGAGCTAAACGTCTGGTTCAGTGATAAAGGTAAATGGTTGATGACAGAGACCGATGTCGAATCTTTGGAGGCTGTTCCTCCTGTTGTGGCAAAGGCCTTTATGCAAAGTACGATGGCGTCCATGCAATTGGAAGATGTAAGAATCATCACTTTTCCCAAGCAGCCGGCGGTCATCATAATCGAAGTGGAGGAATATGACACTGATTCGGAATTTCAGTTGTTTTATTCTCCGGACGGTAAACTCTTACAGACTCTTAATGTAAGCGAAACAGGAGGGGAGATTTATCCCGGACTGTTTAAATAGAGTTTGCTACATAATACCAGCTACTCTTTTCACCACAGCTAAACAAATTACGCAGATATTCAAATCACATCTATTGATTTCTTTTTTCTCTGTGTAATTTGTGAATCTGTGGTGACTAATCTATGAAGATCATTCCTTTTCTCCATGCGATTGTTCATTGAGATTTCTTTTTTATTGTGCCATGGTTTCAGAATCATCCTCAGATTTTGTATCGTTATCTTCTTATGCTCGTACAATTCATTCCCGGACGCAATTATTCTTCAGCTTTTCTCCAAAATTGCATTTGAGAAAGGTGTAGCCCAACTGTTGTTTGGGTGTAGCCATCCGATCGTTATGGCTACACCTTTCACCTTGGATAGCTACACCCTTTTCAGGTAATCAGTCTTACCTCCTTCCGATAATTCTCTTTGTAGGAACTATATCTTTTTGATTTTTAGAATATTATTTTGTTGTCTAACTTACATTTTACAAAATTGTCTGCATCTATGAAAGGGTATCTTGGTAAGATGATTACTATTACGAATCATAATAATATGATGATTGGAGTAACAACTGTCATGAAATACTATTTTATAGGATAGAAGAAAAAAAGAACAGATTCCTCTGTGAGTAATTAGACAAAACCGTATTTTTAGAGACATGATTATGTGCGGTCGGATGATATGTATATAAATTTCTGATAATTAATTTATTAGATATTAGAATTATGATGAAGTCCATAAGCTGATGTTGTAAATCTCGGAAGGAATGACTCTATGTGTGAAAATATCATTTGTTCTACATGTGATAGTATGCCAAAAGAGTCGTATCGAACAAATTGCGTAGTTAGATAGCCAGTGGACATTATCAATTTAAAGAATAAAATGAAAGATATTATTGATCTATTACAAAAGAAACGAATAAAAACTGTTGATGCCTTAAAGCAAGGCGAACAACATCAGTTCTCTTGCCTTCAACAAATAGTAAATAACATATCAGGTTTCAATTCCCAATTTTGGAGAATTGGAGACCTAGGATTATATGAAACCAAACATCCAATCAACATAGATTCTTTGAATGGAGATTTTTGTTGCGTGGTTTGACGTCGGGAATGAAAATTTTCCCACTGAAAAACAACTTGCCACATGGGAAGACTTTTGTAAAATCAGCCCAACGAACATGAAAGAAATGATTATCGAGGGACTTACGAAGTTATCAAGGCAAATGGATTTATTATTTGCTGATATCAAGCCTCAATATGGCCCAGTTTACAATCCAAAGGCGGTATCAAGAAACGCAAAGAAAGCCATTGAAGTGATGAGCAAAAACAACAGGTCTATCGGTCGGCAAGCTAAATCGATTTTCCAATGCACTTCTGTTGTGATTCCAAAGCAAGACAAGTCCCCAGTTCGGTTTATAATTCTAAACTTTCAGATCGGGCGGCATCCATATGAATTTGAAGCTGTCTTATGTGATAGTGTAGTATTTATCATTGGAGAAAACTCAGGTTTATGGACTCGACTTGATTGGGATTATGAATTTAATGTATCAGATTTTAATATTGCAACAGCTTTGCATCCATATTGGCGACAGAAATAATATGAGATTAAAGGCAGAGTAAAGAAAATAAAGCTATTCTGTAATGTAGTCGTGAGATCAGTTGATAATAAGCGAGTTATATCATAATCCTGAAAAACACTCCGTGAGGGGCTGTTTTGCTTGGTACTCTTCAGGGAAAACCGGATATTTGCACTGTTGATCAACGAAACGAGACTATAAAAATGAAATTTAAATCTTTAAAAAGAAACGTAGTATGAGTGTAATTTTTAAAACAGTGCAACGCCCGTCAGATCCGCGCGTTGAGAATTCTCCGAAGAGGTATTATCCGCAACTCATTACATTGGGTCGGTCGGTAAACCTGAAGTTTATAGCACAGAAAATCCAAGACCGTTCATCACTTTCGGTAGGTGATATTAAGAGTACGATTCAGAATTTTGTAGAAAAGTTGAAAGAGCAGCTGCTGGAAGGAAAAGCGGTAAACATTGAAGGATTGGGGGTGTTTATGCTCGCAGCCAAGTCGAAAGGTGCCGAAAAGAAAGAAGACATCACGGCCAAAAGTGTAGAGGCTGTACGTATCTATTTTCAGGCTAACAAAGAGTTGAAAATTACCAAAACGGCTACCCGTGCGGGTGAAAAACTGGACCTGATCAGTCTGGACGATTACCTGAAAGGGACAACTGATGGAGGAGACGGAGGTATCGTAGATGATCCGACGGCATAAAACGGCTGACGGAGAGGTAATGATCCTGTAACAGACGAATAGAAAACAGGATGTGTGTATGGCTTCCGGCCGATTCCCGAAAAAACGGGACGGCCGGGAGCCTTTTTTTACTTCGCTTAGGCTTTTTTGTGTGCAAACATGGAAGGGAACGCTTGTCAGATGGAAGGGAATGATTATCTTTGCAACTTCGAATAAAACTACGGAATAAAATGGTTAAGAAGATAGTAAAAGGCCTTTGGATTTTCTTTGCACTGATGGTGCTGGCAGGAATTGCAGTATTTGCTTCTATCGCTTATGGATGGATTGGATATATGCCTCCTGTGGAAGAATTGGAAAATCCAAATTACAAGTTTGCCACCGAAATTCTTTCGGAGGACGGTAAGGTTTTAGGAACATGGTCGCTTAGTAAGGAGAATCGTGTATATACCTCATATAATGAACTTTCACCTAACATCATCAATGCACTGATAGCAACGGAAGATGTACGCTTTGCCGAACATTCGGGCATTGATGCCAAGGCACTGATACGCGCTGTAGTGAAACGTGGATTATTGATGCAGAAAAACGCAGGTGGAGGTAGTACGCTCTCGCAGCAACTTGCCAAGCAGCTGTTCACAGATGAAGTTGCCAAAAACACTCTGCAACGTCTGTTTCAGAAACCGATAGAGTGGGTGATAGCCGTGAAATTGGAGCGATATTACACCAAAGAGGAAATTCTGAGTATGTATCTCAATAAGTTTGACTTTCTGAACAATGCAGTAGGAATCAAAACAGCTTCCTATACCTATTTCGGATGTGAACCGAAAGACTTGAAAGTTGAACAGGCGGCTACGCTGATCGGTATGTGTAAGAATCCTTCACTCTACAATCCGGTACGCTTTAATGAGCGCTCGCGTGGACGAAGGAATACTGTACTCGACCAGATGAGAAAAGCCGGATATATCACGGAGGAGGAGTGTGACTCGTTGCAGAACCTGCCGCTGGAGCTGGTATACCACCGGGTGGACCATAAAGAAGGATTAGCTACTTATTTTCGCGAATATCTGCGTGGTGTGATGACTGCTTCTAAACCCGTTCGCAGTAACTATCGTGGCTGGCAGATGCAAAAGTTCTATGAAGACTCGATCGACTGGGAAATGAATCCGTTGTATGGCTGGTGTGAGAAAAATAAGAAAAAGGACGGTTCGAACTATAACATCTATACGGACGGGCTGAAAATTTATACAACCATCAATTCGCACATGCAGCGTTATGCCGAAGAGGCAGTGGAAGAGCATATCGGAGACTATCTGCAACCTCTGTTCTTCAAAGAGAAGAAAGGACGCAAAAAAGCTCCGTACAGCAATCAATTGACTCAAGAAGAGATTGACCGCATTCTGGACAGGGCAGTGAAGCAGACCAGCCGTTATCAGAGCATGAAAGCAGCCGGGGCCTCGGAAACAGAGATCAAGAAGGCATTCGACAAGCCGGAGCCGATGTCAGTCTTCACATGGCACGGTGAAAAAGATACCATTATGACTCCAATGGATTCCATCCGTTATTATAAACACTTCCTGCGTGCCGGATTTATGTCGATGGATCCGATAAACGGACAGGTAAAGGCATATGTGGGTGGGCCGAACTATACTTATTTCCAATATGACATGGCGATGGTGGGGCGCCGACAGGTGGGATCTACTATTAAACCCTATCTATATGCGTTGGCAATGGAAAACGGATTCTCTCCCTGCGATGAAACACGCAACGTGGAAATCACCCTTATTGATGAAAATGGAAAGCCCTGGTCACCGAAGAATACTTCGAAAGGACATTATGGTGAAATGGTAACTTTAAAATGGGGACTTGCCAACTCAAATAACTGGATATCGGCTTATTTGATGAGTAAACTGAACCCGTATGCGTTGGCACGTCTGATCCACACTTTCGGGGTACGCAATAAAGAAATTCAACCTACAGTATCTCTCTGTCTTGGTCCGTGCGAAATTTCGGTAGGAGAGATGGTCAGTGCTTATACAGCCTTTGCGAATAAGGGAATTCGGGTAGCACCTTTGTTTGTGACCAAAATAGAAGACAGTGAAGGCAATGTGTTGTCCACCTTCTCGCCACAGATGGAAGAGGTGATCAGTGCATCGAGTGCCTATAAGATGCTGGTAATGCTGCGTGCCGTAATCAATGAAGGTACAGGAGGACGTGTCCGCAGGTACGGAATAACAGCCGATATGGGTGGTAAGACCGGAACGACTCAGCGCAACTCGGACGGATGGTTTATGGGATTCACTCCTTCACTGGTATCCGGTTGCTGGGTAGGCGGTGAAGAACGGGATATCCATTTTGACTATATGAAAGACGGGCAGGGTGCTGCGCTGGCATTGCCCATCTGGACAAAATACATGCATAAGGTGTATGCAGACCAGACATTGGGATATGATCCGAAAGAGACTTTTAAACTCCCTGACGGATTTGACCCGTGCAAAGACTTCAGTATTTCGGGGGACAGCATCATAGATGAACCGGCATCGGGACTGGACGATTTATTCAATTAACGTAGTCAGTGATGCACTCCTGTCTGATTTGTATCGGAAGTAATTATAACCGGAAGGAGAATCTCCTTCTTGCCCGCAGGAGGCTGACGGCTCTGTTTCCCTCCATCCGCTTTACGGGTGAGCAGGAAACAAGGCCGTTATTCTTTCGTAATCCGGCATTATTCTCTAACCAAGTGGCTCGCTTCTATACTGATGCGGACGCCGAACGGGTGGTGAAAGAGTTGAAAACAATCGAAAAGGAGGCTGGAAGAGAGAAGGAAGACAAAAAGAGGGAAAAGGTTTGTCTGGATATCGACTTACTCGTTTTTGATAACCGGGTATTGAAACCGGAAGACTTGAAAAGAGACTATATTCTCAAAGGACTTGAAGAACTGAAGTAGCCTATGGCTCGCAACTAAATATAAGAAATATGAAATTTTTAGGAATAATTCCCGCACGTTATGCTTCTACCCGCTTCCCGGCAAAACCATTGGCTATGCTGGGAGGAAAAACGGTGATACAACGTGTATATGAACAAGTGGCCGGTGTACTTGATGATGCCTATGTAGCCACGGATGACGAACGGATCGAAGCTGCTGTAAAAGCATTTGGCGGCAAGGTAATAATGACTTCTGTTAACCATAAAAGTGGAACAGACCGCTGTTATGAAGCTTGTACAAAGATAGGCGG
Source organism: Bacteroides sp. NGMCC 1.200775 (assembly GCF_040798045.1). Lineage (NCBI taxonomy): Bacteria > Pseudomonadati > Bacteroidota > Bacteroidia > Bacteroidales > Bacteroidaceae > Bacteroides > Bacteroides sp. NGMCC 1.200775. Next base: position 372,223 of record NZ_JASCQK010000001.1, on the reverse strand, counting down.
GGACTTTGATGTAGTGGTTAACATACAGGGAGATGAACCTTTTATTCAGCCTTCGCAGCTGAAAGCTGTAAAAGCCTGCTTTGAAGATGTGTCTACACAGATTGCTACTTTAGTGAAACCCTTTCCGGCAGATGACGAGCTTGCCGTGCTGGAAAATGTGAATTCTCCGAAGGTAGTACTGAATAAGAACATGAATGCATTGTATTTCAGCCGGTCTGTGATCCCGTACCAACGTAACGCGGATAAAAAAGATTGGTTGAAAAATCACACTTATTATAAACATATCGGACTATATGCATACAGAACAGAAGTACTGAAAGAGATAACTTCACTCCCACAGTCTTCGTTGGAGCTGGCTGAATCATTGGAACAACTTCGCTGGCTGGAAAACGGGTATACCATTAAAGTCGGAATCAGTGAAGTAGAGACAATCGGGATCGATACACCTCAGGACCTGGAAGAGGCAGAGAAGTTTTTACAGAAAAATAATTTATTATGAACCGGACACTTCAACCCGAAATTCAGGAATTAGTTCAGTTCAACATCCTTCCTCCGGAACGTACGGTAATGCCGAACGGAGTACCGTTGACGGTTATCAATGCCGGCGAACAGGATGTGGTACGCGTTGACATTTTGTTTGGTGGCGGACGTTGGCAACAGTCGAAAAAACTACAGGCATTGTTTGCGAACCGTATGTTGCGTGAAGGATCCCGGAAATATACCGCAGCAGAGATTGCTGAAAGGCTGGATTATTACGGGGCATGGCTCGAACTATCCAGTTCGGTGGAATATGCATATGTCACACTGTACTCACTGAATAAGTATTTTGCCGAAACGCTCGATGTGCTTGAATCGATTATCAAAGAGCCGCTTTTTCCGGAAAAAGAGCTGAATACGGTAATAGATGCCAATATTCAGCAGTATTTGGTTAATACGTCAAAAGTGGATTTTCTGGCACACAGGAGTCTACTGAGGGCACTTTATGGTGAAGAACATCCATGCGGACGCTATGTGGAGGAGACAGACTATCATAACATAACTCCAGACTTATTGCGTGAGTTTTATAATACGTATTATCATTCGGGAAATTGCTATATTTACCTTTCCGGTAAAGTAACGGACGAAATTACCCGCCGTATAGAAGCTGCATTCGGTACGGTTCCGTTTGGCAATCATCAGCAAAGGCTGGTTAAGAAAGAATATCCGTTTGTTGCGGTCCCGGAGAAGCGTATTTTCACGGAAAGAGAAGATGCAATGCAGAGTGCGGTGAAATTGGGAACTACAACTATCTTGCGAACACATCCCGATTATCTGAAACTACGAGTGTTGATCACTCTGTTCGGGGGGTATTTCGGCAGTAGATTGATGTCGAATATTCGTGAAGATAAAGGATATACCTATGGAATTTCTGCCGGGATCATGTTCTATCCGGGTAGTGGCCTGCTTGGCATCAGCACGGAGACAGCGAATGAATATGTAGAACCGTTGATACAGGAAGTTTACAAGGAGATCGATAAATTGCAGAATGACCGGGTGGCACCGGAGGAGCTGGCCATGGTACGTAACTATATGCTTGGAGAGATGTGCCGGAATTATGAATCACCTTTCTCACTGGCTGACGCTTGGATGTTTATCCTTACTTCCGGTTTGGATGATGCTTATTTTGCCCGCTCGCTACAAGCTGTGAAGGAGGTTACGCCGGAAGAAATACGGGAGTTAGCAGGTCGTTATTTGTGCAAAGAGAATTTAAAAGAGGTCATTGCAGGTAAAAAGTTAGCATAAAAATGCGTCAAAAGAAAGCAGCTTTAGTGTATAAATTGTATATTTGCCAAATGAAAACAACAAGATACATCTATACAGCACTCATTTTAGCGGCTCTTTCGCAAGGGAGTGCTGTCGCACAAAATAAAGGTGGATTCTTCAGCAAAGTGCGGGACACCTTCTCTACTGAAATTAAAATAGGAAACTACACGTTTAAGGATGGCTCCGTATATACCGGAGAAATGAAGGGACGTAAGCCAAACGGTAAAGGTAAGACTATTTTTAAGAATGGCGACGTTTACGAAGGGGAGTACGTAAAAGGTAAGCGTGAGGGATTCGGAGTTTATACTTTCCCAGACGGTGAACGGTATGAAGGACAGTGGTACCAGGACCAGCAACATAGCAACGGGATCTACTATTTTATGAACAATAACCGTTATGACGGTATGTGGTTTCAGGATTATCAGCACGGGCCGGGAACGATGTATTACCATAATGGAGACGTATATGTGGGTGACTGGGTGAACGACAAACGTGAAGGTAAAGGAACATACACTTGGAGAGACGGTTCCAAATACGTGGGCGACTGGAAAAATGATAAAAAAGACGGTAAAGGCGTATTGGAATGGAATGACGGTTGTAGATATGACGGTGACTGGAAAAATGATGTCCGTGAAGGTAAAGGAACCTTTGAATATACAAACGGTGAAAAATATGTGGGTGACTGGAAGGACGACTTGCAACATGGAAAAGGTATCTTCTTTCTGGGAGGCGACCGCTATGAAGGTTCATATCTGCAGGGCGAACGTACCGGTTCCGGTATATATTATCATGCTAATGGTGACAAATATGTAGGTAACTTCAAAGATGGCATGCAGGATGGTGAAGGTACGTTTACCTGGGCTAACGGTGCCGTATATGAAGGTGAATGGAAAGATAACAAGCGTAACGGACATGGAACCTATAAATGGAGCAACGGGGATGTGTACGAGGGAGAATGGAAGAATAACCAGCCTAATGGTAAAGGTACTCTTACTTTGACAAACGGTACCAAATATAAAGGTGGATTTGTGAACGGATTGCAGGAAGGCAATGGAGTGGAAGAAGATAAAAACGGGAATCGTTATGAAGGCTTCTTCAAGCAAGGTAAGAAAAATGGACCGTTTGTAGAAACAGATAGTACCGGAAAAGTAATCCGTAAAGGAACTTACAAATTCGGACGACTGGAACAATAGACAGAGCAGAGATAAGCATAAATAAAAAAACGTAGAACTGAAAGTTCTACGTTTTTTTATTGTCCTTTATCCTATCTTTCTTAGATAATGTATTGTGAACTGATGGATTCGTTGTTCATTACACGTTTAATTGTTTCGGCAAACATATCGGCAATGCTCAGCTGTTTTACTTTGACACATTTTTTAGAATAAGGAATGCTGTCGGTGAAGACCATTTCAGTCAGTCCTGACTCCTGAACACGGAATGATGCGGGATCGGACATTACACAGTGACTGGCAATGGCGCGTACTGAGTTGGCTCCGGCTTCAAGCATGATGTTGGCGGCTTTTGTAATAGTACCGGCTGTATCAACAATATCGTCAATCAATACTACGTTTTTACCTTTTACATCGCCGATGATTTGCATAGAGGCTACTTCATTTGCTTTCTCACGTGACTTATTGCAGAGAACCAGGGGTACACCCAAATACTTGGAGAATGTACTTGCTCTTTTTGAACCACCGACGTCGGGAGTTGCAATTACGAGTTCTTCCAGCTTCAATGACTGAATATAGGGGAGGAACACGGCCGAAGCATACAAGTGATCCACCGGAATATTGAAGAAGCCCTGAATCTGGTCTGCGTGCAAATCCATTGTGATCAGACGATCGATGCCTGCAACTGAAAGCAGGTCTGCTACCAGCTTTGCGCCGATAGAAACACGTGGTTTATCTTTTCTGTCCTGACGTGCCCATCCGAAATAGGGGACAACTGCAACGACGCTCTTTGCAGACGCTCTCTTGGCTGCATCGATCATCAGAAGAAGTTCCATCAAATTGTCAGAATTAGGGAAAGTGGACTGAACCAGGAATACGTGTGCGCCACGAATTGACTCTTCATAAGAAACTGCAAATTCACCATCAGCAAAGTGGGTGATATTCATGTTTCCCAAAGGACAATTGAGGCTTGCGCAGATTTTTTCTGCCAGGTATCTCGAATTAGTTCCCGAGAATACCATAAAGGGTGCTTTTTCGCTCATTGTGTGTAATAGTTGTTACCTATTGGTTATAATTTGCGCGCAAAGGTATGAATTATCTGGGCATTTTAAAAGACTTATTGTAGAAAAAATTGTAGTTTTGCTACCTGAACACTAATTGTATCCGAAAAGAAATGAATCCGCGTTTGCCTATAGTGCTTTTTTGTGTGTTGTTGCTAACGACATTCTTCTCTTGTGTCGATACAGCTCCAACCAAGGAGGTACAGCATATCGATTCGCTAAACCAACTGGCATATACTTATCGATATAGAAATCTGGATTCTTCTTGCCGGGCTGCGTCGCAGGCCTATAAAGAGGTTAGCATGTACCAGCAGGGAAAAGCGGAAGCCTCCAATAATCTTGCTTTCTGCGCTTTCATGCGGATGGATTTTGATAATGCGGAACGTTTGTATAAAGAGGTCTACAATCTGACGAAAAATGAACTGGAGCTTTTGATTGCTGATATCGGACTGATGAAAATTTATCAGCGGACAGCTATGAATAAAGAGTTCTATGATTACAGGAATAGTGCAATCCGGAGAATGAAGCGGATTGATGAAGAAAGTAACCTGTTTATAGATCGTCACGAAAGTGCCCGGTTGAATTATGCTTTTACAGAGTTTTTTATCGTTTCAGCGGTTTATTACTACTATCTGCAACAACGTGCCGAGGCGATGGCTTCGCTGAACGAAATACGGCAAAACGAGGAGTTGGCAGCCGATACAAACCAAATTCTCTATTTTCATTATATCAAAGGTTCAGCCGGTTTATGTGAGGGGAAAACACCGGAAGACCGGAAGCTTGAAGAGTTTGATGAACTGTATACCACTTGGAAAATGGCATCGGAGCAAGGATATTTATACTTCGAAGGAAATGGCTTGCAGGGGCTTGCCAATCTGATGGCATCTCCGGGTAGTTATGAATTATTCCTGAACAGGCGTTCGCATGCTCTGACAAGATTCGGTATGCCTGTAGATTCATTGTTGCCGTTGAGATTAGGACAAATGGCACTGGAACGTTTTCGCAAATATAACGACCTTTATCAAATAGCGGGTGCCTATGTATCAATCGGCAAATATCTGAATGCTCATGGGCGCTATGCAGAAGCGCTGGACACGTTGGCAAAAGCGTTGGATTGCGTGAACCAGCACCATATAACATATTACCATTCTGTAGCAGATACACTTGATAAACTGGAGGTGTTTGTCCCAAACAAAGATGTGGCATATACTGAAGTAACCTGGCTTGGGAAAGAAAAGGTGAAAACTGTGCCGGAATGGATCTCCAGAATACGTGAACAGTTGAGTGTGTCATTTGCGTGTCTGGGTATGAAACCGGCTTCGGATTATAATAGAAATGTCTATCTGGATATCTTGCGATATACCCGTCAAGACAAGGAACTGGAGAGTCGTTACCTGTCTCTGGAACAAGAATCCAGACAGTTGAATGTGGTATTATTTTTCGTAGTTATAGGGCTCGTACTGGTTGCTGTCATGTTTTGGCTGTTCAACAAAAGATCGAAAGTACGAAACCGCATCCATATTGCCCGTTTGAAACAAACATTGGATGTCTGTCAGAAAATCACCGCTTCTATCCCGGCTGATGTGGCGGATGAAAGTGAGATTGTACGTGCCATCGCTGGATCGATATTGCCGGATATGGAACAATTGTTTAGTGCGACAGGAATCAGAATCGGGGTGAGGGATGAAGAAGCTGGAGAAATTAAGTTTGACGAAGAATGTGAAAGTGAACAGGAAACTGAAGTAAAGCCGGGTAGCGAGATTGGTATAAGAGCCGACTTTAATTTATATGTACCCGATAAAACAGATCCTATCGGTATTTTGATTCTCTTTACCCGCCATCGGCTGAATAAAGACGAACAGGCGTTGGTGAAAGTAATAACTCCTTATATTGCTTGGGCATTAGACAATGGAATGACATTTATTTCATTGGGTGATGAACGAAATAAGCTGGAAAAACAAAGGTATGTTTATGAACAGCACATCGCCGGAAACAAACGTCAGAACCTGATAAAAAAATCCTGCCTGGCTATCGTAGACGGAATCAATCCGTATATAGATCGGATTATTAACGAAGTCCACAAGCTGACGGAAAAAGGCTTTATTAATGACGACCGGATAAAAAAAGAGAAGTACCAGTACATTGACGAACTGGTCACTACTATCAATGAATACAATGATATATTGGCGTTGTGGATTAAAATGAGACAAGGTTCACTTAGCCTGAATATTGAAAATTTTGAGCTGAACGAACTGTTTGAGTTAATAGGCAAAGGGCGTAAAGCTTTTGAAATGAAGAAGCAGAGGCTTGAAATAGAACCGACAGGGGCATTGGTAAAGGCGGATAAAGCTCTGACCTTGTTTATGATTAACACACTGGCCGAGAATGCCCGCAAATATACCCCGGAGGGAGGTACCGTAAAGATATATGCTGGGACGACCGATGAATATGTGGAGATTTCTGTGGAGGATAACGGACGGGGACTTTCGTCTGAAGATATAACGAAAATTATCGGTGAGAAAGTCTATGATTCTCAATCGATAGGGATGAAAGAAAGTACGGATCAAGAAGAACTGAAACGCAGTAAAGGCAGTGGGTTCGGACTGATGAACTGTAAGGGAATTATTGAGAAATACAAAAAGACCAACGACTTGTTCAGGGTGTGTACATTTAACGTAGAGAGCACACCGGGTAAAGGAAGTCGCTTCTATTTCCGGTTGCCTCCCGGGATACGTAAGATCTTCGGGATCTGGCTATACCTGATCATATCTTGCAGTTTCTTCTCTTGTCAGGATGAACCGATGCCGGAGAAACTGAAAGATGTCCCTGTCGACTCCGTAACCTTGGTAGCTGAAGAGGAATACGAACGTTTATTAGACGAAGCTTCCCGCTTTGCTGATACAGTGTACTATTGTAATGTGATAGAAAATTTTGAACTCGCTTTGCAGTATGCCGATTCGGCACTAAACCGACTGAATGCACATTATAAAAAGTATGCTCGCCATCCTCAACGATATATGAAACTGGTGGGGAGTGGAGTACCGGCCGAACTGGAATGGTGGGTGGAACCGTTCAATACCGATTTCCATGTGATATTGGATGTGCGAAACGAAGCGTCAGTCGCTTTCTTAGGTCTCAAAAAACTGGATGCATATAATTACAATAATGTCGCTTATACGGCATTATATAAACTGACTGGAGAAGATCAGTCTCTGGAAGGTTATTGCCGTCAACTGGAACGGTCGACTACTAATAAGACAGTAGGGATTATTTTGTGTATTCTTTTGTTAGTGGTTTCTCTTTGCGGCTATTATCTTTTGTACATGCGCAAACGGCTCCTGAACCGCCTGAATCTGGAGCAAGTCCTGGAGATTAACAAAAAAGTATTTGCCTCTTCACTGACACGTACGCAAGAATCGGCAGAAGCTTTGCAACGCGAAGAAGATACGCTGAAAGAGATACCACAGAGAATTGTAAATGAAGCTTTTGACTCGGTAAACGAACTTTTGACCATAGAGAGGTTAGGCATTGCTGTATATAACGAAATGGGACATCGGCTTGAGTTTGCTTCCAGTCCTCGCATGAATGTGACTCCGGAAATTGTACAACAATGTTTTGACTGTCAGTCTTATCTTTCGGACAAAGACATGCAAGCATTGCCTTTGCTGGTCGATGCGGGAGGTGAACATCAGTGTGTGGGTGTATTATATTTGGAAAGGCAGGAAGAAAGCATGCAAGAGGCAGACCGCCTGCTGTTTCAATTGATCTCCAGATATGTAGGCATTGTGGTTTTTAATGCAGTTGTCAGGCTTGCTACGAAATACCGCGATATTGAAGCAGCACATGAAGAAACAAGAAGAGCTTCATGGGAAGACAGTATGCTGCATGTACAGAACATGGTACTGGATAATTGCCTTTCGACCATTAAACATGAAACGATTTATTATCCGAATAAAATCAAACAGATCATCGGCAGGTTGAATGTGCAGTCCCTCTCAGAAGAGGAAGAGAAGGAGAGTGTAGAGACCATTAGTGAGCTGATAGAATATTATAAAGGTATTTTTACGATATTGAGTTCGTGTGTTTCACGTCAGTTGGAAGAGGTTACATTTCGGAGAACAACAATTCCGGTTGCCGATATAATGGCATATGCCGGTAAGTATTTCAAGAAAGCTGGTAAAGGGGGTGCTAATAAGATAACGATGGCTATAGAGCCTCTTGAAGCTAAAGTAATAGGAGATATCAATCAATTGCGTTTTCTTATGGAAAACCTGATTGATGAAGCCCTCTCTTTCCATCAGGATGGAGAGTTGATATTAAAAGCTGTCGCAGACGGAGAATACATTCGTTTCCTGTTTACAGACAGAAGACGTGAAAAACACGTAGAAGAACTGAACCTGTTGTTTTATCCGAATCTGGCACGTATGACTTCGGGGGAAAAAGGTGAGTTGCGCGGAACTGAATACTTGATATGCAAACAAATTATCCGTGATCATGATGAATTTGCCGGAAGACGCGGTTGTCGCATCAATGCCGAACCAGCACAGGGGGGAGGATTTACAGTCTATTTTACTGTACCTAAAAGATAAGAAAACTAATATACATAGATAATAGTATGGAAGATAAGAAATTTAAAGTAATTATTGTAGAAGACGTCAAACTGGAACTGAAAGGAACCGAAGAAATATTCCGTCATGAAATACCGAATGCCCAGGTAATTGGTACGGCAATGACGGAAAATGAATTCTGGCCTTTGATGGAGACTCAGTTACCCGATATGGTATTGCTGGATTTAGGGTTGGGAGGTTCTACGACGATCGGTGTCGATATTTGCCGGAACATATTTAAACGCTATCCAGGGGTGCGGGTGCTGATATTCACAGGAGAAATTCTAAATGAAAAGTTATGGGTAGACGTATTGAACGCCGGAGCAGATGGAATTATATTGAAAACAGGTGAATTACTGACCAAAACAGATGTGCAGGCCGTGATGGATGGCAAAAAACTGGTATTTAATTATCCTATTCTGGAGAAGATTGTCGAGCGGTTTAAAAAATCCGTTGCCAATGACGCTAAACGTCAGGAAGCTGTCATAAGCTATGATATCGATGAATATGACGAACGGTTTCTCCGCCACTTGGCCTTAGGATATACCAAAGAGATGATAGCTAACCTGAAGGGTATGCCTTTCGGAGTGAAATCACTGGAAAAACGGCAAAACGATTTGATTGGGAGGTTGTTTCCGCAAGGTGAACGGGTGGGAGTAAACGCAACCCGGCTGGTGGTTCGTGCATTAGAACTTCGCATTATCGATCTGGACAATCTGGAAGCCGATGAAGAGTAAATGGCGCATTCCGCATCCGGCAACGATGTTCTTCCTGTTTACGCTGGCAGTCATCTTTTTATCTTGGATATTCGATATCTATGGACTAAGGGTACAGCTTCCGCAAACAGGAGCGGAAATTCGTGTGCAGAGTCTGCTGAGTCCGGAGGGGATTCGCTGGATGTTGCGGAATGCGATCACTAACTTTACCGGGTTCGCACCGCTGGGCATGGTACTGACAGCAATGTTTGGCATCGGAGTAGCCCAACATTCCGGATTTATCGATGCTTGTATCCGACAGGGAGTGAAGAACCGGAGAAACACTAAAAAAATAATTCTTTGGGTGATTATCCTGGGATTGTTATCGAATATAGTGGGGGATGCAGGTTATATCATACTACTGCCGATAGCAGCTACTCTATTCTATTCGGTTGGATTGAATCCGGTAGCAGGAATCATCACTGCATACGTATCGGTATCTTGTGGCTACAGTGCCAATGTGATGTTGAGTACAATGGATCCGTTGATAGCCCGTACCACACAAGAGGCGGCCATCGACTCCGGAGTATATCAGGGAAACACAGGACCTTTATGCAATTATTATTTCATGTCTGTTTCTACATTTATTATTGGAGCTATTATTTATAGAATAACCTGTAAACAACTGATTCCTTCTTTGGGAGAATATGAAGGAATGCAAATATCTGAGGTCTATAAACAACTCTCACGGAAAGAACGTCGGGCTATGACTATGGCAATCGTAGTAGGGATGATCTACGCCTCAATCATACTATGGGCTACTTTTTCATCTTGGGGTATTTTGCGGGGAGTAAATGGAGGACTGATACGTTCACCTTTCATTATGGGCATTTTATTCTTACTATCGTTGGGAGCTGCAATCATGGGAATGGTCTACGGATTTAGTTCCGGACGTTATCGTACGGACGGAGATGTAATAGAGGGACTGGCAAAACCGATGAAGTTATTGAGTGGCTATCTTGTCATTGCTTTTTTTGCTGCTCAGATGTTTGCTTGCCTTGAATATTCACATCTTGATAAATGTGTGGCTATCATAGGGGCTAATTTGCTTTCTTCGGTGCAAGCAGGTCCATTATGGACTCTCATCCTGTTTATATTGTTCACTGCTGCAATCAATCTGATTATGGTTTCTGCGACTGCCAAGTGGGCCTTTATGGCTTTTATCTTCGTACCTGTATTTGCACGGATGGGGATTGAACCGGATATGACGCAATGCGCTTTTCGGATAGGTGACAGTGCGACGAATGCCATTACCCCATTTATGTTTTATATGCCTTTAGTATTAACCTATATGCAACAATACGATAAACAGGCCACTTATGGTTCGCTTTTAAAATATACTTGGCGATATTCTGTATATATATTGATAGGCTGGACTATGTTACTTTTTATTTGGTATTTAACTGGCTTACCTTTAGGATTATAGAATAGTGTGATGAAAATGTAAGTAAAAAAAGTCATAGATTCTTTTGGAGATTTCAGAAAAAGCACTACCTTTGCACTCGCAATCAAGGATGGTTCCGTAGCTCAGCTGGATAGAGCAACGCCCTTCTAAGGCGTGGGTCAAGCGTTCGAATCGCTTCGGAATCACAACGTAAAGGCAAGTAGTCTGTAAAAAGACTGCTTGCCTTTCGTCATTTTCTGGCTATCAGACACTTAGTACTATATCGTTTCAGATCAAAATCGTGCGAATTTCTTCAAAAAGGTAGAAAACATGCCCTAATAGGGGCATGGTAGAAAGAATTTAGAAAACAACTAAAGTAGTGGATGGAAACAAGTAAAGCCATCTGGATGTTATATAACCAATATTAATGAAATACTAACTATTAACTACTAAACCATGTGTTTTCATAATTCAATGTCTGCCAAAGCTATAAAACTGGCTACACGTTACGGACGAAAATCTGATATCATTGAGATATATCGGGATGTTCTTAACGAACAATATCACATTAACGCCTTTAACTTTCCCAAATATCCGATTATCACTGCATCTGATGAGATACAGGTATTCAATTGGGGACTTATTCCCTTTTGGGTAAAGACAGAAGAGGATGCTGAAGAGATGCGTAAAATGACCTTAAACGCAAGAGCAGAAACAATATTTGAAAAGCCGTCGTTTCGTGAATCTATAATGAGGAAAAGATGTATCGTTCCCTCTACTGGATATTTTGAGTGGAGACATGAAGAGAGTAAGAAGACTCCTTATTATATTTATGTTAAAAATGAATCCATCTTTTCAATGGCAGGCATTTATGACATCTGGACAGATAAGGAATCGGGTAGGCAGCATGCTACTTTCTCCATCATAACGACTGCTACAAATTCGTTGACGGATTACATACATAACACTAAACACCGAATGCCGGCTATTTTGTCACCGGAAGATGAAGAACAGTGGCTGAATCCTGAATTATCCCGCGAGAATATTGAATATTTCTTTAAACCATATTCTTCAGATGAAATGGGGGCATACCCGATAGGTAATGATTTTATAAAGAAAATGCCAACGGACAAAAGTATTTTGCAGCGGGCATAAAGTTGGTGTATGGCTTCCGGAATATTATCAGATTGGTATTTTATCACTTTTTTTAACGGAAAAATAACTATCGTTATTGACTTTTCAAAAAAGTCAAAAGATGAAAAAATATATTGTGTTTACATAAGATTCGTGTTACATTTGAACGATAAACAATTAAAAAACACAATAACCATGAAAAAAATTATTTTATTACTTGCTTTATGTTTTACCGCAAATAATTTCTTTGCGCAGACTACTGATCCGAATCAACTGAAGAATGAAGGTAATGACGCTTTGAATGCAAAAAATTATGCTGTTGCTTATGAGAAATATAGCGAATACCTGAAATTAACTAATAATCAGGACTCTGTTACTGCATACAACTGTGGCGTATGTGCGGATAACATAAAGAAATATAATGAAGCTGCCAACTATTTTGATATTGCAATTAAAAAAAGGTACAACTTAGCAAATGCATATATCGGTAAATCGGCTGCCTATCGTGATATGAAGAATAATAAGGAGTATATTGCTACATTGGCAGAAGGTATCAAAGCTGTTCCAGGCAATGCAACGCTTGAAAAGCTATATGCAATATACTATTTAAAAGAGGGGCAGAAATTTCAGCAGGCAGGCAATATTGAAAAAGCAGAAGAGAATTATAAACATGCAACTGACGTGAGCAGTAAAAAGTGGAAGACTGATGCTTTATATAGCTTGGGAGTTTTGTTCTATAACAATGGAGCAAGTGTTCTGCAGAAAGCAACTCCTTTAGCAAATTCGAACAAAGAAAAATATGCTTCCGAGAAAGCCAAAGCAGATGCAGATTTCAAAAAAGCCGTAGACTACCTGGGAGAGGCAATTACCTTGTCACCCAATAGAACTGAAATCAAACAGATGCAAGATCAAGCAAAAGGAATGATAAAATAAAAAGATTATCCTAAAGATAGAAGAGAATGGGGTTGCTAAAATCAGCAACCCTATTTTTTTGTATGCATCTGTTTTTTATTGTAAGTTTGTCACTTGAACTAAACAGTGAAAAAAAGAATGATGCAATCCTATAGTAAAAATGAAGCTATCGACCGTATAAATAAACTGGCCAAAACAGGAAAAGCGTTTCTGTTTATTATAAACTATAAACAAGATTGTTCTTTTGTAGAGCAGATAGATAATATAGACCCGTCTGAGCTTCTTTATAATCTGAATGGCTTTAGCAACTGTACGTCTGTACCTATACCTTTACAATCTCCTATAACATGGAGGCCGACCCCAATATCGCTTGTACAATATAAAACTTCGTTCGATATTGTACGCAGAAATATTCTGGGAGGAAATAGTTTTTTAACGAATCTCACCTGTATAACTCCGGTCGCTACAAATTTAGGATTGGAAGATATTTTTTATCATTCTCAAGCTTTATACAAACTTTGGCTGAAGAATCGCTTTGTCGTTTTTTCCCCAGAGATATTCATTCGTATAGAGAATGGGAAGATTTGTTCTTATCCTATGAAAGGAACAATGGACGCAACTTTACCTTCCGCCTTGGAGGTATTGATGGAGGATGAAAAGGAGGCGGCAGAACATGCCACAATTGTTGATCTGATACGGAATGATTTGAGTATGGTGGCAGATTGTGTAGCTGTAACCCGTTATCGCTATGTAGATACTCTCCATACAAATCACGGCCCTATTTTACAGACCAGTTCGGAAATCAGTGGGATTTTGCCGAAAGATTATGTTTCCTGTTTGGGAGATATTCTTTTCAAGCTTCTCCCTGCCGGTTCCATTACGGGAGCCCCAAAACATAAAACGATGGAGATAATAGAACAGGCGGAAAATTATGATAGAGGGTTTTATACTGGCATTACCGGATACTATAACGGAAAAAAGTTGGATAGTGCCGTCATGATTCGTTTCATTGAAGAACAAGATGGAAAAATGTTTTTTAAGAGTGGAGGAGGGATTACCTGTAAAAGTGACTTAGAAAGTGAATATAATGAAATGAAGCAGAAAGTTTATGTGCCAATTTATTGAAACAATACATATAGAGAGAGGAATAATATATAATCTGGATTATCACACGAATCGGATGAACCGGACACGTGCAGTTTTCTGGCCGGAACAGCCAGCGTTAGAGCTATCAAAATACCTTTATCCTGTATCAAGCGAAGGAGTGATGAAGTGCAGAGTAATCTATGGTCGCGAAATAGAGGAGATTACATATACGTCTTATCAGATACGTCCGGTACATTCTTTACAGATTGTTTATTCGGATGATATCGATTACACTTACAAAAGTACAGATCGGAGTGTAATTAATGAACTTTTCGCTCGCAGACAGGAACAAGACGACATACTAATTGTCAAGAATGGACTTCTGACAGATACATCTATAGGTAATATTGCTCTTTTCGATGGAAATGAATGGTATACCCCAAAACAGCCTCTCCTTAAAGGTACCCGAAGAGCATCATTGTTAGCTATGAATCTAATCAAGGAAAAAGAAATAACCGTAGAGCGGTTGTTTGAATACTCTCAAATCTGTTTATTCAACGCAATGATCGACTTTGGTAAGATAAAGATTGATGTCAATCAGGATCTCATACGGATATAACGATTATTAACAAGTTTATTTCTGGTCTGTTTGAACAAAACCTCTTTGGGGCATGTTATATAGATGTGTTTTTCATAGTATTAGATATAAGATTAATTAAAGAGATTGTACCAGCTTGTGATAAGTAAGTACGTCAGAAACAGAGGCGTCTGTTTTATTGATAAATGTGTTAAAGTGTCGGCTCTTTGTAGCCGACACTTTTTTTATACCTGTTTTTCGTCAATTTTATGGATAGTTACAAATAATTCTTATATATTTGTGGGATATAAACAGAAAAGAATGACACAATGAGTAATATACCTGTTATCTTTCGTTTTTTAAAAGACCTTACTGCGAATAACAATCGTGAGTGGTTTAATGAACATCGGGGTGAATATGAAATAGCCCGCATAGAATTTGAAAACTTCCTTTCTTCCGTAATTGCCCGTATTTCACTCTTTGACGAAAGTATCCGTGGCATTCAACCCAAAGATTGTACCTATCGTATTTACCGAGACACCCGTTTTTCTTCTGATAAAACTCCTTATAAGAATCATTTCGGAGGATATATTAATGCGAAAGGGAAAAAATCCAATCATAGTGGTTATTACGTACATATACAACCAGAAGGTTGTATGCTGGCCGGAGGTAGTTTATGCCTGCCACCCAACGTTTTAAAAGCATTGCGTCAATCTATTTATGATAACATTGACGAGTATCGTTCAATTGTGGAAGATCCTGAATTCAAAAAGTTCTTTCCAGTCGTTGGTGAAGATTTTCTAAAAACTGCTCCTAAAGGTTTTCCTAAAGATTTCAAATACATTGATTATTTGAAACCTAAAGAATTTACTTGTGCTTATTCTGTGCCAGACAGTTTTTTCCTGGCTCCTGATATTCTGGATAAAACAGAAGAGGTGTTCCGGCAATTCAAACGCTTTGCTGATTTTACGAATTTTACTATCGATGATTTTGAATAACGATTGGATAGGTATATCCTGAATGACTCTAAAAACAAATTCTGAAACACAATAATACATCCTTTTTATGGAAAAGACTCTTAATCTGATTAAAAATGATCCTTGGCTGGAACCTTACAAAGACGCTATCGTCGGACGTTTTGAACATGCCATGGATAAGAAGGCCGAATTGACCAATGGGGGAAAATCTACGTTGTCGGACTTCGCTTCCGGATATCTTTATTTCGGTTTACATCGCACTGATAAAGGATGGATATTCCGTGAGTGGGCACCGAATGCGTCGCATATTTACATGGTAGGTACATTCAGTAATTGGGAAGAAAAACCTACTTATAAACTAAAACGCCTGAAAAATGGTAACTGGGAAATTAAATTGCCTGCTGACGCTATCAAACACGGCGATCTATATAAATTACATGTATACTGGGAAGGTGGTCAGGGAGAACGAATTCCCGCTTGGGCTAACCGGGTCGTGCAGGATGAAAGCACCAAAATATTCAGTGCTCAGGTATGGGCACCGGAGAAGCCATTTAAATTTAAAAAGAAAACCTTTAAACCCAGTACCGATCCATTGCTGATTTACGAATGCCACATCGGTATGGCACAGCAAGAGGAAAAAGTTGGAACATATAATGAATTTCGCGAGAAAATTTTGCCACGCATTGCCAAAGAGGGATACAATTGTATCCAGATTATGGCCATACAGGAGCATCCATATTATGGTAGTTTCGGTTATCATGTGTCAAGTTTCTTTGCGGCATCATCTCGTTTCGGCATTCCAGAGGAACTCAAACTGTTAATTGATACAGCTCACGAACTGGGTATTGCCGTTATTATGGACATTGTTCATTCGCATGCCGTAAAAAATGAGGTAGAAGGGTTGGGCAACTTTGCAGGTGATCCGAACCAATATTTCTATCCGGGCGGACGCAGAGAACATCCGGCATGGGATTCACTTTGCTTCGACTATGGTAAAAACGAAGTAGTGCATTTCTTGCTTTCAAACTGCAAATACTGGCTGGAAGAGTATCGCTTTGACGGATTCCGTTTCGATGGTGTCACTTCTATGCTCTATTACAGCCACGGATTGGGCGAGGCATTCTGTAATTATGGAGATTATTTTAATGGGCATCAGGATGGCAATGCCATCTGTTACTTGACACTGGCTAATGAATTGATTCATGAAGTGAATCCTAAGGCTATTACCATTGCAGAAGAGGTATCCGGTATGCCGGGACTTGCCGCCAAAGTGGAAGACGGAGGGTATGGATTTGACTATCGTATGGCTATGAATATCCCCGACTATTGGATTAAGACCATTAAAGAAAAGATAGACGAAGACTGGAAGCCATCCAGCATGTTTTGGGAAGTAACTAACCGCCGACAGGATGAGAAGACAATCTCATATGCCGAAAGCCATGATCAGGCGTTAGTAGGAGATAAGACAATCATATTCCGCCTGATTGACGCCGACATGTACTGGCATATGCAGAAGGGCGATGAAAACTATATGGTTCATAGGGGCATTGCTCTCCATAAAATGATTCGTCTACTTACGGCAAGTACGATCAACGGTGGATACCTGAATTTTATGGGAAACGAATTCGGACATCCGGAATGGATTGACTTCCCGCGTGAAGGTAACGGATGGTCATGTAAATATGCTCGCCGGCAGTGGGATTTGGTTGATAATAAAAACCTGACTTACCATTATTTAGGTGATTTTGATGCTGACATGCTGAAAGTAATCAAGAGCGTTAAAAACATTCAGCAGACTCCTGTACAGGAAATTTGGCATAACGATGGTGACCAAGTACTGGCATACCAACGTAAAGACTTGATTTTTGTGTTCAATTTCAATCCGAAACAATCATTTACTGATTATGGATTTTTGGTAACCCCCGGAACTTATGAGGTAATATTGAATACAGACAATGTAGTTTATGGAGGCAATGGCTTGTCAGACGATAGTGTGAAACATTTCACATTGCCCGATTCTTTATATAAAAAAGAAAAGAAAGAATGGTTGAAACTCTATATTCCTGCGCGAACAGCAATGGTATTGAAAAGAACCAAATAAAAATGGGAATAAACAGATAAAAAACAGCCCTTGCACAGATTAGATTGCAAGGGCTGTTTTATATTCAACTAAAATTTAATCTTCAGTATTTTACCGGTATATGCTCCTAAAGCTATTTCTGTGGCTTTATAAGGCAATAAACAGACTACTTCTTCTTTATCGGTCATTAAATCGGTTGCTTTGTATGAGTCAAATTGGGGAATCTGCAAAAAATCGAAGGCATGAGAAGGTACATTAATTGCAACATTTACCGATTGATTATCAAAGTTTACGACTACAAACAGCAATTCATTTTTATACTTACGCATGAAAGTATACTGCTTATGTTCATTAAATCTCCATCCATTTTCATTGGCATACATCAAATCAAAAAATACACCTTTTGATATTGCCTGCTCTTCATTACATAGAGTCAAAACCTTATGGTAAATTGCATATAAATGCTTTTGTTCTTCAGTTAGCATTTTTCCATCAAATTTACCTTCGTTACGCCAACGCCGAATGGTGTCTACACTCCAATAATCGAAAATAGTGGTTCGTCCGTCACGTCCGCTGAATCCTTCACTATCCATTCCCATTTCTCCGAACTCCTGACCAAAATAGATCATCATCGGATTCGTATTCATGCAAGCTGATACGATTAGTGCGGGAATGCCCTTGCGTGGGTCTCCGGCAAAGAAATCAGATGCAATGCGCTGTTCGTCATGATTCTCAAGGAAGTTAAGCATCCGCTTTTCAATCCCCCCCAAAGACTGCCAACTACGGGTGATGGCAGTTGCTGAATCATAACCACAAGCCACGTTACGCAAGGTATCATACAGTCCTACTTTATCATAGAGATAATCGAACTTACCACGAAACAGATAATTTTTATATTCGTGAGGATTGTATACTTCAGCAATAAACAAAATATTGGAATAGGTTTGTTTCACTTGTGGAATAGCCCATTCCCAGAACTCTACCGGAACCATTTCAGCCATATCACAACGGAATCCATCAATGTTCTTGGAAGCCCAGAAAAAAAGAATATCCAACATTTTAATCCAGGTATCCGGAGTCGGTGAAAAATGACAGGTTCCTCCATTTTGATAATCTACTCCATAATTCAGCTTTACAGTTTCATACCAGTCATTTATATTCGGGTAAGCATCAAATCGATTGTTACCAGTTGCTTTGGCAG
The DNA here is from genome assembly GCF_040798045.1 of Bacteroides sp. NGMCC 1.200775. Classification (NCBI taxonomy): domain Bacteria; kingdom Pseudomonadati; phylum Bacteroidota; class Bacteroidia; order Bacteroidales; family Bacteroidaceae; genus Bacteroides; species Bacteroides sp. NGMCC 1.200775. Next base: position 353,477 of record NZ_JASCQK010000001.1, on the reverse strand, counting down.
GAAATTCACGATAAGGTTCCACTGCGTTTCCTGTCATATCAAACTGACCGTGCAATTCCGATTGTGGAATATAATAAAAATTATTGTATGGACTGAACGAGTAATTAGGATCATCGTTGGCTCCGAGCTGGCTGGTACCATCCGGCTGTGCATCCGAATGATATTGGCGCGCTACATGATTCGGTACAAAGTCGATAATCACTTTTAGTCCTACCCTGTGTGTGCGGTTTACCAGGTTTTCAAACTCTTTCATTCGTCCGGGAACATCAGTAGCCAAATCCGGATCTACATCATAATAATCCTTAATGGCATAAGGAGAGCCCGCTTTGCCTTTTACAATAGCCGGATGATCCGGTCGGATATTATATCTTCTGTAATCAGTCTGAGTAGCGTGTTCGATAATACCGGTATACCAAATATGAGTCGCTCCGAGCTTTCTGATCTCACCCAAAGCTTTGGCTGTGAAATCAGCCATTTTTCCACAACCGTTTTGTAAGATGTCTCCGTTATTGATGCAGTGGTTATTATTATTTCCAAACAAGCGCGTAAACACTTGATAAATAATCATTTTTTCTTCGTTCTTCATTTTTATAAAAGCTATTTAAGATTAACTATTTTAGTTTCCCGATGGCTCTGATAAGCCGCTTCGATTATTCGTATCACATTCAAGATGTCTTGTGCATGCGTTTTCAACGTTTTTCCTAAACACAAGTGTTCATATATATTCTGATAGAAACCACCATAATTACCGGATATACCCGGATATTTCCGGCAGATTTCTTTTCCATTCATTTCTGTATGCAATAATCCCCATTCTTGTTCCGATTCCTCTCCCCAATTAGGGCTGCCAGGCATTTCACCAGCCAATAAGGCAGCTTCTTGTTTGTCGACTCCATATTTGACATACGATCCTAACGTCCCATGCAACATGAAACGTGGTTCGGCTTCCCGCATCAAATAGCTTGCTTTCAGGGTGATCTTCACATCAGGTGCCAAGGAAGGACGTAACAAATGAATTATAAAATAATCATCTACTTTTCCTCCATTACGAAGTACACCCAAATCGGCAAAAACAGCTTCAGGCATTCCGAAAAGCTGAACTGCCTGATCAATCAGGTGTGATCCCAGATTATATGTCAGTCCACCTCCCGATACTCCGGTTTCTTTCCATGTGTTAGGCTTGATGAAGTTTCGGTAACGGGCGAAAGTTGATTCATATTCCACTAAGCGACCTAACAACGACTTATCAAGAATATCACGTACTGTCAAAAAGTCTGCATCCCACCTGCGATTTTGATACACACTAAGCATTAGTCCTTTTTGTTCAGACAAAGCTATTAATTCTTTTCCTTGTTCTGTAGTAGAAGTAAAAGGTTTCTCAACTACCACGTTTTTTCCGGCTTCAAGAGCCATTCGGGTATATTCATAATGTGTGCTGTCCGGGGTATTAACCACAATCAGATCTATCTCGGGATCCTCTGTCAACTCATTAAAACTACGCACAATCGTTGCTTGCGGATAACGTGCTTTAGAGAGTTCCTTGGTACGCTCTACTATTTTACAAAGTTTGAAATGCGGATTCGTACTGATAAACGGGGCATGAAATACCTGTCCCGACATACCAAAAGCAGCCAATCCGGTTTTTATTATCTCCATATCTTTCCTTTCTCCTCAATCAGTTGATCCAAAACTTCGGAAGCTGTGTTATAGCCTTGCTCGAAAATCTCTTCAGCTTTTTCAAGCTCAGTATTGCTGTAACCCTCCAGATTATAAGGTTCTATTAGTAAATCACAATTATCGCGCTCCGGAAACGTATTGGCGCGAAACATAAAATGATAAGAGCGCATGGCAATACTGACAATATTCATTTTATATTTCTCTGCCATCAGCGGACTGACATTTACTGCCACTACTTTTTCACATTCATTTCGGATGGTAGAAACTGGTAAATTCATCAAAAGCCCTCCATCCACATAGTGTGTATTTCCTATTTTTACAGGCGTAAACAATACCGGCATACAGCATGAAGCTGCCACTCGTTCGGCTATATTCCCTTTATGAAAATGCATACTGCGCCCATGATCCAGATCAGTGGCGGTGATGATTAGTGGAAGTTTTAAGTCTTCCAGTTTCTGTGCTTTAAGATTCGACTTCAGAAAGTCTATAAATTCTCCCAGTGCAAATAAACCGACTTTGGGAATCACAAGTTTGGTCAAGTCCTGAAATTTATGTCCGGAAAAGTAGTCCAACACTCTATAGGGTTCATTACCGTCGGCGTAAAAAACTCCGGCCAAAGCTCCGGCACTTACTCCTGAAATGATATCCGGTTTAATATCATGCTCCAATAAGGCCTGGATAACTCCCAAATGGGCAAATCCTTTAATAAAGCCTCCGCTTAAGGCATATCCAATGTTATAAGGTTTTCCGGTTGATGCGTTATTCTCCATTTTCATTTACTTGATTCATATATGTACGCCACGAAATTAGTAAAATAATTAAGAGGGAGAATTGATATAAGAAAAAAACTGGTAGAAAATAGCATTAAAAAGGATAAAATCCGGAAAAGTGATTCCGGATTTTATTTATTCAAATATAAAAAGCAGATACAGATTACTTTTCAATTATTCTTATTTTTCTTTTTTCGTTTTTTTTAAATCCGGTAAAAACCAAGTAACCAATCCTAATAACGGCATGAATGCACAAACATTGTATATCGCATCGATTCCAAATTTATCGGCCATATTGCCAAGGACAGCAGAGGCGATACCGGCAACACCAAATGCAAATCCAAAAAAGAGTCCCGAAATCAGCCCTAATTTATTAGGAAGCAGTTCCTGCGCATAAAGCAAGATAGCGGGAAAAGCGGACGATAACATCAGTCCGACGCAAAAACTAAGAAGTACAGTCCATACAAGTCCGGCATGTGGCATCAACAAACTAAACGGTGCTGTGCCAAGGATTGATCCCCAAATTACATATTTGCGCCCGACCTTATCACCGATAGGGCCTCCCATTAATGTACCGATGGCAGTAGCTACCAGAAATACAAATAAGAAAAGTTGTGATTGCTGAATACTTACATTAAACTTGTGTATCAGATAGAAAGTATAATAGCTGTTCAGACTCGCCATATAAATATATTTAGAAAAGATCAAGATCATCAGTATCGTAATGGCAAATACTGTTTTGCCTGGAGGGAGCGGGCGTTCAATATAGGTTCTTGCAAGTATGGGACGTTTTTTAAGATGGTTCAGATAGCCCCAATACCAACGGCAAATAGGGAACATTGCACAGATAGCCGCTAAAGCAAGAATTGCAAACAAAGCAATATAATGCCTGCCGTAAGGAGCCACTAACAACGCCACTAACAAAGGACCTAATGATCCGCCCAAATTGCCGCCCACCTGAAAGAGTGATTGCGCTAATCCCCGTTTTCCTCCTGAAGCTAAAAAGGTTATACGTGATGCTTCGGGATGAAGGACAGAAGAACCGATTCCAATAATAAAAACGGATGCAAGCAACCAGTGTAAATTGGACGCAAAAGCCAGATTCAACATACCTACCAGTGTGAAACTCATTCCGATGGGAAGTGACCATGCTATAGGACGTTTGTCAAAAATAAGACCGGTCAGTGGTTGAAACACGGAAGCGGACATCTGGTAAACAAGAGTTATCAATCCAATCTGAGCAAAACTTAACGAGAGATCTTCTTTAAAGAGAGGATATACAGCCGAAATGACAGCCTGCAAAAGATCATTTAAACAGTGAGAAATACTTAATGCGATCAATATAGGAAATGCAATCCTACGAATCGGTTGGACCTGACTTTGTACCATATATTCTATAACCTTATTTAAAATCGGGTGCAAAGGTATAAAAAACAAAAGAAGTAAGTAGCATAGGAGTGAGTCTAAATTAAAGAATAGCCGAATCGTCAGCGGATAAAAGGGGACTATTATTTTTCATGGGAATAAATCTTGATTTGCTAACTTTTTATGTATCTTTGGTTCATAAAATAATCTGTTAACCCCAATAATTAATGAAACAACAACTAACGTATGATGAATCAAGAATTATTAATGAGTCCCAATCATCTGGTGACATTTTTGCAAAAGCCTGCTGCTGAATTTACAAAAGCAGATATTATTTCCTATATCCAACAAAATGAAATCCGCATGGTCAACTTTATGTATCCTGCTGCGGACGGACGACTTAAAACATTGAATTTTGTAATAAACAACGCTGCCTATCTGGATGCTATCCTGACTTGTGGTGAACGAGTGGATGGATCAAGCCTGTTTCCTTTTATAGAGGCAGGGAGCAGTGATTTGTATGTAATTCCACGCTTCCGTACCGCATTCGTTGATCCATTTGCAGAATTACCTACACTCGTGATGCTTTGTTCTTTCTTTAATAAAGATGGAAAACCTCTGGAAAGTTCTCCCGAATATACCTTACACAAAGCTTGTAAAGCGTTCACGGAAGTAACAGGCATGGAGTTTCAGGCTATGGGAGAATTGGAGTATTATGTGATTGCCGAGGACGACGGAATGTTTCCGGCAACCGATCAGCGCGGTTATCATGAATCAGGACCTTATGCTAAATTCAATGATTTCCGTACACAATGTATGTCTTACATAGCTCAAACGGGTGGACAAATAAAATACGGGCATTCTGAAGTCGGTAATTTTATGCTTGACGATAAAGTCTACGAGCAAAATGAAATAGAATTTCTGCCAGTCCGTGCAGAAGATGCTGCCGACCAATTGATAATAGCCAAATGGATTATCCGCAACTTAGCTTACCAATATGGTTATGATATTACATTTGCTCCGAAAATTACAGTGGGCAAAGCTGGATCCGGATTACATATCCATATGCGCATGATGAAAGACGGACAGAACCAGATGCTAAAAGGTGGGATTCTTTCTGATACAGCTCGTAGAGCCATTGCGGGCATGATGCTGCTTGCCCCATCCATCACGGCTTTCGGAAATACAAATCCTACTTCATATTTCCGGCTTGTACCACATCAAGAGGCGCCGACTAATGTTTGTTGGGGCGATCGAAACCGTTCTGTATTGGTACGAGTTCCATTGGGATGGTCTGCTAAGACAGATATGTGTGCGTTAGCCAATCCATTGGAGTTGGACAGCCACTATGATACGACGCAAAAGCAGACAGTGGAAATGCGTTCACCGGACGGATCAGCCGATCTCTATCAATTACTGGCAGGACTTGCAGTGGCCTGTCGTCACGGTTTTGAGATAGACAACGCCTTAACCATTGCAGAGAAGACATACGTTAACGTAAATATCCATCAGAAAGAGAATGCTGATAAACTGAAAAACTTAGCACAACTACCGGATAGCTGTGCGGCATCAGCAGACTGCTTACAGAAACAACGGACTGTATTTGAACAGTATAATGTATTCAGCCCTGCTATGATTGATGGCATTATCAGTAGATTACGAAGCTATAATGATGCTACCCTGCGTATAGAGATACAGGGCAAACCGGAGGAGATGCTGGCATTAGTAAGCAAGTACTTCCATTGCGGATAAAGTCCCCAAAAGATCATTTTAATGCGGATTGAGTATCATAGTTCAGTCCGCATTATTTATATTCGCACTTCAAAATGAAATTATATCATGGAAGAAGCAAAAGATTTCAATAAGTATACATCGAAGGTTAACTTTGCCCCCATTACAGATTTTGTACTTCAAAATGGGCAACTTACCCAATATCAAAAAGGAGATTTCTTTTGCCGACAAAATGAATCCTGCAAATTGATGGGGTATGTGGCAGAAGGTTCTTTCCGCTATTGCTGTACCAACAGTCGGGGAGAAAATAAAATTGTAGGCTATACATTCGAACACTCGTTTGTGGGTAATTATCCGGCATTCCGTTTAGGAGATAATTCAAATGTAGATATACAAGCCATTTGTAACTGCACTGTTTATATAGTAAACAACAGACAGTTAGAGGAATTCTATGACCGGGACGACACGAATCTGAAATTGGGCAGACATATAGCTGAAATATTGTTATGGGAAGTATATGAACGGATGATATCGATGTACAGCATGACGCCCGAAGAACGATATAGGGAGATACTTGAACGTTGTCCCGGACTGTTGAATTTGATTTCATTGAAGGAACTGGCATCCTATCTGATGATATGTCCGGAAACACTCAGCCGTCTTCGAAGAAAGTTAGTACAAAAATAAAATCTTGATTTCAGTCAAGATTCATTTGTTCCGATCCCAATACCTTTGTGTAAGCATTAAAAAGAATAAAAATGAAAAAGGTTATCATAATAGGAGCTACATCCGGGATCGGCAGAGGATTGGCAGAACGGTTTATTCAGGAAGGGAATATGGTTGGCATAACGGGACGAAGGGAAAATAAACTGCAAGAGCTTTGTTCACAAAATAAAAACTGTTTTTATACCATATCAGATGTTACAAAGGAAACTGATACAATCCGGCAACTCAATAATCTTGTGGACAGAATGGGAGGTATGGATATACTCGTGTTCTGTTCGGGGGTAGGGGAACTAAACCCTGAGCTCGATTATAATTTAGAGAGACCGGCTCTTTTGACCAATGTTATCGGATTCACCAATGTGGCAGACTGGGCATTTTATTTTTTCCAGAGACAAGAATCGGGGCATCTGGTTACAATTTCCTCTGTAGGCGGGATGCGTGGTGAAGGAATAGCACCGGCATACAATGCTTCGAAAGCCTATCAAATCAATTATACGGAAGGCTTGAGGAAGAAAGCAGCCAAGCTATCTTACCCCATTCACATTACGGACATACGCCCAGGATTCGTAGACACAGCGATGGCTAAAGGAGAGGGGTTGTTTTGGGTCACTCCACTACAGAAAGCCGTACAACAGATATACCGGGCGATCTTTCGGAAAAGAAAAGTTGTATACATCTCAAGAAGGTGGAGATATGTAGCAATGCTTTTGAGAATAATGCCTGCTTCTATTTATTGTAAAATGTGACAGCAGAAGTAGGGCTCCGGTTTTTCTGACATTTGACAGATTGAGTTATCTACTTTCGTTCGATCTTTGCTGCTCCCGGAATATTTATTAATATGAATGTTATAATAAGACAAATAATATTTTCATATTAATTGTTCCTAATGTCTTCTGCATCAAAAGAATTATCTTTGTAGGCATATACTATAAACCTATAATAGAACGAAATGAGTCCACGTAAATTAATACTTTGGCTATTTGCCTGTACCCTTATAGTATGTGCCCTGCGGGCCGGGTTATTGACAAGTGCAGATCAATATATCTATCATCTGCGGAATATGCATGCTTCGACTTTTGCATATCGGTATGATGATTTTCTACCCTATCTACCGATTGTTGTCATGTTTATATTGAAACTTGCAGGAGTAAAAAGTCGTAGTAACTGGAAACGTATGCTCGTTTCAACTGCATTTGCGTATGTCTTGATGGGAGCAGTAGTCATCTCCATGAAATCATTGGCGGGTGTTCTCCGTCCAGACGGTTCGGATTTTCTTTCCTTCCCTTCAGGCCATACGGCTACTGCTTTTACGGCTGCTACTCTTTTATATAAAGAATATGGCTTCAAGACTCCTTTAGCCACCATTGCCACTTTCCTGCCGGCTGTTGTTACCGGCTTCACACGACAATTAAACAATCGTCATTGGCTAAGTGACGTATTGGCCGGTGTTACCATTGGCATCATGATGGTAGAGTTAGCTTATTTTCTGACAAATTTAATTTTTAGGAAGGAGAGTGACACGCATACTTGTCCTAAATCGTAAGAAATATAATAGGGATTATCCGGTGACGAATAATCCCTATTATATTTCTTAGACTCTGACAGTCAATTCTCTTAAAGTAAAATCAGAAAGCATCATGACTGACATATAGCAGATAGTTGTGTCTCTGAATAAAAATATTATTTTCTCTGGCTAACCAACCTACTGCAAGTGCAACATCTTCAGCGCTGAGGTTAATTTTCCGACTAAGTTCCTGAATAGATATTTTTCCCCTCATTTCATTCAGGGTGCGCCATACTTTGCCGGCGTTTTCTCCAATTGTTTCTAATTCCATTTTACATTATTTGGTTATGTTCCTAATATACAGAAAAACATTCAAATACAGAATTTTTAAGTCATGTTTTTATTCTGGTTTTGCATTTTTTAGTGTAAATCTCAAGTACTCTTTACCGGATAATCCGGCTTTGGAACAAGAAGAGTAAAATAAACCATATTTGTGCAAATAATAAGGGGGATTAACTAAAAAAGGAGTCCGCGATAATCCCGGCCTCCTTTTTCAAACGTTTTTTTCAATCAAACTCTGTTTTATAATCCTTTATTCATGGAGCATTACATAGCCCCAAATCATAGAATCGGAATTACCGATTCTATCAAACAATCTTTTTACCCATTTCATAATCTCAAATTTTTATGTTATACCTTGAAAACATTACAAATGTAAGGGAGAAATATGACGATTGAATTGACGTAGGATAAAAAGGCTGTTTTAAACTGTTTGTTTTTGATGTATGTCAATGATTGCAGGATAATCCTGTTGCATCTTATCAAAGAATAACCCGACAAAGAGTAAATGTGAAAATAAATAGTTAAAAGATGGATGAAAACGGAACAAAGTAGATAAAATACCGTCTTATTATAAATGTTATACAACTGATAAAGTGAGGGAGCCGTACACCCTTTATGCGTAGCCATTCCCGAAGGTAGCCGGGAGTATTCTATTTCCTTTGAAAAAGCCCGTACAATTTTTGTACGGGCCTTTTATTATACAGAAAAGTGATTCAATCGTTATTATCTTCCTCGTCGTCGACCAAATTATTAAGTTCCACTTCCAGATCAACCAACTCTTGCTCCCATATCTTCAGTATCTCTCTGGGGGTATCTTTGGGAGCTTTCTTAATTCTTTCCTGAGCAAGAGATACCTCATGCTCTAATTCCTTGCGCCTGCTCATATCGTTAAGTCTATAAGTTTGATGAATTAAAATGATTTGTTCAAAAACGACCCTTTAACAGGTCCGGTATTTCCGAAGGTTCGCCAGCGACCCTGATTCCTGCAATCTCCAATGCTGAAATTTTTTCGGCAGCAGAACCGGAACTTCCGGATATAATGGCTCCGGCATGTCCCATCTGTTTGCCCGGCGGGGCAGATTGCCCTGCAATAAATGCTACTACAGGTTTAGTTACATGTTCACGAATATATGCTGCGGCCAGTTCTTCAGCATTTCCTCCGATCTCACCAATCATAACAATAGCATCTGTTTGAGGGTCATTCTGTAACATTGCCAATAATTCGCGGAAATAAAGTCCGACAACAGGATCTCCTCCCATGCCGATAGCGGTGGATTGCCCCATACCTTCGGCTGTGAGATGTGACACGATTTCGTAAGTCAGTGTTCCGCTTCGGCTTATCACTCCTATATTGCCCGGACTGAATACCTGTCCGGGAAGAATACCTACCAGACTTTTCCCCGGAGAGATAAGCCCCGGACAGTTTGGTCCAATCAGTTTTGCCCCTTTCTGTTCAGCAAACCGATAGGCTTTTATCACGTCCAGTGTCGGAATTCCTTCTGTAATGCAAATAATCAATTGGATACCTGCGTCGGCAGCCTCCATAATAGCATCAGCAGCAAAACAGGCCGGTACAAAAATAATAGATGTATTGGCCTGTGTGCGACGGACAGCTTCATACATGGTATTGAATACCGGAAAGGTATCATCTACCATTGTGCCTCCTTTTCCGGGCGATGTGCCACCCACTACATTAGTTCCATATTCAGCCATCTTTTTTGCATGAAAGAGTCCGTCCCTGCCTGTAATTCCCTGTACCAGGAGTCGGGTGGATTTATCAATAAGTATGCTCATATCGATTCTTTTTTTGATGATTCTACAGCCATCCGAGTAGCTTCTTCCATTGTTTGTGCTACCTGAAAACGACTATTTTTACTCAATAATTCACGTCCCATACGTTCGTTCGTACCCGTTAGTCGTACAATAATAGGGATATCCGTATGTATCTGGTCAAATGCCTGCAATAGTCCGACAGCCACGTCATCACCTCGGGTGATGCCACCGAAAATGTTGATAAAGACAACCTTTACCTTTTTATCATCCAGCAATAATTTCATTGCTTCTATTACTTTGATAGGATTCGAGCTACCGCCAATATCAAGAAAATTTGCCGGATTACCTCCATAAAGTTTAATCATATCCATGGTTGCCATAGCTAAACCGGCTCCGTTAACCATACAGCCAATTTCGCCATCCATACGGACATAACTGAATCCCCTCTCTTTGGCAATAGCTTCAAGCTTTTCATCTTCTGTAGGTTCTGATAGTTTCTGCAAATCCGAATGACGGTAAAGTGCGTTATCATCAAACACCACTTTCGCATCAATTGCCAGTAATGTACCCGTAGGGGTAAGTACCAATGGATTAATCTCAGCCAGTGAGGCATCCTTTTCAATAAATGCTTTGTAAAGGTTTTGAATAATGGTTGTCATCCGATTGGCCTGCTCTGCTTGTTCGAATAGAGAGAAAGCAAATTTACGTGCCAGATAATCGGGAATCCCGACCAGAGGATCAATGTTGTAACGCATTATTTTTTCGGGATATTGACGAGCCACTTCCTCAATGTCCATGCCACCGGCTGCACTCATGATCAGTACAACAGAACGTGTATTACGATCTATCGTAAAACTGATATAATATTCTGCGGCGATATTGATGGCTTCACTAAGAAGGACTTTGGTTACGGGATATCCTTTAATGGTCATCCCCAAAATCGTTTGAGCATATTGATAGACATCTCTGTCGTTATCGGCAAGTTTTACCCCACCGGCTTTTCCACGGCCCCCGGTCAATACTTGTGCCTTAATTGCGACCCGGTTTACACCCATACGGTGGTAAGCGGCTACAGCGCCGTCTGCAGTATGGCACAAAGCATGTTTTTCGACAGGTATTCCGTAAGAGGAGAAAATCTCTTTTGCCTGATATTCGTGTACTTTCATTGGACAAATAGGTTTGTTTCTAATTATAACAAAAGCATAGGCAAAAAGGTTGCAAAGCACTCAGGACACGCCAGATATGTCCACCCATCGGATTCACATGTGCAAAATGGATATAAAGGCAACTGGATATCTCCTTAAAACCAGAAGAAAGATTGTAAAATCAAGATATCGGATATGTTATTTTAAAAAAGTAACACCGAAACCCTATAGAAAGAGTTTCGGTGTTGTATTTAGAAAAAGTCTTCAAAAAGACTTTTATGCAATTCCGTGAGCAGATACTGTAGAGTCGATCTTCTTGATCAGCCCTTGTAATACGGCGCCCGGCCCACATTCTGTGAAGTCGGTAGCACCGTCGGCAACCATATTCTTTACGGTTTGAGTCCAGCGTACAGAAGCTGTCAATTGAGCAACCAAATTCTTTTTGATTTCTTGCGGATCTGTATGAGGCAGAGCATCCACATTCTGGTAAACCGGACATTTCGGAGTGTGGACTTCGGTTGCGTTGATAGCAGCTTCCAGTTCTACTTTGGCAGGATCCATCAGAGGAGAGTGGAACGCTCCACCTACCTTCAGCGGAAGTGCACGTTTTGCTCCGGCTGCCTTCATCAGTTCGCAAGCTTTCTCGATTCCCGGTACAGATCCGGAAATTACAATCTGTCCCGGACAGTTGTAGTTAGCCGGTACACAAACTTCGCTTTCGGCGGCAACAGCCGCACAGATTTCTTCTACTTTCTCATCAGGCAGAGCGATAATGGCAGCCATTGTAGAAGGAGTAGCTTCACAAGCCTTCTGCATTGCCATGGCACGTGCATAAACCAGTTTCAAACCGTCCTCAAAAGAAAGAGCACCGGCAGCAACCAATGCAGAAAACTCACCCAAAGAGTGTCCGGCAGTCATTTCCGGTTTGAAATCTTCCCCCATGCAAAGCGCAGAGATAACAGAATGAAGGAATACAGCAGGTTGGGTAACCTTGGTCTGGCGGAGGTCTTCGTCAGTACCGTTGAACATAATATCTGTAATGCGATATCCCAGGATATCATTTGCTTTTTCAAACAATTCTTTTGCTAAAGCTGAAGTTTCATACAGGTCTTTGCCCATACCTACGAACTGGGCGCCTTGACCGGGGAATACAAATGCTTTCATATTTTTGTTTTTTAATTTAATTTGCGGGTGCAAAGTTATATATTTTTGCAATATGATAGCACAGAATTGACAAAATTGTGCAATAGAGAAGTGTTTTTCGGTTTATTCCTCTTCTTTATCTTCCCATATACTGGCTTTTTCCGGTCCCCAGAAATGACACAACGGGCCGTTGCCATGACCGACAATTATTTCTTTTCCGGCATCAATGGCCCTGCTGACATATGTTTTAGCTTTGCCTACTGCCTGATCCATTGGAAGTCCTGATGCCAGATAGGTGGCGATTGAAGAAGAGAGAGTACATCCAGTACCATGTAAATTCCGGCTTTCTATTTTTCTCTCCTTATATATATAGGTGTTTCCGCCCGCAAACAATACATCCTGCATTTCGTTTCCCTGCAAGTGTCCTCCTTTCACCAATACCGCAGTATGATACATCGTGGAGAGCGTCCGGGCCGCATCTATCATCTCTTCCACTGTGGTTATTTTCATTCCTGTCAGCACTTCCGTTTCATCCAGATTGGGAGTTATCAGGGTTGTTTGCGGGATAAGTTCTTCTTTAATCGACTGTATTGCATCGTCAGTCATTAATTTCCGCCCACTGGTAGACACCATAACGGGGTCATAAACCACCGGGCGGTGAGGGTATTTTCGTAAGCAATCCGCAATCACTTTTACGAGGAGCGGTTCACTTACCATACCTATTTTCAGAGTATCTGGACATAAGTCGTCCATTACCGCTTCAATCTGTCCCTGCACAATCCCAGCGGGAACCGTGTGTACAGCCTTCACTCCCCTTGTATCTTGTACGGTGACTGCGGTAATCACCGATGCCGCGTATGCGCCCAGAGCAGAAATCGTTTTAATATCTGCCTGTATACCCGCCCCTCCCGAACAATCGGAACCGGCAATAGAAAGAACAACCGGATAACGTTTCATCTTAGTTTTTTTTAATAATTCTACAACAAAGATAGGATAAAAACAAAGAAGATACAAAATGACACACCTTATAAAATACAATAAGTCCGCCGTAAAACCAATGGTCTGCCATCAATCGAAAGAGCTGATTATAAAGTATCCCCGTCTTTTTGTACTTTCTACAATTACTATCTTTCCTGGAAGGTAGAAATACATATTGTTGTCTATACAATAAGATGAATACTCCTTAGTGTAAAACATACGATATGTATATATATGAAAAACAATGCTTTATAGCATATAATTTAATTGCTTACCAGATGAAAATATCTCTATATTTGCAATGTTCAAAGACTAAATATTATGCATGACATACCGAAACAAACCCCATTGGCAAACAATCATATCTCAGTAGACTGTGTAGTGATTGGTTTTGACGGAGAGCAACTCAAAGTCCTGTTGATTAAGCGGGTAGGAGAGGAAAACGGAGAAGTTTACCATGATATGAAGCTTCCCGGGAGCCTGATCTACATGGATGAAGACCTGGACGAAGCAGCACAACGTGTTTTATTTGAACTGACAGGTATCCGGAGCGTCAACCTGATGCAATTTAAAGCATTTGGTTCTAAGAACCGGACGAGCAATCCTAAAGATGTGCGTTGGTTGGAACGGGCAATGCAATCGAAAGTAGAGCGCATTGTCACCATAGCGTATCTATCGATGGTAAAGATAGACCGGGCGTTGGACAAAAACCTGGATGAGTTCCAGGCCTGTTGGGTGGCACTGAAAGACATAAAGACGTTGGCTTTTGACCATAATCTGATTATCAGAGAAGCGCTGATTTATATCCGGCAATTTGTGGAGTTCAATCCTTCGATGCTGTTTGATCTGCTGCCGCGCAAGTTTACCGCTTCCCAACTTCGGATCTTGTTCGAACTGGTATACGACAAAGCAGTGGATGTACGCAACTTCCATAAAAAGATAGCCTTGATGGAGTACGTCGTACCATTGGAAGAAAAACAAACCGGAGTGGCCCACCGGGCAGCCCGCTATTATAAATTCGACAAAAAGATATATAATAAGGTAAGACGGTAAGTCTTATGGAGATTTTATTTTAAATCACAAATTAATTAATAAACAAGATCATGTTTTTATTAGGGTATGACATAGGCAGCTCGTCCGTCAAAGCGAGCTTAGTAGATGCCGGGACAGGCAAATGTGTCGCTTCCGCATTCTTTCCGAAAACGGAGGCAGGCATTATTGCCGTACGCTCCGGATGGGCAGAACAGGAACCGGAAGACTGGTGGGAGAATCTGAAACTCTCCACACAGTCCGTCCTTTCAGAATCGGGGATAGCTGCCGGAGACATCAAGGCCATCGGCATCTCTTATCAGATGCACGGCCTGGTATGTGTAGACAGACAGCAGCGCGTGCTGCGCCCGGCTATAATCTGGTGCGATTCGCGTGCGGTCCCCTATGGACAAAAGGCGTTCGAAACAATCGGAGAGGAGTTTTGCCTTGCGCACTTGCTCAATTCTCCCGGCAATTTTACCGCTTCTAAACTGGCATGGATAAAGGAAAACGAGCCGCACATTTACGCACAGATTGATAAAATTATGTTGCCGGGTGATTATATTGCCATGAAACTGAGCGGAGAAATCTGTACGACAGTCGAAGGGCTTTCCGAAGGTATGCTTTGGGATTTCCGGAATGACCGTACGGCAGATTTCCTAATGCAATATTATGGGTTCGATTCCTCTCTGATAGCCGACATCCGGCCAACTTTCGCCGAACAGGGACTATTAACCGGGAGTGCTGCCCGGGAACTTGGATTGCAGGAAGGTACACCGATCACTTACCGTGCTGGCGACCAACCTAACAACGCTCTTTCATTGAATGTATTTAATCCGGGTGAAATAGCTTCCACTGCCGGAACGTCGGGAGTCGTATACGGAGTAAACGGGGAAATCAGCTATGATCCGCAGTCGCGTGTCAACACCTTTGCGCATGTCAATCATACTGCCGCGAATCCACGTCTGGGTGTATTGCTTTGCATCAACGGAACAGGAATTCTCAATTCGTGGATAAAACGCAATGTCGCTCCGGAAGGCATTTCATATACAGAGATGAACCGCCTTGCTTCACAGGTTCCGGTTGGCAGTGCAGGCATCAGCATTCTGCCTTTTGGTAACGGGGCGGAACGCATGCTGAACAACCGGACGACCGGTTGCAGTTTTCACGGAATTGACTTCAACATGCATGACAAGGCGCATTTGATCCGTGCGGCACAGGAAGGCATCGTCTTTTCCTTTAAATATGGTATCGATATTATGGAAGGAATGGGTATCCCTGTCGAAAAGATCCATGCCGGACATGCCAATATGTTTCTCAGCTCCATTTTTCGTGAGACATTGGCCGGCACGACGGGAGCTACCATCGAACTTTATAACACAGATGGTGCTGTCGGCGCAGCCAAGGGTGCCGGGATGGGAGCGGGCATCTACAAAAATCATCAAGAGGCTTTCGCGTCACTCGACAAGCTGGAAGTCGTTGAACCCGATCCGGCCCGGCAACAGGAATATGCCGATGCATATGGACGTTGGAAACAATGCCTGGCCCGATCTATGCAGATGAATAAAGAAAACGAATAATCATAAGATAAAAAAATGAATCATCAAAGCTGTCTCCTGTGCCTTCTCCAAATGAAGAAGGAGTGGGCGAAGCTCCTAAAACTTTAAATAATATGGCAACAAAAGAGTACTTCCCGGGTATAGGGAAAATTAAGTTCGAAGGTAAAGATAGTAAGAACCCGATGGCATTTCGTTATTACGATGCCGAGAAAGTGATTAACGGCCGCAAGATGAAAGACTGGCTGAAGTTTGCAATGGCGTGGTGGCATACACTTTGTGCCGAGGGCGGTGACCAGTTTGGAGGCGGAACCAAACAATTTTCATGGAACGGTGACCCTGATCCCTTACAGGCAGCCAAGAACAAGATGGATGCAGGTTTTGAGTTTATGCAGAAGATGGGTATTGGATATTATTGTTTCCACGATGTAGACTTGGTTGCAGAAGCTGATACCATCGAGGCCTATGAAGTCAACCTGAAAGAGATGGTTGCCTACGCAAAGCAGAAGCAGGCCGAAACCGGTATCAAACTATTGTGGGGAACAGCCAATGTATTCAGCCATGCCCGTTACATGAACGGTGCGGCTACCAATCCCGATTTCGATGTTGTGGCCCGTGCTGCTGTTCAGATTAAGAATGCGATTGACGCCACTATAGAACTGGGGGGGACAAACTATGTCTTTTGGGGCGGACGCGAAGGATATATGTCGCTGCTGAATACCGACCAGAAACGAGAAAAAGAACATCTGGCACAAATGCTCACCATTGCCCGTGACTATGGCCGCGCACAAGGTTTCAAAGGCACCTTCCTGATTGAGCCGAAACCCATGGAGCCGACCAAGCACCAGTATGATGTCGACACCGAAACCGTCATCGGTTTCCTGAAAGCTCACGGGCTGGAACGCGACTTCAAAGTGAACATTGAAGTGAACCATGCCACCCTTGCGGGACATACATTTGAACACGAACTGGCAGTGGCTGTAGATAACGGTATGTTAGGATCTATCGATGCAAACCGCGGCGACTATCAGAATGGATGGGATACCGACCAGTTCCCGATTGATAACTTCGAACTGACACAAGCCATGATGCAGATTATCCGTAATGACGGATTGGGCAACGGCGGAACAAACTTCGACGCCAAGACCCGCCGGAACTCTACCGATCCGGAGGATATTTTCATTGCCCACATTGCCGGAATGGACGCGATGGCACGTGCTTTGGAAAGCGCAGCCAATCTGCTCAATGAATCTCCTTACCGGAAGATGCTGTCCGAACGCTATGCCTCGTTCGATACAGGTAAAGGGAAAGAGTTTGAAGAAGGTAAAATGTCTCTGGATGAACTTGTTGCTTATGCAAAATCCAATGGTGAGCCGAAACAAATCAGTGGTAAACAAGAGTTGTATGAAGCGCTCGTTAACATATACTCACTATAAGTCCGTACAATGCGGTTTGCAGACAGTTTCCGTCTGCAAACCGTAATTCAAAAAAGCTAATGCCATGAATCATACCAACGAAGGTAGCAAGCTCTACCTGTATTCCATCACATCGGTAGCCATCCTGGGCGGACTGTTGTTCGGCTATGACACCGCTGTGATTTCGGGAGCTGAGAAAGGGCTCGAAGCCTTCTTCCTCACAGCCACAGATTTTCAATACGACAAAGTGATGCACGGCATCACCTCTTCAAGTGCACTGATTGGTTGCGTACTGGGTGGTGCATTGTCCGGCATCTTTGCATCACGGTTGGGTCGCCGCAACTCGCTGCGACTGGCTGCCGTTCTCTTTTTCCTTTCGGCACTGGGGTCATATTACCCCGAGTTCCTGTTCTTTGAATATGGAAAAGCTGATATGAACCTGCTTATAGCCTTTAACCTTTACCGCATCGTAGGTGGTATCGGTGTGGGGCTGGCATCTGCCGTCTGTCCGATGTATATTGCCGAAATAGCACCATCCAATATCCGGGGTACACTGGTGTCCTGCAATCAGTTTGCCATTATTTTCGGCATGCTGGTAGTCTACTTTGTAAACTTCTTGATTTTGGGTGACCACCAAAATCCGATCATCCTGAAAGATGCCGCCGGTACACTTTCCGTCAGCAGCGAATCGGATATGTGGACCGTAACCGAAGGATGGCGATACATGTTTGGTTCCGAAGCTTTTCCGGCTGCCTTCTTCGGCATGCTGCTCTTCTTTGTACCCAAAACTCCCCGCTATCTGGTGATGATCGATCAGGATCAGAAAGCATATTCCATTCTAAAGAAAGTGAACGGAGCCGCCAAGGCACAAGAAATCTTGGCGGATATAAAGGCTACTTCGCAGGAAAAGGCAGAAAAGCTGTTCACTTATGGCGCAACAGTGATTGTCATCGGTATTCTGCTTTCCGTCTTCCAGCAGGCCATCGGCATCAATGCCGTGCTTTATTACGCACCTCGAATATTCGAAAATGCCGGCGCCGAAGGGGGAGGAATGATGCAAACCGTCATTATGGGGATTGTCAACATTATCTTCACACTGGTAGCCATCTTTACCGTTGACCGTTTCGGTCGTAAGCCCTTACTCATCATCGGGTCCATCGGTATGGCGGCCGGGGCATTCGCCGTTGCCTTGTGCGACAGCATGGGCGTTAAGGGGATACTTCCCGTGCTGTCGGTAATTGTATACGCAGCCTTTTTCATGATGTCGTGGGGACCTATTTGCTGGGTACTGATATCCGAAATCTTCCCCAACACCATCCGTGGCAAAGCCGTAGCCATTGCCGTAGCATTTCAATGGATATTCAATTACATTGTTTCGTCCACCTTCCCTGCCCTCTATGATTTCAGTCCGATGTTTGCTTACAGCCTTTATGGGGTCATTTGTGTGATTGCCGCACTGTTTGTATGGCGTTGGGTGCCCGAAACCAAAGGAAAGACATTGGAAGATATGAGTAAACTTTGGAAAAAACATTGATGGGAGAGGATTCTTGCCCCATTCCACTTTGAAAGCAGAATGGTCTGAATACTGACCGAATGTAGCATATACTTATCTATTGCTGACATGCACTTTTTATGAATCCGGCGAACCGGAAGCGTAATAACACGAAGCCTATAGTCCTACCCCTTTCAGAAGTAACGTGAGAGGGGTAGAACAATAGGCTTTCGGACAAATTACAGTAAGCAAAGAGAGAAAATGGTTACTGCATTTGCTCATTATGCCGTAACCATCCCGTCCGGATGATTACTACATTTGCCCCATATGGTATAATGATATTATAAAATGGTAAGAACGCAGACCTTTTTTCTCTATTTGAGCGCAAAAGATCAACAAGCGAAAAATAGAAAAAAGATCACTGTTTAGAGTCAACTTCGATCATAAAGATTAAAATAACGCAAGCCTGTTGTGCATATTGTAATAAATACGCGCAATAGGCTTGCATTCTTAAATAGACTGATTCAAATTCCGGGCGTTTTTTTTGTCCGCCTTGCCCGTTGGACAGAAATATGCTATTCTACACGCAGTAGATTATCAAAAAGACAGATCTTTCAGAATGTCTTTTATCCTTTCAAACTGTCCGTCCGTTTTCTCCGGAGTGATCTTCATCAAATACGCCAGTAACGGATAAATATCTACATTGACAAAACCTTTCGATTCATATCCTTCCTTAAAATCGGGACCGCAGGCACGAAACATTACTTGCATATCCGGACTTTGCGGAAAATAACCATGAGCACCTTTCAGCGCACGCGGCACGTCGGTAAATTGCCATCCCAATTCGGGAGCCACTACAATATCTCCAACACGGTCACTGCTTCCGTAATTCAGCTCAGCAGGAATCTCTTCTTTTTTCCAAACATGGATGTGGGCTACATTCTTTAAAGCATTGTATACCGAGTCACGATATTCCGGCTTGGTAAAGATAGAAGTCGGTGTCCGCCCGTCTACCGCTTCGCACCATTCCGGACGCAGATATTTATTCATATCTACCACCCGGTCGTCACTGATTTCCGTCATCCCATGATCGGCAGTAACAATCAGGTTGACATCTTTTCCGAAGGGGAGAGCAGCGATTCCCTGTCGCAACATTCCTATCAGACTATCCATACGATGTACGATAGCGGCAGCTTCCGCGCTGTGAGGACCATGATGATGCGTCACTCCATCCGGCTCCTCAAAGTAAAGCATAACAAAACGGGGACGTTCCGCTTCCGGCTTTCTCAGCAGAGCGATGGTCGAATCTACCCGTTGCTCAAAAGTAAGACGGGGCTTTTCTGCATATTCCCGGTAATAAGTGGGGTAGCAACCTTTAATGGCAATATCCGAACCTACCCAATAGATGTTTCCTGTTTTTACACCTTGCTTCTGGGCTGTTATCCAAATCGGTTCACCCAGATAATAGTCGGGATTGTTTCGTGTGGCAGGATCTCCCATGGAGTATTGCCGATGCCGTTTTACATCCCAGAAAGTGTTGTTGATAATACCGTTATGGTCAGGTACCAGCCCCGTAGCCAATGTATAATGGTTGGGGAAAGTAGATGCCGGATAGGAGGGGAGCATAGTTGCCTTAACCCCTTCGCGGGCCATCTGGTTCAGGTTAGGGGTATCATACATCTCCGGGTAATCCCAGCGGAAGGCATCCAACGAAACAATTACGGTGTAGTGCGGAGCCTTGTCCTGCGCTGCCAAAGTAAAAATAAAGAAAACATAGCAGCAGAAAGAAATAATAAATTTACGCATACTCTTGATAGTTGTTATGAAGTGCAAAGGTATAAAATTATATGAAAGCTGTCCGGTTATAAAGATAAAGCTTACCTTTGCAACGTTTTTTTAATACAAGTTACTATGGATTATCCTCATAAAATTAATAAGGTACAGATCCGTAACCTCCAGATTGAAGATTACGCTCAATTATCCCAATCGTTTACACGTGTATATTCGGACGGAAGTGATGTCTTCTGGACACACGGACAGATTGAGAAACTAATCAAGATTTTCCCCGAAGGGCAGATTGTAACCGTAGTCGACGAGAAGATCGTTGGCTGTGCACTCTCTATCATTGTAGATTATGATAAAGTGAAGAACGACCACACTTATGCCCAAGTCACAGGGAAGGAGACTTTCAATACCCACACAGCCCAAGGAAATATCCTATATGGCATCGAGGTCTTTATTCATCCCGAATATCGCGGATTACGGTTGGCACGGCGCATGTACGAATATCGCAAAGAACTTTGCGAAACGCTTAACCTGAAAGCGATCATGTTTGGCGGACGTATTCCGAATTACCATAAATATGCTGACAAGATGCGTCCCAAAGAGTATATTGACCGCGTACGCCAGCGGGAAATCTACGACCCGGTGCTCACTTTTCAACTTTCCAATGATTTCCACGTTCGGAAGGTGATGACCAATTATCTGCCGAATGATGAAGAATCCAAACATTATGCTTGCCTGTTGCAATGGGATAACATTTACTATCAGCCCCCTACACAGGAATACCTCGCTCCCAAAACGACGGTTCGCGTAGGATTGGTGCAATGGCAGATGCGCAGTTACAAAACTTTGGACGACCTTTTCGAACAAGTAGAATTTTTCGTTGATGCCGTATCCGACTATAAAAGCGACTTTGTGCTTTTCCCCGAATACTTTAATGCGCCACTGATGTCAAAGTACAATGATAAAGGCGAATCACAAGCTATCCGCGGACTGGCCCAATATACCGAGGAAATCCGTGACCGCTTTATCAATCTGGCAATCAGCTACAATATCAATATCATTACGGGCAGCATGCCGCTAATAAAAGAGGACGGACTGTTGTACAACGCCGGTTTCCTCTGCCGGCGTGACGGAACTTACGAAATGTATGAAAAGCTTCATGTCACTCCGGACGAGATAAAGAGCTGGGGACTGAGCGGGGGCAAACAGTTGAAAACATTCGAAACAGACTGTGCCAAGATCGGCATATTGATTTGTTATGATGTAGAGTTTCCCGAACTTTCCCGGCTGATGGCCGACCAGGGAATGCAGATTCTGTTTGTGCCGTTCCTCACCGATACTCAAAATGCTTATTCACGTGTACGGGTCTGTGCACAGGCACGTGCCATTGAGAACGAATGTTTTGTTGTAATAGCCGGCAGCGTAGGCAATCTTCCCCGTGTACATAACATGGACATTCAGTATGCCCAGTCTGGGGTATTTACACCTTGCGACTTTGCCTTCCCGACGGACGGAAAGCGCGCCGAAGCCACTCCAAATACGGAAATGATCCTGGTTTCGGACGTAGATCTCGATTTGCTGAACGAGTTGCATACTTATGGCAGTGTACGTAACCTGAAAGATCGCCGGAACGATGTATATGAAGTGAGATTTAAGAAGCCGCAATAGATTTTGTCTATTATCCGATAGATATTATAAATCGTTAAACTTTGGTAGCAAACAAAGATTCTGATAGCTTTGTTTCCGAAATGAATCGTTTAATAACTTCTAAAACAAGAAAATTATGAGATCATTAATTGGAAAACAAGCGCCGAAATTTGATGCCACGGCCGTAATCAATGGGCATGAAATCGTTCAGGACTTCTCGTTGGATCAGTATAAAGGGAAAAAGTATGTAGTATTCTTCTTCTATCCGATGGATTTTACTTTTGTATGCCCCACCGAACTGCACGCATTTCAGGAAAGGCTCGACGAGTTTGAAAAACGGAACGTAGCTGTGGTAGGTTGCTCGGTCGACTCTGAATATTCTCATTTCTCCTGGTTGCAGATGCCCAAGAGCGAGGGAGGTATCCAAGGCGTGAAGTATCCTATTGTGTCCGACTTTTCTAAATCAATCTCTGAAAGTTACGGAGTACTGGCCGGAAGCTATGCTCCCGATGAAAATGGCAATTGGGTATGCGAAGGGGCACCGGTGGCTTTCCGCGGTCTGTTCCTGATTGACAAAGAAGGTGTAGTGAGACATTGTGTCATCAACGACTTACCATTGGGACGTAACGTAGACGAAGTACTGCGTATGGTGGATGCCTTGCAACATTTTGAAGAGTATGGCGAGGTTTGTCCGGCCAATTGGTCGAAAGGTAAAGATGCCATGAAAGCAACCGAAGACGGAGTGGCCAGCTATCTGAGTAAACATTAATAGAGACACATCTGTAAGAAAAAAGGGCGTTTATTGAAAAATAAATGCCCTTTTATAGTTGATAATCCAAATATTATGGCGTTCTTTGCTGCCGAAAACAATTGATCGTTTTATTTTACTCTATTTTCTACTGAATCAGTCGAATCCGGATCTAATCTCAAACTTCTGTTGTTTCTAAATTTATTTATCAATTTTTATTTTTTTTATTTTATGAACATGTACATTGGAAACCTTAGCTATCGTGTTAAGGAAGCAGATTTGAGACAAGTAATGGAAGAGTACGGAACAGTTGATTCAGTAAAACTGATCACCGACCGCGAGACTCGCAAATCTAAAGGATTCGCATTCGTTGAAATGCCGAACGACGACGAAGCCAAAAATGTTATCGCTGAGTTGAACGGTGCTGAATACGAAGGCCGTCAGATGGTTGTTAAAGAAGCCCTGCCTCGTAACTAATCCATTCATAGCATAAAACTAAAAAGGATACTCTTTGCAGAGTATCCTTTTCTTGTTTTTATCCGGCAGACATTACAATGCCTTGCTCTGATTATCATTGGTCAGTGGTTTACCTTTATACTCTCCGGTCAGTGTTTCCAGGAAAGCTACTATTTTATTCAGTTCATCTTCCGGCAGATTCTTATCTACCTGATATTTGGCCATATAATCCACAGCCTCCTTCATTGTTTTCATGCTACCGTCATGAAAGTAAGGAGCTGTCAGGGCAATGTTTCTTAAACCGGGAACTTTGAAACGATGTTTATCACGATCATTTTGGGTCTGTTTGAAGCGTCCGTTATCTTCTTCTGTCAATTCAATGCCACGATCTGCAAAATAATCTCTCTTCACACCCATTAACTCGTAAGACTGACCACCCAAAGTTTCACCTACATGGCAAGTAGCGCAATCGTATTTCTTAAACAATTCGTATCCGGCAAGTTCCATATCGTTAATAGCAGTCTTTTCACCTTTCAGATAAAGGTCGAAACGAGAATTGGGAGTGAGCAATGTCTTTTCGAACTCTTCGATAGCGTCAGTGATATTCTTTTCCGAATATCCGTCGGGATATACAGCTAAAAAGGCTTTGGTAAAATTAGCGTCCTGTTCGAGTTTTGCAATGATTTCGTCAAAAGACTGGCAAGCCATCTCGACCGGATTCAACGGAGGACCGGCAGCCTGCTCGGCAAGTGTTCCGGCACGTCCGTCCCAGAACTGCACGAAATTGTAGGCAGCATTGTATACCGTCGGAGCATTCACACCTCCGAATTGTCCACCTACACCTTCTGAATATTGCTTGTTGTCTACCCCTCCCGTATTCAATCCATGGCATGATGCACATGAAACGGTGTTGTCGGCCGAAAGGCGAGTATCGTGATAAAGCATATCTCCCAAAATCACTTTACGCATATCTACCGGAATGGAATCAGCGATGGGACGCACCGGCTCGTTAGCGAATTCGGCTGAAGCCAGCCCGTTAGCATAATGTGCCAGACGGTGTTGTTTTGCCCACGCCATAGCCATTTCCTTTTTAGCATCTGTCACACTGGCTCCCCAGTGTACCATATAGTAGGCATGTTTAGGCATTGTTCCGTCCATGATCACTTTCTCTACTTTGGCCAAAGCCACTTTTCCTACAGGTTTACCGACTTTTAAGGCTTCAGCCATTTCGGTCATGTCAAAAGCGCGATAACCTTGTTCCACGTCCTTCTGAACCATTCCGCCGGCAACAGGCCAGTTTGCATAAAAAGGAAGATCCGGACTACCCGAATGGCATTGCAGGCAGCCACCGGAAGTAATGATCTCTTGCATCTGAGCGTCAGCGGCAAGCTCTTTTGACGGAGCCTGATTTACGACGCGGTAAGTGATAGCCAAAGCTCCGACCGTCACCAGTAATGCGATGATAAATTTTGTACTTTTCTTCATTGTGGATTCTTTTAGTTAATTATTACGATTATATAAATGTACACTTTGTTGAGCCGAGGGCAAATAATTTACTCCATACCAACACATCTGCAAAGCCAAAAAGGAGAAAATAAGTATGACATACAGCATCTTTTTACGAAACCTGCCTCGTAAGCGCAGGTGCATATATAATAGGTATCCCATCCAGGTAACCACTGCCCAGGTCTCTTTGGGATCCCAACTCCAATAATTTCCCCAGGCCTCCTTTGCCCATAAAGATCCAAGAAGCATGCCGATCGATAAAAAAGCCACACCAGAATAGACCAGATTATCCGCTGTCACCAAATATTCTTCTTTGTGGTGTACAAGCCCGCAAATAGCAATAATGAAAGCACATCCCAATACAGAGTAGGAGAACATATAAACTGTGACATGGGGAATAAACCAGACACTTTGCAAAGCCGGCATAAGTGATTGGTCATGTATCTCGGGCTTCAGCAAATTGATGATAACAAAAACAGTGGACAGCAGAGTAGAGAAAGAAAGTATCCATCGATATTTCCAGCGAATATACGTCAACAGCCCGGCAATCCCCATAAAAAAGGAATACCACAAACGGGTTTCACCCATAGTGCGAAGAGGAGGGCGTTGCAGAGATATCCATAGCCCGGCAATGAATATCCCCAGACAAGTAATTCCTGCTACAGTCAGTACAACAGCTATTTTACTTTGTCCCGATGAACGAAGTGCCGATATGGCACCCGTAAGCCAAAGGCAGATGGAGACGGTTGCAAACAGATAGAAGTTATCCCAGGTTATCATGATTTAGCTTTTTTAGGACCATTAATAAATAGCAGAACAGCTCCTGCTAACATCATTAAAATACCAGTCACCATTACATATTTCCAGGGTTGACGTACAATCTGAAGAATGCAATATCGGGTATTTCCCACATTACGTGTATCATATCCGGTCAGATAAATATCTTCTCCCAAACGGTAACTGTGAGGATGATTTACTTCAAGCGTAGTTCTCTGCTCTCCAATACGTACATCTGCCGCAAAACGCGAAGGCATCCCGTTCGGATAATACTCTGTATTGAAAGAGTAGAGTTCCAATTCATAATCCAGATAATAGGCTTTCCCATCCATACTATAGGCTTCGCGTCCCGGTTGTCCGGCATAAAGCGGGATCCGTAATGTCTGCACATCGCTGCTACCGAAGAATCCGGCAAATAAAGCGAGCCATAATCCCAAATGGTTCAGGAGAAAACGCTTCTTCGCCGGTACACGATGATAGAAAGCATGGATAACCACCATTGCCAGATTACTCAATAAAAGAAAAAGAATGGCAATGAATATCCAGGAAGTCATAAAGTTATAGCATCCCAATGAGGCTGGGACTCCTGATATGGATGCAGCTTCTGCTTCCGATAATTGGGGAAACAACCCGATAACCAAGCTGCCACCTACTAATAATAAGATTGATAAAATACTTGTCCGGGAAGACAGCAGAAAACGGGTTAACGGCAACTTATTCCCTTCTTTATAGAGACGCCATAATAAATAGACCCATATAACTGCTACAATCACATTCAGAGGGAATGCAAAAAAAGATAAGGGGAAATTGCCTGTCATAGTTTGCAATAATGCCGCTATTACAAAATATGCAGTTACTAATAGTTTTTTGTGCATAGTTGTGCCTTTATAGGGTGCAAAGTAAGTAAAAATATGCCAATAAACGTATAAAAGGGCTATTAATTTGTATTAAATACAAATTTGAAGTAGATTTAAATTAAAAAGGAACATTGCTATTTATAATATTAGTTGGGGATGACCGGGATACAAAATAAAAGAAAATATAAATTAGTACTTAGAATAAAGTAGCTTTCCAGGAGATTATCTATATTAGCATTCACAAAATAGCTTTAATCATTAAATGTCTAATCTTAAAAACGGCAAAACATGAAAACTCCATCTTTAATTCTGATGATAATCATTTTATGTAATCTCAGCATCCCAATAAATGCTCAAGTACTAACCTCCTGCCAGCAAAAAGAAGATTTTGATACCTTATATAGCTTATTATGTCAAGTACATCCGGATTTATTTATGTATCAAACACAAAAAGAATTTGAAGAAAAGCATGATTCAATATATCGCTTGTTAAATAAAGAACGAAACGTTTCTGATTTCTACTTTATAGTCTCTCCATTTGTTGCATCTGTAAAAGATGGTCATACTAATTTCGCAATTCCTGCTACTCCAGACAGAATAGACTATTTGAATCATGGAGGACTGACTCTGCCTTTACGCTTAAAAATAGTAGACGATAAGATAGTAGTTGATTTCCCCTTAATATCCTGTTCGATGCAGGAAAATGATGAAATAACATGTATGAATAATATAAATAGTCAAACTATATTAAGCCAATTGTATCTCTTACTGGGAGCTGAAAAAGGAAACGCTATTAAGGAAAATCAATTGACCCTTTATCTTTCTACTTTGCTATGGTATAAATATAATTGGGGTGACAAATATGATTTTACAATTAAAAGGGGAAATAAGATCTGGAAAGAATCATTGAATGGCATCGGACAAATAGATGCCCTCCCTGTTTTAAAAGCAAAACTTGGAAAAAGCCTGCCGCAATTTAGTTATACTCTAAGCCCCGATAGACAGACTGCTACTCTGCAAATAATGAACTTATATCAATTACCACAACTAAAACAATTTTGTGACTCTGTCTTTTCGGTGATTAACAGAGAACATGTACCCAATTTGGTTATAGATATCAGAAATAACAAAGGAGGGTCAAGTGCCGGAGTTGACATGCTTCTATCATACTTATCGCATGATGCTTATACATTATATACTAAAACTGATTTAAAAATCAGTTCATACTCAAAACTGTATAATAAGCAAAAACATCCGGAAACCTATGAAGAGATCAAAAATTTACCTGACGGATCTTTATTTGCTATTCAAGATTCTTCTGTAGCGGGAAACCGGGATAAAGCAGATATTTATAAAGGAACAGTTACAGTATTGGTAAATGAAACTACTTATTCCGGAGCGTCGACATTTGCATCTGCTATTAAAAAATCTCATGCAGGAAAAATTCTTGGTGAAACCGGCTGTCCAAATGTATATTTTGGCAATTATATGTCATTCACATTACCCAATTCCCGATTAGAATATTATGTCTCACTTAATAAATTCTATGAATAAATGAACTCTCTAAAAAGAAAGCGGAGTTCACAATTCCGCTTTCTTTTTAGTATTGTCCTATTGCATTTATTTTGAAGATGTTCCACTCTCAAGAATACTGACAATTGAAAAGAGGGTGAAGCAAATAGCCCCTAATCCGGCTAATACACGTGCAGGGATAAAATAATCATCGTGTGTCGTACCTAATTCGAAGGCGAAAGAGGCCAGAAACAGGCAAGCTAATGCTGTCAATACCGGAATCAGAGGGATGCGGTTGGCCAAAGCAAATTCTCGTCCCCAGATTTTTGCCAGTAGAATTACTTTACTGGAAATACTGTAACAAACAAGGCCAAGCCCAATCATAATATATCCGATAACCCCATTTGTACTGCTTGAATCGGCAAAAATAACAAACAGCCCCCAAAGGAGGGAAATAGTTCCCATCAATAATACGAGTTTCGGCCATTGTTTACGTTCTTTATCCGTATATACATTTCTTATTTGACGGGCAATAGTAGCGACCAAAGCAATCAGGCTTGTGCAAATACAAGCCAGACCTGCCATCACATGCCCTGCTACGAAATAAGCAGGATGTACATCGCTTTTAGCCAATAAAACAAAAGCCCATATCCAAGCAATCAACGAGACAATAATAGCTATTGTTTTTAATACAAGTTCTTGACCTTTAGTAAACGCTCCTTTAGGAATATCATTACCAATCATTTTTGAGTTGGCAGGAATCAGTGAAAAACGGGTAGAAGATGTTGCAGCAGTTGCTACACAAGTAGTTATCAGTCCTACTCCGGCAACCACATGCCCAGCCACAAAGGAAGAGGCAGAGGCAGATCCGGTAAACATACAAATTCCACCAATAATAGTAACGGCAGCAGCCAAATAACCGATAATAGGCAGTGCGTACAGAGAACCGCGCCCATAAGTATGTATAATTTGCCGGATAATAGTAGCGGCTGTTGCAAACAATGCAATACAAATCATACCTAATGAAAAGACTACAGGACCTGCCACCAATCGGTTAGGATCATCTCCATATGCACTGATAAACGCTCCGTAGCCGAAACAAAACAGAGCCATCGCCAAAGGAATTGCTCTGAACAATATACTAATACCGTAATTCATAACATATAGGGTTTTAAAATTTCCCTGATAAACAAGGCATATAGTTTTTTGTTTTGCTCCCCTTACTACTTTTTACACTCTTTTCACAAGGCGGTCCTTCCTGTCAGACTGAAATTAAAAAGGCTTTTCTTGTATGAAAACGAATGTTTTTGTACATTTGCACCCTTAAAATAGGGAGGGTATCCCGATCTTAAATTGTAAATAGTAAAATTGTAAATATAGCCATGAGCAAGAAATTTGCCGAATATTCGCAGTTCGACCTCTCGCAGGTGAATAAGGACGTATTGAAAAAATGGGACGAAAACCAGGTTTTCGCCAAGAGTATGACAGAACGTGAAGGCTGTCCTTCGTTTGTTTTCTTCGAAGGACCTCCATCAGCTAACGGTATGCCGGGTATTCACCATGTAATGGCTCGTTCTATAAAAGATATTTTCTGTCGTTACAAAACGATGAAAGGATATCAGGTGAAACGTAAGGCAGGTTGGGATACACACGGACTCCCTGTAGAATTAGGTGTAGAAAAGTCTTTAGGGATCACCAAAGAGGATATTGGAAAAACAATTTCTGTAGCAGAATACAATGCTCATTGCCGTCAGGATGTAATGAAATTCACAAAAGAGTGGGAAGACCTGACTCATCAAATGGGGTATTGGGTGGATATGAAGCACCCGTACATCACATATGACAACCGTTACATCGAAACACTGTGGTGGTTATTGAAACAATTGTATAAAAAAGGATTACTTTATAAAGGATATACTATCCAGCCATATTCTCCGGCAGCCGGAACAGGATTAAGTTCACATGAACTGAATCAGCCGGGATGCTATCGTGATGTGAAAGACACAACGGTAGTGGCACAATTTAAGATGAAGAACCCTAAACCCGAAATGACAGAGTGGGGTACTCCTTATTTTATAGCATGGACTACTACTCCATGGACACTACCTTCGAATACAGCACTTTGTGTAGGTCCTAAAATTGACTACGTTGCAGTTCAATCGTACAACGCATATACAGGACAGCCAATCACGGTAGTATTGGCAAAGGCATTGTTGAATACACATTTCAATCCGAAAGCAGCCGAACTGAAGCTGGAAGATTATAAACCAGGTGATAAGTTGGTTCCTTTCAAAGTAATTGCTGAATATAAAGGTACCGATTTGGTAGACATGGAATATGAACAATTAATTCCATGGGTAAATCCGGGAGAAGGTGCTTTCCGTGTAATACTGGGCGATTATGTAACAACAGAGGACGGTACGGGTATTGTACACATCGCTCCGACATTTGGTGCGGATGATGCTCAAGTGGCAAAAGCTGCCGGTGTGCCTCCATTACAGTTGGTTAATAAAAAAGGTGAACTTCGTCCGATGGTAGATCTGACCGGTAAATTCTATACTTTAGATGAGTTGGATGAAGATTTTGTAAAACAGCGCGTTAACGTAGATTTATACAAAGAGTATGCAGGTCGTTTCGTGAAGAATGCTTATGATCCGAATCTATCCGATCAGGATGAATCATTGGATGTAAGTATCTGTATGATGATGAAAGTTAATAATCAGGCTTTCAAAATAGAAAAGCATGTGCATAATTACCCGCACTGCTGGCGTACAGACAAACCGGTGCTTTATTATCCGCTGGATAGTTGGTTTATTCGTTCTACTGCGTGCAAAGAGCGCATGATAGAGTTAAATAAAACCATTAACTGGAAACCGGAATCTACCGGAACCGGACGTTTTGGCAAATGGCTGGAAAACCTGAATGATTGGAATCTGAGCCGTTCCCGTTACTGGGGTACTCCGTTGCCTATTTGGCGAACAGAAGACAACAGCGACGAGAAATGTATAGAGTCGGTTGAGGAGTTATATAATGAAATCGAAAAATCGGTTGCCGCAGGGTATATGCAATCGAACCCCTATAAAGATAAAGGTTTCATACCGGGTGAATATAATGAAGAAAATTATAATAAGATAGATCTCCATCGCCCATATGTAGACGATATTATCCTTGTTTCAAAAGATGGTAAGCCTATGAAACGCGAAACAGACCTGATTGACGTATGGTTTGATTCGGGTGCGATGCCTTATGCACAGATCCATTATCCATTTGAAAATAAAGAGTTATTGGATAGCCATCAGGTATATCCGGCAGATTTCATTGCAGAAGGTGTGGACCAGACACGTGGATGGTTCTTCACTCTACATGCCATTGCAACCATGGTATTTGACAGTGTTTCATACAAAGCAGTCATTTCAAACGGATTGGTATTAGACAAGAATGGCAATAAAATGTCTAAACGCTTAGGAAATGCAGTTGATCCGTTCTCTACCATCGAGAAATATGGGTCCGATCCCTTGCGTTGGTATATGATTACCAATTCTTCTCCATGGGATAACCTGAAGTTTGATGTAGAAGGCATCGAGGAAGTTCGTCGTAAATTCTTTGGTACTTTATACAACACCTATTCTTTCTTTGCTTTGTATGCTAATGTAGACGGGTTTGAATACAAAGAGGCTGATGTTCCGATGAGCGATCGTCCGGAAATTGACCGATGGATTCTCTCTGTACTGAACACATTAATAAAGGAAGTAGATACCTGTTATAACGAATATGAACCGACTAAAGCAGGACGTTTAATTTCTGATTTCGTAAACGATAATCTGTCTAACTGGTACGTCCGCCTGAACCGTAAGCGTTTCTGGGGTGGTGGATTCACTCAGGATAAACTATCTGCATATCAGACTTTGTATACATGCCTGGAAACGGTAGCCAAATTAATGGCACCTATCGCTCCTTTCTATGCAGACCGTCTGTATGGCGACCTAATCAGTGCAACAGGACGCGATAATGTAGTTTCTGTCCATCTGGCGAAATTCCCGGAATACAATGAAAAAATGGTAGATAAGGAACTGGAAGCACAAATGCAGATGGCACAAGACGTTACTTCCATGGTGTTGGCATTGCGTCGTAAAGTGAATATTAAAGTTCGTCAGCCGTTGCAGTGTATCATGATCCCTATAGTGGATGAAGCACAAAAAGCCCATATCGAGGCTGTAAAAGCACTTATCATGAGTGAAGTCAACGTAAAGGAGATTAAATTCGTTGATGGTACAGCCGGCGTTCTGGTGAAAAAGGTTAAATGTGACTTCAAGAAACTGGGACCAAAATTCGGAAAGCAAATGAAAGCTGTAGCAGCAGCTGTAGCAGAAATGTCACAGGAAGCTATTGCCGAACTCGAGAAGAACGGCCGTTATACCCTTAATTTAGATGGGGCAGAAGCTGTTATAGAAACTGCAGATGTAGAGATCTTCAGCGAGGACATTCCGGGATGGTTGGTTGCCAATGAAGGGAAATTGACTGTTGCGCTGGAAGTTACTGTAACGGAAGAACTTCGCCGTGAAGGAATTGCACGTGAATTGGTAAACCGCATTCAAAATATCCGTAAATCAAGTGGTTTCGAGATTACAGACAAAATAAAAATAACATTATCTAAAAATCCGCAGACAGATGATGCGGTAAATGAATATAATGGTTATATTTGTAACCAAGTTTTGGGTACATCCCTTACTTTGGCAGACGAAGTAAAAGGCGGCACAGAATTAAATTTCGACGACTTCTCTTTGTTTGTGAATGTAGTGAAAGAATAATTCTAATACTAATAACCTAATAAACAGTAAAAGTTATGGCAGAAAAGACAAGATATTCGGATGCGGAGTTAGAAGAATTCCGTGCCATCATTAATGAAAAACTGGAACTAGCACAACGTGACTATGAACAGTTAAAACTGAGCTTAATGGGGCTGGACGGAAATGACACAGATGACACGTCCCCCACATATAAAGTCTTGGAAGAAGGAGCAAATACATTGTCGAAAGAAGAGACTACACGTTTGGCTCAACGCCAACTGAAGTTTATTCAGGGTTTACAGGCTGCTCTTGTACGTATCGAGAATAAAACGTATGGTATTTGCCGTGAAACAGGAAAATTAATTCCGGCAGAACGTCTGCGTGCTGTGCCTCATGCTACACTGAGCATTGAAGCAAAGAACAGTGGAAAGAAATAAATAGTAGGCTACGAGCTACCTATTGCAAGAGACAAGTGTATACACGGCAATATCGTGTTTCTCTTTAGCTTGTAATTGGTAGCTCGTAACTTATATAACTGATAGCTTAACAAAATGAAGAAACTACTCACGAAAGGACAAATCGCTCTGCTCGTCATTTTTTCTGTGCTGATCATTGATCAAGTGATTAAAATCTGGATCAAGACTCATATGTATTGGCATGAGAGTATCCGTATTACAGATTGGTTTTATATTTATTTTACCGAAAATAATGGTATGGCGTTTGGAATGGAGATATTTGGAAAACTCTTTCTGACTACATTCCGAATCGTTGCAGTAGGCTTGATAGGGTGGTACTTATATAAAATAGTAAAAAGAGGATTAAAAACCGGATATATCATTTGTGTATCGTTAATCTTGACCGGTGCACTGGGTAACATTATTGACAGTGTTTTCTATGGAGTCTTTTTCAACGAAAGCACACATTCACAAATAGCCAGTTTTATGCCCGAAGGAGGTGGTTACTCCACTTGGTTCTATGGTAAAGTAGTTGATATGTTTTATTTCCCGATTATCGATACAAACTGGCCGGCATGGATGCCTTTTGTAGGTGGAGAGCATTTCATTTTCTTTAGTCCGATCTTCAATTTCGCAGATGCCGCCATTAGCTGCGGAATTATTGCCTTATTACTGTTCTATAGCAAATATCTGAATGATTCATACCATCATTCTGTGACCAAAAAGTAAAAAAGAGGTAATGAAAAAGTATTTCCGGTTTCAATTATGTTGTATCTGTCTTTTGGTACTGATAACATCTGCTTGTAAGGTGAAAAGACCTGATAGCGTTATATCAGAATCACAGATGGAAAATCTGCTATACGATTACCACATTGCCAAAGCGATGGGTGAGAACATGCCTGGTGGCGAGAATTACAAAAAAGCACTGTATGTAGAAGCTGTATTTAAGAAATATGGTACAACAGAAGAAGTTTTTGACTCGTCTATGGTATGGTATACACGCAACACAAAAATACTATCGGAAATCTATGAAAAGGTAAATAAAAGGCTGAAAGCCCAACAGGATGCCATCAACCACTTAATAGCATTGCGTGATAATAAGCCTAAGATGTCTGCTCCAGGCGACAGTATTGATGTCTGGGCATGGCAGCGGGTTGCCCAGTTAACGGGATCTCCATTGAATAATAGGTTCACGTTCACATTACCTTCTGATACAAATTTCAAGAAACGTGATGTATTGCTCTGGAAAATACAATATAACTTCCTGGATGGAATGCCGGACTCAACAATGGCTCCGGTAATGGCCATGCAGATTGTTTATAAGAACGACAGTGTGACTAATAGTTGCACGAAACATATATTTGAATCAGGAATTCAGGACATTCGTCTTCAATCAGATACGATGACTATCAAGGAAATAAAAGGATTCATTTTCTATCCGCAATCCCAAAAGTTAACAACACTTTTGGTTAGCGACATTTCGTTGACCCGTTATCATGTAAATGACTCATTAACACAAATGGGAAAAGACTCTTTAAATGCCGACTCAATAACAGAAAAAAATAAGGTAGATTCTATCCGGAAGAAAGCTCCCCAAGATACTATTCAAACGACGCCGGTACATCAACGGACTAATCCAAAGGATTTGAACCGCCCCAATAACGATGTCCGTCCCGTTAAACCGGAACAACGAGAGAAAGAGCAACAAATAGAAAAAGAAAAACAGCAATTAGAAAGACAGCAACGAACTAATCCAAGGAGACCATTGCGTCGTCAGAATAATTAGAAAATAAGATGAAACGTTTTGCTGCACATTATATATTTATTCCGGAAAGTGGATTTTTAAAACTGCATGCCATAGAAATGGAGGGAGAGTATGTCTATCGTATTTTTCCCTGTAGTGAAGAAATTGAATCTGTAGAATGGTTTCCCGGTGTCATTTTATTGATTCCGCAAGAAAGGATGGATATAAATAATACTTTGTTCAACTTAACCAATACCGATGAACAAAGTATTACTATTCCGGAAATTACCTCATGCATGAAATGGCAGGCTTATTTGTTATTTCCATTTGACTTTGCTACAATGCGGCCTGTCGCCGAAACTCAGCGCAGACAATTGCGGTAGCAATGGCTACATTCAATGATTCTGAGGTCTCGCGTTCCTGAGGATAATTTGGAATGTATAACTTACGGTTTACCAGCTTTTCCACTTCGGCTCCAATACCATTTCCTTCATTCCCCATTACTATTATTCCATTCTTTGACAAAGGCTGCTCATACATATTCTTTCCATCCAGAAAGGTACCATATACCGGTACATTTCCCAGTACATGAATCAACTCTGGCAATGCGATATAATGTACTTTTACTCTGGCAATGCCTCCCATGGTAGCTTGTATGGCTTTAGGATTAAAAACATCAACAGTATTGGGCGAACAGAAAATGTGTTCAATACCAAACCAGTCTGCAAGACGAATGATTGTCCCAAGATTACCGGGGTCTTGAATATCATCCAAAGCTAAACATAAAGAATTACGAATAACTTCTGTATCGATCTCGTACTTCGGTTGTTCAAACAATGCCAGTACTTGTTGAGGGCTCTTCAACAAACTGGCACGAGATAAATCCTCAGGACCGACTTCAATTACCTCCACAGCCTTAACTGCAGAATGTTCTCTAAGCCATTCCGAAGTGGCCGCCAGAAACTTGCAAGGGAAATGTCCCAGTAAATCACCTACCAATTTGGGACCTTCTGCCAGAAAGACTCTTTCTTCTTTCCTATTTTTTTTTAATTCCAGCGATCGGATATATTTAACTCTATTTTTACTTAATGTTCCCATCTAACTCTAATTTTACGGCAAAGCTATAAAGATATTCCCAATTAACTATTATATTTCTAATCCTTTTTATGTCTTTATTTTCTTACCATTAACAAACTTTATATTGATAAATATAAACTATCTACTTAAATTTAGTAGATTTGTAATACATCATTATATTGATATCCAGAACGAAGAAGGTATGCCCAGACACATAAAATACAATAAAGAAAGAAGAACAGTATCTTCTCTTAAAAAATAAATAAGCTCTGATTGGCTGCAGCAAATCCAGATATTAATCCTAATGTATAACCTTTAAAAACGAATTAAAATGTTGAACGAAAAAAGAACTCAAAAAATTATGAAGAGCAAATTTCTGATATTTCTGCCGGTAGTAGCCATGTTGCTATTGTTTAGCAATTGCGGGAGTAAAACAAGTAACGAGCAGGCTGTTACCGAAGTGAAAGACTCTGTAAGTGCCACACAATCCCTTAAAGAAGAAGTAGTACCGGACTCTGTAGCTATACTAAAAGACGTAGTGTATGATGTCGTTGATAGTGCTCCTACATTTCCGGATGGAATGAAGGCATGCTTACAGTTTATTGCAAAGAGCATCAAATATCCGGCCCAAGCTATTGAAAACAAGGAAGAAGGTCAGGTAGTAGTTCAGTTTATTGTTTCTAAGAATGGTAAACTGCTTAACCCGATTGTTGTAAAAAGCATATCTCCGCTACTTGATGCCGAAGCTATCAGAGTGGTAAACTCAATGCCCGATTGGATTCCAGGAAAACACAAAGGTGAAAATGTAAACTCACGATTTACACTTCCGGTCAGGTTTAGGCTTAAATGATGTAATCATCTATAAAAATGCCGGAAAAGTAGAAATGCTCTTCCGGCATTTTTATTTCCCAAAACAAAAAATATGGTTTATATTTGTAACCTATTTGGCGTAATCTATTAAAAACCGTATATGAAGAAAGGGGTTCTTTACACGATTCTTCTTTATTTTGTTTTGTCACTGGCTTCGTGTTCTGCCACTAAGTTTGTGCCGGAGGGTTCTTATTTGTTGGATGAAGTAAAAATACATACTGATAATAAAGACATAAAACCGTCGGACATGCGACTTTATGTGCGACAGAATCCTAACTCGAAATGGTTCAGTGCAGTCAAGACTCAACTGTATGTGTATAATTGGTCCGGAAGGGATTCTACGAAATGGCTCAATAAATTCTTGCGCAAGATAGGAGATGCTCCGGTTATCTATAATGAAGCCGATGCTATCCGTTCGCAAGAAGAAATTGCAAAAGCAGTGCAGAATCTCGGCTATATGGGAGCTACCGTAAAAAGAACCATAAAAACTAAAAAGAAAAAGCTAAAACTGTTTTATGAAATCAATTCAGGCAAACCTTATACTGTACGCACACTGAAGTATGATATTTCTGATAAGAAAATAGCCGAATATCTTCAAAATGATTCTACTAAATCAACGTTGAAAGAAGGAATGCTTTTCGATGTAAACACACTTGATGCGGAACGGCAACGTATTACAGACTACTTATTGTGTAACGGTTATTATAAATTTAATAAGGATTATATTACTTATACGGCAGATACTGCCCGCAATACTTATCAAGTAGATTTGACTTTACATCTGTTGCCCTATAAAGCTTATGTTGGTGATGTTCCTAAAGAACATCCTCAGTACAAGATCAACAAAATCAATTTTATTACTGATTATGATGTCTTGCAATCATCAGCTCTGAGCAGCATTGAAATTAATGACTCTTTGCATTATAACGGATTCCCGATCTATTATAAAGACCAACTGTATTTACGTCCTAAAGTGCTCGTAGATAACTTAAGATTCACCTCCGGAGATTTATATGATGAACGTAACGTACAAAAGACCTATACTTATTTTGGGAGGCTTTCAGCTCTCAAGTATACTAACATTCGTTTTTTTGAGACACAAAATGACGATAGTACCAGACTGAATTGCTATGTAATGCTAACCAAAAGCAAGCATAAATCCATTTCTTTTGAGTTGGAAGGTACTAATTCGGCAGGTGATTTGGGAGCTGCCGCGTCCGTTTCTTTTCAACATAGAAATTTATTTCGCGGCTCAGAAACTTTCATGGTAAAATTCCGAGGAGCTTATGAGGCCATATCCGGATTACAGCCGGGATATAAAAACCATAATTATACTGAATACGGAGTTGAAACAAGCATCAATTTCCCCAGTTTCTTATTTCCCTTTCTTACTTCTGACTTTAAACGGCGGATAAGAGCAACGACAGAGTTCGGACTACAATACAATTATCAATTACGCCCCGAGTTCTCCCGCACCATTGCTTCGGCTTCATGGAGCTACAAATGGATGCAAAAACAAAAGATTCAGCACCGCATCGATTTATTGGATATCAGTTACCTCTACCTTCCCTGGATTTCTCCTCAATTCCAGGAAGACTATATTGATAAGGACAAAGACAACTACATCCTCAGATATAATTATGAAAATCGTCTTATTGTACGTATGGGATATACTTATAACTATAATAGTGCAGGAGGAACCCTTGTCAATAATACGATAACTTCCAATTCTTATTCCATACGGGCAGGCTTCGAATCTGCAGGCAACATTCTTTACGGAGTCTCTAAAATGATTAATATGAGAAAGAATAAAGATGGGGAATATGCTATTTTAGGGATACCTTATGCACAATATTTGAAAGGTGACTTTGATTTTGCCAAGAATATTATAATCGATCATCGCAATTCCCTTGCGTTTCATGCGGGGATAGGAGTTGCCGTACCTTATGGAAATGCAAAGGTAGTTCCTTTTGAGAAACGTTATTTCTCAGGAGGAGCCAACAGCGTAAGAGGATGGTCTGTACGTAATTTAGGACCGGGCTCTTTTGCCGGCGATGGAAATTTCATGAATCAGTCCGGAGATATCAAATTGGATGCAAGCATCGAATACCGGACCCGTCTGTTTTGGAAGTTCCGCGGAGCGGCATTTATCGATGCAGGTAACATATGGACTATCCGTGAATATGAAAACCAGCCGGGAGGAGCTTTTGAATTCGACAAGTTCTATAAGCAAATCGCAGTGGCTTATGGATTAGGGCTCAGACTGGACCTTGACTTTTTTGTACTTCGTTTTGACGGAGGTATGAAAGCTGTAAATCCTAAATATGAGAAAACAAAAGAACGTTATCCTATTATTCATCCTAAATTTAGCCGTGATTTCGCATTTCATT
Source organism: Bacteroides sp. NGMCC 1.200775 (assembly GCF_040798045.1). Classification (NCBI taxonomy): domain Bacteria; kingdom Pseudomonadati; phylum Bacteroidota; class Bacteroidia; order Bacteroidales; family Bacteroidaceae; genus Bacteroides; species Bacteroides sp. NGMCC 1.200775. The sequence continues at coordinate 314,220 of NZ_JASCQK010000001.1, read as the reverse complement.
TTGCTGTAGGCTATCCATTCTGATTCTATTAAGGATAGAGATAAAAAAAAGATGAAACTGACTCTCAGAGCGGTTTCATCTTTATATTTATAGTTATTTCGATAATCAGCGTGCTGCAAAAAGCAGTCCGCCCATTGTAGCCTGACGTGCAGCCATCATACCTTGTGCATCAAGAGTTACGTTCATCTTTTCTCCATTCGGTAAATTCATTTCAGCAGTACCGTCATTGTTCATTTTCAACAATTCCGTGCTGACTCCGTCAGCAACAACATTCCAAGTGTTTGCTTCTTTGTTATAAATCAACTCCATAGCTGAATCTTCACCTTCTTTAGTGATGGAATAACCATTCTCAAGGGTCTTTACCAGATAATCTCCGTTCTCACCCTTTACTTTCTTCACATCACCTACATTAGCCATAGGATTGGTGCCACTCCAGAATTCGATTGAGTTAATTACCAATGCATCTGCCAGATAAGCGACACCATATACCGGAACGATATTTAAAGCAAGGAAAACAAGTTCATTTACAAATTTTGTACCAATGGACTGATTCCATGACGAAATGCGATTGAACAATCCGAATGATCCTACACATGAACTAAACAGGATAGTACCACTGAGAAAAATGGCAGCAACCAAAGTTAATCTGTTCTTTTTCATACTAATTTTTTTATTTGTTATTAGGTTAATATTATGGATCATTTATATAAAAACGATCCTGTTATAATCTGCAAATATACTCTTTTTAGCTAAAGAGAACAAATTTAGGTTACTTTTCTGCTTACATTTTCCTTTTGTTTCGGAGTTGCCGGCCTATCATATAATCGACAGAATATTTCCCCGGTCCGCTTATATACATCAAAATAAAAACAATCAAATATACTAATGCCAATTCTTTCATTGCAAATGCATCATTTGCATGAATAACAAAGAATGCAATACCCATAGTAAAGATCATTGGAATCATGGCCAACCTGTAAAGAAAACCTATAATAAAGGCCATCGAACATACTAACTCTGCAAAGATGGCCAACCCCAAGGAGAGGGGAGAACCTAATCCCAACGGATCAGGAAAGGATGTGGAAAGTTCCTGAAAATTACTCCATTTTTGTATGCCATGATTCATTAACAATAATCCAAACGAGATTCTTAGAATCAGCAGGAATGCGGATGCTCCCATACTGTCTGGTTTAAGAGGAAATAAAAATTTGTAAATCATAAGTTTATATTTTTAGATTTTATAATATAAACAACTATCCGTTTTGTATTGTTTACTTGATACAGATCAAATAATAGCCAGATCCCCCCAAAAAGCAATATCAAAATACAACTCATGAATTATCATTTTTGTTATATCGGCGAATGACAACTAAAATGAAAGGAATGTGATCATGAAAAAAATAGGGAAGTTTCTGAGAAGCTGTCTGGAGGAGATTGGCAGAAATACTCTTAAAGAATATGGCTACTCTGATGACAAATAAATCTCTTACTGATGTTATTATTGGAGAAATGTATCGTATTCTCAAGAACAATGCATTTATTTTCATCCGAATATGCAAAAAAAATGTAATACGAACATCTTTTCAAAATCCAACCTGTTATATAGTCAATAAAATAAAGGGATTATGGAATATATAATTATTTATATAGCTTTTTTGCTTATCACGTGGGCATTTATAATGAAAAGTATACATGATGCACCGGAAATGGAGGATACAGAGAGTAATCCTCTATAGAAATAAAGGAGGATTGATACTCTGAATAGTATAAAATCCTCCTTTATTATTCTTATTTATTATTATTTTCCGAAGAAGGAGCAATGTAATCTTCTTTAATGAATTCGTCATACACCTTTTTCGGATGATCAAACGGAGCTACTCCAGTGCGATTTTCATTAAAATTCTCACGTCTGAATTTCTTCAGTTTAAGATTATCCTCAGCATATTCCCGGAGTTTTTTCTTTTCATGCCCATACAATGAACTATCCAAAACTTCCGAATCCAATAAACTCTCTTTAGGAGTTATAGACGGCAATAAGTTTTGTTCTAATAACCCACGATAAGCACCGTTGTATTCACACCACACACAATCTCCCAATATAAACAGCCGATAAGTGTATCTGGACCATGCTGTTTTAATAGTAACCTCACGAGAGTAGATCTCCACAGTTGCCTCCGAATCGAATGCACGATCACGGATTACGACTAATTTCCTACCTGAAATATCTTCCTTAATAAGGGTCGTCCATCTTTCGGAATTTAGAATTTCCCCGATTATTTCAGGTAACTTTTCCTTAATTTCAAATTGTATTCTCATATCATTCGCCTGTGGGCCAGGACTTATTAATTGCCCCCAATTATAATCTATTTCCTAAAGATAGTAAGTTTCAAGGTTAAAAACAAAATAAAATCCATTTTTTTCCAGTCTTTTTGCTATAATTATCTATCTATTTACTATCAAATACATAAAAACGGAGTAATCGGAAATTTTTGTTGGCATTCATCTTTATGTAAAAAGGGACAGTCCGATTGCAGCCCATAAAAATGATTAAAGTACACCTAAGGAAATATAATCAGAACTTAACCACAGGAGCGGTATACATTTCTTTTTATTGGTTGTAAAGACCCAATTATAAAATAACAAATCACTTTACTATAAAGTGCTGAAACATAGAAAATAAACTTTTCAGACCGATAGTTAAAGTCCATCTTACGGGCTAAGATCTACATCTTAGCTCGCAAGATACACATCTTGGCCCGCAAGATCTGTATCTTAGCTGCCAAGATAAACTTGAATTATAGGAAGCAACCATTTTCCCAAGGATCAAAAGATACTCCTCCACCTGAACCTTTAGGTTTCATTATTGATGGACTATCCTTACTTATCAGGAAAAACATCAATACGAAGAAGGTTGTGTGACAAAGGCATCGCTAAGATGCAGAAATATAAAGAGAGGAGCACCAACAAAAATTTCCGATTAATTCAATATCTTGTTGAAGAACAGAAGCAAAATAAAAATAAACACATAAAAAATCCACTACATTTTTATATGCAGTGGATTTATAACGAATTGTACACCCTCAGGGAGTAGAACTGATATTTAAACTAATAATATTAAATACTTAACAATACTCAATATCAGTACATTATATTATATATCCATATATTACATATTCACGAAATCTTAATAAATAGCATCAAAAAGAGGGGTAAAAACAACTTTTACCCCTCTTTTTTGTTGCTCCATTGTTTAATTTAAAATTTAATAGAAACATGAACATCAGAAAGAATCTACGGGTTTTCATCAAATCCCGTAACAAGCAGATTATTTGTCGTGTGAAGTGGGTAAAAGGAGAAATAGACTTTTACATTGGTTACTACGGCGACGAGACTAAATGGGATAAAGCAAACCAATTACCGCTAAGGAATACGACCCATACGGTAGGGAAGCATAAAGCGATTGCATCAGAAATAAGCCGTGCCATTGGAGGCTACAAAAATGCGATAGAGGATGTTTTCAAATATTATGAGGGTGTCCAGCATATACCGACAAAGGAGGAAGTCAAACTAATGATTAATGAAAGGCTTGGAAAAGTCAAGGTATCAGTAGAAAACAAAAACTTCTTTACGGTATGGGACGAATACATAGAAGTTCAAAAGAAGCAAAAGAACTGGGTGCCGAATGTGACAAAGAAATTCATCTCCTTAAAAAACATCTTGCGAAGTTTTTCTCCTGACCTCTCATTTCAGAACCTTACAGAAAACAAACTGCTGGCTCTCCGAGATTGGTTTGTTGAATATCGTACGGAAGATAAAAACGGAAAATTACAACATAAATACCGCAATACGACTATTAATAAGTACTTTGAATTTTTAGGTTGGTTTCTGCGGTGGGCTGCCGAGAATGGAATGCTAATTCATCGGGAAGTCCTGAAATTCAATACTTGTCTCAAAGAGATTCCGACTCCCGTTTCCTTTTTGAATATAGAAGAATTAATGCAGTTTTATAATTACCAATATCCTAAAAAAGACGGAATATTGGAACTATCAAGAGATATGTTCTGTTTTATGGCATTTACATCCATTCGATACAGCGATTTAAAATCCCTTTGCTGGAGTGACATACATGGAAAGATTATGGAAATCGTTACGGAAAAGACTGATGAACGACTGCAAATCGAATTGAATGATTACGCTTTGGAAATCTTGAAGAAATATAAAAAGATGAAGCAGAAAGGAAATCATGTGTTCCCACCGCTGTCAAATCAGAAATTGAACAGTCATTTGAAAGAAGCTGCATTATTAGCTCAACTAACAAAAACGTGGGTTGATGAATACTACATAGGAAATGACCGCATAAGGGAAGAATACAAATTTTATCAAATAATCTCCTCTCATGACGGGCGCCGAACCTTTATATGTTGTTCGCTTGCGTTTGGAATCCCTCATACAGTCGTAATGAAATGGACGGGGCATCGTGATTATGCCTCAATGAAACCATACATTGAGATTTCGGACAAGACGAAGGCTGCATATATGGGAAAATGGAATTTCTAATAGATTGATAGTCTGTTATCTTATATAAATATTAGGCAGGAATATAATCTGATGAAGTGAATATTCCTGCCTATTCTTTGTTTTTCAATAATATCTATTTTATCTTTACACCCGAAAATAGATAAGGTATTATGACCGTGTAAAATCAGGGCTTTTTTATAGAGCCATGTTCGCATCATAGGTCTATCAAGACAGATTTTACAGAAGGACTGCACCATACTCTTCTACAGTTGTAAATATGGTGCGAGATGAACGTAAATTTATTAAATGTTTAATCATGGACATTAACAAGCCCGTGGGGGCGCTTACGGTTCAAGAACTTCTTGATATCTTACAACCAGTTATTTCCAATCAGAATCCCATTCACCCTGAAAAAACGGAGAATGTAAAACATCTTGTTTACGGATTGAAAGGACTTGCAGAGCTACTTCATTGCTCCATAGCAACCGCCAACCGAATAAAGCAGGAAGGTTGCCTTGACAAGGCTATATCGCAGGTCGGACGGAAAATAGTTATTGATGCTGACCTCGCTTTGAAACTGATGAAAAGTAGTCGGAAAGCATATCTCCGAGCCAAGAGGTAAGATAGTCAAAATGGGAAGATGAAGCCGTTTCTCGGTTTTTGGGAAGCGGCTTTATACTTTTATCCCCCACGTAAAAAAGTGCCTATAAGCGTCTGAAATGCGGTTTGTTGACATTTTTTTTCTATCTAAGAAACATCTCTCCTCAATACATGTGTGCTGTATATGCAAAAAACAAAGGCTTTTTTCTTGGCTGATTAGTTTTAATAAAGTAATTTTGCATTGCATTTCGTTTACGAGGTGCAGACATATTATAATAAAAGAGCGTTTAAGATATTATCTTGTACTGGAATCTCGACAATTCTTTTACCCAAGATAATAAGCAAGAACGCTCACGCTGATGTTATATATCTGCTCTGCTTGGAGCAGTCTATATATCGTTTGGCGTGGGCTATTGTTTATTATTGGGTAAGGGCAGTCGAGAGCCTCAGTACAGTAATATTCAATGTTCCCACGCCTCTTTATTTTTAACAGCTTACAAGGGAGCAGGTAAGCATCAATCTGAAACAAAATGAAAATATTAAGATTAATCGGTATGCTTCTTGTTTCTGTAACAGTGAGCATAAACTCTCTAACGTGCAACGCCCAAAACTACAAAGGTTCTATTGAAGGCGGTAGGACTTTCCATACTGACGATATAGGAATGTTCAGCACTACTGATATTTATACAACGCATGGGGTTCAGCTTGGCTCTCGTTTTTATATCGGTGCAGGTGTAGGTGTACGTTTAGGCGATGATTATACTTCCATACCGCTATATGGTAGCGTGAGATACACCTTCCTCAAAAAGAAAATCTCTCCGTTTATTGATGCGAAAGTAGGCTATAGTCTGCTTGACGCAGCAGGATTCTATGCAAATCCGGGAGCTGGTGTGAATTGGAATTTTTATAAGACGTTATCTGTGTTTCTGAAAGTTGGGTATACTTATAATTCCAAAGCATACGGAGAGGCTTGGAACAAAGACGGTGATGATGTTTATCCGCATGGCGTCTCTGCTTCTATAGGGTTTAGTTTCTAATCAAAAAAGCGTGCGGCTTTATGTCGTGTTCCTCATGCCTTATTATTTTATAACGCTCTGAGAAGGAACATAGGAGCAGAAATAACAATCTATTAGTTAAAATGAAAACATTAAGATTTATCGGAATGGCTATTGTAGCCGTAATTATGTGTGTGAACTTCGCAGCTTGTAGCGATGATGATGAAGAAGAAGCAAACGCTACAATCGAGGGTACTTGGAAATATACTTCAAGCTCTGATGAAGATTTGCGTTCAGGTTCTTTCACTTTCAAAAGTAATGGTAGTTTAGTTTGGGATGACGGAGAAGAAACTTCATCTAATTGTTCTTATACCTTAAATGGTAGCAACCTGAAAATCATACTGAATCAGGATGATTATATTGAAGGTACGATAGCTATTTCTAAAAATCAGGCTACTTATAAATATACTTGGCATGATTACGCAGGGGAATGGGATGACGATACTGAATATATCATGACTTTAGTAAAGCAATAGAAAATAAAAGAAGCCGTGAGAAAGTCGTAATGGAATGCTCTGTTACGACTTTTTATTTTAGAGTAAGATTTTAAATTCATTCTACGAATTATCCTGAATGAATAAGGGGTAAAATATTACCCCCCCTCATTAACAGACAGCCCATCTTGAAATGCGATTTTCTTATACCTATAAGCATAAGAAGCCTATCCTTTAATATCCCCCCGCACTATTCGCTTTTAAAATTTTAATCCTCACCCTTCCTAAAATTAATCTTGGCAAGACGATTCAAATTAACAGGCTTTTAACAAAAATTCCATTATGGTTTCTGCATATATCATTCATTTTCCTTCAATACCACAACACTATTTATCAGGCTATTTTCTGTGAAATAACACAAGATAGAAAAAGACTAACGATAGCTGAAAAGCCCCGATACTTCAAGCATTGGTTATTAACCTGATTTTAAGAGAATGAAGCGATGAAAAAGCACTACTTTACTTTTTCATCGCTATACCTGATGAATTAATTCTCCCAATCCGTTCCAATATACTCCCAAGTCCACTTTATAACCCTGTCTATATTCAGATAGGAACAATATACGGACGAGATACCGTTTAGCATACTTTCTATCCGTAAACCAATCAATAACCATTAATATTTATCAACATGGAAGCAGTAACCATTTTGCCGAATACGGCACAGCAAGAACCGAGAAAGACCTTAGGGCTAAACAGCTACGCAGACGATGCAGAAATCCTCTTAGACGAGCCGAAAACCGTCAAGAAGACAAATCACTTTATCGAAGCGAACACCTCGGAAATCGACCTGAAATCTCTTAAATCGGAATGTATCATTCCCGTCTTTGCGAAGGACAACGAACTCACAATTTCACACCCTGCATTCATTGAAACCGCCTATGATGCAGCCACTTCCTTCTTCAATGGAGAACGCATAGAGACGCCAGCTATTCGGGTTTCTCATGTGGTGAAAGGAAGAATACCCGAAGCGATACACAAGCCCGCAAATCAACTCTTAGAAAGCGACAAGACCATTTATTATGAACGGTGTGCATTCGCCATTGATGTTCCTACAATATTCGAGACAGTAGGTGGCAACAAACTGAATCTCTCCATTGTAGGGGTGCGTGCGTACAATCGTGAAAACCTGTACAGTAGAAAGACATTGGAACGGTTCAGCGTAGCTATCGGCTTTGTGAATCAAGTGTGCTGCAATATGTGCGTGTTCACTGACGGCTACCGTTCTCAAATAGAGGTCAGCAGTACAAAAGACTTGTACCGTGCTTTATTGGAATTGTTTAACCAGTACAACCCTGCAAAGCATCTGCATCTGATGCAGTCTCTTGGTAATACAGTGATGACCGAACACCACTTTGCTACCTTGTTGGGAAGAATGCGGCTGTATCAGTGCTTGCCACAAGGCTATCAAAAACGACTACCAAGAATGCTGCTGACCGATACGCAGATAAACTCCGTAGCAAGAGCATACATTAGTGACGAGAATTTCGGTAGCTTCGGTAGCGAACTGGATATGTGGCGGTTCTACAACCTTCTGACTGGAGCTAACAAGTCAAGCTATATCGACAGCTTCTTAGACAGAAGTCTGAACGCTACTGAAATAGCGGTAGGAATAAGCAGCGCATTACATGGTGATGAACGATATAAGTGGTTCATTGATTGATGAACTCGATTGGGAGGAAAGAGAGGGCATCCGTTGTGATGTCCTTTCTTTTAATCCTAATACTGATATGAAGTTCTGTTATGCAATCAGGCTGTTACTTGAACAAATTAGACAGGATTGAAGATGTATGTAAATAAAGAAAAGAAAGGATGATATGACATGAAAATTCACATCATATCACCCTTCCAAACAGATAGAGAACTAAGTAATTGAAGTCCTCTGAAATAAAGGAAACTTTCGCTTACTATAGAAGTTCTTTAAAAACCGTACATTTTCCTCATCAGTTCAAATGCTGCATCCAGTTCTTCAATATGACCGCTTTTCTGAATGAAGGATTGGTCGACACTGTTAGCCTCACTAATCACAGACCGTAGATAGTCAACCTGTCTAGAACTAATCCGTCCAGTCTTCTGTTGTTCGCTTATCATCTTCTCCAAGGGAACACATCCTTGCACCTTCAAGATGTATGCAACCAAAAAAACACGGGCGTCCTTTTTGCCTTTTACAACTCGCAGGTCTAACTGCACATCATTGACCTTCTCTATTTTCTTGTACCGTCCATAGAGCATCTTTACAAGATTGGTAAAGAAAGTCTCATTCAGCAACATATCAACTAAAACGGTTTCAGTTCCAAAGCGTCGTTTCCAGTCCTGCTTCCCATAGGAAAACCTTAATTCGATACGCAGTATATTTCCATTGAAACCACAATCGAAAAATTCTCTTTTACGCTTCATCTCTTTAAGCTTGTCATATACATGCAAGAGAGTTTTAGACTGTCTGTAATAAAGAGAATCAGGTTCTTCCAGCCTATCATGCCTACTCAAACTCCCAAGTCGATTAAGATACTCCTTAGGGTTTTGAGATACGATAGCATTGTAGGCAACGTCAATCCGCATCACACGAGCCAACCTTAAAGGTAAACACAACTTTTGCGAAAGAAAATCAATCGCTTGACGTGTTTCCTCCATGCTAAGACCTTGAACGTTGTTTCCTTTCAAATACTTGCATAGACTACCCATGATAACAATCTTTTCAGGATAGACAGTGATGCGGAGGTTTTCAACTGTTCCACAAATTTTCATATCATCAGAACCATAAGGAAGCGTTTTCAGACTTCCTGTGTCTAAATGTTGCGGAACACTTCTTTGAAAAGAAACATCGCTTTGCTGCTGATACAGCACCATAATTACGGTATCATACGACACCATGTTCAGAACAGATTTATTCAATCCGTTTTCAATAATTTTTTCCATAAAATGGAGGTTTGAAATTAATCGAAAATTTCCTTCACAGAATCCGTGAAAGTTTACTGAACATCTGCCATACACGCATACGCTTTACGTAGCATGGCTACTTCTGAAGAATCTAAGAAAGAGAAAATAAACCCTCACTAATAAGGCGTGAATCCTCTCTCATTGAAGCTTGCAAGCGTTTTCAAGGTATCCAAACCATATCCATAGCGGTAAGGGTTTGGCTTACTCTTAAACAAGAAATCCTCTCATCAACCCCTATTAGAGGGGTAAATAGAGGGGTAATTCTTATAACTTACTGGTTTTCAATACCATTTGTACACCCTCAGGGACTCGAACCCTGGACCCATTGATTAAGAGTCAATTGCTCTACCAGCTGAGCTAAGAGTGCATGTTATCAAGCGTTCTTGATTTCGGGTGCAAAGGTAAACCTTTATTTTTAAACTGCAAATGTTTGAAGGAATTTTTTCGTCTAAAGAATGTCTTTTATTCTGTCTAATGAAACACTTGTATCTTTTTAAGTATTCATTCATAAATAATCATACATGATAAATTGTCTCATTTACAATAATCTATATTAGACCAAGAAGCGTCGAATTAAGATTTAGTAAAGAAAAAACATATTCCGGTCAAAGATTAAGTTTTAAAAAAGTTTTTTTAATCGCACATTAAAGCATTTTATATAGTACGATTTACGTAAACTATTATAATTCAACAGATAAATGTATAATACCTCTTATAATATATAATTTATAAAATTATCTGTATCTATTTAATTAGATTTATATTACAATCTTCTAATGAAAAAAAATCAATATATCAATAAATTATAAATATTCATTTCATCTATATTTCTTTTAATGTATTTTTGTATCCGAAATAAATAGCAAGGCTAAAAATCTAATAACAAATGAACTTATATCTAAAACACACTTTTTCCTACTTGTTGGGCATATCTTACGCTTTATTATCTTCGGCACAGCCCAACTCGGACAAACTACAATGTAAAGTGACAGGACGAATGCTTCTGGATGGAGGCGTATATCTTAAAAATGATAACCATTTTGGTAATGGAGTGGAATTTGGTGATCTTCGCATAAGCGCAAAAGTTGCTTATCAAAACTGGAATATGAAAGTTGAAATAGGCTATACGGGCAATAAAGCAGCAATCAAGGATGCTTACGCAATGTATACACAAAAAAAGCACACTATACAGGTTGGACAATTTTATGAACCCTTCAGCTTAGAAATGCTGTGTAGTACTTTCGACCTTCGCTTTAATCAATCTCCCGGAGTCGTTCTTGCCTTGACAAACAGTCGGCGAATGGGAGTCGCATATAGCTATAGAAGTAAACGTTACTATTTGTCGGGAGGGGCATTTACCGACAATGATGTCAATAATCTGAAAAATGTTTCACAAGGCTATGCGTTGGATGGCAGGATAGTATATCGACCGGTATTTGAAAATGAGAAGCTTATCCATATAGGGTTTGCAACAATCTATCGTACTCCTGACGGTTCATTGAATGAAGAAGACAAAAACGTATTTTCTTATAAATCTCCTGGAGTGAGCACGATTGACAACCGAAACATTGTTGCAGCCACTGTCGACCATGCGACACATCAGATAAAGTTTGGCACCGAATTATTGGTTTATTATCACCGTTTTTGTCTGCAAAGTGAATATATACGCACACATGTGAAGCGGGATGATGCATTTGAAAATTATGTAGCACAAGGTGGTTATCTTCAATGCTCTTGGCTTTTAGCCGGTCAGACTTATTTATATGACGAATCAGTCGCATGTCCCGGCCGGCCGAAAGGAAAAAGCCTGGAGCTCTGTTCCCGATTTAATTATCTAACACTTAATGACGGAAAAGCTGCTATCTGGGGAGGAGAACAAAAAGATATCTCCGTTGGACTTAATTATTACATTAATAAATACATCGGAGTAAAATTAAACTATAGCTATATGATACCCGGAGCTAATATAAAAGAGATAAGCAACCAAAACTTCAGCGTAGTTCAGGGAAGATTCCAATTCATTTTCTAATCAATAGTCTTTAATATATTCAGGTTATACTATATTTCATAAGATGCTCACTGTTTATCTCTTCACAACCCAAGAGATAAACAGTGAGCATAAACGGATGACTTATAATAAATAAATTCGTTCTACCTGCCTTTTCTTTCCAAATCCCTAACGGCTGGAATACACATCATCAAAACGGCGGTAAGCACAATTGCTATTCCGCAATAAATGAAAATATTGGCTATCCCCAGATTATCAGCAACAAATCCCGTAATAAACAACCCTATAATAGAGGGGAGTAAGCTCACGCTATCAAAAAGTGAAAATACCCGTCCTAAATATGCCGGTTCAAATTGAGTTTGAAGCAATGAAGTAAAAGGTCCGGAAAAGAACGGAACAACTATGCCCTGTGCTACTGTTAGTATGGCAAAATAGATAAAGCCTTCAGCCGGAAGCACTCCACAGAATGCCAACGCCAGACCGAGTAAAAAGTAAGAGGTGGCAATCAGCAGAATTTTCCGTATCTTAGGATTCCAAACACCCAGCAATGCACCACCGGCCAGCATGCCTGCACCGAAAAGGGCCTCTATCAAACTCACCTGATATGCCGTTCCCGAGAAATTCTTCAAGGTCATCAATGGCATCAAAGCTACCATAGGCATAACAAAAAATGTAACAAGAACTTCTGTTACCATAACCCAACTGACTCCTTTGTTGCGCATGATGACATTAAACCCATCTCGCATATCATAAAGCACATTCTTAGCAGAAGCATTTTCTTTTTTAGGATTAGGAATATACACAAAAAGTAAAGCTGTACAAGCTATTATGGCTCCAAATACATCCAAAAGCATAACAAGGCTCATGTCGAAGGCAAGCAGTAATATAGCCCCGAGAGCCGGTCCACCGATGTTACATACTGACTGAATCGCCTGATTGATACCTGCAATGCGCATAAGCTCTTTCTCGGGTGCCAGCAATGGCACAGACGATTTCATGGCAGGCGTATGAAATGCACCACCAACAGAGCGCAACATAAGCAAAAAATATATATGCCATAGCTCAACTGTATCAAGATAAAACAACAATGCAATTATACCGGAACAAAGGGCGACGAAGCTATCTGCTCCAATCATAGTCCACTTACGATTCCAACGATCGACAAATACACCGGCAAAAGGACCTAATACCGCCTGTGGCAATAGGGCAGCAATTGTTGCAAATGACAATACTTCTGCAGAACCAGTTTTAAGACTAATCCACAAAACAATAGAGAACTGGGCAATAGAACTACTTAGTATAGAGAATAGCTGCCCGGTCCATATAATAATAAACTTTTTCTTCCAATTATTCATATTAAAGTTGAAATAAGATAAAGAATGAGATCATTCCTCTGTTGCATTTATACAGGAGGAAAAGAAGAATGAGATATACCATTACGAGAAAAGGCATATCAAAATAAGGTGAAACCGTAGCTAAGCCAGTTCCAAATAATCGACAAGTATGTCAAACAGATAAGTTGTTTTCATCAATTTTATTCTTTGCGGCGACAAAGATAAGATAATATTTCAAAATGTCACAAAAACAAAAAGGAGATTATAAATAATCTCCTTTTGTACACCCTCAGGGACTCGAACCCTGGACCCATTGATTAAGAGTCAATTGCTCTACCAGCTGAGCTAAGAGTGCTTGTTTCTCGTTTGCGGTTGCAAAAGTAGGGCTTTTATTTCATATTGCAAAACAAATAGGGATCTTTTTTTATTCTTTTTTTCTCACACTTACTCAAATTCATAGAGCTCTGATGGCGTATTTCTCTTTAAAGCAAGCAGTTGCACATCCTTCCCAACAATGACGCCTTTATTCTTTAATTTCCATTCAACCGTTTTATAAGCCAGTTCCGGATGATTATTATCTTTGCTCAGATGACAAAGCCAGATATAACGAAGATGTTCCGTGATATTCTCAGCAAGAAAGTCGGCAGTATCTACATTACTCATATGGCCTGTACTACTTGAAATACGTTCTTTCAGATATGTAGGATAAGGTCCCATACGAAGCATTTCTTCATCATAATTAGCTTCAAGAATCAAATAATGGGCTTTACAGATATATCGGGCAGCAGTCGGAGTAATCTCTCCCAAATCTGTTAGAAAAGAAAAGACTTTACCATCAACTTCTATACAATAACCCACATTGTCTGTTCCGTCATGTGGAACTTCAAAAGATTCAATGCGGAAGTCTTCCAATTGCATAGGCTCTTCTTTCTCCAGATAGCGTACAGAAGCATGCAATTTTTCTGTCATACAATAACTTTTATTAATCCCCGCATGTATACGTGCTGTGGTATATACCGGAATATTCAACTTCTCACCTAAATGCCCCACAGCTTTGATATGATCAGCATGATCATGCGTTATAAACACTGCGCGTATCGAATCCATCGTCACATTTATATCTCTCAACGTTTTTTTTATGGTACGAATTCCGATACCTGCATCAATGAGTATGCCGTATTTTTCGGTACCCAGATAATAACAGTTTCCGCTACTGCCACTTGCCAGGCTTATAAATCTAATCTTCATTATTATTCTCTTCTTTTAAATGCAAATTGCCGTCAACTTTTATGGCAAAGTGACGGCAAATATACATAAAAAAGGAAACAATCAGGTGTTAGCTTTCTTCTTTTTATCGATGAAATCGGTGATTTTTGCAAAAATAAGCAATGCAATTGCTGCAATCAAACCGATTGCTGCAAAGTAATACCAGATGTAATGAGCATTTACACTGGCGGCTTCCCAAGCTTCTCTGGATTCAAACAGGGCAGGATCCGGACAATACTTGGTCAGCAGCACCCCTGCGAGCCCAAAGCCAAAAATAGAAGACAAAAAAGAGTGAAGATGGCTAAAACCTAAGTACATGCCTTCTTCACCTTTAGGAGCTTGTAAAGAGAAATATTCCAGATAACGCGGAGAAATAAAGCATTCTGCCAAGCCTTGTACCACGATGCCGGCAATCATCATCAACGTAATATTACTCATTCCCGAGATAACTTCATTGCCCAAGAGATTACCACATGCCATCAACAGCGCTGATATCGGAATCAGAAACATACCAATATTCATCGAAGTGATAGCACTTCGTCTGGCCATCCAGCGAGTCACAAAGCTCACACAACAAACAACGACAAAAGGATTTACATTGGCAATCCACCCCGGTTTTGCAGTTTCACCAGCCATGCGAATAACATACTTAGGCATTGTAGCATAAAGCTGATGTTGTACCATCCAGAATCCCGTAATAATAAGGATTAAGATCAGCAAACGCCAATTAGTGACAATACGCAAGAAACCTTGTCCGATCTCACGCATACTCTTTCCTTCTCCTACGGTATGAGTCGATTTATACAAAAAGAAAACAGCCAACAAAGCGATGAGAGTCATGACTCCTGAGAAATAGTTAATATAGATATAAGCTTGGTCACCAATAACATTCCGTAGAGGATCGATAACCGTTTTACCGGTAAAGGCACCGATATTAACCATCATATAAAAAATAGAATATCCGCGTGCCCGAGTCGCTTCAGTTGTTTCCTTGGCAACAGAAGCTGAAATAACCGATTTAATAAATGCGCCGCCTATCATAATTATAAATAGAACCGGGACTATCAACCAACGGGAGGCACTATCCGTCAGTCCATCGAAATGAGTGCTTTCTCCATAAGTCACTAATCCGCCGCTTTCAAGTAACGTGGGTAATACTCCCAGGCCCAAGTATCCGGCTGTCAATAATGAAAAAGCAACAAGCATTGATTTGCGAAAACCGATTTTATCGGCATATGCTCCGGTAAAAATAGGAAGCAAGTATAATCCACCGGAAAAAAGGCCGGAAATCATACTTGCTTCAAAATCATTAAAACCTAAAATTGTAGATAGATAAATAGTGAGAACGATAAACACGGCATAGTAAGCCATGCGTTCAAACAGTTCGACTGTGTTGCTGACATAAAAGGCTCTTGTGAACCCTTTAGCAGCAGGCTGAGGGGAATTGTTCATTTATGTTTTTCTTTTTTTAATTGATAATCGAACGCAAAGATAAGATTTTTTGCCAATCCGACCAGCCACTCATGAAATAAAAGCCGGAAAAAGGCTTGGAGAACCAGTTTCCGACTTAATTTATTATAACAGTTAAATAAACAGGTAATTAAAACTGAAAAAAGTTTTTAGCATTAAAATAGCTGATATCTTTAACCATCTGACAGACACGGTCCATCTCAGATGCCGGTATTTCACCGCTTTCCACATCACGCCCCAATAGATTACACAATGTACGGCGGAAGTACTCATGACGAGGGTAGGAGAGGAAAGAACGAGAATCCGTCAGCATTCCTACAAAGCGACTCAACAATCCAAGTAAAGAAAGGGCGTTCAATTGTTTTTCCATTCCATCCTTCTGATCAAGAAACCACCACCCCGATCCAAACTGAATTTTTCCGGGGATACTGCCATCCTGAAAATTACCTATCATAGTAGCAATCATTTCATTTGCACAAGGATTCAGATTATATAGAATTGTTTTGGCCAGTCTACCTTTTGAATTCAGACGGTCCAGAAATTTACTCATTGCTTTAGCGGTCATAAACTCACCAATGGAATCAAACCCAGTATCAGGTCCCAGCAATTTAAACATCCGACTGTTGTTATTGCGAATTGCACCATAGTGAAATTGTTGTGTCCATCCCTTCTCCCAATCCATTTCACCCAGTATAATCAACATAGCCGATTTAAATTTCAGAACCTCCTCTTTTGTTAGTTCAGATCCACCATAAATTTTATTGAAAATAGCTTTAATCTCGCTATCCGTATACTCTTCAGCATAAAATTCTTCGATTCCATGATCAGACAGCTTACATCCCTGATCGGCAAAGTAATCGTGGCGTTTACGCAAGGCTGTTATCATATCGTCAAAATCAGAGATATCGACCTCACTTATTTCCGATAGTTTTTCAACATAAGCACGAAAGTCTGATGGTATTTCTACAGCCATCACTTTATCCGGCCGCCAAGTGGGTAACATCTTTATTTCAAATCCACTTTCACGTGTTTTAATGTGATACTCCAATGAATCGATAGGATCATCGGTCGTACAAACGACTTCCACATGATAGCGACGCATCATTCCACGGGCAGAATATTCTGGAGAAGCCAGTTTATCGTTACATTCATCATAAATTTCACGTGCTGTTTTGGGGTTCAATATTTTATCAATACCAAATGCTGTTTTCAATTCCAAATGAGTCCAGTGATATAAAGGATTACGTAAGGTATATGGAACTGTTTCCGCCCATTTCTCAAATTTTTCCCAATCTGATGTGTCTTTTCCTGTACAAAAACGCTCCTCCACACCATTTGAGCGCATGGCACGCCATTTATAATGATCACCACCGAGCCAGATTTCGGTTATAGATTTAAACTGGTAATCGTCCGCTACCATCTGGGGAACTAAATGACAGTGATAATCAATAATCGGCATCTTAGATGCATGTTCGTGATATAATTCCTGAGCCGTTTCTGTTTGCAGCAGGAAGTTCTTACCCATAAATTTTTTCATTTCTTTGTGTTTTTATTGTACAGAATAGTTATTTGTATTAAAGCCAAGGTATATTGTTGATTATAAATACAATATATTCTATTTATATTTCGATTTTATTTATCGTTATCGAACACAAAATTAAAAAAATTACTTAGAGATGCAAAGACAAACCAGATATTTATGAATTTAAACTTTAAAATAATATGGGAAAAACACTTTTTTAAAGGGAGGGGTAAGATATTAACTTCATAAAGGATAGAAAGTTAATATCTTGTTTGCAAGAAGTTAACTTCCTGCCTTTACGATATTAACTTCCTAAAAATATTGTTTTTCAGATCATTAGCATGAAAAGTATATCACTGTTCATACTCTATTGAGAATTCAGATTTCCTCTCTTTTTCTTGCAGAACGGAGAATAATAGTAGTAGCTCCAATAGTAATGATAGCTCCGTCTTCAATACGAATACGGTCTTTATCACCCAAAATTTCGTTCATAAGAAAAGTACCTGTCAGACTCGGGGCATCACGTAAAGTATAAACTAATTCCCCCTGCTTGTTACGTTTTACATTGATAATGCAGTGACGTCTGTCCATACTCATATCGCCGGTTTCAATCGGAGTATTGATATTTGTACCGATACATCGACGCCCAATGATGTTATCACCTTCCTGCAGGGGTAGGACTTGTTTGAAACCAAATACGTTCTCAATCACGACGATACAGCCATATCCTTCTTTATATACCTCCTCGTCCAACTTCTCTTCCTTACGGGAAGCTTTTATTTTGCTCTTTCCCAGTCGGATACTAAACTGTTTACCACAATGTTCACATACAAAAACCAATGATTGGCCTTCGCTATATTTGGTTTCATCAAAAGAAAGGTAATTTTCACACTTAGGGCAAAGAATTCTTTTCATTATAAAAATATTTATTTAGCCAGCATCCAGGCATTCTTATAAGCCTCGTTCTCTCTTAATTTCAACAATTGACGGTTAGCGTCTTCACGATTGGCACATGACATTATGCTAACACGAATTTTGCCGTCACCTGTCAATACACTGGCACCTGCATAACCTTTAGTTTTCAATTCGGCAGCCATTAACTCAGCATCCTTGGTATTAGCTACACTGGCTATGATTATATGATATGGAAAAGAAGCTTCTGTAACCTTTGCATCAGCTGTTTTCATTGGCTTTTCCGGATGGGCAACTTTTACTTCTTTTACTGCAACCGGTTTTGTTACAGACGCTTTATAGACAGTCGTCGTTTTCTTCTTTGTAGTTACCGGTTTAGCTTGTGGAGTAGCAACGTTTGCTTTCAGCATAACCGGAGTCATTGCTACCGATTGTTTTTCTATCTTCTCAAACAAATCAGTAGGAAGCAATCGAGCATAATTACCCTTTTCTACATATGTATTTTGGACAGGAGTAGACATTAGAAAAAACAATGTAACCGCAGCAATCATTGCTACTGCATTTCTTAAAAATGCCCAGTTTACGCTGATTTCACGATTTTTCTTTTCTTTAGGAATGAGCGGAAGAATTTTCTCTCTTTCCGGACGTCGTAAAGACGTTAACTCTTTTATCTCAAACGAATCGAGTCCGTAAAGATAAGGAGTAGTAATTTTATTGTCGTATGGAATAAACTCGTAAGTGTTATGAATAGTATAACGGATTTCTCCAATATTAGGTAAATCAGTTTTTCCTTCTTCATGGAGAACGGCAATAAGCTCTGCCACTTCTCTTTCCACCATTTTTGTGGCATCCGAGAAATTGGTATCATACACAGCCATATATGATTGCACTAATACTCCGTCATTCAACCTCAATTGGGGATTGAAACCGATAACACGGGTAGGAGGGAGAAATATATTTTCTTCAGCCACTCTCATAGCAGGAGCGTAGTGAGCGATAAATCCACCAAATCCGGGAATAATTACACAATCATTCTCCAATAATAATACTTCAATATGCTGTGCCAATTCAATCATGTGTGCAAAATTAACAGATTAATTCAAGATATGCCATAAAACTGCACATTTTATTATTAACAAATGCTAAACTCAACCTTCCTTTCTTATCTATCTATACCTGTCATATTAGAAAAAATGCCTACTTTTGCGCTACTTAATAATATCATTAGAAACGAATGAATTATATACAAACAGAAATAGATGGTGTGTGGATCATTGAACCGAAGATTTTTTCTGATCCGCGCGGATATTTCATGGAAGCATTTAAGCAGCAAGAGTTTGATGCTACTATCGGGCAGATAAATTTTATACAGGATAATGAATCCAAATCTTCATTCGGCACGTTGCGCGGACTCCATTATCAGAAAGGAGACTATTGCCAAGCTAAACTGGTACGCGTCATTAAAGGCGAAGTTTTGGATGTAGCTGTTGATTTAAGAAAATCGTCTCCCACGTTCGGAAAACATATCAGCGTATTGCTAAGTGATGACAATAAGCGCCAGCTTTTTATTCCTCGTGGTTTTGCTCATGGATTTCTGGTGAAAAGCGAAGAGGCCGTTTTTACTTATAAAGTAGATAATATATATGCTCCTCAGGCGGAAGCCTCCATAATATACAATGATCCGGCATTAGGCATCGACTGGCCTATTGCCGATTCACAACTCGTCATGTCGGAAAAAGACCGGCAGGCAGGAAATTTCCGAGCAGCAGAGTATTTTGAATAGAAACCCTCAATAATCAAAAGAATATGAAAATTGCAATTGTCGGAACCGGATACGTAGGTTTGGTCACAGGAACCTGTTTTGCAGAAATAGGTGTGGATGTCACTTGTGTTGACACGAACAACGAAAAAATAGAAGCACTTAAAAAAGGTATTATTCCCATTTATGAAAATGGGTTGGAAGAAATGGTTATCCGTAATACCAGAGCTGGAAGACTGAAGTTTACAACTTCATTGGAAAGCTGCCTGGATGATGTAGAAGTGGTGTTTTCCGCTGTTGGAACCCCTCCCGATGAAGACGGAAGTGCCGACTTGAGTTACGTACTTGCAGTAGCACGCACTATCGGACAGAACATGAAAAAATATAAACTGGTAGTTACCAAGAGTACCGTACCCGTAGGTACAGCCTGTAAAGTTCGTACTGCCATTCAGGAAGAACTGGACAAACGGGGAGCCAAAATAGAATTTGATGTGGCTTCGAATCCTGAATTCCTGAAAGAAGGTAATGCTGTTAATGATTTTATGAGTCCTGACCGTGTTGTCATTGGCGTCGAGTCGGAACGTGCAGAGAAACTAATGACCAAGCTTTACAAACCGTTTATGCTAAATAACTTTCGTGTGATATTCATGGACATTCCTTCTGCTGAGATGACTAAATATGCTGCCAACTCAATGTTAGCTACCCGGATCAGTTTCATGAACGACATTGCGAACTTGTGTGAATTGGTAGGGGCCGATGTCAATATGGTACGCAGTGGTATCGGTTCAGATACCCGTATCGGACGTAAATTCCTCTATCCGGGCATCGGTTATGGCGGATCATGTTTTCCAAAAGATGTAAAGGCTTTGATTAAAACGGCTGAACAGAATGGATATCAAATGCGGGTATTACGGGCTGTAGAGGATGTGAATGAAGCTCAAAAAAGCCTGTTATTCGATAAGTTAGTAAAACAGTTCAATGGAAACCTGAAAGGCAAAACCATTGCATTATGGGGACTGGCATTCAAACCCGAAACAGATGACATGCGTGAAGCACCTGCGCTGGTATTAATTGATAAGTTGCTTAAAGCAGGATGTCACGTACGTGCTTATGATCCGGCAGCAGCAGATGAGTGTAAAAGGCGGATCGGCGACTCCATATATTATGCACGCGACATGTACGATGCCGTTTTGGATGCCGATGCGCTGATGCTGGTTACCGAATGGAAAGAATTCCGTCTGCCTTCATGGGCTGTTGTGAGAAAGACAATGTCACAACAGGTAGTCATGGACGGTCGTAACATTTATGATAAAAAAGAAATGGAGGAACAAGGCTTTATTTACCACTGCATCGGTAAATAATATCCAATATCCATATCCTCAAAAAAGTAATAACGGAGCTGAAAAGTCAGGAGTTTTTTTGTAATCCCCGACTTACTTTTCAGCTCCTTTTTATATCTTTATCGATATAAATGAGTAATTTTGCACAAAATTAAACAGATGATAAAGTACATTGCAACATTGTTACTGATGGTCTTATTCGTAGCATGCAATAATGGCAAAGGACAACAGCCCTCTAAAGACAATGAAGACCCCAAAGCTAAAGAAATCCTCCAAGGCATTTGGCTTGATGATGAAACAGAAACTCCCCTGATGCGCATAATCGGAGATACTATATATTATGCCGACACTCAGAGCACTCCGGTTTACTTCAAGGTTTTAAAAGATACTCTTTATACATATGGCAAAGATATAACCCGATACCAGATTGACAAACAGAGTGAATACTCTTTTTGGTTTCATTCTCTGGCTGACAACATTGTCAAGTTGCATAAATCAGAAGATCCGAATGATACATTGGTCTTCTCTCGCAAATCTGCAGAAGTTATCCCAACTTATACGGAAGTTACTAAAAAAGATAGTGTAGTAATATACGATGGTGTCCGTTACAGAGCCTACGTATACATTAATCCGTCACAAATGAAAGTAGTGAAAACAACATATTCAGACGATGGTATCAGTATGGACAACATTTACTATGATAACGTGATGCATATATGTGTGTATGAAGGCAAAAAGAGTCTATATGCCAAAGATATCACCAAACAAATGTTTGTTGATGTGATTCCTGCGGACTTTTTGCAACAAGCCATTTTGTCCGATATGAATTTTACAGGAATTGATCGCACAGGTTATCATTACCAAGCCTTAGTTTGCATTCCGGAAAGTCCGGTATGCAATCTTGTGAATTTGACCATTAGCTTTAATGGACAATTGAATATAGCAGCTGCTAAATACAAATAAGCATCTGATTGTAAAAGATATCAAAGAGACATATTTTAGAAAAAAAGGGTAGGGGGCAGAAAGCGTACGCTTATTTTCTGCCCGATCTGGGTGATGCAGAGCGTCCCCCATTACTGTTTCTTCTACCTCCATTCCGAAAGTTTCTTCCTCCTCTTCCGCCACTATTATTCGAACGAGGGTTATATTGAGGTGCTTCTCCTAATTCTGAAGGTACAGGAATCTTATAAATTTCCTTCTCAAGAAAGTTCTCGATATTTTTAAAGTTTGTCTGTTCTTTTTCATTAACAAACGTAAGAGCGACTCCATCATTATTTGCACGCGCAGTACGTCCAATGCGGTGTACATAATCCTCACTGTCATGCGGTACGTCGAAATTGATGACTAAACGGATATCATCAATATCAATACCTCTGGATACGATGTCCGTAGCAACCAGAATATTAATACGTCCCGATTTGAACTCATGCATAATAAACTCACGTTGTGCCTGCTCAAGATCCGAATGCATCTCTCCGACATTCAATTTCATCATTTTCAAGGCTTTTGCAACCTCCTTTACCTTTAATTTGGAAGATGCAAAGATGATCACTCTTTCAGGAACTTCCTCCGCAAAGAGACTTCGTACAATGCCTAATTTCTGATTCTCGTAACAAACATAGGCAGCCTGAACGATTTTTTCAGCCGGTTTTGATACTGCCAGTTTGACCTCCGCCGGATTATTAAGAATAGTATTGGCCAATTGCTGTATCTTGGAGGGCATGGTAGCAGAAAACATAATGGTCTGACGTTCCTTAGGCAAGTATTTTACAATCTGCATTATATCTTCATAAAAGCCCATATCAAGCATGCGATCCGCTTCATCCAGAATAAAATAAGAAACTTGGGATAAATCAACGTAACCCAAACTCAGATGTGCAATCAAGCGTCCCGGTGTAGCTATAACCACATCAGCCCCGAGCATCAAGCCTTTCTTCTGTTGTTCGAAAAGTATCCCGTCATTTCCACCATAGACAGCTACACTTGAAACAGGCATAAAATAAGAAAATCCTTCCATTTGCTGGTCTATTTGCTGAGCCAGTTCACGAGTAGGGGACATGATCACACAGTTAATAGCATCCTCCGGGTGTCCGCCTTCGGACAATCTATTCAATATAGGCAACAAAAAGGCAGCCGTCTTTCCGGTTCCCGTTTGCGCTACTGCTATTAAATCTCTACCTTCAAGTATTACAGGAATCGCTTGTTCTTGTATGGGAGTACATTCCTCAAAACGCATAGCGTCGAGTGCTTCAAGTACATTGTCATTTAATTGTAATTCGGAAAACTTCATCGTTTCTTTTTATTTGCTCGCAAAGATAGAAAATTCACTACGTAGTACAAATTTTTCGGGTTCTTTTATTATTCCCACTCTTACATATTCAGATATGAGTCTTTAAAGCCCAGAAAATAGAGTACCCCATCAAGCCCAATTGTATTAATAGACTGCTTGGCATTGGCTACTACTTTAGGCTTTGCATGAAAGGCTATGCCAAGACCTGCAATCCCCAACATTGGCAAATCATTGGCTCCGTCACCCACAGCAATGGTTTGAGCAATATCCACTTTTTCTACCTGAGCAATCAGCCGGAGCAATTCCGCCTTGCGCTTTCCATCCACTACATCTCCCAGATAACGGCCTGTCAGTTTGCCATCGACTATTTCAAGTTCATTAGCATATACATAATCAACACCATATTTTTTCTGCAAGTATTGTCCGAAATAGGTAAAGCCTCCCGAAAGAATAGCAATTTTATAACCATATTTCTTCAGTACATACATCAGACGATCGACTCCTTCGGTAATTGGTAAACTCTCGGCAATCTCTTGCATAACAGACTCGTCCAGCCCCTTCAACAATGCAACCCGTTCGCGAAAGCTTTCCGTAAAGTCAATCTCCCCGCGCATGGCACGTTCGGTGATTGCTTTTACTTCGGCCCCTACACCTGCACGCATAGCCAACTCGTCAATCACTTCGGTTTCTATTAAGGTAGAATCCATATCAAAACAGATTAGACGACGCATACGACGATACATATTGTCGAGCTGGAAAGAGAAGTCCATTTCAAGTTCACTGGCCAACTTCATCAATTGTCCCTGCATAGCTTCTTTATCCCGGGGGGTACCACGAACTGAAAACTCAATGCAAGCACGAGTGTGCATTTTCCTTTCGTCCAATGGAATACGTCCGGTCAGACGTTTGATGGCATCAATATTCATGTCCTGTTCAGCTAAGATACGGGTTACCGCTGCAATCTGACGAGCAGTGAGCTTACGTCCCAACAAAGTAAGAATATAACGGTTCTTACCCTGCAGATTTACCCAGCTTTCGTATTCTTCCGCAGAAATTGGATAGAAACGAATAGTCACTCCCAAAGAAGATGCTTTGAAAAGTAACTCTTTCATCATAAATCCCGAAAGTTGCTCCTCAGTCATACAAAGAATACCCAACGAAAGAGTATTATGAATGTCTGCCTGACCAATATCCAAAATAGTAGCATCGTATTTTGCCAATATTTCTGTTACGGAAGCTGTGAGTCCCGGACGATCTTCACCGGTGATACGGATCAGAATTAGTTCTGTTTTTGATGGTTGCATAGCGGATTGTTCATTAAGTATCCTGCAAAAGTAGGAGAAAATTCCCAGTATTTATGCTAAATAACATAAAAAACTGCACCTAAAAAGTGAGAAATTTACTTGTTTATTTGGAAGTTGAAATAATATTTACTTACCTTTGCACCCGGTTTCTGAATTAAAGGCCTTGACAGTCAACAGATTCCTCTCTGTTGTGCCTAAAAAGACGATGTTTCGGGGAGAGACCACTGTTTAGAGGACAGTCCCGGATAGTATTAACTAAAACCGAATTACATGAGGCATGTAAAATGGATTTTTGTTGTATTACTAATTAGTTCCTTGACTTCTTTCGTAGAAAAAGACAAACCCACCGGAGGTTTGAACGTGGGTGACGTAGCCCCTGATTTCAGAATCGAAACTACGTCAGATGTACAGCACAATCTTGATTTAACCGATTTGAAAGGTAAATATGTGCTGCTTAGTTTCTGGGCAAGTTATGATGCGCAGTCCCGGATGCAAAACGCAAGTTTAAGCAATGCGCTTCGATCAACTTCTCAAGATGTGGAAATGGTTTCCGTTTCGTTTGACGAGTACCAGTCGGTATTTAAAGAAACCATTCGTAAGGACCAAATAGTTACGCCCACCTGTTTCGTGGAAACTAAAGGCGAAAGCTCCGGCTTGTTTAAGAAATACCGTTTGAACCGGGGTTTCACTAACTATTTATTGGATGGAAATGGTGTGATTATAGCCAAAAACATCTCTGCTGCAGAACTTTCTGCTTATGCAAACAAAATCAAAGGTTGATTTTAAGGCGTAAGAAGAGAGTGGGGGTTCCCTACAGGACTTCGGTCTTGGGAACGAGACAAAAGAGGAAATGAATACAACAAAAAATTCCGCCCGCACTTGTGATTTCACAGGAGCAGGCGGAAATTCTTATTTTTAGACCTTTCATATTCAGATGCACTCCATTATTTGGGAGCCTTTCTATATAAGTAAAATGCAATCAGTGCATATAGTAAGTTAGGAATCCACATTGCGATCACCGGAGGCATATTTCCATTCACTGCGAAAGTGGATGCTACGGTCTGGAACAGGATGTATGAGAAACTCAAACCAAGCCCGATTCCCAAATGTAACCCCATTCCCCCTTTTGTTTTTCTTGAAGAAAGAGATACTCCGATTACAGTCAGGATAAACGATGCAAATGACATGGCGATCCGCTTATGATACTCGATCTCGAACTCTTTGATATTAGCGATGCCTCTTTGGCGCTGTTTATCAATATAAGCGCTTAATTGCGGACTGGTCAGCATTTCCTGTTGATTACGCATGATCATAAAATCGGCAGGTTCCATCGGTATGATGGAGTCCAGTTTATCCCCACGGATAATTGTCTCCTTCAATCCGTCCAGATTACGAATCATATAATCCTTGATCGTCCATTTATTAACAGCTGTAGTGTCATAAGTTATACTGCGGGCGGTCAAATGAGACACCAGCTTCTTATCTACAAACTTATCCAGCGAAAAGCGGTTTCCCGTTTTGTTATAATCCTGATAATTATCAATATAAGCAATCACGCCTGTGTCGATCTCCAACTGTATGTTATGTACATAAGTAGTCTTTTTTTTCTTTACGTATTTATCTTCAAAATCCAAACGCGTCACACTTCCCTTCGGGATAACATACGATCCTAATATAAAGGTAGAGATCGCAATGATACCGGCCGATATCATATAAGGACGTAGCATGCGTTTAAAACTCATACCGGTAGAGAACATCGCAATAATCTCAGAGTTCTCGGCCAACTTTGAAGTAAAGAATATGACAGCAATAAATACGAACAACGGACTGAACAGATTTGCGAAATAAGGAATGAAGTTCATGTAGTAATCGAAGATGATAGCCGACCACGGTGCACTTCGCTCCATAAACTTATCCATTTTCTCGTTAAAGTCAAATACTACTGCAATAGAAATAATCAATGCAATAGCAAACACGTATGTCCCCAAGAATTTCTTGATGATATACAAGTCCAGGCGTTTAATAAACCGATTGCTTCTCATAAGTTTATAGTCTTGTTGACACTCTTTTCACCATCATAGGTTTCCAGGTTGAAAAGTCCCCTGCAATAATGTGCTTGCGTGCTTCTCCCACCAACCACAAATAAAACGCCAGATTATGGATAGATGCTATCTGCATGGCCAACAGTTCCTGAGCATGAAACAAATGGCGCAGATATGCTTTACTGTACAACGTGTCCACATACGAAGCACCATCAGCCTCAATAGGAGAGAAGTCTGCTTCCCATTTTTTATTACGCATATTCATGATACCATCTTTCGTAAACAACATTCCATTTCGCCCGTTACGGGTAGGCATTACACAGTCGAACATGTCAACTCCACGTTCAATGCCCTCAAGAATATTAACCGGCGTGCCCACACCCATCAGATAACGAGGTTTGTCCTTCGGAAGTATTTCATTCACTAACTCTATCATCTCGTACATCTTGTCTACAGGCTCGCCTACAGCGAGTCCGCCTATGGCATTGCCATCTGCACCTTTAGAAGCTATATACTCTGCGGATTGTTTACGTAAATCAGGATATACGCATCCTTGCACAATTGGAAACAAAGACTGATTGTAGCCATATTTAGGTTCCGTCTCGTTGAACCGTTGAATACAACGGTCAAGCCAGCGATGCGTCAATCCCAATGACTTTTTGGCATATTCATAATCCGAATCTCCCGGCGGACACTCATCAAATGCCATCATAATGTCGGCACCGATAATACGTTCGATGTCCATTACTTTTTCGGGAGTGAAGATATGCTTACTTCCATCGATATGTGAACGGAATTCAGCTCCTTCTTCACGCAATTTACGAATTCCGGATAAAGAAAACACCTGAAAACCACCGCTATCGGTCAGCATCGGACGATCAAATCCATTGAACTTATGCAACCCACCGGCCTTCTCGAGCACCTCCAGTCCCGGACGCAAATAAAGGTGATACGTATTTCCCAGAATAATCTGAGCTTGAATATCCTCTTTCAATTCAGTCTGATGTACTCCTTTCACACTGCCGATTGTACCTACCGGCATAAATATAGGGGTTTGTATTTGCCCGTGGGCTGTCGTGATCAGACCGGCACGGGCATTACTTTTTGCGTCTGTATATTGTAGTTCGAATGTCATTCCTGGCTGGCTTTCTTTACGGATAAATCAATGGCATCGGCAACCTTCTCCTGGGTCAACGCAATAGCAAAAACTTCTTTTACATCATTCACATAATGGAAAGTCAGTCCTTTCAGATATATATCCTGTATTTCGTCAATATTCTTTTTATTTTCGGCACTCATGATGATCTCTTTGATACCGGCACGTTTAGCAGCCAGAATCTTCTCTTTAATACCACCCACCGGAAGCACCTTACCACGTAAGGTAATCTCGCCGGTCATAGCCAGGTTAGCCTTTACTTTACGCTGTGTCAAAGCAGAAGCCAATGAAGTAGCCATTGTGATACCTGCCGAAGGACCGTCTTTGGGAATAGCTCCTTCGGGAACATGGACATGAATATTCCAGTTATCAAAGATTTCTTCATTCAGATTCAGAAGTGAAGCGTGTGCTTTGATATATTCAAGTGCCAACATTGCAGACTCTTTCATTACTTCACCCAAATTTCCGGTTAAAGTAAGACGACCGCCTTTGCCACGGCTCAAGCTGGTTTCGACAAACAAGATCTCACCTCCTACAGCTGTCCATGCCAAACCTGTTACCACACCGGCATAATCGTTGCCCTGATATTTATCACGTGTATATTCCGGAGCCCCCAGGAAGTCGTACAAATCAGCCGGTTTAATTTCGGTTTTGGAAAAGAAACCATCCGTAGCATATTGACGGGCGGACTTACGAAGGATCTTACCGATCTTCTTTTCCAGTTCGCGCACACCGCTTTCACGTGTATATGATTCGATAATAGCCTCCAAGGTGTCTTTGGGAATCTTGATATCGGTTTTCTTCATACCGTTTGCTTCCAATTCTTTCGGCACTAAATGTTTCCGTGCGATCTCCACTTTTTCCTCGGTGATATAACCACTTACTTCGATTAACTCCATACGGTCGAGCAATGGTCCCGGAATAGTATTTAAATTGTTTGCCGTAGCGATAAACATCACTTTAGACAAGTCATAATCCACATCCAGAAAATTATCATGGAAAGCCGTATTCTGCTCCGGATCAAGCACTTCAAGCAAAGCAGAAGAAGGATCTCCCTGACGATCGGCACTTACTTTATCAATCTCGTCCAAAATAAACACCGGATTAGAAGATCCGGCTTTTATCAAGTTTTTGATGATACGTCCCGGCATTGCACCGATATAAGTTTTACGATGTCCGCGGATTTCCGCTTCATCGTGCACACCTCCCAATGACATACGGATATATTTCCGTTTCAATGCAGCGGCAATGGATTTACCCAATGACGTCTTACCGACTCCCGGAGGACCATATAAACAGATAATAGGAGACTTCATGTCACCTTTCAACTTCAGTACCGCCAAATGTTCCAGAATACGCTCTTTCACCTTTTCCAGACCGTAATGATCTTTATTAAGAGTCTTTTCCGCATTCTTCAGATTCAGATTGTCAGTGGTATATACTCCCCACGGAAGATTAAGCATCGTCTGCAGATAATTTAACTGCACACTGTAATCAGGTGATTGAGGATGAGTACGTTCCAGTTTAGCCAATTCTTTCAGAAAAGTCTCATGCACCTCGGAACTCCACTTCATGTGTTCCGCTTTCTGACGCATTTCCTCTATTTCCTGTTCCTGGCCTCCACCACCCAATTCATCCTGAATGGTTTTTATCTGCTGTTGCAGAAAATATTCACGCTGTTGCTGGTCAATATCTTCACGAGCACGCATCTGGATAGATGCTTTAATTTCGGCCAGTTGTACCTCGCGGTTCAAAATTTCAAGTAACCGATAGGTACGTTCGCGCAAAGAATCGATGCGTAACAATTCTATTTTCTCGTCCTTCTTTAATGGAAGATTTGTGCAGATAAAATCTACTAGGAACATGTGATTCGTCAGGTTCTTGATGGCAAACGCCGATTCCTGATGTAAAGAGTCCGATGACTTAATATATCGTATTGTTAGGTCTTTGCAGGTTTCTACCAATGCCTGGAACTCCTTATCGTCTTTCGAAGGTATCTCTTCGTCGATAATGTTCACTTCTCCTTTCAGGTATGGATGTGTTTCTGTAATGTTCTTCAACTCCAGGCGTTTCATCCCTTGGATAATGACTGTTGTCGTCTGGTCAGGCATTTCAAGCACACGTACAATCTTACCTATCGTTCCGATTGGATGCAAATCTTCGAATGCCGGTTCGTCTGTTTCTGCCATTTTCTGGCAAACTACTGCAATATAGGATTTTTTCTTATCAGCTTCCCTCACCAATCTCAAAGATGATTTTCTACCTACAGAAACAGGCATAAATACTCCGGGAAACAATACCATATTACGGAGGGGGAGAACCGGAAGAGTTTCACCAACCTTAATATCAAACACTTGATCTTCATTTCCGTCAAAATCGGCAATCAATGAAAATGCGTTATCATTCTGGTCATCCATCTCTCTTAAATATCTTTCTTTCTTCATTTCGTATAAATTAGTTTATGTCATATCAGCGAGCATAAAACGTTCGCAAAGTTAATCGATTCTTCATTAAGAATAAAACATCTGTTCGATAAAAACACAAAAACAATGCCAAATAATAATACGGACGGAATGTCATATCACAATATTTACCTATTTTTGGCGAACTTAATTATTTATTAGCTAAATGAGCCAACCTTATTTTCAGTTTAAACAGTTTACCGTTTGGCACGATAAATGTGCCATGAAGGTAGGTACAGACGGCGTCCTGCTCGGGGCATGGACTCCCGTAAAATCCTCAGTCCGCATTCTCGACATTGGTACCGGCACAGGACTGGTGGCACTTATGTTAGCCCAGCGCAGTACAGCTTCCATTACAGCTCTTGAGATTGATGAAGCCGCTGCTGCCCAAGCAACAGAAAACATAAACCGCTCGCCCTGGAAAAATAGAATAGAGGTAATCCAACAAGATTTTAAACATTATAGCAGTAAAAATGGTATTTCTAAATTTGATACAATAGTTTCCAATCCTCCTTACTTTAACGCTTCATTAAAGTGTTCTGACGAACAACGTAATAAAGCCCGTCACAACGACAGCCTGACATATGAAGAATTATTAGCAGGTGTATCCGGACTACTTTCGCAAGAGGGAACATTCACTATAGTGATACCAATGGATGTCGGTGAGCAAATTAAAACACTTGCTCATAAATATGAGCTATATCCTTCACGTCAACTCTTTATCATAACCAAGCCCGGCGGAACGCCCAAACGAACGCTAATTTCATTTAGATTCACCAAACAGACATGCGAAACAGAAGAATTACTGACTGAAACCTCCCGTCATCAATATAGTGAAAAGTATATAGAACTCACCCGGGATTTTTATCTGAAAATGTGAAAAAACTAACACAAGTTCCATCTATAAAGCCGTGCAAGCGTTCTGTCACAGGTGGTATTCTTGGTATTATACGATGTGCATCAACAATTACATAACCAATTCACCTTTAAACCGCAAGAAACCATCAACAAGAGCACCATTACGGAGTTTGGCAATAATTATCTCAGGCATACCGCAAAGATCGTTTCCTTTATAATCTTGAAATATCTCATAATATTCCAGGCGATGAATGAATATCACCATATCAGAATCATCGCATAAAGTATCACTATCCCGCAAATCGGTCAATTGAGAACGCTTAACTTCAAATCTTTTTCTACTTTCAATAGCCCGATTCATTTGAGAGATAACAATTAAAGGTATATATAAGATGGTTGGCTATTCTACAAATTATTCCCTTCTTGTATCCCATTTTAGAAGAGAAAGAAAGCATTTAAGTTTATCAGTGTAAATTGCTGCATGTACGATATGCTAATTTTCAATGGGAGCTTCTCATCTTTCTGTTTCACAGGTCGGCATAAGTACAATTATATGGATAACATTTTAAAATTTGCGTTTTTTGCAGTATTTTCATTCTTGAAGAATCATAAATCCTGTGGTTCTTCTTCAAATTTGGCGGTAAATTCTTTATTTCTTTATTTTCAAGTTGATAATTGTCCTTTTTGCTTGCTTTAATAAGAAAGACCAGACACCGGCTGAATAAGATAACTCAAGTTTCGGAAGTGAATTTGCGCCGTCCGGACCGGTATCTTCACTCTTATACCTTTCTTCAATTAACATTGTTAACGCCTTTTGGAGGTTGTCAGGTTCTTGTGCGCAAATAATAAGTCTTTTGCATTTAAAGAACTTGTTATTCACATCCAAAGAACAAGCTTTAACTCTGTGTTAAAACAAAGCTTTTGAGGATAGAAATCTTACTTTTTAAAGATATTGATTTTCAGATGGTTTATTCTAAAATTCGCTTCTTCACCTCATGGATGGACTCTTCGGGAGAAAACCGGGATACTTGCTTTTTTGTCAACTATAAACGAGGGCTTACGCTTCCGAAAACGGAATTAGATTCCATGAGTAAAAGAAAACTTACCACCAAATTTGAAGAAGAACTTAAATCCTTTTAATATCCATCTGATAAATAAAAAACACTGATAGTTAAGTTGCAAACTTAATTACCAGTGTTTTTTTATTGTCGGGGTAGCGGGATTCGAACCCACGACCCCCTGCTCCCAAAGCAGGTGCGCTAACCGGACTGCGCTACACCCCGAAAACTTTTAATGAAGAACTCCCTTTGACTTCGTCGGGGTAGCGGGATTCGAACCCACGACCCCCTGCTCCCAAAGCAGGTGCGCTAACCGGACTGCGCTACACCCCGTTCTTATAGGGAAGTTCCTTTCAAAAGCGGTGCAAAGATAGGGACTATTTTTAAATATGCAATAGTGAAAGAAGCATTTTTTCATATTTATTTTTTAACATCCTATCAGTCACGCATTTGGATATATAAGAAAAATAGAAGCTATTAACCTAAAAAGTCCCGATTCCGCCAGAATCAGGACTTTTATGCTAAACACACGACAGAGACAAGTTATTCAAGATCCTCTTTGATCACTTCATCTATTTCCTTGATCTTCTTTTCTCTTATCTTTTTGCTTTGGGCAGGTTTCTTTTTGGTATCATCATACACATTGTCTGCACGATCCACCATCTCTTCACTCCAGTCATCATACATGTTCGATGCCGGCTGACCGGTCAGGGTGGTATTTTCTTCTGCGATAGGTACATCCCTATTAATTACTTTAGCCATATGTTCTACGTTTTATTGTTATGCTATAATGACAATAAAACATAGAAAAAGTTCTCTCTGTTAATGAAGTTTGATACTATTAGATAGATTTTAAACGGTACTTTCCGGCAATATTTCCGAAAGCTGTGAACTAAATCCCGTTTCAAACGTATAATACAGAAACATCACTATAAAAACAAATATCATGAGACTTAGAATTCCTAAACCTATGTATTTCATTGCTTTTGCCGGTATGGCTTTGTTTATGGGCAGTTGTGCCAAAAATACCACCATTATTTATGGCAACGGAGAAGATAATCTTCCCGAAACTCCACAAAAGGAGACGACACTCGTCACTTTCAATGCTTCTGTCGAAAGCCGAAACCTGACCCGTGCCATGTCTCCTATGAAAAAAGGAATCAAGAGCACTTTGTACGCCTATCAAAAGGCACAGAGTACCACCAGTCAGGAAACTCTGTTTGCCGAAGGATTGTACATCACTTCCTCTCCGGGGGTATTATCCGGAAAAGACGGGTATAAAATGTATCTTGCGAACGGCATCTATAATTTTTACGCCGTATCCGACAACTTCTCAACCATACCACCTTCTTTTACCGGACAAGAGTCAGAACCTTTATTCAATGGCATCGATTATCTTTGGTGGGGTAGTACCGACCAGGATGTAAGCAGTGCACAGATCAATATTCCCATTGTATTCCAGCATGCCTGTACACAAGTTGTCGTTGAAGTCTCTGCCGGAGATGGTATTCAATTAAGCAGGCTACTATCACTCCGCCGGTTCCAGGAGCGAGCATGACACTCTCCACCGGAGTTATTCCTCCCGCAACATCATATGACAAACCCGATAAAATGGGCATTAATGGATTTCTGGCGCAATATATCATGCTTCCACTGCAGACCAATGATCCGATGACACTTACGCTTGAAGTGGAAACAGATGGAAACAACAATTCGAAAACTTATAGCGTTCAGTTCCCTGTCCCAAGCGGAGAGTTGAAAGCCGGAGATTCTTACTTATTCAGTGCGGTGATCAATGGCAGTTCCGTTTCTATTCCTTCCGTCAGCGTAAAGGATTGGACGGAAGTAGACGAGACAGGTAACCCGCTTTATCCATCACAAAAATAACAACTTTTATGCTTACACAATTTTTAAGTCTACTGGCTACTATTATCAGTGTCATCAGCTTGCTGATTGTCACTTATGGGGCGCTGATTGCTATCCTCTCTTTTATCCTCAATGAACTGAAGAGGATAACCGGCACCTATACCCCAACTAATATACGGAAGCTGAGAGCCGTATTCGGAACCTATTTATTATTGGGGTTAGAATTTCTGATTGCTTCGGACATCCTGAAAACTGTATTGGAGCCTACAATGAACGAACTGATTATTTTAGGCGGTATCGTTGTCGTAAGAACCATATTATCGGTATTCCTGAACAAAGAAATCAAAGAATTAGAAACAGAAAATAACTAAAATGTAATGAACCATCCATCTGTGGGGGTGTTTACATTATTATTAACTAAATAAAGGAGATCGGACTTATGAATACTGAAAAAGAGAAAACTTCATCGGAAGAACAGAAGAAGGCTGAAAAGGTACTTAAAGACAAAGTACCCGTACAGCAAACCGGAACTTACAGCGAAGCCACCAAAAAAGAAGTGCGCGATGCAGTAAAAGAACTCAATCCGGACATGAGCGGATTGGATAGGGGTTAACAGCCCCTATCTTCCCGGAAACATCAGTGTAAAACAGCTGCCTTTACTTATCTCTGAGGAAACAGTGATAGTGCCCCCATGCAGATTCATAATCTGTTTACACAAACTGAGTCCGATACCGGACCCCGAAGGTTTCGTCGTAAAAAACGGAACGAATATTTTATCCATCACTTCCGGAAGAATGCCCTCACCGTTATCACGGACCGTCAAACTGCAGACTTTTCCGGGTATTTGTTCCAATTCCACTTCAATCTGCGGAGCAGTACTTTGTCCACAGGCTTCTTTCGCGTTTTTAATCAGATTAATCAATACCTGTTCTATCTGTGCACGATCGATGTAGAGAGTAGCACCTCTATGTGTAGCCGCAAAATGGATAAACGCATCCGGAAATAGTTTCCTCAGATCAGAAAAAAGTTCGTCTACCATCACCAACGCACAGACAGGAGTAGGGATACGGGTCAGCCGACGATAGTTTTCCACAAACCCGAGCAGTCCCTTGCTTCTCCGATGAATGGTCTGCATAGCCTGCAACATGACACCGTATTCTTTCTCGCTAAGCCGTTCGGGTATTCCACGTTCACTCAATGTTTCGGACAGAGAAATAATAGGAGTAATAGAGTTCATAATCTCATGAGTCAATACCCGTATCAATTTTTGCCAGGCCTCCATCTCGTTACGTTCCAATACCGAATGGATATTTTTCAGACTGACCAGTAACCTTTCCTTGTTTTGTGCAGCAAACAGGGTGCAGGACACAGCCATTTCGACAGAAGTTCCTTGCTGCCGGATGCGTACTACTTGCGTCTCGTTCCAAGAAGTGGTAAGCCATTCCTGAGGCAATTGGGTTTCTTGCCCGACTAAAGCCACAGCCGCATGATTCATCCATTCTACCCGGCCTGAACGATCGGTCACCATCACAGCCGTATCTACCTTACTTAACAGATTCTCATAATATTGATGCTTTACTTCTTCCTCAAGCAGTCTGCCTCGGAACAATTTCAGCGTTTGCGAGAGTTCATCCGCCAGTTCAACCATCATCCTGCTTTTAAACGGCGGCTGAAAACTTTGCGTCATATCATTGAAGCGGATGCTATCCGTCAGTCGCCGCATCATGCCTGCCAATCTCATCTGAATGGAATAGAGGTGCACTCCTGTGGCAATCAGCAAAAGTGTCACAATCAAAGTGCTAAACCACAATTCGTAATGGAAGAGCAGATATCCTCCGATGGAGAGTATTACCAACAAAAGGATGTGTAGCACTACACTGATAGAATAGCGTTTCATAAGCCGAGTTTTTCGAGTTTACGATAAAGAGCAAAACGGGTGATTCCCAGATATTCGGCCGCCCGGGTGATATTGCCTTCGCTCAGGCGCATGGCTTTATCTACGGCTTGCCGTTCCAACTGTTCCAGATTGAGTACTTCCTCTTCTTTTTTCTGCCGTACAGAAGAGTGGAAAAGGAAATTCTCCGGCTTCAGCAGAGAGCCGTCGCCCAGAATCACAGCACGCTCTATGGTGTGTTGCAACTCGCGCACATTGCCGGGCCAGTTATATTTCAACAATTTATTCTTCGCCTCACGCGTCAGCCCATGCATATCCTTTTTATACTTGCGGGCATAACGTTCCAGAAAGAACTCGGCCAGCAAGATGACGTCATTACCACGTTCACGCAGGGGAGGAATATGGATTTCTATCGTATTGATGCGGTAAAGTAAGTCCTGACGGAAGTTTCCTTCATCCACCATTGCCCGGATATCCGCATTGGTTGCACATACCAGACGTACATCGATAGGCACCGACTGAGTGGAACCCAACCGACTGATTTGCCTCTTCTCAATCGCAGTCAGTAACTTCGATTGCATTGGAAGTGAAAGATTACCTATTTCATCCAGAAACAAAGTTCCGCCCGTAGCCACTTCCATCCGCCCGGCTTTCGCTTTCCGGGCATCGGTGAAAGCACCCTTCTCATAACCAAACAATTCACTTTCAAACAATTGTTCGGGGATACTACCCAGATCAATTGTCACAAAGGGCTTTCCGTAACGAGGAGAACAACGATAGAGCAAACGGGCAATCACATCCTTTCCGGTACCATTCTCGCCCAAGATCAGGATATTCGCATCCGTTTCACTCAATTTATTAATGGTAGCAAACACTTCTTGCATGGCTGCCGACTCACCGATGATCTCGTTCTCTGATCCTCCCTGTCCGCTCAATACTTCCACCTGTTCCTTCAGCATATTCACTTCGTGACGTGACTGTCGGAGTTTCATGCCCGAAGACAAGGTTGCCAGAAGTTTCTCTTTCTCCCATGGCTTGGGAATAAAATCTGTTGCACCTGCCTTGATGGCCCGTACAGCTTTGTCCGTATCGGCATATGCCGTCATAAAAATCACGATTGCCTGCGGGTCAATCTTCAGAATCTGTTGCAGGCTCTCAAATCCTTCCTGCCCACTGATGGCGTCACGGCTAAAATTCATATCGAGCAGGATGATGTCCGGGCCGAAAGTAGTCATAAAATATTCAATGCGATCGGGGGTAGTAGCCACTTTAATCTTTTCGGTATAAGGTTCGAGCAAAAGATTGAGGGCAAACAATACATCTTCATTATCATCTACAATTAATATCTTTCCAAGCTGTTCCATATTATATTACGAGCTAATTTATGTTCCTTTAAAAGATGAGATATACCAGTTGTACAGCTCGTCATATCCCGGTTATACATCTCGTACATCTTATCTCACTATGCAATGATGCCAATGTAAGCCGGATACAATTGCTTACCTTTAGGCTGAGGGCAAAGATACAGATTATATTCATGCGTTGTGTGTGCTAATTCGCACTATTTTTGTGCGTATATGCACATGAAGACAAAGAAGCGCGCACATATAAAATGCTATTAAAAAGCAACTTACATTCATGGCATACCTTTTGAATGATTTATATAAAAAGTAAATACACAATGAATCTGAAAACGATATTTATTATTGCCGGATGCAGTTGCATCTCATTGGTCGCCGCACAGGAACACACGATGGAGCTCTCTTTGGACGAAACTGTGAAGCTTGCCAAGCTTCAGTCGCCGGACGCACAAACGGCACGCCATAGCTTCCGTTCGGCTTACTGGAATTACAAATATTATAAAGCAAACTATTTGCCTGCTTTGAGCCTGACTTCGGACCCCAATTTAAACCGGGCCATCAACAAAGTGACACTGGGAGACGGAACCGTAAAGTTCGTAGAACAGAATATGCTCAGCACAGACCTCACCCTAAGCCTGACTCAGAATATTCCCTGGACCGGAGGTTCACTTTTCATAGAGACGGCAGCGCAACGCATGGATCTCTTCAGTGATCATACAACGGCTTGGCAGACTTCACCTATTAATATAGGTTACCGCCAGTCGCTCTTCGGATACAACAGTTTGAAATGGGACCGCCGCATTGAACCGGTACGTTACCGGGAAGCAAAAAAATCGTATGTAGAAACACTCGAATTGGTAGCTGCACGGGCTACACAGAAGTTCTTTAACCTTGCCACCGCACAAAGCAATTACGAAACCGCCACCATCAATTATGCCAACGCAGACACACTCTATCAATATGCCCAGGGGCGCTATAACATCGGTACCATTACCGAAAACGAAATGTTGCAACTGGAGCTGAACAAACTAACCGAAGAAACCAACCGAATGAATGCCCGTATTGAGATGGACAACTGCATGCAGGAGCTACGCTCGTATCTGGGCATTCAAAGTGATGAAGAACTAAAAGTGAAAGTCAATGACCATGTGCCGGACTTCAGTGTAGAATTGCACGAAGCGTTGTTGCTGGCCAACGAGAACAGCCCGGAGATACAGAACATGATGCGCCGGAAACTGGAAAGTGAAAGCAATGTGTCGTATGCCCGAGCCAATGCCGGACTGAAAGCGGATATTTATCTGCGTTTCGGATTGACACAGACAGCCGATAAACTGGGGAGTGCATACAAACGACCTTTAGACCAGCAATACGTCAGTTTGGGCATTGCGCTTCCCATTCTTGACTGGGGACGCGGCAAAGGCAAGGTGCGTGTGGCACGTTCCAATCGCGACCTTGTATACACACAGGTGGAACAGGACAAAACCGACTTCGAACTAAATGTGCGCAAACTGGTGAAACAATTCAACCTTCAGGCGCAGCGGGTACGGATAGCCGCACGTACCGACGAAACTGCCCAACGGCGTAGCGACGTGGCACGCAAGCTCTATCTGCTCGGTAAGTCGACCATTCTCGACCTGAATGCTTCCATCACAGAGAAAGACCAGGCACGCCGTAATTATATAACAGCCCTTTATAACTACTGGAGTTTGTATTACACCTTACGCAGCCTCACTCTCTTCGACTTTGAAGGAAAGGCACCACTCACCGAGAATTATGATCTGTTGATAGACTGATCCGAAACAAAAATCGTTAATCGAAAAAAATAAAAATAATATGGATATTAAAATTGAAAAGAAACCCTGGTACATCCGCTATAAATTCTACATAGCCGGAGGCATTGCATTCGCCGCTTTCCTTGTTTACGTCATTACTTTGTCGGTCGGTCCGCGCAAGCTCCGCATCGAATCGGAAAACATACAGATAGCCGAGGTCAAAGACGGTAAGTTTATGGAATATGTAGATGTGGAAGGACTGATCCAGCCAATTCTCACTATCAAAGTGAATACCCGCGAAGCCGGCAGCGTAGAGCGTATCATCGCTGAGGAAGGAAGCCTGCTCCAAAAGGGAGATACGATCCTTACCCTTTCTAATCCGGATTTGTTGCGCAGCATCGAGGACCAACGGGACGATTGGGAGAAGCAGCGCATCACTTACCAGGAAAAAGAGATCGAAATGGAACAGAAAAGCCTGAACCTAAAACAACAAACGTTGGAAACCAATTATGAACTGGCGCGGCTCAAAAAGAGCTTTGCGCTGGATAAAGAAGAATTTCGTATGGGCATCAAGAGCAAGGCACAACTTGAAGTATCGGAAGACGAATATAACTATAAGGTAAAAAATGCCGAACTGCAACGTGAAAGTCTGCGCCACGACTCGGCTGTGACCATCATCCGTAAAGATCTGATACGTACAGATATGGAACGCGAACGCAAGAAATATGAGCGAACCACAGAGCGTCTGGGCAATCTGGTAGTGAAGGCACCCCTCGGCGGACAACTCAGTTTCGTCAAAGTGACACCGGGACAGCAGGTAAGTTCAGGTGAAAGCATTGCTGAAATCAAGGTACTCGATCAGTACAAGATTCACACTTCATTAAGCGAGTATTATATTGACCGCATCACCACCGGACTACCTGCTACCGTCAACTATCAGGGCAAGAGGTATCCGCTTCGCATTACTAAAGTCGTACCCGAAGTGAAAGACCGCATGTTCGATGTCGATCTGGTTTTCACCGGTGAAATGCCCGATAATGTACGTGTGGGCAAGAGTTTCCGTGTACAGATCGAACTGGGACAACCAGAACAGGCCATTGTCATCCCACGCGGTAATTTCTATCAGGCTACCGGAGGACAATGGATCTACAAAACCAATGCATCAAAAACAAAGGCAGTACGTACGCCCATCACCATCGGACGCCAAAATCCTCAGCAATATGAAATCACCGGAGGATTAGAGCCCGGAGATTATGTCGTTACGACAGGATATGATACCTTTGGGGAGGCGGAAGAATTAATACTGAAGTAATATAAAAAATGGATCAAACTCACCACAGAGTAGCATAGAGATGGTTTTCTTTTAACATCCTATAAACAAGAGATTAAAACTCTGTGGTGCTCTGTGGTGAAATCAAACTCAAAACCATTACAAACATGAAAACTATAAAGCTGGCCTGGAAAGCCCTGGCACGTTTCAGAACATATACATTTATCAATATACTGGGCCTCGCCTTGAGTCTGGCTTGTGTACTTATCATCCTACGGTATATCCATCAAGAGGTTACTGTAAACCATTTCTGCAAAGACCTTGAAAACACCTATCTGCTATATTGCGAGTACGAAGATGGAACGCGGACAATAAGCAGCAATGAAGATAGAAATAACGACCCCAACTTTATCGATCCGTTGAAAGATCCGTCTGTTCTGAAAAGTACCCGGTGGATTAATTTTTCGGAAGACAGGATTACAGTCGGGAAACAGATATATAATGTGAAAACCGTGGTGACAGACAGTGCGTTTCTGCAAATACTGCCATATCCGTCTGTATCCGGTATCTCCTCTCTGAAATCTCCGAATGATGCCATCATCACCCGGCGATTGGCTGAAAGACTGTTCAAAGGAGATAATCCGATTGGGAAAACAATGACTTACAGCACAGGAGACATCATCACGATTACGGGAGTAATAGGGGAGCCGCCTACGAAAAGCTTTTTAGATTTCGACCTGATTGTATCCGAACAATTGCAACATTCATGGTCGCGTTCAAGCTATAGCCTGATACAACTGATGCCCGGAACGGACTTTAAGAAGCTGAACGTCAAGAACGACAAGTTTATGAAGTTAAGGTGCTATATGGACACACCGACTCGCCTGCAATTTTTTCCATTAAAAGATTTCTATTTCGACAAGACCATTCGTATCTATGATAACGGCAAGAGTAATTTCCAGAGAGGCAACTATAATAATATCTTAGTACTTGCTGTTGTCACCATTGCTTTGTTGATAATCGGTTTGTTCAATTTCATCAATATCTATACGGTAATGATGCTCAAGCGTGCCAGAGAGTTTGGAGTTAAAAAGGTATATGGTGCCGGTACAAAGGATGTATTCGCACAGATTTTCACTGAAAACTTTATCCTGACAGGCATGGCTCTATGTATATCCTGGTGTATCATCGAAATAACCGGTGGTATGATGGAACATGTGCTCCGGATACCGCAAATCTCCAATACGGAATTTAGTGCCATACTTTCTGTCGGAGTACTGATTCTGTTGCCATTATTGACTTCTATTTATCCATTCATCAGATACAATTACGTTTCGCCTTCCGTATCTATCCGTTCGGTGAATGCAGGAGGACATTCCATCGTATCCCGTGTGCTATTTTTATTCGTTCAGTACCTCATCACCTTTGTGCTTATTATTGTTTCTCTCTTTTTCACAAAGCAAGTGCGTTTCATGTTGGCTGCCGATTTGAACTATACTACCAAGGACATCATTCAGTGTCAGTTATATGCCGAACGTTCTTCATATGATCTAAATATGTCGAACGAAGAGTGGGAGAGACGGAAACAAAGAGAAAAAAGTAATCTGGCTTACATCAAAGAAGAGATGGACCATTCTCCGCTCTTTATCCGTTGGGAGTATGGAGAGAACCCGAATCAATTGGACGGTAATTATAATAATGTGCGGAATGTGCAGCGGGATGAGTTCAAGCAAGTTATTTATAGCAGTCTAAGCAACAAATATATTGAACTATTCGACTTTCAGCTAAAAGAGGGGCGCCTGTGGAATGACTCTGTTGATCAATGGAGTGATTATAAAATGATCATTAATGAATCGGCCAAATCACTCTTAGAAATAGATAATATAGAAACGGCCCTGATTCAACCCGAAAGAAGATTGTGGTGGTCTTCTTCAAAATCCGAAGAAATGGAGAAGAACCCTCCATATCAGATTATCGGAGTGATCAAAGACTTCAAGATCGGTCACTTATCAAAAACCACTCCTCCGCTCTTCATTGTTTACGAAGATCCGCGGGGCAGTTATAGAGATCGACTGATGGCACAAATCATTCCCGGAAAAAAGCAAGAAGCCATTGCCTTCCTGAAAAAACTGCACGATGAAATACTGGGCGAAGGTGAGTTTGAATACAGCTTTTTAGAAGACGAGATAGCGACCATGTATCAAGAAGATAAGCGAACTGCCGAGATATACTCCTTGTTCAGTGTCATTGCCATTCTTATATCTTGCCTGGGATTATTCGGATTATCTATGTTCGACATCCGTCAGCGATATCGCGAAATTGCACTACGTAAAGTGAACGGAGCC
Organism: Bacteroides sp. NGMCC 1.200775; assembly: GCF_040798045.1. Taxonomy (NCBI): domain Bacteria; kingdom Pseudomonadati; phylum Bacteroidota; class Bacteroidia; order Bacteroidales; family Bacteroidaceae; genus Bacteroides; species Bacteroides sp. NGMCC 1.200775. Next base: position 271,328 of record NZ_JASCQK010000001.1, on the reverse strand, counting down.
ACCCTGAAGGAGATCTATCCGCTCCTGTTAAAGAAATACTCGATTATTCTGGGAGTGGCATTTGTCATCTCAGCACCTCTGTCCTGGTATATCATCTCAAAATATCTGGAAGGATTTGCCAACAAAGCTCCTATATCCTGGTGGCTGTTTGCTGTTGCTGCCATAGTGACTTCCTTCATTTCGCTGGCCACTCTGATATGGCAAATACGAAAAGCTGCCAATATCAATCCGGCCAAAGTGTTGAAAGGAGAGTAGTAAATTTGTATTTTTGTGCGCATGCGCACTATGATCGTGCAAATTCACACGGTGTATCTATACACCATAAGCATATAAACAATAGTGTCTCAACGAGTTGCTTCTTTGGCATACTTCTTGAAACACTATTTGTATAAACAAGAACCAAATGATACGACACTATTTTAAAATCGCATTCCGAAATCTGCAGAAATATAAAACTCAGAGTATCATCAGTGTTATCGGATTGGCTGTAGGAATTACCTGCTTCACGCTTGCTACCTTATGGATACGCTATGAAATGACATACGATACTTTTCATAGAAAGGCCGACAATATCTATATGGTTAGAGCACAGCTCAAATCGGCAACCGGTGTACTAAGCAATTCACTGCCATATCCTGCCATGGAATATCTGAAAAAGAATTTACCCGAGATAGAAGACATCTGCGGAATCTCTCCCATAAGACGGAAACTTCAGTTCAATGACAGGAGTGAGAATCTGCTGACTGTCGAAGTAGACTCTGCCTTTATCAACATGTTCGATATACGTCTCCTAAAAGGAAATGTCAACTTTCTTAAAGAAAGAGGAAAAGAAATAGCCATCACCGAATCGCTGGCTAAAAGTTGGTTCGGAGAAGAAGACTCTTTAGGAAAAGAGGTTGAGTTGGGAGGGCGTCTTTGCCGGATATGTGCAGTCGTCAGCGATTGGTCACAACACTCCAATCTGGCATACAGTATCTTGCTACCCATCCGCCATTACCCCGACTGGTTAAGTGAAACGGAACAAATATTTATTCGCATACGTTCCAATACGGACATCGAGAGCTTTCAAAAAAGAGTATCTGCTATCAACCTCTTTAAACAAGAAAAAGAGAGCAGTTTGGGCCAATTGGCCATAACGCCGATTACCTCACTCCGCTATTCAGATTACTTAAATAGAGACGAAATCGTTATTTCGTTTAATTATATCCGTTATTTTGCCATAGCAGGGGCTCTGGTCATCCTATGCTCGCTATTCAATTACCTGACTCTCTTTATCAGTCGTCTTCGCATGCGTGGCCGTGAAATGGGACTTCGCAAAGTTTGTGGTGCTACAGACCATTCACTGTTCGCACTATTCTCCATCGAATACCTGTTAGTATTGATTGCCGGATCTGCAACAGGAATGGTCCTTATAGAGTTATGTTTATCACGATTTATAGAACTGGCACAAATATCAGAAACAACATCACTATATTCAGAAGCAATGATATACATCATTGCGGTAATTATCCTGTCATTTATCATTTCACAAATCCCTCTGTATTACCTCAGAAAACGGACTTTACAAAATAATATTCAAAACAAAAAAGAGACCGCCCAACGGGGGATATTTCGCAAATCCGGATTGGTCATGCAGTTAATTATCAGCTTAGGCTTCATTTTCTGCACAGCTGTCATGATGAAACAACTTTATTATCTGAAAAACACAGATCTGGGTATGGAACGACACAACTTAGCCAACGTTGCCATCTGGATGAAGGGAGGTGATATCAATGAATGGAATACTAAAATTGCCGGTTTGCCCATGGTTACGGAAACTTTGCCGCCACACTATTTCCCGATCATTCCCACAGGGCCAATGATGTATACAGAGATCAACGGATGGGATGGACAGAACAAAACAAATGATGAAACATATTCGGTCGGTATCATGCCTTCGGGCGAAGATTTCTTCAAATACTACGGATTGCATTTGTCGGAAGGAGAATGGTTATCTGATAAGAGTATTACAAATGATGTTATCATCAATGAAACCGCCGCATTAAAATTCGGGTGGAAAAGTGCCGTCGGAAAGAAATTCTACTCAGAATACGACGGACAGAAAACATTCTATCATGTGATAGGAGTTGTGAAAGACTTTAGCCATCTTCCCCCTACGGTTGCTCCGCAACCTATCGCCTTTGTCCGTGCCGAAGAGCAGCAATATTTGTGGGGACGTGCCAGTATCCTATTCAAGTTTAAAGAAGGAAGCTGGAAAGCTTGTCTGGACACAATTCAAAAAATGCAGAACGAAGATTTCCCGTCTTCTTTCATGAGACTGTATAACGAAGAAGAGGAATACAACAAATATCTGCGCTCCGAAGATGCACTTATGACCTTATTGGGAATTGTTTCTTTGGTCTGTATCATTATCTCCATTTTTGGCATTTTCTCTCAAGTGACTTTGTCATGCGAACAACGACGTAAAGAAATAGCTATCCGCAAAGTGAACGGAGCTACCATAAAGAACATCTTGCAGATGTTCTTTAAAGAGTATTTCATTCTTTTGTTTATAGCCGCCATCATTGCGTTTCCAATCAGCCACATCATCATGCAAACATGGATTGAAAGTTACATCCGGCAAACGACTATTCCGGCCTGGATGTACGTCGCCATCTTTACAGGCATAGCGGGAGTTATTGTCATCAGTATTTTCTCAAGAGTATGGAGTGCTGCCCGGCAAAACCCGGCAGAGGTAGTAAAAACAGAATAAAAGAGGAAAAGTATGATACGACACTATTTTAAGATTGCTTTCAGAAACTTATTGAAATATAAGGCCCAAAGTATAATTAGTATAATCGGACTGGCTATGGGATTCACCTGTTTCGCTCTTACCGTTTTATGGATTCGCTATGAAATGACATACGACACTTTTCACGAGGGAGCCGACCGAATCCATCTAATATACAAGAAATCCATACTGGATGCTACAGGATTTGATAAAACGGTGCCATATCCGGTTTCAACTTCTTTAAAAAGAATGCTCCCTGAAATAGAGGATGCATGTGCTTTTGAATTTTATAAATCGGATATAACTGTCAATGACGGTGCCACACAACAGCTATACCGGATCAATGCTGACTCTTGTTTCATGAATATGTTTCGGATACGGGTTCTTGAGGGAAACCTTGACTTTTTAGAATCAGCCAATAAGATAGCCTTGACGGACAAAGCTGCCAACCGTCTTTTTGGAACAGAAAACCCTATCGGTAAAGAAATCAAAGTCTATGGAGACCCCAAAACAGTTTGTGCCATTGTCAACAGTTGGAGCGAACATACCAATTTACCATTCTCCATATTAGGAGGCGGAATACGGCAATGGCAGGACGTCTGGTACAATAATGGATTCTATGTTTTTATTAAACTTCATCAAGGAGTAGATGCCAAGGCACTAAGTAATAAACTGCAGCAAACAGAAATAAAGACAAATAAAAACGAGGGGGCTATCAAGGAGTTATTAATGATGCCTGTCAGTAAATGCCATTACACGATATTGGCAGACAATAATGCCATTCAGTTCAACTATATTATTCTCTTCGCTGTGATTGGAGGTTTGGTGATCCTTTGTTCGTTGATCAACTATCTGTCACTGTTTATCAGCCGCCTATGGATGCGGGCCAAGGAGCTTGCATTACGCAAAGTTTGCGGTTCGTCCAATCGGAACCTGTTTGCTTTACTGACCATCGAGTTCCTGGTTATCCTGATTTCGGCCGGATTGATAGGCATGGCATTAATAGAATTAGTATTGTCGGAGTTTAAGGAGCTTTCGGGAGTGACAGACGGAAATATATATTGGGAATCATCTCTGTATTTTATGATTATTATTGGATGTTCTCTTTGCCTCTTCATGCCCGTCACTCTCTATTTCAACCGACAGACCCTGCACACCAACATACAGAAGAGTAACACAAACAGACATCGATATTTCATTCGTAAGGCAAGTATCCTGTTTCAGTTATCAATCAGTATAGGATTCATTTTCTGTATCTGCATTATAATGAAACAACTCTATTTCCTAAGTACTACAGATATCGGCATAGAACGTAAAAACATTGCTACCTTAAGCTTGTATCCGCAAGACAATCTACCTCCCGCAGCAGATAAAATAGAGCAGATGCCTTCTGTTACTCAAATACTGAAAGGACATTTCTCTTTGCTCCCGAGAACAGTGTCTATGTCTATGGCTTTCAAGGACTGGGATGGCAAACAACCTTCGGACCCCGATATGAACATGGAAGTACTGATGGAAAGTGAGGAATTGGCCCAATTCTATGGCATCCGGCTTTTAAAAGGGAAAATGCTGAAAGAAGGAGAGAGTGACGCAAGCACTATTGTTATCAACGAAACGGCTGCAAAAACTTTGGGCTGGAACGATCCGATTGGCAAGAAATTAATCAGGCCTAACGGAACAGCCACCACTGTCATCGGTTTGGTCAAAGACTTCCACACTACTTCGCCCACTGTTCCTGTAAAACCAATAGCATTCATAGCCAAAGGGTTTTCCGGTTTCTATCTTGGCAAAGGAGATATTCTGATAAAATACAGGGAAGGGGAGTGGCCTAAACTGAAACAGGCTGTTGAAGATCTTTGCCGAAAAGAATATCCGGACACAAAAATCGTATTATCCAACATGGAAGATGTTTATAACGATTATTTAAAATCTGAACATGCACTCTTGAAATTATTAAGCTGTGTAGCAATAGTTTGCATTTTGATCGCAATTTTTGGAATATTTTCGTTAATAACACTGGCTTGCGAACAACGTCGCAAAGAGATAGCTATTCGAAAGGTGAACGGAGCAACACTTAAAAATATACTCTCTATTTTTGCAAAAGAGTACCTCATATTGATACAGCTCTCTTCTCTTCTGGCATTTCCACTCGGTTATGTCATCATGAAGTCATGGTTACAGAGCTATGTGGAACAAACCTATATAAATGCTTGGATTTACATCGTTATCTTGGCAGGAACTACTATTGTCATAAGCCTTTGTATTGGTTGGAGAGTGTGGAAAGCCGCCCGACAAAATCCGGCGGAAGTAGTAAAAACAGAATAAAAAAATAGCATGATACGATCTTATTTAAAAATAGCATGTAGGAATCTTCTGAAGTATAAAGTTCAGAACATACTCAGCATTATTGGACTCTCCATCGGTTTTATAGCCTTTTTGTTAGGTGGCTACTGGTACTACTGGGAGCACCATTTTGACAGTTTTCATCCACAAAGTGAACATACTTATGCCTTGACGACTACCGGAATATTTAAAACAGCCGATGGGTTGGAAGGAGAACTGAACCAAATACACCAGCTGGCAGAGAAAGAGATAATAGCATTCCCTGAAATAGCTAAGGTATGCCATGTCAGCGATGTGAAATATGAAGCAGATGGTAAAGAAAGAAGTTGGATAGGAATGGCAGTAGACTCCACTTTTTTTGATATCTTCCAATGCCGGATGATCGAAGGAAATTATCATAAAACGCCTTATAACGCAAACTTTGTAATTCTGACCCGGAAAATGGCAAAACATCTTTATGGAGACAGCAGCTGTATAGGGAAAGAAGTGAAAATTAATAAAGAAATATCTTACACCGTTGCGGGAGTAATGGAGAATTATCCGCAGAACAGTGATTTTAAGTTTGAGTATCTCATTCTGAATACCCCCCAAGCCAATATTGTGAAGCGTAGCACCACTTATGTATTATTACACTCCAGTGCCAATGCATCACATCTGAATAAGAAAATAACATCTTTCCGGATTAAAGAGGCAGACACTCAAAGGGATACTTATTCCGAATGGCATTTCCACTTACGTTCATTGCCCGAGGTTCATGTCTACTGTTCTCCGGAACTCAAGGGAAGATTTCAACATATCGGCATTTTGGCAACAGCAGGTTTACTGGCTTTTGTCAGTGCGTTAATGAATCTGCTCGTATTGTTCATCGGACAACAGCAACGAAAAGCACGGTATAATTCAACTTTTTCAACTCTCGGAGCTTCTACCCTGAGCTTGGTAGGTAAAAACCTGCTTGAGCTCATTATACCTTTATTCATCGCTTTTTTGATATCAATGGGAGTTTGTGAGTTCTTATTTCCATATTATAAAGATTATACCAGCTTGGTGGCAGAGAGTAACAGTTATTATTTTGGCACGATTCAAAGCATCACCAGACAGGAAATATTTGGAACAGCTCTTTGGATCTATCCGTTATGTTGTGTTGTTTTCCTTGTCATAAGTCTGCTTCCCATCATCGGATTGCTGAAACGAAGCAGTCATGGGACTTCAACGTCCTTACGAAACGGATTAATCATCGGACAAATATTTATTGGTGCTTTATTTCTTTTCACTTCATGTATGTTCTACAGTCAATATAGCTTCATGACACACACAGATAAAGGGCTCGTTACAGACCATATATGGCAAATCGATTTAGGATATGATGCGACTTATAATAAAGACTGCAGTCCTTTTATAGCAGCATTAAAAGAAAGCTCTGCTATCGAAGGAGTGACAGCTTTAACACAGCCGATCCTTGTTTTCAGAGGGGAATGGTATTGTACTTTCATTACCAATTTCCCTATTGAAGGACGGAATTCTGATGAATCTGAGGAGGATAACTGCGTCATCGTACAAAAGAATTTTCTCCCATTCTTTGGGATGAAGATGAAAGAAGGAGAATGGATACAAAATCAAGGAACGGAAGATATCGTTGTCAATGAAACCGGGGCACGCCAACTTAATATCCCTTCCTTAACAGGTCGTCCTATTATCAATAATACAGGAACCGATGCAAAGTCTTATAGAATCAGTGGTATTTTACGCGACTATTACTATTGTCCGATGCAATATCCTCTGTCGAAGACCTTCTTTATGTATCAAAGCAATGCCGATGCTGCGAAAGCTTACAACGGTTTCCGGTACTTCTATATAAAGGTACGTCCGGGAAAAGAAAAGCAAGCATTGGAACATGTCCGGCAGATTTATCCGGAATATAGCAAAGGAGAGATTACTGAAGATGCACAGATCATTCAGCTCTCTACATTGATGGAATTGTTCAACCGGCCGGAAAAGATGATGTTCCGTATTTTCCTGTTATTGGCTATCCTTTGCATTCTCATTTCTTCATTCGGAGTATACTTTCTGGTTTCGCTCTCTACTGAGCAACGCAAGAAAGAAATAGCCATTCGGAAAGTAAACGGTGCACGATTCTCTGATATTTTGTGCCTGTTTTTTAAAGAGTATTTATGGCTGACTTTAACCGGTAATGCGATTGCTCTTCCGTTAGGATATATCTTTATCCGCCGCTGGCTGGAAACCTACGCATACCACACGGGCTTCCACGGATGGCTGTTTATATGTGTGTTTCTTTTTACCGGTATTATTGTTATCCTTTCCGTTATAAAACAAGTAATAATAGCAGCTAAAATAAATCCGGCGGAATGTATGAAAAGTGAATAAGCCGTCAGAGTGCGTATTCGCACCGGAATCGTGCAATATCACACACTGTTTTTGAATGAGCAATAGATGTAATATACATGAATACAGTACTATACAAGTTTGGCACATTTATTGAATCTATAATAACAATAATAAAGACATAAAAACAAATAATACAAACGAATTATGATATTACATTATATAAAAGCTACATTCAGGCAATTGATAAAACACAAAACGCAGACTAGCATTTCTATATTGGGAATCACTTGCGGATTGCTTTGCTTCAGTGTTTGCAATTATTATAATCGTATTTTCAGTACTGGCAATAAAGATTTAGCGACTTATGAACGTCAGGCTGAAATATGGATAGAGGGAAATGCATACCAAGTAAATATTCCAATACAAGACTTTGAAAAAAAAATCGGAAAAGAGAACTTTGAAGCAGTTGCTTTTTATTTCAACGCTAATGCCAAGATTACTTTGGATGAAACCATTTATTATAAGATAAGCAAAACTGAATGCAATGCCGATTATTTCAAAGTATTTCCTGCCAAGTGTGTGAACGGGTCATTACAACAGTTTGGAATATCATATAATGAGGCAGTAGTAACTACTGATTTTGTAAGAGAATTCTGTGGTAATAAATCTCCGTTGGGAAAGAGCATACTAACTGAAAATGGAAGAAACTATACGATTATTGCCGTCATAGAGCCTTATCCGGCAGGAATGAACAACTACCACAATCAGTATGATGTTTTTCTCCCGTTAGCAGAAAACGCTTCATTTGGAGCACACAAAATCTTATTAAAACATGCAGAAGATGCCGAACGGCTCTCTCAATATCTACAAAAGTTGGAACTTTTTCCAAAATTCCCGGAATGGGTACCTCAAATAGTATTAGAAAGCAAAATGGAGCACAAGTCCGGTGCCGAATTATGGATTGCAATTCTTGGGATATTGGTTTTATTGGTAGGTATGATCAACTATTTCTCGTTCAGCATAGGAACATTTGCCAATCGCTGCAAAGAAATCAGTCTACGTAGTACATTAGGAGCTACTTATTCAGGACAATTCATGCTACTTTTCCTTGAACAAGCTGTCGTTATCCTGATTAGTGGAATAATCACCTTAGCTGTCACCGAAAGTTTCCTACCCTGGTTTATAAGTACGTTTTCGTATGAGATGCAAAAAGAATTGTATATTGATACCTATCGGCTCTGGAAATACGAATGCCAATACTTGATTGGGATACTGTCAATCAGTGCCTTAGTCTCTCTTCTTTCATCATGGTATGTTACGCGTAAAACTGCGGCGCAAGGTTTAAAGGGGGGAACTGCTACCGGTCAGCGTCACATCATAAGAAACTCTTTATTGGGTTTCCAACTTTTCTTCTCCCTTTTATTCGTCATTGGAACAGTCAGTATTTGGATGCAGATGCAGGAGTATAACCGAATAGCCAATCCGTACTTGAGTGCTAAAGAAAAGAAAGAAATCATGGTATTGGATATTAGAGGATATAACCGTATCGAAGAGAATCGGCAGGAACTTATAAGTTTTCTCCGTTCACGCCACTGGAACGAAAAAATGGCATATAGTAACAGAGATTATGCTCAGGATTATGGGTTCACAGAACTTATTTACGTTTCAGACGAATATTTTGAATTGATGAATATAGATTGTAAACATCAGGCAGGGGAACCATTTTGTTATGTAAACGAACAGCTATATCAGACTTTACAGACAGATTCTACTCCGGAAATCTATCGTTATCAAAACAAAATATATCCAGTGAAAGGTTTGGTACATATAGGTTGTGACTCACCAAGCGCAAAGCTACTCGCTATTCTGCCCATTTCTGCAATGAACAATGAAATTGGAAAAATTTATATCCAATTAGCCTCCAATGTTTCTCACAAAGATATAGAAGCAGAGATGGCCGGGGAGATAAATCAATATTTGCCGCAAAACGAACCTTTTGAGTTCATCAGCTTATATAAAGAACAAATCGGTCTGAGGACTATCTCACTTATATGGCTATTCATTGTTTGCTCCTCTATTTGCCTACTGATTACGATGTTAGGAATTTATGGTGCAATCAGTATTGACACCGTACGCAGACAAAAAGAGGTGGCTATCCGTAAAATAAATGGTGCACGCCTGTTGAATATTTATTGGTTATTTGGGAAAACCTACCTGATTTTATTCTTAATATCTTCTATTTTAGGGAGTTTGAGCAGTTTGTTTATCATGATTACAGGTAGCCAACATAAAATCATTCTATTTGATTACGCTAACCCATGGCTTTGGATATATTCTCTTTTGCTCTTAATAATAATTATAGCAGGTACTGTTAGCTGGCAAATATACCATATTGCACGAACTAACCCGGCAGAAGTTATTAAAAACGAATAAAAACAAATTACACTATATACCATTATGATACTACATCATTTAAAAATAGCCATTCGCAGTCTCTTGAAGTACAAGACTCACTGCTTGATCTCAGCCATTTGCCTTTCGGTAGGTATGACCTGTTTCTGTATTGTACATTTCTACATTAATGAAATAGATGGCGCCACTCGTCGTCTGCCCAATTTTGAACAGAGAATCGGACTCCGGATCATGAACCCCAACAATAAGGAAGACAGGGCATGGGGATGGTTTCTCACCCCTTCCCAAATCAAAACATTAACAGATCATCCTATACCCGGAATCAAACAGCTCAGCTGCCGATCCTTTGAAAGTCAAGCTGAAGTCGTCTTTATCAATCAAGAACAGGAGGAAAAGCCCTATATTGTATCTTATATAAGTACAGACCCCAACTTCTTCCCGCATTATCAAGCGTCATTCTTATACGGGAATACACTTCCTGTTGAACCTGACGAGGTTGTGTTATCCGAAAGTTGTGCCCGCAAAGTTTATGGAGAAAAGAATCCGGTCGGTACTCTGCTGAAAATAGTACAATTCAAAGAAGAAGAAAAGAAAAAAGACATTTATTACAAAGTCGTTAACGTAGTAAAAGAGTTGCCGAAAGTACTCCGTGTACAAGCCGATATCTATTTCTCTTATCGCAGAGACGATGCCCAGCAAAATGGATTTATTATGGAAGGAGTGTTAGACACTCCTGACGGACTTGATAAAGCAAATGAAAGCTTAAAAGGAGTCCCTTTTCTGCATCGTGGAGAAATGACATATCTTGTTGCCTCCAAAGAAGCCGATTCATATCAAGAGCCACAACGCCTCATTGCTATGGCATTCATCACTTTCTTATCTTCCTTAATTTTGTTATCAGGCATGATTAACTTTTTAAAGTTTATCATACAATCTTTCTATAACCGAAACCGTGAACTGGCATTGCGCAAAAGTATGGGAGCAACTGCCCGAAGTTTGTTCGGACTATTGTTTACGGAAGTTTTCTGGATGCTTACCTTCTCTTTACTTCTTTCGTTGGTATTGTCTGAATGTGTAAGTGGTCTTCTTGTATATTACATTCCGCCAAAAGAAATGATTCCAATAGATATACAAACGTTATACTCTATCCAATTCCAAGTATATTTAGGTTTACTCATAATTTGTGCAATCATTATTCTCTTTCCAGTCAGACGACTTCAAAGATCCGGACTTGCAAGCAATATTATGGGGAAAAGTCATAAACATATTTTCCGCAATATCATGATGTGCATACAACTATGTGTGTGTATTTTCTTCTTGGGAACAGCCATTGCCGTTCATTTATTCAATAAGGAGGATAACCGTCTATACCTTCCTTTATCCGACCAAGAAACAGGCCGTACTTTCTGTCTTCAAATGAATAGCGTTACACTCTATAAAAACAAAGATGCTATCCTCTCACAAATAAAGATGTTACCCGGAGTGGAAGAAACAAGCGCAGCTTTGATGACCGGCTCATTCAACTCTTTCTTGACCAGCAGCTATGAGTCTGCGGATCATCGTACACTTACCATCAATGTCCGGCAAGGTGATCCCAGCTATTTCCAGTTCTTCCGGATTCCATTTCAAGGGGAAACTGTTGATGCCGATGCAAGTAAAGTGGTCTATATCAGCGAAGCCTTCCGGCAACAACTGGACAAAGATTCTATCAGCGGAAACGTGAAATTAGGAGAGGAGAGCTACCGGATTTTAGGAACCTATAAAGCCTGCTACGGAGAAAATCTTTCCGAATATAACCAATACCACATATCCGTATTTTTCCCCACCAAAGAAATATCAGTCATATACATTCGTTTTCGAAATGACATTGCCTTTTCTAAAGCGAAAGCACAAATAGAGAAGGTATGCCGTAACTATGTACCAGAATCACTGGCATTAGACATAGAGCCCTTGAACGTAAGAAAAAGTACGACTCAGGGAATTAGGGACATGATGGGTGATATTTCACTGTTACTTGCTATCATTAGTATATTGCTTGTGGTGTTAAGTGTGTATTCTGCGATCTCCATGGATACCGTTAGTCGGCAAAAAGAAGTAGCCATTCGTAAAATTAACGGTGCTACACCTAAAGTGATCGCTTTCATGTTTGGAAGAGTCTACATCATCCAATTCATACTGGCCTATATGATCACTTATCCATTGTTACGGCTACTGATCATTGATATGACCAAAAGTTCTCCAATCAGCAGTGTCAGCGGATTTGCCTGGGGCATTTACCTGTTCATTGTAATAGGTTTGCTTATCTTTGTAACAACGGCATACAAAATATACAGAGTGATGCACCTCAACCCGGCCGATATCATTAAAAATGAATAATATAAACCAATAAAAAATTACCATTATGATTAAAACAGTAAACTTACAGAAAATTTTCAAAACCGAAGAAGTAGAAACCTGGGCGTTAAACAATGTCAGTGTAGAAGTGAAAGAAGGCGAGTTTGTAGCCATTATGGGACCATCCGGTTGCGGAAAATCCACTTTGCTCAATATTTTAGGTCTGCTTGATAATCCTACAGGAGGCGAATATTACCTGAATGGGAAAGAAGTATCCAAGTATACGGAATCGCAACGTACCAATCTCCGCAAAGGAGTTATCGGTTTCGTATTCCAGAGTTTCAATCTGATCGACGAGCTGAATGTATACGAGAATATTGAACTGCCATTACTTTACATGGGTATTCCCGCTTCTGAACGTAAACAACGGGTGGAAAAAGCAATGGAACGCATGGCCATCACTCACCGCAGCAAACATTTCCCCCAACAACTCTCAGGAGGTCAGCAACAACGTGTTGCCATAGCACGTGCAGTCGTTGCTAATCCGAAGTTGATTCTTGCCGATGAACCTACCGGTAACCTTGACTCCAAGAATGGTAAAGAAGTGATGGGACTGCTGAATGAACTTAATAAAGAAGGAACTACCATCGTCATGGTGACACACTCCCAACATGATGCAGGATTTGCTGACCGAGTGATTAATCTGTTTGATGGTCAGGTAGTAACAGAAGTAAGTATTTAACTTTAAACAGAATGCAATATCCGGTTATACTGAAACTTATTTTAAGGAGTTGGTGGCGAAATAAACTATTCGCCTCCATCTCCTTATTGAGCTTAGCGATTGGCATTACATGCACTATCTTGCTGATATCATTCGTTACTTATGAGTACACTATAGAATCTTCCAATCCAAGAAAAGAAGATATTTTCCGGCTAACACAAAATGTTCCGGTTATGCAAAAGCAAAAACAAGGGACCTTTGTTTATGGAGGCAGTGTTCCAGACATTGTATCCCAATTCCCGGAAATTGAAAGCTATCTGCGAATGAATGAACTTCAAACGTCAGGTATTCGGGTCGGAAATGAAAAATTCGACAAACAAACAATAGTTAAAGCAGATAGTTCACTACTTCATTTTTTCCCTTTTGAAACAGTATATGGTAATTTGCCTGAAGTATTATCTCACCCCGGTCAAGTAGCCATCAGCGAGAAATTAGCTCGTCTTTATTTTGGAAATGAGAATTATGAAAATCGTACGATTACACTGGAATTGCCCGATACCATTTATACGGTACAAGTAACTGCGGTATTCAGACATTATCCACAAGCCATGTTACAAGCTGATATCCTTACCTCGTTGTCAGATCCCGAGCAGGGAAGCTCTTGTATGATTCTCCTGAAAAAAGAAGTCCAGTCAGCCTCATTTCGTCAACGATTTGAAGAAACAGGACTGCCTACTTTGATGGGAAAAGGAAATTATCAGTTGTTAGGTCTGCAAGATTCTTATTTCAATACAGACCTCTCTGATACTTCCCAAACTATGGAACATAGAGAAATTACATTACTCAGCATAGGGCTGTTATCTGCTTTGTTAATATTATCCATAGCCTGTTTTAATTATGTCAATCTTAGTTTTTCACGATTGCTGAAACAGGTTAGAATGCTCCATGTAGAAACATTAATGGGAGCTACCCGTCAATATATACACAAGCAACTATTTGCCGATACTTTTCTGACTGTCATGCTTGCGTTCTTGCTGTCTGTACTGTTGATAAATGATCTTTTACCGGCATTCAACTCTCTTGTAGCAGCGCATTTAACATTCGGTTTCATATTTTCGGGAAAGGTATTGCCATTATTAGCTTTGTTTATTATAATCTTATCTGTCATTCCCGCACTTTACATGAGCAGGAAGATGTATTCTCTGTCAGAAAGTAATTACCGCCTGTTCTTTATTGGTAAAAAAAAGAGGCGCATAGTCTCTATACTGATTATACTCCAGTTCATAATATCTATTGCCTTAATGACAACTTTCTTAATTATACGTTCACAATTAAATATGATAGAGAATGAAGGAAAGCGTTATGAAAATATAATTGAACTTGGAGATGGACAGCAACTATCATTACTCCCAATATATAATGATTTAAAAAGTCTACCTGGAATAAAAAGTGCGATTACTACCCGCAGGAACATTTTTGAACCCTGGAGCATGGCAGTACCTGTGAACCAGGAAGGAGAGGAAGAAACACTGGTCATGGTTAATTTGTACAATGAAAGCCCGAAGTTTCAGGAACTATATGACATGACTTTACTTCATCCGGAACGTACTAAAGAACTAATAGCCCAAACCGCTATACCGGTTATTGTCAATGAATCCTTCCAACATCATTTTGTACCCGCAGGAGAAGACCCCATTAGTCAGCCACTGAACAAATACAACAAGAATAATACTCAGCAAGGAGCTATTATTGTAGGAGTAATCAAAGACTTTAAACTGACCTCTTTTAATCAACCGGTAGCCCCATTGCAAATGATCTTGCAAGAAGTCCCCGAGAACCAATGTTATTATATATCTTTAAAGATCGATCCGGACCAACGAGTTGAAACCTTACAAAAGATACGACAACTATGGGAAACACATTTCCCTAATCGTTCTTTTACCGGTACAGATTTGTACATGAAATACTTGTCATTCAATCAAGAAGTAACTAATTTCTCTCAATTATTATTGGTATACTCAATCATAAGCTTATTCTTGACAGCTTTTGGTCTGTTCGGCATAGCATGGTACGCATCCGAACAACGCACTCGGGAGATAGGAATTCGTAAAGTGAACGGTGCTTCCACCTGGCAAATCGTTTGGTTACTTAATCGTCCATTCTTGTGTTATATCTTAATCGCATTTATCATCGCAACTCCCATTGTATATACACTAATGTTGCACTGGATAGAGCAATTCGCTTATAGAGCCCCCATTGGATTGAAAGTTTTTATTCTTCCTCTATTGATAACTTTAGTCATGACAATATGCACTGTTAGTTTTAACAGTTGGCGGGTTGCAAAGTCCAATCCAATAGATGCAATTAAAGAATAGATAATGTCATGGGATACCCCTGATAAGGATAAGGATAAGGATATTGATAACGTAAACTATAAATGGAAACAAAGGAGCCTTAAATGAAAAAGGGATTATGTCAAACAACATAATCCCTTTCGTATATTTATTCCTTATCTTATTTATAAAAGATCAAGTGCCTTGAAACATTTCACCAACTTACCGATAGCAAAGTCAATCTGTTCTTTGGAATGTGTAGCCATTAATGAGAAACGAATCAACGTATCGTTCGGAGAACATGCGGGAGGAACTACCGGATTTACAAATACGCCCTCGTCAAATAACATTTTGGTTACCATAAATGTCTTCTCCATATCACGTACATATAGCGGAATAATAGGAGTGGAGGTGTGCCCGATTTCGAAACCAAGCTCACGGAAACACTTTAAAGAGTAATTGGTAATGTCCCATAAGTGTTCGATACGTTCTGGCTCGTTTTTCATAATCTGGAGTGCGGCACGAGCAGCGGCAGTGGCAGCAGGCGTATTACTTGCACTGAAGATATACGAACGGGAATTATGACGCAAATAATTAATAATGGATTCATCAGCAGCTATAAAACCACCGATAGCAGCCAATGACTTACTGAATGTACCCATGATAAGATCCACTTCTTTAGTCAGCCCGAAATGATCACAAGTACCACGTCCGTTATTGCCCAGAACTCCCAAGCCGTGTGCTTCGTCTACCATGATATTGGCATCATATTTCTTAGACAAACGAACGATCTCAGGCAAATTGGCTATATCACCTTCCATACTGAATACTCCATCTACTACAATCAGTTTCACTGCATCCGGACGACACTTCTGCAACTCCTTCTCAAGAGATTCCATGTCGTTGTGCTTAAACTTAAGGATGGTAGAAAAAGAGAGGCGACGTCCTTCAACAATAGAAGCGTGGTCAAGTTCGTCACAGATCACATAATCTTCACGACCTGTCACACACGAAACTACACCCAAATTTACCTGAAATCCTGTGGAATAAATGATAGCATCTTCTTTGCCAACAAATTCGGCCAGTTCTTTCTCCAATTGAAGATGAAGGTCAAGTGTACCGTTCAGAAAACGCGATCCGGCACAACCCGTACCATATTTGCGGGTAGCTTCAACAGCAGCCTCAATTACTTTCGGATGATTAGTCAGGCCTAAGTATGAGTTCGAGCCAAACATTAACACCTTTCTGCCACTCATTATCACCTCTGTGTTCTGTTCACTTTCGATACAACGAAAGTATGGATATACGCCTTTAGCCTTTATCTGCTGAGGGAGGTCGTATTTAGCTAACTTCTCTTGTAATAATCCCATGAATAGTTATTTATATAATTCGCTTATTGACTACCTTAATTTATAATAGTCTAAATCCTTTTTCCTTAACAAGTGTTTAAAACAGGGGGCAAAGATAACAAAATATGTTTTTAGCTGTTCTTTTTCTATGAAAAAATATACTCTTTATAGTTTTAGAAAGCTGGGAAAGGGCAAAAATTAAGATATTTATATTACTTTTGTCGACCACAACATATAAATGATGGAACCAACTTGCATGATCGAAAACAAGAAAAAAATAATATTCATCGTTAATCCAATTTCGGGTACACAAAGTAAGGAACTTGTTCTGAGTCTACTGGATGAGAAGATAGATAAGGATAAGTATACTTGGGAAATTGTGTATACCGAAAGAGCCGGACATGCAATCGAAATAGCAGCAGATGCGGCAGATAGCCACACAGATATAGTAGTGGCTGTAGGAGGCGATGGAACAATCAATGAGATTGCCCGTTCGCTGGTACATACCAATACGGCATTGGGCATCATTCCTTGCGGCTCCGGAAACGGATTGGCACGACATCTTCAAATTTCGATGGATCCGCGTAAAGCACTTGAGATTTTGAATGACGGATTAGTTGATATTATAGATTATGGAAAAATAAATGGTACAGACTTTTTCTGCACCTGCGGAGTAGGATTTGATGCTTTTGTCAGTCTGAAATTTGCCAATGCGGGTAAACGCGGACTCTTGACTTATCTGGAGAAAACTCTGCAAGAAAGCCTGAAGTATCAACCAGAAACCTATGAACTGGAAACAGAAGACGGTACTTCCAGATACAAAGCCTTCCTGATAGCTTGCGGCAATGCTTCACAATATGGAAATAATGCTTATATAGCTCCACAAGCTACGTTGACAGACGGTTTGTTAGACGTAACCATTCTTGAACCATTTACCGTGCTGGATGTTCCGGCACTGGCTTTCCAACTCTTCAATAAAACAATTGACCAGAACAGCCGAATTAAAACCTTCCGTTGCAAGAAATTGTGCATCCACCGCAGTTCACCGGGAGTAGTCCATTTTGACGGTGATCCGATGCAGGCTGATGAAGATATCAAGATAGAGCTGATTCAGAAAGGATTACGAGTCGTTGTACCTACCGATAAAAAAAAAGATAATTCCAACGTACTGCAAAAAGCACAAGAATATGTGAATGGTATCAAGCTGATGAATGAAGCCATCGTAGAAGACATAGCACATAAAAACAAAGTTATTTTGAAAAAAAATAAGCAGCTGATACAAAAGCTTACTAAAAAATAGCCCTTTAGAAATAGTACAGAATCCGAATTAATATGTACTTTTGCAGACTACTTTAACAAAAATATAAAAATAATATATTAAATATGTTCAGAACGCACACGTGCGGAGAATTAAGAATCTCCGATGTTAATAAACAAGTCAAGCTGTCGGGATGGGTACAGCGCAGCCGTAAAATGGGAGGTATGACTTTTGTTGACCTTCGTGATCGCTACGGTATCACTCAATTAGTATTTAATGAAGAAATAGACGCTGAGCTTTGCGAACGTGCCAACAAGCTGGGGCGTGAATTCGTTATTCAGATTGTCGGAACCGTCAACGAACGCTTTAGTAAGAACGGAAATATTCCGACCGGTGATATTGAAATTATTGTTTCGGAACTGAATATCTTGAACTCAGCCATTACTCCTCCTTTTACCATTGAAGATAACACAGATGGTGGTGACGATATCCGCATGAAATACCGTTATCTGGACTTACGTCGTAACGCTGTCCGTTCAAATCTGGAGTTACGTCATAAAATGACAATCGAAGTGCGTAGTTATCTTGATAAACTGGGCTTTCTGGAAGTAGAAACTCCGGTATTGATCGGTTCAACACCGGAAGGAGCCCGTGATTTTGTTGTACCTTCCCGCATGAATCCGGGACAATTCTACGCATTGCCACAATCTCCACAGACCTTGAAACAATTGTTGATGGTTTCCGGTTTCGATCGTTATTTCCAGATTGCCAAATGTTTCCGTGATGAAGACCTGCGTGCCGACCGACAGCCGGAGTTCACTCAAATAGACTGTGAAATGAGCTTCGTAGAACAAGAAGATGTAATCGTTACATTTGAAGGAATGGCTAAACACCTGTTTAAGGTTATTCGTAATATTGAACTGACAGAACCATTCCCGCGCATGCCTTGGAGTGAAGCAATGAAACTGTATGGTAGCGACAAACCGGATATTCGTTTCGGTATGGAATTCGTTGAATTAATGGATATCCTGAAAGGACACGGTTTCTCTGTATTTGATAATGCTACATATATTGGTGGTATTTGTGCCGAAGGTGCAGCCAGCTATACTCGTAAACAACTGGATGCCTTGACTGAATTTGTGAAAAAACCGCAAATTGGTGCAAAAGGCATGGTATACGCCCGTATTGAAGCCGACGGTACTGTAAAATCAAGTGTAGATAAATTCTATACGCAAGAAGTATTACAACAATTGAAAGAAGCTTTTGGAGCTAAACCAGGCGATTTAATTCTGATTTTATCGGGAGATGATGCCATGAAAACTCGTAAGCAACTCTGTGAACTGCGTCTGGAAATGGGTAATCAATTGGGATTACGTGATAAAAACACATTCGCGTGCTTATGGGTAGTAGACTTTCCTCTATTCGAATGGAGTGAAGAAGAAGGTCGTCTAATGGCTATGCACCATCCGTTTACTTCTCCCAAACCGGAAGATATCCATCTGTTGGATACAGATCCTGCAGCTGTACGCGCCAAC
Source organism: Bacteroides sp. NGMCC 1.200775 (assembly GCF_040798045.1). Taxonomy (NCBI): domain Bacteria; kingdom Pseudomonadati; phylum Bacteroidota; class Bacteroidia; order Bacteroidales; family Bacteroidaceae; genus Bacteroides; species Bacteroides sp. NGMCC 1.200775. The sequence goes on along the minus strand of NZ_JASCQK010000001.1, from coordinate 251,930 downwards.
GCTTACGATATGGTAATCAATGGTGTAGAAGTAGGAGGAGGATCAATCCGTATCCACGACAGCCAGTTACAGAATAAAATGTTCGAACTACTCGGATTTACTCCGGAACGTGCACAAGAACAATTTGGTTTCTTGATGAATGCCTTCAAATTCGGTGCGCCTCCTCACGGTGGTTTGGCTTACGGATTGGACCGTTGGGTATCTCTTTTTGCCGGACTCGACTCAATCCGCGATTGCATTGCATTCCCGAAAAATAATTCAGGCCGTGATGTTATGTTGGATGCTCCTGCAGCACTTGATCCGTCACAACTGGAAGAACTGAATCTGATTGTAGATATTAAGGAGTAAGTGAAAGAGTCAGTACGCATTTTTCGATTTGCCGTAATTGGTACGCTCAATGCATTAATCACAGCCTTTGTTATTTGGCTGATGATGGATGAATTGTCATACGATTACATTCCGGCTAACATTACAGCGTACATAGTAGCCCAGATACATAATTTTATCTGGAGCAAATATTGGATCTTTCCGATTGAAAATAAAAAGAATAATATCTGGAAGCAGATATTATTCTTTTGTTCAGCTTTCGGATTGGCATATAGCGCCCAGTTCCTCTTTTTAGTTACTTTGGTAGAATGTGGGGATGTAAATGAGTATCTGGCACAATTCCTGGGATTGTTTATCTACGGAACAGTAAACTTCATCGTCAATAAGAAACTTACATTTAGATAAAAACTATTTTAAAATATTCAATAAAAAGTCCCGCAGATTATAGACTCTGCGGGACTTTTTATATTTACAGAAACGTAAGACTTCAATCGATAAAACGTTTCGTCAGGTTACCATATTCATCTATACGTCGGTCACGAAGGAAAGGCCACCAGCGACGTACATTTTCCGAGCGTTCAAGATCTACTTCAACAACTATATTTTCGGGACGTTCATTTCCTGCCTGCGCCAGATATTCACCTTGAGGACCAACAACAAAACTATTCCCCCAAAACAGAATACCATTGGTCTGCCCTGACGGATCGGCTTCGTGGCCTACACGATTTACAGAAATCACCGGAAGTCCATTGGCCACCGCATGTGCGCGCTGAGAAATAATCCAAGCATTGAGCTGACGGGCTTTTTCATCATCCGTATCTGAACTTTCCCAACCGATGGCAGTAGGATAAATCAAAATTTCAGCTCCTTTCAATGCCATCAGACGGGCAGCTTCGGGATACCATTGATCCCAGCAAATCAATATTCCCAATTTACCCAAAGAAGTCTGTATCGGTTCAAAACCAATATCTCCCGGAGTAAAATAAAACTTTTCGTAATAGGCCGGATCATCAGGTATATGCATTTTACGATATTTACCGGCAATGCTTCCATCCCGATCGAAAACAACGGCTGTATTATGATATAATCCCGGAGCACGTTTCTCAAATAAAGAAGTAACAAGCACTATCCGGTTAGTTGCCGCCAGTTCGGAATAGAATCCTGTAGAAGGTCCCGGAATCGGTTCCGCCAATTCAAATAGATCAGTATTTTCAGTTTGGCAAAAATACAATGAATTATGAAGTTCCTGAAGAACGACGAGTTGTGCGCCATGAGCGGCACAAGCTTCAATGCTTTTAGCCAGATTCATCAGATTCATCCTAATATCTGACGTATTGGCCTGTTGAATGATTCCTACTTTTATTTTTCTCATACTCAAATTTTATTATTTAATGACTCCCATCGGATATTGCATTGTTACGCAATGTAATGACCCGTGTTGTTTAATGAGTGCACGACAATCAATGCCCACCACTTCATATGCCGGGAAAGCTTCACGAAGCACTGTTCTTGCCAGTTCATCATTTTCCGGCTGATTATAAGTGGGATAGAGCACAGAATCGTTCAAAATCAGAAAATTAGCATACGTTGCAGGCAGTCTTTCTCCAGATACTTCTATTTTATCCGCCATAGGTAATGCCATTAAACGATAAGGATCACCAGATGCCGTACGGAATGTTTTCAACTGTTCTTCCATTTTATAAAGCTCCTCATAATGTTCATCTTTGGGATCGGAACACTTCACATATGCAATTGTATCCGGAGAACAAAACCTGGCTAATGTGTCTATATGACTATCCGTATCATCTCCGGCCAGATAACCATGATCCAACCACAACACCCGTTGCAAATGAAATACTCTGCGGAGGTGTTCCTCTATGTCAACCCGATTCATCGGTGCATTACGATGCGGAGACAATAAACATTCGGAAGTAGTTAGCAATGTCCCCATACCATCACTTTCAATAGAACCACCTTCAAGCACAAAGTCCAGACAATCTTTATATTGCCCTTTCAGAACTCCAGCCTCTACAGCCTTACGGGTTATCTGATTATCTAAACCGGCTTCGAACTTTTCTCCCCAACCATTGAAAGTAAAGTCCAGCAAACATGCTCCATTCGTATTCATCAGAGTGATGGCCCCATGATCACGTGCCCAAGTGTCATTCGTTTCGCACTCCAGAAAACGTACATTGTTCATATTCACTACTCCGGCTATCTGATTCTTTACCACCTCCGGACAGGGAGTAACAATAAGCAAAAGCTCACGCTTGGCAATTTCACGAGCTATGTTGATAAAACATTCCTGAACCTCAGAAAGCATATATGCCCAGTCTGTTTCAGCATGCGGCCATGTTAATTGCACACCACTTTGCAAAAACCATTCCGCAGGCAGAAAAGGAGCCAACATCTCTACCTGATCATCGACAGTTAAACCAAAGTTCAGTTGCAAATCTTTCTCTGAACCTCCTGAAGTAGGAAGACCGACTATTATTCCCATTATATTTTAGTTTTTTGAAGAATAGGATACGGATAACAAGTGGATACATCTTTGAATGCCACTTGCTATCTATGTTATTTATTAGATTTACGATCAAAAAATGGATTCTTGGAAGAAGCACTAACCGGAATAGCCATTACTTGGCGACACCCCTTCAACCAGTCGAGACGTTGGGCAGCCAATCCGGCCGAAAACATTACACGGGTGTCTACCCGCAGATCAGCAGCTGTAGCACATGCCGAACCAATAGCAATACCCACATCAATACTATTCAATGCACAAGGCACACCTTCGGCACGCCCCGCACAAGTAGCATAACCGCAATACCCACAATTCAGTCCCTGTGCTTGCTCCCGTGTACCTATTAACAGAATACATTCAGCCTGGAGAATATTATCTGCATCCCGCAAGAAAAATTTCATTCCCATCTCTTCGAACATAACTTTCAATGTGTCCGAAAGTAACTGTATTTCTTTACCGGTGACAACTGCAGTTTCTATGATATCAATTCCTTTCCCTTTAGGGGCGGTACGGGCAGCAGTCATCATCTGCCGTGCCACATTCAATATATGCTCGTGGCGACTATCTCGTTCGTTCAGTATCATATCTTGTCCATTAATTAGTGATACAAAGATAAAAGAAATCCCGCACATATTATGAATTTTCACTAACTTTGCAAGATAGATTTAAAGATACACAATGTTACAAATAGACAATGCATGCATTGCTTTCGGGGAGGATATACTTTTTTCTGAGTTTTGCATGCAGCTTAAAAAAGGCGAAACAGCTTGTATAACAGGAGAATCCGGACGTGGAAAGACTTCTCTGCTCAACGCAATCATGGGATTCGTTCCTTTACGGAAAGGCCGAATCAAAGTAGGGGATATTTTACTTGAACCTGCCACCATTGATATTATACGCCGACATATAGCTTGGATTCCACAAGAGTTAGCGCTTCCCTCCGAATGGGTAAAAGAAATGATAGCACTACCTTTTGCACTAAAAGCCAACCGACATATCTCTTTTTCTGAGGAAAAACTCTTCACTTATTTTGATGAATTAGGTCTGGACAAGGACTTATACCAGAAGCGGGTAGGAGAAATATCCGGTGGACAACGCCAACGCATTATGATAGCAGCGGCAGCTATGCTGGAAAAGCCTTTGATTATTGTAGACGAACCGACATCTGCATTGGATTCCGGTTCTACAGATAAAGTTTTAGCTTTTCTACGTAACCAGACAACAAAAGGAACAGCTATACTTGCCGTTTCACATGACCGGGCATTCGCCTACGGATGTAACCAGCTAATCACATTATAGTTATATGGGAACTATCGATATATCTTATTTCAACCTACTCGTAGGACTACTACTATTGGCAATCCCGCTTTTCTACCTGTGGAAATTCAAGACCGGATTACTGAAAGCCACCCTGATAGGGACGGGGCGCATGATTATACAGCTCTTCCTGATAGGCATGTACCTCAAATACCTGTTCCTGTGGAACAATCCATGGATTAATTTTCTTTGGGTTATCATCATGATTTTTGTAGCCGGACAAACCGCCTTAATGCGCACCGGGCTAAAACGTGAAGTACTTTTGATCCCTATATCCGTTGGATTTCTGTGTAGTGTTGTTCTGGTTGGCATGTATTTCATAGGCATTGTATTGCAACTGGACAACGTCTTCAGCGCTCAATATTTTATCCCTATCTTCGGGATCTTAATGGGAAATATGTTATCAAGCAATGTCATTGCATTGAATACATATTACAGCGGATTGAAACGGGAGCAACAATTGTACTGTTATCTGCTCGGCAATGGCGCCACCCGCCAGGAAGCACAGGCACCATTTATACGGCAAGCTATTATAAAATCCTTCAGTCCACTGATTGCCAACATCTCAGTAATGGGATTAGTAGCACTCCCAGGTACTATGATCGGACAGATTCTGGGAGGAAGCAGCCCGAATGTCGCCATCAAATACCAAATGATGATTATGGTCATTACTTTTACGGCTTCCATGCTATCACTAATGATCACCATCTCACTGGCCTCCCGTAAATCATTCGATGAATATGGCCGTATGTTACAAATAACCAAAGAATCCCTTAAATAAGTAACCATGACACTAACCGACTCCGTTTTACAATTAATAAGCGAAATACATATTCCGGGATTCTTCATTACCACAGATTTTCTGCAAACTGGAGAATTTCTCCCCCAAGGAATAGATTTTTTTTTAAAAGAAAAGCATGCGAAGATAATTCAAGGTGCCAACGGAAGAAAATTCATTTATCAACAATCCGGCTGGCGCATAGCATTCACATTCTATCCAACCGATCGGGTAGTCGATGAAAAATATGCAATGAAAAACAAAATGATAAAGAAACGATATGATTATTGATGTAAATCAAATCATTACTATCAATATTTGCCTATATTTGCGAACATTAATAATTAAACAATACTACAAAGAATATGCACATCAGTCACATTGCTATCTGGAGTACCCATTTAGAAGAGCTAAAAAATTTCTATATTACTTATTTCAACGGAACAAGCCATGAAAAGTATATCAATCCTAAAAAGGGATTTGAATCTTATTTTGTCAGTTTTGACCAAGGATTCGCTTCCCTGGAAATTATGCAACGACAAGACATTACTACCCCGGCATTAAAAGATAGCCTCGGATTGGCCCATTTCTCCTTTTCTGCCGGTAGTAAAGAAGCTGTATTGAAACTCACCGAACGTCTACGCAAGGATGGCTTTACGATCGCAAGTGAGCCACGGACTACAGGAGACGGCTATTTCGAAAGTGCAATCCTGGATCCTGAAGGAAATATTGTAGAAATCACTATTTGACACGCTTAGCAAGTGCAGGTATGTAGCGAAGTTGCACATATTGCTCGCCAGGATTAATATACCGATTGTCCATCAGTATCTTCTTAACTTTGAAATCTTTCAGCCGGTAACGGATATATCGTTGTGCATTTGCAGGCTGTACTTCCACAAAGGACTGAAGGGCAATCGTCCCATCAGTCCGAATAATAACTTTAGCCTTGGCCGTACGAAAAGAAAGAGCATCGTCCTTTTTCATTTCTTTCATATGGTATTTATCGATCCAGAAAATAGCCGTTGCCTTGGAAAGGCTATCTACTGTTTCTTGCAATCCATTTTCCTCTTCAGTAGCAGATATAGGAGTTTCTTTATGCTGTTGACATGAAATAATGAAAAAGAGAGAAAAAAATAATAATAGAATTGCCTTCATCGGTTTGTGCTTTTATAAATTTGGAGGTAAATATATTAAAAAATCAATAAAAGCAAGGTAAAGTATTGGCTTTTTCTTATCTTTGCAACAAATTTTCTACTGATAATGAAAATTAAAGAAATTGTAAGCGCCCTTGAACGGTTCGCGCCTCTGCCATTGCAAGACGGATTTGATAATGCCGGCCTGCAAATCGGACTGACAGATGCGGAAACAACAGGGGCTTTGTTGTGTCTTGACGTTACCGAAGCTGTGCTTGACGAAGCTATCGCGTCCGGCTGTAATCTTGTTATATCCCATCATCCCCTTATTTTTAAAGGTTATAAATCGATTACCGGTAAAGATTATGTTGAACGTTGCATCTTAAAAGCAATCAAAAACGACATCGTCATTTATTCGGCCCATACCAATCTTGACAATGCTCCGGGGGGAGTGAACTATAAAATAGCTGAGAAAATAGGATTAAAAGATGTACGCATACTTGAACCCAAAGAGAACTGCCTGATAAAGTTAGTCACATTCGTCCCGACCGCACAAGCCGAAGAGGTCCGTAATGCTTTATTCACTGCCGGATGTGGATATATAGGCGACTATGACTCATGCAGCTACAACACAGAAGGCGAGGGAACTTTCCGTGCACAGGAAGGAAGTAAACCTTTTTGTGGAAATATAGGAGAACTTCATCATGAAGCGGAAGTACGGATTGAAACCATCCTGCCGGAATATAAGAAAAGAGAGGTTATCCGTACGTTACTATTGACACATCCCTATGAAGAACCGGCATACGACTTATATCCTCTTTACAATAGTTGGGCACAGGTCGGAGCAGGAATCATCGGAGAGCTGGAAGAAGCTGAATCGGAGCTTGAATTCCTGAAGCGTATAAAGAAGACATTTGAAGTAGGGTGTTTGAAACATAACAAACTAACAGGCCGCCTGATTCAGAAAGTTGCCCTCTGTGGAGGGGCAGGAGCTTTCCTTATTCCACAAGCTATAGGTAGCGGAGCTGATGTTTTTATCACAGGTGAAATTAAATATCATGACTACTTTGGTCGTGAAACAGACATTTTACTTGCAGAAATAGGACATTACGAAAGCGAACAATACACAAAAGAAATTTTTTATTCCATAATACGGGATTTATTTCCTAATTTTGCACTCCAATTTAGTAAGGTTAACACGAATCCCATTAAATATTTATAAGTAAAATGGCAAGAGAAGCTAAAAATGAACCGAAAGAGTTGACAGTGGAACAAAAGTTGAAAGCTTTGTTTCAGCTGCAAACAACATTATCTAAAATTGACGAAATTAAAACGTTAAGAGGTGAACTTCCATTGGAAGTGCAAGACCTTGAGGACGAAATTGCCGGTCTGAGTACACGTATCGATAAGATCAAGGCGGAAGTAGACGAACTCAAATCAGCTATCGCCGGTAAGAGAGTGGAAATTGAAGCAGCCAAAGCTTCGGTTGAGAAATATAAATCACAGCAAGACAATGTTCGTAACAACCGCGAATATGACTTCCTGACAAAAGAAATCGAATTCCAGTCCCTGGAAATAGAGCTTTGCGAAAAAAGAATCAAAGAATTCACTGCAGAAGAGCAGGAAAAATCTGAAGAAATAGAGAAAAATACCAAAGCACTGGAGGAACGCCAGAAAGACCTTGACCAGAAAAAGAATGAGCTGGACGAGATCATCGAGGAAACTAAACAAGAGGAAGAAAAATTGAGAGATAAAGCTAAAGATCTTGAAACAAAAATAGAGCCGCGCTTACTCCAGTCTTTCAAACGTATCCGCAAGAATTCACGTAACGGATTGGGTATTGTTTACGTACAGCGTGATGCATGCGGTGGTTGTTTTAATAAAATTCCGCCTCAGAGACAGTTGGATATCCGTTCACGTAAGAAAATTATCGTTTGCGAATATTGCGGACGCATCATGATCGACCCGGAACTGGCAGGTGTGGAGATAGAGCACAAAGTAGAAGAAGCACCCGTTACAACCAAAAGAGCTATCAGAAGAAAAGCTGAATAAAGCCTTGCATTGATATTCTGATGGTCCGATTTTAAAAGTTCGGAATTCATTATATTTAAAACCCGTAATTTTACTATAGCCCGATTGTTAGCATAGTAAAGTTACGGGTTTATTCATTAATATCCGTTTCTCACAGAAGAAAGTATATTCCCTTTAAGCATAGTGATTCTCTTATAGGCAGGATAAACAAATATTTCTTTTCGTTGTTATGTTTTCATTTCTAAATAACCTAAACTTATGAAACTACGAATAGGAAATATCATGTTCTTGCTGTTTCTTTCGTCCGTAGCCTTTCCACAGGCTACGAACCGCTATCTGGACAAACCTTTGCCACAAGAATGGGAAGAAGATGCACAAATTTTTCAGCAAGTATTGCCGGTGGATGACCAATGGTGGAAAGCTTTTCAGGATCCGGTTCTCGATTCTCTTATTTCTGTTGCGGTCAAACAAAACTACTCGATACTGACCGCTATTGACCGTATCAATATGGCAAAAGCCAACCTAAGGATGGAGCGTGGAAACTTTTTTCCAACGATCGGACTGAATGCCGGATGGACTCGTCAACAAAGTAGTGGCAATACCAGTGAATTGCCTCAATCCACTCAGCATTATTACGATGCCTCGCTGAATATGAGTTGGGAATTAGACCTCTTCGGAAGCATCCGTAACCGTGTAAAAGCTCAGAAAGAAAACTTTGCTGCCAGCAAAGAAGAGTACACCGGTACAATGGTATCACTCTGCGCCCAAGTAGCTTCAGCATATATCAACCTGCGGGAGCTGCAACAAGAATTGGCAGTAATACAAAAGAACTGCGCATCGCAGGAAGCCGTGTTGAAAATCACAGAAGTGAGATACAATACCGGACTCGTTTCTAAATTGGACGTAGCACAAGCTAAATCTGTGTTTTTCAGCACAAAAGCCTCTATCCCCCAAATTGAATCGGGTATCAATCAATACATTACTACCCTTGCTATACTATTAGGCACTTATCCTCAGGAGATACGTCCCACATTAGAGTCTCCAGGAATATTGCCTGACTATATGGAACCAATTGGAGTAGGACTTCCGGCCGACTTACTGCTTCGTCGTCCGGACATCCGTAGTGCAGAACGAAGTGTGAATGCTCAAGCGGCTTTAGTGGGGGCATCCAAATCGGACTGGCTGCCTCAGATTTTTCTAAAAGGTTCGCTTGGTTATACTGCTAAGGACCTGAAAGATCTGACCCATCATAAGAGCATGACCTATGAAATAGCACCGGCACTAAGCTGGACACTTTTTAAAGGGACTCAATTGGTAAATGCCACCAAACTGGCTAAAGCACAATTAGACGAAGCTATCAACCAGTTTAATCAGACTGTATTGACTGCCGTACAAGAGACAGACAATGCCATGAATGCTTACCGGAACTCCATCAAGCAAATAGTAGCTCTACGCGAAGTGCGTAATCAAGGACAAGAAACCTTGACACTCTCACTGGAACTCTATAAACAAGGATTAACCCCATTCCAGAATGTACTGGATGCACAACGCTCGCTACTCAGTTATGAGAACCAACTGGTCCAAGCAAGAGGATATTCCTTGCTCCAGCTGATAGCCATGTACCAAGCCCTGGGAGGCGGATGGTCCGGAAACCTAAATGATTAACTATAAAGACCTATCATAATGAAAAAACTAATGTATATTTTTCTCATCTTTCCTTTGGTAATGACCGGATGTAAAGGAAAAAAAGAAGCCGGAAGAGGAGAGATGCCTACTCCGGAAATCAGTGTGGCATATCCACTCGTACAAAACATTACCCTGACAAAAGATTATCCGGGATATCTGACTACCGAACAAACCGTAAATCTGGTAGCCCGGGTCAACGGCACCCTGCAATCCGCCTCATTCACACCGGGGACTCGTGTAAAGCAGGGGCAACTCCTGTTCGTTATCGAACCTACTATCTACAAAGATAATGTAACACAGGCTGAAGCGCAATTGAAAACTGCGCTTGCACAACTGGAATATGCCCGCAATAACTATACCCGAATGAAAGAAGCTTTGAAAAGTGATGCAGTCAGTCGTATACAGGTTTTACAGGCAGAATCAAACGTTGCCGAAGCCACCGCTGCTGTTAGCAATGCTGAAGCCACCCTGAATACTGCACGTACCAATCTGGGATACTGCTACATCCGTGCTCCTTTCAATGGAACAATCAGCCGCTCACTTTACGATGTAGGAAGCTATATCAGCGGAGCCGGACAACCTGTCACTTTGGCCACGATCTATAAAGACGACCGAATGTATACCTACTTTAATGTAGCAGACAACCAATGGCTATCCATGCTACTTTCACAAACCGGTAAGGAGAAAGAACTTCCCAAAAATGTTATCGTACGCTTGGGAGAAAACGGTACACAAAACTATCCGGCTACACTGGATTACTTATCGCCCAATGTAGACCTGGGTACAGGAACACTTAACGTACGCGCCAACCTCGATAATCCGAAAGGGGTTCTGAAAAGCGGACTATACGTCAGCATTACATTGCCATATGCCGAAGCGAAGCAAGCATTGCTCGTACCAGAAGCCTCTATTGGAACAGACCAGTTAGGAAAATACCTATATATTGTAAATGATTCGAATGTTGTGCGCTATCGCCACATCGAGCCGGGACAGCTGGTTAACGATACGTTACGTCAAATTAAAAGCGGGCTTTCGGCTAAAGAGCAATACGTCACAACGGCATTAATGAAAGTGCGTGACGGCATGAAAATCAAGCCAATATCAGTCAATCACGAGTCACAAACCTCTAATCATTAAGTACATGTTTTCAAAGTTCTTTATCAATCGGCCTATATTTGCCACGGTACTGGCATTGATTATCGTGGTGGCGGGATTGGTAACATTAAATATATTGCCTGTCGCACAGTTTCCGGAGATTACTCCACCTACAGTACAGGTGTCTGCTTTCTATCCGGGAGCAAATGCTGAAACTGTAGCTCAAACTGTCGGCATCCCCATTGAACAGCAAGTGAACGGAGTAGACGGTATGCTTTACATGAGTTCCACCGCATCCAGTTCGGGTGCCTATTCACTGACTATAACCTTTGCCGTAGGCACAGATATCGACATGGCTACCGTACAGGTACAGAACCGGGTAAGTGTAGCGCAATCTTCACTGCCGGAACCAGTTGTAGTCCAGGGAGTAACTGTACAGAAACAATCATCCAACATCGTGATGTTTCTCACAATGCAGGCAAAAGACTCTGTATACGACGGACTATATCTTACGAATTATGCACAACTAAATCTGGTAGATCAACTAACACGAGTACCGGGTGTAGGAGCTGTCAATGTAATGGGGGCAGGAAACTACAGTATGCGTGTCTGGCTCGATCCGGAAGCAATGCGTATCCGTAATCTCTCTCCTGCGCAAGTTTATCAAGCTATCCAGTCACAAAACATTGAAGTCAGTGCCGGCTATATCGGACAACCTATTGGAAAAAATAATAATAACGCCTACCAGTATACGTTGAATGTACAGGGACGGCTGACATCTCCCGAAGAGTTCGGTAACATCATTATCCGAACCGGAGAAGGAGGGAAAATGCTCCGACTGAAAGATATAGCACGCATCGACCTTGGCAGTTCCTCGTACAATGTTGTCTCTAAACTAAAAGGACATCCCACTGCTGCCATTGCTATTTATCAACAACCGGGTTCAAACTCGCTTGATGTTTCCAAAGGAGTCAAAGCTAAGATGCAGGAGCTTGCACAAAACTTCCCGGCAGGCGTCAGCTATAATGTGACATTGGATACAACCGATGTCATCAATGCATCTATCGATGAAGTATTGGTAACTTTCCTGGAAACCACCTTACTGGTAGTACTTGTTATTTTCCTGTTCCTGCAAAACTGGCGGGCTGTTATCATCCCATGTATCACCATCCCTGTATCACTGATTGGTACTTTGGCAGTAATGGCTGCTCTTGGATTCTCAATCAATACTTTAACTCTGTTTGGATTAATACTTGCCGTAGCGATAGTGGTAGACGATGCAATAGTAGTGGTAGAAAATGCTTCCCGATTATTGGAAACGGGACAGTATTCTCCTAAAGATGCCGTCACCAAAGCAATGGGAGAGATCACCGGCCCAATTGTCGGGGTTGTACTGGTATTGCTTGCTGTTTTCATACCAACTACATTGATCAGTGGCATCTCCGGACAGCTTTACAAACAATTTGCCTTGACCATTGCCGCTTCTACCGTATTGAGTGGCATTAACTCGTTGACACTGACCCCTGCATTATGTGCCTTGTTTTTGGAACATAACAAGCCATCCAATTTTTTCATATACAAAGGATTCAACAAAGTATATGACAAGACACAGAATCTCTATGACCGCATTGTAAAAGGATTACTCATTCGTCCGGGACTTGCACTGATCTCTTATGGGATCATTACAGCGATAGCTGTCATTCTGTTCATGAAATGGCCTTCAACTTTCGTGCCCGATGAAGATGACGGGTATTTTATCGCTGTCATCCAATTGCCACCGGCATCGAGCCTCGAACGCACACAAGCTGTCGGACAAAAAGTGAACCGAATTTTAGACAGTTATCCGGAAGTAAAAGACTACATTGGTATCAGTGGCTTTTCTATTATGGGAGGTGGCGAACAATCAAATACAGGTACCTATTTCGTTGTACTGAAAAACTGGGATGAACGGAAAGGAAAAGAACACACTGCTGCAGCTGTAGTAGAGCGTTTCAATGAAATGGCTTATGGCATTCAGGAAGCGCAGATATTTGCGATGGTGCCTCCGGCCATTCCCGGCTTAGGAGCCTCGGGAGGTTTACAGTTACAACTGGAAGATCGTAACAATCTGGGACCGACAGAAATGCAGAGAGCTATCGAAACTTTGATGGCTACCTATCACACACAACCGGCCCTCGCATCCATATCCAGTATGTACCAGGCCAATGTGCCACAATACTTCCTGAATATTGACCGTGATAAAGTCCAATTTATGGGTATCCAGTTGGACAATGTATTCTCTACGCTAAGTTATTACATGGGGGCAGCCTATGTCAACGACTTTGTTCAGTTCGGACGCATCTATCAGGTAAAAATAGAAGCCGGGGAACAGGCTCAGAAAGTGATCGATGATGTATTGAAGCTCAGTGTCCCCAACGCCGCGGGAAATATGGTACCATTTTCTTCTTTTACAAAAGTTGAAGAACGTCTGGGTATGGACCAGATAAGCCGCTACAATATGTATTCAACAGCTTCCATAACCTGCAATGTAGCCTCAGGAAGTAGTTCAGGTGAGGGAATACAACAGATGGAGAATCTCATAAAAGAGCAACTGGGCAATGAATTCGGTTACGAATGGACTTCGGTAGCTTACCAAGAAACGCAGGCAGGAAACACAACGACCATTGTATTCATTATGGCACTATTGGTAGCATTTCTGGTATTGGCAGCCCAATACGAAAGCTGGACAAGCCCGTTATCAGCTATCATGGGACTACCAATGGCTCTGTTGGGCGCCATGATAGGCTGCTTCGTCATGGGTACCCCAGTGAGCATCTACACTCAGATTGGAATTATTTTGCTGATTGCCCTTTCAGCTAAAAATGGAATTCTGATTGTAGAATTCGCACGCGATTTCCGTGCCGAAGGCAACTCCATACGTGACGCTGCCTATGAAGCCGGACACGTTCGTTTACGCCCAATCCTTATGACTTCTTTCGCCTTTGTGTTAGGAGTAATGCCATTGCTGTTCGCTACCGGAGCCGGGGCACAAAGCCGCATTGCTCTTGGGGCAGCTGTTGTCTTTGGTATGGCACTGAATACATTGCTGGCAACCGTATATATCCCCAATTTTTATGAATTGATGCAGAAATTCCAAGAAAACGTCTTGGATCGGAAGAAAAAGAAATAGTTCTCTATATCACTATCTCTATTGTAAAAAACGTCCTTTTCATTTCACAGTCTATTGTCACCGAGCTGAATCTCGGATGACAATAGACTTTTTCTTATACTTATCACAAAAACAATTAAGTGCTTTCATGCTTATTCCATAAAAATAGGAATATGTTGAGTTATTAGGTAATAGTTCTGATTATAAACAAATTATGAAGACAACAATCTGTCATTACGAAGTTAACTTTAACAGTGTGTTAAAGTTAACTTCGTAATGATAAACAATTAGCTTTTTACATTTACGATATTAACTTCCTAAAGATAAATCAATAAGGGTCCGAATTCACTGTTAACATTGTTAATTTTACAAGATAGCATAATCCGGAATATCAGCCAGAAATGAATAACTTTGAGTATCATAATTCATCCGGCAGCAATAGTGTTGCATACCATTACTGACAACCAGATAATCAACCTTCAAAACCATATTATAACGAGTAATCTGATCAAAAACAGCTTGTGTGATCTCAATGTGGGGAGCTTTGTATTCAACAATCATTCTGGCAGTAAGATCACGCTTATAAAGCACTGTGTCACATCGTTTCTTGGTTCCATTCAAGTTCAACAGCACCTCATTGGCCATCAGAGACGACGGATATCCTTTATAGACAATAAGAAAGTGTACAAAGTGCTGACGGACCCATTCCTCGGGGGTCAACGCGACATAACGACGGCGAATCACATCGAAAATAACATTTTTTCCATTTCGAGTGGCGATTTTAGTGTCAAATACTGGTAGGTTTAACGATAACATTTACTATTTTTGTAAGTTAAATAATGGCTTCCTGTTATTGGAAGCACAAATTTAATGGAATCTTATGAAAACAAAGCAAGAAATCGTAGCTAATTGGCTGCCCCGTTACACCAAACGTAATCTGGAAGACTTTGGAGAGTATATCCTGTTGACTAACTTCAACAAGTATGTAGAAATATTTGCGGAAAAATTTAATGTTCCTATCCTTGGCAGAGATGCCAATATGATATCTGCCAGCGCAGAAGGGATTACAATCATCAACTTCGGCATGGGAAGTCCCAATGCAGCCATTATCATGGATCTGTTAAGCGCCATTTCTCCCAAAGCTTGTCTGTTTCTGGGCAAATGTGGAGGAATTGATAAAAAGAACAAAATAGGTGATCTGATCCTGCCAATTGCCGCTATCCGGGGAGAAGGTACCTCAAACGACTATTTTCCACCCGAAGTTCCATCGTTACCGGCATTTATGTTACAACGTGCCGTATCATCGGCCATCCGCGACTATGCACGCGATTACTGGACAGGAACCGTCTACACAACCAACCGCCGTATATGGGAACATGATGACGCCTTTAAAGAATACCTGAAGAAAACTCGTGCAATGGCAGTCGACATGGAAACAGCAACCTTATTCAGTTGTGGCTTTGCCAATCATATTCCGACCGGTGCTTTGCTGCTTGTATCCGACCAGCCTATGATTCCGGAAGGAGTGAAAACCGATAAAAGCGATAATATAGTTACTAAAAACTATGTAGAGGAACATGTAGAGATAGGTATTGCTTCATTACGAATGATTATTGACGAAAAGAAAACTGTAAAACACTTGAAATTCGACTGGTAACGCCACACCAACATTTATATGGCAAAACAAGAACTGACTTGCGACGATATCCTCAAAGAATTGAGGGCCAAACAATATCGCCCCATCTATTATTTGATGGGAGAAGAATCTTATTATATCGACTTGATAGCCGATTATATCACCGACAATGTATTGACGGATACAGAAAAAGAGTTTAACCTTACTGTGGTTTATGGCGCGGATGTGGATGTAGCAACCGTAATTAATGCCGCTAAACGTTATCCGATGATGTCCGAACATCAGGTTGTAATAGTAAAAGAAGCACAAGCTATACGCAATATAGAAGAGTTATCTTATTATCTGCAAAAGCCATTAAATTCAACTATCTTAGTCATTTGTCATAAGCATGGCACTTTGGATCGTAGAAAAAAATTAGCTGCAGAAGTTGAAAAAGCAGGTGTCCTATTCGAATCTAAAAAGATAAAAGAAGCGCAACTACCTGCATTTATCAGTTCGTACATGAAACGTAAAGGCATAGATATGGAACCCAAAGCCACTGCGATGTTGGCCGATTTTGTAGGGACTGATCTCAGCCGTCTAACAGGCGAACTGGAAAAGCTAATTATTACATTACCCAGTGGTCAAAAACGTGTCACACCTGAACAGATAGAGAAAAACATAGGAATTAGCAAAGACTATAATAACTTTGAATTGCGTAGTGCACTGGTTGAGAAAGATATACTCAAAGCTAATAAAATAATAAAATACTTTGAGGAAAATCCTAAAACAAACCCGATACAGATGACACTTTCTTTACTATTTAATTTCTACTCAAATCTTATGTTAGCGTACTATGCACCGGATAAATCAGAGCAAGGAGTAGCCACAATGTTAGGACTAAAAACCCCATGGCAAGCTCGCGATTATCTGGCAGCAATGCGAAAATACAGTGGAGTAAAAACAATGCAAATTGTAGGAGAAATACGATATGCAGATGCTAAATCGAAAGGTGTGGGCAATGGTTCAATTAGTGATGGAGACATCCTCCGCGAGTTGGTCTTCAAGATTCTTCATTAAAAACAATCCACTTTAAATCTACTCCCTATATGCATATATTTTGCCGGTATAAAATATGTGTATGGGGAGTAAATATATCCTCATAATCCGAAATATACTTTCCTATAATTATCCACTTTATTCTTCACATCAATTTTACACTCTTTTCCCTGTCTCTACCATACATATAAAACTTAAATATAGTATTCTGTTTCTTCTAAAAGAAAACAGATTTTGCATGGGGCGAATAAGTATACTCCCAATAGAACAATATAAAAATCAACAAAAAGAAGATAACATATCCCATATAATAAAATTGTGATTATACTGATTCCTATCAATCATCTATATGGGTGTGATATGGTGCTAATGCTTCATCATAATGCTATTTCTCTATGTATAGATTCATTTTTCTAGAATATAAAAAAAAATATATATCAAAAAACAAGCATATTCTTCTATATATCAAATAATTAGGTAATATTTGACTTCCTCAGAATCGAATAATTTCATTTGGATAACCAACCATACGGAAATAACGCAAAAATTTGGCATTATAGCCTAAATGTAAGGTATGATGACACGCTATTCTTTATATCTATATCCAATAGGCATAAAGACAAAAGCAACTCCCATGCTATTTGTTGCATATATAACGATACAATATGACAATTGTGAATAAGGACTATAGCCCTTATATGGATTTACAAAAGTAATAATATCATTTTTGTATAGCAAATAAATATAGCACAAATGTAAATAGACGACATTACATATGTGTATTTACATTTGTAGATGTAATAGGGGAGTAGTTAACATTTCCTTTTTTACATGCTAATGACAGAATAATCAATAAGAAAAAAAATATATATCAATCAAATATTCAACTAATGCATGAAAATATGGACACATTTGTAATAAACAAGCAACACAAGATAAAATGCATAGATACATATTGCAATAAATCAATATATTATAATATCTATATAAAGTAATACTTTATATATTGTTACGACTGTATAGGCAATACAAACAGAATTAAAGAGGAAGTCCTATCTTGCGTTTACAATAGTAAAATATGAATTATGTATTTGTAATTTGCTTTTGTGATTTTTATTTTTTACTTTTGTGCATTAGTAAATGTGTCATTTACTTTTGTGAATTAATATATAAGTCATACATTTGTAAAACCTTCAAAGGATATGGAAATAAAAGATAGGATTAAAATGATCATGGAAAAAGAGAATATGGCTTCCGGTGCTTTCGCTGAAAGCATAGGTATCCAACAATCCACTCTCTCGCACATTTTGAATGGCCGCAACAATCCCAGTTTAGATGTTATCATGAAAGTACATCAAAAATATAATTATGTAAATTTGGAATGGTTATTATATGGGCACGGCAATATGTCGGAAGAAACCATTCAACCGACTTCCGATTTTCAGCCTTCTTTATTTGCTGAGAATGCTATAATTCCGTCCAATGAGACGATGGCTCCGGAAAATCGCAGAGAAATAGCGTTAGAAAGCCCCGAAACATCCCATAAAGAGATTGTAAAACAGGAAATTAGATATATAGAAAAGCCTTCCAGAAAAATCACTGAAATAAGAATTTTCTTCGATGATAATACATACGAGACATTCAGAGGAGAAAAATAAGACAGATAAATCACTGTTTGCACAATTTCCCGTATCTTTGCAACACGAATACGAATTTACTCACAATACATGAAAAAATTTATTTTAGATCTGACAGTAACTGAGAATCTCAGATTGCATTCTAATTATGTTCTGCTGAAATTGACATCTCAGTCCGTCCTCCCGGATATGCTACCGGGACAGTTTGCGGAAATTCGGGTGGATGGTTCACCTACCACCTTCCTGCGCCGCCCTATCTCTATTAACTATGTAGACAGACAACGTAACGAAGTATGGTTTCTGATTCAACTCATCGGTGATGGAACAAAACGCCTTGCACAAGCCGCTCAAGGAGATATAATAAATGTAGTACTCCCGCTTGGAAGCAGTTTCACAATGCCTAAAACACCTTCTGACAAGTTACTATTAGTAGGTGGAGGTGTAGGGACAGCTCCTATGCTTTATTTAGGCGAGCAGCTGTTCAAAAGCGGTAGCAAACCAACATTCCTTTTAGGAGCACGTAGCGACAAAGATCTGCTCCAACTGGAAGAGTTTACCGCTTACGGAGAGGTTTACACCACAACAGAAGATGGCAGTTATGGCGAAAAAGGATATGTCACTCAACATTCTATATTAAATAAAATAAACTTCGAACAGATATATACATGCGGTCCCAAGCCCATGATGATGGCAGTAGCCAAATATGCCAAAGCTAATCATATCAATTGTGAAGTATCATTGGAAAATACAATGGCATGTGGCATAGGTGCATGTCTTTGTTGTGTTGAGAATACTACAGAAGGGCATTTGTGCGTTTGTAAAGAAGGTCCGGTTTTTAATATAAATAAACTATTATGGCAGATTTAAGTGTAAATATTGGTAAACTACAAATGAAGAACCCCGTAATGACAGCATCGGGTACATTTGGATATGGTGAAGAGTTTGCAGATTTTATTGATATAACGCGAATAGGCGGTATCATTGTGAAGGGTACTACTCTTCACAAGCGTGAAGGTAACCCATATCCGCGCATGGCTGAAACTCCTTCCGGAATGTTAAACGCTGTAGGACTGCAAAATAAGGGTGTGAAATATTTTTCTGATCACATATATCCCCGTATTAAGGACATTCAAACCCATATGATTGTGAATGTTTCCGGATCGGCTATTGAAGACTATGTAAAAACGGCAGAGATTATTAATGAACTTGACAAAATTCCTGCTATCGAACTAAACATCTCATGTCCTAATGTAAAACAAGGAGGTATGGCTTTTGGAGTAACAACTAAAGGAGTATCAGAAGTTGTTCAGGCAGTTCGTTCTGCTTACAAAAAGACACTTATCGTTAAGCTTTCCCCCAATGTTACCGATATAGCCGAAATGGCACGGGCAGCTGAAGCTAATGGTGCCGATAGTGTATCATTAATTAATACATTACTGGGAATGGCTATTGATGCTGAACGCAGACGTCCCATACTTTCAACCGTAACCGGAGGTATGTCGGGAGCAGCTGTAAAACCAATAGCATTACGGATGGTATGGCAGGTTGCTAAAGCGGTAAATATTCCAATCATAGGATTAGGAGGTATCATGAACTGGAAAGATGCCGTCGAGTTCATGCTTGCAGGGGCTTCAGCTGTACAGATTGGTACAGCAAATTTCATAGATCCGGCTATCACCATCAAAGTAATGGATGGTATAAATGATTACCTGGAAAGACATGGATGCAAGTCCGTTTCTGAAATTATAGGTGCACTTGAGGTATAGTAACAAACAGATAATAGCCCTTCGTCACAATTAGCCATAAAAAAGTTATTCAAACATGGATATTCCTTTCTCTGTTAATCCCGGAATAAGTTAGACAAATTCTGGTATTAAATAGAGAAGTTCCATGAAAACAAATTCCATTATTAATAGTATAGTTTCATAAAAAAAGAATGTCTTGTCTTTTAGCAAGACATTCTTTTTTACATACAATAAGAATTAGTCTTCCAATAAATCGGGGCGAAGTCTTTTGGTGCGCTCCAACGATTGTTGAAGTTCCCACTCTTTAATTTTGGCTTCATGCCCTGAAAGCAAAATTTCAGGCACCTTCCAACCATTATACTCTGCCGGACGGGTATAAACAGGAGCTGCCAACAAATTATCCTGAAAAGAATCAGAAAGAGCAGACTGTTCATCAGAAATTACTCCCGGAATAATCCGCACTATAGCATCCGCCATCACGGCAGCAGCCAATTCACCACCAGTCAGAACATAATCTCCAATACTAATTTCTTTCGTTATCAGATGCTCCCGGATACGATAATCAATACCTTTAAAATGCCCGCATAAGATAATAAGATTACCAGATAATGATAAACTGTTGGCCATCCTCTGATCAAACTGCTCGCCATCCGGAGTAGTAAATATCACTTCATCATAATCGCGTTCTGCTTTCAAAGCATTAATGCATCGTTCAATAGGTTCTATCTTCATCACCATACCGGCAAATCCACCAAAAGGATAGTCATCTACCCGACGATACTTATCTTCTGTATAATCACGCAAATTATGAATATAAATCTCAGCAAGCCCTTTGTCTTGAGCCCGTTTCATAATAGAACAATTGAAGAAACCCTCAATCATTTCGGGCAATACTGTTATAATATCGATACGCATAATCTTTAATTTTTCGCAAAAGTACAAATATTCGAAGAGAAACCCGTATTTTTGCCTAAAACAATCCAAAGAATATATGACTGTAAAAGAAAAAATAGATCAGCTTCGAATCCAACTCCACCAACATAATTACAACTATTATGTGCTGAATGCTCCGGAAATCTCCGACAAAGAATTTGATGACTTAATGAGAGAACTCCAGACTTTGGAACAGGAACATCCAGAATATAAAGATGAAAACTCACCTACTATGCGTGTAGGTAGCGATATCAATAAAAACTTTACTCAAGTAGCTCATAAATACCCAATGCTTTCATTGTCAAACACCTATTCTGAGAATGAAGTAACCGATTTCTATGACAGAGTACGAAAAGCATTGAATGAAGATTTTGAGATCTGTTGCGAGATGAAGTATGACGGTACCTCGATCTCTTTGACCTACGAAAATGGTAAACTTATCCGTGCCGTAACCCGTGGTGATGGTGAAAAAGGAGACGATGTAACAGACAACGTAAAAACCATTCGGAGTATCCCTCTTGTTCTGCATGGAAATAATTATCCGGATGTTTTCGAAATCCGTGGAGAAATCCTAATGCCATGGGAAGTTTTCGAAGAGCTAAACCGGGAAAAAGAGGCCCGTGAAGAGCCTCTTTTCGCTAATCCCAGAAATGCCGCTTCAGGAACTTTAAAATTACAAAACTCAGCAATCGTGGCTTCCCGAAAACTGGATGCCTACCTCTACTACTTGCTTGGCGATAATTTGCCTACTGACGGACATTATGAAAACTTGCAAGAAGCGGCTAAATGGGGCTTCAAGATTTCTCCTCTAATGCGTAAATGCCAAACATTACAGGAGGTATTCGATTTTATTAATTATTGGAACGTAGAACGTAAAAACTTAAATGTTGCTACAGACGGAATCGTACTGAAAGTTAACAGTCTCAAACAACAAAAAAATCTTGGATTCACTGCCAAATCTCCACGCTGGGCAATAGCCTATAAATTTCAGGCTGAACGGGCACTCACTCGCCTGAATACAGTATCTTACCAGGTAGGAAGAACCGGAGCTGTTACACCTGTAGCCAACCTTGATCCGGTACAGCTTTCCGGAACAGTCGTAAAACGCGCATCTCTACACAATGCAGATATCATCGAAGGACTCGATCTACATATAGGTGATATGGTTTATGTAGAGAAAGGAGGAGAAATCATTCCTAAAATCACAGGCGTAGATGTTGCTGCCCGTTTTATGATCGGTGAAAAAGTAAAATTCATCACTCATTGTCCGGAATGTGGCAGCAAGTTAATAAGATATGAAGGAGAAGCTGCCCACTATTGCCCGAACGAAACTGCCTGTCCACCGCAGATCAAAGGAAAAATAGAACATTTCATCAGCCGGAAAGCAATGAATATAGACGGATTAGGCCCTGAAACTGTTGATATGTTCTATCGTTTAGATCTAATTCATAATACAGCCGATCTTTATCAATTGACGACTGATGACATTAAGAATCTCGATCGTATGGGAGACAAATCTGCGGAAAACATCATCAGAGGAATTATGCAAAGTAAGGAAATTCCTTTTGAAAGAGTTATTTTTGCATTAGGCATTCGTTTTGTAGGTGAGACAGTAGCTAAAAAAATAGCTAAATCATTCAAAGACATAGTAGAATTGGAAAATGCAGATTTGGAAACTTTAGTCAGCATCGATGAAATCGGCGAAAAAATTGCCCAGAGTATTCTTAACTATTTTGCAAACGATTCAAACCGTAAATTAATTGACCGATTGAAAATAGCAGGATTACAGTTATACAGACCGGAAGAAGATCTA
Organism: Bacteroides sp. NGMCC 1.200775; assembly: GCF_040798045.1. Taxonomy (NCBI): domain Bacteria; kingdom Pseudomonadati; phylum Bacteroidota; class Bacteroidia; order Bacteroidales; family Bacteroidaceae; genus Bacteroides; species Bacteroides sp. NGMCC 1.200775. The sequence continues at coordinate 229,092 of NZ_JASCQK010000001.1, read as the reverse complement.
AGTGAGCATACTGACAAATTGGCCGGGCAATCCATCGTTATTAGTGGTGTGTTTACCCATCATTCAAGAGACGAATACAAAGATCTTATTGAAAAGCATGGAGGAAAAAATGTGGGAAGTATTTCCGCCAAAACCAGTTTTATCTTGGCCGGAGATAATATGGGACCTGCTAAATTAGAAAAAGCCAATAAACTGGGGATTAAAATTATGAACGAAGAGGAATTTCTAAAGCTAATATTGTAACATTTTTCTGCTATATTCTTATTTTATATATTATTATTGCTGTAAAAAAAGAAAATATTCGTACTTTTGCGAGCAAATTATTTAGAGATTATTATTAATACTCATGATACAGACTAGATTGAAAGGAATGGGGGTAGCGCTGATTACTCCTTTCAAAGAGGATGAAAGCGTTGATTACGATGCATTAATGCGATTAGTAGACTATCTGCTTCAAAATAATGCAGATTTTCTGTGTGTGCTGGGAACGACAGCCGAAACTCCAACTCTGAGCGAAGACGAGAAAAAGAAAATCAAAAAAATGGTAATCGACCGTGTCAACGGAAGAATTCCCATTCTATTAGGAGTCGGTGGAAACAATACACGAGCTATCGTAGAAACACTCAAAAATGATGATTTCACCGGAGTGGATGCCATCTTATCCGTGGTTCCTTACTATAATAAGCCCTCACAGGAAGGAATCTATCAACATTATAAGGCAATTGCAGGCGCTACAGAGCTTCCAATTGTATTGTATAATGTTCCCGGCCGGACAGGGGTTAATATGACCGCAGAAACGACTTTACGCATTGCTAAAGACTTCAAAAATGTCATAGCAATTAAAGAAGCATCAGGCAATATCACTCAGATGGACGATATTATCAAAAACAAACCGGCCAATTTTGATGTCATTTCCGGAGATGATGGCATTACTTTCCCTTTAATCACATTAGGAGCTGTAGGGGTTATTTCAGTTATTGGAAATGCTTTTCCACGTGAATTCAGCAGGATGACACGCCTGGCATTGCAAGGTGACTTTGCCAACGCCCTGACCATACACCATAAATTTACAGAGTTATTTAACCTGTTATTCGTAGACGGAAACCCTGCCGGAGTAAAATCAATGTTGAATGCAATGGGAATGATCGAGAATAAACTTCGTTTGCCACTGGTACCAACACGTATCACAACATTTGAAGCCATTCGAAACGTACTTAACGAGTTAAATATAAAATGCTAATAACTAAATCATTATAAGAAAGCAAAGAGTAAAGTTACATAAAAATTGACTTTACTCTTTTTTTGTATATCCAGACCTTTCCTCTGTCACACAGCCTTCTTCGTATTGATGTTTTTCTTGAAGAGAAAGACAGTCCATCAACTTACGTTGATCCCGGTATGATCCTAATGGCGGCATAACAAAAAAAGAAGGTACCCTTTTAAGACACCTTCTTTTGTGATCGCGACAGGATTCAAACCTGTAACCGGCTGATCCGTAGTCAGCTACTCTATTCAGTTGAGCTACGCGACCGTTTGTTATTTTTAGAGTGACCGCGACAGGATTCAAACCTGTAACCGGCTGATCCGTAGTCAGCTACTCTATTCAGTTGAGCTACGCGGCCATTAGTTAAACTTTAAAGTGATCGCGACAGGATTCAAACCTGTAACCGGCTGATCCGTAGTCAGCTACTCTATTCAGTTGAGCTACGCGACCATTGTTTTTGTTTAACGGGTGCAAAGATACGGACTTTTCTTGAATTTGCAAGCTTTCAGCAAACTTTTTTGCAAATAAATTATTCGATGAAACGATAGTTAAACAATTGCCAACCGAGCGTCAAACCGACATTCCACTCCCTTTTCGGTGAGCTATAATGATTTACATATGCCGAGATTGCACCAAACGGCAACTGACATACCACTGAAACTTCTCCCAAATATTCGAAACGAGAGAAAGCTTTTCCATAGTAAGCCTTATTAATTGGATTTCTTTCTATAGGAAAAATCGGTAAAAAGCCATAAAACTCTCCACGAACGTGAAACATCTGATTTAAACGATAAATAGGCCGTATCCCGGCTGCCAGATATTGATTGGCACGAAAAGCTTCATTATATGTTAATTTACTATGTGCAGTAGGTGCAAATTCACTGGCCTGCATCATTGTAGCTGTATAATTCTCTGAGAAGTTTTTAGACGCATATAATGCATCCAGATACCATCCTAATGTCCAATTTGCTCCCATTTTATGGTATTTCTCCTTCATATAGGATAACTGTAACCATGAATGTTTCTCTTCGGTAGATTTCCTGCTCTCAGAATTCACCCCAGGGCGAAAGCGTTCTTTCCCTGTAAATATCTGTGCAACGAGTGCCTCTCGTGCTCCTTGAGTAGGAAATTGTCTAAAATTCAATGTACTACCATTAAAACTTACTGAACCGCCAAACAAACGATATTCACTTTTATCATATTTGTCTTTATCGAAGTCGATTACATTATTTTGGAAATACCGGTCTTCTATTTGTGCAATTCCAAACCCAAGCTCCACTCGTTTACTTGAAAGAAAAGGAAGAGCAACTTTGAGTTTCAGAAAACGCTCATCTTTTTGATTAAAAGCCGGTTTATCATTTTTAGAGAAAAGCTTATCCTTCTTAAAATAATCGAAAGTACTGATCGAAGCAATAAAGCGATAAGAAGTAGGAATAGTAGTGGCAAAGTCTACTTTTGCCATAAACTGAGCATTATTATATATTTTTCCCAATTGTCCATCGAATGTAAACTCCTTCGAATAATAGTTAAGATTCTGATATGTAAGTCCCAGATAAATTTGGTTAGAACTGGTAGTGGACACATTTCCGCCCAAACGAACAGAAAATTCATTTTCCATCTTTATCTTCAAATGCAAATCGTAAGTATCATCTTCGGGGTTAAAAACTGCATGAGGAATAATCTCTGAGATCATATTATCAGATAATAGACGAAAATATCCCCGTTTTAAATCCTCATAGGTAAACTCTTTATCATCTGAAGTATGGAATTCTTTCTTTATGTAAACCTGTTGATGAGAATTAGCACCATCGATATATATATTTTTGAAACGGAGTTCCGGATAATTACTTTTATAAACCAACCGCCTCAGTCGTATATTATCCATATTTACTCTACGATGAACACGACTTTTGATAGAATCCATTAAGCCCATGGCCCGATCATATCCTATTTTCACCAGTTCATCCATTCGTTGAAAATCCATCAGATTAACATCGTTGTACTTAAATGTCATCAATATTCCAGCCGAATCCGGAAGAGAATAATCAGTCTTTTGCATTACCATATTCTCAATCTGACTCATCAAATCATTTTCTTTCGGTTTTCCCGGGTTGGTAGAAACAACACTACCTATAATTATATCCGGATGAAAATCCTCTCGCATGACATCTGTAGGAAAGTTATTATAAATTCCACCGTCATATGCCAATAAACTATCTATTTCAATGGGCTTAAACATAAAAGGAAAACTCATAGAGGCTCGTACTGCATCTCCAAGATCACCACGCTTTAAGACAAGTTGTTTTTTATTATACACATCGGAAGCTATACATCGAAAAGGCACAAACAACTTATCAAAATCGCCTTCACAAGTAGCAGTTGCCCGTGCGTAAAGATCGATAAAGACAAGGTTCATCTGAATTGGATTAACCACACTGGTTGGCAAAAACTGTGGCTTTAAATTAAGTGAATCTTTGAACGAAAAGCGTATATTGAAAAGTTCAGGAGTCGGAAGATTCTTTTTGAAATAATACATATATTTTTCTTCCACTTCACCAGAATACCAACGTTTAAAGTCATCTGACTTCAGCAATGTCTCCATATCATCAGGTGAATATCCCATGGCATAAAGAGACCCTATAATAGCTCCCATAGAAGTACCTGTAATATAATCAATTGGGATATTATTCTCTTCCAGGGCACGAATTATTCCTATGTGTGTCAGCCCCTTTGCACCGCCACCACTCAATACTAACCCAACTTTCTGAGCGTGGACAAGCATTGGTAAGAACTGTAAAAAGAGAAATAACAATAAAAAAACTTTCTTCATAAGGCTCAACAAAACATCGTGTAAATGGTTGATTTAACGTTCAAATATATACAATAGTTTCTAATCTATCGACTCTGACCGCACATTTATTAATAAAAAAAGAGCATTACGGACACTTTTATCGTGCGCAATGCTCTTTTAATTTATGTTATATGAATTAAATGTGATAGACTAAATCAACTCAATACTTCTTTTTACAAAATTATTCAAGGCTTCACCTTTCAGCATGTTGTTCTGTAATAATGCCAGGTCAATCAGCTGACGAACAACCTTATTCTTACCTGCGTATCCTGCAAATATCGATTCTTTTTGTTGTTTCAAATTATCCCATTTCTTATCCAAATCGTTAAGTTCATCTTTTTCAGCAACAGGAATATCTTCGTCTTTTTTACCTTCTTGTTTTTTCTTGAGTGCATCACGGCGTTTTGTCACTTCATCCAATTCAGCTTGTACCGGTGCAATAGCTGCGCTACATTCTTTCTCCTCGTCAGACAGCACTTCTTTTACCAGTTTGTGATCAGAATTCAATACCAGATTAAACATATCCGGCATTTCGCCATAAAAACTCATTCCAGCCTGAATATTTGCCATCTCCTTCATGCGACGCATATATTCACTTTGTGTAATCATTACAGGAGCACCATTTTCGCCTAATGCCTGAGTCATCACATTAAACTCAACCTTTTCCATCTTTGGCAACTGGCTCTTGAAAGCTGCAGTCAGAGCTTCTTGCTTAGTGGCTTCAAGCACTTCGCTTTTCTTATCTTCTTTCACAATCAGATTGTCAATAACATCACTGTCTACACGAGTAAAGCGAGATTTCTCCAGTTTTTGTTCGAGCATGCTCACCATTGCCACATCCAACTGCCCATCCATCAACAACACATTATATCCTTTATTTTTGGCAGCTTCAATATAAGCAAACTGTTCATCTTTATTATTGGCATATAAATAAACCAGATTCTTATCTTTATCTGTCTGATTATCTTTAATAAGAGCCTGATATTCTTCGAAAGTGTAATGCTTTCCATCCGTATCTGTGAATAGGGCAAATTTCTGTGCTTTATCATAGAAATCTTCTTGGGTAAGCATTCCATAATTAATAAAGATCTTTAAATCATTCCACTTTTCTTCAAACTGTGTACGATCATTCTTAAAGATAGACTGCAAACGATCTGAAACTTTTTTTGAAATATAAGTCGAGATCTTCTTTACATTTGAATCACTTTGTAAATATGAACGGGACACATTCAACGGAATATCCGGTGAATCAAGTACTCCATGAAGTAAAGTAAGGAAATCCGGAACAATACCTTCTACCGAATCGGTCACATAAACCTGGTTGCTATATAACTGAATCTTATTCTTATTTAAGTCAATATTGCTTTTTACTTTCGGGAAATAGAGGATACCTGTCAGATGGAACGGATAATCCACATTCAAATGAATCCAAAACAATGGTTCATCAGACATTGGATACAACTCACGATAGAACTTCTTATAATCTTCATCAGAAAGTTCACTCGGTTTTTTAGTCCACAAAGGAGTAGTATCGTTGACTACATTATCTTCAGTGGTTTCAACCTGCTTGCCATCTTTCCACTCTTTTTTCTTACCAAAGGCAATAGGTACAGGTAAGAAGCTACAATATTTTTTCAAGAGTGCAGAGATACGAGCTTCTTCAAGGAACTCTTTGCAATCATCATCGATATACAATACAATATCTGTTCCACGATCGGCCTTTTCTATCTCTTCAAGAGTAAATTCCGGGCTACCATCACAAGTCCATTTTACCGCTTGTGCACCTTCTTTATAAGATTTGGTAATGATTTCTACCTTTTTAGAAACCATAAAGGCGGAATAGAAACCTAAACCGAAATGCCCGATAATGGCATTAGCATCATTTTTATACTTTTCCAGAAAGTCATTTGCCCCCGAGAAAGCAATTTGGTTGATATATTTATCAATCTCCTCAGCTGTCAAACCGATGCCTCGATCGGAAATGGTAATAGTATCCTTGCCCAATGAAACATGTACGGTCAAATCACCCAATTCACCTTTGAACTCACTGATAGAAGCCAGTGTATTCAACTTCTGTGTAGCATCAACAGCATTGGAGACTAATTCCCGAAGGAAAATCTCATGATCACTGTACAAAAACTTTTTAATGATAGGGAAAATGTTCTCTGTTGTAACTCCAATATTACCTTTTTGCATAATAACGTGTATTTTTTAATTATCTGGTTATTAAATCGAATTATTTTTTGTAGAGATACAGACAAAAAAAATGCCAGACCCGAAGGTCTGACATTTTGACGTATACTCAAAGGAAATAACTTAGCTATTCAGTCGTTTTGGCTTCATGATTCATTTCCAACTCTCCTTTTTCTTCGTTCAAAGAAACAGTTATTGTATCTCCTTCTTTCAAAGAAGCCGAAATGATCAGTTCAGATAAACCATCTTCCAGATAAGCCTGAATTGCGCGCTTCAACGGACGGGCTCCATATTGTACATCGTAGCCCTTAGAAGCAATGAATTGCTTAGCCTTATCCTCGATAACCAGCTTATAACCAATCGAATCTATTCTATCATATAAGCCTTTTAACTCGATATCGATAATCTTCGTAATAGCTTCCAATGATAATTGATCGAAGATGATAATTTCATCCACTCGATTTAAAAACTCAGGCGCGAATGATTTATTCAAAGCCTTCTGAATTACACTTCGCGAGAATTCTTTATCGTCTAAGCGACTTTGTGTAGCAAATCCGACTCCACGGCCAAACTCCTTTAGTTGACGAGTACCAACGTTTGATGTCATGATGATTACCGTATTCTTAAAATCAACCATTCTGCCATAACTGTCAGTCAAACGTCCTTCATCCATTACCTGAAGCAGGAGATTAAACACATCAGGATGTGCCTTTTCTATCTCATCAAGCAAAACAATGGAATAGGGCTTACGACGTACTTTCTCTGTCAGCTGACCGCCTTCCTCGTATCCTACATATCCCGGAGGAGCACCAACTAAACGCGAAACTGTGAATTTCTCCATATATTCACTCATATCAATGCGAATCAACGCATCCGAAGAGCCAAACATATATTTAGCCAATTCTTTAGCTAAGTGGGTTTTACCGACACCTGTCGGTCCCAGAAACATAAAAGTACCAATTGGTTTATTGGGGTCTTTCAGTCCGACGCGGCTACGCAAAATAGCTCTTACCAACTTCTCGATAGCAGCATCTTGAGCAATCACTTTCGACTGTAAGTCTTCTTTCATACCGGCCAATTTTATACCTTCAGCCTGCGCCATCCTCTGTACAGGTATGCCCGACATCATAGATACAACATTAGCAATTTCTTCTGCATCAACCGTTTCGCGATTATCTTTCAAACGCTCTTCCCACTCTTTTTTCATCACATCCAATTGAGTGGTAAGTTCTTTCTCTTTATCCCGGAAACTGGCAGCCAACTCAAAGTTCTGCGATTTCACTGCATCATTTTTCTTGTTCTTAGCCTCCTCAATCAGTTTCTCCTGATCTTCAATCTCTTTCGGAACACTGACATTTGTAAGATGTACACGTGAACCGGCTTCATCCAATGCATCAATAGCCTTATCAGGGAAGTTACGATCAGTTATATAACGATCTGTCAACTTGACACAAGCTTCCAGTGCAGCATCTGTATAATTTACATTGTGGTGATCTTCGTATTTATCTTTAATATTACGAAGAATCTGCAAAGTCTCCTCAGCCGTAGTAGGTTCTACCATCACTTTTTGAAAACGGCGCTCTAAAGCACCATCCTTTTCTATATTTTTCCGGTACTCATCAAGAGTAGTAGCTCCGATGCATTGTATCTCACCACGTGCCAAAGCTGGTTTCAACATATTGGCAGCATCCATCGATCCGGCAGCTGATCCGGCTCCGACAATAGTATGGATTTCATCTATAAACAAAATCACATTCGGATTCTTCTGCAATTCATTCAAAATAGAACGTATTCGCTCTTCAAACTGCCCACGGTATTTAGTTCCGGCCACAACAGCAGTCATGTCAAGCGCTACCACACGTTTATCAAACAGAATGCGGGACACTTTTTTCTGAATAATACGAAGCGCCAATCCTTCCACAATAGCCGATTTACCAACACCCGGCTCACCAATCAGGATAGGATTATTCTTTTTACGACGACTAAGTATCTGTGCTAAACGTTCTATTTCACGTTCACGTCCTACAACAGGATCTAATCGACCTTCTTCGGCCGCTTTAGTCATATCCGTACCGAAGTTGTCAAGCACAGGAGTATCATTTGTCGGCTTTCTGGAAGCTGTCTGTGCTTGTTGCTGATGTTCACCCGCTCCATGAGCGGACCGAGACTGATTCATCTCATCTTCATCGTCATCATCCTCTGTGAATCCCATACCTGCACTGATATCAGGTTGTAATGACAATTGTTCAAACACCTGCTGATAGTCTACATGGTTGGCTTCAAGAACTGTAGCTGCCAAATTATCCTTATCTTTAAGAATAGCCAGCAAAACATGTTCTGTATCTGCAACTTGACTTTTCATCACACGTGCTTCTAAAATACATAATTTTAATATCTTTGCAGCCCCATTTGACAATGGAACGTCAGCATCAGGCAGCAGCATGTCATCTGCATGTTCTTTCAGTATGGCCTCAATCTGCTTCTTTATGTCGGTCAGGTTTGTTTTGAGCTTAGACAATATCTCGATTGCTTTTCCCTCACCATCGCGAAGCATGCCGAGCAATAAGTGCTCAGGGCCTATATAGCTACTTCTCAGGCGGTTGGCCTCTTCCTTGCTATATACGATAATATCGGAAACTTTTTGTGAGAATTGATTATTCATACTTTTCTTCCTTCTTCTAAGAGATTATTTACTTGCAAATATACGCATTTCATATCGTTTGCTTATGCATCATTTGCTTTATTTGTTATATAACAAATGTCGTGCCATTATTTCTTTCATTTCTATACATTATAATATAATAGAGCAATAAAACACACAAAAACTACTAAAGAAAAGAAATTGATACAGCCAGTATACAAGCATCATCATATTATAAGAACTAACTTCGGACCCTTTTAAAAAGCCTAAAAACTTTCTTCGTTAAAACTTTCGTATATCAAGGAAAAGTAGTACTTTAGCGTGGTTTTTCATAAGCCACAAATGTATAATTAATAATCTTTTTAAATGCTTGAACAAGACAGAATTATAAAGATTAACATTGAGGAGGAAATGAAGTCATCTTACATTGACTACTCCATGTCGGTCATCGTTTCACGTGCCCTTCCTGATGTTAGAGATGGATTTAAGCCCGTTCACCGTAGAATTCTTTACGGAATGATGGAACTGGGAAATACGTCAGATAAACCTTATAAAAAATCAGCTAGAATCGTAGGTGAAGTACTTGGTAAATATCACCCGCATGGAGATTCTTCCGTATATTTTGCTATGGTACGTATGGCTCAAGAATGGGCAATGCGTTATCCGTTGGTAGACGGACAAGGAAACTTCGGTTCTGTAGACGGTGACAGTCCTGCTGCCATGCGTTATACTGAAGCACGCTTGAATAAATTAGGTGAAGAAATGATGCAGGACCTCTACAAAGAAACTGTAGACTTTGAGCCTAATTTTGACAACACACTGATGGAACCCAAAGTGATGCCAACACGCATTCCTAACTTACTGGTCAACGGGGCTTCGGGTATCGCTGTAGGTATGGCCACGAACATGCCACCTCATAATCTGTCTGAAGTCATCGATGCCTGTGAAGCTTATCTTGACAATAAAGATGTTACTGTAGAGGAATTGATGGAATACGTAAAGGCACCCGATTTTCCGACAGGAGGATATATATATGGTATAAGTGGTGTACGTGAAGCCTACCTTACAGGACGTGGGCGTGTTGTCATGCGTGCAAAAGCCGAAATAGAGTCTGGACAAACACATGACAAGATCGTTGTTACAGAGATTCCGTACAACGTTAATAAGGCAGAATTGATCAAAGCAATCGCTGACCTTGTTAATGAAAAGAGGATAGAAGGCATCTCCAATGCTAATGACGAGTCCGACCGTGAAGGTATGCGTATTGTTATCGATATCAAGCGTGATGCTAACGCAAGTGTAGTGCTGAACAAACTTTATAAAATGACAGCATTGCAGACTTCGTTTGGTGTAAACAACGTAGCATTAGTCAACGGACGTCCTAAGATGCTGAATTTACGTGACTTAATCGTATATTTTGTAGAGCATAGACACGATGTGGTCATTCGCCGTACCCAGTTTGATCTACGTAAAGCTAAAGAACGTGCACACATATTAGAGGGGTTAATTATTGCTTCGGATAATATTGATGAAGTAATCCGTATTATTCGTGCAGCAAAAACACCTAACGACGCAATCTCCGGGCTGATGGAACGTTTCAAACTGAGCGAAATTCAAGCACGTGCTATTGTTGAAATGCGTCTGCGCCAATTAACCGGCTTGATGCAGGATCAGCTTCATGCTGAATACGACGAGGTTATGAAGCAAATAGCTTATTTGGAAAGTATCTTGGCTGATGATGAAGTATGCCGTAAGGTGATTAAAGATGAACTATTGGAAGTAAGAGCTAAATACGGTGACGAACGACGTTCCGAAATCGTATATTCTTCAGAAGAATTTAATCCGGAAGACTTCTATGCAGACGACCAAATGATCATCACCATTTCGCATATGGGATATATCAAACGTACACCATTAACTGAGTTCCGTGCCCAGAACCGTGGCGGAGTAGGCTCCAAAGGCACTGAAACCCGTGACGAAGACTTTATTGAGCATATTTATCCGGCAACAATGCACAACACTATGATGTTCTTCACTCAAAAAGGTAAGTGCTATTGGTTGAAAGTATACGAAATTCCCGAAGGTACCAAAAACTCAAAAGGACGTGCAATACAGAATTTACTGAACATAGATTCAGACGATGCTGTTAATGCATACCTGCGTGTAAAGAGCTTGAATGATCAGAAATATATTAATAGTCATTACGTACTGTTCTGTACCAAGAATGGTGTTATAAAGAAAACATCATTAGAACAATATTCGCGTCCACGTCAGAATGGTGTAAATGCCATAACTATTCGTGAAGACGACCGTGTAATTGAAGTACGTATGACAAACGGAAACAATGAAATCATTATCGCTAATCGTAATGGACGTGCAATACGCTTCCATGAAGCAGCAGTACGCGTTATGGGACGTACAGCAACTGGAGTTCGAGGAATCACATTGGATGATGACGGACAGGACGAAGTGATAGGTATGATTTGCATCAAGGATCTTGAAACAGAATCTGTAATGGTTGTTTCAGAACAAGGATATGGTAAACGTTCCGATATTGAAGACTATCGCAAAACGAATCGCGGTGGTAAAGGTGTAAAAACAATGAATATCACCGAAAAAACAGGCAAATTGGTTACAATTAAGTCTGTAACAGATGACAATGACTTGATGATTATCAATAAGTCAGGTATCACGATTCGTCTGAAAGTAGCTGATGTTCGTATTATGGGACGTGCAACTCAAGGAGTTCGTCTGATAAATCTTGAGAAACGTAATGACCAGATTGGCTCGGTATGTAAAGTAACGTCAGAGAGTTTGGAAGATGAAATTCCTGCAGAAGAGGGAGAGGGAAATATTCCAAGTAATCCAGAAACTGACACGTTGGTAAATGAAACAGAAGAATAGACATAATATTAATAATTAATCAAACAACAATCATGAAAAGAGTATTATTTTCAATGGTCTTACTGATGGCTGTAAGTTTTGCTTTCGCTCAAGAAAAGAATGTGAAAGAAGCGAAAAGTATTGCCGGTGAAGTAAAACCAGACTTCGCAAAAGCTGAACAGCTGATTAATGAAGCACTAACCAATCCTGAAACAAAGGATAATGCAGCTACTTGGGATGTAGCTGGTTATATCCAAAAAAGAATCAATGAAAAGGAGATGGAAAATGCTTATCTGAGAAAACCCTATGATACATTGAAGGTATACAACAGTGTACTGAACATGTATAATTATTTTGTTAAATGTGACGAATTGGCACAGATTCCCAATGAAAAGGGTAAGATTAAAAACAAATATAGAAGTGCCAACTCAAAAACGATTCTGGCAGAACGCCCCAATTTAATTAATGGTGGTATTCAGTATTTTAACCTAAACCAAAACGAAGAAGCATTAAAATTCTTTGCTGCTTACGTAGATGCAGCTACACTGCCTATGTTAGAAAAAGAAAATCTACTGGAAAAAGACACTATCTTACCGCAAGTAGCATATTATGCAACTTTGGCTGCCGATAGAGTAGGCGATAAGGATGCTGTCATGAAATATGCTCAATATGCCTTGAAAGATAAAGAAAATGGCCAATTCGCAATGCAGTTGTTAACAGACGCTTATAAAGCTAAAGGCGATACTGCCAAATGGGTAGAGAAGTTGCAGGAAGGTATTGTTAAATTCCCAGAAAATCAATATTTCTTTGCTAATCTGGTTGATTATTATAGTAGCTCTAACCAGAATGACAAAGCAATGCAATTTGCTAATGACATGTTGGCTAAAGATCCTAACAACAAATTATATTTGTATGTAAAAGCGTATTTGTATCATAATATGAAAGATTATGAGAAAGCAATTGAATTCTATAAGAAGACTCTTGATGTAGACCCTACATATGCAGAAGCATGCTCAAACTTGGGATTAGTCTATCTGCTACAGGCACAAGACTATGCTGATAAAGCACCAACAGATATTAATGATCCGAATTATGCTACAGCACAAGCCAACATCAAAAAGTTCTACGAGGAAGCTAAACCGTATTACGAAAAAGCAAGAGAACTAAAACCTGATCAGAAAGATTTGTGGCTGCAAGGTCTTTATAGAGTTTATTATAACTTAAATATGGGACCGGAATTTGAAGCTATAGAGAAACTGATGAATTAATCTCACTGATGGATTAATCAGAGATATAAATTACAAAACTTGTCTTTAAAAAGAGGTATCACAAGCTAAAGTGATACCTCTTTATTTTTCCAGAAAAATATAAGAAATAGTGTATTTATCATTATCAAAAAGGCAACTTACTATACTTAAGTAAGTTGCCTTTTTCTATTAAACATAATGTGGATTATTCCATTATTTTAAATCGTGCATTTTGAGAGCTTGATCATCCATTAATAACTAAGAGCGGTGTATCAGAATGAAATATCATCTTACGAGCTATGCCTGGATTAAATAAACGAGAAAATATATTCCGCTTATAAGAAGTTAATGTAATAATATCAATCTGATTTGTTTTAATGTAATTTTCTAAACTATTCAGAAAATCATTACTCATTACCACATCATAATGAATTTCAAGATCCGGGTATTGCTTCTGGAAATAGTCTTTAATGCCTGCCAGTTTTATCTCATTCCATGTATCTTTTACATCTGATAAGTGAATAAGAGAAACAGAAAAATGAAATGGATCAAGTCCATTGATAAATGAATCAAAAGCAATCAAATCACGCTGATCAAAGTTTGTCATAAAAGCTATCCGTTTCACTTCATTAAAACTATTAAATGGAGTATTCTCAGGGATAGCCAATACTGTAGTATGACTACGTTCTATCACTTCAGCGGTTACACTACCAATAAGATCAATATCTTTTTGATTTTTACCACGTGTACCCATTATAATGATTCTAGGACGATGTTCTTTATTATACCGTAATATTTCTTCCTCAGGAATGCCTTCTCGTAACACACAGGTATATTTCACATCAGGGAATTCGCCTGACGCTACCTTTTGTTTTATTTTCTCTGATAAAGCATTCAAATCATCATGAACTTTATGCAACACATTCTTTACGGTCTCTTCATCGCTAATCTGATAATTAAATACATCACCATATGGCAGTGATGAAGCATAAATTGGTGTAAAGTAAACATGTAATAATATTACCTCCGCATCATAAGATTTCGCGAAATTAAAGCCAAATTCACAAGCCTTCATCGAATAATTAGAGAAATCGACTGGAATAAGTACCTTTTTAGTACGGTGTTCTACTTTAGGCGCCTTCTCTCCCACTATACTTTCAGCAAGCCAAGCTGAACTTTCTGTGATTTTTAAAGCACGAGGCAAGTCGCTTTCTTTAATACGCAAACGCACACCAGATGACACAACCGGCTGTATTTGGTTAACATTGTGAATATACGTCTCTATACCCTCATTTTCAAGAACATTCTTCAATATCTGAGCTTTTGTATAAGTCAGAATAGCTAAAGTTACTAATTTGTCTTCCATAATTCGTTTGTTTTATTGAATTCAACAAATAAGAAATCCCAATTGTTTTTGCCAATTGGGATTCTGACTTTATCTTTTATTTAAGCCTGCATAGCTTCGGTAGCTTCTTCTTTTCTCATATTCAATTCATCCAATATCCTTAATGCCCGATCAAGCACAGTGGTATCATCAATCATAACCAATCCACCATCCGGACCAGGCTCAAGATGTATTCCGACACTTTTCCCCTCCTTAAAGTTATGACCACCAAAAAAATTTCTCACCGTGTCGACGTTTAAATTTAGTTCGTCGGCTATTCTATGCATGCTACCGCTAGGCAATGAATCTTTAATTTTACGAAGTTCATTAAATGTTATTGTTCTCATGTCTCATAAATTTAATGGTTAATACTACGTGACTATATTATCACGCTATAAACTTAAGAAAAAAAAAAGATAAAACAAAAAAAAGTGCCTCTTTTTTTTGCTAAAACAATCTAAATCAATAGTAACTTCTTATAATACAATAAAGTCCCTCTTCAATAGATCCAATACTATTAAAGAGGGACTTTGATAAAATATTTATAGATTCTATTCTCAAATAATTTCAATCGAACTAACCGGTACCCATCCTACCTTTCCATCTTCAAGACGAATTTCTTTCCAGTCTTTCATAGAGCTATCTTTAATATCAACTTTATGCCCTTCATGAAGAATAA
This sequence comes from Bacteroides sp. NGMCC 1.200775, assembly GCF_040798045.1. Taxonomy (NCBI): domain Bacteria; kingdom Pseudomonadati; phylum Bacteroidota; class Bacteroidia; order Bacteroidales; family Bacteroidaceae; genus Bacteroides; species Bacteroides sp. NGMCC 1.200775. Next base: position 213,950 of record NZ_JASCQK010000001.1, on the reverse strand, counting down.
ACAAACTAGTACCATTCTCACTGGGTGTACTCCTAACCGTAACACTAGGATTCATTATGATTGCACTGTCCCGATTCAATAATTCTTTTTTTTGCTTAAAAGCAAAAACATTGGTCATTACAACAACTATTAGAAAGACTATACCTGTAATAAACCCCACTTTCTTCAATACCACTTGTTTTGAGAATATAAAGAAATAGAGAGATACGATTAGCAACAGGAAGCTCACAACACCGCATACAGCCCATGCATCTACGCTCATACTATTAATCAATGCTTTGGTCCACGTCACAAAGAACACCTCAGGCACAGTTTCCACCTTATCAACAGTCTTACTACGAGCTATCTCTAAATTAGCACGAATATCTCCGTTACCAGGTTGAAGTAATAATGCTCTTTCATAATTTAAAATAGCCTTTGCTATCTCATTGACTTTATAATAGCTATTTCCAAGATTATAGTATACATCAGCTGCTTCTCCTTTACGTAACAGTGATTCATAAATTTGAATTGCAGATGCAAAATCATTTCTTATATAAGCACTGTCGCCTTCAGATTTTGTAGCATCCTCTAATTTAGAACTGGAAAACTCCGTATTACGAATAATGACAGAATCTCCTTCCATCCTCTGAGTAGAATCTGTTACTAATGAATCCTGCCCGAAAGAAATCACTGCCACTAACAAGCCCAAAGTAAAAAACAATATTTTTTTCATGACTTTATCTTCTCTAATTTAGCGTTTTATTGAATTCTCCATCTTACTAACCACTTCCAACGATGATGAATAAACCTTATCCATGGCTTGGCTTTCATCTCCCGGTGCAAAACGTGCAAACTCACACTCATTCAGAGCAGCCAAGAAATCTTTTATCAACTCGTCACTGACTCCATGATTTCTAAGTTTATCTTCCACATTATCTTTTGACAAACGAGAAACCGGAATATTGAGTTTATCACTAATATACCCCCATAAAGCTTTAAGTACTTCATCATAAAATGCTTCTTTCTTATTCTCTGCAAGTAATTTTCCAGCCAACTTCATTCGTCTTGCAGCTACTTTATTAGCTTTCTTTGTACGCATCTTAGCTACATTTGCATTTTCTGCAGCTTGCTTACGGTAAACTATGAAGAATATAATAAATACAACAGCAGGAATAATGTAGAATAGCCAATAAAGTAAAGAACCGAATAAAAGACTATCTTTCGGCTGAAGTTTAACATCATTCAATTTTATATAGCGGATGTCTTCACCTAATATTTTCAGTTCCTCTTTATTAGTAAAGTTTGCAATAACCTGATCTGCATTTCCTGCCCCTTTTTCCACTTTGACTTCATAGTCTTCAGTACTCAGTGTTTTATAAGACTTTGACTTTATATCAAAATAACTGAAAGAAACTCCCGGAATCTTATAAACTCCAGCATGTCTCGGAATGGCAAGATATTCAATAACCTTACTCCCTGAAAGTCCTTCTTGAGTCAGACGAACTTTACTGTCCATCTTCGGTTCATATACATCAAAATCCTCCGGAAATTTTATTTCCGGGTTAGCTATTAATTTTAAATTACCAGTTCCTGAAATTACCAGCTTTACCGTTATAGCATCATTCGTCTTCACTTCTTTAGAATTAATAGAAGAAGTGACGCTAAACTCCCCTACTCCTCCAGAAAAGTTAGCGGGTTTACCAGCAGGCAACGGAGTTACATTAATTGTGATCTTGGGTGTCATGATTACCTTACTCACATTTACATAATTGCTACCACCATTAAAAAAAGCATCAAATGGATCATCAGATTGTACAGCTTTCGCGATAGTAGCATCAAAACGTGCAGGTTCAATCGTCAGCTTTCCGGATTGTTGAGGAAATAATACAAATTGACGATATACAGTCGTAAAATAATTCCTTCCCTTATAATGTTCCTGTGACCATTTAGCATTAGCCGGCATTTCTATTTCTTGAGAATGGAATCCTTTAAAATCAGGTAGTTTCACATTCTCAAATCGAAGTTGGGACTCACGAGTATAAATTTTAAAAGTTAAAAGGAAAGCCTCCTGTTCATATACATTAGTCTTATTGGCTGTAGCAGTAATAAGCAAATCCTGATTGGAAACGGAAGAGGATATCCCAGTTGGGCTACTTGATGACGAAGCGCTACTACTGCCAGTACTTCCTCCAGTCTTATCGGGAGGAAGAACCTTTATTTTTACCGAATTAGAAACCATCTGATTTCCATCTGCCGTAATCGTAGCACCCGGAATAGAATATTCTCCTTCAGCCGTGGCCATCAGAATATAAGTAAAAGTAATACTATTATTGGTAACCCCATTAATCGATTGCATACGTTGCGAACGATTAGGTCCCATTAATACATCAAATCCTTTTATAGAAGGCACACGAAAATCCCTTACCTTTATCGTATTTACTGTATACGATAACCTAAACTGGTCACCCACTACTACAGCATCAGGTGCAGATGCAGTAAATACTACCTTCCCATCAGCCCACGCCTGTGTAGTCACCGCTACCAGTGTAATCAATAAGAAAATCAATTTTCTCATTTCCTCTGAAGTTTTTATCATCAATTATTTTATTATTACCAATCCTTCTCTAAACGTCTTCCCTGAAGAGTCTGTTGCTTCTTCACTTTATCTTGAACACCTTTTTCATCTTGCATTACAGAATTAAGCAACTGCTCTGCATTTTCCTTAGACATTTCATTGTCGTTCTTCTCAGACTTAGGAGGTTGCTGCTGCTGTTTATCCTTATTTTGATCATTTTGCTTATTCTGATCTTTATTATCTTGTTGCTTTTGCTGATCATCTTTATTCTGATCCTGATTTTGGTCTTGGTTCTGTTGATTTTGCTGTTGATCTTTCAACAACTTTTGAGCCAATGCCAAGTTATAACGGGTTTCATCATCTTTCGGATTATTTCTCAAAGACATCTTATATGCTTCAACCGCTTTCTGATAATCTTTACCAGACTGGAATAATACTCCCATATTATGATAAATCTGTCCCAACTTGGCCTTATCTTTTTCTATTTGAGTTGCAGCTACATATTGCTCCATCGCATCTTTAAACTTTTGCTGTTGCGACAACGTATTACCCAAATTATACATAGAAACAGTTGATTTGGGATTCACCTCTAATGCTTTTCGGTAATTAACCTCAGCATCCACAAAAACACTGTCCTTAAAAAGACGATTGCCTTTACGGATATAATCACGCTCAGCCTTTTGTGCAAATGTACCCAGAGAGAGGGATAGCAACAGAGCGAATAATATATATTTACTTCTTGACATACACATTATTACTTATTAGAAAACAACCGAATGTTTTTAAACAATGGATTTTTACGATCTAAAATCAACATCTCTACCAATAATAAAAGCAATATCATCCAAGCAATTACTTGGAATTGTTCATTATATTCTGTATACACTTTAGACTCAACATCTGATTTAGCCATCTTATTAATTTCTTGATTAATAGCCTTTTGCGCAGAATTTGAGTTATCTACACGAACATAAATCCCATTCCCTACCTTTGCAATTTCCTGACACATAGCCTCATTCAAACGGGTCACAATTACATTGCCTTCACGATCACGGCGAAAATCGTTACTACCTTCAATTGGAATAGGAGCACCATCGGGCAAACCAACTCCCAAAACGTTCACTTGAATACCTTTTTTGGCAGCTTCTTTAGCAGCTTCAACAGCCCCGCCTTCATGGTTCTCACCATCGGTAATCACTACAATAGCACGTCCTACTCCTTCTTGTGGAGTAAAGCTGCGAGCTGCCAGACTGATCGCTGCACCAATAGCTGTACCTTGTTTAGATATTAACGAAGGATTAATAGATTCCAGAAACATCTTAGCGGAAATATAATCACTCGTTATGGGCAACTGAGTAAAAGCATCTCCCGCAAATACAATCATGCCCACTTTGTCATTCTCCATACCATCTACTAATTTAGATATAAGCCTCTTAGCTTTTTCCAAACGACTTGGCTGAACATCTTGTGCAAGCATAGAGTTAGAAATGTCCAATGCAATCATAACCTCTACTCCTTTACGCTTTACAGTTTCAAGTTTAGAGCCGAATTGTGGACGGGCTAACAATACCGCAAACAGACCTATGGCGGTAAATACCAACCAAAACTTTACATCCGGACGATATTTAGATACATCAGGCATCAGTTGTGCCATCAATACCGGATCCCCGAATTTACGAATAGCTTTCCTCCTTCTATAGTTAGAAAAAAGATAGAAGGCTACCAACAATGGTAGCAACAACAACAAATATAAATATGCAGGTTCTTCAAATCGAAACATCTTTCTATCTATTTTATGGTATCTTCTTCAATATTGAGTTACGTAACAGTAGTTCAAGCAGTACACATAAGAAAGCAGCCAGCGCAAACCAACGATATTCTTCCTGACGCTTACTATACTCTTTCACGTTCAATTTCGTTTTCTCCAATTTATCAATCTCTTCATAAACCTCTTTCAGTTTCGAATTGCTGGTAGCACGAAAATAGTTTCCATCCGTAATACCTGCTATTTGAGTAAGGGTTTTTTCATCAATTTCAACCGGCGTATTAATATACTGTACTGTTCCCCCAACCGGTACCGGATAAGGAGCCATACCATTTGTTCCCACACCAATAGTATAAACACGTATACCAAAACTTTTTGCTATTTCAGCAGCTGTCAATGGAGAAATATCCCCTTTATTATTTGTACCATCTGTCAGCAAAATAATCACTTTTGATTTTGCTTTACTATCTTTCAGCCTAGTTACTGCATTAGCAATTCCCATTCCCACTGCTGTCCCATCCTCAATAATATCGCACTTAATACCTTGAAATAGATTCAGTAATACAGCATGATCTACCGTTAAAGGACACTGAGTAAAACTTTCACCGGCAAAAAGCGTAATACCTATATTATCATTCGGACGGCCATTAATAAATTCCGCAGCTACATCTTTAGCAGCCTCCAATCTATTAGGCTTCAAGTCCTCTGCCAACATACTGGTAGATACATCGATAGCTAACATAATATCAATACCTTCGATTTCGCTGTTTTGCCAGCTATTGGTTGTTTGAGGGCGTGCCAAAACCAAGATGATCAATATTAGAGCAATGATGCGCAAACCAAAAGGTACATGCAGCAAATAGTTCCTATAACTTTTCGGTGCATGTGCATATACACGTGCATCAGAAATCTGAAGAGTCGGCTCCGTCTTCTTCCGCTTCATTATATACCACACAATATATGGTATAAGTAACAGCAGCAAAAACAAATATTCAATATTGGCAAAAACCATTCTATTTACAATTTACTATTTCTTATTTTATATGATAAAAGTCAAAACCTATTACGCAAACAAGTTATAGAGTTGTAACCCTATATATACAAAGGTTCCAATAAGAGCAGCCGACAAAAATACAATACCACATATCAGTAATATCTTTGTACGCAAAGACCTTTTCTCTATAATGGTGATTTCAGTAGGCTGTGGCTTCAGGTTCTCTTCTTCCGGTTGTTTGGTTTCATTAATAAAATCAATTGCATTAATTAAATTCGTATCATTTTCGTTCATTTGCGGATCATGCTTAGCGAATTTAACCAAATCGGCTGTCTGGAATAAATATTTTAAATCTGATATAGCTTCTTTATCATTAAATTCAAGCAATTTATCTATAATTTCAGATGAAGTCATTTCCAATGCATTAAAACCAAATCGATTCTTAATATATGTGCGAAGAGCATCTGTCAATTCCGTATAATATTCCTTTGGTTGTCCCTTTTGCCATATCTTCTCTGTCTTAATACGCTCTATCTCTTTCATTGCCAGTTGATGTGGAGGCAACTTAGGCTCAACCTTTATTTTACGAATAATAGGCTTATTATCACGGATGCGAACAATCAAATAAATGAGCAATCCTAACAGTGGTAATGCCAAAAAAGAGCAACCAATCAAGCCATACCAATCTTCCCATGCAAAAGGAGCCTTCATAACGGTCTTCTGACCAAAAAACTGATCAGGATGCAAAGTATCCACAGGCATTGAGTACACTTTCAATGCCAATGCTTTCGATTTATACTCTTTATTATCGATCTTCACACCCATAGGAGGAATATAATATAAAGCTGAATCAAAAGAAGTTACCGTATACTCCTGGGTAATTAACATTCTCTGGCGATCATTTAAATACTGTGTATCAGGTTTAGCAGTTTCCACAATTTCCACCCCACGTACCAGCGTATCTGTAAATACCGGAAAAACAGCTTTCTGCTTCACATCCATCGCTACTTGTAACTGCACTTTTGCCTGTTCTCCTATTAGAATTTGCAAAGAGTCTATTTTAGCATCGACAGTCACAGACTGTGCAGCAATTCTGCCAGAAACCAGAAATAACAATACTATCAGAAATATATTTTTATTCATCTTTCCTGTTAATTTCGTTTAGCAAATAAATTCAGTAACGCTTTCACGTAATCCTGATCAGTACGTACCGAAACAGAATCAACATTACTTTTTGTAAACGTTTCGTCTAACTCAGTTTGTTTATTTACCCACCATTCATGATGCGCCTTACGCACTCCGGCCGAAGATGTGTCTATCCACTGTTCATGTCCGGTTTCCGCATCTTTAATCCGCATCAAACCTACTGCCGGTAACTCAGCTACTCTCCTGTCATATACTTGAATAGCGACAACATCATGTTTCCTATTGGCTATGGTCATTGCATTCTTAAAGCTTTCCTGATCTATAAAATCGGATAAAATGAAAGCTGTACAACGTCTTTTCATGACATTCGTCAGATATTCCAGAGCAAGGCGAATATTTGTACGACGACTTTCGGGCTTAAAATCAATCAGTTCACGAATAATGTACAGAATGTGTTTACGCCCTTTCTTGGGAGGAATAAATTTTTCTATTCTGTCTGAAAAGAAAATAACTCCGATCTTATCGTTATTCTGAATAGCAGAAAATGCGAGAGTAGCTGCAATTTCTGTTACCATATCCTTCTTCAGCTGTTTTACGGTGCCAAATTCCAAACTACCGGAAACATCCACCATCAACATCACCGTCAGTTCGCGCTCTTCCTCAAACACCTTCACAAAAGGTTTGTTAAAACGCGCTGTCACATTCCAGTCAATGTCACGTATATCATCACCAAACTGATATTCACGCACCTCAGAAAAAGCCATACCTCTACCTTTGAAGGCCGAATGGTACTGTCCTGCAAAAATATTGTTCGACAATCCACGCGTCTTTATTTCAATCCGACGAACTTTTTTTAGAATTTCACTTGTTTCCATCTATTTAATTGAGAATTGAAAGTTGGTAATTGAGGATTATTCATTCTCAATTAAAATTAAGGCACTTCTATCTTATTCAATATTTTACTTACAATTTCATCAGAAGTTACATTGCTGGCTTCCGCTTCATATGTCAATCCGATACGATGCCGGAGGACATCATGTGCAACAGCACGTACATCTTCCGGAATCACATAGCCACGACGTTTAATAAATGCATAAGTACGTGCAGCCAAAGCCAGATTAATGGAAGCACGAGGTGAACCACCGAATCCAATCATATCTTTCAGCTCTTTCAAATCATATTTTTCGGGATAACGTGTAGCAAATACGATGTCTACAATATAACGTTCAATCTTTTCATCCAAATAAACCTGGCGTACTACTTTACGGGCTTCAATTATTTCTTCTGCCTTCAAAATAGGTTTCACATTGAATTTCTCTCCATTAATGTTTTGGCGAATAATTAATTTCTCCTCTTCCTGCTTCGGATAATCAATAATCACCTTAAGCATAAAACGGTCTACCTGAGCTTCCGGAAGCGGATATGTACCTTCCTGCTCAATCGGGTTCTGTGTAGCTAACACAAGGAATGGCTCAGGCAACAAGAATGTCTCTTTACCAATGGTCACCTGACGTTCCTGCATGGCTTCAAGCAGGGCACTCTGTACTTTGGCAGGCGCACGGTTTATTTCATCGGCCAATACAAAATTAGCAAAAATCGGACCTTTTTTCACTTGAAAGGTTTCATCTTTCTGACTGTAAACCATAGTACCTACAACATCGGCAGGCAACAAATCAGGCGTAAACTGTATGCGGCTGTATTTTGCATCGATCAACGAAGCCAATGTCTTGATTGCCAAAGTTTTTGCCAATCCTGGTACACCCTCAAGCAATACATGCCCGTCAGAAAGTAGCCCGATTAACAGTGACTCTACCAAATGTTTCTGACCCACAATGATCTGGTCCATGCCTGTTGTAAGATTGGTAACGAAAGCACTCTGTCTTTCAATCCGCTCGTTCAATTCGCGGATGTCAATTGATTCAGCCATAAATACTAATTATTTTATTGTTTAATTTCTTACTTATAATGTAAATGAAACCTATGTTGTAAGGCTTTTTAATTTCGATTCCAAAAGTACACTATATCTTTAACCATTCCAACTAATTTTTATTAAAAAACAATGCGAAGTCTTTAGATTAAGGTACTTTCATACGCTTTTGTATTTGTATAACATAAACACGGCACCCGGATGTATACAAGTTTATACACCCGGGTGCCATACAAAGCCGTTACTTTTTAACAAGTTCCGGTATTTTAAGTACAGTACCATATGGCACACTATTCGGATTCTTAATCACTCCCTGATTATGCTTAACAATATAAGGCCACAAATCTTTTGTACCATAGAAGCGTAAAGAGACCTTGGTTAAAGTCTCCCCCTCTTTCATCGTATAGGTAGTCTTAGTACCGGTAATTATGTAATTTACAGAATCCGGCTTAACAGGTATTGACACCACCTTCTTAGTAACCTTTTCCTGAGCAACCGATTTACTCTCCGATACTTTATCCGTTTTCACCGATACAGGTTTAGGATTCACTACCTGTTGTTTATCCTGCATTTTTGCCACCACTTCGGCTATAGTATCTGTTTTCATAACAGTATCTAACGGGACTTCCTTTATAGGCTCTTTTTTCTCCACCGCTTCAATTACGGTTGATTGCATTTCTTTTTTAGAAAACAAATCCGGATAATAAACAAAAACCAGAGCCGCACCACAAAGCAGCATAACAACCGCTATGATAGTTACCAAATAAGGGACAGGAGACTTCTCTTTTTTGAATTTAATTTCTTTTTGGGGGTACCTCTCCTTTCCCATAGGAACAATCGGAACTTCTGTTTTCTGAATCTCCCGAGCAATTATTTCTTCTGCAGTCAGTTTAGGAGCCTCGCCTTCTTCTATTTCTTTTTCCGCCTGCTCTTGTTCTTCCTCGAATCCTTCGTCAGTCTTATCTGGTTTAATGTCTTCCGATACTTCATCAACAGATAATCCTTCTATTTCTATGATAGTCTTTGTGCCCGTATCCTTGCAGGTTTCCTTTTCAACTTCTTCAGGCACATCAACCATTCGACTTCCAATTTCTATATTTTCCGTTTTTTTCGTATCCTCCTCAATATCCCCTGTAGTAGTCTCAGCATTCTCTGCGTTTTGCTCCAGCATACCCTCCGATTCTGCTGTTTCTATCTGCTTTGCTGCCTCTATAGGCTCTGTTTCAATTGAGACATCCTCCATAAACTGTGTTCCTTCTACTTCAGGCACATCCACCGGATCTCCCTCCAATTCCTCTATCGGCGTATCTTCCAATACAGTATTCTCATTCAGTACAACCGTCTCAAAATGAGAAAAAGGCCTATTAATAATATCCCGCAAAGAAGGATCAGGAGTAAAAGAAATCTTTGTATGTCCTTCTATCTTAATTCGTTCGCCTGTATTGATATTTACACTTTCACGGCTATTAACCCCTATCAGTTTAAATGTTCCCAGCCCCTTGATTTTCACGTACTGATCATTCTCCAGAGCCTGTTCTATCAACAGAAAAAACTCCCGAACAAAAACATCGGCATCTTTTTGAGGGACCCCATGCCTGCTAACCAGTAAATCAACAAGATTCTGTATAGTCAACCTTTCATTCATACGGAAATGCTTCTTTAAACTTATCCTTTAAGATTGGACTTGGCTTGAATGCCAACACCAGTTTGGGTGGAACCAACAAGCGTAGTCTGGTGACAGGATTGATGACAATACGCTCAGCCTTCTTTTTTACTTCAAAAGCACCAAATCCCTGTATTCCTATAGCATTACCTTCCTGCAGCTCCTGAATGATGTCAGACAGCAGAGTAGTTATCAAGTCAGAAGTATCTTTTGTATTATATCCTAACCTGCGCGAAAGTTCTGAAGTAAATTCTTTGTTATTCAAAATACTACAATTTTAAAAGTATGTTGCTATATTAGTCAATCCGAATGAAAAAAACAAATTCTTAGGGAAATATCTTTAGATAACTTTCGCAAAAAGATCGAATTCATCGGAATCAATCACCTCTATTTGATAAAAGTTACCAACCCTCAGACTATCTCCCTCGCACTTTATTAATACCTCAGGATCTACTTCCGGAGAATCAAATTCAGTGCGCCCAACATAATAATCACCCTCTATACGATCAATGATAACTTTCATTTGCCACCCCACCTTAGATGCACTAAGTTCAGCAGAAATCCCCTGTTGAATATCCATCAGTTCATCCAAGCGGGCCTGTTTCACTTCTTGAGGAATAGAATCTTCATAATTAGCTGCCGCATACGTGCCCTCTTCCTCTGAATAAGCAAAAGCTCCCATTCTATCGAAACGGACTTTACGAACAAACTCTTTCAATTCCTCAAAATCCTCTTCTGTTTCACCCGGATGCCCCACCATCAACGTTGTACGTAAATGAATACCGGGAACTTCTTTACGAAACTGTTCAATTAACCGATAGGTGTCTTCTTTGGTCACATGACGCCGCATACGTTGCAACATGTTATCACTAATATGTTGCAATGCTATATCCATGTATTTGCATACATTATCCCGTTCACGCATCACTCTAAACAAGTCTTCAGGAAAATGTGCCGGGTATGCATAGTGTAAACGTATCCATTCCACACCCGGAATCTCAGAAACACGCTCAATCAATTCCGGGAGCATTTGTTTCTTGTATAAATCGACTCCATAGTAAGTCAACTCCTGGGCAATCACCTGAAACTCTTTCACACCATTGGAAACCAAGTATCTCACTTCGTCCAAGATCTCTTCCATGGGACGAGACACATGACGTCCTGTAATGATTGGTATAGCGCAATAAGAACATTTACGGTCACACCCCTCTGATATTTTCAGATAAGCATAATGTTTAGGGGTAGTTAACGTACGTTCAATATGAAGTTCGTCATGGTAGGCTTTTCCCAAGTCCTGCAACAACTCTTTCCAGTTGAATTTACCATAAAACTTATCAACCTGAGGAATTTCAATCGCCAATTCTTTTAAATAGCGTTCCGAAAGACAGCCCATAACAAAAAGTTTTTCCAGACTTCCTTCTTCTTTTTCCTGGGCAAATTCCAGAATCATATTAATTGATTCTTCTTTCGCATCACCGATGAAACCGCAGGTATTGATAACTGCTATTTCTCCTGTCGGTTTTTCCGAGTCATGGGTAACATCATATCCGGCTTCTTCCAACTGACGCATCAACTGCTCCGAATCCACCAAATTCTTAGAGCACCCTAATGTTATGATATCTATAGTTTTTCTTTTCATGCATTCTCTCCAAATAAGGAGTCTACAAATTCTTTCTTGCGGAAAACCTGCAGGTCTTCCATACCTTCACCCAATCCAATATATTTCACCGGAATCTTAAACTGGTCTGAAATTCCGATAACAACGCCTCCCTTTGCCGTTCCGTCCAGTTTTGTTATAGCCATGGCAGTCACCTCTGTAGCCAACGTGAATTGTTTAGCCTGCTCAAAGGCATTCTGCCCGGTTGAACCATCAAGCACCAGCAACACCTCATTCGGAGCATCAGGTACCACCTTCTTCATTACATTCTTAATCTTCGTCAGTTCATTCATCAAACCGACCTTATTGTGTAGGCGTCCTGCTGTATCTATAATCACAACATCCGCATCATTAGCAACGGCCGAGCTTAATGTATCAAATGCAACCGAAGCGGGATCAGCACCCATTTTTTGTTTTATCACCGGTACACCTACTCTATCTCCCCAAATTACAAGCTGTTCTACAGCCGCTGCACGAAATGTATCGGCCGCACCCAAGTAAACAGATTTACCGGCTTTCTTGAATTGATAAGCAAGTTTACCAATGGTAGTTGTTTTACCAACCCCATTCACACCCACTACCATAATGACATAAGGCTTTTTCTCTACCGGAACATCGAAATCAGCAACATCATCCGAATTATTCTCAGTCAACAATGCTGCAATTTCTTCACGCAGAATTGAGTTTAGCTCTTGTGTATTTACATATTTATCTTCTGCCGCACGTTTTTCAATACGTTTAATGATATTAAGGGTAGTCTCTACTCCCACATCCGATGTGATAAGCACCTCTTCCAGATTATCCAGCACTTCATCATCCACCTTCGACTTGCCGGCTACCGCACGGGCAATCTTGCTGAATACACTTTCTTTGGTTTTAGATAATCCTTTATCTAAAGTTTCCTTCTTTTCCTTTGAGAAAAAACTAAAAAATCCCATGATTACAATTATTTGTATAATACATTATGCTACAAAGATATAATAAAACTGGCGTAAAGTAAAAATTGAAGCGAATAAAATTGGCAAAAAAAATCCCCTCAATGAATATCAGTGAGAGGATTTTTCAGGTTGCAATCTAATGCAACCGGCTTATTTCTTAAAAAAGTCTTGTACTTTTTCGTTAGGAACCATTTGTTCATCAAAAATGTAAGCTCCAGTCTTCGGAGATTTAACCATTTTGATAACCTTAGTATAAGCACGACCTTCTTTAGATCCTTCGTGCAAACTTGCTACTGTTTTCTTTGCCATGGGTTATACTCTTTCTTTTTTATTTAATTTCTTTGTGTACTGTTACTCTCTTCAGAATCGGGTTGTATTTTTTCAACTCAAGTCTTTCTGTAGTATTCTTTCTGTTCTTAGTTGTGATATAACGAGATGTTCCCGGCATACCGCTATCTTTGTGTTCTGTGCATTCCAGAATCACCTGAACTCTATTACCTTTTGCTTTCTTTGCCATAATCAGTTTCTCCTCTTACGTTTTAGCCAATAACTTTAATGGTTTTCCAATCACAATACCCTTTGGCAACTGCATCATTCAGAGCAGCGTCCAAACCTTTTTTATTAATAATACGCAAACCAGCAGCGCAGAGGCTCAGGCTGATCCAGCAGTCCTGTTCTACATAGTAGAACTTTTTGTTAAACAAGTTCAAATCAAAGGTTCTCTTAGTTCTTCTCTTTGAGTGTGAAACATTGTTGCCAATCATGGCTTTCTTTCCGGTAATTTGACAAATCTTCGACATTTCTATCTTATTTTTATAGTTTTAATCTATACTTCTTTCAAACAGAGCGCAAAGTAAGCACTTTTATAGATATAAAACAAGCATTTCTTAAATAAATTCATTATTCAGCAGTAATTTTTCTTCATTTCACCAATTTTCGAAGTAACAGAAGAGCATTATTACCTGCTCTCTCCACATTCATTTCTCTTCCGCGGTCAGTTTCCTGCTTCATAGTGCAAATTTCATTTTTATAGGCAGCAGCAATCCAGACTGTACCAACAGGCTTCTGCTTAGTACCTCCGCCAGGACCTGCGATACCCGAAGTGGCGACTGCACAATCAGTTTTCAGCGCTTCCATCGCACCTTTTACCATCTCAATTACGGCTTCCTCGCTTACAGCACCTTTCTTTTCAAGCGTTTCCATCGATACCCCCAGCAATTTCATCTTTACTTCATTAGAGTATGCCACTACACTTCCTTTAAAATATTCCGAACTTCCGGCAACCGAAGTAACACGGGCTGCAATACTTCCACCGGTGCAACTTTCTGCGGTGGAAAGGGTCAATTTCTTCTTTTTCAGAAGTTCCCCAATCAGAATCTCAATCGGTGTATCTTCTTCATCCAAAATATCTTCACCTAAAATGGCTTCCAATTTGGCGCTCTCAACATTTAAGTATGTCTCTACTTCCTGACGATCTTGTCCACGTCCTGTCAATCTCAAACGAATCAAACCGGGTTTAGGCAAGTAAGCAAGTTTAATACAGGACGGCAGCGCCACCTCCCAAGACTCCAGTTTTTCAGCCAGCACTGATTCCGGATAGTTTTGCACAGTAAAAGTACGATGTACAATGGCATCTGTATGAAACTTTGCGCACAAACGAGGAATCACTTCTTCACTCATTACCGTAGCCATCTCCTGAGGAACACCGGGCATGGAAACAAGCACTTTACCATCCTTTTCAAACCAACTGACAGAGGCACTTCCCACCCGATTATTAATGACCGTACAATTCTCTGGCACCATCGCCTGACTCTTATTCAACGCATTCATCGGTATTTTTCCAGCTAATACCCGCTTCACATTTTCAAACACAGCCTCACTGAAAATCAGTCTGGTACCAAAATATTCACAAAGGGTTTGTTTGGTGATATCATCCTTAGTAGGACCCAAACCACCTGTCATCAATACAATATCCGCCCTTTTCATCGAGGCATCCACTGCTTCGGTTATCTCTTCTGCACGATCACGTACAGACACTACACGAATAACTTCGATACCGACTTTATTTAATTCGCGTCCCATCCATGCCGAATTAGTGTCAGTCACCTGGCCTATCAGCAACTCATCACCGATGGTTATTATCTCTGCAAACATGACTTTTTTTATTTAGCTTTCTCAATATTATAGATATAAAGAAGAAGAAAGATCTACCCTCTTTTCTTTTATAAAGTCACACGTGAATAAGCCGGCAATTCCATAGGACAGAAGTCTTTATCCTGATATTTAAAATATCCCGTAATAGCGATCATTGCAGCATTGTCCGTGGTATAGCTAAACTTTGGAATAAAAATCTTCCAGCCATACTTCTCCGCATGCTCACGGAAAGCATTACGCAAACCGTTATTGGCGGACACACCACCTGCTACAGCTACCTCGTTAATCTTATACTGTTTGGCTGCTTTACGGAGTTTATCCATCAATATATCTACAACAGTCGCTTCAAGAGAAGCGGCTAAATCAGTCTTATGATGTTCGATGAAATCGGGATCTTCTTTCATCCAATCACGCAACGAGTAAAGAAACGATGTCTTCAATCCACTAAAACTATAGTCCAACCCCGGGATGTGGGGTTTGCTGAATGTATAAGCTTTCGGATTGCCCTGACGTGCCAAACGGTCAATAATAGGACCGCCCGGGTAACCAAGCCCCATCACTTTTGAACATTTGTCAATAGCTTCTCCGGCAGCATCATCAATTGTCTGTCCCAGAATCTCCATATCATTGTATGCCTTCACCAGTACGATTTGAGAATTACCCCCGGACACCAACAAGCAAAGGAATGGGAAAGTGGGTTGTTCATTCTCTTCACCCTTTTCTTTAATGAAATGTGCTAATACATGTCCTGTCAGATGATTAACATCGATCATGGGAATGTTTAATGAGCGGGCAAACCCTTTCGCAAAAGATACTCCCACCAGCAACGATCCCATCAGTCCGGGACCTCTCGTAAAAGCTACCGCACTCAATTCCTCTTTCGTCACCCCTGCACGTTTCAATGCTTCATGCACCACAGGTACTATATTTTGCTGATGCGCACGTGATGCTAATTCGGGTACTACACCACCGTAAGCTTCATGCACCGCCTGACTGGACACTACATTCGACAACAGAAAACCATCTTTTATTACCGCAGCCGATGTATCGTCACAGGAAGACTCAATTCCTAATATAATTGTACTCATACGCTTTTTGATATTTAAACGATGCAAAAGTAATGATAAAAGTAGGATTCATAACGAACTATTTTATATTTTTGTTCGCAAAATAAAAACAACCGCTTATCAGAACGCTGAAGAAGACTGTACGCTGGGTTATCGGTATTATATTAGGTATATATATCGGAACTATCATTTTGCTGAATATTCCTTTTATTCAGCGAAATATGACCACGTTTGTCGCAAAAGAACTATCCCGGACATTAGGTACTGAACTGACTATCGGTAAGATAGATATCGGACTATTGAATCGTATCATCATAGACGATGTGCTGCTCGACGATCAATCGGGCAAAGAGATGCTTAAAATTACTCGTCTTTCCGCCAAGTTTGATATTATCCCCCTATTCAACGGAAAAATCGCAATCAGCAGTGTACAATTGTTCGGCTTTAACATCAACCTGAACAAACCTACTCCGAATACGGACCCTAATTTCAAATTTGTCCTTGACGCATTTGCCTCTAAAGACACAGTAAAAACAGACAAGAGCCTCGACTTGCGTATCAACTCTATATTGATACGCCGTGGTAAGTTGGCTTACGATGTACTGTCGGAAAAAGAAACTCCCGGAAAGTTCAACCCCCAGCATGTCAAATTGCATAATATCATTGCCAACATCTCTCTCAAAGCACTTCAAGGCGATTCGATCAATGCGGCCATCAAACGGCTAAGCGTGGATGAACAATCGGGCTTTGAGCTGAGAAAGTTGAGCCTGAAAGTCATAGCTAATGACAGAGGCATGAAAATAGAGAATTTTGCTATAGAAATGCCGGGTACCGAAATGAAAATGGATACCATTCGGATGGAATATGACAGTTTGGGAGCACTCAATCATTTTGCCGATGAAGTCCGTTTCTCTTTCCGTACTCTGCCATCCTACGTGACCCTGAATGATATTTCAGCTTTTGTTCCGGCACTATCCAACTTTAAAGAAAAGCTGGATCTGGGCATCGATGTAGAAGGCACACTCAACCAGTTGAACTGCAAAACGCTGGAAATTAATGCAGGCGATAAATTCCGACTGAAGGGAGATGTCTCTTTACAGGATCTATCACGCCCGCAAGATGCCTATGTATACGGGCATCTTGCCAATCTATCTGCTAATAACGATGGAATCGGATTCCTGGTACGCAACCTGAGTCCGCATTACAATGGGGTTCCTCCTATTCTGCAGCGTTTAGGAAATGCTTCCTTTCACGGTGAAATATCGGGGTATTTCACAGATTTGGTCATGTACGGTCTGTTTCGTACCAACATTGGTTCTGTCCAAACTGACTTAAAGCTCAGTTCCGATAAGGCCAAAGCCTTGTTTTCTTATTCGGGAGGTGTAAAGACCACCGACTTCGAACTGGGACAGTTGCTGGATAACAAGCAACTGGGCAAAATTACCTTTAATCTGAATGTTCAAGGCAGCCACTACCGTAACCAGTACCCCGCCATCACGCTAAAAGGCCTGATAGCTGCCTTTGAATACAGTAATTATAAATATGAGAATATCACACTCGACGGAGAGTTCGAACGTGGCGGCTTCGACGGAAAGGTAGCACTGGATGATGAAAACGGTTCGATACATTTAAATGGTAACATTAATGTAGTCGAGAAAATCCCGACTTTCAACTTCAATGCTGTAATAGATAAAGTACGCCCGCACGACTTGAACCTGAGCAAGGATTATCCGGACGCAGAATTCTCTCTGAAGCTGAAAGCTAACTTCCGTGGCGGTTCCATCGATGAAATGATAGGTGAAATCAACATAGACAGTCTACAATTCACCGCACCCGAAAAGAATTACTTTCTGGATAATATCAACATCATAGCCACTCGACAAGACAAACAAAACCAATTGAAACTGACCTCCAGTTTCCTGAAAGCAAGTATTGAAGGTAATTATCTGTATCACACACTTCCGGCAAGCGTAATGAATATTATGCGGCGATATATTCCTTCATTGATCCAGCCGGATAAGAAGCCGATTGAAACGAATAACAACTTCAGTTTCGATGTCCACATATTCAATACAGAACTGCTGTCTACCGTATTCGACATCCCATTGAAGATATATACTCACTCGACTGTAAAGGGTTACTTCAATGACCAGGCACAGCGGCTGCGAGTAGAGGGCTATTTCCCCCGGCTACAATATCAAAACACGTTTATCGAGTCCGGACTGGTGCTCTGTGAAAATCCTACTGACCAGTTCAAGGCCAAGATACGGTTCAATAACCTGAAAAAAGAGAGTGCCGTAAGCATCTCACTGGATGCGCAAGCCCAAAATGATACCATAAGTGCCAACATCAATTGGGGCAATAATACCATCAATACTTATAGTGGACGATTATCCGCTGCTGCCAGCTTCTTCCGCAAGGCCGAAGAAAAGTCGGCACTGAAAACAGTCGTAGACATCAAGCAGACAGACATTATCCTGAACGACACTTTGTGGCAGATTCATCCGTCACAAGTAGTAGTAGATTCGGGCAAAGTAGATGTAAACGATTTCTATTTCTCGCATAAAGACCGTCACATCCGCATCGACGGACGCATCTCGGAACATGCCGAAGATACACTGAAGGTAGACCTGAAGGACATCAATGTGGGTTACGTATTCGATGTGGTAGATTTTGACGATGTGGACTTTAAAGGAGATGCCACCGGAACGGCATATGCCAGTGGCATTTTGAAGGAGCCGGTCATGAATACCCGCTTACATTTTAAAAACTTCACTTTCAATGATGCTTCTTTGGGAGCAATGGATATTTACGGAGCATGGGAGAACGACAAACGTGCCATCTTCCTGGATGCTCACATGGAAGAAGAAGGGCTATCGAAAACGCACGTCATCGGGCACGTCTATCCGTTAAAGCCGGAAAGTAAACTGGATTTGAATATAGAAACGGAGCATACAAACATTCAGTTCCTCCAATATTTCATGCGTTCCATTGTCGAAGACCTGCATGGACGTACCAGCGGCAAAGCTCATTTCTATGGAAAATTCAAGGAACTCAACATCGAAGGGGATCTGATGACAGATGCGTCGTTGAAGATAGGAATATTAAACACATCATTTGCCGTAAAAGACACTATCCGTCTGTCCACCACCGGTATCACTTTCGACAATATACATATCGCAGATATGGAAGGGCACCAAGGCACGATGAACGGCAAACTGAATTTCAGGCATTTCAGGGATTTGAGCTATCACTTCGAATTCAACGTGAACAACATGTTACTGATGGACACGAAAGAAAGCTCTGATATCAACTTCTACGGAAAAGTGTATGGAACCGGCAATGCGATGCTGGTTGGCAATCCGCAGGAACTGCAAGTCAATGCAGCCGTCACGACCAACCGCAATACCAATTTTGTCTACATAACCAATGCCACTGCTTCAGCAGCCAGCAACCAGTTCATTAAGTTTATCGACAAAACTCCGCGCAGATTCGTTCAGGATTCCATCAATGTAATATCAGAATATGAGCGGCTGCAGCAGGAGATGGAGGAGGAAGAGACAAAAACGGATATCCGCCTGAATCTGTTGATAGATGCTACTCCGGACGCTACTATGAAAATTATCATGGACCCCATTGCCGGAGACTACATCAGCGGTAAAGGCTCCGGCAACATACGGACAGAGTTCTTTAATAAAGGAGATGTGAAAATGTTCGGAAACTACCGCATCAGCCAGGGTATTTATAAGTTCAGCTTGCAGGAAGTCATCCGCAAAGACTTTATCATAAAAGACGGAAGCAGTATCACTTTCAACGGTCCCCCGTTGGATGCGACGCTCGATATACAAGCCAGTTATACGGTGAACTCTGCTTCGCTGAATGACCTGATCCCCGATGCCGCAGACCCGATCACCCAGCAACCCAATGTAAAGGTGAATTGCATCATGAACCTGACCGGAATTCTCTGGCGCCCCAATATTAAATTAGGTATCGAACTCCCCAACGAACGGGACGAGATACAGACGCTGGTACGCAATTACATCAGTACGGAAGAGCAGATGAACATACAGATACTCTATCTGCTGGGTATCGGCAAGTTCTATCCACAGGAGAGTACCGGAGGCACCCAAAACTCCAATATGACATCGTCAGCCCTATTCTCTACCCTGTCCGGACAGTTAAACAATCTGTTATCGCAGGTATTCGATAACAACAACTGGAACATCGGAACGAATCTCAGTACCGGTGACAAAGGCTGGACGGACATGGAAATAGAAGGTATCCTGTCCGGGCAGTTATTGAACAACCGTCTGATTATTAATGGTAATTTCGGCTACCGGGATAATCCGTTAGCTAATACCAATTTCATCGGAGACTTTGAAGCGGAATGGCTGCTCAACCGCTCAGGAGACATACGTCTGAAGGCGTATAATGAAACGAACGACCGTTATTATACACGGACCAACCTGACTACCCAAGGAATCGGTATCATGTACAAAAAAGATTTTAATAAATGGAGTGAACTTCTCTTCTGGAATAAATGGAAGTTGAGAAACCTGAGAAAGAAACAGGCTGCCGCACGGGACAGCATCCCGAATGACACGGTAAAAGACATCACCAAAGCTAAATCGGAAATGAAAAGAGAGCATCCAATGTGACGCTCTCTTTTCTTCAGTCTTTATTTTCGTATGTCTCTCTTACAAAGAAAGAATACAAAAACGGAAAGTGTATGAATACCGAAAAGGGATGTGAAGAAGATAGAACGATTAAAAGCCCTTATCGACAATAACCTTTCCGAAGGGAGTCAGAGCCAGTCCGGCAAGTTTGAAGTGTTGTCTCCCGAATGGTATACCAATGATTGTGATACAAAGCAGAATCCCCCATCCCAGGTGAGAAAGGCTGATCCAAATTCCACCAAGAAACAGCCAGACTATATTCATTATGATACTGAGGCAACCTCCCGAATCGGGGGTGCTCCTCACCTCTTTGCCGAACGGCCATAAAGCAAGCCCAGCCAGTTTCAGAGTCTGAAAGCCAAATGGAATACCAATAATGGTAACCATCATCAAGAGACTTGCAATAAGATACTCTATCGCAGTAAAAATGCCGCCACACAGCAGCCAGATAAGATTCAAGAATGGATTCATAGGCTATTAGAATAACGGTAGTAAAGAAAAAGGTCGGAAGTTCATTTAGGTACCTCCAACCTTTTTTCCTTATACCTTATATTAATTATTAATAAGAACGAGCAAATATCACACGGCAAGCAGAAGGTTTGCCGGTTACCATACACTTACCGGGCTCTTTGTCACCTTCAACAAACGAATCGAACGGGATACAACGAATAGTAGCTTTTGTCTCTTCCTTGATCTTCTCTTCTGTTTCCGTAGTTCCGTCCCAATGAGCCAGAATGAAACCGCCCTCTTCGATTTTTTCCTTGAATTCATCGTAGCTGTCTACCTTAGTGATACGTGAATCGCGATAAGTACACGCTTTCTTGTAAATGTTGGCCTGAATCTCTTCCAACAGATTTTGAACATATGTCTCGATACCATCGCAAGTAACGGTCTCTTTCTCCAATGTATCGCGACGCATCACCTCCATCGTATTGTTTTCCAGGTCGCGTCCGCCCATTACCAGACGAACCGGTACACCCTTCAGTTCATAATCGGCAAATTTGAAGCCCGGTCGTTTGTTATCGGCATTATCATATTTGACCGAAATGCCCAATGCCTTCAGCTTCGCTACAATACCTTCTACCTTGGCATCAATCTGTTTCAGCTGCTCGTCATTCTTATATATAGGAACGATCACTACCTGAATCGGAGCCAGATGCGGAGGTAATACCAGACCGTTGTCATCCGAGTGGGTCATGATCAATGCACCCATCAGACGGGTAGAAACACCCCATGAAGTAGCCCATACGTACTCAAGCTTATTTTCTTTATTAACAAACTGCACATCAAACGCTTTCGCGAAGTTCTGTCCCAGGAAGTGAGACGTACCACTCTGTAACGCCTTGCCGTCCTGCATCATCGCTTCAATGGTATAGGTGTCAAGCGCACCGGCAAAACGTTCATTGGCCGACTTCACCCCTTTCACCACCGGAACCGCCATGTATTTCTCTGCAAAGTCAGCATATACATTCAGCATACGGATTGCTTCTTCTTCTGCCTCCTCACGTGTTGCATGTGCCGTATGGCCTTCCTGCCACAGGAATTCTGCTGTACGGAGAAACAGTCGTGTACGCATCTCCCAACGGAAAACGTTTGCCCACTGGTTGCATAAGATAGGCAGGTCACGATAAGACTGAATCCAGTTTTTATAAGTATTCCAGATGATTGTTTCGGAAGTCGGACGGATAATCAGTTCTTCTTCCAACTTTGCAGCAGGGTCAACCACCACACCCGAACCATCTTCGGCATTCTTCAGGCGGTAGTGAGTAACTACGGCACACTCTTTGGCAAAGCCTTCCACATGCTCAGCTTCACGACTCAAGAATGATTTTGGAATCAGCAACGGGAAATAAGCATTCACATGTCCGGTTTCCTTAAACATATCATCCAGCTGACGTTGCATTTTCTCCCAAATAGCGTATCCGTAAGGCTTAATCACCATACATCCGCGTACAGCCGATTGCTCTGCCAAATCGGCTTTCACTACCAAATCATTATACCACTGCGAATAGTTTTCGCTGCGTTTGGTCAGGTCTTTCAGTTCTTTTGCCATTATATTTTTCTTCTTTTAAAGTTTTCTATCTTCAAAACAGGATGCAAAAATACTAAAAATGGGTGAACTGTGATCATTCTTTATCTATAATTTTAAGAGGGAACCCGGCAGGGCAGTTCATAAACAAGCCGGTTTATCGATTGACAACCGGCTTATTTATGATTTTTCAGAAAGCAGAATCACCACTTCTTGCCTTTTTCTTCCAACAGAAGTCCGTCACTGAATCCCATGGAAGCATGCGTACCGTCGCAAAACGGTTTATTGGACGACTGTCCGCAACGGCACAAAGTCACCCTGTTTCTGATTGTATAGCTTTTGCCATCCGCACTCTCTATGCGGATACCGCCTTTTACCCAGATAGGTCCGCTCACTCTGATTCCAGGATCCTCAATAATACCGATAGAGGGCTCAAAAGGCGGTTCGAAGACTTTTTGCGTCTCTTTGTCCCAAACGACGAGCCGCCCGGCAGGACAATGGCCGGCCTCGCGACGGACAAGTTCACGCTCTTCTTCGGTTTCAGCGAGTTGTACCAGATTCCAGATTCGGCCGCGTGCATCGCAGAAACGGGCAAAAGCACAATACTTTTCGTTATCGGCAAGCACCATGGCGGGGCCTTCCAATTCCTCGGCTTCTTCAAGTAACGGACGTTTGTTATTGGTTTCATTAGAGTCCCAATCGGTGGCACGCTTATGAGAACCGTCACAGAAGGGTTTATGGCGGGAATGCCCGCAACGGCACAGAGCTACCGGAGTGGCCGAACTGTCGAAACTCAGCCCGCGTTGATACACCCACGAAGAACCTTCTTCATTGGGAAGAATAATTTCCTGGTCAATGGGAGGATTACCATAAACAAGATAAGGGCCGTCAGGAGTTATTTTGATATAATACTTCTCGGGTGCTTGCCGACTGCCCTCTTCTACTAAAATTTCTTCTTTCTTAGTCATAATTTTACGCCATAAGGAGGTTTAACATATCCTTTATCGCTTAAAGAACAGATAGTCAAACTAAAAAGTTTCTTATAACACCGTCTAACTTCTTACGGATTCGTTGATACCAAACCCGAAAAGTGCAAAGTCTCCCTTCACCGGATCATCCGGCCATATCTCCCGCAATGCATCGGTAATACAACGCGCAGTCTTCAGACATTTACGTGCATCGGTCAGTCCAAGATCGACTGAAATGCGATGCACATGCGTGTCGAGAGGAATAATCAGATCCGAAGGATCAAAACTCCGCCAGATACCCAGATCCACAGGAGAATCCCGACGAATCATCCAGCGCAGGAACATACACATCTTTTTCGCTTCGGAAGCACTTGCCAAAGCAGGCATCCCATTGATATGTCCGAACACGGATTGCAGTCTTTCCAACGGAGTACCCCAAGAAAGCGAATGGCACAAATGCGACTCCAGGTCTTCATGTTCCTGATAGGCCGCATACAAAGCCTGACAAAGTAAATAGAAATCATTCCAGGAATAATAACGATAGAAGCTGGTTTTTACTCCTCGATATTTCTTCCACTCCTCACTAAGTATATACCGGTAAGGAGCATTCGAGAACAGTTCACGGTCAATCCGGTCGCCGCTTTTGATAATAGCCTTCCGGTTTCCGGTAGCAATCCAAGAAGCTACCAGGGCAGAGATCTCAATATCGGCCTTGCCGGTATAGCGATGTGGAAACTGTACAGGGTCATCCATAATAAATTCGGCTACCTCGTATTTATCTGCCAAAAATGCAAGTTTATTCTTTAGTTCTTGTTTCATAAACGTTAGAAGGTATTGTATCAAAAAGAAACACCACAGATTACGCGGTTCTATACATGACTCTGATAATGAGTCTGTAAAAGTACGTGGAATCTGTGGTGAAAACCTCTTACTGCAATCTCAGTAAGTTTTTTATTTGCTAAAATCTCTCGGAGCTGGTACCGGAGCCAATGGTTTACGGTCTTGAAGCTGTTTCATAACCTCTTCGATGGCTCTGTTCAGCTGTTGATCCTCTCCATTCCACTCTTTCACCGGATCATTATCGATCAGGATATCCGGGTCCACACCATGGTTTTCGATAATCCATTGTCCCGTCTTCGGGTCATAACTGGTAAAGAACGGAACACGTATGTCTGTTCCATCCATATATGGCAATGAACCACTAATGCCAACAATACCTCCCCAGGTACGCGTACCTATCAACTTGCCCAATCCAAGTGCGCGGAAGCCCCACGGGAACAGGTCGCCATCAGAAGCGGAGTATTTATTAATCAAACAAACCTTCGGTCCCACCTGTACAGCATCAGGCACTGTTCCCACATGGCTGGTACCTCTACCCATAGTCAGGCGATAAGGTTCACGGGAAAGACGTTCCAGGATCATTGGTGAAACATTACCTCCACCATTGGCACGATCATCAATAATCAACCCTTCTTTATCAAGTTGCGGATAGAAATAGCGGGCAAACTCGTTCAAGCCTTCCGGTCCCATATCCGGAATATAAATATATCCGATACGTCCGTTGGAAGCCTGGTCCACTTTCTTTATATTATCCTGTACCCAATTGTAATGTATCAAAGGATATTCATTGGCAAGCGGACTGATCACAACCTTACGTGCTCCGGAAAGCTGAGGTTTGGCATTCAACGAAATTTCAGTAGGTATCTCTGCTTTACCCACCAGTAAAGAATACATATCTTTAACTGTATTGGTCGGCACACCGTCAATAGCTACGATGTACTCTCCTGCTTTCACATCAACCCCCGGTTCCGTAAGCGGAGAGCGCAGTTCTTTGCTCCAAGATGCTCCGGGGAATATCTTCTCCAGACGGAAAAAGCCACTCTTGTCGCGGGTAATCTCCGCACCAAGCAAACCGGTATTGATCCGTTTGGGCTGTTCCGTTTCTCCCGGATTGACATAAGCATGCCCACAGTTCAATTCACCTATCATCTCACCGATAATGTAATTCAGGTCTAAACGAGTTTTAACGTAAGGCAGCAAGACCGCATATTTTTCTTTAATTGCTTTCCAATCTACACCGTGCATGCTCTCCTGATAGAATCCGTCACGATAGGCACGCCAAGCTTCATCAAAGATTTGTGCCCACTCTTTCGGATAATCCACAGTAATCTTCATATTGCTTAAATTGACCGGAGTGGTCAGTTCTGTCTTACCCGAAGGAAGATTGGTCACATAAATCTGACGGCCTTTAAAGAAAAGTGCCTTCTTACCATCGTAAGTAACATCCATCGAAGCTCCATCGGCAATCGATTCCTCTTTCTGACTTACCAAGTCATACATTTTCGTACCACCACGTCCCCAGTAGTACACCTTGTTGCCATCCGAATAGAAGTTACCATAATAAGACGGAGACAAGGGCAATCGAACAATGCGATCGGTAATGCCATCCGGATCGAACTTCACCAACGAAGCATCAGCCACCTCCTTCTTATCTGCCGGTTTCTTATCCCCGCTTTTGGGTGTAGCATTAGATGCAGCCACTTCCGCATCTTTCTGCATGAAAGGAGACGATGTATCTTTAGACAGCAAAGCGATGTACACACCATACATATTATTATATACATGGTTCCATTCCAATGATCCGTAAGTCGGATTAAAATCACGGGCAGAAGAGAATATCAGATACTTTCCGTCGGCACTGAACACCGGAGAAGAAGAGTTATACCATTTGTCGGTCACCGGATATTCTTTCTTTTCCGCAATATTGTAGACATATACGACATTGATTTCATTTTTACCCATCCGTGTATAAGTCAACCACTCACTGTCCGGAGAGAAAGTAACTCCACCCGGCACTCCCATCGGATCTTGCAATAATAATGAAACTTTCCCGGAAGCCACATCCAGCAGATTAACTCGGTTCTTACGATCCATATACACTATCTTCTTAGAATCCGGACTCCATTTAAAGCCACGGATATATGTATCGTTCTTATGGGTTAACTGCATCGGTTCGCCACCTGCCGCATTCTGCAGATAAAGTTCGGTTTCGCCTGTAGCATCAGAGATATAAGCAATCTGTGTTCCGTCCGGTGACCACTGTGCGTCACGGTCGTGAGCTCCCGGCGAACGAGTTATATTTTTTGTAACCCCTTTCTCTACCGGCAGATTGAATACTTCACCCCGGCTTGTCACTACCATTCGTGCTCCATCCGGCGACAGACTGGCCGCAGTCACATAATTCGCTCCGTCTTTCAAATCGGTACGGGCATAGATGTTATCCGAAGCCAGTGTAATATTTACCTTTTCAGCCTTCCGGGTAGCGGCATCCATCTTATAAATATATCCACCGTTCTCAAAGACAATGGTATTTCCACTGGCACTTGGGAACTTCACATCATACTCAGTAAAATCAGTTACCTTGGCAGTCTGTTTAGTCTTCGTATTGTATACAAAGATATTCATGATGCGGTCACGATCGGAAAGGAAAAAGATTTCATCGCCAATCCACATCGGAAAAATGTCCTGAGCTACATTATTGGTAATGTTCTCCACTGTTTTGCTGTTCGGATTATACACCCAGATATCATCCGCCATACCGCCTTTATAATATTTCCAGGTACGGAATTCACGCATCACCCGGTTGTATGCCAATTGTTTTCCGTCCGGTGAGTAACTACAAAATCCGCCCTCCGGAAGAGGAATTGCTTCTGACAATCCGCCTTCCTTGTCCACTGTAAACAGTTTGCCGGAAAATCCATCACTGATACGGTTACGGTATACGATGCGCTGTCCGTCCGGTGTCCAGGTCATGACAATGTTATTGGGTCCCATACGGTCACCCAGGTCATCGCGGCTATTGGTAGCCGTATAGGTAACTCGTAACGGTTCACCCCCTGTCGCAGGCATGGTATACACTTCTGTATTTCCATCATACTGTCCGGTGAATGCAATCGTTTTGCCGTCCGGAGAAAACCGGGGAAACATTTCGTATCCCACATGGGAAGTCAGACGCTGTGCCTCACCTCCCGCAGCAGGCACTTTATACAAATCGCCCGCATACGAAAATACGATCTCCTTTCCGTTCGTAGCAGGAAAACGCAGTAATCGTGCTTCTCCCGCAGCCGATAACAGTACAGGAGCCCCCGCCAGAACGAAGATAGATAAGATTAGTTTCTTATTCATGTGATTATCTATTAAAATTGATTCACAAAGGTAAGAAAAGAACAAAGAGTGAAAGAGGAAATACACAAAAAAACCGCAGATTCCATCATTCTTTTCTCACAAAAAGATCAAGGGAACCTGCGATATTTACTTTTGACTTGAAAACATGAATTGAGCGGTAGGCGAGGGTCGAACTCGTGACCTGCGGCTTGGGAAGCCGCCGCTCTGCCAACTGAGCTACTACCGCAATATAATTGCTTCCGTTTTGTAAAGCAGTGCAAAGATAAATATTGTTTCTGAAATACCCATGGCAATGGCACAATATTTTGCATCCGGGAACGGAAATATAAAATATTACCGTACATTTGCTAACCGAAAATACACAGATAGATTCATGAAACAGATCATACTTATCACCGGAGGGGCCCGTTCGGGCAAAAGCAGCTATGCCGAACGGTTAGCATTATCTCTCTCCCCCAATCCGGTCTACCTGGCCACCTCACGCATCTGGGACGAAGAGTTCCGTCAACGGGTGTTACGTCATCAGGCCAACCGGGGACCAGAATGGACCAACATAGAAGAAGAAAAGGAACTGAGCCGCCATTCTTTGCAAGGGCGTGTAGTGCTGATCGATTGCGTAACACTCTGGTGTACCAATTACTTCTTCGACCTTGAAGCGGATACAGACAAGGCACTCGCCGCCATAAAAGCCGAGTTTGACCGGCTGACAGAACAGGAAGCCACCTTTATCTTCGTCACCAACGAGATCGGCATGGGAGGCACCTCAGAAAACCTTATACAACGAAAGTTCACCGATATGCAGGGGTGGATGAACCAGTATATTGCCACCCGGGCCAATCAGGTCTTATTAATGGTATCGGGCATTCCCGTGAAAGTAAAAGATGAAAAACAAACGATAGACTAACCCTATATAAAATGAAAACATTTCAAATCACCAGACCGGACGAAACAATCCGGGAAGCATTGACTGACAAAATAAACAATCTGACCAAGCCCAAAGGTTCTCTGGGAACACTTGAAGAACTGGCTTTGCAAATCGGGCTTATCCAGCAGACACTGACTCCCACGCTGAAATGTCCGCAGAACATTATATTTGCAGCCGATCATGGCATTGTCGACGAAGGTGTCAGCCTCTCTCCCAAAGAGATCACTTGGCAGCAAATCAGCAACTTCCTTCATGGAGGGGCAGGTGTCAACTTCCTCTGCCGCCAACACGGATTCGAATTAAAGATCGTGGATGCCGGAGTGGATTACGATCTGCCTTACGACAAGGGAATTATCAATATGAAAGTACGCAAAAGTTCACGCAACTACCTGTATGAAGCGGCCATGACGGAAGAAGAGATGGACTTGTGTATAGACCGCGGGGCAGAGATAGTCCGCCGGTGCCACGCCGAAGGATGCAATGTGCTCTCCTTGGGTGAAATGGGAATCGGCAACACTTCATCCTCCTCTATGTGGATGACCTGCTTCACCCGTATTCCCCTCGAACAATGCGTCGGCGCCGGAAGCGGACTCGACAATGCCGGAATCCGTCATAAATACAGCGTATTGCAGCGGGCACTGGACAATTATCAGGGAGACGGAAGCGTACGCGACCTGATTCGTTACTTCGGCGGTCTGGAAATGGTAATGGCGGTAGGTGCCATGCTTCAGGCAGCCGAACTGAAAATGATTATCCTGGTGGACGGATTCATCATGACAAACTGCATCCTCGCGGCATCCCGGCTTTACCCTGAAGTAATGCACTACGCCATCTTCGGCCATCAGGGAGACGAGACTGGACACAAGCTTCTGCTTGATGCCATGAGAGCCAAGCCGTTATTGAATCTGGGTTTGCGCCTTGGAGAAGGGACCGGAGCCATCTGCTCCTATCCTATCGTAGACTCTGCGGTGCGGATGATCAACGAAATGGACAACTTTGCGCATGCGTCCATCACCAAATACTTTTAAAGAAGCCCCACATGAATATATTAGCAGCATTTATCTTTTTCACCCGTCTCCCCTTCTGGCGCATCCGGGAAGTTCCGGCAGAATGTTTTAAGCACGTGGTGCCTTACTGGCCCCTTTCAGGATGGCTTACGGGCGGCGTCATGGCGGGGGTACTCTGGTCGGCCGCACAGGTCCTCCCCTTCACCGTTGCCGTATTGCTGGCACTTACCAGCCGATTGTTGATTACAGGCGCATTGCACGAAGACGGGCTGGCGGATTTCTTTGACGGATTCGGCGGAGGCACCAGCCGGGAACGTATCCTCTCTATTATGAAGGATTCGCACATCGGCAGTTATGGGGTCATCGGATTGATCGTATACTTCTTCCTGCTATGGAATCTCCTGACAAGTCTTCCTCTCTCCTTCGCCTGCTCTGTACTGATTGCAGGCGACACTGTGAGCAAGTTGACTTCATCACAGATCATTAACTTCCTGCCTTACGCACGGAAAGAAGAAGAGAGCAAGGCGAAGGTGGTTTATAATAGAATGTCGCAAGGAGAATTTGCTTTCGGACTTTTATGCGGAATACTTCCTTTGACGCTCCTGCTTCCGTACAGGTATTGGATTGCCATTATATTCCCGCTGGCAGTGTTGTATCTACTATACAGGCTGATGAAACGAAAGTTACAAGGGTATACAGGCGATTGCTGCGGTGCACTGTTCCTTTTAAGCGAACTGTCCTTCTACCTGGGGGTAGTTATTCTTATATTCATATAGTTTGATTCACCACAGAGTTCCACTGAGATGATTTATCTCTTAAACATCTTATAGACAAGAATTTAAAAACCGGTGAAACTCTGTGTTACTCTGTGGTGAATCAAACTCATACTTAAACCAATAAGATCATGGAAATCATATTGATCCGACATACCTCTGTCGATGTTCCCAAAGGCGTCTGTTATGGCCAGACCGATGTTCCCTTACGGGATAGTTTTAAAGAAGAAGCCACAATCACGGCTCAACAGTTGCAGGATGATGTGTTTGATGCCGTATTCACAAGTCCTTTGAGTCGCTGCACCCGTCTGGCAGAGCACTGTGGCTATCCGGATGCCATTCGTGATGCCCGTCTGAAAGAACTGGACTTCGGTGAATGGGAAATGAAGGAGTTCGACAAAATAGATGATCCGCGACTGCAAGAGTGGTATGACGACTATTTCCATGTAGCAGCCACAGGCGGAGAATCGTTTATGATGCAACTTCAACGGGTCTCCGAATTTCTGGATGAAGTGAGCAGGCAAAAGTACGGGCGCGTGGCTGTCTTCGCACATGGCGGAGTACTGATTTGTGCACAGATCTATGCAGGAACATTAAAGATGGAAGATGCTTTCGGCGCACTGACACCTTACGGTGGAATAGTCCGGCTGCAACTTAACCCAAAGACAGCAGAACAGTCAGCCACACCAACGCGACCATCAACGTCTCTGCCTTCTGATTGACGGATACCGCTTTCCTCATATCCGCTGTTGTCAATACCCGTTCGTTATCACCGATGAACGGTTTCCAGACCTCCTCCCCGAAGTAATAATGCGGACCGCCGAACCGGCAATTCAGGATACCTGCCAATGCCGCCTCCGGATAACCGGAGTTGGGACTGGCATGGCGACTGCCGTATTTACCCACAAACCTGAATAAAGAAAGCCGTCCGCTGACGATTATCATCAACAGAGCCGTCAGGCGGGCAGGAATGTAATTGGCGACATCATCTATCCGGGCCGCTATACAGCCGAACTGACGATAGCGCTCGTTTCGGTAACCAATCATCGAGTCGAGCGTGTTCACCATCTTATACGCCATCATGCCGGGTACTCCCAGCACAGCATACCAGAAAAGGGGTGCAATCACTCCGTCACTCAGATTTTCCGCCAAGGTTTCCAAAGCCGCCGTGCGCACTTCCTGCGCAGATAAAGCAGAAGTATCCCGCCCCACGATACGCCCCACCTGTCGGCGTCCCTCGTCCAACGAACGGTCCACCGCCTCGAAAACCATCCGGACCTCACGTATCAACGTCGTTCCAGCCAGGCAGCAGAATATCAGCAGGGTCTTTATCAGAGCCGTCAATACGATGGAATACTCTTCGGTCACCCTGAGAAAGAAGCAAGTGAAAAGATAGACTCCCGCAATCAGCACTGCCGATACCAGCCCACCTTTCCAAACGCGGGCACTCCCCACATTCATCGACTTTTCTCCCCAGGCTATCAGTTTGCCGAATCCCACCACAGGATGCGGCAACCAAGCAGGGTCTCCCAACCAGCGATCCAGCAGCCAAGCTAAAGGCAAGGGGGACAGCCGGCAGAAATATACAAGGCAAACAAACCAAAAAAACATCTCGTCCATACGATACATCCTTAATCTGTCATTATTCCGCCATCCACTTCGCAATGGCCCTCACCAGTTCATCATTCTCTTCCGGTGTCTGGGTGGCAACTCGGAAGAAACGTTCGTCCAGCCCTTCGAAGTTGGAAGCATCACGAATCAGAATTCCTTCTTCACGGGCCAGATACTCTTTCAAGGCAGCAGCTTTACCGAATCGCAAACAAACCAGCATAAAGTGCGTATCGGTAGGCCATACTTCCAGTCCGCCTATCGCTTCAAGCGAACTTTTCAGACGGGCACACTCTGCCAGATAGTCCTTCATGGAGAGAGCTTCCGGAATGCCCTCGGAAAGCAAGTAGAGACCTGCCTCGATGGCAAGCTGATTGACCGACCAAGGCATGCGGTTCGTACGCAGACGAGCCATCAGCCCCGGCTGCGCAGTTACGTATCCCAGACGGAGCCCCGGTATGGCATATCGCTTGGTCATGGAATGCAAGAGGATCACATTGGGAAATCCGGCAGCTTCACGTGCGGTGAAGAGTTCCTCCAACGTAAAGTATTCATACGACTGATCGATCACGAAGCAAACCTGCGGATGTTTCCTGATCAGTTCGGTCAGGCGCTCCTTACCATGCACCTCTCCTGTCGGATTATTCGGGTTGCAGAGCCATACCATACGCACGTCCTCCGGCACTGCCTCCAGCGTATACAGGGATGTGACCCTATGCCCGTGCATGCGGCAGGCATCGGCATATTCGCTGAACGTAGGCATCAGGATGGCCGTATTCGTCCCCCGGAAGGTTTGCGCTATCAGATAAATGGCTTCTGTGGCACCATTCGTCACGCAAACCGAAGCGGCAGGCAAAGCGTGACGGTCGGCCAGACGGGTCTCTAATGTATAAGGTTCCGGTTCGGGATAAGCGGAAATGGCGGAGATACGCCCGCACAAATGCGTCCGCAGCCCGTCAAGGTTTACCTTATTATATACGTTCGAACTGAAATTACTCCGTATCGGGTGGAGGTATTTATAAGAATCGTCTCCGTGTCCTTCAATCATTGTCTGTCAATATTTGATAGATAAGCGGCAGGTCGACATGCTTGCGGACGTGGGCTGCCAGTTTATCGTATTGTTCTTCTTTAAACGCTTTATAGTCGAAAGTGGTCTCCTTCAGCTTATTGGCGAAAGGTTCCAGCAGATAGTCGATGACCGAAGGATTGTCGAGAATGCCATGTACGTATGTCCCCATACAGGTACGGTCGGCAAAATATCCGTCCTCCCTTCCGTCTGCCAGATGGTTGAGTGGCGAAGCGGGAACATCGGCAAGGGGCGTCGTTGTGCCCATGTGTATCTCGTATCCTTCACAGGTCTCGCTGCCTTCAAGAAAGTGGAAACGTACCTGCCGCGTAATCTTTTCCCCCTGCATACGGGTGCTGACGGGCAATAATCCCAATCCCGGCAAGCGTTCTATCTCACCTTCCACATGATCGGGATCGCAAACCTCCTGCCCCATCAACTGGTAACCTCCACAAATGCCCATCACCGTGGCACCCTCCCGGTGGGCACGGACGATGGCCTGCGCCACTCCGTTACGGCGCAACTCATACAGATCGGACAAAGTGCTTTTCGAACCGGGCAACAGGATGATATCAGCTTTCATCAGTTCGTCCGTATTGTTGGTATAGAACAGATGCACACGCGGATCGCGTTCCAATACATTGAAGTCGGTAAAGTTACTTAAATGCCGGAGCAGCACTACGGCCACATTCACTTTGCCTTGTCCGGCACGGATATTCTTGGTCTGAAGCATCACCGAGTCTTCTTCCTCAATATAGATATCTTTATAGTAGGGCACCACCCCAACCACCGGAACACCACAGAGATCTTCCAGCATCTTTACCCCCGACTCGAAAAGGCGGATATCTCCACGGAATTTATTAATCAATATCCCCTTGATATGCTTCCGCTCTTCCGGCCGAAGCAGCATCACCGAACCGTAAACACTGGCAAACACTCCCCCACGGTCTATATCCGCCACGAGAATCACATCTGCTCCGGCATGCATAGCCATAGGCAGGTTCACCAGATCGCTGTCACGAAGATTGATCTCGGAGATGCTCCCCGCCCCCTCCATCACTACCGGATTATATCGGGCAGCCAAACGGTCGAATGCGGCATGAACCTCTTTTCGCAATTCCTCCCGCCCTTCACGGCGGAAATATTCGTAAGCATTCCGGTTACCGATGGGGCGCCCGTTGAGCACCACCTGTGAAGTATGATCGGACGATGGTTTCAGTAGCAACGGGTTCATATCCGTATGGCAAGGCACGCCTGCGGCCTCGGCCTGCACAGCTTGTGCCCTTCCTATTTCAAGTCCCTCGGGAGTGGCATATGAATTTAATGCCATGTTCTGTGCCTTGAATGGCGCCGGATGATAACCGTCTTGCAGGAATATGCGGCAAAAAGCTGCGGCAATGATGCTTTTACCCACATCACTACCGGTTCCGGCCAACATTAAAGGGTGTAAATTCTTATTCATATCGTGTTTGTCACGTTAATGGGCGACAAACTTAGTGAAAATATTCGGGGGGGACAAGTGGGGGTATCAAAAACTCACCACAGAGAACACAGAATAACACAGAGAGGGGGTGTGTCGAAACTCGTATTCACAACAAATTTATACAGATAAGTATCATTAGTTATCAACAGATTAAGTTTGCTCTATGGAACTCTGTGTTACTCTGTGGTGAATAATGACACATCCCCAATCCATGCAGAGTGCTTCCATGCGGAAGTCATAACAGTCTCAACTTTCTTGTCACATTCTTTGCTATTCCCACAAGATTCTTTATCTTTGTCACTTAAAAGCCGAAGAGAAATGCGGCATATTGAAACGTTTTTTGCGGAAAGAAAAGTACCAAATTTAATTAATGCATAAAAACAAGAACTTCAATAAATCAGTTTCATACGTGCGACGTAGGGTCGGGCGTGTGAACATATTTATGAAGTTCTAGGTATTGGTACTACCTCTTTCCGCGTAAATATGAACTCAGCGCCCGACTTCTTATATATTAAGGTATACATAAGGATGTGGACGTTCATAAGAATGACAGGCCAATCAAAAAGGTAGTCGATCGTGTAAACATATTTATTAAGTTCAGGGGTATTGGTAGTACCTTTCATCCGATAAATATGAACTCAGCGCTCGACTTCTTATATATAAAGAGGTATACATCAAGATATAAGCATTTATAATAATCAGAAAAGCATAAACAGCCCCCTTATTGACTGGTAACCTCCTCACTGAGGTGTAGTTTCCCTAAACTTTCTTGTCACATTCTTTGCTATTCCCACAAGATTCTTTATCTTTGTCACTTGAAAGCCGAAGAGAAATGCGGCATATTGAAACAATTTTGCAGACGAAGAAAGTACCAAATTAATTTAATGCAAAAACTGTATATCAATAAATCTGTTTCATGCGTACGACGTAGGGTCGGGCGTGTGAACATATTTATTATATACAGGGGTATTGGTACTACCTTTCGTCTGGATAAATATGAACTCAGCGCCCGACTTCTTATATATTAAGGTATACATAAGGATGTGGACGTTCATAATAATCAGAAAGGTATGAACAGACCAATCAAAGAAGTAACAAGGAGGGGCAGGCATGGCTAACTGGATAACCCTTAAACAACTGTCGGAGAAACGCGGTATTGCCGAATCCGACCTCCGCACATGGGCAAACTTGGGATATATCGCTTCATCGAGGATAGAGAACGTCCTAATGATTGATGACGAAAGCCTGACCCAATATCTTGATGTTCACCAGACCAAAGATTTAGGTGAGAATTATCTGGAAAAGATCATCAAAGAAAAGGAACTGGAACGTGAAGTACTCCTCTCACAATGTGACGACGAACTATTTCTATTGAAAACCCAGAAACTACACCAACCGCTTTTCCATATCCTCATTCAGGAACTCGGTCAGTTGATTACGGACGATCACGAACGGGAAATATTCCTTTCCGTCTCCAGTGGCGAACCCATCGCACGGGTGGCGAAACGTAACAAAATGACGTATGCACGAGTGGCGACTAACTATAGTTCCATCCTCCGGACTCTGGGCGAACATAAGGGGCGAATCGCCACATTTCGCAGTCGGACGATGGAACTGATGTTCGATAAATGCAATACGGTCACACCCGTAAATACTCCCCTATCAAACCTTGTCGGCGCGCATGCCTATAATGTTTTATATGGAGAGATGGGATTCAGGACAGTACGCGACCTTCTGCAATACACCACCCAGAACGGATGGCAAAGCCTGAGACGCTTCAAGGGCATGGGACTGGTTACGTATAAGAGTGTGATGAACGCACTAAGGGATGCCAACTTCATCATTGTCCGCAAAGACGGAAACATCGAGCTGTCACCAGAGATCGCTGCGCTGGTAATATAAAAAAGATAGAACCGAGTATCCCGAAGGGAATTGAGACAGACACAAAGTACCCTTTTATCAAAATGATAATCCAAACGCTTCAGATTCGCTTTTTCCCGTACAAAGTACCAAGGATGGGCAAAAATCGCCGTATTTTCGCATCAAGAGAATACCGTTAGAAACCAATACATCAATTATGAGAACAAAAGGATACCTATTTTGCATTATCGTTTAACAACAGAAACAAAAACCAATAAAATATCATATTTTTATCAATCATCAACCTATCACTCTACGAAAGCAACCAGAGAAATAGGACCACTGTTTTCACTCCCAAACAAGAACAATATATGTAATGGAAGAAAACATATAGAGATATTGGGCAAAACTCTTATTCATTTTTGAAAAACGCAACCGTCTTTCGGAGCAAATGCTTACTTCTTTTAGTCGAAATGCCGGCTCTTCCTCCTCCCAAGCCCGGCTTTCCGGGCGAAGAAGCGGAAAGTTCAGGGACATTCTCTCCTATATGGGCAAGAAGATGAAAAGGGATAGTTAGCGGAAAAGGCCATTAGCCGTCTTTTTGATTCCGAAAACGTTTTATAGACATCAATTAGGCAAATGAAATTAATTCTGAACGGAACCTTATTCGCTATCAATTAATTTATTATCTTTGTATTCATACTAAAAAAACAAGACGCATTATGAAGGAGTCTAAAAAATACAAGCAACAAGAAGAGGAAACAACCAAAGTATCCGAACCGGTAGTAGCTTACAATAGTATGGCTTATCTTGAATTAGAAGCAGAGAAAGCAGAATTGATCCGGACTATTGCCAATATAGACAGTAAAGAGATCATCGACAAAGTGAAGCAGAAACTTCACGATGTGCTCGGTTTGAGAGAGAAAACTGCTGTTAAGAAAGCAGTTCCCTGCCAGCTCACAGAAGATGAAATTA
Organism: Bacteroides sp. NGMCC 1.200775; assembly: GCF_040798045.1. NCBI lineage: Bacteria > Pseudomonadati > Bacteroidota > Bacteroidia > Bacteroidales > Bacteroidaceae > Bacteroides > Bacteroides sp. NGMCC 1.200775. The sequence continues at coordinate 176,527 of NZ_JASCQK010000001.1, read as the reverse complement.
AAGAAGAAATAGAACAAGCAATAGATGAAATACAACAAGGACAAATCATCAGCAGCCAAGAAATGCACACTACTTTTAAACACTATCTATTATGATGAAGATAGCATGGACAATTCAAGCACAAAGAAGGGTTATTGAAATTTTAGAATACAGCCAACAAGAGTTTGGTAACAAAGCAACCGATCGCCTGGCAAGAACCATTGAACAAAAAACATTGCAACTAATCAATAACCCATTTCGAGGACCTGTAGAACTGATACTTGCCAAAGAGAAAAAGATTAGCTGCCGATACTTACTCGTAAATCCTTATAAAATTATATATTATGTAGATGAAAAGGAAGAAAGCATATACATCGTAACTTTGTTCCATACTCACCAACATCCTTCTAAGTTGGACAAAGAAGTCGAATTATAAAGACGGCATTCCCTTACATTTTCTGAACAAACCTCCCCCCTCGTCTGTTACAAGGACTCATAAACCTAAACCGTAACAGACGTATGGAAAAAAAGAAAATACCTGTCGCGCTGATGATAGCGGCAGGAATACTCTTATACAGCAACACCGTTCTGGCGCAAAGCCTCCCTCCCACGCGGGAAACTTCGCAGCAGCAACTCAGCTTTGATGAAGCGTTGCAACTGCTGCACAAGGGCAACCAAAGCCTCAAGATAGCCGACAAAGGTATCGACATAGCCCGTGCCGAACGGGGAAAGCTCAATGCCTTCTGGATGCCCAGCCTGCAATCGACCGGTGCCTTTGTGCACCTTTCCGAAAAGATCGAAGTGAAACAACCTCTTTCCCAGTTCACCGATCCGGCCAAAGACTTTGTACATACCATCCTGCCGGATGATAAGATCATATCGTCCATACTCGACCAGATTGGTACGAACACACTTATTTTCCCGTTGGCGCCGCGTAACCTGACCACTGTAGACCTCACCGCCGAATGGGTGCTCTTTGCCGGGGGCAAACGTATTCATGCCACCAAGATAGGCAACACAATGATAGACCTCGCCCGTGAAAACCGGGCACAGGTAGACGCCACGCAGCGCACGCTGCTTGCCGAAAGTTATTACGGCCTGCGCCTGGCGCAGGAAGTCGTCAGTGTCCGCCGGGAATCGTACCAGGCACTGAAGCTCCATTACGAGAATGCGTTAAAGCTGGAGGCCACCGGCATGATAGACAAGGCGGCACGCCTCTTTGCCCAAGTCAACATGGACGAGGCACTGCGCGAGCTGGAAGCCGCCCGCAAGGAAGAGGCCGTGGTGCAACGTACGCTGAAAACCCTGCTCAATCTGGAAACAAGCGGAGACATCACACCTTCCTCTCCCCTGTTTATCAACGATACCCTACCTCCCAAGGTGGAGTTTTTGCAGGTGGTAGGCATCAGCAACTACCTGCTCAACCAACTGAACCTTCAGGAACACATGGCCAAGCAACAGGTCCGGATAGACCAGAGCGGCTATCTGCCCAATATCGCCCTCTTCGGTAAGCAGACGCTTTACTCTCATGGCATACAAAGCAATCTGCTGCCTCGCACCATGGTCGGCATAGGTTTCACCTGGAACCTTTTCGACGGACTGGAACGGGAGAAGCGGATCCGGCAATCGCGCCTGACCCAACAGACTCTCGCATTGGGGCAGGAGAAAGCACGTGACGATCTTTCCGTCGGAGTGGACAAACTGTACACCGGTCTGCAAAAGGCGCTCGACAACGTGCGGGCACTGAACACTACCATCGAGTTGAGCGAAGAATTGGTGCGGATGCGGAAAAAAGCCTTCGCCGAGGGAATGGCAACTTCAACAGAAGTAGTAGACGCAGAAACTCTGCTATCGAAAACAAAGGTGGCCAGACTGGCAGCCTACTACGAGTATGACGTAACCCTGATGAATCTGCTGGCACTGTGCGGCATACCGGAACAATACTCGAACCTGCAAAATAATCAATAAAACAATAATAAAGAGATGGAGAAGTCAGAATCTAAAAAAGGCAGAACCTTAAGCATCGCCTTCATCGCCGTACTTGTGGCAGTAGCCTTGTTCACTGCCATCGGAATGATTGCCATGCGCCGCCAGCCCCTGATCCTGCAAGGTCAGGCCGAAGCAACCGAAATCCGTATCAGCGGCAAACTACCGGGACGCATCGACACCTTCCTGGTGGACGAAGGCGAGTGGGTGAAACAGGGTGATACGCTGGTGGTCATCAACAGTCCCACCGTAGAGGCGAAATACCGCCAGGTGGACGCATTAAAGCAAGTGGCTGTAGAGCAAAACAAGAAGATAGATGCCGGAACCCGCCGGCAAATCATAGCTACGGCGCAGCAACTGTGGAACAAAACCCAGAGTGACCTGGCACTGGCACGGACAACGTATAACCGCATCCTCACCTTATACAAGGACAGCGTGGTCACCTCTCAACGCAAGGACGAGGTAGAAGCCATGTATAAAGCGGCTCAGGCAGCCGAGCGTGCGGCCTACGAACAATACCAGATGGCAGTGGACGGGGCGCAGAGTGAAGATAAAGCTTCGGCCCGCTCCATGGTAAACGCGGCCAACAGCACGGTCGATGAAGTTTCATCACTGCTGGTGGATGCCCGCCTGATTGCGCCGGAAGACGGGCAGATAGCAACGATCTTCCCCAAACGGGGCGAACTTGTGGCACCGGGCACTCCGATCATGAATCTGGTAGTGATGGACGACGTGCATGTCGTTCTCAATGTAAGGGAGGACCTGATGCCAAACTTCTGCATGGGAGGTACATTCATTGGAGACGTGCCGGCCCTCGCCGAAAAGGGAATCGAGTTTAAAATCTACTATATCAGTCCGCTGGGGAGTTTTGCCACCTGGAAGTCGACCAAACAAACAGGAAGCTACGACTTACGGACTTTCGAGATCCACGCCCGCCCTACCCGGAAAGTGGAAGGGTTGCGTCCGGGGATGTCGGTATTGGTGGAGATCAAATAGAGAATAGAAATGAATACGATTCGCCACAGAGGACACAGAGGGCACAGAGAAAATATATTTTTCTCTTTAATATTCTATAAACAGAAAATTTAAACTCTGTGTCCTCTGTGGTGAATCAAACTCAAAAACCAATCATTATGCAACAATCCCCTATCACCCGTGTCGTACAACGTGAGTGGCGACGGATGACCTCACGGCGCCTTTACTTCGGCGTCTGCCTGGTGCTTCCGCTATTCACGCTTTTCTTCATGGCTACCATATTCGGCAACGGACAGATGGAGAACATCCCCATCGGCATTGTCGACCAGGACAATACGGCCACCTCGAGGGATATTACCCGGCGGATGTCTGCCGTACCCACCTTCCGGGTGGTTCGTCACTTCGTCGACGAAGCCGAAGCACGCAAAGCGGTACAGCAGAAAGAAATATATGGTTACCTTTCCATTCCTCCACGCTTTGAGCAAGATATGATATCGGGACAGGACGCTACGCTGAATTATTATTATCACTATGCACTGCTCTCAGTGGGAGGCGAGCTGATGGCCGCCTTCGAAAGCTCGCTTGCTCCCGTAGCCCTCTCACCTATCGTGATGAAGGCCGTGGCACTGGGCGTAAACGAACAGCAGATAGAAACCTTCCTACTCCCCGTACAAGCCAACAATCACCCGATTTACAATCCATCGCTGGACTACTCGGTCTACCTGAGCCAGCCCTTCTTTTTCGTACTCTTCCAGGTGCTGGTACTGCTTATCACGGTATATGCCGTGGGGAGCGAAATCAAGTTCCGTACGGCCGGCGAATGGTTACAGGCGGCCGGGGGTGACATCACGATAGCCGTTATCGGCAAGTTGCTGCCTTATACACTTATTTTCAGCCTGATCGGCATACTGGGCAACTTTGTCATGTTCGGCATCCTGCACATACCTTTTCAAGGGAGCTGGTTGCTACTCAATGGAATGACGGTACTTTTCATTATCGCCACCCAGGCACTGGCTCTGTTCATCTTCTCCCTGTTTCCTGCCGTGGCAATCATCATCAGTATCGTATCCATGGTCGGATCGCTGGGGGCTACCTTGTCCGGCGTCACCTTCCCGGTACTCAACATGTATCCGTTGGTGCGAGACGCCTCTTATCTGTTCCCCGTGCGCCATTACACCGAGATTACACAAACCATGCTCTACTATGGTGGCGGATTCATCCACCTATGGCCTTCGGCAGTGATACTTTGTATCTTCCCGCTATTGGCATTGGCGATGCTCCCTCACCTCAGACGAGCCATAATCAGTCGTAAATATGAAAATATCCGGTAAACTATCGCAGATTTCCTTCATCATCACACGTGAATTCCGTGCCATCAGTACCAGTTATGCCGTACTGTTGGTGCTGATGGGAGGTATCTTTGTTTATGGGCTGCTCTATAATTATATGTATGCTCCCAACATCGTGACCGACGCTCCCGTAGCAGTTGTCGACAACTCGCACAGCAGCCTTAGCCGCCAATACATCCGTTGGCTGGACGCCACGCCGCAAGTAGCCGTCTATGCACAGGCAATGGACTACCGGGAAGCCCGCGAATGGATGAAAGAAGGCAAAGTGCAAGGAATTCTGTATATTCCGCATGATTTCGAAACCCGCGTCTTTCAAGGACGGGAAGCAGTATTCTCGCTATACGCCACCACAGATGCCTTTCTCTATTTCGAGGCGTTGCAGGAAGCCACTTCACGTGTATACCTTGCCCTCAATGATGCCCACCGCATGGATGGTGCCGTATTCCTTCCTCCGCAGGGACTGCTTGCCGTAATGATGGCTAAACCTGTCAACATAGCAGGCACGGCACTCTATAACCACACCGAAGGGTATGGCTCCTATCTGATTCCGGCTGTCATGATGGTCATTATCTTTCAGACATTGCTGATGGTCATCGGTATGCTGACGGGCGACGAATATCAGCACCGTGCCACAGAGCCGTTACTTCCGGGATTCAGGACGACCGGTAAAAACGGGCTTTGGGGAGCGGCAACGCGCCTTGTGGCGGGAAAAACATTTGTATATTGCGGGCTTTATGCGATCTTTTCCATGTTCCTGCTCGGGCTGTTACCCCACTTCTTCAGTATCCCCAACATTGGGAACGGACTGTACATCACCGCCATGATGGTGCCTTACCTGATGGCAACCTCTTTCTTCGGGTTGGCCGCCTCGCGTTTCTTCACCGATTCGGAAGCCCCACTGCTGATGATCGCTTTCTTCTCGGTGGGACTGATTTTCCTGTCGGGAGTCTCCTATCCGTTGGAACTGATGCCCTGGTATTGGCGTATGATGCACTACATCATCCCGGCCGCACCCGCCACTCTCGCCTTCGTCAAGCTGAACTCGATGGGGGCCGATATGGCAGACATACAACCGGAATACATCACCTTATGGATACAGGTCGTTGTTTATTTCGGACTTAGCGTGTGGGTATACAAGAAGAAACTGGAAGCGTAAACCAGAAGCGTGAGCCCTTCCCAAATTCGGAAGTGACGCCGATACGTCCGCCCATCTTTTCGATAATGCTCTTGCACAAAGGAAGGCCGAGGCCCGTACCCTGTACGAAACTGTCTACTTTCATAAAGCGGTCGAAAACTGCCGTCTGATTCTCAGCAGAGATACCGATGCCGGTATCTTCTACAAACATTTCAAGCTGCCGGGCGGCATCGATCTGATAACCGATGGTGATAGTGCCCCGGTGCGTAAACTTAATCGCATTGCTCACGAAATTGGTAATCACCTGGTTCAAGTATCCGCTGTCGGCGTTGAACCAGGCATCGAGCGGTGAGTCTTCATCGATCCGTAACTCTACTCCTTCGGGTACTCTATCCTTCATCTTCTGTAGCATCATGGCACAGAACTGATAAAGATAAACAGGCTTCGGCATATACTCAAACGAACCTGCATCGATCTTAGAAAGGTCGATGATATCGGAGAACAGTTGCAGGAGCAATACGTTGTTTTTCTGTATGGTCTGACGGAACTCTTCCTGCTCCGCCGGATCGTCCACTGTCATCAGAAGGTCGGAAAAGCCGACAATGGCATTAAGCGGCGTACGTATTTCATGGCTGATATTTGCCAGAAAAGCGGACTTCAACCGGTTGGACTCTTCCGCTTTATCGCGGGCTGCCCTGAGCTCTGCCTCTGTTTCTTTCTGGACCGTTATGTCATAGTTCACCTCTACTAATTCCAGTCTCGGATCGGGCGACTGGTAGGAAGTCACCATGGAAGATTTATGTATCCAGTTCCATTCGTCCGAACCCTCTGCCCGGCGGATACGCAGATCACCGTCAAAGAAACGTTCCGTACCCGCTTTGGCCTTTTCATAGAAATCGAGTACCAACTTCCGGTCATCGGGGTGCATGTACGAAAACACACCGATAATATCCGTCAGCGGCGTGTCATGGCTTTCACCCAGATTCCTGTACCACTGGCGGATGGCGTATCCGGTGTGATCCAGCAGGTTGATTTTCGCATATCCCACCTTGGAATAGTCGGAAATAATAGAGAAGAAGTTCTCAAAGTCATGCACTTTGCTCAGTGCATTATTGCGTTCGGTATTATCTATATTCATCAGCAGATAGTTCGACAGATTCCCTTCCGCATCATAGAGCATCAGGCTCCGCACATCAAGATCGGCCATCCCTCTCCGTTCCGACCGGAAGAGCCTGCGTTCTTCGTCGAAGTTATAATGCAAATGAAAACTGCCGGGACAGCCGGCTTGAAGGCTTTCAAGCATATCCTGAGTCACATTGGGACTCTCAAACAGGCTCAGGCCGATGATCCGGTTCTTGTCTGTTACTCCGAATATCTCGAGGTTCCGGTTATTGCAGTCCAGCAACACGCCCTCCTTATTATATAGCTCAAGACCGACCGGAATGTTGTTGAATATATCGTGAAACAACTTATCGCTACGTTGGCTCCATACGCACTGATAGCCTTCTGTCTCCGGGTTTTCTATCCGTTGGCTATATCCGGTAGCAATCAGCTGTCCTTCTTCATTTTCCTCTTCCATGCTCAGTGCGCAGTGCATCCAGAAGATGTTACCGTGGCTGGAAGATACGGGAAAGGTCTGTTCGAATACTCCTTTTTGGGGAATGGACATGAATTCGTCCGTAATGCGTTTGCGATAGTCCCGGCGTACAGTGGACATTAATTCGTCTATGCTCAACAATTCACTGCTGACTTCCAGTGCCTTAAGCAGGGTTTCCGCAATAAGGCATTGTCCTGTGTTAAAGTTCACTTCCCACCATCCGATTTGTGCATCGGCACAAATCTTATTCAGTTTGGCTACATTGTCCAAAGGAGTTTTGCTAATCATTATGTTTGCTTTGTTTTGACAGAATTTGGGATAGGCTTCTTATTTTTTCTTTTTCTTATATGCGAACGACTGCCAGCGCTCTTCCGGCCAGTCCTGTTGTTGCATGTCGTAGCGTGCCATAACAAAAAACAGGTCGGACAAGCGGTTGATAAAGCTCAGGATTTCTTCCGGGACGGCATCTTGCCGGTTCAAAGTCCAAAGACGGCGTTCTGCTCTTCGGGCAACTGTGCGGGCAAACTGCAATTGGGCAGAAACCGGTGTGCCTCCGGGCAGCAGGAAGTAACCATTCTCTTTCAGCTCGGCCGTCATCGCATCCATTTCCTGCTCACAGAAGGTTGCCAGATGGGGTGATAGACTGTTCGGGTTCTTGTCGCGAATGGCCGACGGAGTCGCTACATGACTCATAACCACCATCAACTCCCGCTGGAGGGTATGCAGCAACCTTTGCCAATCATGTGTTTGCGGAAGCAATGAACGGATTATGCCGATCACCGCATTCAACTCATCGATGGTTCCGTTTGCTTCAATCCGGATATCGTCTTTTTCTACCCGTTCTCCACCATGAATACCGGTTGTTCCCCGGTCTCCGGTCCGTGTATAGATTCGTTTCATTATTCAAATAATTTAAGTAAATCAATCTCTCCCCAGTATAGATGCGTGTAACTGGCTATCACGTTTTTGTATCGGAACACAGGTGTACCGACAGGTATTCCCTTGGCATTGTATACCTGAGTGACAGACTCCGGCAGTTCTTCCGTCTTCGGTTCGAATTGCGTATAGTGGAACTCGTGGCCGCGAAGATGCTGTCCGTTATAATCGAAAGACCGATACCCCAACGTCAAACGCCTGTCGGCTTTACGGCTTGAAATATAGAAAGGAAATACCCCTGTTTGCGGTCCGGTCGCAATCCCCGGATGTTCCGGCCGGTCGAAGAGGATACCTTTAGAAAGGTAAATCATCCCTCCGCATTCGGCAAGCACGCGCCCGCCCGCCTCTGCATAGTTACGGACAGACTGCATTCTTCGCCAAGCCCGACTCAGCCGGGTATGACATTTCTCCGGATAGCCTCCGGGAAGATAGAGCAGATCGGTTCCTTTCGGCAACGGACGATTGTGTTCAGGATTGAAAAAGGTAACGGTTCCCAAACGGCGAAGTATATCCAGATGTTCCTGATAGATGAAAGAAAAAGACTCTGCACTGCATGCCACGGATATTTTTAAATCTCCTTGCCGGAAAGTATCCGGAGTAGAAGGTATGGGGGCAGGAAGCATTGTCTCTTCAAGCAGGCGGGTATAGTCGATGTGTGTTTCCATTAAGGCGGTCAACTCTTCAAGTGCATCCGTCCCTCCCGAACGGCTGAAGTCCAGCCCCAAGTAACGGGACTCCTGCACCAGATTCTCCCGCTTAGGCAAATATCCTAAACAGGAAATACCCAGTTCGCTACATACTTCCTGTAGCATTTCGTAATGACGGGGAGACCCTACACGGTTAAAGATAACTCCCGCTATTCTTATCTCAGGACGGAAATGAAGGAAGCCCGAAAGCAGAGGAGCCATCGAGTAGGCCGCCGACTTGGCATCGACTACCAATACGACGGGTAAATTCAGCAAGCGGGCTATTTCGGCCGAAGAACCCCGGTCACGGTCATATCCGTCATACATGCCCATCATCCCCTCCACAATACAGGCATCGGCCCCTGTGGCATAGCGGGCATAAAGTTCCCCCACATGCTCTGCCGAAGCCATAAAGGTATCCAGATTAATGGAAGGACGCCCACAAACTGCCGTATGATATTTGGTATCGATATAGTCGGGCCCGCACTTGAAAGGTTGTACTTTCAACCCTTTCTTTATCAATAATGCCATTAATCCGCGACTGACCGTTGTCTTTCCGCTGCCCGAAGAAGGGGCTGCTATCAGAAACTGAGAAATCATCCTACACTCCATATTGTCAGTTTTTATCCTGCAAAGATACGGATATTTCTCTCTAAGGGTATATCTTTGTCTGTAAAAATGCGCTATGGCTGCTGAGTCGGCACCAGTTCCAAAAACATGGTCGTGGTCAGTAAAATCCCGATAGATACGCAGACAAGAATAAGTAACCAATTAATATATTTTGCTTTAGGCTTGGTATCGGCATGCAGATTGTTGAGGAAATACTCCCGGAAAAAGAGGTATAATGCGGGAATCGTTGCACTGGCCAGCAGAAAATCTTCCGGAATATTAAAGAAGTAAGTTTTCGACAAACCGATAAGAGACCAATGGCACAGGAACAATACCAGAAACATATTCACTTTGCGCGAGAATAACAGAAGCAGACCGATGGTAAAAACGGTTACCGAGCAAGGCATCACCGGCGATGTAATGCCGGGAAAAACAAGTCCCCTTGCGACAGACACCAAAGGATATACGAATGGCAAAGCCAACAGCACGTACGAAAGCATATCGTATTTATGCGTACGCTCAAAAGTGGTATATCCGGTGATGGCATCCCACACCCATATCGTAGCCATAACAATCCAAAACATAGCCAATGCCCCGTTATAGCTGCGCTCGTCACAACAGATGGCATAGTATGCGATGGCAATCCACAAATACAGAAAAACCATATACAGTTTCATGCCCATCTTTACCCATGGACGGGGATTCTTTATTAGCATCACTGTCAGCAGCAAGCCGGCAACAATGATCAGCAACTGATAGATCCAGGTAGCAGAATTATAATACGCAATAGTTTTCCAGAATATCTCCATAAAATATAGATTCTTATTAAACAGATTAATTTATTAATGCCGCGTCAGGGAAAATGCTTTGTGAGGAAACAGGAACATGGGGAAAGTGGCTCCCACCGCCAACATAAAGATAACGGTACAGGTCACCAGTCCGTTGGCAAAGAATGTCTCCATGTATTTACCCAGCCGCTCCGGCTCGTTCATTGTTTGCAGACTCATAATCAGTGAAAACACCATGTTATAAGCAAACTTACCCGGAATCATCGGAAGCAATGCCGGTATATAGAGTACGGTCATCGGGCAATATACTTTCTGCCCGAGCCACAAGCTGCCGAAACCGATAATCAATGCTCCGAACAAAGAAGCCGTAGCAATATCCACCCCCAGAAAAGTCATCAGGCAATAACGGCAGGCATGTCCGGCAGCCGCAAGTAACGCAATCATCTTGAAAGCCCGCAACGGTGGATCGGATATAGCCCCAAAACCAATACCCGCAATTGCTGCAAAAAATCCATCGGAAAGAATATCTAAAGCTATCATATCAAACTGTTTTTAACCATTAACAATGTAAACGAAAGACCTATCGCAATGCTGACAATCAGCAGGGCAGCCTCCGTCAACCGGGCAAATCCCGTGAGGATATATCCTTCTACAATATCGATCACACCGTTGATCAGCGGCACGCCCGGTACCAGATAAAGCACGCTGGTTGCAAGGGCTATCTCAGAGGTAGTGTCAAAAATAAGTGCTGTCGACGCACATAATGACGCAACAAAAGCGGAAACAATAAAAATGATATAATGATTTATTTTCTTCTTCTGCATCTGTTGCTTCAGGAAAAGTCCCGTGATAGTAGCCGAAAAGACAATGCTCATAGAAATGATATCACCACCAAACAACTTACAGAACGAAGCATTGGCGAATCCAACCAGCAAAAGCACAAACAACGGATCTATTTTCGGTGCCGATATAATTTTATTGAACTTGTCCGCCATCTCGTGTAAAGGCAGATGTTTGTCATAAACCTCCCAACTCAAAGCACTCAATTCAGAGTTGTGTTCAAAACTGATCGGATGGGCAGGAATATCAATTACTTCGTTACAGGCCTCACCCGTTTCGTTATCAATAATGGTCAGGATAATGTTTTTATGAAAAACACTCAACTTCACATCCACCCCATAGGCTTCTCCGATACGCTTCGAGTTACGGATGACACGTGAGGTGTGCACACCTGCTCCCATCAGATGGGCCGAATATCCGGCAATGAACTTGGATATGGAAATCAAAGATTCATTTGTAGTCATAATGCTCACTTTTTTAAATCGGGCGCAAAAGTACAAAAAAGATAGGAAAGAGAGACATGATGCAACCTTTCATTTTATCCAAATCTTGTTTCGCACCGCTTTCCTGCTTCCATTCAGCATCTTCCATCATTGACATTTTGACATTCTGTCATCTTGTATTTTCTATGTGGCTTGTAGCGCATTTTTCGGAGTCTGTCCCAGGCTTCTCCGGAAAAAGCGCCGTATTTACAATTCTCCAAAAACAAAAGAACATTCGTGAACATATCTTCCAAGCAAATTAAAATATATCCACTGCATTTTGTAGCATAAAGCATATAAATAACTGATATTACAATCCAAACGATTAATCCGGCCGAGCATCGAGACGGAGTCAACCAGCATAAGAAACAGAGCTTTTAGTGCCTTTTTTTAGAGTGTTAACCTCACCCGGATACAATGTTAACTTCCTCTGAACGCAATGTTAACTTCCTCCGAATACGATGTTAACTTCATATAAAGACAATATTAACTTCCTAAAGGCAAGAAATCGATCATCTCTGATCATCCAAAGTATATTTAATCACAAAACAGTCCGGATATCGTATACTAATGCCATATTTATGCGGACTACTTTTCTATTTCACACATATAGAATTCTTCCCTTGTTTTAAAAACAGAGTAAATCCCTTCTTTCTGCTACAAATAAGCAGTAAACCGCGTCTTTTTGACTGAAAGACATCCGCCTTTCCCAATATAAAAGGCTTCACTTCTCCGATATACCTATAAATAAGTATATTCTTTAATTTATTTCTATATAAACTAATAAATGTATATCTTTGTCCCCGCTTAGGTGATGCAGTCGAAGCATTCCGTTCGATGCATAAAAGGGAATCCGGTGAGAATCCGGAACAGTGCCCGCTACTGTGATGCCCATATACTCCGCATTCTGTTCAAAGGAGGAAAGGAAAGCATTTCTACACATACCACTGTCGATGCCGGAAGGCAAGGCGGGAAGGTTGCTTTCTAAAAAAGGGATAGTCAGGAAACCTGCCGAGCAGACATAGATAACAGTGCCGTCCCGGGGTCAGGAAGGCCGTTTATTAACACATTATTCAAAAACATCAATGGACAAAAGATGCTTACTGACCATTCTCTTGGGAGGATGTGCAGCGGTGGGTGCGTTTGCACAGCAACACGCAACAGGCAAAGACAAAGAGATGACTGTGGACCTGAACCCTGTAGTTGTGACAGGTACCGGTACACACCAAAGACTGAAAAACACACCGGCTCCGGTGGAAGTAGTAACTGCCAACGAAATAAAGAAAGCCGGTATCACAGACTTTCAGCAGGCAATGACCATGCTCGTTCCTTCCCTTTCATTCTCTACCAACTCAATGGGTTCTTACCTGATGATGAACGGCCTCTCCAACAAATATGTACTTATACTGATTAATGGCCGAAAACTGACAGGAGACACATCCAATAACATCGACCTTTCGCGCATCGACATGAGCCGCGTGAAACGCATCGAGGTGCTTGACGGCGCAGGTTCATCGCTTTATGGTTCTGATGCCATTGCAGGTGTAATCAACATCATCACCAATGAACCGAAAGAACTGATGCAGGTGACTTCTACCACCCGATATGAAGATCATCGCCAACTGACACAAATGGTAAATGCGGACATCGCTACCGAAAAGTTCGGTTCGTATACCTCCTACAAACATGAACAAAGCGCAGGGTGGAGAAACAGTGACTTAGCATACGTAACAGATAGTAAAACAGGAGCAGTATCAACTATTCCCACCGTATCGCCTACATCCAATGGCTTCCACTCAAATTTAGTAAATCAAAAGTTCACTTTCCAACCGACTGAGAAGCTCTCTTTCTATGCTAATGGAGGTTACTACTGGAAATTAACAGATCGCCCTGTATACGATAAAAGCATCGACGGAGGTTCTAAATATGACTTGCATTACGAATCATATAACTTCGGTGTAGGCGGACGCTATAAAATCAATAAGCGTTCTTCTATTCAGTTGGATTTGATGAATGACAACTACATGCAAAATTATAAATATACTGTGGCTGATGACAAAAGCAAGATTGCCATCGGAGACTATGCCAAAACTAAAGAACAACATTTCTATGACGCAGAGTTAAAAGGTATCTTCAATTTTGCCAGAAACAATATGACTGTAGTCGGAGTAGATTACCGTTCAGAAAGCCTGGACCGTCCCAGTGCAAAGGTAGATAAGTCTGTGTATACAGCATCTGCTTATGCGCAACACGAAATTAAATTATGGAATTGTCTGACCGGTATTGCCGGTGTACGCTACGATTATCACGAACTGGCAGGAGGACGCTTTACTCCGAAAGTGGCTGTGATGTATTCAGTAGGTGCTTTCAATATTCGTGGTACTTATTCTACCGGTTACCGTGCCCCTGGTCTGGATGAACTTTATTATTATATGAATAAAGGCAAAACGATCACACAAGGTAATAAAGATTTGAAAGCAGAACACAGTAATTATTATTCTGTTAACTTGGAATACAATACAAACCGCTTAAATGTCTCTGTTACCGGTTATTTGAATTATATAGATGATATGATTAATTCTACTACATATAAACTTGCAGATCTTCCTAACGGTGAAGAGTTACGTGCTCAGGCCCAAAAAGAGTTCAACCTGACAGACTCTGAAACAAAAGCGTTAGCTAACTACAAACTCTACGGCAACCTCGATAAAGGTGTTGTCAGAGGTTTTGAAGTAAACGCAGCCACCAACCTCGGCGCAGGCTTCAGCCTGAACGGAAACTATGCTTACGCTTATGCACGTGGCAAGAGTGTGGACGGTGTATGGGGTAACATTGAACGCTCGGTACGCCACACAGGAACCGTAGCGGGGAATTACAGCCATTCCTGGGATGACTATCTGCTGAACATCAACATCAACGGACGTTTCCAGAGCAAACGCTTCCATCCGGGACACAGCTATGGTGACGCTCCGGGTTATGGGGTGTGGAACCTGAACGTAAAACATTCACTGACAGGATTCGAACACCTGGGACTGGACTTCGGCATGGGTCTCGACAACATTTTCAACAAACGTGATACCCGTCCCAATGGCGTTAACTACGCACTTCTTTCTCCGGGACGTATGGCATATGTAAGTTTAACTCTCCGATTCAAGAAATAACCAATGAAAACATCTATTCTCTCTTTACTCTTGTTAGTTTCCCTCTTCTGCTCCGCGCACGAAGGGGGAAACTTCGTGGCCTCCGATATGCTGGCCACCATGCAACCGGGCGATAAAGCCGCCCTTCTTATGGTACATTTCGGCACTACATACGATGACACCCGTACCAAAACCATCGATGCTATCAATGCCAAAGCCAAAGAAGCATTCCCGCAACTGGAAATGCGCGAGGCTTATACTTCACGTATTGTCATGCGCCGCCTCAAAGCTCGCGGCATTGAGAAACCCAGTCCACTGGAAGCACTGTTGAAACTTCTCGGAGATGGCTATACACATGTCATTGTGCAGAGTACTAACATTATAGAAGGTGTTGAGATGGAGTCGTTGAGACGTGACGTAGCCTCAGTAGCGCCATTCTTTAAAGAGATCCGGGTAGGTAACCCGCTTCTTTATTCGGTAGAAGACGCTGAGGCTGTGGTGGATATCCTGGGCAACAGCAAGCCGGAAAAAGGCAGTATGGTCCTCGTCGGACATGGCACTTATACCCCAAGTACAGCTACTTATGCCATGATCGACTATATGCTGAAAGCCAAAGGATTGAAAAACTTTCATGTAGGTACCATCGAAGGTTACCCTACATTCGACACCATGCTTCAGCAACTGAAGGATAACAAAACCAAGCAAGTGACATTGGTTCCCTTTATGTTTGTAGCAGGTGACCATGCCAACAACGACATTGCCGTCGACTGGAAAGAAGCTCTTGAAAAGGAAGGCTTGAAAGTAGATGTACGTATGCAGGGATTGGGTGAAATACCCGCTATCCAACAACTGTTTATCGACCATGCCCGGTTTATGCTGAAGCACAAAATGGTGGACATTATGAAGAAAAAAGCCAAATATGCAAAAGACAAAGACAAATGAAGAAAATAGTATTATTCGCATTAGGAAGCGCTTTGTTGCTTCCTTCGCAAGCACAACAGCAAAACAAAAAGTATACCAACTTCAATGATTCTATATTCTCAATCAACGAAGTAGTAGTGGCAACCAACTACAGACGAAAGACCGATGCCCTGAAACTGGATGTTCCCGCCAAGTTCATTCCTATTTCAACCAATTCAATCACTTCTGGGATGCTTGAGAAACGAAACATCCGGGACATACAGGAAGCTGCCCGTTTCCTCCCAGGTGTACGCTTCCGCACCTCCTACGGAGCCTTTACGCAGTTCTCCATCCGTGGGTTCGATAATTCCGTGATTATGGTGGACGGAGTACGTGACGAACGTTCATCCATCGACAATTCCTATCCGTTTATGGACCTGTCTTCCGTTGAAAGTATCGAATTGCTGAAAGGTCCGGCTTCGGTACTTTACGGACAGTCCGCCGTAGGTGGCGTTCTCAACATTGTCCGTAAAGCTCCCGTAAGCAAACAAAGCGTATACGCACGTCTCGCTTATGGCAGTTATTATAACAAACAGGCTACAATGGCATTAGGCGGCAAACTGGTAGGTCCCCTAAACTATCGTGCAAGCGTCAACTGGCAAGATCAGGAAGGATGGAGAAGTAATGCTACCAAACGTCTTTCCGGATACCTGGCCCTTGGCGGACATCTGACTGAAAGCGACGAACTGGACATCCGTATCGGCGCCAACCGCGATTTCTATCCGACCGAGATCGGTTTACCTCCCACAATGTCTTATGATATACTCTCAGCCACAGACGGCAGCAAATACCTAAGCAAAGGAGATGCCCTGCCCGGACTGAACAAAAAAGCCCGCTACAACAGTGAATCGGACTTTATGTACAACCGTGGTTTCAACGTATCCGCCATGTATAAACACACCTTCAGCGAAGCGTTCAAGCTGATGGACAAACTCTCTTATACTTATGACGATATTGATTACTTCGGTACTGAGTCATTGGACTATCTGACAAGTGACAGCCCTATCTATGATCATTATTACATGACCAAAGACAAGCAAGGTAACGACACCAAAAAGTATATCTGTCTGGATTCCATCTATTACAGCTATCCGCTACGCTTCTCACATATCGCTAAAACAGTGAACAACCAACTGGAAGCAAGCGGTAAGTTCTATACCGGAGACGTTGTGCACAACTATCTGGGCGGTTACTCTTTTGTATCCCTGATGCGTGACTCTTACATGGCTTATGGTGGCGGAAGTACCGGAGCTACCGGCCCCGGAGCCACAGGACACGGTTCGGTATATAATCCACACAGCATTGGCTGGATGGAAGCGCCTTTCAGATTTGTCACCGCACAGAAAACATTCACCCACGGATTTTACCTGCAAGACCTGGTGGAGTTCAGTGATAAACTGAAAATGATGCTGGCAGGACGTTATGACCTGTTCATGTACAAGACCGCCAACCTGAACACCAGCGACGGAGGACGCCATTATGACAAACCGGATGACGATGCATATAACAAAATCACCAACGGTGCCTTCACGTTCCGTGCCGGATTGGTGTATCTGCCTATTGACAAAGTGTCCATTTATGGTTCATACGGTACTTACTTCAAACCTATCCGCGCATTTTATGACGCTAATACCATTTACATTGATAAAGATGGTAAAGAGTTTATTCCGATAAATGGTAAAGAGGTATTCAAGCCGGAGAAAGGTTTCCAGGTAGAAGTGGGAGCACGATACGAAATCACACGTACGTTGCAGGCTAACGTAAGCTTGTTCTATATTAATAAAGATAATATCCGCCAGACTCTTGCAAACAAAGGAGACATTGCCAATGGTGTAGAACTGGACAAAAAAGTTGTAGGGCAAGTGGGTAGAATGGATTCCAAAGGATTCGATATTGATATTACCTGGAGTCCTATTTACAACCTGTCTATGAGTGCCGGATACGGATACACCGACGCCAAAGTGCGTGACCTGGCCAACAACCCTTATATGCAGACAAACGCAAGCGAAGGCAAGCAGTATGCTTATATCCCTAAAAATACTTTCTACGCTTTCGGTGCCTATACGGTTTCAAAAGGTATGATGAAAGGTTTGGGAGTGAATCTCTCTACCAGTTTCCAGGACAAAGTGTACCGCAACTCAGACAATACAAGTTCGTTCGATGCTTACTGGCTGACCGACCTCGGTCTCTCTTATACATTAAAGAGCAATGTGCGTCTGGGAGTCAATGTCAACAATCTGTTCAACAAGGAATACTGCAACCAGGCACTTGGCAATCAATTGATACCAAGCATGCCACGTAATTTCATGCTTTCTGCGTCTTATACTTTATAATGATGATCACGAAATTGATGTATACCATTCACAGGGTACTGGGCACACTGCTCAGTATCCTGTTTTTAGTTTGGTTCCTGTCAGCTTTTGTCATGATGTACCACGGATTTCCACGTGCATCTCAAGCTGAAAAATTAGAGAAACTGGAACCCCTGTCTCCTTCACTGCCTTCTGTCGGCGAAATCACTTCCCGACTGCCCGAAGGTGAAAAAGTGAAAGGAATCCGGATAGACCGATACCTCGGACAGACCATCTTCCACATCCGCACGGACAAAGGTGAACATAATCTGCCCGCTGACTCTGCTCAGGTACTACCATCTGTAGACGGATCCCGTATCCGCCGGACAGCGTCCCTATGGTGCAGTGCGCCGGTGGAGCGGATAGATACGCTGAACCGGCTCGACCAATGGGTTCCGTTCGGTAGCCTGAAGAAGGAGTTTCCCATTTATAAGTTCCATTTTGCCGATGCGGAGAGACACCAGTTATACATCGGCTCACAAAGTGGAGAAGTATTGCAGTTCACCACCCGTAACGAACGTTTCTGGGCATGGCTGGGGGCTATTCCACATTGGGTTTACTTCACCTGGCTCCGGCAAGATGCCGCTTTATGGAGCGTCACGGTGATCTGGCTGTCGGGCATTGGCTGCCTGATGACGATTGCAGGACTGTGGGTAGGTATCGACATCTGGCGCCGCTCACGCAAACAGGGAAAAGGTTTCTCTCCCTATCGCAAAAAGTGGTATCACTGGCATTATGTGACGGGAATCGTTTTCGGTCTCTTCGTGCTGACATTCTGTTTCAGCGGAATGATGTCGCTGGCAGAAGTTCCGTCCTGGATCAGCAAACCGGTATTGGATAAAAATCCCACACGCGAAATAAAGAAAGGAGCACCGAGGTTAGAGCAGTATGTGCTGGATTACCGCCGGATATTAACCGAATATCCCGACGTACGCCAGATAGAATGGAGTAATTTCCGCTCACAACCTTACTATATAGTAAAACGAAGTGAAGGAGATCTATATATCGATGCATCGGACTCCCTATCGCGCCCGCTGAAACTGGACGAAAAGCAGATAACGGATGCCGTGAGAGCCATACATGGTGACAGTGCCCGGCTACATGTAGCACTGATCAACGAATTTGAAACCTACTACAGGGATATGAGCCGGATGTACCGTGACCGCAGTCTGTTGCCCGTCTGGAAAGTCACTGTCGGCGACGCAGACAAGAGTTGTTACTACATCCATCCAGAAACGGCCACCGTACGATATGTGAACGATACGGCCCGTTGGAAATACTGGATGTACACTGCCCTGCACCGCTTACGCATACAGGGGCTGAACTCTTCGCCTACACTCCGTAAAACCGTTCTTTGGGTACTATTGCTGGGCGGTACTGTCTGTTCGCTGAGTGGTGTAGTGCTCGGAGTGAGGTACATCGAACGTAAATGCAGAAAGAAAATAAAAAGATAAAATGAAAGTACTGACCTTCTTTCACCATAAGAAAACACTGTATATAGCCGGAAGCATACTGCTTCTGGCTACTGCCTTTACTATCGGTTATCTGCACTGGATGGCTCCGACACAGATTCTGATCGTAAATCCGTTGCCCGCACAGGCAGCCGACATTGTACTGAACAATGACAGCCGTCACATTCAGGTCACTTGCATACAAACCGAAGATCTGAAATCACTCAAAGGTTATGACGCTGTTGTGCTCTATGGGCGGAGCCTCAACCTGACCGACAGCCAAACAAAGGAGATAGAACGTACTGCTTCTGCCGGTGTTCCTGTTTTCACAGTCTCGCTACGCAACTTCAACACTGTCATTAACCGTAACATCACCTCCGACGAAGAAGCGATGTTGCTCCGTTATTTTGGCGATGCCTGTCGTCAGAATTACCGGAACGGATTACGTTACCTTCGCCGGATCGCCACTCCTTCACGTTGGAGTACAGAAGCGTTTGACGCCCCTCTGCGTTTACCGAACAATCTTTTCTACCATCAGGAATATGGCAAATACTTCAACACTCCCGAAGACTTGGAACAATATTTGCGACAAAAGGGAATCTACCACGAAGGGGGACGCAAAATCGCATTTATCTCAGGTATCAGTTTCCCGATGGAAGGAAACCGTGCCCATGTGGATACCTTAATATCACGAATGACACAAGCCGGATTTAATGTTTACCCCATCGCAGGCAAAGATAAACGTACCGAAATGCTGCGTAACCTCCATCCGGATGCAATGGTATACCTACCCATGGGTAGATTAGGCAACGATTCGCTGATAAACTGGTTACATACGGAAAACATCCCGATTTTCAACCCTTTCCCCCTGATCCAGTCACGGGAAGAGTGGCTCGATCCGATGAAGCCCGTCAGCGGAGGAACCTTGACAGCCCGTGTGCTTGTTCCCGAAATAGACGGAGGAATGACTCCCCTACTGATTGCTACACAAAACCTTCACGAAAGCGGTTATTATCTTCACGAACCCGAAATGGAAAGGGTTGACAACTTTATCAGTCACCTGCGCAAGCATCTGGATCTGCGTACGAAGCCCAACCGCGATAAACGAATTGCTATCTGCTATTTCAAGACACCGGGCAAAGACGCACTGCTTGCCAGTGGCATGGAAGTAATCCCCTCTCTCTATAACTTCCTGAAAAAGCTGCGCTCCGAAGGATATGATGTAAGCAATCTCCCTCCCACTGTCGAAGAGTTCGGCAAACAGATTTACCGGGACGGAGCCGTTATGGGTTCATATGCGGCAGGAGCCCAGGAAAAGTTTCTGTCGACAGCACATCCTGTCTGGCTGACCAAAACGCAGTATGAAAAATGGGCTCACGAAGTGATTGATGCAGAAAAATACAAAGAAGTAACCGAACGTTACGGCGAAGCCCCCGGCCACTTGCTGACCGGAAAGAACGAACAGGGCGAAGAGCAACTTGCCATCGCTTGTCTTCGTTTCGGCAATGTACTTCTCTTCCCCCAACCCCGTCCGGCACTGGGCGATGACGATTTCAAACTGGTACATGGTATGCCTGTAGCACCACCGCACAGTTACCTGGCACCTTATTTATATGTACAAAAAGAGTTCCGGGCGGATGCCTTGATTCATTTCGGCACTCACGGAAATCTGGAGTATACCCCCGGAAAAAATGTAGCTCTTTCGCATAACGACTGGGCAGACGCATTAGTGGGAGATTTACCCCACTTTTACTATTATACAACCGGAAATGTCGGCGAAGGTATCATCGCCAAACGCCGTACTCATGCCGTACTTGTTACCCATCTGACTCCCCCTTATGTAGAAAGCGGAATGCGCCAACGATATGCGTCTTTGCTGGAAGACATTCACAAGATACTTGCCGAAGGAACAGAAAAGAACCGGATATCTGGATTACGCATCAAAAAAGAAGTGGTTAAACTTGGACTGCACCGTGATCTCAAACTCGACTCCACACTCAGCCGACCTTATACAGACGAAGAGCTGGAGCAGATCGATCTCTTTGCCGAAGAAATAGCCAATGAAAAGACAATCGGAGCCTACTACACATTGGGAGAAACTTATTCGGCCAGAGACTTACTGACTACCACTCTTGCCGTCAGTGCCGACCCTCTGGCCTATTCAATGGCAAAGCAAGACCGTGATAAAGGGAAAATCACTACTGAACAGTTGCAAGACTTCGGCTACATAGCCCATCATTATCTACCTGTTGCCAAACAACGGCTGATTCCCCTTTTACAGAATCCGCCCAAAGATACCGCAAGCATTGCCCCTGAACTTCGGGACGCACTTCGTTACCGCTCGCAACTGATAGCCTCCACCGATAACGAGCTGTCTGCCATGCTGCGCGGTCTCAGTGGAGGAACCGTATTCCCTGCACCGGGAGGAGACCCTGTTCTCAATCCTAACGTGCTACCTACCGGAAGAAATATGTATAGCATCAATGTGGAAACTACTCCCGGCGTAGCTTCGTGGGAAGACGGGAAACGATTGGCGGAAGCCACCTTGAAGGCATACCGTGAGAACCACGACGGAGAATATCCGCGTAAAGTAAGTTATTCTTTTTGGGCAGGTGAATTTATCACTACCGAAGGAGCTACACTGGCACAAGTATTCTGGATGCTCGGCGTAGAACCCATCCGTGATAAAATGGGACGTGTAGTCGACCTACGCCTGGTACCTTCGGCAGAATTAGGACGTCCAAGGATCAACGTTGTCGTACAAGTATCAGGTCAATTGCGTGATATAGCGGGATCGCGGCTGACCATGCTTACCGATGCCATCCGACTGGCTTCATCTGCCGATAGCGAATCATTCCCAAACTACGTGTCGTCGGGCACACGCCTACAAGAAAAGCTACTGGTTGAAAAAGGCGTTTCCCCCAAGAAGGCACGTGAAATGTCAGTCATGCGTGTGTTTGGTCCTGTCAATAGCGGATATAGCACCGGCATGATGGCCTATACGGAAAAGAGTGACCGATGGGATAATGAATCGGAACTGGCAGACGGCTATCTCAACAATATGGGGGCAGCCTACGGAGATGAAGAAAACTGGGGAGAGATGCAAAAAGACCTCTTTGCCTCGGCACTCTCCGAAACAGACGTAGTGATACAACCCCGGCAAAGCAATACTTGGGGTCCACTCTCCTTAGACCATGTATATGAATTTATGGGAGGCCTTTCGCTAACAGTAAAAACACTGACCGGCAAAGAGCCCGATGCACTGATGGCAGACTATCGGAACAGGAATAACAAACGGATACAGAACGTCAACGAAGCCATTGCCGTAGAAGCAAGGGCTACCATCTTAAATCCTACTTTCATAGAAGAGCGAATGAAAGGCGGTGCCACCACGGCCCAGATGTTCGGTGAGATATTCCGTAACATCTTCGGGTGGCACGCTACCCGCCCTTCGGCTATAGACAAGGAGATTTTCAATGACCTGTACAAGATGTATATCCTTGACGAGAACCATCTGGGAATCCGAAATTATTTCCAACAGGTAAACCCCGCTTCCTATCAGGCAATGACTGCGGTCATGCTCGAAAGTGCCCGCAAAGGTTACTGGAAAGCAGATGACGAACAACTGAAAACAACCGCACAGCTCCATGCGGAAATCACCCGTGAAGCAGGAGCAGCCTGTACGGAATTTGTCTGTGACAACCGGAAACTCCAACAGTTTATAGAGAATAAGTTGACGCCATCCGAAGCCGGAAGCTATCGGGAAATTATGCAGGACATTCTTCAGGGAACCGGTACAGACGGAAAGAACATCGTACTGAAAGAGGAGAAACTGACCCAAGCCGAAAGCCGGGAAAAGAATATCGTCAATGGTATACTGACAGGGGGAATTGTTCTTATTATCTTTGCCGGAGTGATATTTCTATTAAAAAGGAAGAAGTAATCATGGAATCTGTCATTCATCTGCTGATGGGCTTCATTGTCCTGAATTTCATCCTGAAGATAGGATTCTATCCACGATGGGGAGTCTGGCTGGCAGGTATTGGCTGTGCAGTTTTCCTACTTGCCATAGGTGAGTGGGCTACGGAGCAATCAGCTACGGAGATAGCCTCCCTGTTTGCTTCCCGCTCCCGGATGCTGACCTTTTCTGTGTACATCACACTTGAGGCCTCCGTAATGATTGCCTTCTGCTTCAACTGTTTCGCTAAAGTTTTACCACACCCGACTCTCTTCCGGGAGACAGTCAGCCGGATATTGAATCTATATCCCGGTCTACTTATGGCAGTTGTTCTCGCCTATCTGTTGCCCCAACTGTTTTTTACCTTTCCGGGAATCAGTTTCAGGCTTATCACTGTCGTATGTTCAGTATCGGTTTTCATACTGATACCCATCATCAGTTTACTACTGAAAAGTATATTGGGAGAGACAAGACTCCGGCTTGAGATGCTCTTCATCACCAGTTTGTTTGTTGTATTGTTGAGTATCATTGTCACAGGAAATAACTAAATAACAAATATAATTAATGGAAACAATATCAAATGCACTATTCTGGATATCCAACGGATTACTCGTTCCGGTGGTAGTTTTGCTATTGCTGTTTTTTGCAAGAGCAATCCTGCTGGCAGGGGGCTTTTTTGGAGAATTCTACCGTAGAATAAATACCCAGAAGAACTTTGCCCGGCAATTGGAAGAGTTAACTCCCGAAAACGCCGGAGAAAAGATAGGACTTCTTGTGGGAGATAACAACACTCTTCTGCAACAATGCCTCGTCAAGCTATACTCCCACCGGGAGAATACAGCCTATTGCGAACGTCTGCTTGCCAATTTTGAGGTAGATGCTGAACAGGAATTAGGCCGGTCACGTACCTTTGTCAAATTAGGCCCGATGCTTGGATTAATGGGAACCTTGATTCCCATGGGGCCTGCACTTGTCGGCCTGGCTACAGGAGACATTGCCTCGATGGCCTACAACATGCAGGTAGCCTTTGCAACCACAGTTGTAGGCATGGTAATAGCCGCCATTGGCGTGATTACCCTACAAATCCGTCAACGTTGGTATGCCCGCGAAATGAACGATCTCGAGTTTATAAGTAAAACCCTTTATAATGCGAAACAGACTCCTGCACAGCCAGAATGATACCGACCCGATGGGAACGGTAGCTAACTTATTTGATGTAGCAATGGTATTTGCCGTGGCACTGATGGTAGCACTCGTCAGCCGATTCAATATGACCGAGATCTTCTCAAAGGAAGATTATACCATGGTAAAGAATCCCGGAAAGGAAAACATGGAAATCATTACCAAAGAAGGCAAAGAGATTAAACGATACACTCCTTCCGAACAAAAAGAATCGTCCGGCAAGCGGGGCAGGAAAGTAGGTGTAGCCTACGAACTGGATAACGGAGAAATCATTTATGTTCCCGAATAAAAGGCTAAAAACGGATTAATCCTTATCTTTGCTACATAGTTTTTCTAAATCAGGAATAGGAAATGAATCAGGTTCACCACAGAGGACACAGAGGGCACAGAGTTTTAATCTCTTGTTTATATGGATGTTTAAGAGAAAGATATTCTCTGTGCCCTCTGTGTCCTCTGTGGTGAATAATACTCAAAACCGATAAATTATGAAACAACCCAAGATAATCGTAGCCGGCATCGGGCCGGGAAGTGAACAAGATATTACCCCTGCGGTACTCGCTGCCGTGAGTGAAGCAGACGTAGTGGTGGGATACAAGTATTATTTTCGTTTTATCCGTGACTTTGTCCGTCCGGATGCCGAATGTATCGACACCGGAATGAAGCGCGAACGGGTTCGTGCCGAACAAGCTTTCGAATACGCCGAACAAGGCAAAACAGTCTGCGTCATCAGTTCGGGCGATGCAGGTATTTATGGCATGACTCCCTTGATATATGAAATGAAACGCGAACGACAGAGCGATGTGGAAATCATCGCCTTGCCCGGAATCAGTGCTTTCCAAAAAGCTGCCTCCCTGCTGGGTGCTCCGGTAGGACACGATTTCTGCGTCATCTCCCTCTCCGACCTGATGACTCCGTGGGAACGCATCGAACGCCGTATCATCGCCGCCGCACAAGCCGATTTTGTAACTGCCGTCTACAACCCCAAAAGCGAAGGACGCTACTGGCAGCTATACCGCCTCCGGGAATTGTTTCTGCAGGAAGGGCGCTCGCCGGAGACTCCGGTGGGATATGTCCGCCAGGCAGGCAGAGATGAACAGGAAATACACGTAACGACTCTTTCCGCATTCGATCCGGAAGAAGTAGACATGTTCACGGTCATCATCATTGGTAATTCGCAAACCTACTCTTTCGGTGAAACGATGATTACTCCCCGCGGGTATTATCGTGAGACAAAAGAAGACGCAACCGGCATCGGACAGGATATTATGATACGCAGTTTCCGTACCATCGATGGAGAATTGAAAAACAAAAACATCCCGCTCGACCATAAATGGGCTTTGCTCCATGCCATCCACACAACGGCGGACTTTGATATGGAAAAACTACTCTACACCGACCCCGGTGCAGTGGCTTCACTTTATCATGCCATCGGTGAGGGAAAATTGAAAACGATTGTCACAGATGTGACCATGGCTGCATCCGGCATTCGCAAAGGTGCCTTGCAACGTCTGGGTATCGAGGTAAAATGTTACCTGAATGATGAAAGGGTAGCAGAAATGGCTGCCTCTAAAGGCATCACCCGCACACAAGCCGGTATCCGCCTGGCCGTAGAAGAACACCCGGACGCTCTATTCGTATTTGGCAATGCTCCCACGGCACTCATGGAACTGTGCGACCTGATCCGCAAAGAGAGAGCACAGCCGTCCGGCATCGTTGCCGCTCCCGTAGGTTTTGTCCACGTACAGGAGTCCAAGCACATGACCAAACCCTTCGTTCACATCCCCAAACTGATTGTAGAAGGCCGTAAAGGAGGCAGTAACCTGGCAGCCACACTGGTCAACGCCATCCTCTGTTATCCGGATGCCGAACAATTAAGACCGGGAAGAGACGTTTAAAAGGAGAGAAAACCCATTAGAAACTTAAAGACATGACAGATCACCATCATCCCACCCAATTCATTGTCATCGGTCTGGACGACAGCCCTGCTCCTTATCTCCCACCCTCGATACAGGTACTGATACGCGAGGGTAAGGTCTTTTCAGGGGGCTTGCGTCACCATGACATCATCTCCGCCTTCCTTCCCGAAGGGGCGGAATGGATCGATATCACTGTCCCTCTCGACGCGGTATTTGCCCGTTACGAGGCCTACGACCACATTGTTGTCTTCGCTTCGGGCGACCCGCTCTTTTTCGGATTCGCCAATACCATCCGCCGGCGTTTGCCCGAGGCGAGGATACAACTTTATCCTACCTTCAACTCCCTGCAAACACTGGCTCACCGATTAGTCATGCCTTATGACGACATGCGCACCGTATCCCTCACAGGGCGTCCCTGGCATGAATTTGACCGGGCACTGATAGAACGCACACCGAAAATGGGCATTCTCACCGACAGGGAACACACCCCTGCCGCTATAGCCCGACGTATGTTGGACTATGGCTACACTCATTATACGATGTACGTCGGCGAACATCTGGGCAACCCGGAACGGGAACGTATCCGCCGGCTGGAACTTCAAGAGGCGGCAGAACTGACTTTTGAATATCCCAACTGCCTGATTGTCCATCAGTACCCCGACACCTATACTTCCCAGCACCAGAGAGGAGATATACTCTCCCACCCCGGAGCGCGTATAAATCTCCCTCCACTCGGAATCCCCGATGAAGAGTTCGAACTGCTGGACGGGCGCACCAGGATGATCACCAAAGCTCCCATCCGTCTGCTTACACTCAGTGCGCTGGAACTGAATCGCCGCGTCTCTTTCTGGGATGTCGGTTTCTGTACCGGCTCCGTATCCATCGAAGCCAAACTGCAATTCCCGCACCTGCACGTTACCTCCTTTGAGATCCGTCCCGAAGGACAAAGACTGATGGAGGTCAACAGCCGGCGTTTCGGCACTCCGGGCATCACCATCCTCATTGGTGATTTCCTTGAAGCCGACCTCGACACCATTTCCCGCCCCGATGCCGTCTTTATCGGCGGGCATGGCGGACATCTGAAGGAGATGATTGCACGCATCTCCCATTACCTCCTTCCGGGAGGATGCATTGTCTTCAACTCCGTATCCGAAGAAAGCAAGTCGCTCTTTATCGAAGGGATAAGAGAAGCCGGACTCCGGCTCCTCAGCGGAACAAGAATTGCCGTCAATGAATACAATCCCATTGAAATACTCAAAGCCGAACAACAATGAAAACAGCTATTATCGTAATATCAGAAGCCAGCATATCCATGGCGAAAACCCTCAAGCAGGAACTACCTGAGTCTGAAATTTTCTCTACCATCGCAAATGCCGACTGCCGGCATATCCCGGCCCTTCAGGAGGCAGTTCCACAACTGTTCCGCGACTCCGACGCACTTATCTTTATCGGGGCGATGGGCATTTGTGTGCGTGCCATCGCTCCCTGCATTGAAGATAAGAAGACAGATCCCGCCGTGCTATGCGTAGACAGTACGGGACGCTACGTCATTTCCGTACTCTCCGGACACGTCGGCGGTGCCAACGGACTCACCCAATATGTGGCAGGCATTCTGGGTGCCGAACCTGTCATCACCACCCGTAGCGACCGCACCGGACTCTGGGCACTCGACACCCTCGGAAAGAAATACGACTGGCAGGCAATCCCCGGTGAAAACTGCGACATGAACCACCTGATCTCCCTTTTCGTCGACTGTGCACCGACTGCCCTGTTACTCGATATTCGTGACGAAGGCACTGCCCAACTGGAACACACCTTGCCGTCACACGTAGATGTGTTCTATAACTTCAAGGACATAGATACCGGCAAATACCGCCTGTTGCTGCTCGTCACTCCTTATTTGTATGAAACTTCCGGCATGCAAGCACTCTACTATGTACCCAAAGTGCTGCACATGGGTATGGGACTGGCACGCAACGCCGGCCCGAAGAATGCCGTCATCACCCGCCTGATGAACACCTTACTGGAGGCAAACATCATACCTGCCGCCATTCGGACCATCTCCTCCATCGAAGAGAAAAAGCATGAAGAAGTACTGAAACTGCTTGCCGATGCTTATGAACTGCACTTGTATACAGCCAGCCAACTTAGCCAGGTAGATGTACCTACCCCAAGCGAGGTAGTCGATAAATACATGGGTACGCCCAGCGTATCCGAAGCCTCAGCCTTGCTGGCAGCCGGAGGCGGCCCGCTGATTCTGCCGAAGCAGAAATGTGAGAACTTTACCGTTGCCATCGCCCTGGACAGCGCAGCCGTACGCCAAGGGCACATCGAAATTGTGGGAGCCGGTCCCGGCGATCCCGAACTGATTTCGGTACGCGGACGCCGTTTCCTTGAAGAAGCCGACCTGATTCTCTATGCCGGCAGCCTCGTCCCGCGCGAACTGACCGAATGTGCCAAAGCCCGAGCCACCATACGCAGTTCGGCGTCCATGACTCTTGAAGAACAGTTTGCCCTGATGAAAGAGTTTTACGACCGCGGACAGCTGGTAGTCCGCCTGCATACGGGCGATCCCTGCATCTATGGTGCTATCCAGGAACAGATGAACTTCTTCGACCGATACGGCATGCATTATCACATCACTCCGGGCATCTCGTCATTCCAGGCCGCGGCCGCTGCCTTACAATCACAGTTCACCATCCCCGAGAAAGTACAAACCATCATCCTCACCCGAGGCGAAGGACGCACGCCCATGCCCGAGAAAGAGAAACTCAGCCTGCTGGCACGTTCGCAAAGCACCATGTGCATCTTCCTAAGTGCGGGTGTGATCGATCAGGTTCAACAGGAATTACTTGAACATTATCCTCCCACTACCCCCGTTGCCGCTTGTTATCATCTGACGTGGAAAGACGAACGCATCTATCGTGGCGAGCTGAAGGATCTGGCACAAATCGTAAAGGAGAACAACCTGACACTGACCACCATGATTGTCGTAGGCGACGCCATCGACAACCGTGAAGGATTATCACGCCTGTACTCACACCAATTTAAACATCTATTCCGTAAGTAAAATGATACTGATATTAGGAGGAACAACCGAAGGAAGGAAGGTCGTCGGCATTGCCGAAGAAGCCGGAAAACCTTATTACTATTCAACCAAAGGAGACGAACAGGAAATCAGCCTGCAACACGGAATACGGCTCACAGGTGCGCTGACCCAAACCACCATGAAAGCCTTTTGCCGAGAGAACGGTATCCGCCTGCTGGTGGATGCCGCCCATCCCTTTGCAGAACAACTGCACGCAACGGTCACCGCCGTTTCACAGGCACTCGGCATCCCTTGCGTTCGGTACGAACGCATGTATGATGACCTGTTCAAGCTGTTTAATGAAGAGATGTACGATGAATATCCGCTCAAACTGAGGGAAAAGTATGAAGAACTGTTAGAGTTACTCAACGAAGAAGGTATACATCGGGTACTTGCCCTGACCGGGGTCCAGTCCATCCCCAAACTAAAACCCTTCTGGAAGAAAAAGGAAAGTGAGTGTTACTTCCGCATTCTCGACCGCGAAAGCTCCCGCGAGATAGTCCGGAAGGCAGGCTTTCCCGAAGACCGCCTGGTCTATTATACTCCCGGCAAAGAGAACCTGCCCGAACTCCTCCGGCAACTCTCTCCGGAAGTCGTTCTTCTGAAAGAAAGCGGCGTGTCCGGAGGATTCTCCGAGAAAGTGAACATCATTACCGAACAGGGAATCCGTCTTTATATCCTTCTTCGCCCTTCTCTGCCCCCGTATGACCAGACAGTGAATGGAGTGAATGGAATGCGCCGTGCCATCGAGCACTTTCTGCCCGACTTCCTGCCCCTGCGCAGCGGACTTACCACCGGGACATGCGCAACCGCAGCCGCCAGCGCAGCTCTGCGGAAACTCCTGTCGCCCATACCCGGAAATATAATAAAAGATGTTTCCGTTTTGCTCCCCAACGGAGAAAAGATTGCCGTCCCTGTCCATTCCGTTACCGGCTCGTTCACTGACCGGCGCATGGAAGTCTCCTGCACTGTGATCAAAGACGGAGGCGATGATCCCGATGTCACGAACGGGCTACCCATTGTAGCTACCGTATCCATCGATATTTCTGAAGAAAAGCCGCACACCGGAGGTGAGCGGCAACAGGTTATACAAATCCACGGCGGACAAGGTGTAGGTACCGTCACCCTACCCGGATTGGGACTGGAAGTAGGCGGACCGGCCATCAACACCACTCCCCGGCAAATGATTACAGAAAATCTGCTGCACATCCTTGACAGACACACCCCCGTGCCCACTGCCCCCATACATGTCACCATCTCTGTCCCCGGAGGCGAAGAGGTTGCCGCTCGCACCTTCAATCCCCGCCTCGGTGTTGTAGGTGGCATTTCCATTATCGGCACCAGCGGTATTGTGAAGCCATTTTCTTCCGAAGCATTTGTCAATTCCATTCGTAAAGAAATGTCGGTAGCCCAGGCTACAGGTTCTCCCCGCATCGTCATCAATTCGGGTGCCAAGAGCGAGAAATACATCCGCAACCTCTACCCTGAATTACCCTCACAGGCTTTCGTCCATTATGGTAACTTCATTGGTGAAACCATCCGGATCGCTGCCGAACTCGGCATCCTGCAACTCACGTTGGGGGTTATGATCGGTAAAGCCGTAAAGCTGGCAGAAGGACATCTCGACACGCATAGTAAAAAAGTAACGATGAATAAAGCATTCCTGAAAGAGATAGCCCGTCAGTCCGGGTGCAACACTGCCACTGCATCAGCCATCGAAGGCATCACGTTGGCACGGGAACTTTGGGAACTCCTGCTCGAAGCGGAACTTCAGACGTTTTGTTCATTACTGATCGAACAATGCCATCACCATTGCGACCCACTGTTGCCCAACGGAGAACTGACTATTCTGCTGATAACGGAAGAAGGGAAAGTGATTCGTTAAAGAAAAGAATAACCCACATACTATTTAGATAAGTCCGAAACTCACCACAGAGGGACACAGAGTAACACAGAGTGAATATTAAGTCATTATTAATAATCTGTGTAATCTGTGGTGAAAGAGACTTTTAACATCCCTTATTCTACCAGCCACCGATCCAAATTCCTTTTTTCGGCACTGAACTCCACCCCAACTTTCACGAGTTTTCTTCCATCCATCAGATAAGGAATCAGATATCCTTTATCATCTATTTGTTGCAAAGCCCGCTCGGCCGTTCCGTTTAGTTTAAATTCAAAGACATAAATATAATCAGCTGTTTTAACCACAGCATCCGCACGCCCTTTGGCACTTCTGACTTCTACTTGGGTAAACTGCCCCATCAATTTAAAAACCAAATAAAAAACAACCTGATAATGACGTTCGGTGGCGGCATTGAGTTCATAAGGAAAATCGGCAAAGAAAGCTCGCAAGCGTGTAAGGAAAGCATCCACTTCACCTTTCCGTAACTCTTGTACAAATCTTCCGATATAAAAATTCTGTTCTTCCTCAGCTACAGGAGTATAATAAGATACAAGAAAATTCAGAAAACCGTACTTAACCTCCTCATTAGGGAAAACTAACCGGTAAAGCTCAAACTCTTTATCATATCCCTTAATCGTCAGATAACCGCTTTGATAAATCAATGCTATCGGATTATTAACTTCGATCCGATATTCCATAAATGATGAAGCGGCTACTTCCACCCCATCTATCAATGTACGCAGATCGTAATCACTTTTCTGCAAAAGTTTGACCAGGAAAGTGGGCGTACCCGTCTGAAACCAATAATTGCCAAATTCAAGTCTACTGAATGAACTAAGTACACTAAATGGATTGAATACTCCTTCTCCTTTAGGATGAAAATGATAACCGTCATACTTCCGGGCCATCATTTCAATAGCCTCTTCCGGAGTCATATCATTTGCTTCTGCCAGTTGTTTAAGTTCGGGTACAAAAGTTGTCGTAAGCTCTTCTCGCGTAATTCCACATACAGTAGAGTACGCAAAATCAAGGCTGATATCGTTCAGCTGGTTTAAATCACTAAATACACTGACTTGTGCGAACTTTGTTACTCCGGTCAGGAAAACAAAACGCAGATAGCGGTCAGCGCTCTTCAATACTCCATAAAACGCTTTTAAAGTATTACGATATTCATCCAGCAATTCCCCATTGTCCAATGCCTGCAAGAGAGGCTTGTCATATTCGTCAATCAGCACGACTACTCCACGACCGGTAAGTTCGGATGCACGACGGATCACACCGATAAAACGTTGTGACAAGGTCTCTTCATCCACCCCATGTCCGTACTTTAACTCCCACTGCGTCAACTGGCTACTCAATATCGCATGTAACGCCTGAAGCGAATCGTATTTTTCGGCATTTAGATCCAGATGCAACACTGGATACTCTTTCCACTCCGTCTCCAGCTTCTCTATGGCAAGTCCTCCAAACAGTTCTTTCTTTCCTTTGAAATATGCTTCGAAAGTAGAAAGCAACAGACTCTTACCAAATCGACGAGGACGACTCAGAAAATACGGAATACTGGTGGAAGCTATTTTCCACAATAGTGCTGTTTTATCTACATACAAATATCCTCCCTCACGGAGTTTCTCAAATGTCTGTATCCCTATCGGAAATTTACGGTCTAAGTCGATCATTTTTCCTCTATTTTAAAGGTTCATGCAAATATACAAATATAGATTAATATAATATGGGAATATGAGAATATTACTTTATAGGAATATAAGAATCTATATAAACCGAGCAAGTCCACCTTTCCCCACCGGGAAAGCATGGACCTGCAACAAACAAAACAAGCAAGGGGAAGCGTCTGTCGCAGATAGCTTCCACACGATTAAGATATATGATTATTCTAAAATGATATTGAATGTATAGTTATTGTTTCGGCGGAGAGAATAGTCATTGATATCACTCCTGCCCAGATCAATGTTTTTTGTATA
This sequence comes from Bacteroides sp. NGMCC 1.200775, assembly GCF_040798045.1. Lineage (NCBI taxonomy): Bacteria > Pseudomonadati > Bacteroidota > Bacteroidia > Bacteroidales > Bacteroidaceae > Bacteroides > Bacteroides sp. NGMCC 1.200775. The sequence continues at coordinate 143,237 of NZ_JASCQK010000001.1, read as the reverse complement.
CTCAGTCCCCCCTTTCGTTGCTTTTATTTGGAGTTGCGTGCGTTCATTCTGGTCTGTTCCTGTGGTTACATTCTCCGCCATATAATAATAACGATAAGAAGAAGTTGTTCCCAATGTTCCGGCAGTGATCACCTCTTCCGTATAATCACCGCTTTCCGGTGCCAGATACGTATCCGAAGGGAATAGATAACCTTTGGTCTGCGCCCGCTTCAATTGAATTTTCACGTTGCTGAATACTCCTGCCGTCTTGGCCGAAACAGCTATGTTGAGCCTGCATACCAGACGTCCCAATACCACATTCACAGCGGTGGTTCCGGTAGTAATCTCTCCTTCATAATAGCCGAAAAGACATACATTCCGGTCAGCACTCCGTTCTTTCATCCAGCCCATATCTACCACCAGACTTTTGAAACCATTCAGGTTATCTGGCCACGCGGGAGTCTCCGCATCTGTCAGATTGCCTACTATGCAAAGGGTACTGCGCCCGGTCCTCAGTGTGACTCCTTCAAGCGTTGTATTGAGCACCGGTGTGGTCAGCACTATCCGTTCACTGCCGATCAGGATGCCTTCACGGTCAAACTGCAGAATCCACAAATTACCAATCAGGTTTTCATAATCGGGCGCCATCGGCTGCTCCGCACGGGTAACCGCATCATTGGTAAAAGAAGCGGCAGTGAGCCCAACCGACACTTTTACCACGTCCTCTTCCTGATCCATCGGTTCATGGGATATGCAGGCACCCAACGTAAGCAGACAAACACTAAAAACGATATATCCAAATCTTTTCATGGGACTATTATTAAGTATTACTCTAATTTGTTCATTTCACCACAGATTACACAGATTAACACAGAACTTTTAATCGTAGATATCAACGAGATAAATTATAAATCTGTGTTAATCTGTGTAATCTGTGGTGAGCTCTTATGTATCCATTTCCACATTTTCCGTCCACGAACGGTTTTGCCAGGTCAGCACAGTCACCCCGTTACTGATCTTCACCGTAGCGGTATAGTTATACGAATGCCCTGCTGTCAGATACAAACCGGTCAGTAACATCTGATACTGAGTGGGGTTACCATTCACTTTCAGATTCAGCAACACGCTGATAGAGTGCGAACGTGCATCTGTGGGCAATATGCCGGTATGTGCCATCAGGCTGTTATCGGCATTTTGGGTGGCTTGTGTAATACGTACCGATGCACTCTGGTCGCCCACTTTCACGGGCAGCACCTCTCCATTCACCCAGTCAAAACTGGTTGTATTGTCCAGTGGTTGCTGTATGCCACTGATTTCAATTCCTTCGGCAAGCATCTCCAAGGAGTGTACACCCTCACCCGCTTTGACAGTAAACTGCATCCGTGCCGTCTGGTTGATGATGGGGGGCAGATACAGGGTCTGAACATTGTTCAATGTACCCCCTTCATCAATTTTCGTAATGGTCACCGCCGTCATGGCTGTTTGCGTATACCGGTCGTCGGTCGCAAGCAGATATTCTCCATTACCGATATTGACAAAACCCTTTGAGTTTAAGGCCTTGGCAGGTGACAGGATTCTGAAGTAATAAGTACCCGCCTTCATATAAAGAGGAGTGCTACTTGAAGATATTACCGTCCCGTCGTCGTCTACCTCGCAGGGATAAAGCAAACTGCTGCCTGACGTACCGGCGTTACGTACCAGATAGGCTTTGGAATACTCTTCCATTAAGTTCTTGGTATTATCATATACCACCAGTCGTATCGTACTCCCGTCTTCCAGCAGATAAATCGGTTTATCCTGCAATGTTTCACTATCCTGTGCCGTTGCACGGGTACGGACCGAAGGAAGCATAGAAGCGTAATATCCGCCGGCAATGGGATTCACCTGTACCAGTTCCTCCGTATTCTCCTCTTCGGGAGAGGCAGGGACACATGCCGTACAGAGCAGAACCATGATTACATACAACCAACTTTTGAAGACAATCATTCTTTTCATACTTACCATTTTATTGTGAAGTGACATCCCGCACACAACGGATAGAAACGCCGGCAGCCCTGTTCGTAGAGTATACCGCAAAGTAACGACGGCCGGTATTGCCTATATATTTAAAAGAAGCAGCATACATATAAGCACCGTTAGGGGTCGATGTTGCATACACTACCTCAGCACCGGCATTATACAGTGCCGCTTGATCAGGATAAATATAACCGGAAACAGGCAGATTGATAAAATCACTGGGATGCTTCCAGTCATAATCCGTATTACAGGTACTTATATTCAGGTCGGCATCTTTATCACATGGAAACCTCGCTATTGTGACATAAGCACGGTATCGCGTTCCATTAGCATCCGTTACAGACTGATTGTCCCCAACCATGTTCAAAGCCCACATCAGGCGGTAAGCTTGTGGAGTTCCCTGGTACTTAATGGCATAAATAGTCCCATACGTACTCGTATTTACCCGCTTACAGACATAAACCGTTTTAGCCCCTGTTTCCGGATCATTCTGAGCGGTTTCTTTCCAAGCCGTCCCGCTATGGCCGTTTATAAATGTCAAGTCGCCATATTTTTCTCCTATAGGCATAATCCCATCAAAGTCTTTTTTAGTAGGCACGCGCCAGCCCATCGGACAAGGGTCATTCTTTGTGTTCTTCCAATAAGTAGAACTGGTAGCAGCAGTATTATCCCAATCACCGCCGACACTAACGTAACTAAATGTCTTACCGACATCTCCCGGATTAAGTGCTAAGGTAGCCACCGCAGGCCGCCCGATAGGACCATCGTTTTCATGCCCCACTATCTGTGGCAAAGGTCTTGCCCCTCCGTTTTGGTCAACACAACTTTTAGGTCTCAAATACTCCTTTCCGTCACTTCCCCTATATTTTATTGTTTTAGTCAAATAATACGGAATACTTCTTCCTAATTGATATACATATCCTCTGGCTCCTTCCCATCCTTCGGCGGTTGTCATATCCGCACTGGTAGCTCCGAGATTCCGGTCCATCCACATGACACCGTTAAAAGTCAGGGGTTGCCCCAGATATTGCGAATCATCATCATGTTCGATCCAATCGTACCGACGAGGAATAATAGTAATAATCTGTACATCACTGTTAGTGATCGTAATGGTGAGTGTATACTCGTAATTGGGCAGGAAGCGGAAAGGCTCCGTCACGGTTGTGCCGTCTTCATCTTTCTGAACGATCCCGTCATCTCCCATAACCGGAACACGAATTTCATACGTATCCGTTCGATCTCCACTGTTCGTTCCCGTCGTAGCTACATTTATTTTAAGTCCCTCCGTAGCCGTGGTTAGAGTCGGGAATATCAGGCATTCGGCAGCCGCACTGCCCGATTGCCCGTCTATAGTTACAGACTGCACACTTTCCGTCACAGCTTGAGAGAATCCGCTGCCCAGAACCGCACGGTCACTTTTCCCTCCCGTATGGCTGTATTCTCCGGTCGAAAGCAAGAGCGCTCCTTCGCTATAATCACTGACAGAAATACCCTGCAACCGGATATCTTGCAATACATCCGTACCCGTTGAACCGCTTTCCGGTTTTTGCTTCACCACCTCAAACTTCAACTTAGACAAAGTATGCTTGAAGGGTAAGGTAATCACTCCCGAGTTGATACCCGATTGTCCTGTCAGCACAGCACGGCGCAAGTCGGGCAGTGCTCCTCCGGTAGAGGAAGTGACGTTGCAAACAGGTACGCCATCTGCTTCGGAACCGCATACCGGCAGAGTCGTATTACCGTATGTCAGTGCATAAAAGTCGAGGATTCGGCCTTCAAAACGGTCTTCGTCAGTACCTGTACTCAGATATTCTATCTGATGTGTGCCGTCCGCATCCACGACCTCCGTGCCCTCCTGCCCATTCATCGTAGAGAGTCTGCCGCTCCACGAACTCCCTATAAGTCCGTATAGCCGGTATTTAGTGCCGGCTGTGAAATGATTCACCGACACATCTCCCGCACGGGTGATGGCCTGCTCTTCACTCGAGGAGAGTGTAAAGCTGTCACCACCCTGCGCAGGTATGTGTTCCTCTTCGGGAGTGCAGCCGGTAACCAGTACCGCTACGGTTGAAAGAAAGAATCGTATTATTGTTTTCATATATTCAGCTCTTTTTATTTAGATTCACCACAGAGGACACAGAGGGCACAGAGTTGGAGTATTTAAGTTTACAGCCCCTCCCCTGTTCACCGTTCCCTGTTCACCGTTCATCTATGTACTTGGAACCGGTTCAGGAACCACCACGGGAATGGTCATTTTTCCTCCATCCCCCCACTCTTTCTCTTCGCCTTCCAGCGTAAAAGAGTCGATATCAAAATTGAGAGTGGTTCCATACGACTCTCCGGCCTGCAACTGAGTTACCGGGGCTCCGGATTGATCCATGAAATTCAGATTGCCATCCAAAACAGGAAAGCTTGCCTTTCGCGCTCCGGTCGTAAAATTTACATCCTTGGCCACATCCGCTGTCAACGTAAGCCCCGGTGTACCCAAAGAGGAAATATCGGTCAGCAAGTCGTTCGTCGCACAGGGTATCAGATAGAATACCGCAATTTGCGTATCTTCCGTACTCAATATCTGACCGGGATGATCGATAACCAAATCGGCGGAAGCCGGAGCCGCTACATAGTGTTTCACCCCCGTATCCCATTTCACCCCTCCGCACACTAACCGTGAGGGTACTTTCAACTTGAGGTTCTTGACATACAGCTTACCGACCGTGTTGTCCGTACGCCTTGCCTTGAGCACGATGCGTACAGTGGCATGCGCGAACTCCAACGCCCGTCCGAAAGGTTGCTTCCTGCTGCCCGTAACTCCATTCGGAGTAACCAACACATCGGTCAGCCCTGCTCCCGAAGACGGTAACGAATAGGTGCCGTGACCATCTGCCATAGTCATGGCCGAAGGGCAAAGTCCCATCACCACCACCCGGGAGTTATCAGCCGGATAATCCGCTTCCGTATTATAGGGTGCATCGGCGTAATCACCGATCCCTCCTGCCGGAGTGGAGATTTTATAAGGAGAGCCCAATGTCCCCACACTGAAATCCGTCTCTTTCCAGAACAGCAGTAACGGAGTGCTTTCACTGCCTGCCACCCCATCCGTACGAGTGAGAGCTACCTCCATGGGTATCTCCTGTTCGTACTCTCCTTCTCCGGATGCACACGAGGCAGACAACAGACACAGGCAAAGCAGCAGGCATGCCCGGCAGAATCCACTCTTTTTTTCTTCTTTATTCATAGTTGTATGCTTTCTTTTTCAGCTTTCACCACAGAGTACACAGAGGGCACAGAGAACATATTTTTCTCTTCAATACCCTATAAACAAGAGATTAAAACTTCGTGTCGCTCTGTGGTGAATCATATTTATTTTCCTTTCTACGTCGGCCTGACTATAATTGTATTACCCGAACTCGTCACCCAGTCCGTCACTTTCATCGTGGCACGCATCGGCTGCGGCAAAGCGGCCGAAGGCAGGCTAAACCGGGTAATACACAGCAGATAATAACGGTTGCGCAAAATGCCGGAATCCGTACTGAAAGCAATTGTGCCGTCGGTAGCAATTGTGCCGTCTATATAAGTGTAATAATAACCGATCCCGCCTTCGTAAGCGGTAAAATCAGTACGTTTCAGGGTACCCGCACCGATGGCGGCCTTCATGCCCGCATAGCTGTAATAGTCACTCCCGTTGGTAAAGTAAGTGCCTGCCGCATGTGCTTCCGCCTCGGCAAGTGTCGTCGTTGCGGGCAAGTAAGTAGCGGCATCGGCGGGAGATGTCAGGGTTTGCGTGGTTCCGGCCCCGGTAACAATCTGTTTGGGGACAAACTTCGCCGCTACCAGCAGATGGGTAGCCACCAGGCGGGGAATCTCCGCTTGGGTTGAACTGAGCGTTCCTGTCAGATCCAGCCCGCCTTCAAGAGAGGCGGTAGAAATGGCAGTCGTGTTCTCCGGACAATACAGTCCACCGGTATAAGCGCCGCTTGTCGAGGGGACAGTGGCCGTAGCATTGTACCGGGGGGCGTCATACGCTTCCGGAGCGCTACCTTCTGCCCAGACACTGCCCAAGGTACGGTAAGCGAATTGCTGTTCAGACACATCGGGCGCCGACACATAATTGCCGCCACCATCTTTTACCACATACGGGTCTACTTCATAGTTAGGATCTTTCCCATCCGAAGGCGCATTCAGATACACCTTCCGGTTCACCGTATTGAGGGCATACCGCACTTCCGACAAACGAATCCAGCCCGGATCATCCGCCGGACGAGCCGCATGATCGGACATCCGTACATACGCCCCTCCGTCGTCCGTATAGGTATCGCACACCAGCAGTACTTTAGCCACCACCCTTTCGAGCGCGACAGGCGAGGCCGTAAGATCTATATTCACATCGGTACCCGCACTGACCGTTACGGCATCGGCGGTTTTTCCGGTCATGGCAATGCCCTCCGCCTGACGGGCAAACTGTCCGATCACTTCGTCATATCCGTCTCCGGCAGCGGTATACAATCCCAGGCCTTCCGCCTGCCCGCAAATGGCATGCACCTGGCCGGGCAACAGATTGGCACCCACATAGACCTTCTTCCGTCCGGGAGCAGTCGGTATGCGGGCCTGATACACGTCCGTCGTACCACTTGTCGCGCCGTAAACCACTTCGTACTGCACATCATTCCAATCTTCGTTTCCGCTCCCGTCGACCGATACCAGAAAAACGGCGACAGAAGAGATCTTCTCCTCAACTGCTTCGCCCGCCGATACGGCCGCCCGGGTACTTGCTCCCGCCACCCGCACCGAGAAACGGACACACGCCGTCACCCGGTCCGTCCCTGCCGGAGTGCCCGGCATATCGGTATCGTCGGAGCATCCACATGCCAGCAGGCAGAGCAGAAACCGAAAAAACAAGATAAATATGCTGCCTTTACAGTTGTGCATCATTCAGTCTGATAATCCATCCGTTAATGTTCAGCGCCTCCAGCCTTCCCATCGGGGTAAGGTAGAAAATCACATTGAACTGATCTTCGTAATCAAGGTAATCCTGGTCGCTGAGCTCCACACCGCTGCTCTCTTCAAACAAAGGACGCGTCATCAGCAGATAATGCGTCAGGTCGACGTCCACTACTTTCTGTCCCGAGGTGCGGTCAGTCACCACCAGACGGGCCTCCTGCCCTGCCAGTAAGCGCAATGTATTCAAGCGGGCACGTGCCAGACTGACTTCTCCCGTACGGGTGGCCGCCGGTTCCGTTTCGGACGCGGACTCCGTATGGTAGGCGGCATAAGTCACCCGGTTGCCCGTTATTATCTCGTTGTCGGCATTCAGGTGACCGTTATCCACCAACAGGGTAAAGTCATAATCATCGGCATCCAGCCCCTCGCCCGAAGTGTCGTGCAGGGTGATGATGAACCGGTTGCTGTCCTTCAGCATCGGCACACTGACCGATGTCAGTTCCGAAGGCTGTATCCGGCTCAACCGGACATGCCCATACCACAGGTGTCCCAGTTCGTCATCCTGACGTCCGTCCCCGTCACGTTCCAGCCAGAGGACCAACTCGTCACGGGTCGAACTGCCCGGTGTGAGCTGCGGTATCCGGTAATGCCGGTTGTCCCCTCCCGCCCAGAACACCAGTTCGTAAACATCTCCGTCTTTATATTCCAGTGGCAGGGTAATGATAGATCCATTTTCAGTCAGCGATTGCCTGTTTTCAGTGTGCAGGCAGACAAACTGTCCCTGTGCGTCGAACACGTAGAGGGACAATGTGTCAATCTCGTCGGTGATGATGCCTATCCCGCTACCGGGCTGTATCTGTGCATGCAATGCAGGCTGAAGACGAATACGAAAACCACTGGGACAGTCGCCGCGATCGTCCTTGGTCCACGAGCAGGCGGATAAGCCCGCCAACAGGCAAAACCATAAGAACGGCAGAAGCCGACTGCCGGAATGGGAGAAACAGGAGGTCTGAAAGTTATCGGACATGGTTGGGAAAATTTTATGATTGAACAGGGGGTTCACCACAGAGTACACAGAGGACACAGAGTTTTAAGCTCTTGTTTATAGGGTATTGAAGAGAAAAATATGTTCTCTGTGCCCTCTGTGTACTCTGTGGTGAAAAACCATCTCAAAGCAATTACTTTATAACAGAAAACAGTGGGTTAACGTCCCAATACGGCACTATTCGTGCGTACTGTCCAGGGTTTGATACTTAACTTCACATTCAGCAATACGGTGGTCGGATCATCGGTTTCGGTATCGGTGATGATATCTTCGGTTACACCGTCTTTGCCCACACCTTGAATACCGGTGACGGTTACTTGATAGACATTGTTGCGGACAATGCCGAACTCCATCACGTCTTCTGCCGTATTTTCCGAAGGGATGTGCTTGATCCAATACGGATAATAACAAACGAACTTGCCATCGGCACTCCCTTTTTTGAAGCACTGGACGTCGTTCTTCTTCAGGTCAGCAGGGGCACCACTGGCAGAACTGGAAGTAGTTCCGTCCGCCAGCAATACGCCGGCTTCCTTCAGCGCTGCAATATCCTTGTAAAAGATGCCGGAATGATAGAAGATTTCAGACATGCCGGTAAATGTGGAGTTCTCTTCCACACCACCACTACCAGCCTTTTTTTGCATCATTTTACTCGGAGCTATTTCCGCTTTAAATACGATACCGGTTGTATATCCGTTCTTCTGTTTTTCCTTCAGCATCGTGTTTTCATAGCAGTAAGCGGCGACTTTGGTTTCTGCCGCACTGGAAGAATAACCCGGCATAGCCGTATAACTTCCCCCAAAAGAACCGAAAGACGACAAGCTGAATGCGCCTGATGCTTGCAGATACCAGTCGGCATAGCTACCGGCTAAAGCTGCAGGTGTGCCGGCGTAAGTTTTACTATACGTTTTCGGATCTACCACATACGGCAATGAAGTGCTTGAGTTACCATAATTTGCCTCGGTCAAAGGATTCGTTGCAGAGCCTTCTTTATCCACATGACGGAAATAATACCCCTCTTTCCGTGCGTTGACTACATAATAGTCTTTCAGGGTGATATTCGTAATATTGCCGATAGCAGTCACTGTGGTAGAAAAGCTGGTATACACATTAGCGGCAGAAGCCACATTGGCTCCTCCCGCCGTCACCGTAATCTTTCCCATCATACGCTCTACCGTTGCCGCAATGGTTTGTTCCGGATCTTTGGTGATCGTCTGGGCAATATAAGGAAGAGTATTCGTTTTATCACTGTTGGGAGAACGGCTCGCCATCACCAGTCCGGCCTCCGGCACAGCGGCTATCACGCCCGTAGCGTCAGCCGTTGTCTTTGCAAGGAAATCGGCTTCGGTCAAGCTATTCTTGCTGGTGTTATCCACTCCATTGACCGTACCGTTCACCACAATGTAAATACGATAGTCTCCCGGTGTCAAGGCTGTTTTCTTACTGGTCCATACAATCGTTTTAGCGTCGGCAGTGCTGGCTGTCATTTGTGTAAACTGGTTGATGGAAATAATCTCTTTCAACGTAGCGCTACCAAAGCTACTACCCGCTCCTCCCGGAAACAAATACAGGTTGGCGGTCTTCACTTTGTATTCATCCTCCGTACCGGCCTCCGTATCTGTACCGCTATCATCTGCTGTCGTACCGGCTCTTGTTTCCGCCACGCCGTTCGGCACGGCAATGGTCACTGTGGTATAAGCTCTCGCTTCTTCCGGATTCTCTCCGCCCGGGATGTCCGTATCGTCGGAACAGGCGGACCAGGTTGTCAGCAGCAAAGCAGCCAACCCCATCATACTCATGTACTTTAGTCTTTTCATTTCTTTTTATATTATGTGATACACTTATTGCGTTATACCGGTTGTCGCGGCCCGTTGTTCCGCATTCATCTTTTTAAGGTTTTCTTCCGCCTCCCGGTTTCCGGCTTTCGCCGCTCTATGCAGCCATATCCCGGCCTCTTTGTCGTCTCCGCACAACAGATGGCATACTCCCCGTACGTTCCACGAACGTTCGTCCGCCTCTACTGTTTTCAGCAGCCGGAATGCTTCTTCATAATCCCGCACCCGAATGGCGGCTATCGCACGGTTCACCGTATCCGCCACACTGTCAGGACGGTTGGCATACTCCACACGGATGTAGCAGGCATCGCGCAACTGCGGATAGAGCACATCCAGCACCGAACGATACGGACGCCCTCCCGCCAGAGCTTTCAGCCTGTCGTTCCGTTCTTCCTCCGGATGGCTGCGGAGAATGGCAAGCACCTCCTCTTTATACGTCATGTCGCTTTCATTTACCAGTTCGGCCAGCCTGCCCCAGTCTACTCCCCCGGCATTCAGTTCAAACAACGATACAGGCAGGTTCATACGGACCGAGAGAGCATGTCGCAAAGCCTCGGCACGTTTCGCCGACAACTTCCGGTTCAGCTCCGTCGCTCCTTCGGGCGAAGCATATCCGGTGATCGAGATACCTTGCAGGGATGCGCAACTGTCCGCACGCAGCAATCCGATGGCTTCCGTTATCCGGCGCAGGTTTCCGGCATTGGCCGAGTATAGTGTATCCACCACTGCCGACGCCGCACGGAAACGAATACCGATGCCGCTTTCACGCAGGGGACGGCTACCTGCCTCACACAAGAACGGATAGTCAGCCGCATGTTCCGCTACCGACCGGCTCACCTGCGGAGCAACCTCACAAACCGAGGGACGATAGGGCAAAGCCACCGGAAAAGCACCGAAGGAAACGACGCTCCCCACCGTCTGTACCCGGCAGCAACCTTCCCGGTCGATGTCGAGCCGCAGGTTCAAACCACTCTCCATCCACGGAGCATAGCGCAGCGTATCGGTATACAAGAAGGTATCTCCATTGCGGGCGGTCAGCCGATGACCCGCCTCACCGGCACTGCCTTTCAAGAGACGTTGTTGCCTCGCCCTGCGTGCCATGATGCGCCCCGTCACCACAAACGGGCTGAGCAACACACTATCCGAGGCATTGCCCAGACAAGGGGTAATCACCCAGCGGTGACGGGCACGCACTGCGCGGGGGGCTATCTTTATGGCAAACGAGACATATACCTGTCCACCCGCACGCTGCATTCGGACAGCAGTAAGGGCCACTCCTCCGGACGGCCCCGCCGCACGGGCAGACGGCATGCCGGAACACAGGGCAAAGGCCGCCAGGCAACAGGCTGACGCCAAAGCCTTCCGAAAGCATATTCTTAAACGGGTCGATCGTATCTTCTCTTTCATAAAACTTTTCATTTTAGCATATAAATCAAGCTGATGCCCACACGGGTCGGTGCCAGGAAGTTTTTCTTATCCGCTCCCCGATATTCGCCACAGGCAGGGCAATTAAAGCGTTTGTACTCGGCATGTACCCATCCCGCGCCTACGGTAGCCTCCAGATTCCAGCGTTTGCCCAGCACCCACGAGTAGCCGTATGAAAGCCCTGCCATCACCGCCCACCCCTCGTAGCGGGAAGAGGCCGAATGGGAGACAAAAGGCAGACGCACCCGGCTCAGGTTGTACTCTCCCCCTCCGGCATGCACGCCCAGAAAATGCCCGTAGAACGATTGGCAAAGCCAATAGCGCGCCTCCCCCTGTGCCATCCAGAATTTCCACTTCCGGTTGTTCTCAAAGCTCCACGGACAGGCGCTTCCCGAAACATCGAGTGTCCATCGGGAGGCCAACGCCCACTCGGCGGCAAGCGAAGGAGCGGTCGCGACATCGTGCAGCAAATTGGTTTTAACTGCTGCCCTTTGTGCCAGCACGTTGCCCGAAACAAGCAAAAGCAATATGAATAGTTGTTTTTTCATTCTGTTAGTTTATCTGAAACAAACCGGCAATCCGTTCATAAATCGGTCAGAGGTATCTCCGACAGGTAGACGCGGGTCATCTGGTTGATGATCCCCAACTTATGGGCGGCACGGTGATAGCGTGCGTACATTTTCTCACAATCCGGTTGATTGCAATTCAGATGTTGGTCCGTGGCTTCCATTACATGGAGCAGGGAGATTTGGAAGAGGGGACGGGTCAGCTCATAGATTTCCGGAGTGACATCACCGGCATGATCCGCCTTGACACGTATCAGCCCTGCGGATTCCAATTGCCCCAGAAGTTCGCCAAGAGGCTTACAACTACATTCTAATTCCTGGAAGTTTACTGTTTCCTGAAGGGAAATATGACGCAAGACAGATATGGCTGTCAAAGTTAACGGCGTAAGCATAAGCTATTTTGTTTTGTTGTGTGATCGTCCGTTACTTTGTAGGTAACGGCAATTAACATAAAATAGATTCGGATAGCGTTCCTGACAGGACACTGAGATTTAAATAATAAAAAACATCTGATGATGGCAATAGAATATTCATCCGCGTTAAATAACAGTAAACGTGGCCAACCCCTCTTATAGTTTTTTTAGGAGAAAATAGGGAAAACTAATGCAAAGCATGCATCTTTTTTAAAATTAATTGCCTTTTTTATAAAAAACTTGTCTTTTTATTTGTTTGTGTGAAAAATAATATCCAATTTTGCAGCAATAATTCATTGCCGTTACCTACAAAGTAACGGTCTATACACTTCTCTGATTACAAGCATAATACACTCTATTTTTCGTTTTTCAAACCGCATTCAGCACATACCGGATTATCTTCCTGTTTGTCCGATCTACTTCCCTGTCCCCGAAAGGCTTCAGGTAAGTTTCGGTCACCTTCACCGAGGAGTGTCCCAACGCACGGCTGATAACTCCTACGGGAGTCTCCTGATGAAAAGCGACCGTGGCCCACGTATGGCGGGCGGTGTATGAACTGAGCCTGCCTCCCAGTTTCAACTCCACCGAAACCCGTTCCAACTGCCGGTTCAGGTTACGCAGGGCACATTGATATTCCTGATAAGGAGTGGGATTTTTCTTTGTATGCCGCTTTCGGGTACGGGGTTGCCCCAGGATAGGCAGCAGATAGCTCGGATGGCAGTTCTCAGCCATCCTCCTGTTGATAATTTCCATCGCCTCATGCGGTACGGTGATGGTCACCTCCTGTCCCGTCTTGTGGCGGCAGTAGGTCAGCACTCCTTTATCGAGATTATTCCTGCGCAAGTGAGCCAGATCGACAAACGGGATTCCCCGAAGCATAAACATCAGCACAAACCAGTCGACGGCTTTCCCTGAAGCGTCTCCATCCGGATGTCCTGCCATCCGGATCATCTGCCCCACTGTCCCCGGACTGACAGCACGTTTCACGTCGGAGCGCGTACCGGTGTATACCTTATCGAAAAGCCCGGTCACATATCCCGGGCGGCCTTTCATCCCTCTGTTGTAGCCCGCACGCAAGGCACGCATGTAAGTCGATACCGTGTTCCAGCTCAACCGTTTTCCCAGCAGCCAATGTTCATACTTGTCCAGAAACACCGGACTCACCTCTTCGAATCCGATCTCCTCTTTTCCTGCACTCTCCCTAAGCGTACGCAGCATATTATGGTAGATACGCCGGGCCGGTTCACGCCCCTCTTCTTTGAGCCTTTCGATCTCAGAAATCATAAATACTGTTAATGTTTCATTCATCTTATCCATTGTTTTTAGTTTACAAATCTCCTTTAGATATAAATTGTGTAAATAGCCGGATAACAGAATCTATATCTTTACAAAAAACATCTAAAGAGACTTTGCAGAACAATCCCCGGGACGATATGCTATACTCTTTTTGTATATCTTTGCCGATCCTAACGTCGTTTTAACAAACATTGGCATCCGCCATCCCATACAAACCTCAAAGTAAAATGAAAAAGAGCATCCAGGACCTGAAAGAGTCATTAAGAAAGAAGGAAGAGAAACAACAGCGACTGCGTGAAAAAGAAGAATCGATAGAAAAAGACATCCGTGTGCTGCGCTACCTGATAGTTAGGGAGGAACAAGCCGCCTCACCACAAGCCCCCCGGAAACGAAAAATCACCCGAAAACAGGTAGGCAGCTTTTTCAGCCGGATCGCCCTATTTTATGAAGACCTGCAACGACGCCTGAACCTCCGCATCACTTACCGCTGCTTCTGCCGCTGGCTCTGCACCCGCTACGAGTTTGAGTCACGCTATCGCGACCGCCACAAGCTGTCGCCTTGCACGGTACTGGGATATTTTAAGAGAGAAAGAGGTGGATGAAGGGGAAGTAGCCTCTGCTCTTTAATTTCGTATCGCCCGTACACTTCTGTGAGAATCCGTGTAATCTGTGGTGAGTTATCCTCCTATCACCCACTTCCCAATATTCCGTTCTTCCTTCTCGAAGGCTACACCCACCTTCACTACTTTCCGCCCGTCCGACTGATAGGGCAGCAGATATCCCTTTTCATCAATCTGCCTCAAGGCAGCCTCGGCGCTGTCGTTCAGCTTGAACTCAAACACGTAGATGTAGTCCGGTGTCTTCACCACCGCATCGGCACGCCCCCGGGCACTCCGGACCTCCGTCTCCGTAAACTGCCCCATAAGCTGGAAGACGAGGTAGAACACCGTCTGATAATGCCGCTCCGTGCGGTCGTTCAGGTCGTAGGGAATACCGGCAAAGAAGCAGCGCAGGCGCGTGAGGAAAGCGTCTACATCGCCGCTCTCCAACTCGCGGATGAACTTGCCGATATAGAACGAGGTGTCTGTCTGGGCTATAGGAGTGTAGAAGGGACTGACGAAGTTGAGGAAACCATATTTCACCTCCTCGTTGGGGAACCCCAGCGTGTACATCCGGAAGCGCTCGTCGTAGTCCTTAATCGTCAGATATCCGCTCTGATAAATCATGGGTATCGGATTGTTTATATCCGCGCGGTCGTCGCTCAGCGAAGCCTCATTCACCTCAATGCCCTCCATCTCCCTCAGGTCGAAATCGGTCTTCTGCAGCATCTCCACCAGGAAGGTGGGCGTGCCGCTCGCAAACCAGTAATTGCCATACGAACGCTTCTGCAAGGCACTCAACACGCTGAAGGGATTATACATGGAGGTGAATTCCTCGTCTTTGGTGAACCGGTATCCGTCATATTGGCGAGTCAGCCGGTCCATCACCTGCCGGCAGGTCGCATTACTTTTCACTGCCAAGGCTTCCAATTCGGGAGAGAAGGTAGCTTCTATCTCCGCACGGGTCATACCGCAGAGGGTGTTATAGTCGAGGTCGAAACTGATATCGTTCAGTTGGTTCAGATTACTGAAAATGCCCATTTGCGCGAACTTGGTCACTCCGGTGATGAAGACGAACTGCAACCAGGGGTCGGCACTTTTAAGCACGGTATAGAAAGCGGTCAGCGTCTCTCTGAAATCGTGTTGCAACTCCTGATTGTCGAACGAACGCAGCAAGGGTTTGTCATATTCGTCGATAAGCACCACCACGCGGCGCCCCGTCTGTTCGCAGGCGCGCCGGATGACGGTCATGAAACGTCCGGAGTGCGTAATGCCTTCTCCTCCCGTCCGGTATAACTCTTCCCACTGCCGCAACTGCCGCTCAAGTATATCGACCAGCCCCTCACGACTGTCATACTTCTCCGCATTGAGATCAAGATGCAGCACGGGATATTGCAGCCACTCTTTTTCCAATTTCTCGATAGCCAATCCGCGGAAGAGTTCCTTCTTACCTTGAAAGTACGCCTCGAAAGAAGAAAGCAACAGGCTTTTGCCAAAGCGGCGGGGACGGCTCAGGAAACAGGGATTGCCCGCTTGAGCCAGTCGGTAAATCAATGCGGTCTTATCTACATAAAGGAAATTTTCGGAGCGCAGTTTCTCAAAACTCTGTATCCCTATCGGGAGTTTTCTAAGCGGGGCATTGATCGG
This sequence comes from Bacteroides sp. NGMCC 1.200775, assembly GCF_040798045.1. Lineage (NCBI taxonomy): Bacteria > Pseudomonadati > Bacteroidota > Bacteroidia > Bacteroidales > Bacteroidaceae > Bacteroides > Bacteroides sp. NGMCC 1.200775. Next base: position 127,481 of record NZ_JASCQK010000001.1, on the reverse strand, counting down.
TGTATCCACGGGGCATTGAAGTTAGTCTTTTGCAAATGTACACAATTATTTTTTAGATTCTCACACTTGGTTACAAGAATGTAAGGGATGCAACAATTGCCCCTTCTTTATTATCCTTATACCCATGAATACAAAGATAACATTTTCTTTTGTATTTTACGTATTGTGTCTTAAAATTCAACAATCCACTTTTCAATGTTGCGGGTTTTGGCACTGAAGTTTACACCAATCTTAAAAAGTTTACGGCTGTCTGCCGCAAAAGGTTGCGCATAATGTTTCTCGTTGATCTGGCGGAGAGCTTCTTCAGCGGTACCATCCAGTTTGAATTCCATCACATAAATAAATTTATCTGTTTGCAAAACGAGATCGATGCGCCCTTCACTTGTGCGATATTCCACATTGGTATAGAACCCCATTAACTTGAAGACAACGAAAAGCACATTCTGGTAATGGAGTTCCTGTTCGCGAATTATCTCGTAAGTGGTATCCGCAAAGAAACTTTGCAAACGGCGGAAGAAAGAGTCATAGTCTCCGGCGCGAATCTCACGGACAAACTTCTGAACTTCAAACGGAGCTTCTACCTTATCGGTATTCGCATAGTAGGGAAGCAGGAATTTCATGAACCCCTCCTCCACTTCACGGTTCGGGAATCCCAAACGGTAAATTCCAAATTCACGGTCATACCCCTTAATGGTAAGGTAACCGCTTTGATAAATCACAGGAATAGGATTGGTAGAGGAAGAGTCGATGCTGTTCAATACATCCGCATCGGTTTCCACATGCGCCATTTTATGAAGATCATAGTGATGCATCTGCAACAGTTCTACCAAATAGGTAGGAGTACCCGTTTCAAACCAATAATTTCCAAATTTCATTTTATAGAACGTATTCAGCAGGCTGAAAGGATTGTAAATGCCGATCGAATCTTCCACAAAATGATACCCGTCATAGCATTCCTTCAATTCACGGCACACCTCTTCATAACCCATCCTCTGCCTGTCGGCAAGTTCGTACAACTCTTGCTCCAGATTGGTCCGTATTTCCTCTTCAGTGATGCCGCACAATGCCACGTAACGTTCGTCCATCGACAAATCAATCAGATTGTTCAAAGCACTGAACACACTCACTTTACCAAACTTGGTGACACCGGTCAGAAAAGCAAACCGGATGTATCCATCCATTGTTTTGATGGCTCCATAAAAGGCTTGCAACGTCTTGCGAAACTCTTTTTGCAATTCTTCATCCCCGATGGATTGCAGCATAGGCTTATCATATTCGTCGACCAGAATGACTACACGATGCCCCGCCTGCTTGCAAGCACGCTCTATGACACCGGCAAAGCGCAGAGACAAAGATCGCTCCGAAGGTTCAGCTCCATAGAGTTTCTCCCATGCCACAATTGCTTTCTCCAATATATCCTCAAGACTTTGCAGTGAGTCATATTTCTCTATATTCAAATCCAGATGCAATATCGGGTGTTTTATCCATTCTTTCTCGAGCTTTTCCATCGCCAGCCCTTCAAAGAGCTCCTTTTTTCCCTGAAAATAGGCTTCGAGGGTAGAAACAAGCAAACTTTTTCCAAAGCGACGGGGACGGCTCAGAAAATAATAACTCCCGGTCTTTACCATTTGATAAACCAATGCTGTTTTATCAATATAGAAAAGGCCCTCTTTACGGATTTTCTCAAAATTCTGTATCCCGATAGGATAGATTTTATTGCTCATATTCTTTTATTCCGGATAAATAACAGACAAACTTATAAATACAAAGATAACATTTTCTTTTGTATTTTACGTGTTGTGTCTTAAAAGAATGGTTTTGAGTTCACCACAGATTACACGGATTCTCACAGATTAATAATTTATTTTACTGAGAGTTAAATTAAAATATCTGTGTTAATCTGTGTAATCTGTGGTGAGTTATATTCATTTCTGTTCCGTAAAATAACCCAAATACAATCAAGTCAGTGCTGCAATACCGGTTCCTATTAGGTTGGCATTGCTCATGTTATTGATATGAACTTCCACATCTTCCAGTTGGAGTTCGCGAAGAAGTTCCTGCAATTTCTCCATCACAAGAATGTTGTAACTTTTATCTTTCCGGCTCTCACTCCAGAAGAGGCTTCCTTCGGCTATCAGACAAATCCGATGAATATCTTTGTTGTATGATTTCAGCAATGCGATCAGTCCGGCAAGGGACGCGGCAACCAGTTGGGCCGATCTGCTATAGATCCAACGGGCCACCTGCACATAGATATCTTTGTGGATATCCGGATAGTTCATGATGGCAGTCAGCTTCCGGGCATCGAACTTTTCTTCAAATTCATCCAACGGAAAGGCCGCTTTCAATATATCCCCTAAATACATGCCGGACACCGCTTTCTCAAAACGCTGTTTGCCCATGCTGTCGGACATTGCATCCACCGTATCATCCACCGCTGTCAAGAATGGCGGATGAAAGTTGCCCGACTCCAGATTGACAGGAATCAAACCCTCTACGCTGTATGCCAGATCCAGTTTCTTTATCTTGTCAGCGGGAATAAAAGTGGCCATATTCGTACCGGTCCCGACAATCAGGCCGATATAGGCGTCGTAACTCTTGTCGGTAAGCCCGGCAAACAAACTGGCGATCGTGTCATTCAGAACTTTGATGCCTGTAAACTTTATTTTATTCTTTTCATTCAGATAGTCGAGTAAAGGTTTCCCCACAAACTGCCCGACCATTTTCCGGATATCCACTCCTTTGGTCCAACGAAGCAGCTTTGCATCTCCTCCGGGCACTGATTCGGCGGGATAAGAAAAACAATAGCCAATAGGCATTTCCTCTTCCCGTTTTATCTCCACAATCAGATCGGCCAATTCTTTGAACAGTTCTTCGCGCGTATAGCCGGGCGACTTCATGACTGACATGTCTTTCTTCCAGCCATTGTTCGGGTAGATGACCGGCTTTTCTCGCGTGAAATCGACAATCGCCACCCGGTAGTTGGTACCTCCCAGATCGAGGACTAAGGCCTTCCCTTTGACATCGGCCGCCTTGGGCAGAATAAAGGTAGGAATACATTGTATCTCTGCATTTTTTTTACTTAATCCTTCTTCCACTTTCTCCCGGAATGCATAGGCAATTCCTTTGAGTTGTTCGTTGTCCAGTTTGAAAATATTCTTTTCCATGGTGTTGGTTTTATGTATGGATGATCTTTATTTCTGTAAATAACAACTGAGAAGGGTTTTTGCTCAAAACCGGGATAAAAACGATTTCACCACAGAGGACACAGAGTCTCACAGAGTTTTTTTAGACAGATGAACAAAAGAACAGATGATTCTTTATTGGTTCATCTGTTCTTTCGTCTGAAAACAAATAGAGCGCAGCTAATTAATCTCTGTGAGACTCTGTGCACCTCTGTGATGATGGTATAAAAAAAGCCATTTGGTATCTTCGGAAGAAAGTTTGCGGGATTGAAAAAAAGAATAGTTTATCATTGAAAATCATGAAGTATCTTTACCGTGTAAGCTTACAGAAAAATGACATAGGCGGATTCTGAAAAGCCTTGGAGAGAGTAGGAGAAAATTTAATAATTAAGATTATAATGGCAAAAACTCAACAGTCTAATGAAAAAAAAATTATTGAATCAGAAAATAGAGACGAATATGAAAATGGGCGCCCGGTTTTTAAAGCGGATAACTGGGAAGGGGTATCCAGGTATGCAAATTGCTATGCATATGCAATGAATGTAATAACTGTAAAAGAAGATGAACATTTGTCACCCGGAATGCTCAGTAATCAAGATACTAACTATTCGGAACATACTATCGAAGAGCTGAAAAGAATATTTGTGGAGTATATAAAAGCAGACATCCAAACAGGCAAAATTGAAAAAGCCACAGATTTTATTCCATGTGGAATAGATACGGAGCTTAATGGAAATGAATATAAAGTAGCATTGGCATTCGCTCCTTCTCCGGAGAATGAAAACAAACTGAAAGATTTTCATTTTTACCGTGAAGATAGTAATGGACTATGGTCTCATAAAGTGGGAGAATCGTCTATTATCTGCCAAAAAGACGCTTCGGATAAGTTCATAAGCTCCTCTAACCCACCGGAAAACTGCAATCGAAATCATAGAGAAATAGGAAACTATTCTGTATTTGTAGGTTATTTCAAAGTTGTCCATAGTTAAAAATGACCCTGTTTCACCACAGAGTGACACAGAGTTTCACGGAGTTTTTTTAACAAACAGAGTACAGTTAATTAATCTCTGTGAGACTCTGTGTACCTCTGTGGTGAAAGAACAGAACAAAATCCATGTAAGCATTCAGTTCCGTTACATAGTAAAAAAGTCTTTCTCGATAAGCAGAGAATATGCTACTTTGCCACGTAAACAAAAACAACAAGAATGAAAGACTTAAATTTTGACTGGCTGCTGAGTGGAAGCTGCCTGCTGTCGGACGTGGCGATGGCGTATTTTACAACTTGTGTTTATCCCCGCTCGGCGGGCAGACAGATGCGTGAGCAGATAGAACGATATCCGGACTTGCATGCCGAACTACTGGAAGCAGGATACAAACGCTCCAATACACTGCTGACGCCCCGGCAAATCTGTATCGTGATACAGCATTGGGGAATGCCCGACACGGTGTACCAATGGCTACGCGAACATCCGGAGGATCGGGTCCAAAAACTGTTCGCCGATCGCAAATTCGACTGATATATGTTAATATATCTTTTTGCTTATTATTTATTTATGTGCAGGTCTGCCTGTTGGCGGCTTCCGGAACATCCTCCGTAAACAACTGACGGACAACGGACTACAAGCCCGAAAGCATGTTGGTGTCCGTGTTGGTGATTTGGAGGCTCTGAATGACGGCAACAGAGGGTCTGAAAGGGTGAAAACAAGGCTCGGTTTCACCCCGGCAGAGTGTGCGTAGGACGGCAATAGGGATCGTCGTACACTTTTGCACCAATCTGCACCAATCTGCACCAATCTTTTGCATCCTTGCCCTTCTATGCGTAGCTTTGTCATGCCGTTCGGGAAAGGACGGCACATTCAATAACCTTTAAAACGAAATTCCATGAACGCACCGACCGAGACAATTCTGAAAAAAGGATATATCCTGATTCCCAAATCCATGATCGAAGATTTCTTCAAAACCGGATCGCAAACCGAGGGCTATCTGGAAGCATGGATACAGGTATTGACGCGGGTCAACTACTCCGATACGGAGGTTTGTGTACAAGGCAACCGGATCGTTTGCCGGCGGGGTGAAACCGTATATACCTACAAACAGTGGGAAAAGACACTGGGATGGAGCCGATACCGCACCCGCCACTTCTTCGAAACGTTGTTCAAATCCGGAATCATGGAGGCGGTAGAGAATCCCGCCGGAATCACCCTGCTCCGGGTAACAGACTATGACCTCTGGACCGGACATAAAAAAGCCGTCACCACCCGGGACAGCCATGCGACGGAAGGCTTTGCCGGCTTCTGGGATCTTTATCACCGGATCACCCAAAAAGATAAGATAAACATAGCCCGTGCCCGGAAAGAATGGAAAAAACTGACGATAACGGAAAAGAAACTGGCACTGGAAAACATCGAGGAGTATTACACCCACCAAAAGGACATACGCTTCTGTAAACAGGCAGCCACATATCTGGAAGATAAGGCGTTTCTGAACGAATACGAATTTTAGAAGTCACCACGGATTACACGGATTAACACAGATTACAAAGTTATTCTGTTGATATTTAAAATTAAAAATCTGTGAAAATCCGTGTAATCTGTGGTGAACTATACCCCAAACCATATACCATCCAAACATTATGTTACAACCCCAAGCACCCGAACTCGAGGAAACCATCCTCGGAGCCTGCCTGATTGAAAAAGAAGGCATGGCACTGATTGACGAACTGCTGAAACCGGAAATGTTCTATGTCACCCGTCATCAACTGATTTACGCCGCATTGCAGGCGATGTTCCACGCCGGTACGAACATCGACATCCTCACCGCCACCGAGGAGCTTCGCAAACGTGGAAAGCTGGACGATGCCGGAGGGCCGTTCTACATCACCCAACTGAGCAGCCGGGTGGCAAGTTCGGCACACCTGGAATATCACGCACGCATCGTTCACCAAAAGTACATCCGAAGGGAAATGATCGTGGGATTCAGCAAACTGCTGACACTCTCCGGCGACGAAACCATCGACCTGACAGACACGTTAGTGGATGGACACAACCTGCTGGACAGGCTGGAAGGGGCATGTGGGCACAACAGGCAGTTGCGCGATATGGACACGCTGATGCAGGCAACCCTGACCGAAGCGGAAGGACGCATGCAGAAAAATAAGGACGGAGTGACCGGAATCCCCACCGGACTGGCCGAACTGGACAAGATGACAGGAGGATGGCAAAACAGCGATCTGATCACTATCGCTGCCCGTCCGGCAGTGGGAAAAACCGCCTTTGCACTCCATCTGGCAAAAGCTGCGGCAGCGGCCGGACACCACACGGTGGTGTACAGCCTCGAGATGCAAGCCGAGCGGTTGGGCGACCGCTGGCTCCTATCGGCAGGAGAAATGGACCCATACCTCTGGCGAAGCGGAAAGCTATCACAGGAAACATGGCTACAGGCCCGGCAAACGGCCGGAGAACTGGCAAGGCTCCCCATCTGCGTAAACGATAACCCGGATATGAGCATGGACCGTGTACGCTCGAGCGCCCGGTTGCTGCAAAGCAAAGGGAAGTGTGACTTTATCATTATCGACTACCTGCAACTGTGTGACATGCGCACCGAACAAACCAACCGGAACCGGGAACAAGAGGTGGCACAGGCAAGCCGTAAAGCAAAATTGCTGGCCAAAGAGCTGCACATCCCGGTCATCTTGCTAAGCCAACTCAACCGTGGCTCCGAAAACAGGGCGTACGGACGTCTGGAATTAGCCGACCTGCGTGAGAATGGAGCCATCGAACAGGATTCCGACCTGGTGCTCCTCCTCTATCGTCCGGCACTGGCACATCTGGCAACAGACAAACAAAGCGGATATCCGACGGAGGGACTGGGAGTAGCCATCATCGCCAAACACCGCAACGGGGAAACGGGAAACGTATACTTCGGACACAACAAGAGCATGACAAAAATCGGCGACTACGTTCCGCCCATGGAATGGATAAAAAAGAATGCCAGATAGAGGCTCCGTTTTCTTAACCTACACATCGTTATTTTCATCATTTTACTTGACTTTACCTGTTTGATTTCGTATCTTTACGTAGTGATTGAGACAAGAAATTTATTAACCTAAACCTTAACTTTTTATTGTATGGAAGTATCAGTGGAGCGCTATCAGCGCAAGAAGTATGTCAATCAGGAGAACTCTCCCATGTTGTATTACATCCGCCAAAAAGCGGGAACAGCCAAAGTTATGGATATCGATGCACTGGCGGAAGATATCCAGACCAATTGCGCCCTGACAACGGGCGATGTGAAACACACCATAGAGGCACTGGTGGAACAGCTGCGAAAGGTGCTGACGCAGGGAAACAAAGTGAAAATAGAAGGACTGGGAACCTTCCACATGACGCTGACCTGCCTGCCAGGCGAAACCGAGAAGGAGTGCACGGTGAAGAATATCAAGAGGGTAAACGTGCGGTTCATACTCGATAAGGCAATGAAGCTGGTGAACGCCAGCCGGAGCATGCCCCGAAGCCCGAACAACGTGACGTTTGCCATGGCTTCGGCAGGCGCTCCGGAAGGCGGAGGAAGCGGAGACGGGGACATTGTGGACGACCCGACGGCATGATTGCTCACCACAGAGGACACTGAGTTCACAGAGGAAGAATTTTTAAGGTCTTTACATAAAACGGAGAATTAAAACTCTGCGCCTACAGCCATGACAGAGTGACATTTTACCCCTCAATGTAGAATGAAAGCTCTGTGGCCTCTGTGGCCTCTGTGGTGAAACCGTGAAACAACGAAACTTAATACAGCAAAAACAATGAAGAAAATACAAAAAATACTGGAATGTCTACTGGCATTCCTGATGTTTCTCCGCGGGGGGAACACCGAAAAATAGAACCGGAACTATGAGAGAAATCAATCTGATTGTTATTCACTGCTCCGCAACCAGAGAAGACCGCTGCTTCACGGAGCATGACCTGGAGGAGTGTCACCGAAGACGGGGATTCGAAGGAGCGGGCTATCACTTCTACATACGCAAGGACGGGAAGATCATCACTACCCGACCGGTGGAACGGGCCGGGGCACATGCCAAGGGATTCAACGCACACTCCATAGGCATCTGCTACGAAGGAGGGCTGGACTGCAACGGACGACCCAAAGACACCCGGACAGAATGGCAAAAACATTCGATGCGGGTACTGGTGAGAGTATTGCTGAAGGAGTATCCCGGAAGCAGGGTATGCGGACACAGGGATCTGAGTCCGGACCTGAACGGAAACGGAGAGATAGAACCCGAAGAGTGGATCAAGGCATGCCCGTGCTTTGAGGTAAAAGAGGAAAGCTTTTAAATTCACCACAAACTTCACCACAGAGTACACGGAGTACACAGAGTTTTATTGCTAATGAACGGAGCTCACCACAGATTACACGGATTGTCACAGATTGAGAAATAGATAAATCTGTGTTAATCTGTGTAATCTGTGGTGAAGTTTGTGGAATCAGCATGGCACTGACCCGGTAAACGGTAAACAAAAAAAGGAAGCTGAATCAAATGATTCAGCTTCCTTTTTCTTTGAGCGGAAAACGAGACTCGAACTCGCGACCCTAACCTTGGCAAGGTTATGCTCTACCAACTGAGCTATTTCCGCAATGTAGTGCCCAGAACAGGACTCGAACCTGCATGCCTCTCGACACACGCACCTGAAACGTGCGCGTCTACCAATTCCGCCACCTGGGCATTGACTAATCAGGAATCTGCTGTTTAAATGGAGAGGAACAGATAACCGACGTTCTTGTTGAGCGGAAAACGAGACTCGAACTCGCGACCCTAACCTTGGCAAGGTTATGCTCTACCAACTGAGCTATTTCCGCAAAACAACTTTAATAAAGAATGTGAAGAGAAGGAGACTCGAACTCCCACGACAGTAATGTCACTACCCCCTCAAAGTAGCGCGTCTACCAATTCCGCCACCTCTCCAATCTCGATTAAAGCTTTGAACTATTCTCACCTTTTGTGCCCAGAACAGGACTCGAACCTGCATGCCTCTCGACACACGCACCTGAAACGTGCGCGTCTACCAATTCCGCCACCTGGGCAAAAGGTTTCCAACATTTCAAAGAGAGCGGAAAACGAGACTCGAACTCGCGACCCTAACCTTGGCAAGGTTATGCTCTACCAACTGAGCTATTTCCGCATTTGCAACCGTTGTTTCTCGATTGCGGTTGCAAAGGTAGGCATTTTCTTGATATCTGCAAGCATTCGGGATACTTTTTTCTCAGGAAAATGTGCATTTTGTTTTTGCCAAACGACAAATGTTTTGATTATCAACTCATTCTATTGCGATAATCTTCATAGGAAAATTGCTTGAAGATTTCAGCATTTCCACTCGCCGTCCACAAAGCAATGGCAGGATGGTGGATCCCGTTGAACATATTTGTTTTTACCATCGTATAATGTATCATATCTTCAAAAACGATACGTTCGCCGATCTGCAATTCATGATCGAAACTCCAGGAACCCATATAGTCTCCGCTCAGGCAGGAATTACCTCCGAGCCGATAGACAAACGGTCCCTCCTCTCCCATCACCGCCCCGCGAACGGCCGGTTGATAAGGCATTTCCAGACAGTCGGGCATGTGACAGGTAAAGCTGACGTTAAGAATGGCGGTACGGATACCACGGCTCTCGACAATATCTACCACCTCGGAAGTCAGTACCCCGGTTTGCCAGGTGAAAGCCGAACCGGGCTCAAGGATGATGCGCAAATGCGGATAACGTTTCTTTAAGCCCTGCAACAAGCCTATCAGGTGCCCGGTATCATAATCTTTACGGGTCATCAGATGTCCGCCTCCCAGGTTGAGCCACTTTATCTGAGAGAACCACGGGGAGAACTTCTCTTCAAGATGTTGCAAAGTACGCTCGAGTTCGAACGAAGATGATTCACAATGGCAATGGCAATGAAAACCCTCGATCCCCTGCGGCAACTGTTCGGGCAGCAGATCGGCAGTGATGCCGAAACGGGTGCCGGGAGCGCACGGATTATAGAGTTCGGTCTCCACTTCGGAATATTCGGGATTGATGCGAATGCCGCAAGAAATATCACTGCCTCCGGCCACGGTCATCGGGTAGAACCGGTGGAACTGCGCCATGGAATTGAACGTGATATGACTGCTGCAACGCATGATTTCCGGAAAGTCGGCTTCGGTATAAGCCGGAGAATAAGTGTGTGCCTTACTGCCGAACTCTTCGAGTGCCAGGCGCGCCTCGTAGACGGAGCTTGCCGTGGAATGTCCGATGTATTCCCTGAAAATAGGGAATGAACGCCACATGGCAAAAGACTTGAAAGCAAGGATGATTTCAACTCCGGCCCGGTCGGCCACACTCTTTATCAGACTGAGGTTCTTTCTCAGCAATTCTTCCTCCATGATATAGCACGGAGAGGGAAATTGGGTAAAATCTATCATAGTCAACTACAAGGTTCACCACAGAGGACACAGAGGACACGGAGTTTTTATTTTCCAGGTTTATAGAAAGATCTTAAATTCTTCCTCTGTGAACTCTGTGTTACTCTGTGGTGAATAATTATTCTATTACTTTAAATCTCGCAAAACGCAGCAGCAACTGTTTATCGCCCGCATTACGGAAATGGATCGTTGCTTTGGCATTGTCGCCCAAACCTTCGACACGAATCACCTGGCCTATGCCGAAACGCTCGTGTTCAATGGTCTGCCCGGGTTGTACACCTATAATGCCGGCTCCGGGAGCTGCCGATGGGGATACCGTGGTACCGCTCACCCTCTTCAAGTTACGGGGGACGGTCGGGGCAATGATCTGCTCCTTCGGACGTTCACGCTGCGGACGGTCGGCAGACGGACGGGCAGAAAAACGCTCGGCAGACGGACGGCGGGAGTATCCCTCCTCCATTTCGCGGCGGAAACGGCCGGCTCCTTCGTCAACGCTACGACCTAAAGCTGCCTCCTGCGGAAGTTGCAGGAAGCGGGTGTCGATATCCCTCAGGAACCGACTGGGACTGCCGAACTCCATCTTTCCGTAACGGAAACGGGTTTTGGCAAACGAGAGGAAACAGTGTTCCTCGGCACGGGTGATGGCGACGTAGAACAGGCGGCGTTCTTCTTCCATCGCGCGCGGTGAATCGCCCGCCATGCCACTGGGGAAGAGATTCTCTTCCAACCCTACCACAAATACATTGCGGAACTCCAGCCCTTTGGCAGAATGCACCGTCATCAAAGTCACCTTCTCACCATCTCCCTCCTTATCGGAATCCTGATCGGTGAGCAGGGATACTTCGGAGAGAAAGTCGATCAGTGAAACATTTGTGTTCCCCTCTTCCTGACGCATGGCACAGAAATCATTCATACCGTTCACCAGTTCCTCGATGTTCTCTTTGCGGCTCAGGTTTTCGGGCGAATTGTCCTGACAGACGTCATTGATAATGCCGGACTGGCGGATGATTGCCGTACCTATTTCATAGGCATTCTTCTCCGCCACCTCGGTCATGAACTGTTCGATCAGTTCACGAAAGCCTTGCAACTTGGTGTGTGTATTTTTATTAATAGTAAGTCCGTAAGTGATGGGGTCGCACAGCACAGTCCACAGGCTGACATTGTTCTCGGTGGCGGCTTTGATAATCTTCCCCACCGTAGTATCACCGATGCCGCGTGCCGGATAATTGATAATCCGCTTGAACGCCTCTTCATCGTTGGGATTGACCACCAGACGGAAATAAGCTATGATGTCTTTTATTTCCTTACGCTGATAGAAAGAGAGGCCGCCGTAAATCTTATAAGGCATGCTCCGCTTACGCAAGGCCTCCTCGAAGACACGGCTCTGGGCATTGGTGCGGTAAAGGATCGCAAAATCAGAATAGCCATAATCGTGTTCGCGACGCAGCTGGGCGATTTTATTGGTCACGATATCACCCTCTTCCACATCGCTGTAGGCTTGGAATACACCGATGGCTTCCCCCCGTTCTTTCTCGGAGAAAACCTCTTTGGGGATCTGCCGCTCGTTCTTTTCGATCAAGCTGTTGGCTGCACGGACGATGGTTTGGGTAGAACGGTAATTCTGCTCCAGCTTGAAGACTTTTGTGTCGGGATATATCTTGGTGAAATACAAAATATTGTCGATGTCGGCTCCCCGGAAAGAGTAGATGCTCTGCGCATCGTCACCCACCACACAAACACGCTGATTCTCCTTAGTGAGCTGCAACACAATGCTGTGCTGCGCATAGTTGGTGTCCTGATACTCGTCGACAAGCACATAACGGAACTGCTCACGATAGCGCGCCAGCACTTCGGGAAAATCGCGGAAAAGAATATAGGTATAGACCAGCAAATCATCGAAATCCATTGCTCCGGCTTGCCGGCAACGCTCCCAGTAACGGCTGTAAATGTCGCGTATGGCAGGCATCTTGGCCGCAGCATCTGCCTCGTAAGCCTCCTTGTTGGCAGCATAGCCCGAAGGAGACACCAAATGGTTCTTGGCATTGGAAATGCGAGCCTGTACACTGCCGGGTTTATAGGTCTTTTCGTCAAGCCCCATCTCCTTGATGATGGAACGGAGCAGGCTCTTGCTGTCCGCCGAGTCGTAGATGGTGAACTGTGACGTAAATCCGATGTGGGATGCCTCGGCACGAAGAATACGGGAGAACACCGAATGGAATGTACCCATCCAGAGATACCGTGCACGCTGTTCGCCCACCTGCCGGGCAATGCGCTCTTTCATCTCACGGGCGGCTTTGTTGGTAAAAGTCAGTGCCAGGATGTTCCAGGGATTGTAACCGTTCTCGAGCAGATAGGCTATCTTATAAGTAAGTACGCGTGTCTTTCCGGAACCGGCACCGGCAATGACCAGTGAAGGACCATCACCGTAGAGCACCGCTGCACGCTGGCTTTCATTAAGTTCTTCGATATAGTCGGGCATAAAATTTATCTGTTAAATCTCTATTCACTGGCAAAGATAGAGGAAAGTTTGGACAACTCCGAACATTTAGGCCCTATATCCCGTTATATATTTATAGAAATGAAATAAAAGATTTGAATTTATGAATACATTATTAATGTCTTTAATATTTACAACCATGACTTACGAAATGCCTAAACTTCCGTACGCAAACAATGCGCTGGAACCTGTAATCAGTCAGCAGACCATTGATTACCATTATGGTAAACATCTTCAAACATATGTAAACAATCTCAATAGCCTCGTTCCGGGCACCGAATTTGAAGGAAAAACAGTAGAAGCCATCGTAGCTTCGGCTCCCGACGGAGCCATCTTCAACAATGCCGGACAGGTGCTGAACCACACACTCTACTTCCTGCAATTCGCACCGAAACCGGCGAAAAACGAACCGGAAGGTAAGTTGGGAGAAGCCATCAAACGCGACTTTGGAAGCTTTGAGAACTTCAAGAAAGAATTTAATGCGGCTGCCGTAGGATTGTTCGGTTCGGGATGGGCCTGGCTGTCTGTGGATAAAAACGGGAAACTGCATATCACCAAAGAAGCCAATGGAAGCAACCCGGTGCGTGCCGGACTAAAACCGCTACTGGGATTCGATGTGTGGGAACACGCTTATTATCTCGACTATCAGAACCGGCGGGCCGACCACGTAAATAAACTGTGGGAGATCATCGACTGGGATGTAGTGGAAAAACGACTGTAATTCAGAAGTATTCACCACAGAGGACGCAGAGGACACAGAGTTTCAAATTCGGGAAAAGAACGAATTTGACTCTGGTGTCCTCTGCGTCTTTTGTTTCCTCTGCACCACTCTCTGCCTACTCCGTGGTGAAATAATCCCTGATTTACTTTTTTCTTATCTCCTTTTTCACTTACTTTGCTCCCGTAAAGACAAAGGGGTGCCACCCGGTGGCTGAGATCATACCCTAAGAACCTGATGCAGTTAGTACTGCCGAAGGGATTGTGTATTTCTTCTTATCGTTTCTCTCCGCATGCACTCTCTTTGTATTTACTTTCATTTATCTATAAATACATATACGAATATGAAAGTACAAGTGAACAACAAAGAAGTGGAAACTACCGCAAGCACCATCACCGGGCTTGCCACGCAATTGCAACTTCCCGAAAACGGCATTGCCATCGCTGTGAACAACCAAATGATCCCACGTCCGCAATGGAACGAATTCAGCCTGCACGAGAATGACAACCTGATTGTGATTAAAGCAGCCTGTGGAGGATAAATCATGCTGAGCCTGCAATTTATCACTCACCAGACCGGGAAATACTCTTATTTCGAATCGGCATGTATGGCCCTCGAAGGAGGATGCAAATGGATACAACTGCGCATGAAAGAGGCATCTCCGGAAGAGGTGGAAACAGTAGCCCGGCAGCTGAAACCTCTTTGCAAGACACACGGAGCCATCCTGATTCTTGACGATCATGTGGAACTCGCCCAAAAACTGGAAGTGGACGGAGTACATCTGGGCAAAAAAGACATGCCTGTCAGCGAAGCCAGAAAAATCCTGGGCGAAGCATTCATCATCGGAGGTACAGCCAATACTTTTGAAGACGTGAAAATGCACTTCAGCGCCGGTGCCGACTATCTGGGCATCGGCCCGTTCCGGTTTACTACAACCAAGAAGAACCTCAGCCCCGTACTGGGACTCGAAGGATATACCTCTATTTTATCGCAAATGGATGAATGCGGCATCCGGATTCCGGTAGTTGCCATCGGAGGCATCGTAACGGAAGATATCCCTGCCATCATGAAAACAGGCGTAAACGGCATCGCCCTCTCAGGAGCCATCCTGCAAGCGCCGAACCCGGTAGAAGAAACAAGAAGGATTCTAAACATATAAGGAAATGAATCGGACTCACCACAGATTACACAGATTTTCACAGATTAATAATTTATTTTACTGAGAGTTAAATTAAAGAATCTGTGAAAATCCGTGTAATCTGTGGTGAGCTCAAAACAAAATCAGAAATGGAAAAGCTAATTATTGCGGGACGTGAATTCAACTCCCGCCTCTTCCTGGGAACAGGAAAGTTCAACTCAAACGAATTGATGGAACAATCGATACTGGCCTCGGGCACCGAAATGGTAACAGTGGCCATGAAACGTATCGACATGGGGAATTCGGAAGACGACATGCTGAAACATATCGTGCATCCACACATCCAACTGCTGCCCAATACCTCGGGAGTGCGCAATGCGGAAGAAGCGGTGTTTGCCGGACAAATGGCACGCGAAGCCTTCGGGACCAACTGGCTGAAGCTGGAGATACACCCGGATCCGCGCTATCTGCTGCCCGACTCAGTAGAGACTCTGAAAGCAACCGAACGACTCGTGAAACTCGGATTTGTGGTACTGCCTTATTGCCAGGCCGACCCGGTGCTCTGCAAACAACTGGAAGAGGCGGGAGCGGCCACAGTGATGCCGTTGGGAGCACCGATCGGAACCAACAAAGGTTTGCAGACCAAAGAATTCATCCACATCATTATCGAACAGGCGGGTATCCCGGTAATAGTGGATGCCGGAATCGGTGCGCCGAGCCATGCGGCAGAAGCGATGGAGATGGGAGCATCGGCGTGTCTGGTAAATACTGCCATTGCCGTAGCCGGCAACCCGGTAGAAATGGCAAAGGCCTTCAAGCAGGCAGTCGAAGCAGGACGAATGGCCTATGAAGCAGGACTCGGCATGCAGACTACCGGATTGGTGGCAGAAGCAAGTTCACCGCTGACGGCATTTTTAAACGAATAAAAAAACAGTCCCACCTCTAATAACGAATTTATGGAACAAAGAATAAAATTCCCCCGCTCCGAGAAAGTGTACCTGTCCGGAAAACTTTTCCCCGAAATCCGCGTAGGTATGCGGAGAGTAGAGCAAGTGCCCAGCACCACTTTCGAAGAAGAGAAGAAAATCATAACTCCCAACCCACGCGTATATATCTATGATACAAGCGGACCTTTCAGTGACCCGGACATAGAGATTGACCTGAAAAAAGGTCTCCCCCGGCTACGGGAAGAATGGATACTGAAAAGGGGGGATGTAGAGCAACTTCCGGAGATCAGTTCGGAATACGGACGGATGCGGCGGGACGACAAAAGCCTCGACCCTCTCCGCTTTGAGCACATCGCACTGCCCTACCGGGCCAAATCCGGGAAACATATCACCCAAATGGCATATGCCAAACAAGGTATCATCACTCCGGAAATGGAATATGTGGCTATCCGCGAAAACATGAACTGTGAGGAACTGGGTATCGACACTCACATTACTCCTGAATTTGTACGCCGGGAGATAGCCGAAGGACGGGCGGTTCTGCCTGCCAACATCAATCATCCCGAAGCCGAACCGATGATTATCGGCCGTAACTTTCTGGTAAAGATCAATACCAACATCGGTAACTCCGCAACCACGTCGAGCATCGACGAAGAGGTGGAGAAAGCGATGTGGAGCTGCAAATGGGGAGGTGACACGCTGATGGATCTTTCAACGGGAGAAAACATACACGAAACACGGGAATGGATCATACGCAACTGCCCGGTTCCGGTGGGTACGGTACCCATCTATCAGGCACTGGAAAAGGTAAACGGCAAAGTAGAGGACCTGTCCTGGGAACTGTATCGCGACACACTGATAGAACAGTGCGAGCAGGGAGTGGACTACTTCACCATTCATGCGGGAATCCGCCGGCACAATGTGCACCTGGCGGAAAAGAGGCTTTGCGGAATCGTATCCCGCGGCGGGAGCATCATGAGTAAATGGTGCCTGGTGCACGACCGCGAGAGTTTCCTTTACGAACACTTTGACGACATCTGTGATATTCTGGCACAATATGACGTAGCGGTATCATTGGGAGACGGTTTGCGCCCGGGTTCCACCCACGATGCCAATGACGAGGCACAGTTTGCCGAACTTGATACCATGGGCGAACTGGTGGTGCGCGCCTGGGAAAAGAACGTACAAGCCTTCATCGAAGGGCCCGGACACGTACCGATGCACAAAATCCGCGAGAACATGGAACGCCAGATCGAGAAGTGCCACAATGCCCCGTTCTATACACTCGGCCCGTTAGTGACGGATATTGCACCGGGATACGACCACATCACCTCTGCAATCGGTGCGGCACAAATAGGCTGGCTCGGAACAGCCATGCTCTGCTACGTGACGCCCAAGGAGCACCTGGCATTGCCCGATAAAGAAGATGTACGCGTCGGAGTGATCACCTATAAGATTGCCGCCCATGCAGCCGACCTGGCCAAGGGGCATCCGGGAGCCCAGGTACGGGACAATGCGTTGAGCAAAGCACGCTATGAATTCCGCTGGAAAGACCAGTTCGACTTATCGCTCGACCCGGAACGCGCATTCTCTTATTTCCATGCCGGACGACACACGGACGGAGAATATTGCACCATGTGCGGGCCGAACTTCTGCGCAATGCGACTGAGCCGGGATTTGAAGAAAACTAAAAAACAAGAATAAGACCAACTGTCATGGAAAGAACAGACGAATACCGGAAAGCATTGGATGTACCCATCTCCGAACTATCCATAGACCGGATCATTGAGGAGATCCGCCGGCAGCCGGAGAACTTTGAGGCCCTCTATCATCTGACGACAGACGAGAAGCGATTGGTCTCCTGGCGGGCACTGTGGGTATGCGATAAACTTTGCAGGCAATACCCCGATTGGTTCGCCCCGCTCCGGGAAGAACTGACCGGAAGGCTGGTGACCTGCAAACACGATGGTTCCAAGCGCCTGCTTCTCTCCATACTCTACCATGCTCCCGCCGAAGAAATCCCATCGGTTGAATTGCTTAACTTCTGTCTGGATTGCATGCTGTCTCGCCACGAAAGCATAGGCGTGCAATCCTTAGCCGTCCGAATGGCCTACCACCTGTGCAAGCACGAACCCGAACTGCTCAACGAACTGCGGACCATACTGGAAAGCACAGATACGGAACTGTATTCGACCGCTGTAAAAACAACTGTGCGGAACACATTGAAGAAAATAAATCAGAAGAATAAAAAGAAAAAATAAAATGTTTTCAGATGAATTAGAAAAGATTTCCTGGGAAGAGACGACTAAAATCATCTATTCCAAAACCGACGCCGATGTGCGCCGCGCATTGTCAAAGGAACATTGCGATGTAAACGATTTTATGGCATTGATTTCGCCGGCTGCCGCCCCCTATCTGGAGACTATGGCGCGTCTCAGCCGGAAATATACGCTGGAACGCTTCGGAAAGACAATTTCGATGTTCGTTCCACTCTATATTACAAATTCTTGTACAAACTCGTGTGTATACTGTGGCTTTAACCACAATAATCCGATGAAACGGACCATCCTTACGGAAGAGGAAATGGTAAACGAGTACAAAGCGATCAAGAAACTGGCTCCGTTCGAAAATCTGCTGTTAGTAACAGGCGAAAATCCTGCCAAAGCAGGAGTAGATTACATTGAACGGGCCCTCCTGCTGGCAAAGCCTTATTTCTCTAATCTGCAAATTGAAGTAATGCCACTTAAAGCAGAAGAATATGAACGGCTTACGTATGCCGGACTGAATGGAGTCATCTGCTTTCAGGAGACTTACAACAAAACCAATTATAATGTGTATCATCCCCGTGGTATGAAATCGAAATTTGAGTGGCGTGTCAATGGTTTTGACCGTATGGGACAAGCAGGTGTACACAAAATAGGCATGGGGGTACTGATCGGTCTGGAAGAATGGCGCACGGATGTCACAATGATGGCCTACCATCTGCGCTATCTGCAAAAGCACTACTGGAAAACGAAATATAGCGTCAACTTCCCCCGGATGCGCCCCTCGGAGAACGGAGGTTTCCAACCTAATGTTGTGATGAACGACCGGGAACTGGCACAGGTGACTTTTGCCATGCGCATCTTCGACCACGATGTGGATATCTCCTACTCTACCCGCGAAAGCGCAGAGTTCCGTAACCACATGGCTACGCTCGGGGTGACTACCATGAGCGCCGAAAGTAAAACGGAACCGGGAGGCTACTTTACCTATCCGCAGGCACTGGAGCAGTTTCATGTCAGCGACGAACGGAAAGCCGTGGAAGTGGATGCCGCACTGCGTTCACTGGGGCGGATACCCGTTTACAAAGACTGGGACACGGCACTGACCCTGACTCAATGCTAACGATAAAGACGAATCATGGAAAGATACAACAGGCAAATCATGCTTCCGGAAATAGGAGAAGCAGGACAAGCAAAACTCAAAGCTGCCAAAGTATTGATTGTGGGCGTAGGAGGACTGGGTTCTCCCATCGCCCTCTATCTGGCGGGTGCAGGAGTAGGTACCATCGGACTGGTGGATAACGATGAAGTAAGCCTCAGCAATCTGCAAAGGCAGGTGCTCTATACGGAAGAAGAGGTAGGAGACCTGAAAGCGATTTGCGCTTCACTGCGGCTCAGTGCCCTGAACCGGGAAATAGAGGTAAATGCCTGTCCGGGACGGCTCAGCAAAGACAATGCCCGTGAATTGATAAGGCAGTACGACATCGTAGTGGACGGATGCGATAACTTTATCACCCGATATCTGATAAGTGACGTCTGTGTAGAGTTGGGAAAACCCTATGTATACGGTGCCATCTGTGGTTTCGAGGGACAGGTTTCTGTCTTTAACTACGGGAGCGGGACACAACGGAAAACATACCGTGACCTCTATCCGGATGAAGAAGAGATGTTGCGTATGCCTCCCCCTCCCAAAGGGGTAGTCGGAGTAACACCGGCAGTGACGGGCAGTGTGGAAGCAACCGAAGTCCTGAAGATTATCTGCGGATTCGGCGAGGTTCTGGCAGGCAAACTATGGACAATTGACTTACGGACATTACAATCTAACATATTTTCACTATAAAGGTTGGTTTCTGAGTAAGTTAATTACTAACTTTGCTAAACTTAACAGTTTAACAACAGAAATGAAACTTATCGTAGTAACGACGCCTACTTTCTTTGTAGAAGAAGATAAGATTATCACTGCTCTCTTTGAAGAGGGATTGGATATTCTGCATCTCAGGAAACCGGAAACGCCGGCTATGTATTCGGAACGCTTGCTCACACTGATTCCGGAAAAATATCATAAACGCATTGTCACCCATGAACACTTCTACCTGAAAGAAGAATTCAACCTGATGGGAATTCACCTGAATGCCCGCAACCCGAAAGAGCCGCATGACTACTCCGGGCATATCAGTTGTTCCTGCCACTCGGTGGAGGAAGTGAAAAACAAAAAACACTTTTACGACTATGTGTTTATGAGCCCGATTTACGACAGTATCTCAAAAGAAGGATATAACTCGCCTTACACGGCTGAAGAATTGCGTCAGGCAGGTAAAGACAAAATCATCGATGGCAAAGTAATGGCTTTGGGAGGCATCACGCCGGAGAATATACTGGAAGTAAAGGATTTCGGATTCGGAGGTGCAGTGGTTTTAGGAGACTTGTGGGGTAAATTCGATGCCTGTTCCGACAGAGATTATCTGGCAGTGATAGAACACTTCAAGAAACTGAAAAAGATGGCGGACTGAGTCAAAGAATAACGGACTAAATAAAATAGGGTGACTTCCTTATGAAGGGAAGCCACCCTATTTCGTTGAAACCTATTTGATTAAAATTCGTAATGGAATCCGAATGTTAAGTCTTCGCTACTTGCGCTAAAGCCGAATCCGCTGTTATTCATATAGTCGTCCTTATAACCCAAGAAACCACATTTGGCAACCAAACTGAAATGTTGGTTCAGTTTTATGGCAATACCCGGTTTCAGACCGATCTCAAAACCGTTTATTGCATCTCCGCCATCTTTCACCTTAGTGGTAGCAAAGCCAAACCCACCATCAATAAACAGACGTACAATCTTGTTCTCGTAATAAGAAAAGCGTGCATAAGGAGCAATAGCAAAAGAATTAATCGTTTTATGACTTATATAATCATGGTTAAACTGGAGTTCAACGCCCAGTGCCCATTGTTCACTCAGGTTGTATCCGATTTCCGGAGCGAGCTTGAAAGAAGTAGTATTAGCGTCATCATTACGCCACAAACCTACGGTACCTCCCATGTAAATGTCCTGAGCTTTGACAGATAAAGTTGCAATAGCAACAAATAAAAACAATACAATCTTTTTCATCTTCTTAGTAGTTTTAATTAAATGTACCTATTTTGAAAACAAACAAAAGAATTATTTCACTTTTGTTTCGGGGCGCAAAAGTATAGTATATTCATTAATTAAACAACTATTTCCGCCATTATTCGCTGAGTGAATATAAAAGAAAAGCCGCTTGTAGTTGATTTACAGCGGCTTCTCTATTTTAATATTTATCGGTTTCTCAGAACTTATAACCTACACTGATCGAAACATTCAGATTTTTACCATTTACGTCGTCCATTACATCGACAAATCCGAACTGGCCGTCAAGCCCTGCGATGATCTTGCCAAACTCCGCGGCAACACCGATACCCAAACCTACATCGCCACGTTTCAGCAGACCGTCGTCGCCAAAGGTATCAACTTCCAAACGTCCTTTACCTAAATCGACTTTAGAATTACCCCCGATACCGCAAGCAAAATAAGGACCGGCACTCAACACAATATTGGTATTATCGGCCACTTTGAAACGCGCCGCAGCCATAACCGGCAGTTCCAGATAAACAGCATTCACACTCAGTTCATCCTTCTTGACACCTTTGGAAGATACGAACAAAGAGGGTTGCAAAGACCAGATTTCATTAAATCCATACTCCATACCACCGCCTATCTTGAATCCTACTTTGGCATTCATGTCAAAATCACCGGTATAATTACTGATATTCATTCCCACTTTGGCATTCCAGCTCACTTGAGAAAAGCCCACAACCGAAAAAAGGGCAAACAATACAAACACAAGATTTCTTTTCATAATTCTGTAATTTTAGTTTGTTAAAAATATAATAAGTAAGGTTTCATAAGATAAAGGAAATATTTTTATTTGAATTATACAAATATTCACTCTACATTTTATCCACTCCCCCTGCTTCTGCTTTCTCTTATTCTGTTTCCATAAAAAAACGAGGCTACCCTTTCACGGGTAGCCTCGCCTAACCAGTTATCTGAAATCTATTTAGTCTTCGATAGCTGCTTGTGCCGCTGCCAAAATAAGATACTTTTCAATGAGTTATATAATACTTCTCAACAATATTCGTTTATTCAATTTCTTCGTATCTGTCTATTATGATTAATGTTTTCGTCCATTTATCGAAGAACTCGCCGCTACCAGTCTTGATATATTACCCATTTAAGGCAAATAGATAAGCCACAATCAACACAAATACGAAAAACGATACTTTTAATCATCTTAAAGGTTTGAACGCTTTAAAACGGATTATTTACGTTCGTTCACCTGCTTTGATTTAATCAATTCATTGTAGATTGTATGGGCAAACTCCCCTGTGAAATATTCTGCCCAATTCTGATAAGTTAGGCAAATACCGGTTCGAGGGTCTTCATAATCCATGGTTTCCCATATATCTTCCAATTCTGCATAAACCTCATTGGGATTATTCCCAAGAGCGTCCACCACTTCTTCGGAATAACAGTTTACCAATGTATCTATCCAATCTCCACAATTATCACAACCATCTTTGTAGATAGCATTGAATGCGGCTTTTTTCAATTCATCCATAAAAGGCTCTGTTTTACAATATGGGTACTCTCCGTTCATTGCTTTTCTAATGTGCCGATATTTTTATGTTCAGGAGATAATTCTGTTAACCTACATTCGTTACCACCAAGCGCGGCTTCAAACATATAATCACTATTTGACAAAGTTATGCTTCTACCATTGCTTTTGCAGGAGAATACTCCCTTGTAATTTTCTGTCTCTGTATCTTGTTTGGAATATTTTTCTCCAATTGGCTCAGTACGTATTAGTGTAAATTTTTGAAGTTTACAATATGGATATCCGTTGACCGTAATAGCATTTTCTGATACTTCAATCACTCCGTAAGTTCCCTGCTTAAAAACATATTTATATACACAAGTTGCCTCAAACATTTTATCTGTTCTTTTTTCTGTTTTTATATACAGATCAGCTTCGGATTCTCGCATGATTAAGTCGTAAGTAGTTTCTGTCTTCACAGTGTAATCACCAGCTTCTATAGGCTCTCCTTTTCCTACTTCCACTTTTTCAAACTCAACATTATGCAATATGACATCAGAAAAAGAATCTTCCGGAGTAATAGCATCTATAGCCTCCATACTCAAAAATACACCCGAATAGCGTTCAGCGCCTTTCTCGTCATCTTCACTGCAAGCACATAACAGTAAAGAAGTAATAAGACATATTATTCCAACTATATATCTCATTTTTTTCCCTCTACTAACTTTTCATAAACCTTAATCAACCTCTCCTTTTCAGCCAACAATTCTTCCAAATGCTTCACTCGTTCTACAAGAATAGCATCTGTGCCTACAGACACGTTGCCCATCATCGAAGCAGGACTAAAATCGCCGTTTGTTTCAACTGTATTATTTGATAGTCTTGATACTTCATCATCAAAAAAAATTCGTATGTCAGCTTTTAATAGAAAAGCAATCTTCTCTAAGTCTGCCGCTTGAATCTTATTGTTTCTAATGCATCTATGTAGATTTTGTTCGCTCATTCCAACATCAGCAGCAAGTTTCTTTAATCCACCACCTCTGTTTTCGCTCAATTTTCTAACAATTTCTAAATTCATGATTTACAGGAACTTGAATTAGTCGACTAATATTTAATTTCGCATACACTAAATTTTATGACGAAAATATTTGTTCGCCACGAATAAATATATTAGTTTTGCACTATAAAGTTAAACAATAACCCATAAAAAACAAATAAAATGGCAGAAAATCAAGTAAAAGTACGTCCAACTTTAACGGATTTGGAAGTAGGTAAAACGGTTACTTTCCCCATTGAAAAGACTAAGAGCGTCCGTGCTCAGGCTTCCGATCTCGGACTTATCCTGAATCGTAAGTACCAGACAGAAACGGACCGAGAAAAGCGTATCATAACAGTAATCAGAATATCGTAATTTGTAATCATCATGAACAAATTTGTAAATATTTCACAACTGATACTATCCTGCATCATGCTTTTTGCGGTGGTTGTCAGCATTGTGGCACATATCATACTTGGAAACATCGCATCGTTCATTGGCTATCTTGTATCAGCTGTATTCATCTTTCTCACATGGAAACTGGTACGTATATCATGGATGGAGTTTCAAAATGAAAACAAATAACCTCTTAACTTACAATATCATGTCTATCAATTTCAAAAAATTAAATTCTCAAATCAAGCCTCTTAAACCGGAAGCAAGACACGTGGGCTACATCTTTATTGCTACAGACAAGCAAAAGAGAGAAAGTCTGGTTAACTCTATTGCCAAGCCCGGTTCTAAACGTTCCCTAATAAAAGTGCTTACATATTTCATTAAAACCGATGAAAATTATCGTGCAGAGTATTCACTTTAATCCGTAATCCTATGCTCACTATTGATTTTCCCGATAAATCCGTTACTTATGACACTTTCGTCCGCGATGTAGCGTCCTCTGTAGTCCGTATGCTTGCCGATACACACAATGACCCCGAAATGGTCAGCCAGCGAAAAGCATACGCTATGTTTGGGCGTGGCAATGTGGATAGATGGCGCAAGCAGGGTAAAATAACCCCCTGCAAGCGTCCGGGCAAAGTTGAATACCGCACAATCGAACTGCGTACACTACAAAGGTTACAACAAGACTATTTCAAATGATAAGGGAGGATAGCTCAGCGGATAGAGCGGCGGTACGTACCCAAATGGCCAAGATGCAGCAGGACACAGGTTCAAATCCTGTTCCTCCCACTATTTTTTCACTATTAAAAATCAAAGTAGATGAAAGCAATTCAGCTAAAATCAATCACGCTTCGCAACTGGCGTGGAGAAAAAGAAAGGACAACACAGTTCCATACAGATGGCACTGTTACACGTATCTGTGGTCGTAACGGTCTCGGCAAGTCCAGGCACATGGATGCGTTCTGTTGGCTGCTTTTCGGCAAGGACAGCAAAGACCGTAAAGACTTCAACTTGCGCACCACAGACGAAAAGGGCAATCCCCTACAGCATTGTGAATGCTCCGTAGAGGGAACATTAGTCGTTGATGGAACGGAAATTACCATCAAACGAGAGTATAAGGAGCAATGGGTCAAACCTCGTGGACAAGTAGAGGAAGTGTTCAAGGGGAATGTCACCGAATGCACATGGGACGGCGTACCTGTTCGTGTCAATGAGTATAAGGAACGTATAAATGCCGAAATCATTGATGAGAACCTTTTCAAGATGCTAACCAATACCGAGTATTTCCTATCGTTAAAACAAGATGTTCAACGTGAAGTGTTAATGTCCATTGCCGGAGCCAAAACAGACAACGAATTGGCGCAGGGAAATGCAGAATTTACCGCTCTCGTAGACATGTTGAGTGGCAAATCATTGGCGGATTATCGTCGGCAGATTGCCGCAGAGAAAAAACGTCTAAAAATGCAAGCGGATGAAATCAAGCCACGTATCGACCAAACGGACAAGATGAAACCAGAAGCCGAGGATTGGAACTCATTGGAAGAAATGCTCACCGACAAAAAGAAAGAGCTGGAAGAAATAAACGAACTTCTGCATTCTGAAGATGCTCGCAAGCAATCTGCCATCGATAAAAAAGCTGCGCTGAACCGTGAAAAACGGCAAATCGAACAGCAACAGAAGGATATTCTTGCCGCAGAAAGGAGAAGTCGTCAGGAGGAAGCCGATAAGCAGAACGAAACACGTAATGAAATCGAGAAAGAGTTGAAGAATATTCATTCCGAACGATCGGATTGCAATATAGACATTACCCGTGCAAAAGAACGCATCAAGTATTTGAACGAAGAAATAACTAGAACAACAAGCAGACTTGAAGAATTACGTTCCGAATGGGCATCCATTCGTGCCACACAGTACACCGGTGATAATATCTGTCCTCATTGCGGCCAGCCTTTACCCGACAATATGATACAAGACGCTCTCCAAAAGTTTGAAGAATATAAACAAAACAGGCTCAAAGAGAATCAATCACGTGGAAAATCCCTGTCGACACAAGTCGAATCATACCGAGAGGAATTAAACAGGCGTAATGAAGAACTTGTAGAGCATTCCAAAAAGATTACTGCCATTGACGAATGTATTGCAGGGCTGTATGATCGTCTGAAATCCACCCCGAAAGCAGCACCGTCCGCCATCAACGAAAACGAGCTGCCTGCGTATGCAGCAAACCTAAAACGTTTGGATGAGATAGAAAAAGAAATAGCAAATATCACATATACTCAGACAGATACCGAACTGTCCGAACGTGCCGAGTTGGTGAAATCTGCTATTAAGAACTTGGAAATCCAACTAAACAACCGTACCATTATCGCCAACTATGATAAAGAAATAGAGCGTCTTGAAAAGGAAGGTCGTGAACTCGCACAGAAGATAGCCGACATAGAGAAACGTGAATATATAGCTGCTAAGTTTGCCAAAGCTCGCATTGATGATTGTGAGAGCCGTTTGAACTCGCTGTTTGGCATGGTACACTGGAAACTTTTCGATACCACTCTTGACGGAAACGAATACGAAGTATGTATCCCTATAATTGATGGTGTGTCCTATGGTACGTGCAATACAGCAAAGCAAGTGAACGCAGGTATTGACATCACCAACACATTGGCAAGGCATTACGAAGTCTATGCTCCAATGTTCATTGACCGTGCCGAAAGCGTGAATACATTCATTGCTTCCAACGCACAAATGATATTCTTGCAGGTTACAACAGACAGTCAACTAACAGTAAAATAAATAGTTAAATCTTTAATTATTAGAATTATGAACGAAAGACAAATCACACCGGTTACACATCAAAGTAACGTTCCTGTTGGCATCAACTTCTTTGACCCGACAACCATTGAAACGCTCAACCGTTTCTCCACCATGTTTGCCAATTCCAGTCTTGTACCCGAAAGTTACCGCATTGGCGGTGTTGTTGGCGGTAAGACCGGAGAAGGACCTAAAAAAACGGTCTCTGAAGCCGAAGCAGTAGCCAACTGCGTAATCGCATTCGATGTGGCCACACGCATTGGCGCATCCCCTCTTATGGTAATGCAGAACTTGTACATTGTATATGGTCGCCCATCTTGGTCGTCCAAGTTCCTAATTGCCACTATCAATACTTGTGGACGCTTTGAACCACTGAAGTTTGAATTGACATCAAATGGAGTTTGCAATAACGGTGTGGCAAATGTCAAGTGTGTGGCATGGACTACTCCTAAAGGTGTTACGCATGATGAGAACGGAAAACCGGTTACATCAAAATCACCACTTGCCTTACGTGGTACAGCCGTTACCATACAAATGGCGATTGATGAGGGTTGGTATAGCAAAAACGGCAGCAAGTGGCGTACTATGCCCGAACAGATGTTACGTTACCGTGCCGCCTCGTTCTGGTGCTCTACATACTCACCGGAACTGTCAATGGGTATGCGTACCGTTGAAGAAAATGTAGAGGACGCCGATTATGTCGATGTTACAGAACAGGTTGCGAAAGAAATTTCCACGCAAGCCAACAAAGGCACTATCAGTTTTGATGATGCAGTAGCTCCGGTTTCCAACGAAGTTCCGGCAGGTGTTGACCCTGAAACAGGAGAAATTAAAGAGCCCCAAGGTGAAACAAGTACCGAAAACCAAGCCTCAACCGAGGATGATGGACCGGGCTATTAATCCTATTTGAAATGAAACTTCATGTGTTAGGTTCTTCATCATCAGGCAACTGTTACCTCTTCCAGTCTGAAAAGACTGGTGAGGTACTTGCAGTGGAAGCCGGAGTTAAGTTCAACAAAGTAAAAAAAGTTCTTGACTTCAATCTAAACAGCATTGTTGGTTGTATCGTCAGCCATGAGCATGGCGACCATGCCAAATGTGTGGGCGATTTTATAAACGCCTGCATACCTTGCTATATGAGTCAAGGCACAAAACATGCGCTTGGTTTCTCTTCCAGCTATTGGGCAAAAGGGCTGTTGCCATTCGAACAAGTTGTGATAAATGGATTTAGAGTGATACCGTTCCCTGTACAACATGATGCTGCGGAACCTTACGGATACCTCATCCGTCATGAAGAGTGCGGAACAGTGCTGTTTGCCACAGACACCTATTTCCTAAAATACAAATTTCCCGGTCTTAACAATGTAATGTTGGAGTGCAATTATAGCAAGGAAATTCTTGATGCAAATTTCACTGCCGGGCGCATTGACAAGAAACGCTACGAACGCACCATTAAGTCGCACATGTCCTATGATAACTGTCTCCTCACATTGCAAGCCAATGACCTGTCTCAAGTATGCAACATTCTACTCCTGCATCTGTCCGACAATAACAGCAATGCTACGGAGTTTATCCATGGAATAGAAAGATTATATCCAGAGATAGAAATAACAGCCGCTACAAATGGGCTTTCGTTAACATTTAACAAGAATCCCTATTAGCATTTGTGATTATGAGGAAAAATAATAGTAACCAGTAAATAAAGAAGTAATATGAGAATCTATTTTGATATAATATTTATTGTTTTGAATATCATCATTTTTGCTGTTAACTTTCATTTTGCTTTAGAATCCAAATCCTCTAAAGCATATACGTATGCCATTTTAGGAATGAGTTTTGCCATTGCAGCCATCGTCCTACTTCTATCTGCGGATTTAAATCAAGAATCATAATGAAAAAATCAGTTGAAAATACTCAATACAAAACTGAGAATTGTAGACCAAACAATAGTGATCTATCATTTTAATAAAAATAAAAACAATGAGAAAAATTGAGATCGTTGAACATGTTATCAACAATACGACTATTAGTCGCTCACAGGCTATTCAAGCCGTAGATTGTGCTTTTGATGCTATTGAGAAAGCACTTTGTAAAGGTGAAAGTGTCTATATACGTGGTTTTGGCACTATCAAGACTTATATCACAAAAGAAAGGAAAGCCCGTAATATCTACAAGAGAACAACGGTAATCATTCCGGCAAGACGAACAGTAAAACTTGTAGTCAGTAAACAACTCAAAGAAAAAATGAACTCATGATGCACACGTGGTTTGAATGTAAAATCCGTTATGAAAAGACAATGGATAACGGAATGAACAAGAAAGTAACAGAACCCTATCTGGTTGACGCGCTCAGCTTCACGGAAGCGGAAGCACGCATCATTGAAGAAATGACACCCTTTATTTCCGGTGAGTTTACAGTTTCCGACATTAAACGTGCCAACTATAGCGAGCTCTTTCCCTGTGAGGAAGACAGTGCCGACCGCTGGTTCAAGTGCAAGCTGTATTTCATTACCTCAGATGAAAAAAGTGGAGCAGAAAAAAAGACGGCTACCAACGTACTGGTACAAGCAGCCGACTTGCGTGATGCAGTAAATAAACTGGATGAGGGTATGAAAGGCACAATGGCCGACTACCAAATTGCATCGGTAGCGGAAACTGCCATTATGGACGTCTATCCATATGCCGCAGATGAGTCCATTACGGATACCATCAGTGAAAATGCCAATTCGCCTGTTGTACGAAATTTCATACAATCTCTCCCCGAAGGTTGCAGGACAACGATAACCGTTGGTGGGAAAAAAGTTGTAGTAGACAAGACCGGAAAAGACACCATTGTTACACCCGAAAAGCAAAGCGACAATGACACTTGAGGAAATGCTTCAAATGGAAAGGAAACGAAAAAAGAAGCAAAAATATGACGATGAGGAACATCGCATACAATGCTCTTGCGTAAAGTGGTTCAATTTGAAGTATCCGAAGTTAAAAGGCCGGTTGTTTGCTGTGCCGAACGGAGGAAGACGTGATACTGTTACAGGTGGCAAATTGAAAGCTGAGGGCGTAACAGCCGGTGTATCCGATTTGATTCTGTTGAAAAGCAATCGTGATTATGGTGCGCTGCTCATTGAAATGAAAAAGAAAGGCGGCTATCAATCTCCATCACAAAAAGAATGGCAAAAGATAATATGTGAAAACGGAGAATACAAATATGTTCTGTGCTTTTCGCTAGATGATTTCATTCGTGAAGTGGATGATTATTTGAGAAATGAATTTTAAAAAAGTCAGATATGGCACGAACTTTTAAAAAAGGTCTTGACTATTTCCCTCTGGATATAGATATATTTAACGACCTTAAAATAAGAAAACTAATCAAGTATCAAGGTGGAAAAGCTATAACGGTATATGCTCTGCTGCTCTGCAATATCTACAAGAGTGGGTATTATATGAAGTGGGATAAAGAGTTGCCTTTCATTTGCTCGGAGCTTACGGGATTTGAGGAGGCATATATATCAGAAGTAATCAAAACCTGCCTGACACTGGGGTTGTTTTCAAAAGAATTGTTTGACGCTGAAAAAGTATTGACTTCTAAAGGTATTCAGGAAAGGTATAGTCGTATATGCGTACAGTGCCGTCGTGTTTGCTATATTGGGGATTATAACCTAATCGAGAAAAGAAAGCCCAAACAAACTGAAAAACTGCCACGAAAGAATGACAATCCACAAACGATACAAGGTAGTACAACAGTGCAAAACGAACTGCAATACGAGCCTTACTCCATGACTATCGATGAAGAAATTGCCGAACTGAAAAAAGACGAGTGTTGGCTTGACCAATTACAAGTGCTTCATGCAACGAATATTTCCTCTTTGCGCAGCAGTCTTGACGACTTCCGGGTGCAATGCCTGGCAGACGGGAAAGACCGGCATTCTTCCTTACAGGATGCCAAACAGCACTTCAACGCATGGTTGAGAATTGTAAATGATAAAAATAAAAGAAAAGATGATAAAGTTAGACCCGAAAGCAGAAATCAACGCAGAGGTAATCTTCTCAAATCTGATGAAGAGAAAACATATGGTAACTCGTTTTAGATTGCCATATACCGCCAAGCAAGTTTACGCTATGCTATATGAAGCGTGCCGGGTGGAAGTTGCTCATAGGCATAGGGAATTTAATGCCACCGAACAATACAAAAAGCACCTTTGGGACATTTCCAATTGGATTACATCGGAAGCCTCCACTTTCGGATTGTTCCTTTGCGGCGATGCCGGAAATGGGAAAACCACCATTCTGCGTGCATTGCAAAACCTTATAAACTACTTGCGCTCTGATGAGGGGTATAACAGCAATGCGGATGCATATCCGATACGCGGCTACATGATGGTATCGGCTAAAGAACTCGTCTTGCTGGCTAAAGCGTATAACAATCCCACACGCGACAACACCTCCGATGTGGCACGCTACAAAAGGCTGCGCCAAATCGAAATACTCGCAATCGACGAACTCGGCTCCGAACCGAAAGAAAGCATTCATTATGGCGATTACGTAACCGCCGCCATGGATATGCTGTCTTTTCGCTATGAAGAGCAGTTCTGTACGCTGGTCTCATCCAATCTTACGGCAAAAGAAATTGCAGAATATTACGACGAACGAATTGCAGACCGTTTCCGTGAAATGATGCTAATCATCAATTTCGGCAATGAGCAGTCATTCAGAAAACAGTAAACTAATTAAAAACATTATGACGATGAATACAGATTATAGTTATTGTTCGGGCGTTACCTGCTCAATCCGCAAGAGTTGTAAACGCTATTTGCCCGATCCACCCGATACACGTTTGCAATGGGTATGGCCAGCATACAATCCGGGAACAGACAAATGCAAGTACTATGAACCAACTAAAGTAGCAAAAACAAAAAATCCGTAATCATGGAAAAGAATAAGTTTACCCATGGTAGTTTGTTCAGCGGCATCGGTGGTCCGGAAATAGCTGCCGAGGAAATGGGCTGGAAAAATATGTTCCATTGTGAAATAAACCCGTTCGGGAGAAAAATACTTGATTATTGGTTCCCAAACAGCAAAAGTTATGAAGACATCACGAAAACAAATTTTACAGAGTGGCGTGGAAAAATCAATGTCCTCACCGGAGGTTTTCCCTGCCAGCCTTTTTCTTGCGCCGGACAGCGAAAGGGAGCGGAAGATGACCGCTACCTCTGGCCGGAAATGCTACGAGCGATACGGGAGATTCAGCCCGATTGGGTTGTTGGTGAAAACGTTGCTGGAATCCTCTCAATGGTACAACCCGGCAGTGAAACTGCGTTGGGACGTGAAGAATCTCTGTTCGGAGAGGTTGACCGAAAAAGAATATTGCATCGGCAGGAATACGTCGTCGAAACAGTGTGTAACGACCTTGAACGTGAAGGATATTTCGTCCAACCGGTTGTTATTCCGGCTTGTGTGCCGTCGGAGCGCCGCACAGAAGAGACCGTGTCTTCTTTATTGCCCACCGTGCAGACGCAGGGGTTAAAGGTATGCAACGAAAATGGGAAGACAACATTCTATCCGGTAGGACTGCTTCCGACACCACGTGCCGTGGAAGTGGTGGAACACCCCATGAAAGCTGCTGCGAGAACGAAAGACAGAACGGGTACGAAACTCAACAACCTTTCGTCAGGGGCTGCGTTCGGGCTTCTTCCCACTCCGATGGCGAGCGATGCAACAACCGGAGCGATAATTGGAAAGAACGACCAATTTGTTACGACCAGAAACGGGACTCCGAGGAGAATCAATCAGAACGGACAGAACGGAAGCGTAGGACTTGCGAGAATGGTTCGGTTGCTTCCTACTCCCAATGCCCGGGAAGCGGACAAGTACAGCAAGAAATACAATCCGAACAGTCAAATGGGCACAGCTTTGACAGCAATGGCGGTGAATGGGATGCTCCCTACTCCAGCAGCGAGGGACTATCAACCCTCCGTTTCCCCACAAGCATTGAAAAGAAAAAATGGGAAAATGAGGACGGATGCTCTGTGCAACCTGCCGGTAATGTTAGGAGAGCATCATTCGCAGAACGGTGGAAAAACTTCCCAACTCAATCCCCTGTTTGTAGCCGAGATGATGGGATTTCCACCAGATTGGACGGTATTGCCTTTTCAAAGTGGCGGCAGGAATCGATAAAGGCATATGGCAATGCGATTGTCCCACAAGTAATGTATGAGATATTCCAAGCTATTCAAGAAACTTATAATCAATAATAACCATGGACAATTCAATTTATAAAAAATGCACAGAGTGCGGGCAAACAAAGCATATTTCAGAGTTCAGCAAATCATATCCTAACAGGTGTAAAACTTGTGTAGCAGAACACACGAGACAAATGAGAGCTGCTGAAAAACTTAAAGCTAAAGTAAAGGCTACCGGCGAGGTCATAGATGTTGAACCGTCAGGTACTATGCAGGTTTTATGCGGTTCATTCATAACGAAAGACGGTCGAAGAATGCCCGGAACAGCACTTGAATTTGAAAAAGCCATAGACTGGGAACAACGCAGATACGAGATTGCGAAAGAGATAATGAAAGGATTTTCAGCCAATTCACATAATCAGTGTGTGGATGCAAGTAGCGAAACGTTAGCCCAGTGGAGCATTAGCGGTGCTGATGCTCTTATTGCAGAATTGAAGAAAGGAGGTAAAGGATGAAAGTAATAGTTTCATTCAGTGGTGGCAAAGATAGTCTTGCATCACTTCTTTGGGTGCGTAATAACCTAACAAA
This sequence comes from Bacteroides sp. NGMCC 1.200775, assembly GCF_040798045.1. Taxonomy (NCBI): domain Bacteria; kingdom Pseudomonadati; phylum Bacteroidota; class Bacteroidia; order Bacteroidales; family Bacteroidaceae; genus Bacteroides; species Bacteroides sp. NGMCC 1.200775. The sequence goes on along the minus strand of NZ_JASCQK010000001.1, from coordinate 93,663 downwards.
AGATTTTATTACAGTATTTTGTGATACAGGTTGGGAACACCCATTGACCTATAAATATATCGAAGAAGTACAGGAACAACTGGGCTTAAATCTCATTACCGTCAAGTCAAAGAAGTTTAACGGCATGGTAGATTTGACAAAAAAGAAATCACGCTGGCCATCCTCGCAACGGAGATTCTGCACATCTGAATTGAAAACCATTCCGATGATTGACTACATACTCGATGAAGTAAACGATGATGTTCTGATTATACAAGGAATACGTGCTGCCGAGAGTGCCAAGCGTGCTGAAATGTCCAAGCAATGTACGTACTTCAAGTATTATGTGCAGCCATACGGTAAGGACAAGAATGGTAAGGACAAGTACCACACCTATCGTCGTAAAGATGTATTGGCATTTCGAAAGAAATATGCTGATGACCTATTGCGTCCTGTATTCGATTGGTCGGCACAACAAGTGATTGACTATATACTTGAAAATGGAATACAGCCTAATCCGCTCTACCGAATGGGCTACAAACGTGTTGGTTGCTTTCCTTGCGTGATGGCTTCACAACAAGACATTTACAATATCAGCGTACAAGAGCCAGAAAGAATAAGCTACATTGCAGGTCTCGAACAACAGTTCAACAGCAGTTTTTTCGGTCCTGATAAAATTTCATCTAAGTATTATAAGGGTGAATATCCTCTAATCAGCGATGTTGTTCGTTATGTACAAAGTAAACGTGCAGGTGGTTCTCTGTTCGATGATGATGTGGCAACAAGTTGTATGAGCTACTATGGGCTTTGTGAATAAAAAAGGAATGGTATGGCAAATATAAAAGACAATAAAAAAGGATTCAAGGTAATTCAAATAAGTCGGAAAGAACTTGTAGAGGAATTAGGGCAATATGGTGCAATGGGAATTTGTGACTACTGCAACGAAACTGCATCTACAGGCTATTACATAGCTGTGTTAAATCAATGGTTTTGCCCGAAATGCTATCAAGAATGGTATCATCGCGCTACTTATTATCCGGAAGATGCAAAGGTAGAAAACAGAAATTTTGAGTTTTACAAAAATATTTTTGGGTTATGACAAAAATAAAACTGAATTGGACATACGCCAAAGGCGAATTAGATACTGATACATTGAAAATGGTTTGCATCCCGGCAAGAGGAAAACGTGTGTTCGGTCCTGATGAATTGGACGCAGAACTTTGTATAAAGGACGGCATGAATTACCAAATAGCCGAAATCCACTTGGGCGATGTGGAAAGTTCAAACATCCTTTGCAAAGAGATAGCAAGGCGTTGGAATGAGTTCGAGGAATGGCACGAGTGTAAAGAGAATACGGAAGATGCGCCGGAACGAAATACCCCATGCTTGCTAAGGACTGAGTGCAAGGAAATAACCACAGGCATTGTAGAAGTTGGTTATCTTACATCTGTTTGGGGTGAATATGGATGGACTGAAGATTATCTTGACGACTTTGATGAATCCGAATTTGAAGTTACTATCACTCATTGGAAACCGATTAACAAACCGAAAGGAGTTGAAGAATGAAACGAGAAGATATTGAAAAGGCGGCAAAAGATTATTCCATAGGTAAAACATATTTTCGGAGAAACGTTCTCAAAGAAGTGGATGCGGACAATTATGTTCTACGCAAGGGTAATTGCAGTGAAGACTTCATAGCTGGTGCAGAATGGCAGGCAAAGCAATCCCCGTGGATAAGCGTTGAAGATAAACTGCCTTCTTTAAACCAAAAAGTAATAGTTTATAATGGGAAACAAGTATATATATCTCATAGGACAGAAAAAGACTACGCAAAAGATACTAATTCCTTCTTGTATGGATTGCAGACCTATAATGTTGTAGCTTGGATGCCCATCCCCTCTTTCGATGAAATACTCGAAGTCAACAGGGATGTACTAGAACGGATTAAAGAGAAAGGAGATTGAATATGTATATAGCAAGAGACAAAGATGGTGATTTGTATCTTTATAAAAAGCAACCCGTGAAGTATTCGGAAAGTTGGCAATTATGTAGTGACAATCCCCATGATTTCTACAAGATAGATTCTTCTTTATTTCCCGAAGTAAAATGGGAAGATGAAGAGCCGACAGAAGTTGAATTGGTAAAGAAGGAGAAATAACGATGAAATCAAAACAAGTATTATCAGTTGAACAAATGAAACATTTACAGGAGATTGGACTTGAATTAAGAAATACAAGTATGCTCTTGTGGTACAAACAAATGCTTGGTAAAATACCTATTTCAGATTGGGAATTATCGGTTTGGCGTGAAAGCCTATTTAGTGAAGATCATGTATACCCTGCTTACACCTTGCAGGACATTCTTGACAAGCTGCCGAAACGTATAGAAACAGAAGATTATGAGTTTGAATTATACATATATTACCATGAAAACGGCGTCAGCGTATTTTACGATGATGGTGATATTACTCAACTTGCATTCTTTAGTAAGCCTACACTTCTGGAATCAGCCTACGAGATGCTGTGTTGGTGCATTGAAAACGGATATGTTAAAGTTGGAAAGGAGGAATAACTATGGGATTTACAACACCGTGCTTTATACGCAAGAGCACCTATAAACTTAGAAAGAAATTAGAGGAGTTGGGATATAGATTGTTTGGGGCGGAACTTAACGAAGACTTATGTATTTTCACTGAACCCGAATACGGTCTATATAGTGTTGAGTTTTTCAGTAACATTCCACATCCTGACGAAACCGATAGTGTTGATTGCGGAACCAACGAAGAACTTTTCTTGGCTATTGCTGCATTGAGAGATGATACAAATGAAAATCAGTGGTTTATTTGCGATGTAAATCATTGGGATAGATCGGACAATGGAGAAGCAACAGTTTATGCTGAAATAGGAGAATGGATTTTTTGTAAATCCAATGACGATGATTGTGCACGAGATAATCATTATCACAAGGCTACCGTAGAAGAGCTAATCGAACACTTTAAAGAAAAGGAGGAATAACCATGCCAACAATACTAAAAGAAACTTATCCAACAGCCAAGAAAGAGCATATATGTGAGTTTTGTGGCTATAAGATACAGCCGGGACAAAAATATGTTCGCCAGACAAATGTATATGACGGAGTCGTGTATGACTTTATCACACATCAAGAATGTAAGGAAGTTGCCCATGAATTGAGAATGTACGATGATTGTGATGACAATGGATTATGCGGAGAACAGTTTAGGGAAGAATTGGACTCATACGTATACGCCAATCATTACGATGATGAAGCGGATGATATTTGTTCTGATTGGCAGTTATCTCACTATGAGATAGCGAAAAAGGTATTGAAAGAACTTAAAAATGAATAGTCATGACCGAAGAATTTGTAACATTAGAGACAGCAAAGATTCTGAAAGAGAAAGGGTTTAATGAGCCATATTCGCTTGCTATTAATGTTGAAGATAGCAGACAATATACGACCAGTAGAACAAATAGTGAGTTACCGATAAAAGTATGTACCCAACCGCCACAATCCATCGCCCAAAAATGGATACGTGAAACCAAGGACCTACATATTTCCATCATTAGAAACGCTTGCGGCTATGGCTATGATATATGCAAAGCTGATAATGGCACTCATATAACCGATGGAATATTTAAAGGTCCTAACGATGGCGGTCAGTGGGACACCACCTATGAAGAAGCATTGGAAGTTGGAATACAAGAAGCATTAAAACTTATATAATCATGAAGAAAATAATGTTCTCGGATAAATTTGGCTTAACCCAAGCCGTATTGGAATGTCGGAAGACTATGACGAGAAGAATAATCAAATGCCCTAGAACTTTTAAAGGAGAATGGGTCGCAGGATTCAATATACACAGAAGTCCTTCTGATAAAGAGATAGTTGGCTTTCCTTGTATGTACGATGCAGATGAAAGGGAGTTTGATATGGGCGAGATATTGCCGAAATATGAACTTGGAGAAGTTGTTGCCATTGCGCAAAGTTATATGGATGTTGACCGATTTCATAGAAAAGGGAAAAATGCAGCTTACTTAGAATACTTGGATTCTATATTGCCTGAACTGAAATTACATCCCGGTTGGACTAATAAAATGTTTGTGAAAGCCGACCTAATGCCCCGCCATATTGAATTTACAGATCGTAAGGTTGAACGCTTACAGGACATTAGCGATGAAGATTGCTTGAAAGAAGGGATATATGAAGATTCGGGTGATGATGAGTTTCCGCCATCTATATTTTATGAATTTGAGGGAAACAAAGACAATGGATTTGATACTCCACGTGAAGCCTTTGCCGCCCTCATAGATAAAGTCTCCGGTAAAGGCACTTGGGAAAGCAATCCCTATGTTTGGGCGTATGAATTTGAATTAATGAAATAATCATGAGCATTGCAGAAGATATTATAGACGGTTGGTGTTGCCAACTTTGTGGTGTGTACTTTGAAGAAAAACACGGTTACCCTGTTGTTTGCGAAAGCTGCTACAACGAACTATCAGAAGAAGAAAAGAAAGATTATCAATTAGCAACCCATAAAGAATTTTAATGTATTTATCATATGGATGCAAAAACATTCTTTACCAAGGTAGTCCTGATGCGCAAAGCACAGAAAGACTATTTCAAGTGTCGCACCCAACAAAACTTGCGGAAATGCAAGGCACTTGAAACGGAAATTGACGGAGAAATTGAACGTGTAAATAGTATTACCGGAATTTCTTCCGTTTCCAAAGAACCCCGACAGACAAATTTATTCACTGATTAAATCATACAATATGAACTCAACTGTATTAAAAGAAATCATGGCATTCCTTTTCGGACGCAAATATTATGCCAACATTGTAGCAACAAAAGGAACAACAAAGCAAGAAATCTGTTCTTACATTTTTGCAACAAAAGAAGCCGCCAACCGGCATCGACTGGAAATCGAAACAACTCTGTCATTCCGGTTTGTCGAAACAGTTTCTTTCCGTTCACGCCGGATATATTTCGATTCGTCTGTAAAAAGTTAAACCATAATAATCTGTGAATCATTCTATTTTCGTATTATGATTATCAAAAAACTAAAAACATGGTGGCAGTCACGTAACTACTATGTGATTGCCGATGGTAACGACAATTCAATCACGCTATCCAAACGCTTGTTTCTCCATATCAAAGGTAAGGCGAAAAAGGGCGATGCAGCCCAAGTGTTTGTTTTCAGAATTGCCGGACAAGATTCTTTCGGCTTCACCGTCAATCCAAATATCGGACAACCGACTCAACTATGCGATATTCAATATAATGACAAGTATAAGTGCATAGGCTTTGAAAGTCTGTGCCCGTCGGTCGGTCTTATGCTTTATGAGCATGGGTTACCCGGTGATAGTATAGTCAAACTGTCTGTGTCTATACATCATACAAGCAAAGGTCTCATCTATTATCAAATTGAAAAGCCCAATGGAAAGTATATTAGGAAATACAAGAAAGGCTGATATAGTATTCTATTCTTCGGGAAGAATAGACATTACATCTCATATAGCCAAGCAACTTCATCTCTCGCGAGGTGATGTCCTGGATATTATGAGTGAGAACGGAGAATTATATCTTTATGTCAGATACCGCTCACCAACCGGCGGTCGGCATGAAGCATGTGTGTTTCCATCCAATAGGCAAGGGAAACATTTCAGAGCCTCATCTAAAAGGCTGTGCTCCGCCATACTTGATGTGTCGGGTGTAACAGACAAGGCGAGATTATGCGTTGGAGAGCCTAAGGAAAGCCAATATCATGGCACATTGCTACCAATCATTACCAAACTCCTTTTGTAAGAAAGATATGATTAAAGAAATAAAATACAACGGGTATTCTGCCAACCCATCGGACTATGAGTGCGCCGATGGGGACTTGGCAACATCGATAGGTGTTATTCCCGAAAACGGTGCACTTAAACCCATATTGCCGCCATCCGAAGTATTACAATTCAAAGGTGGTGATTCGGTTATGTATATTCATAAATCGGCTAACTTCAAGCACTATATCATCTTTAACAACAATTCTATCAGTTGGTGGAATGGTTCTGACGCACATCAGCCTGTTTTTCTTCGTTCATTTAACGAGGTATATCAGGTAACAGCTATTGGCAATACGCTTCTCATCTTGTCAACTGACGGTATGCATTATTTTCTATGGAAAGGAAATAATGACGGATATTTATATCTTGGTACAAAAATACCTGAATGCCCACTTTCATTTGGGTTGCAGGGTGAAATGGTTCGGACAGATGAGTTTTCAATATCATTTGATGCTATTAGTGAAGGCAGCATTTGGAATGAATTCTCTGATAACAATAAAACGCGAATTACAGACCAAGTACTTGCCCATATCAATAAATTTATTGCTGAAAGGTCTACAAATAAGGGCAAATTCATTTTTCCTTTCTTTGTAAGATACGCCTATCGGCTATACGATGGAACATTGACAATGCACTCGGCTCCGATTCTGATGATTGCTTCATCAGACCTTGCACCGCAAGTTTTTTGGACACACCTGACGGGAAAGGGAAAGTATACAGATGCACAACTTCGAATATGTGGAATGATACACGACCTTGATTGTGCCGTTGTTCTTCAGTCTCGCCTTGATATGCTTAAAAATTGGAAAGATATAGTTCGATCTGTTGATGTGTTTGTTTCAAAACCTATTTATACTTATGACCAAAACGGAAAATGTACAAGATTTGCACAATCGGAAAACTATAATTCTTATTGTGTATGCAAACATATAAATCAAGCAGCTTCTACCTCCAAATTTCCAATTCGTTATCAACATCATACATTCAATAAACTATATGCCTTTACATTTGACCCCAACGGACTGACTTATCCAAGTGGACGTTTGATGATTCCTCGTAGAAGTATTGATGATGTAAAAGAGGATATTCGTTCAACATCGCAATTCTACCTGCTTGAAAGTCTCCGTATTGAACAACTTTCCACTACACGTACAAAACTGGTAATCGAAGAAGATTATCTACAGTCATTGGTAACACGAGAAGTTATGACAGATGATTATGACAGTCATGATAAATTGCTTCCACATTATTCGTTTGTTTATAATTCAAGACTTAACATCGCAAACATTCAAAAAGAATTATATAACTTGTATAACACAGGAGCGATGATTACATATACCAACGGATATGTTGCTAATTTTGATGGAATGTCCCCTACTTATTTTGATGGAACAATGCCTGTTTCTGTATACTTCTATATCAAGCAGGATGGTCGGGACATAGTGGTCAATGGAGAATCTTATCAAGCGTCAATATTGGATCCGCCATTGCTGTTTTTGTTCTACCCTAATATAAACGCATACAAAGCAGTTATTGTGACGCATTATGGATTACCACAATATTATGAAGTGCCACTTGAACAGCACAAATTCCTTAACGGAGCTTTTTATTTTGCCGGTTGGGAAAATCCTCCGACAGGACTTAGTGATTATCCTACAGCAAGTCCCCGTGAACAGCGAATAATTGATTTACCGAACAAAATATACACATCGGAAATCAATAATCCATTTCACTTTCCGGTTCTCGGTATCAATACAATAGGTACTGGCACTATTCTTGGTATATCTTCGGCTGTAAAAGCTTTATCAGAGGGACAGTTCGGTCAGTTTCCACTTTATGCTTTTACATCAGAAGGTGTATGGGCCTTAGAAGTATCAAATACGGGATCATACTCAGCACGGCAACCTGTAACACGGGAGGTTTGTATAAATACGAACAGTATCACACAAATTGATAATGCAGTGCTGTTTGCCACCAATAGAGGTATTATGCTGATAAGTGGTTCTACTGTGCAGTGCATATCAGAAAGTTTAAATGCGGAAGATTTGTTTTCTATTTCTGATTTGCCAAGATCGGATAAACTTCTATCAGTTTATAATGGAAAAGCAAGCGAAAATGAACGAACGGCTCTTGACGATATTGCTATGATTCCGTTTTTTGATTTTCTTGCCGCTTGCCGGATGATATATGATTATACCAATCAGCATATCATTGTGTATAACCCGGCTGTACGCTATGCTTATGTGTTTTCGTTGAAGTCAAAGCTTTGGGGAATGATGCTGTCAGACATAGTGAACAATGTCAATTCGTATCCGGAAGCATTAGCAATGGCTGACGGAAACAGACTTGTGGATTTTTCTACATCATCTGCTGAAAACATAACGGCATTAGTGGTTACCCGCCCTTTCAAAATGGATGAGCCAGATGTGTTCAAGACGATAGATACCATCATTCAACGTGGATATTTTAAGTCGGGACATGTAGTACAAGTACTGTACGGTTCGAATGATTTGTTTAATTGGCATACTGTATGGAGCAGTACAGACAAATATATGCGTGGTTTCAGAGGAACACCGTACAAAGCATTTAGAATTGCACTCATTTGTACACTTGACAAATCCGAAAGCCTGTTAGGATTTAGTGTCCAGTTCAATCCCCGTATGCTCAACAGACTACGATAAATGAAACATATAGGTCAGTTATTTTTAAGGTTATCAGATTGTTTATAAGGAGAAAGAGCCGGTATGCGTGATGCACCCCGGCTCTTGTCTATTCTTAAAACGGTTTTAGTTTTCGTCTTATCTTGCCTTTTCGTGAAACAAGGGAAGTCTGTATCTTGATTCGGATATTTCGGGCTTTATCTTCCCAGTTGGCTTGGCTGCCTGGATTTGTTATGCTCATCCAGTCGGCAAGGACCTTGCAGACCATATATTCGTGTATCAGATGTTTTAGCAATTTCACGGTAGACAATGAAAAATTCACAGGCAAAACAAGGGTTATGAGGTATTCTTCCGGCACGGTCATAACATTATCAAGGGGTTCCTGCTTATCGGAAATTTCTTCTTTCGTATAAGGAAACAACATTTCCACGCATTCAGAATGCACGAGGTTAAGTATTCTCGTAACTCTGTCCACATTACCGTCCTGACCGATGTCGAATACTTGATGTCTGGCGTGTTCATCTTCCGCTTGCATAATGTCGCCCTCTACAAAAGAATAATTCTCCGCATCGTAAAGCAGTTCTTCCCTTTTAAATACAAGTGTTACCGCTTTTGTTTTAGACTGGCTGTTTTGACAATATACCATAGGCTTGAACATCAATTAATCATAAGTCGGTCTTTCCGGACGGCTGCGTTTGTAGAGTGCACGCTTCACGTTTTCAAGACTCACCCCGGAGTGTTGTATATACGCATTGGCATCTTCCGGACTGGTTATGGCAAACCACTCTCCAAGTGCCATATCTACAAGATATGAATGTATGCCATTTCCCAGTGCGTCCGCCGAAGCGTTGTTATAGTTAGACGGAAGCAAAAACTCCAATGAAAGTTTACCGTTATTATCTATCTCTTCATCCATCAGGTTATCGCTTGTTGTATTATCCTCATTGAGATACTCTCCAAGCAGACTTTTTAAAGAGGAAAAGGCATTGGCCAACGAACGACGTATCTGATAGCTGTTTTCATCGTCATCACTTGCTTGCATATTGGATGCGACTTGATAGCTCTTGCCGGCCGCTTCTCGTGCCTGTCCCGTCAAATACGCTTTGTTCTGAATATCATAGACAAGTTCTTTGACCTGTTGTGTCACGGTTAATGTTTTCTTATTTTCTGCCATAATATTTTGAATTAATGATTATTCGTATGTCGGGCGCATGGGCTTTCTTTTGAAAAATGCCTTACGCATTATATCCTCCATATAGGTAGCAGCTTCCGTTGCATATCCGGCAGCTTCTTCCTTATTGGTAAACGTGTACCACTTTGCAGTGACATTCATCACGAAGAATGAAAACAAGCTACGCTGCATACTTTCTTTTAGAGCTTCATCGAATGAATTCGACAGCCCCAACGAAAGCCTGTATTCACTGTCAGCTTCCGTTTCGTCAAGAAGCATTTTCTTTAAACTGTTGCATATGGTATTCTTACTCTCGCACCAAAAACGTTCAAGCATGCTTTTATCCTCATCCGTCGTAAATATACGATCGTAGGCAAGCTCATCATCCATTTTCGCACCGGTGTACGATGTGGTCTTTGCTACCTCTTCATATACTTTTTCCTTATTGACCGTTAATATAATATCTATCATAATCAGAAATCAAACAAATTATACGATAAACCTACACTAAGACATGGAGAAAATTGCGGCGTTTCTCTCAGTGTTATTCCATATCCTACCTGTAGACTGATACTGAACTTTTTCTTCTTGGGTTTGGGATAATTACCTGTTACGGTCATTATATCACGCCCGGCAAAAAGTATCAGGCTGTCAAGTTGTGGATGAAAGCCACTTACATAAGCCCGATATGTGTCTGTTTCATACATCTTCTGCGTAATGGGGATTTCAACCTCAACACTGTCTTTGTCTTTATTTGGAGGTTTAGTCGTATCTGCTACGTCCGGAGTCTGTTTCGTACTATCCGGTTTTGCAGTAGGAAGAATCTGCGTGATGTATTTAATAACGGTACTATCCTTGGGTACAGGCTTGTAATAGGGTATGGTATCGAAAACAGTTATTCTTGTGGTATCATTTATAGGTAACTTTTTATTCGATATGCAAAAACGCACATTAAAAAACAGTGATGTGAAAAATAATACCACAAACAATATTGCTACAATATCTTTAAACCATTTTACCATACTTCTGAATATATCTGGTTATTGCCTCTACATGGGTTTTAACAATAGCTTGTTTGCCTTCTTCGGAACAAAGGTACAGGACATCATCCTTGTTATCCTGAAAAAAGTTTTCCGTAAGTACAGCCGGGCATTTTGTCTTACTCAAAATATAGAAGTTTTCTTCCCAGTCAGGATCGTCGTCAGAATTATCTTTGCGTATTCTTTGACTGATAAAGTTTTTTTCAGCTTCTTCATACAAGAAAGTTGCCAGTTTATCAGCCTTTGTCTTGCCTTTCGATGTATAAGCGCTCCATCCTCTTGCGTTCATCCATTCTGCACCGTTTCCGGCAGCATTGCAGTGGATAGAAACAAGAACTACATTGGCCGTTCCATATCGTCCGCAAACTTCGTTTACACGCCTTGCACGTTCTGATAGTGGAACATCTACTGTTTCCCGAACAATGCGTTCGGTATCATAACCTCTTGCGGAAAGTTCATGTGCTATTCTATCTGCAATTTCACGTGCATAAGCATATTCACGCAACGAACCGTCAGGACTACGTTTTCCGGGAGTGTTTTCACCATGCCCGTTATCAATCAATATCTTCATACTTATTTATTTGGTTAATATTCACTTGGTGGGACGCGGTCTGCACAACCATGTTTATTGCATTTCCGGAATTCCAGTGCTTGATTCTGAACGGCAAGCTCGCTGTTCTTTTCGCTTAGCTCGCGGATAGCGTCACGATACTTGGTTATCTCGGCGTAAAGGTGGTCAATTTTGGCGTCCAGTTCGACAACTCGCTTTTCCTTCTTCTCGTACAATTCTTTCCATTCAGCAGCATAAGCTGTGATGTTATCTGCTTCGGTTTTTTCAGCCTCGGCATCTGCCTTTTTCTTTTTGCTTCTAAGCAATAACAAGGGCAATATAACTAATGTGATGAGCGAACCGACAACTTGGATAATCGTGCTTAGTTGTTCCATATTAAAGTTCCTTCTATTAGTTGTCCTATCATTGCTCCGGCTACTGTAAGACCAAAGTCAATCCAATCCCATCTACCGCCATGCACCTTGTCTTTATATTCCAAAGCACCTGCTGTCAAAACTCCGGCATACATTGCGGTAAACCAACCAAATGCAAAAATGCCGATAATCAGTCCTCCTATGAGGTGTTTCCACCTGTTACTCATTCCGAGCCATTCAATCAACTTTTTCATCGTTATTACTTTTTAAATTAAATACCGTCCAATCCACTTCATCCTTTTCTTTCCACCCTTCCTGAACAGTCTTTATCACATAGGCGCACGCTGCTTGGGAGAACGCAATAAAATCATCTGCATTCTCGAAAGTATGATAGATGGGCGTACCATCTTCCTGTTCATTGATTTTTAGAATAAGCGGATAAGGAATCTTTTCACTACGTTCTATAGCGGAAAAGTTTAATTGGTTTTCGGGTGAAAGATATACTGCTTTCCCGTTCCAGACAAAGCCGTTTATAATCTTTTCCTCCGTAGCCGTGTTTATAGCGGACACAACAAGTTCCTTGACTTCGGAAAGTGTGGGTTTATGGTCGAATGTATGCCGGTACTCCCAGCCATTCTCACTATTCTCATCATCTTTCCCGAAGCCATAAAACAGTATCCACTTGGAGCGTCCTGTACGTACAAGACAATCCTGCCGCTTCTTTGTGCCGTAAATCTTTTCCATTGCATGAATTTTGATTTACGACAAAAGTAGCGGATACCGAGCGGATTAGTATGTTATCTTTTTCCCGTCAGGTAAAATTGTATTTTCGTTTGCCTCCGTCAAACATTTCACATTTGAGAACTGTTTCAAATGGAAAGCCGTCCTCAATATCGCTGATTTGGTCAAGAATACCTTTCATCTCAACCGATGCAGTAAAGAACTTTCCCCATTCTTGAGTCCTGGGATTGCGGAACGATACCAGATAACGGTCTTCCCCCTCTTTGGTGTCTATTCCTGTTTCAAAATCATGTATCTCAATTGGAATATTTACGATGTCGCTCAAACGCATAACCTTGCCGGGAAAGCGTTTTTTTCCATCTGCTGGAGTGTACGTAACACCCATTTCGGAAAATTTCTTCATGTTGTTCTTGGTAAGTATATAAAATAAATGTTTGCAATCTGCATGGCAGGCCATACCCTTGAATGAACCGATTATTTGCTGTCTCCGTTTCCGTGATTTAATCTTGGAAAGTTTTCGGGCTGCATTTACTTTTGTCCGTTTTCGTAGCAATGTATAGTCGCCGTAGTTGACAAAGCCAAGGGCATCCATACCGGAGGATATGGGAGCCACTTTTTCGCTTGGTTTTATTGTCAGCCCTATTTGAGCTGCTTCATAGTGTAGTTTGTCCCGCAATTTCCACAAATCACGTTTACTCTCACCGAGAATAAAGATGTCATCACAAAAACGGAAGTAATGTTTTGCACCATATTCATCAATCATCCGGTGATCAATATCATTATGGTAAAGGTTTCCAAAGAATTGTGAGGAACGCAGTCCTTTGCTTATGCCATGCTTCCCGTTGGGATATAGTGCTTTGACAAAATTTTCAAGAATAGGCAATAAGACAGGGTCTCCGACATATCGCCTGATTGTGGAGATTAATATATCATGGTCAATACTGTCATAATATCCTTTATAATCGCTTTGATAATAATAGTGTATATTGGGGTTCTCTGCCAATGTATCCTGCACCTGATGGAACAGACCATGCGGTCCGCGTCCTTGTATGGATGCAGCCGTTGTTTCTATCAATAGGGGTGAAAGATGCTTTTCCAACGGCTCCATAATCGCATTGCTTCCAATACGCTCTATGACTGACGGGGCTTGCACAATTCTTACTTTCGGTCCGTCATCCACAGTAAACGACTTGAGGTTCTTTATACGGAATGTGCCGTTACCTATCTGTTCTTTCAGCGCATCAAGTATCTTATGCTTGTTTTTTACATAACGGGCCATTCTTGGTGAACATTCAATGCCATCTATTACAGCTATCTCTCTTTGCCGATTTCCGCTTCGGGTATCTGCACTTCTCAGATTTGCCATGACACGCTTGAATGACCTTTCCAAATTCTCATCGGATATAATCTCCGGTATGAGATTATATAACGGATAACAGACCGCAGTTGCAGCTACGGCCGGTTGGAATAAATCGTATATATCGCTGACCGCCTTCCGGTCTCGTGGGGAGTGGTCCAACCTCTCCCCACATGTGGTTAAAGATATGTTCCGGCTTTCCATTAATAAATATATATTATCATGCTGTTGCCGAGGCTCGAATCCCTCGGAGAATGGCGGTGGTAATCTCGTACCTGTGCAGGGTCTCCGATTAATTTAACCAACAGAATTTCAGACGCGCCCCGTAGTTCGTGTTCGAGTTCGATGAAGCGTTGTTCGCGTTCGCATAAGCGAGACCGCTGTTCGCATTCGAGTTGTTGCCGGACCGCAAAACACAACGGCGCGAGGGATTGTCCGCCTTTTATTTTTTTAAAGAGTTATGCTTCCTAAACCGGAAATACTCAAAGACGCCTTCATACCCATGGCCTTAAACACTCGCGCAATGGTGGAAAGGGTCAGATTACGTCCGCTTTCTATCTTGGATACTTGTGAACGCTGTACACCGATTTTTTGTGCCAATTCCTCTTGGGTCATGTTTTGGGATTTACGGGCTTTTTTTATGGCTTCCCCAATCAAAAATGATTGCAATTCAGCTTCATACTTATCCCTGTGCGGTGTACCGACCTCACCTATATGTTTATCCTTAACTTCATCAAGGGTATAAAATTTAATTGCTTCCATATACTTATTTTTTTGAGTTGAAATATAATATTCTGACGGCTTCCGCCTTGTTTATCTCTTTGCGTGGGGTCTTTTGTGTTTTCTTCACAAATCCATGCGTGGCAATGACCAACGTTTCCGCGTCGGTGTCCCAAAAAGCCAACAGACGATATTGAATACCTTTATACAGGGTGCGAAACTCCCAAATGTCAGTATCATCTAATTTCTTGAATAAATCTTTGTCCATATAACCATTGGCTACCTTATCTACATTATAGATAATTTTATCCTTAACATCTTGGCGCAGAGTGTCAAGAAATGCATCGGCTTCACTCGACATTATTACTTTGAATCTCGTTTTCAATTCCATATCTTATATCATTCACAATGCAAATATAGTGAAAATGTTCTATATATGGAACGTTTTACAGACAAAAATACAACCACATAAAAATTAGTTTCAAAAATCGACTCGCTTACGCGAGAAAAAGAAAGAGGGAGCAGCCTACGGCTCTCCCTCCAACGCTTTTTTCGAAATCGCGAGGTCCGCTCTATTCAATTATAACGAATTTTCCGCGGAAGGCCAGACGCGCCCCGTAGCTCGCGTTCGAGCTCGATGAAGCGTAGATCGCGTTCGCATAAGCGAGACCGCTGCTCGCATTCGAGCTGTAGCCGGACCGCAAAACACAACGGCCTCGGCTTCCACTTATCCAAAATCCTGCTGCATAATGTGTTACATACATACTTGTATCTCCCTTGTGTACTCTGCTGGGCAATACATCGCACTTGGCACCATGTACTATGCGCACGACACAATTTCCATTGGAAGCGTCAACTGTTTTAACAGTCCGTTCGGTTTTGTTTACGGGGTCATAAATATGCGCTGTATAATCTATTGGATATGAACTGTCGTTCTCCGTGCATTTTGCCTTGTAGAACGCTTCATAGCTCGGCACATTAAAAGCGATATAGTCCATCCATTCTGAATCACAACCCACATAATGCTTCAATCCAAGTATGGAGTTGAGCGTATTGCCGGTATTATTGCTGTCAGCCATGCCAATGGAATCCAGTTTATTCAGAATGCTGTCATGTCCGCCATTGCCCACAACCGACTGTTCGTTGGTTGTTCCGCTCAAAGCCCACCATAGATTGCTAATCTCTTTATGCTGTTCGTAATCCTGCAACTGATAGCCAACTCCACGTAAGCGGCAGATGTTTTGGAAATCCTTTGCCGTGTAATTCAAACCGCCGATAGGCATCTCAATAGGATTACCCTCACTGTCGTATTTCCATTCGTTAGATGTAACGGACGTCCCGTTGCCTTTCTTCGAACGTATATCACCGGAAAGGCTGCGTGGCATCTTCAAACCGTCAACGGTAATAGGATATACACCGACCAGACTGTCGTTGTCGCCAACCGTGTGTTCGGTCCATTCAGGTTCTATGGCTTCAATACTGCTGCTGTCTACAACAAGGCACTCTATGTCGCCAATGTCACGGAAAGAAGTGAAATAAAACCATTTTGCACCGTTAGGTATGTCACAGAACACATAATCACCGATGTTGAAGTCAAAATAGGTATGGCTTACAGACATGATGAACGTACTGAGCACACGGTTGTTTTCGTCAGTGAACACGCCTCCAAGCCGGGCATGGTTCAGACCGGGCCATCTTACCTGCTTCATTCCTCTCACATCCATCTTGTAGCTGTTCGTATTGGATGCGGTGGTTATGACATCCTCGCCTATGACTTCACCGACAACAGCATCAATCGCATACACTCCGGTATTTTCCATATATAGCAATTCCGACAACAGGGATTTTCTGCTATGCAATGCAGTTGAGAGCGGTTCGGTCTCTGTTATAGAAGGGAAAAAATACTTTACTTGGTTCTTGTAGTCGTTCACTCCCTTGTACCAATGGTGCGGAGCATGCCAGAATATATCAAAGCCCTCTCCGGCGGCGTCCGTTATGTCAAAGCTGCTGCCGTTTTTCAGGTAGTTGAAATCCGTATCGCTTAACTGCACGCCTTCCATCTGGTTTTTCTTCGTGTTGAATGAGCATTTATAGGCATGGCATCCTTTCTTGATGGCAAGGGTATGCCCGCTTGGAATATATGTGTTGCCATAATCCGCCCCCGTCTTATTTTCGGGATTGCTATACTTCTCACACGAATCATTGTCTACCGTATCGCTGATTTTCACAATAGAGAACTGCGAATTATGAAGTTCAAGTTGGGGAAAATACCGGACAAGCTCTTCGATTTCGTTCTGCTCTATCAGTTCGACCAATATCCATCGTCCGGTTATTCCGCTACACTGTCCTTTTTCATCGTACGCATTACCATTCGCATCCAATCCTATAGCCCCACCGTTTTTTATGGAACGAAGCATTTCAACACTCGCCGTAGCATTTACGTTGGGAATACGGACGGTTTTCAATTCACTTGCATTGACCACCTGTTCCAACAGAGTCATCGTATCAATATACGGACATTCATTCACGAATATTTTTGTAACCTTACTGACACCACCAAGAGAAAGCCCGCCGGGATAAGTCAGATTAGGCAGATTGTTCAATACAAGTTCAGTGATAGTACCGGGAAGGGCAAGCGTACTTATCGGAGAAGTTTCAGCAAACGTTATTGCAGACAAAGAAGTATTATCGGCATGCACACTCTCCATTCGTGGACACTTTGAGCAATTGACGGTTATAATTTCCGTGTTTCGAATATCCAATGTAGTGAGAAACGGCATGTCTCCTAAATCCAAATTGGTAAGAAATCCGGTGTTTCCGGGCGACATTTTCCATTCCTTATGATTTTCACTACCGAGATACAGTTCCTGTAGCAACGACATTTTTGAAAGGGTATTCCCGAATTGAGGGTCAATACTTACTTCACTTAAATCTATCATGCTCATGCGGTCTGCCTGATATATGTACAGCATGATGTTTTCCCCATGCTGGAAATCTGTGAATGTACCGCTTTCCCCTGCCTTCAGAAAGATTCCCTGTGTAATGTTTCCACTATCGTTACCGATACCGAAATACCCACTCTTGGCCGCTTTAAATCTGATGACTGCACCTTCTTTTGCACCGATACGTCCACCAATATAACCGCTTTCCGCCTTGAAATCCCCACAGCGGTAGTATCCGTCACGGATGCGCCAGCGTTGTTCTATAAAAGCGGGAAGAGATGTCAGCCCCAGCCCTTGCAATGCATAGAAATAGAGGTCGTTATATCCTGTATATTTGATATACTTCCGTTCTCCGTCATAACTTGAAACAACTTTAGGCCATTTTTTCATTATCTGTTTTACAAAATAATAGTCAGCCCCCTTGGGAGAAAACGGTCCGGCACCGATTCCAAGTGTATCGGGAAGCGAACGCATCGTATCTGCTATTGCAGGCAATGTAATTGTATTGGCATTTTGGTCTACATCCATAGTCTGCTGACCACGTATATCATTCCAAAGCACGCTTCCTCTTCCGGCGTATGCACTGTTTGTCAGGTCACCGGGGTCAACTTCCGGGTCAATGGTTTGCCCGCCGTCATTATCCTTACCGTTACAGGTATCACAGTCATAAACTTTATTAAGATACATTCTTCGTGCTTCCATACCGTTTGCTCCGCTATAAACACCGTCCTTGACGCTGCAGCCGTCTTCAAGGAAGAACATCGGTTGCATGTTTTTCGCCTGTTGGTCGACAGCGGCAAGATAATCGGTGAAAAGATAATAGGAAACCAATGAGTACGGATTGATGTATTTCCACATCTCTGTCTTCCAAATTTCCTGCCATTTCCCTGCGAGTTCTTCCTTGGCATAATCGCAACTATCACAGAATTTCAGGACTTGATAAAGGTCATAAGGGACTTTCCGTCCCATAGCCAAGTCTATCTGTAGCTGGTCATCGTCTATCATGCATTCAAAGTACCTTGTCCACATCGGATAAGTATCCTGTCCGAGTTTGAGTTTCGTTACCCACGAGGACTCTGCGGTAGTAGGTTCCATCATATCTTCAACGCTGCCAACCCCTTGCCACCAGTTCATTCCATCATATGTGAGCAATTCGTAACCGCTTACCGGATTAAGGACCTTGCCTGTAATCTTCCACTTGCCGTTTTCCTGCTTCATCTCTCCGGCTTGTCGCGTCCACTCTCCCCGTTCGTATGACATAAACCGGTAGTCCTGTCCGCAATATAGGGAAAGAAGATAAAGCTTTTCTTTATCGGTGGTAATATCATTCTTAAAACGTGTTTCTATCTGGTCGAGGCTTTCGCCATTTTGTCCGAAATATTCCACAAAATCTCCATAGTTCACGCAGCCTTTATTGTAACCGGGAGTATCTTTAAACCCAAGCGCAACCTGTTCTCCCTTATCCTCTTTCCAGTTTCCTTTTGCATGAAACCATGCGTCTGTCAAGCTTTCCTGTGTAGCACGGAATGCGGCAATGGGATGATTGGCTGTCGAGTGATTCATTTCCAATCCCTTTAATGATATGTCACTCTTTGCCCAAGTTCCATCGAATGAACGCTGAGCGGGAGTCAGGTAATTACTTCCGAGTGCACGAAATGTGGCATTCATCAAACCGCACACACCGCAGTCGTTGGCATTGGAGCTGTCGGAATAATCCACTTTCACCGTTATTATTTTTACCGGAATAGAATCTTCGCCTACACGGACATAACCTATTTTCATCAGTTTATATGATATTTGAGCATCTTCACTGTCATAATCCGGATAAATAGGAGTTACCTCCCAACCATCATTCTTTTGAAGATAGAAACGGTCGTTCTTGATAGGCCGTTTTGCCGAAGTGGTTCCCTGCCTGCGCCATTGCACATTGATAGCCTTAAAACTTCTCCACGGCATAGTCGGATGATAATAGAACAACGTACATTTGAACTTCTTGCTTGTATCAATATCACCGTCAAACGTGTCAAAGGTTTGCTGGTCTGACACGACCACATAATAAGGTATGCCTTTTGCGGAAAGGGCTTCTATTGTCGGACGATTCTGTGTATCAAGCACATTCTCCGCTTCATACTCCTGTATCATTGCTGAAGTATCAGTCAACTTGCACAAATAGTTTCTAAAAGCTTGCGCCCATTCATAATGACTGTTGTAGGCAAGTACATAATACAAATACAGGTCTCCTTCCGTTCCGTCAAATGTTATGGTTTTTGAATTAAGGATAGCACCGCTATTACTGATATATCCTATACAGCCGACCTCTTCACCATTCAAATACAGTTTGATACAGGAATAATTGCTTCCCCCACGTGATACATAAATGGTAGATGGTTCTACAACTACGGCCATGGTAATTTTTTCACCTTGTCGGAATGAGCGTTCCACCAAAGCCGGTTGTCCGGTCTTGCAGTATATCGCAGCTTTATTTCCACAGACATAGAAACCGGCTCCGCTATCAGGGTCATAGCATTCTATCAGCTTTGAATCAGCTTCCTTGATATTTTTGGTGGCAAAGGCAAATTGGATGGCACATCCGCTCGTAGTTTCCACTGATGCGTTTCCAAAAGGATGGTAATCCAATATTTCAGCTGTTACATTTTCTGCAATACGCAAAGAACGCTCCTTAAGAAAGTCTACAAATCCGTTGCTTGACCAGTTTGCACCTCGTACATCCATTGTCACTCCGTTATGTGTGATAGTATGATCGCTCTCACTGTTGCTACGTGTAGAAAAATCATATCCGAACAAAGCACCGTCCTTGATCGCTATATCAATGGCACTCCCTTTTATCGTAACCTTGATTTCATTGGTGGATACACCGCCACTTTCGGCATGTACGGTAATACTTTGGCTTCCGTCCGTACTATATCCGCTTATCTGCTTGTTCACTGTAACCGTTTCGGCAATCATAGCTTCCACAGCTGTAACTTTCTCCTCGCTGTAGAAAACATCTACATGCGTTTCAGTCTTGCCGGGAGTATACGCAGCCACCTCTACGGTAAGGTTGTCATATAAACGTAACGTGCCGTTGTTCTTGTCATTGAACCTGATGGCGACGATGGGAGTATTACTGTTTTCGTCCACACACATGATAGCGGAATAGATGGTGTTTCCCTTTACTCCGGATTTCTTCTCCGTACCGTATATTCGTACAGGATATGCGCCATGCGAAAGTCTTTCTCCGCCACCGAATACATTTGTTGGATTGACAGAGATGCCTTTGGTATAACTGTCGCTTACCGTTGCTTCACCAAGTTTCTTCCATTCTCCATTATAGAACATCTCCACTACTGCAAGAATGGATGAAGTGTTATTAGGGAATTTATAGAATTGTCCGATATTTTTTGCCGGACCACCTGCAACAAGGATAGTATCACTTGTGTAATTCAAAGCCATGGGTTGTTCTACGGTAATATCCACAGCCATAATGGTAATGGCTTTTTTCTTGGTATTTCCATCCGAATCTGTAGCTTGTACAAAGAAGCTTTTGCTGGCGGCACTGCTGAAATAACTTGTGAAGTCAAGTTCAAACTTGTAATCGGTCGCACTTGCAGAGCCTACAGTGTTCATATCCTCACTGGATAATGTCAGTCCGGTGCCTGCATCAATAATAGTGATGTTACGAATGACACCAAGCACCTCGTTACCATCAGGATAGCTGACACTACGCAAAGCTACATTGATTTTTATCTCTGAGCCGAATGCCATAATAGGAGCGGCTTCCTCGAAATAGATAGACAATGTACTATCCTCACTGGAGCCGCCACCACCTCCATTTTTGGGTATTTTAAGCACAATATCCTCTATCTGTCCGCCATTCAGATTGGTGGCTTTGTAGTAAATGTAGTCTTCATCACTTTCTTCATCAAATCCGCCGATAGCTTTCTCCTGCATTATGTATGCCCCGCCTGTGGAAAGGGCATCTTTTCCTCCCTCTGCCGGTTTGTCGGATGTTTCCACCTTGCTTCCGCCACTGCCGAATGCTACCCACGGTTTCAGATCATCAGGGCTGATGTCACTCTTATCGCGTGTGAACTGATAGGCAAGCCATACAGGTGCGCCATTTTTATCACTTTCCGCAGTCTTGAATGTAAGGACGATACCGCTTTTCAAATAAGAGAACCCGCTTTCTTTCTCAAGGTCAACAACAGCTTTTATGGCTGTTCCCAAAGTATATTCTCCATCTCCGCAAAGGTCGTTCACGTTGATGGTGTTGCCTACGTTTCCACCACCGGAAGTCCCGAAATCCGTCCAGTTGTTTTCTTTACTCCAATCAGAGGTATTTGTCCATTGTTTTGAAACCCATCCGGCTTCTGTAAGGAATATCAAGACAACACCCGGAATCTGCAAAGCAGAAGCATATTCAGAAGTCGCACACCTGTCAAGTGCTACGGAAAATGTTATCTCCCTATCTGAAAGGTCAAACAGATGATTGACATTCACAACGCTACGCGATACGACTTGTTTATTGAGTGAAAGTATTGCCTTCTTGTTTTCTTCGACCTGCTTCATATCTTCCTGTAACTTCGCACCTTCATCACCGGGGAATGCAGTAGAGCTTGTATGTCCGAGAGCAAGGTCGGAGCCAATTGAAGTCAGTTGCTTACCGCTCCAACGATAACTTTTTCCATCTTCTTCACATAGAAAGACTTTGCCGGAAGAGGGTATTCGCCCGTTTGTACTTGCCGTACCGAAAACATCTGCATCCAACCAGTTGTTATAATAAGTAGCAGTCTCGGATTCTCCGATTGTCGGAACGTATGCAAGCACAAAGCAACCATGTTCCTTATCATATACAACTTTACAACCCTCATCGTTGGAATTTTTGTCTATGGATTCATTTTTTACAGTAATGCCTACGGAAATGCCATAAAAATCTACCACGTCATCAATGTATCCGGGCAAATGTCGGCTCGGTACTTTCCCTTGTTCGTCAAGAGGGGCGATTCCTCCGTTTTCACCTTTTGATTCTTTGAAAGAGTTCAGTTGGCTTCCAACTTCATTCGCCTTGTTGTTTGCCTTGTTTGCAGTATCCTTGGTCGTGTTTACTTGGTCTTGCAACGAGTTGACACTATCACCAAGCGTGGTGAGGTTGGTGTCTTGCGCTTTGTTGCGGGCTTCTATATCCGTAATGTCGTCCTGCAATTTGGTAATATCCTCTTGCAGTTTTTCTACGGCTTCGTTATACTGACCGCTGTCTATGGTCGGGTTGCCTCCACTCTGTCCGGTCGGAACCCATTCTCCGCCATCGCCCACATATATGGGAGCTGGTAAGGAAACACCCACAAGTGCCCACCATCCGTCATGTGGTAAAGGATAAGCCGCTTTCAGTTTTTCGATGGTCGTGAACAGTCCTTTGCTCACTCCCTTGATATTTTTTGCCTCAAGCCAGCCGTCCACCATTACGTTTCCTTTCAAGTGGGTCTTTCCCTGAACGGTCGCGTCACCACCTATCGCTGTATTGCGACCAACGGAGACATCACCGTCTATATGCTTTGATTCGTAACTCATATTAATACAGATTTAGCCAATTCGTTCAATGCGGCACTTTTTTCCGTATCGCCGAATGTCGTTAATACTAATGCAGCTATGGTATATATCACAGCATCATAACATTTCTCACAGATTTCTACCGCGCCATATTTGTCTATTTTCGGGTAAGGCAGATATACAGCACGGCTCACTTTCGCTTCTGTCGTTTTGCATGAATAAAATTCCATCACTCTTCCTTCCGGTCGTATGGATATGGCGCATACAGGCCGTTGACACGTTCCTCTTATGCCTTTAAATCGGGAAGACTGTTTTTCATATTCAGGGTCATCGGTGTTTATGGGATTAAATACCGCACGCTCCCAATCGTTCATTTGGAAAACGACAAAACGCATGAAATCTTCCGGCAGTAATATCCATCCGCTTTCATGCTCTTTCCAATATATGGCATCACCGAAGTTGTGTCCGCCGTCAAGCAAATAGGACGGTGCAGAGCTGTGCACACGCTTTACTGCTTCCAAAATCTTTGATGCAATGATGTCGTCAAGTGCAAGAGTGTCCACATCGCCTATAATCTTCAACGTATCGCTGTTCATGTTTTGGTCCAGGGCGGTGCGTACATCCTCCTGTATTTTGTTCTTCTGATATACAGCCATAAGCCCTTATCTTTATTCCAGACCTTCAAACTCAATTCCGTTTGCTGCTGCCTGCTCCATGATTGCCTTGGTCGAGCGCATGGAAGTGCGGCTGATACCGAAAGTGTCTGCAAGGTAATCTTTTGCACTTGCAATGTCGCTTACTTTGACTTTGCGAGATGTCGTATTGTTATCCCCTGCGTCTTCTTGCGGCATTTCGTCCTGTCTGCCGGTTTCGTTGGCAGGCGTGTCTTCACCATTGTGCGTACTTTCGGAATGAAGTTTTTCAGATGAACCGTTTTTAGACGCTTTTCCGGCTGTTTCTACTGTCTCGGATTGCCCGTGCACAGAATGAAGTTTGAACAGTTTGCCAAACTTGTAATGGTTCTCAACAGACTTCTGTATGTCCTCGTTGTCGGTAGTGAATACACTGCTTCCGTTTGACAATGGAACGAATGCGATATGCAGGTTCTTCTTGCTCGGAAGTACCACATTAATACTGATATTGGTATTCGCCTTGTAGGTTTTCGTAATCATATTCTTAAAAGTAAAAAGGGGACGGGACACCTTATCCCATCCCCGGTAATTAATAATTCTTTATGAACTCTTTATTATGCCGCATTTAAATCTTGGGCGGGTGCTTTAGCCAGTCTCATACGTGCATGTGCCTTTGCATAGCGCAGATACAGGCAGCTCACCTCTTGGATAACTACCGCATCGGTACGGCGGATACCGGCCTTTTGCAAGTCGAGTACGTTACGTGCCCAAGACACATGTGTTTTTTTGGAAAGATATTCCGGATCCATTGCAAAGCCGCAATCACTCATTCCGTTTACATCGAACAGTTCATGATGTATGGTCAATACTTCTCCGAAATCAGTATCCCAAGATTTGAATTTCAAGTTCCATACCTCCACGGTATCTTTCAAGCGGAATTTTTCGCTCTTTATCTTGGAGAATGCAGAGAGCATATCACTTCCACAAAATAAAATCTTACGCTTGTTACCGATGCCGGTACCAACAAAAAGGTCTTTGGTAATATCCACAAGGTTTTCATCGGTAATTATGGCGCATTTCTTGTCAGTATCCCATTCGCCCACCTCGATGTCCTTTCCGGCCATCCACCAGATACCACCTGTAAACCAAGTGTTCATGCCGTCCTTTGCAATGTGCTTGATAACCTGCTTCACACCGAACAGATAAGTATTTTCCATTGCGAGGCGCATATCATATACACCGTCTTCTTCAATGTCTGAGAAATTCCAGTTCACTTCTTTGGCGGCAATCTTGTCAAAAGTTGATTGCTCTACCTGAATCATGAAGTTCTGACAATACTGGGTTTCAGGCATAGGGATATTATTGAATCGTCCTGTCTGAACATCCAATTCCCCACATGCTTTTCCCATGCGTACAAGCGTTGTTCCTTGTGGAATTTCCGGAACAAGAATCGGCTGTTTGCTTGAATCATCCATTTTGCCATTTACGGCATACACTGTAGGAAGATTTGTTGAGCTGTCCTTTCCGCACACACAAAGCACGAGGTCCGGAACGTTGCTGTCATCTTCCGTATATTTCGTTCCGTCCGGTTTGGTGATGGCACTGACACCGACTACCCTAATGGTATCATCCAACGTGAACATATTCAAATCATCTACCGGCAACGACACGCTCGCACCGCTGAGCATAGCTTCCAGCTTTTTGTTGGTACTGCATTTGATTTCACGTGTACCCACGCTGTAATACTTCACTTCAAATGAATTGGTGGAGCTTGATTTTGCATAACGGCTGATTTGGTCAATTGGAGTAGCCATCGGACGGATTTTCACGATGCGTTTGTCCACATCACTCAAATAGAAATTTGGGTCACCGGTTTCACGCCCTCCTGTTTCAGTGGAAATACCGTCTGTTCCACCCGTACCGTCCGCACCGGCTGTTGTTTTACCCGCATCAGGCAGGTTCGATGCTTCTGCCATCATGACACCGCTTGATGCACCCGTCACAAACGCCAATATCATCAGCGTAATGCGACAAAAGAAACTCATTGTTTTCTTCATTGCTCGAAATTTTAAAAGTTAAAAATGTAATTGGTTTATATTTATCTGTTTATCGCCTTGCGTTTTTCACCGCCACGCTCCCAAATGTTCTGTGTACCATCATAACGCCCGATTGCACCGAGGTCAGGCATCTGTCGTGAACCGCCACTGCCACCACCGTTTTTACCGGCAAGGTCGGCTGTACCGTCATTTTTGCCTGCTTTGCGTAGTTTTTCTTCAATCTTGCTGTTGCGCCCCTTTACTTCACCCTCGTGTCCGGCAGCTTCCACATCGCTGTCGTGCCTGATTGCTTTTATGGCCATTTCTATACTTTCACGTGTAAACTTACCCATGATTCCGTCACGTACAATGCCTACAAGGAAATCCATTGCGCTGTCGATGTCCTCATCCGGCAATCCTTCTTCCTGTTGCATGGTTTCAAGGGTGGTCAGGGTTTCGTCGAGGTTCTTCTGATACTCTCCCTCGTACTCTTTCTCTTGGGCGATTCGTTCCGCAAATTCCTTGTTGGCGGTTGCAAGTGCCTCCTGCTTTTCGGGGTCTTCAAGTGCGGCCTTGAAATCATCCCCGAATTTGCGCACCATACCGATGATAGGGTCTTCGCCTTTTCTCCAGTCAGTAAGGAAAGCGGCACTTTGCGGGTTGCTTGCAAACAGGTCGGACAGCGCTTTTTCACGTTCCTTGTAACCGGACAATTCCTTGTCGTAACCATCGTAATCGTCATTGATTTGACCGAATAACGCTTCATCATCGGCAAATTCTCTGTCCGGATACTTTGCTTTCAATCGCTCTGTGTATCGCTCGCGATTGCTCTTAACTTCCGTATTATTAGGCATAATTCAAAAATTTAATTTATAGTCAGATTCTACAAGACAAAAATAGGCAGGGAAAGCAGAATGTCATGTTTATCTTTTTACGCTCCTATTGGTAACTTTGGTACTATAACGGGAAGAAAAATGAAGCATAAAGGAGCAGTTATGGAATACTCTATGGAGCGTATGAACGACTTGATGAGAGCATACGATGAATACATTTCATCGTGTGATTATATCCGTATGCCTGAAGTGTATAAAGTAATTGTAAACATGCCGTCCCGGAGGTTTTGGGTCAGCGATATTCGTGCAGCATTGGTCGTTTCCGTCATGATGAGGGGTGAGAACGATTTAAGCGGTATGCGGCCGTTGAAGAAAGAAATGTATGAGGAAATTCATACAAGGGTTGTCGCTCTCAAATCAGAATACCCGGAACTTACCATTTCTGAGCTGTGTGCTAAAGTGATTGCTCAACCCGCACCGAAATTCTACCTCACGCCGGGTAGTGCCAAGATGATGATATGCAAGGCTAAAAAACGATGGATGCAAGAAAAGTTGAGAAGATTACGGCTCTCCTGATTTCTGCCATGATTGTGTGTTTGTCATTTTCAAGAGAATGGGATTGGCAAACTGTCGGCATTTACGCTGGAAGTAATATGCCAGAACGCTTGCTGTATCCGTTTTTCCATACGAATATGTTTCATGCCTTGCTCAATTCATGGTGTTTATTATCGATTATTTTCATTTACGATATTGGGATAGGAAGATTGCTGTCAGCCTATATGATTGCTGTTACAGTTCCAGTTGATACCCTTGGATATTTCACGACAATGGATTCGCCAACGGTAGGATTGTCCGGATTGGTTTTCGCCCTGTTTGGTTCAATATCGTTTGAGGTATTACGTAAACGGTATTATCAGTTATGGATGCTGTTTTACCTTGTGGCAGGCTTCCTGTTTCCGGGCATAAATGCCGTATTGCATCTTTGGTGTTATGTATTGGGACTCATCATGGCTCTGCTAAACAAGCCTGTTAAAATCATGCACCATGAAAGATAAGGCCATCAAGGACATATTGACAGAGAATGAACGCCGCAATGCGATTGTATATGCAAAGTTCAATCCAATTACCGGAGAAGGTTCTGTCGGTAAACGTGTAAAGTGTACCATCAGTGACTTTCCTATACATACCCAGTGGTTACCGGAACGTATCATGAAAGTGCCGCTTGTACGCCAACTCATCGAAGCCGGTTCTATTTCCAAATTTCTCACGGACTACATGGGCGTGGAAGACAATCAGGATGATCGCTTGAAGGTCATAGAGCAGTTTGTACGAATACGCAGCCGCGAGGATTTTCCGTTTTGGGCGGCAACATTTGTCTATATCAAGGCCAAAGGCGGCGGTGAGGATGTCCTGTTTCGTCTGACAAGACCTCAACGGCGTTTTGTGGATCGGCTTGAGAAATTGCGTATTGCAGGGAAACCGATACGCATCATCCTGCTTAAAGCACGGCAATGGGGTGGTTCCACCACTTCACAGCTTTATATGGCATGGTTGCAGTTGCTTCACAAAACCGGCTTAAACTCACTTATCATTGCACATCAGGGCGCAGGCTCCGATGAAATCAAGGATATGTTCGACCGGATGATTAAAAGTTATCCTGTCGAAATGCTCTATAAAATTGATGAAGCCTACAATGAGAACGAGCCGAAGATTGTAGGAGTGGGAAAATCGGGAAGTATATCGCGTATTCCGCAGCGTAACTGCAAAATCAAGATTGGTACGGCTGAACGCCCGGATTCGTGTCGTGGCGGTGATTACAATCTTGTACATCTCTCCGAAGTGGGAATATGGAAGGCTACGGAGGGAAAGAAACCGGAAGACATTGTGCGCTCCGCCTGTTCGGGTATTCTCCTCAAGCCCTACACCATGATTGTTTATGAAAGCACAGCAAATGGCACCGGGAACTTCTTTCATCGCGAATATACTGCCGCAAAAGAAGGGAAATCCCAGTTCGAGGCAATGTTCGTTTCATGGTTCGACATCGAGCAATATACACTCGCTTTTGATTCGGACAAAGAAAAATGGGATTTTGCAGAATGGCTTTATCAGAATCGGGACAATGAAAATACAGATTCCGAACGTGAGGAATGCGGTAAGTATCTTTGGTCGCTGTGGGAAAAAGGTGCTACGCTCGAAGCTATCCATTGGTACATAGCCGAACGCAGGAAGTACAATGACCATGGGCAGATGGCTGCCGAATTTCCGTCTGATGATGTGGAAGCCTTCGTACATTCGGGAGCACGTGTGTTCGACAAATACAAGGTCGATGCAATGCGTAAGACCTGCAAGAAACCTAAATATGTCGGTGAAGTCTGTGCCGATGCGGATGAGGGCAAGAACGCTTTGCAGAACTTGCGTTTTGTGAAAGACAAACAGGGATTGTTGCATATTTGGGAGTTGCCGGAAACAGATGAAAAGGAAGTTGTTACAAATCGTTACCTCACGATTGTCGATGTGGGTGGACGTTCCAATAAAGCAGACTTCTCTGTTGTTCTTGTGCTTGACCGTCTGTTTATGATTGATGGTGGCAAGCCTGTCGTAGTGGCACAATGGTACGGACATTGCGACATCGACCAGCTTGCGTGGAAAGCGGCACAAATAGCGGCTTTTTATGACAATTCACTCTTGGTGATAGAAAGCAACACCTTGGAAACGCATGACAAGGAGCGGCAGGTAGATGGCGACCAGTCACAGTTCATCCTTAATCAAATCAAAGAGATTTACCCTAATCTCTATGCACGTGGTCAGTCCGAAGAAGCCGTACGCGAGGGATTGCCTACCAAATACGGCTTCCATACCAATGTCTCAACCAAACCAATGATTATATCAACCTTAGTCAAGGTTATTCGTGAGAATTTATACACAGAACGTGACGAACGTTGCCTGGACGAATATTTGTGTTACGAGAAAAAACCGAACGGAGCTTTCGGAGCGATTACCGGTAAACATGATGACTTGCTAATGACAAGAGCCATAGGCTTGCATATATGTTTCTTTGAAATGGAAATTCCAAAGATTGTGCTTCGTATCGGACGATTTGTTATCAAAAAGAAAAAAGCTGTTTCAGCAGCTACAATATAAGTTTAACTATAAAAACAAGGAACAATGAACATTTTCAGAAAAATCAGAGCTTCGCTTCGTTTACGTGAAGCAGTCAGACAGGCAGACGAAAAACACAAAGAAACTGGAGAACGTTACTACGTTATGCCTGCCGGTGGGAAAAAAGGTCAACTTATCATTATGGATAGAAAGAATTTCCGTAAGTTGAAACAGAAAGGCTACATCAATCATAATACGTTTGTGGGCGACCTTGAACGCGAATGCTTCTACTGCACGACTTATGGAAACGGTTCAGCTATGCTTCCTTCTGCTGTTATTGCATTGAAACGAAAACAGTATTTCTCATGGCTTGATTCATTTTCAAATACCAAAGAGAATGGGAAAGTACGGAAACATTGACGGTATAGCCACACTGACCAACGACCCGCTCGCACTTGACAATATCAATAAGTTCAAAGTTGGGGACCGGGTAATATGCAACGATAATGGTGTCATTGGTACGGTCAAGGAATTGGATATTCCGAATGAAGCCTGTGTTGTTGATTTCGACAATGGAGAGGAAGATGTCTGGATAGAGAAATTCCAACTGTCCAAAGAATAATAATAATTAGACATGAGGGTGTGCCAAATATCTTCAGTTGATACACCCTCATACTTTATCCGCTAAACATGGGCTTGTTTGATTCTTTTCTCGTTGCCTCTTGACCAAATATCATCTTCGGTTTGGCCATATGTCGCAAGTTGCTCTATTTCTCTCTTTTGTTGTTCCTGCCAAGGCTCAAACTCTATAATATCTCTCATAAGCCATGAATCCCACCGTCCTCTGAAACAGATACCCCGGTCATCAAGGTACACATCGGCTATGATTTTTCCGCTTGCATGTTCAGGTTGATTCGGGTTCTCGTTTATATGGTCGTATGAAATATTGTTTTCTTCCAACCACTTTTCTAATTTTTCAGTTTTCTTGCGTGTCGTAAATATGATGATAGTCCACCCGTTTTTCTTTAGGGTGGCTGTACCTGTATCTGCGTTCGGTATTATCTGCCCGAATACATCTTCACCCTGCCAACCTTTGCTGTAGTCATGTATGACACCGTCAAAGTCTATACAAATAGTTTTCTGTTCCATGATGTCGTTAAATTAAAATTATTACCTCATTGCATTGTTCAGTTTGTTCACGGCCTGCATATTCGCTCCTTGCTGCGCTTGCGCCATCAGTTCGGGAGAAAGACCGTCGGGCACTTTGCCCTGCTCCAACTGTTCCTTCTGTGATTTGATACTTTGCAACAATTCATCTGCAAACGGGAAATCTCCATGCTCAAGCAGCTGCTCTACACTGATTGCCTGAGACTGGTACAACTGCATAAGCATATCGTTAGCAAGATGCCTGTATGCCGGTGTTGAAGTGCTTTCGGTAATGCTTAAATCAAATTCTACATCACGTATTTTCTTCGGGTCATATTCGATTTGTGCACCACTCTTACCTGCAATATTGAAAACACGTTTGCTATCATAAAACTGCTGCATATTCTTCACATCCTTATATGCTCCGTCCACTACAAAACAACTGAAGCATTCAAGCAGGTCGAGCAATGACTTCGTGGCGTTTTCTGTCTGTTGGTTATAGTGCGATGCACTTTCACCGGAATACCCGGGCTTTCCTTGTAATGCGCCCGTAACTCCCGATATATCTTCAAAAAATTTGAGTTGCATATTAAGCAGTTCCGCAATGCCTATATTTGTGGAATTATTGGCCACCTGTTCCGGCACTTTTCCGCTTTTGCTCGGCTTGTATACGATGACACCGTTAAATTCTGTCCAGCTCTCTGCAATATCGTCAATGCTCACACCATCAGGCAAGCAATCTTCGGGCATCATCAGCACGCCTTTGGCACTCGCCCGCATTATCCAGTCATAGAGGGTTATCAATCGGTTGGTATATCGCTGTTGGTCGATTACATCAGCAACGAATGAATGGATTTCACCATCAATGAACGGATATGCCTTGAAAACATATGGATGGCTTCCATGCTCGTAAGGCGTTTCCCCCTCCCTCAATATGTCGCCAAAAGGAGAAAGGTAATAGAAATACCAATAATCGTCCACAAACCAAGTAGCTTTTATCAACGGAACCTCATCTTCCGGCATACCGGCTTCCTTGGCCATACGCATACGTTCTTCATTTTCAGTAAGCACCACTTGTGCGTAATCTTCTTCGTCTATTTTGAAAATATCGCCGTTTTGGTAGTCATGGCAACGGTATCTCGGTTTTTGCTCCTTGCGCCATATCTCTATCACACGGCATCGTCCTGGTTCGCTTGTGAATAGAAAATCGTAGTTTTCCAAGCGGCTATACCCGAAACGCTCCGCGTATGTGGCTATGTAATCTTTCCTTGCCGCCCACTTGTAAATGTCACGCAATTGTCTGTATTCCTGCGGACTTGATGCGAACTGTTCACACAACTGTCCGAAAGAAATGTCGTGAACTTCTCCAAGCACGGAAACATCCCAACCTCTGAAATCTCTCATGTTGTTGTCGATAAAGAAATTATTGGGTTGCACATAGTCCGTCCAACAATCCTCTTTTCCATTACGCCAACCGTACGATTTACGGTGAACGATAAAACCGCTTATCAGGAACTCTTCCATAGTTCGGGCATATACATCGTTCATTCGGTTAAGCTGCATGTTGCATTGAAGTATCGTACTCATCGTTTCACCAAGTTTCTGTTCATCCCGATCACGTGCGGTACAGGTCGGTTCTTTACTTTGGCTTCGATACACGCCAAGCACGCTTCGCACAAGCCTACGGATAAGGTTGTTTTTCAAAGGCACGTTGCCTTGACTTTTAATGTATTCTTCCTCGCTCATGGATTTTCCGTCCACACAAATCATATCGTCCCATTGGAAACCATAGGTATAGCGTTTGTTTCGCTTCCGGTCTTTCCGAAAGTCGTCCATCTGGCTCCAATAGTATTGTGCTTCCATAAGAATGTCAAATGCCCTGCGGTCACCATAACGTTTTACAGAAACAACAGTATCTATCTCGGCGGCATCATTTCTTCCCGGAGCTATACGGCTCATTGGCAGCAATTTTCTTTCGCTTTTATTTATATGCATATTTTTATCATTTTAATGATTGCGCGGAACAAATATACTGCTCCGGGCAATCATCCTATGTTTAACTATTTACGGGTTTTGTTCATTTCTTCTATCATTTCCTTTTTGAGTTCATTCAATTCAGCCTCAATATTCTTACGTTCCTCATCATCAACTGTGTCATTCAGTTCATTATAGAGGTCGTCAATATCCCTACGATAATCCTCAAAAATTTCATACCGCTCGTATTCGGGTGAATTGTAAAGGAAATCAATCTTTTCCGCATAGTCAAATATGTCGTTGTCGGTATCTTCCTCATAGTGCTTTAATCGGGATTTCAATCGGTCATGCTCCTCTTTCAATCGGAAATACTCATTGTTCACAGCCCTGTACTCGGTGCGTTCGTCCCCGGCTTTGACCAGTCTGTTTACCAACAAGAAGCTGCGAGGGTCGTACTCTCGGTTGTCTGTAATGGTTTCTGCGGTCTTGCTCAATTTGTCGATTGTTCCGAACACGCCACCGAAATAACCGTTCAGCATATATTCAATCTTTGCCGGATTAAAGTCAATCGTTCCTTTTGTATATGGGTCTCCACCCGTAGCTTCATTCATGGCATTGGCCAATCCGACAATGTATTTATTTGCGCTCTTATACGCCTTTGTCCATTCGGGCATATCTTTGTTGTAAGGTGTGTCTTTATAAAGTGGCATACCCGTCCAACTCTTTTCTGCAACGTAGGCTTCCCACAAGGGTTTGTAGGCACTCGGTACAAAGGCATTCAATCCTCCGCCGCCCTCCAAGAAATCAATAGGTAATATCTGTGTAGCCTGTCCTGTTATGGCTTCGGCAATTTCTTCGCCTGTAAGATGTTCCTTTCCGTTAAGAACGGAAATCATCAGTTCGCCCATGCCGTAAACAGCCCTGTATTCTACCGGAAGAGGAATTGATACCCAACTGTTTCCTGCCCTGAAAAGAATATTGCTGCGCCTTACATATTCGGGAAGATTATAGTATGCGTTCTTGTCATCATCGTCATCATCATCGCCACCCAAGTAGGCAACAATGGCACCAAGAAGGAACATCGCCGCAATACCTGTAAAAGCTTTGGCAGGATGGCGTTTCATCTGTCGTCCAAAGTTTGCCGTACCTTGAATGGCTGCATTCCAAAACACATAGCCGCTACGACCAAGTCCCGATACCAATGCACTGGCATTACCAGCCTTTGTCTGCCCTGTACTGTCATAGAATTTTGCTCCGCTGCCTTTCTTGTTGAAGTTTACGCTTATCTCCTTTGCATCATAGATGGCTCTGTCAATGCTCCTGCCCATTTCGCGTGATGTCATGAAAGCGGCAAAACGGGCGCAGTTCTCAACGGCTCGGTTGTACTCATCGAAACGTTCGCCCAACAAGTCCCATGCTTTTTTTACAGGAATCTTGCCGTTCGATTTTTTCAGTTCCCTGCGTATGTCGTTCTTATGTTGTTCAATGTCCCGGATATTGGCATAGCCTGTTTCTCCTCCGTTCATCATGAACTGATGAAACATCGCTTCCGTCTTGTTACTCATGTCAAGTGTCCCTTTGCGGTGCTTAGCCAAGAGTTGCTTTATTCTTACAGGGTTGGCATACATATAATTACGATGAAAACGCAGTGCGTAGTTCGGGCTTTCCCTTATCCAAGTCATGGTATTGGTGTATAGCATATCTCGCATGAAGTTCGATACAATGAAGTCTGGGTTACGTGTGGTATAGAACGCACTCAACTGTCGGTTGATATTTTCTCCTGCACGGAGAATAGCTCCGATTGCCCCCGACATATCATTGTCGGGATTTGTCTGTCCGTTCAGTGCCTGTGCTGCGCGAGGATTGCCGTTAATGGTAATCACATAGTCCCTGCCGCCACGTTTCACTACAATTTGGTGCTGCCTCATATCCCGGCTTTCCACAATACGGTAAGGAATATTCACGGTATCCTTGCCGTGCTTGTACCGGTCAGGATATTGTTGCGCCAATGACTCCATTTTAGTTTCAAAGTCCAGCATCTTCCGTTCTACCACTTCGGGAGTATCTGTACTGTCTATGTTGTCAGGAAACACTGGCTTCCATTCGTCGGCCACCGTATCGTATTCTACCCAAATGTCGCTCACACTGACAAGGTCGCTCGAATGGTTGAGGGCGAAATTAAGGAAACGCTGTTTTACCAATTTGTTCCGGTTGCCCTGCATGATAGCACCTTCTGCCATTGATTGCAGGTTGGCAAACGGGTCATCCGCTTTCGACCTGCGTCCTTCCGCTTTCTTGATAGGAGCATTGAATGCACTTTGCTTGTGCGTCAGATATGCGTATGCTTCAGAACTGGTCTTTTCGTCAAAACCACGTAGTGGAATGTAAAAATCATACATATCTGAAATCTTGTCAAAGGTCGCTTTGCTCATCATACCACATTCGTATGACTTTGAAAGTATTGCTTTGCTCGCGGCATTGACTTTTTTCCAAAGGTCGGTAGTGTCGTGTGCCTGTTCGTAATCGTTAACCATTATCTGTGCTTCCGTTTCGGCATCAGTAATATTATCCATACCTGTAAGGGCTGTAAGTCCGGCATAGTCGGTTTGGTCTGCATCGGTTGCTCCGTTATTGATTGCTTCATTACGCATATATGTATTGCGTTCAAGTCCGTGTTTCGCCATCATGTAATCAGTCAATTCCTCACGCTCTGCCTCAGTCCTGGCAAGTTTGGCAACCTCATCAAGCATGGGCTTGAACAGGGTGTGGGCAAATGCATCGGCTTCGGCTTTGTTCACACTTGACAGACGGTTTTCTCCCAAGTATGCGTTTTCAAATCCGTCCACATCCTCAATGTTTGTTTCCTTGCCAAGGATTGCAGTCATGGCTTCTTTCAAGCCGAGCATACTGTCCTGTAATGCTTCCCGTGATTGGAACATACCGCTTTTTACACGCCTTTCATAACGGTCACGAGCCAACTCCCTTTCATGTATTTCCGGGTCACCGGTACGGTATAGTGCATCATCACTTTCTGCAACAGTCAGATGATGTGGGTCGGAAACCGCATAATTTCCGACTTTCAGTTCATACTGCTTTGCCACATCAGCGGCTTCTCCCAATATGTTTCTGTATCTGCCCGGTTCCGCAAGGTTCTCGTAACTGCGCCACAAGATGTAGCGAAGTTCGTTATCCGATAAAGTAACCCCTCTGAAATCCTCAAAGCCTATCTTATGAAGCATATTCAGGAAGAAATCCTTTATCTGTTGCCACCAACTTGCGTTGATGTTCTCAAATTCGGTATCTTCTGCAAGCGAAGCCAGATATTCTTCAGTAGCCTTATGGAAATCCCAACCGTTTTTTGCAGCCATATCTACAATGCGTCTGCGTATGTTCTCATCGGCATTGTTGAATACATTATCAAGGAATGTATCAAAATGTTCTCCGAACAACTGGCGCAAACCATAGTGCGCCACAGCCTCATGCAGCAGTGTCTGCTCAACATCAAACGTACTTGTATGGTTGGGAATGACAATGGTTATCTTCCCTGTACTCTTCGAGTAGAAGCCTTTTGCACGCTGCTTCTTTCCATCCAAGACGGAAGCATCAGTAACAACCTCCACATTGTCAAGATGCAGTTTCTCTGCAAGGCTTTCCACACGTTCTGCCATTCTTTGGCGTTCACGCCGTGCAAATTCCCTCCGCTGCTTTGCCGTTCTCCTTGACTGGCTGAGCTGTTTTGCTATCGGATCATTCTCATAACTGACTTCATCATCGGTATATGCACCATCACCTTCGCGTTTTAATTCATCATCTTCTTCTGAGGTAGAAATATTATTTGCCGTTTCTACAGTGGCATCCATTTCAGCATACTTGGCTTCCTTTTCCTCCAACTCTTTTTTCATCAGTTCGGCATATTCCTCTAACTGTGCTTTCGCCTGTGCCAATTCTTCTTCATACTCGAATGGCTTGCCCTCTCTTGACAGGAGTTCTTTCAATTCGGCTTCATTATGTTTTTTGCTTCGCTCTCCGGCACTCAATATCTCGGCAAAATCCTTTCCTGTAATCACATTGTCTGTAATATCCTCAACGGCAT
This sequence comes from Bacteroides sp. NGMCC 1.200775, assembly GCF_040798045.1. Lineage (NCBI taxonomy): Bacteria > Pseudomonadati > Bacteroidota > Bacteroidia > Bacteroidales > Bacteroidaceae > Bacteroides > Bacteroides sp. NGMCC 1.200775. The sequence continues at coordinate 56,920 of NZ_JASCQK010000001.1, read as the reverse complement.
TGCGAAGCAGGTTTTGGCGTACCGGCACATCTTCAATGCCGAGTTCAAGACAAGAGTAGGTCATTCTACGCTCAACATCATTGAAAAGTGTTGCACCGTCACTCATGGTTTTCCTTGCCAGTTTTGTTGTGACCACAAATGAAAAATCGCCTATCTGTATAATCAGTTCCCGTTTTTGTTCTCCTGAAATCTCACCGTCTTTCATCTGCTTCATTTCGGCAAGGACACTCTTGTTGTATTCCTTGAAAAAATCATCCATTGTATCAACAGAAGTAAAGCGATGTTTGCCGATTACAATCTCCTTGAATTGTCCATCGGGGAATGACGAGCGTACTGCCTCCAAGTACCTGCCGTTGTCCTCAATGCGCTTTTCCGCATCCTTGATAAAGGCTTTCAGTCTTGGCTTGGCATTATGGATATAGGTTTGGTCTGTTTCCCATTGCTTTTTGCGGCTTGCATACTTGCGCACATTCTTTTCCGCATTGTTTTTCAGCATGGCATATTCACTGCCAGAGAGCTGCGCAACGGTATCGCCAAACACATCTTCTTCCTCTTCAAGCACACGGTTGGTCATGCTGTTGTTCATCATCTGCTTGCCGTTCATGATACTGTCGGCAATCGCTCCCTTTGTTTTCAAGCGTTGGTAGGCGGTAACATCCAAACTGTCCTCAACTCCGAAACGCAAGATGCGTACAGGCTTGTTCATGTCCTTATGCAAATTTCCCTGTCGCAAAATGCGTCCGTTGCGCTGGGTATAGTCCATAGGACGGTTGGGCGCATCCAAATGTATCAGCGTGTGCAGTCGTTCCTGAATGTTCACGCCTGTACCGAGCGTAAAGGTTGAACCGAGAATCACGCGAACCTCACCACGGTTTACCTTTTCAAAGATTTCAAGTTTCTTCTTGACAGTCATTCCCGACCTCATTACTACAATCTCATCAGCAGGAACTCCCTCTGCGATCAGTTTATTTCTGATGTCATCATAAAGATTGAAGCCGCTCTGCTTATTTTGATAATTGTCGGCAAAAATGGCAACCGTACCTTTGTAGTCGGCTGTTTCTTTCAGTGAGCGCAAAGTCTGGCGCACGGCTTCATTGGTCTTGCTGTTTTGGTCGTCCTCTGCATCTGACTGCACCAATCGGGCATCCACGGCAGCAGCTTTGGCAATACCGTACATCGTGAGCGGAATATGGCTGTTCTCTTTCTTCTCTTTGCCGCTCATCTGCTCATAATGTTCAAGTTCGCTCTTTACGAACTTCATGATACTACGCAATGCACGTGTCTGTGGCAGATAGAGGTCTTGTGCCTTTCCTCCCTCCATTTCAGGTATTTTGTCCTTTACGCCACCGGCTTCTTTGGTAAGGACAGTATCGGACACTCCAGACCATATACGCACCAGTTCGGGCAGGTTCACGTATCCGGCAAAGCGATTGTTCTCCTTGAACTTTCCGCTTGTGGTGAATTCCAACATTTGCTGAATGTTACCGAAGTTGCGTACAAAGTCATCAAAGTAATAGATACCGTATTCTTTCATTGTATCGGCAGGCATGAGATAGCGCATGAACGTCCAAATCTCTGCAGCGGTATTGCTGATAGGCGTACCTGTGGCAAAGATTACGTTTCGTCCGTTGTTCTTTTCTAAAACAGCCTGTGTTTTCAAGAATACGCCTTGTGATTTTTTGCTGTATGACGGGTCCACACCTTTCACTCCACGCTGCATGGCAGTGGCAAATCCAAGGTGCTTGTATTCGTGGGCTTCATCCACAAGCAGGGCATCAATGCCCATGTCGTCAAAGTTCTCCACATCGTCAGTACGGCGGTCAAGCATTTCCATTGCCTTGACTTCTGCATTCTGCAAGGCTACGGCACGTTTTTTCTCATCGTTGGCGGTGCGTTTCTTTGAAGCATTGTCTGCAAGTCCGGCAAGCTGTTCCTCCAACAATTCGATTTCACGTTCGGCTTGCCGGGTAATCATGTTCTTTCCGTCCGGGTCTTCCTCTTTCATCTGTTCAAGAATGAGCATCTTCTCCTCAATCTTGTCCTGCACGAAAGTCATTTCTCTTTCCTCGCTGTCGGGAATAAATTCAAAGGTCGATTGCGGAACGACAATCATATCCCAGTCATTGTAGCGTATCTTGGCATAGAAGTTCTTTCTGCCCTCCGCACTTCGGTCTGCCTCTTCGAGTGTCAGTATCTTGGCATTCGGGTACAGTTCCTTTGCACTTGCAACAAATTGACCGACGGTGGCATTCTGCACTACAATCATCGGTTTGCGGGCAGTACCTAAACGGCGCATTTCCATCGCTGTGGAAATAAGGGTAAAGGTTTTTCCTGTTCCTACCTCATGGGCAAGTAACAACGGTTGCTGTGTGCCTCTCACGATGGCTCTGCCTTGATGAGGACGCATCTTGAATTTGTGTGAAGCACCTCCAAAATACTCCGGCACAAACTCGTCCGGTATGCTCATAGGCACAAAGTTGTTGAACATATCGTTATAGATACGTTCCATACGTTCCGACATTTCCGGGTCGCTTTGCATCTTCTGCCTTGCCCAGTCCTTGAAATCTTGACGGATTTCATCAATCTTGGCGGCACAAGCCTGTGTCGCTTCTTTATCGGTAATTGTTTCTGTCGTGCCGTCATAGTGTTTCTTGGTGGTGGAAACTGTAATGCTTCTGTTCTGAATAGCGGCTTCTATAAGGGTGTGTCCCATGATGGTTCGACCGAGCATTTCACTGGTTACGCCCATGGCACGGTTCTTTTCGTAGTTGGTAAAATATGGCTCTTTCATAAACCAAGTACCGCCTACTGCTGTAAAACGGACATCTACTTCCGTTCGTTCCTTTACGAAATCTTCATATAGTTTCGGGGCAATCCAAGAACTGCCGAGGGTAAAGTCAATCAAGTGTGCAGGTATTTCCATTGGCATAACTTCCTGCAACGCCTTGATGTTGCGGTCAAATTCTCCATTCTCGTTGTTTTCCTCTGCCTGACGCAGTTTTTCACGGATATTTCCGCTCAAGTACTGATACGATGCTTCTATCTGTCGGCTTACAGGATTTTCGAAACCGTAGCCGTTCTCGATGATTTCTTTCTTCACCTCCCCGATACCTGTACCAAGTTGTTCAGCGATGTAAGGTATATCCACACGGCCGAATTTGAAGATACTTGCAATGATACCGTCCTTGACATTGGCAGGGGTGGGTTCTTTCTCTTTTTCAACGACACGTTTTCTGAATACATCGGTCTTGTCAAATTTCTGTATCCGATTTCCTTTTTCATCTGCCGTTTCTTCAAACTTTTCAAGGGCAAATACATTGGCATAGTCTACATCATTGCGGAGAAACGCAATGGCGGTGTTCTTGTTGAAGTGTCCGTATGTGCTGACAAAATCATCGTATGCCTTGTTGAGTTTGTCAAGCAAGGGTTTCAGCCCCTCATCGCTTTCATTCTCGGTCTGATAGGAAAGGACTTCTGCAAGGGCTTCCTTGATAGCGGTGTACGCCTCGAAACATTCCACTTTCGTATGCCCCTTTACCTTATTAGCATTTACTTCGAGGAGTTGTGCGCTTGCTGTCGAGTTGATGTACAGCTTTCCGTCTTTGACAAACACTTCGCCAATCTTCTTGCCGGGCATTGCATCAGTGATAACTTCTGTGTTACGCTCGCCAAATTCCTCCGCACGGAACGAGCGGACAAATTCAGCCAACATTTCTTCCTGCTTCTTATCCTGTTTAGGGTATAAGCCCTTGCTTGTCGGGCGGAATGTGTCGCCTTTCTCAAATGCAAAGTGCATTTCACCCGCCATGTTTTCGGGGTGTTCAATGAAATAGCGGTTGTAGTCCATCGAAAGCTGCTTGATGACCGGTGTTTCCTTGCCTTTTACCTTACGTGTTTCCCCGGTGTCATATTCAGCCATGCGCTCTCCGCTCACATCGCTTACATCAATGGCATGGGCAGACTTCTGTTCGTTCACACGCTTGCGAATAACAACGATGTCGGAGGTTACCCCTGTGCCACCGAAAGTCTTGTTGTGCATACGGAAAGCACCCACGAAATCTGCTCCTCCCTCGCTCACAATCCAATCACGGAGTTTCTTGCTGTTATCAAGCGTACCGTTGGATGTGATAAAGATACCCAAACCGCCCTCACGCAGTTTGCGCACATTCTTTGCAATACAGAAATCGTGTATGTTGTGGAATTTCTTCGACAGGTCTTTGTCGCCTGTGGTGTCGTTCACACGGAGTCCTGTAACGAAAGGAACATTGGTAATAGCCAAATCCACACTGCCGTTAGGTATGCGGGTCTGTTCAAAGCCCTGTATTTCCACTTTGGCATCAGGATAGAGGAGCGAGAGGATGCCTCCCGAAGTTCCGTCAATCTCTATGGCATGGATGTCACTACGCTCACTGATGTTTGTAGGCATCTGTCCCAAGATATTGCCGATACCGGCAGAACCTTCAAGAATGTTTCCACCATTGAAGCCCATTTGTTCGGCAATGTCCCAAAGCGTATCCACAACGTATGCCGGAGTGTAATAGGCACTATTTGCACTCATTACGGCCTCTTGATATGCCTTTTCACCAAGCAACTCACGGAGCTTCTTTGCAATGGGATTAGGAGCATACGATGTACCTTCGTTGAAAGCCTTGCCCAAGCCACCCCAGCCACTGAACTTGCGAAGAGTCTGCATCTGTTTTTCTGTAGCCCGTTCGCCGCTTTCAAGCAACTGTTTTGCCAGTTCGATAGCCTTGATATTGGCTTCGATACGGGCATCTACTGACGTCGGAGCGTGGTCTTTACCACGTTCCGAATGGTTGTTATGGGTATTCTTCTTCTCAGTTATGGCATCTGAAAGTCGAGGTCGCACAATCCTATTGACTGCATCGCTTGTTCTTTCTCCTTCGTTGTCAGTTCCTCTACCTGCTTGTTGTTCGCTTTCGCTACCTGTTTCAGTGCCTCTTGATAATCCTTGTCCGTGTCGATTACCGTTGGCTGACAATCCTTCGGAGCGTTCTGCATCAGTTCTCTGTAATCCATGTTCGTTGTTTTTATTGTTATCAATCAGATCGTCAAACAAGCCCAGTTCATTTGACTGCTGTGAATTTACTGCTTTTTTCTCATTCTTCTTACGTGCAGGGCGACTTTTTTTGATGCGTTCCTGTGCAATCTCTGCCTCTTGCTCCACCTCGGTCTCTCTTGTTACGGTTTCGGCGGTAGCAAGCGCATCAATACTTTTCTTATCGAAATTCGCCACATCGAATTGTTGTACCTCATCGTATGGAGTCATGTCTGCATCCAGTCCGTTCTCTGCCACCTCCGGCAAATCTCTCGCACCATTGTAAAATGCTTTAAGGTAAGGGCGTATGGCATCGCCCAAGTCTGCAATCATGGCCGTTGCATACTCGGCAAACTTACGTGAACCTTTCTCCAAATGGTAAACAGCCATCTCTGTTCCAATGGCAAGAATCTCAGGGTCTATACCTATATTCATTTGACCGAGCAACTTCTTACGCATACGCTCACGAAGTTCTGCATAACGCTCATCAGTAACAAGACGGTTACCACTCGCTTCAGTCTTTTTCTGCGAATTGTCTTGTTGTTGCTCACTCCGCATATCGTTGATAAGAGTTCGGACTTCATTAGCAAACTTATCTGCACTATCTTTAGTCAGGAAAATAATATTTCCTTCATGATAAACGTCTCCACCACGCTTCTCTCCTAAATCCATCACAGCCTGTTTTTCCGCATCAATCATCTTCATCAAAGTACGAACAGAATATCTGTTATCCATTTCCTTGTCAACAACGAAATCTGTCCTTTTGTCACGAATTTCATCCTTTGCCTTGCGATCAAGTTCTCGGGTCTTAATTTTATTTTCGAGCGAAATGCCAACTGCATCCAAAACTTCTTGCATACCGTTCTGAGGATTGCGAAGAATGTCTAACATTTCCTCTGGGCTGTTGGTTGTCTGACGAAAACGTGCATCACCAATAGGTATGGGACCGCTCACATCATCACGACTTAATGTAGTTTCCCCTGTTTCTTTATCAACAAAAACAGAGTATTGCCATATAGGAGTATATTCCTGCTTTTCCTCCTGCTTCGTGGCTTTCTGTTGTTGAGGTTCTGAAAACTGCACATTGCCGTCATTTACTTCTGACAAATCAGACAAAGACAAAGGTGGTTGTGATTGTGCATCGGTTGCATATTCTGCCAAGCGTTCAGCATCTTCCTTGCTCCGCATCATGAAGCCTTGCTTTTCCTTGTCCCACCAGCCTTTCAGTTGTTTGGCAAACATTGTGGTGTGCTTCCGAACAGTATCTCTTAATTTATTATTGAACTTCACAAGGTGCATATCCAACACCTTACCCCTTTTGGTGGTATATTGTGCCTGAGTAATGGTGTATGCAGCATCAGTCGGTGTTGTCGTTTCTTCATTGGAATTGTTTTGTTCCAATTTCCGCTGTTCAGTAAAGAGGTCGTTTATTTCGGAAATAATGCGGGCTTCCTCAAATATATCACTCTGACCATGTGCGGCTTCTTGTTCCTTGTGCAGTTCTTCAATGCGTGATTTGATTTCAGAAAGTCTGTCGACTTGTGTACTTGAACTCTGTTCCTCAACACTTTTGACTGATTTGTATTCAGCAAACGCTTTAGTCTTACGGTGGCTACTATCTATCCACTTCTCGAAATCCTCCAAGTTTACGGCAGTTACCACTGTCTTGTGATTATTTGCCCAGTCGCTGTCATAATTCGCGAAGTAAGCAGCCTCGGCATCGTCAGTCTCATTGAAACCAAGCATTACCTTATGCTCATCAAAGCTGCCGTCCTCATTATACTGGTCCACCACGAACACCCTGCGTCCGTTCCACCCGTCAATATCGTCAGAGAGGAACACGTCTATGTGGTCTCCATCCACGCCCTCCGTGCCACGAATGTAGCCGTAGGTGTTCTGCATGATCGTTTCCCACTTGTTGCCCTCTGTGTCTATTCCACTACGAACGGATCCTTTCGGGTTCTCAATGGTGATATTGAATGTACCAACCTGCACATGACCTTTCTTATAATTGCCTGCTTCTTTCTGTTTCTCCGTAGGAGTAGTATCGGTTTCTTTCTCTGCCACTGCAACAGCATTGGCTAAAGACAAAGATGCATCAATATAATTAAGAACATCCAATAAATCTCCGAATGTTTGACCGTCATACTCATAAGCGCTACCTATATAATTACCTTTCGTATCAGGTGCATCAACTTTTATAACTTTATGAGTACCATCAACAATAATTGTCTGTTTATAAGTATCGCCATACTTTCCGCTTTCAATCCAATCATCTTCTTGAACTTCAATACGTCTTGCTATTTTTGCACTAAGTTGATTGTCAGTATCATCAGAAAACAGCATTTCTTCTTGTGATAAAGAAGATTCTATTTCGCTTTGTCCACCAATGCTTTCAGTTCTTCCTGTATCATCAGTTGTCCCATTTCTGTTCTCAACTCGTTCTCTTGGCGCAAGAGTTCCATTGCTTCCTTGCTGCCCTCGTTGGCTTGTTGCAGTATCGCCAACCAATACATTGCTTCGTTGTTGTCCATTGTAATCTAAATTAAATGTTTCTTTAATAGCCTGTACGAGCGTCCGAGGGGTATTGTCCGGTTGTTCGAACAGAGTTTCTTCCTGTGTACCTTGTATAAGGTCATAAATCTTGCCGAATGTATTTTGAATGAAGCTTTGGCTTTCACCTTTATACATTGCGGCCAAATGCAGGACAAAGTTACTGAATTTATCAGCAGGGAGATAACTTTCCCCAGTGACATCATCCATTTGATACTGGCGTTTCCAACTTTCTACGGCAGTACGTGCTTCCTTGAAGTTCTTTGCCTCTGCAAACATTTTATCTTGGGACAAAGCATAGTAAGCACGAACGGAATTCTGTATCTCATCTACCATTCGTTCACTGTTCGGACTATCATAATCACGAAAAGCAGTGGCAAGAATAGCTTTTTGTGCTTTTACCGGTAATACGTTGAACATTTCCTCCAACCGTGTACTACCGTCCTTGAATATGCTTTGATACATGATACCACGCAAATCATTCTTGGATTCGGGAGTCAAGTTACCCTTGCTGTCAAACGCACTCTTGTATTGTGTGGGAGTAATGAAACCTCTTTGGCTCATCCATTTCAAAACATTAGCACCATTGGAATCCACAAGTCCGGCAAATGACATTTCATCATCCGAAGTCCTAAGCAGCAAGTTGGCAAACGAACGCATTTCGGCTCCCATGCGCTGCAAGGCGTTTTTAGGTTTGATGCGTTCAACACCTCCACTTTCTGTGTCCTGTGCCACATACTGGCCAAGACGGATAGCCTCTGCATCGTCCACATCAACCATGTTCACAAGGACAGGATGCTCCATAGCCTCAATGTCTTCTGCTTGTAATCCAAATTCTTCCGCATGGTCTTTCAGATACTGCTTGTAAAGAGCCGCCTGTTCCGGATGGTTCTCCCACATGATACGAAGTGCGTCACTTCGGTTATTGCCCTGTATGGCTTCGCCCCGTGCGTTCACGGTAGGTGCGCCTGTATAGGCGGTAACAGAAGATGTGATTTCTTCGGGGCGTATGTTTCCGGCAATCTTTCGTGCAGACAATACACTTGCCTCGTCATTCCGTTCTTTTGGCTGCGCTTCGTCAATAAAGTGCAGAGGGTTGCGCACGCCTTGAATATGGCTCGGTTGCAACAAGTTTACATCAATCACGGCTACACGACCACCTACAATGGCATCATCACTGAATTTTACGGATACCTCCTTTCCCTGCAATGCCTGTACAGGCTCTTGTCTGTCTATCTTATGACCGTTCATGCGTCTGTAACCTCTTGCCCGTGCATCCTGCGGCTTGTCGTCCACCATGTCCGGCACTCCGTTCAGGGCTTCACGCTCGATGCGTTCCGCTTCCTCACGTTCGGCACGTAACTTTTCTTCTTCTGCCTTTCGCAATGCGGCTGCTTCATCGGCAATACGTCTGCGTTCATCATCCGCTTCCATTTTTCTGCGTTTGGCGGTACCGGCTATCTTCTGCCAAACGAGCAATTCCTGTTTGGCTGCATCAATCGCCGCTTTGCGTTCTTTCTCGGAAGCAATCTTTTCGGCAATGGAGTTGCCACCTTTCGATTTGGCTTTCTCCAACTTCTTCAAGGCTTCTTCCTTGTCGGCAACCATTCCATCGGCTACGGTCTGTGCCATATCCTCATCACCCTCAGTCTGCTCCACAATGGCATCCCAAGCTGTGTCGCTGTCGGCCTGCTCATATAGTGGATTTCCCTGCTCATCCTTTGGTATTCTCTGCATGGCAGGAATATTTTGAGGGGCATTGTTATCATTTTCGGGAATATTTTCCGCACCATTGTTGCTCTCATTCTCGACAGGGCGTTCAAACGCTACTCCGTTATGCTCCAACAACATATTGTCAAGTTCATCACGGGTAAACAGGTTCACACGCTTGCCGTTGATAGGGGCTTCGGTAAATACCTCATACTTGCCATCCGCATCAGCATCTGCTGTGATATTGCCACGGACGGTAACGCCGTTCTCATCGGTAAGCGAAACAATGTCATTGAGGGCGTATTGTGGTCTTTCAGCCTCTTGCATCTCCTGTTTCCGTTCGGCATTCTCAATGGTTCTCTGCTGCTCGAACTGCGCCACACGTGCCAAATTTGCCGCATCAGCCTGTTGCTGTATGGTTTCTTTTGCCAACGGGAAGATGTTCACGCCGTCCGAAACGTTAACTGTGCCGTCCCCATTATCCACAATACCGTCCTCGTTGGCTATAATCTGTACTTGCATCTGTGAACCATCCTGTCCGGTAATAGTATAGGCATCACCCGGATTGAATGTAACCTTACCGTCTATCTTATCAGCCGCTTCACGTGCGAACTGCTCCACAATGGCTTGTTCTGCCAATTCTTTTTGCTCGTTAGGGTCTTGCGATTCATCAAGAGACAATACTGCATCAGGTGATACTTGTTCAAGTGCGCCGGTTTCCGAATCGCGAATGATGATGCTGTTGTCCGAATCAGTTACGCTCACACCGCTACCATCGTCATAAGGTACAAGCTTGCCACTGATTACATACACCTTCCGCTCATCCTGCTTCATCGTTGCCCCCTGTATCATGCCGGTATTACGGTTCACACGTGCATCTATCATTGAGTTGCTCTGCTCGATACGACCGTCTATATCATCACGTACACGTTGTATCATGCCGTTATACACCTGCTTGGCATTAATATAATCGATTACGGAAACCTTATCTTCATCATTCCATTGTTCGTTGCCATTCACAAACTCTAATGTGGCAATCGGATTTTCTTCAATCATTGCAAACATGCTCTCATCCACGAGGTCTGCAACCCTTGCACGCTGATACTCATACATGTTCTTTGCATCGTTCATCTCCTGCGAAGAAATGATATTATACCCGTCGAGATAACTGTCATTTGCTTGTTGTACACTTTCGTTTCGGTTGCCGCCACGTGATTGAGCCATAGAAGCAAGGTTAAATCCTCGCAAATTCAACGAGCGTTCCATATAATCCAGAACGGCAGCTTTCTCATTGATGGTAAAATCTTTATCACCGGCAATAAGTTCCGCAACTTCACCGATATTCTCATTGGTAGTAAGGTCAAGCGTCGCCTTTAATGGCTCCCATACCTCTTTGCCGAGTAATTCATTCACTTTTGCGTCCGCTTTATTTACACCATGCTTCATGGAAGTATAATTTGCAGCAGACAAAGTATGTTTTCCTGCGCCCATCAATCCCATAGAGAGTGCCATGCCTCCCCAAATGTCACCATGAAATTGGCCACTGGCAAACAAATTGGTACGTGTACCGTCCGGATTCTGTTGATAGGCATCATCAAGATTGAGCATGGTGCGCCACAGTTGTCCATAGTATTCTTCCGAAACCTCACCGACATAATCACTCATACCCATTTTGTTGAACATCTGATGAGTTTGTCCCATGATACCGTTCAACGCACTTGCGTCAGCCTTTGAAAGCACTGCACCGATACGTTTTGCACCTACAACATTGGCGAGTTTGCTCATATTCCCAAGAGTAAAGACCGGATCAAGATGTGCACCGAACATTTCCGAATAATTCTCAATGATGGCATTGGCTTCACTTTGCCAAATGGCATCCCCCCAAGTCTTGTCGTTGGAAAAATCATAGTTGCCGTTCTCATCAACAACCACATCACCCAGTTTACGGTCAATAATGTCAGCAGTAGTTTTCCCTGCCTGTACTGTATTGGCCATAAGTGGAGCGCGTACAAGCAAATCATCTGCAGTTGTACCGAGTGCTTTGATGGTCCAGTCGGTTGCATACCGTCCCAAACCTTTGGCTCCATTTTCTTTGATATAGGACTTGAAACCCTGCTGAGCCATTTTTTCAGCCGTTTCTTTGCTTATAACCTTTGTTGCAAGTCTGGTACTTCCTTTGGAGAAAGAGGACAATCCGTTAAATCCTCCACCTGTCAATACGAAATCCAGCATGAAGGACGGCATATAGCCTGTCATTACACCTGCTCTGTTCCAAAAATCTGCATTTCCGCTGTATCTTTCCTCTGCTTGTTGCTTCTCATGGATTGCGCCCATCATTGCATCATGCGCTTCACGTTCACCCTCTGTGGCATTTTCTTTTTTCAGTTCATCGGCATTCATCATCGTAAATGCGTCACGCATATCACCCATACCGAAATCCCACGTGCGCACATCACCCATAGTGCGACCGAAACCACGCCAAAAGCCTACATCTACACCGTTTTCACGGTCTTTCTGTTCTTCAAGGTTCTTAATCAGTTCCTCTGTTTCACGAATGGCTACGGATAACGCACGGTTTTCCTTGTCAGATTGTTGGCGGGGCGTATAAGTGGCAGCTCCCAGTATGGCAGCGAGAGGGGCTTTGTTGTTTTCTGTCTCTTCTGCCCATTCCTTGTGTACTTCTGATGCTCTTTCCTCTTGCTTGGCTTTCAACTCCTGCAACCGGAGGTTTGCCTTGCGCAACTGTCCGCCTATGGACATATCGGCAGCTTGGCGGTACTGAAAGCTTTCCATGTCAGCCAATGACTTGCTGTAATAACGATTTCCGGCAGGAGTGAGGAACGTTTTCTCCAACTTCCCACTTTCAGGATTGAATATCATCTTTCCCTCTTTGGTCTGCAAGCCGGGATTTATCCCATATTCCTGCATATTGTCTATGCGTTCGTTGAATGTTTGTGTATGGGATTTCACATCGTTCATAATACGGTCGGTTTCGGTCAACATCGCTACTTTCTCCTTTTCTGTAGGTCGCCATGTCTGTTCATTAGCAGGTGAAATGGGTTCTTCAACCGTTCCGGAAGCACTGTTTCCCGATTGTTGCGATGAGGTTCGTTCCTTTCCAAACCCTATATTGCTTTCAAATTCTTCAAACGGCTCCATATCATAACCATCTTTTACAAGAGCGTCGTAAGCCGCTTTACGTTTGGTTGAATCTAACAGGTTCTTGCGAAAATCTTCTTCGCTCTCCATGTCGTAACCATCAGAAACAAACGTATCATACAGTTTTTTTATCTTATCCTTTTCTTCAGGCATAGTATTTTATTTATGATGTTGGACTTTTCTTTTTATTATCGGCCGTTGGACTTTTTTTCTGTGGCTTAGAAGAATGTCCTTTACCGGGCTTTGTCGTTTCAGATGTCTTGACGGTTTTCCCTCTTCCACTTTTGACCTCGGTGGTCGAAGCCTGAGTTTCTTCGTTCCATGTTCCATTGTCTATGGCGTTCTGACGCATGGCTTCATACGAGTGTGCAAAATGCTTGTTACCATCGCTGTCATACCACGGATATTCTCCGGCCTTTCCACTGCCACCACCTCGGTTGTAATATTCTGCTCTGGCATTGGATGCGGAAGCGGAAGCCTTTGAAGCACCAGCTTTAGCCTTTTCGGTTTCAAGCCTTGCCTTTTCAAGTTCTTCTGCATATTTTGCTTCAATTCCTTTGCGTTTGGCTTCAGCTTCGGATGCGGATATTTTATTGCCTTGCAGTTGGAGATTCAATTCAAACATCTGCCTGTCGCGTTCCTCTTTGGCATCGTTCCGTATGCGGTTATAATCGTCAAGACCAAGCTGCCTTTGCCACTTACGTTCACGGTCATCCCTTTCTTCATCAGCGATTCTTGCCCTCATCAGCCCCTCATAATATTCTTTCTCCTTGCCTTCACGTTCTTTCATCAGCTTGTCATATCTCACTTTGGTACGTTCTGACATGGTATTCTTACCGGTATACATATTTGGAGCGTACTGCGTGGTGAAGAACAAGTTCGAGAGTGCCGATATACCATCACCAATGGCTGCGAATATCTGTTCACGTTTCTGCTTCTTCTTTTCTTTAGCAAGTTCCTCGTCCGTTGGCGGTTTATAGGGATTGAGTTTTTTGTACAATTCAGCGTATGAGAGACTGCCACCGTTCACATCGGCTTGTTTGGCCGGAGGTGCAGCGACCGTTTCAGATTGGGAGCCGGTAACGGCAGGAGCCGCAGCTGCTTGTTGTTCCGTCCATTTCTGTGTACCCTTTGCCGGGGATGATACGGAAGGAGCGTCTTGCTGCTGTTCGTGCCATTCCTTAGAGCCTTTGGGCGGAGGCGTACCACCTCCGTTTCCTAAAATATCATCCATTGTTGCCATATTGAAATAGTTTAGAAAGGCATTTGACTTACCGCGTTAGTTACTCCTTGTACAGCTCCCGATATGGCATTGGCCTTGCCTTGCTCAATGGCGTTAAGCTGTTCCACTAAAGCATTGTCGTTTTGCATATAAGTGGCTTCGATATTGTCCTTACGTGCTTCTGCATCAGCGGCAATCTGTGATGTTGCATCGGCAAGAGCCTTGTTGTTCGCTTCTTTGGCCGCTGCCACACTTTCATCAGTACCGCCCATGACGGCTGCACTACCGGCAGCGGCTTTGTTACGTTGTTTTATACTCTCTTCAGTTTGCGTAAGGATGCGTTGTGCATCAGCCCGCTGAGTGGCATCCTCGTTGTACCGCCTGTCGTACCAGTCCTGATTCTTTTGCCGTTGAGCCTCAACATTACGTTTTGCTTTCTTCATGGCCTTGGATGCCTTGATCCCACCGAAAATGCTGCCTGCAGCACCTATGGCACTTCCTATTAAACCCATAAGACTTTATTTGATTATTAAAAGTTATACCTTGCGTGCGAAAGTAAGCCGTTATCTTCGCATCATCATTTTATCTTTTTACATACAAATCATTATGGCAATAGGAAAAAAGACTGGAGGGCGGCAAAAAGGTACGCCCAACAAAATAACGGCACTGGCAAAAGGGATGATTGAGAAATGGCTTGAAGCGCACAACACTATACCCGAAGGAGATGTGACGCCACTAATAATGCAGGACTTCATGGAACTTGACCCCAAAGACAGGGTGAAAGTGTCGACAGAGTTCATTAAAATCATCATGCCTAAGAATATCAGCATAGACGATGGCGAGGTCAAACTCACCATTGAGGACAAGCTTGTCAAACTTGCCGGAGAAGAAGACGAGGAAGAATAATCTATTACCCTCTACTTTAGATTGTCTTCATGTCAAGGGAACCCCAACCCGAAAAGGGGACGATTTTACTGATTTGCTTTGAAGCGATGTTCGAGAGAATGTCGCTTTTTTCATGTCCGGACCGTAAAATTTCTTCGGAAGAAAAGGGCATTTCTTCCGAAGAAATAGCAATAAATGTACAATTATACCCCATTTCTTCGGATTTCTTCGGAAGATATTGCCTTAATTGTACAGAAAAGGGGTATTTCTTCGGAAAAAACACGCATAAATGTACATTCTTGTACAGATTGAATTTTTTATGCGAAAATCAGCTCAAAAGCACCTCAAAAATCTTCTGAAATGGCTGAAATGAGCTATTTTTTGACATAATTTCAGAAGATATTACATTTATTTCTTCGGAAGAAATAACCATAAATGTACAGAAAAGGGGTATTTCTTCGGAGGAAACAGCCATAAATGTACATTTCTTCGGAAGAAAAGGGTATTTCTTCGGAAGAAATAGCAATAAATGTACAATTATATCCCATTTCTTCGGAAGATATACCATAAAATAAATATATATATCTACTACTACATCTACCGCGCGTGCGTGCGCACGTGAAGAAATTTTCGATTTTAGGGCAAGAATAAAAATTGAATAAAAAAGAAAGCCTACAAAGAAAAATACCTTGCAGGCTTATATCATTTCGTGAAGTCACAAAAAAAATCAGAATCCTTTCCCTTTCTGCCGTTGGTACACCACCGTCTGGTCTTTGTCGAGGTTGACGATTTTGAACATCACCATTGAACGGTTCGGAATATCATCCGGCAGCATAGTTACGAGCCGGGCAATCACCTCGTCCACATTGTTGAAGCCTACATCGGTCAGTTCCGCCACCTTTTGCCCGTTGTGGTATGCAGCCGCATTCACCATATAGCGGTATGACAAGCGGAAATGCACATCCTCCTGTTTCTGCTCACGTACAGAAGCCTTACCGGAGAAGAAAATGAAATCAATTACTTTCTCGTTCAGTTCCCAAGCAGGGGAGAAGTCAATCTTGATATACCCTCGTGTTACGTTGTGTCCATTGCTATGGTTCATGCCAAACGCCACTTCCGAGATAGAGGCACGTACATCATTCTGAGCTACTGTTCCCCATGTATGCCGGAACGTGTAAGCCGAATACCACTCTTCCTTTGGCATTCCCATAGCCTTGCATAATTGCCTTATCCCACTGTTGACATTGGCGCAAAAACTGTCCGATGTAGTCATGCGCTGATAGAAATTGAACAAACGCTCATCATCTTTTGCCGTGTTCATGTACTTTTCAAATAGCGGCTGGATGATTGCTGGCACCCGCATTTCCATATACGCACCATCCGCACGGAACTTCTTCGTTTTGGCCCGTTGGTAGTGGATAATTCCGTTCCGGTAATCCTGCTTTCTTAGATTGTACAGATCAATCGTGTTGATTCCTGCAAGGCAAAGCACCATCATAGCAACATCACGCCCGAACTCCGTCTGTGGATATTTCATCTTACTTTCCGGCAGAGGGAATGAAAAGAACTCCCGACATGCTTCGGGGGTAATGGCAAGCTTCTCCGCACGATCAGCCGTTGGTATTTCCACTTTCACCCATGGGTTGACTTTGATACGGATTATACCGTTATCGTAATCGTTGTACTCCAACATGGCGGCTTTAAATACCTGACGCATACAGATTGGATACATTTCCTTTGCCCTATGCGTCTGTTCAAGCGACTTTATCCATTTGTTCACCTGCGTAGAGGTCAACTGAGCGAACATCACTTGGTTGGTTCCGATGAACCGTTCCAGATGTTGTAGGGCAAGCTTGTAGTTCTTGGCATTCCTTTCCTGCCCACGGTCAATCATTCTGTCGATATGCACTCTCGCATAATCCGAAAAACAAATATCGTCATTGCCGTTCGTAAGAAAATCCACCACTTCCTTGACCGTCCAATGTTCAATGTCTTTTTTGTTGAGCCGCTCGTTATATTCCACTATCCGCCCGGCACAATACTGAAGCACGTAGGGGTCTTCGATTTCTTTCGCTCTGGAAAGTTCTTTCTTCGTGACCATCTTGTCGGTCTTCATGAATTGTGTCCCCCTATGGTGGGTAACTCTGATATAAACCGGATAAAATCCGTCCTTGCGTTCTTTTTGAACACACGCTTTAAATGTTGCCATATCGTTCTATGTCTTTATTATGTTATTATTTAAATTTATTCCAAACAGCTTCCAATGTCTTAACTTTCTGTAATATCATCAATTACGGCTCTAAACACGCTCTAAACACCCAACGAAAAGCACAACAACATTCTCTAAACATTTGCGTTTATTACGCTCATTTTCCGTGCGGAATGAACGTACCTTTTAAAAATACAATAGGCGGTAAGCCTTTGTAAATGAAAAGCATACCGCCTATTGTATTGAGTATCAGCTATATCGTGCTATTCCTCGATTGCCGCTTGTGCCGCTGCCAGACGTGCAATAGGCACACGGAACGGAGAACAACTAACGTAATTCAAACCTACTTTATGGCAGAACTTCACAGATGAAGGCTCACCGCCATGTTCACCGCAGATACCGCATTTCAAATCCGGACGGATAGCACGCCCTTTTTCGGTTGCCATACGTACCAACTGGCCTACACCATTCTGGTCGAGTACCTGGAACGGATCTACCTTCAGGATCTTCTTCTCCAGATAAACCGGAAGGAAAGAAGCGATATCGTCACGAGAGTAACCGAAAGTCATCTGAGTCAAGTCGTTGGTTCCGAACGAGAAGAACTCGGCAGACGAAGCGATACGGTCGGCAGTCAGAGCTGCACGAGGAATTTCGATCATGGTTCCGACCTTGAAGTCGATGCGGTCTCCCACCTCTTCGAAAAGCTTTTCTGCTTCGGCACGGATCACACTTTCCTGCTGCTGGAACTCGTAAAGAATACCTGTCAGCGGCACCATGATTTCGGGATGTGTTTCTATTCCTTCTTTCTTCAGTTCAAGAGCGGCACCCAAAATAGCACGAGTCTGCATCTGTGTGATTTCGGGATACGTATTTCCCAAACGGCAACCGCGGTGGCCCAACATCGGGTTGTGTTCGCAAAGTGATTCTACACGCTGCTGGATATATTGCAGGCTTACCCCCATCGTATCGGCCATTTCTTGCTGTCCTTTCAGATCGTGAGGAACGAATTCATGCAAAGGAGGATCGAGCAGGCGTACGGTCACCGGACAACCGGACATAGCCTTAAAGATACCTTTGAAGTCGGCTTGCTGATATGGAAGGATCTTAGCCAGTGCTTTACGGCGCCCTTCAGCATTTTCTGCCAGGATCATTTCACGCATAGCCTTAATTTTTTCACCTTCAAAGAACATGTGTTCCGTACGGCAAAGGCCTATACCTACCGCACCGAAGTTACGGGCAACCTCAGCATCATGCGGAGTGTCGGCATTAGTACGTACTTGCAGGCGGGTATATTTATCGGCCAACTTCATCAAATCGGAAAAATCACCCGATAACTCAGCAGCCTTCGTTTCTACTTTACCTTGGTAAACTTCACCCGTACTACCGTTCAAAGAGATGAAATCACCCTCTTTCAGCAACACGCCGTCCACTTCTACTGTACGGGCTTTATAGTCGATGTTCAGTGCACCGGCTCCCGAAACACAACATTTACCCATACCGCGGGCAACCACGGCTGCATGTGAAGTCATACCTCCGCGTGCGGTCAAAATGCCTTCAGCAACTGCCATACCGGCCAAATCTTCCGGTGATGTTTCAATACGAACCATTACGACGCGTTTTCCGGCAGCATGCCATTCGGCAGCGTCGTCAGCAAAGAATACAATCTGACCGGTAGCAGCACCCGGAGAAGCCGGCAAACCGCGAGTCAACACTTTAGCCTGTTTCAAAGCAGACTTATCGAATACCGGGTGGAGTAATTCATCCAGCTTATTGGGTTCTACACGCATCAGGGCAGTCTTTTCATCAATCATTCCCTGACGGAACAGATCCATTGCGATTTTTACCATGGCAGCACCGGTACGTTTACCGTTACGTGTCTGAAGGAACCAAAGTTTGCCTTCCTGAACGGTGAACTCCATGTCCTGCATATCTTTATAGTGATTTTCGAGCTTAGTCTGCAATTCATCCAGTTGTTTATATATTTCCGGCATTGCTTCTTCCATAGAAGGGTATTTCGAAGCACGCTCTTCTTCGCTCACACCGGCCAACTGAGCCCAACGCTGAGAACCGATCTTCGTGATCTGTTGCGGAGTACGGATTCCGGCAACAACGTCCTCGCCCTGTGCATTGATCAGGTATTCACCATTGAAAAGGTCCTCACCTGTGGCAGCATCGCGTGAGAAGCAAACACCTGTAGCAGAACCATCGCCCATATTACCGAATACCATTGCCTGAACACTTACGGCAGTACCCCATTCGTCAGGAATTCCCTCCATCTTACGGTACAGGATGGCGCGTTCATTCATCCATGAATTAAATACGGCACAAATTGCTCCCCAAAGCTGTTCGTATGCACAAGTCGGGAAATCCTTGCCGGTCTGTGCTTTTACAGCAGCTTTAAATTTCTTCACGAGTTCTTTCAGGTCTTCTACCTCAAGCTCGTTATCCAATTTCACGCCTTTGGCATGTTTCACCTCTTCGATGATGGCTTCAAACGGATCTTGGTCTTCTTTGTTAACAGGCTTCATACCCAATACTACATCACCATACATCTGTACGAAACGGCGGTAAGAATCCCATGCAAAACGGGCATTTCCTGTTTTACGGGTCAAGCCTTCAACCACTTCATCGTTCAAACCCAGGTTCAGGATCGTATCCATCATGCCCGGCATGGATGCACGCGCACCCGAACGCACAGAAACCAGCAACGGATTCTCTACGTCACCAAATTTTGAACGCATCAGGTTCTCTATATTTGCAATGGCTTTTTCTACTTCTTCTTTCAGGAGAGATACGACCTTTTCCTGTCCCATCTCGTAATATTCGGTACAAACGTCAGTTGTAATTGTGAAGCCCGGAGGTACGGGGACACCGATCAGATTCATTTCGGCAAGGTTCGCACCTTTACCCCCAAGTAAGTTTCGCATACCGGCTTTTCCTTCTGCCAGTCCATTACCAAAGGTATAAACTCTTTTTTTGTCCATAATACGATTTTAAAGTTATTAGTTGTGATTCTTTTCTGTTCGCAAATCTAAGGATATTTCGCAAACCAGAAAACTTTTATATGAAAAACTTTCTATCAAAATGCAATTTCGACATTGCAATCTGCATTATTTCACTTCATATAGAGAAATACGAAAAAAAATACCTACTTTTGCGAAAGATTTTATTAATATGGCGTAGAATGGTGATTTTATATATTCACGCTTTATACATAAAGAAATCATTTTAATATAATTCAAGGAGTATTGTGGCTAGAAAGAAAAAAGAACTTCCCCTGCTGGAGAAGGTGACAATAACGGATGTGGCTGCCGAAGGAAAAGCCATCGCAAAAGTAAATGACCTGGTAGTTTTTGTACCTTACGTAGTGCCGGGCGATGTGGTGGATCTGCAAGTCAAAAGAAAAAAGAATAAATATGCCGAGGCCGAAGCGGTGAAGTTTCACGAACTCTCGCCGATACGTGCCGTTCCTTTTTGCCAACACTATGGCGTATGCGGCGGATGCAAATGGCAGGTATTGCCTTACGCCGAACAAATCAAATACAAACAGAAACAGGTGGAAGATAACCTCCGTCGCATCGGCAAGATCGAATTACCGGAGATCTCTCCTATCCTGGGATCTGCCAAAACCGAATTTTATCGGAACAAATTGGAATTTACCTTCTCAAACAAACGCTGGCTGACAGCAGAAGAAGTGAAACAGGATGTAAAGTACGACCAGATGAATGCAGTGGGATTCCATATCCCGGGAGCATTCGACAAAGTGCTGGCTATCGAAAAGTGTTGGTTACAAGACGATATTTCCAATCGCATCCGAAACACAATCCGTGATTATGCTTACGAGCACAATTACTCTTTCATCAACCTTCGTTCACAGGAAGGAATGCTCCGCAACATGATTGTGCGTACTTCAAGTACCGGCGAACTGATGGTAATTCTGATTTGTAAAATTACCGAAGAGCATGAAATGGATCTCTTCAAGCAGTTATTGCAGTATGTGGCCGACCAATTTCCGGAAATAACCTCTCTCCTATACATTATTAATAATAAATGCAACGACACCATCAATGATCTCGATGTACACGTATTCCGTGGCAACGACCATATCTTTGAAGAGATGGAGGGCCTGCGTTTCAAAGTGGGACCGAAATCGTTCTATCAGACCAATTCGGGGCAGGCATACAACCTCTATAAGGTAACGCGCGACTTTGCCGGATTAACGGGTGGAGAACTGGTGTATGACCTGTATACCGGAACAGGAACCATTGCTAACTTTGTATCGCGACAGGCACGGCAAGTGATCGGCATCGAATACGTGCCCGAAGCCATTGAAGATGCGAAAGTAAATGCGGAAATTAATGGAATAGAGAATACGTTGTTCTTTGCCGGAGACATGAAGGATATCCTGACTCAGGACTTCATCAATCAGTATGGACGTCCGGACGTAATTATCACCGATCCTCCCCGGGCAGGAATGCATCAGGATGTGGTAGACGTAATCTTGTTTGCCGAACCAAAACGAATTGTATATGTTAGTTGTAATCCGGCAACGCAAGCCCGTGATCTTCAGTTGCTCGACGTTAAATACCGTGTGAAAGCAGTGCAACCGGTAGATATGTTCCCACATACCCATCACGTGGAAAACGTAGTGCTGCTCGAACTTAAATAAGGAAACGAATATGAAAAGAATGAAACGAACTCCGGCCGAAAAGGCACGTGCGCAATATACAGGTTATCTGGTGAAAGAGCCTATGGAACTAATGGACTTCCTCGCAGCGAAAATGCCTGATGCCAGCCGTACCAAGCTAAAGTCACTGCTCAGCAAACGAATCGTACTGGTTGACAATGTGATTACGACACAGTTCAACTTCCCTCTGCAACCGGGCATGAAAGTGCTTATCAGCAAAGATAAGAATAAAAAGGAATTCCGTCATCCGCTGCTGAAAATCGTCTATGAAGACGCTTATATCATCGTAGTAGAGAAAAAAGAAGGCTTACTCTCTGTTGGCACCGACCGGCAAAAGGAACGCACAGCACAGCATATCTTAAGTGAATATGTGGGGCGTTCGGGGCGTGGAAACCGTATTTTTGTAGTTCATCGTCTGGATCGTGACACCTCAGGATTGATGATGTTTGCCAAAGATGAAAAGACACAACGTACACTGCGTGACCACTGGCATGACATCGTGACGGACCGTCGTTATGTAGCAGTAGTTACCGGCGAGATGGAAAAGGACAGCGACACCGTCGTATCCTGGTTGACAGACCGTACCTTATATGTCAGTTCAAGCAGCTACGATGACGGTGGTTCCAAATCAATCACCCACTATCGCACTATCAAACGCGCCAATGGATATTCATTGGTAGAACTGCGACTGGAAACCGGACGTAAAAATCAGATACGTGTACATATGCAGGATTTAGGGCATCCTCTGATCGGAGACGGGCGTTACGGTATCGACGGCGGCCCCAATCCTCTCGGGCGTCTGGCGTTGCATGCTTTCAAACTTTGTTTCTATCATCCGGTAACAGATCAGCTGATGGAATTTGAAACTCCTTATCCCCCGGCATTCAAGAAATTGTTTCTCAGAAAATGATACTAAAATGGGCGTGAAACAACTATTTCACGCCCATTTTGATATATCCCACCTGTCAAATATAAGTATTATTCCATCCTAAGCTCAAAATTAAATCCCGGTGCATTGTCCGAAAGATAAAAGATACCGCTCAGCCGATCTCCGTATACTCTTACGTCATCCATAAAAGAAATACCGTTAGTTCCGTAATCCAACACTAAATTACGATTATAAGAGTCGCCCCAATACCACCGGAAACGATACTGATCATACAAAGCGCCGTCAGAAGCATAAAACTGGGTTTCCACCCCAAAACCGTCAAGCCCGAATTCAAAGGTACTAAACAAGGCTTCACCGTTATCGGCATTCATCCCCACATCGCCTGTCCATGCCCGTCCGGCAATGACATATTCAATCTCTCCCTGATCGTCTTCACAGGATGCCAATCCGACAGCCAGCAGCAGTACCAGCAGAATCTTTAAATAGCCTTTCATGTTTCTATCTCCTTCTCTAAATTAGTTTCTGTTGTATTTTGAATCAACAAATACAACGACCTTTCCGTTCAGCTTTCCGGAAAGATTATGTTCGCGCACCCACACATTATCAAAATAAGTCATCCCGTTTACGCCATAGTCAAAAACAATTCCTTCCATCGAATCGTCTATCCAGGACCAAGTCAGATTATTTGTTTCTGTCCGGTAAGGTTGGTTTTCATTCAAATGATAATAAGCATAAGTTTCTGCCAGCCGTCCGCTATCATCAAACTTCAATGTATGGCGCACCCATTCATCCGCATCATTTTTATCAGAATCATTCACCCAAGTCTTTCCGCATAACTTTGCATTACTGTTTCGCAAATAATCATCTGAATAATACTTGTCGCCACAAGAGCTCAAGCCTACTATAGCTACCAATAAAAGCAGCGTCTTCATAAAATTCAATGTCTTCATAAGTGTCATTTGTCATTAAATTAATAATACAAGGGACAAATATAAGGATTGTTTTCTAATAAAAAGGAAATAGGATTAATAAAAACATTTCAAACAAATAAAAACCACATTGTTCGCTTCGGAGGCATTCTGTTTACCTTACCTGAATTTTCAAAAAGAAACCTTTAAGAGGAAGTAAGCTACAGATTGCTTCATTTATAGAAGAATCGCTAACTCTATATAGAAACAAAAGTCCTCAGATAGAACTTATATTTAATAGAAAACGGATAAAAAAAGAAATAACATACACTTTTATCACTATCTAATGATAAATATGCAAAAACACTTAGACCTTTATTAATATCCTCTAAGTCTTTTGTTAACTTCATCCAAGTCTTTTATTAACTTCGTCTAAGTATTTTGCTAACTTCATCCGAGTATTTTGCTAACTTCATAATCCCCAAAGACGTTTCCCACTGTATAAGACCACTTTTTTTATTTATTAGCACTCGCAGAAGCAATCATACAAAAATAACATATACGTGCATAAACATAGACATTCATAACACAATAAACGATATTAGAACTATCAATAAACGATATCACAGTAAAACAATGGAATAACATTCTTTTTGAATTATACAAATTCCGCTATTTCGCGTTCTTTTCCACAAGGATTGATATAGGACCTGAAAAATCAAATCTGAGCAGCATTAAAATACAAAATGACAAAATGAGTTATTGAGTATTAATTGCTACTTTTCACCTCCGACTCGCAGAAATAATCTTTCCCGATACACAGCATTTCCCCTTTTTATTCCCTACATTTGTGCTACGAATAAAAAATCAAGATAGTAAAATGAAAAAGTTTATTAAAGGAGTCCGGTTTACTCCTTCCAATTATCCGGATGAAATAGAAGATAAGATACAGAAATACAGAAAACAAGGCTATAAACTTCCCCCACGCAAAGTGCTCCGTACGCCGGAACAGATTGAAGGTATCCGTGAAAGTGCCAAAATCAATACGGCGCTGCTTGACCACATCGCGGAAAACATTCGTGAAGGAATGCCTACAGAAGAGATCGACCGATTGGTTTATGATTTCACAACAGCTCACGGTGCTATTCCCGCTCCTCTTAATTATGAAGGATTCCCTAAAAGCGTCTGTACCAGTATCAATGATGTGGTATGCCACGGAATACCCAGTCCGACCGAATTTCTGCAAAGCGGAGATATAGTCAACGTGGACGTATCGACTATTTACAAAGGCTATTTCTCCGATGCATCACGTATGTTCATGATCGGTGAAGTCAGTCCGGAAAAACAAAGACTGGTGCAAGTTACCAGAGAGTGTATGGAAATCGGTATAGCAGCCGCACAGCCTTGGGCACGGTTAGGAGATGTGGGTGCCGCTATTCAGGAACATGCCGAGAAGAACGGTTATAGCGTGGTCCGTGACTTATGCGGGCACGGAGTAGGTATCAAATTCCATGAAGAACCCGACGTAGAACACTTCGGACGCCGGGGAACAGGAATGTTAATTCTTCCGGGCATGACTTTCACCATCGAACCGATGATCAATATGGGAACGTATGAGGTCTTTGTCGACTCTGCTGATGACTGGACAGTCTGCACAGACGACGGATTGCCGTCTGCACAATGGGAAAATATGATTCTGATTACTGAAACCGGAAACGAAATATTGACTTATTAAATGGAACTGACTCTCCTCTTGATTATTGCAGCCTTGCTGGTTGTCCAGCTTGTATTGACACTAACCCGCAACAATCGCTCGCAAAGCGAAGAGATGCAACGGGCATTGCGTCAACAAATGCAGGAAAACCGGGAAGAGTTGAATCGCAGCATTCGTGAGTTGCGCATGGAAATGACGCAAACCCTGAATCAGGGTTTACAACAGTTGCAGGACGCCATGCATAAGAACATGATGACCACCGGAGAACTGCAACGCCAGAAGTTCGACGCAATGGCACGTCAGCAGGAAACGCTGATACAGTCTACTGAGAAGCGTCTGGATGACATGCGCGTGATGGTTGAAGAGAAATTACAAAAGACTCTTAACGAACGTATCGGACAGTCCTTCGAGATAGTCCGTTCGCAACTTGAAAACGTGCAAAAAGGCCTGGGAGAAATGAAGTCTCTCGCACAAGATGTGGGTGGTCTCAAGAAAGTTCTGAGCAACGTGAAAATGCGCGGGACCTTTGGAGAAGTCCAGTTAGGTGCTCTTCTGGAGCAGATGATGAGTCCTGAACAGTATGAAGCAAATGTCAAGACCAAGAAGAGCGGAACCGAATTTGTAGAGTTCGCCATCAAACTTCCCGGGAAAGACGATGCAAACAGTACCGTTTATCTGCCAATCGATGCAAAATTCCCAAAAGATGTTTACGAGCAATATTATGATGCCTTTGAGGCAGGTGACGCTGTACTGATGGAATCATGCGGGCGTCAACTGGAAACAACCATAAAAAAGATGGCAAAGGATATTCATGACAAGTATGTCGACCCACCGTTTACAACGGACTTCGCCATCCTGTTCCTCCCCTTTGAAAGCATTTATGCAGAAGTAATCCGCCGCACAACTTTAGTGGAAACACTACAAAAGGATTTCAAGATTGTCGTAACCGGACCAACTACTCTGGGAGCCATACTGAACAGCCTGCAAATGGGATTCCGGACACTTGCCATACAGAAGCGTACTGGTGAAGTATGGACTGTATTGGGAGCCGTAAAAACAGAATTCGGAAAATTCGGAGGACTGCTTGAGAAGGTGCAGAAGAATCTGCAAAGTGCAGGTGACCAATTGGAAGAAGTAATAGGAAAACGCACCCGCGCCATCGAACGCAAGCTCCGGCAGGTCGAAGAGCTCCCACACGAAGAAAGCCGGAAAATCTTACCGATTGACGATGGCGGAGAAGATGATTAATTGATAAAACAACGAGATATAAGGTCATGGAAACAACACTTAAGGATCAGTTCATTACCTTGTGGAATACTTATTTTCCACAAGCCGGACTCCCCATAGCATTTGAATACTCGGCAGATACACAGAATCTTCCGGTAGTGGAAGCTCCGAAAGGACATCGGTGTATCATTGCCCAACTGACACAAGTACAACGAGGAAAAACTCTCTGTATACAGGCAGATTCTGTGGGATGCCGGGGTGGGAAACGATATACAAGCTTTACGGACAAGATGTTCCCCGGGTTTGAATGTTTCCTTTCACACAATGGGCAAGGAGAAGGAGAACGATACAAACAAACGCCGGAATTGGCTGCGGAGGCTCTGGCACAGTTACCCGTACTTCCTATCAAGGGGGAAAACCTGATTTTCAAGCGTTGGGACAAACTGGAAGCAGAAGACACACCGGAAGCGGTTATTTTCTTTGCATCTGCCGATGTTCTCTCCGGATTGTTCACACTGGCTTGTTTTGACAATGCAGATCCTGATGCAGTGATTGCTCCTTTCGGTGCAGGCTGTGCCTCCATTATCTATCATCCGTACCGGGAACAACTGGACGGAACCAATCGGGCAGTGTTAGGATCATTCGACCCTTCGGCACGCAAATGTATGAAATCCGACCTTTTGTCTTTTGCCATTCCATTTAACAAATTCAAAAAAATGGTGTTGCAAATGGAAGAAAGCTTTCTGAAGACAGCTACGTGGGACGTAATCAAAAAGAGAATGGGCAAATCCAATCAGTCTTAAATAAAAGAGCTATTCCGGAGAGTTGTTTCACCGGAATAGCTCTTATCAAAGTAACCGAAACCGGTTCTTCTTACCAGTTCTCTCTGAGTATCTGTTTCATTTTCAACACTGTCCCCATATTACATTCACGATCAACCTTGACCCTCACACTAAGTTTCCGGCCATCTTTCAGTTTCTCCCGATAATCGGTTACCGCCTGTTGTAACTCCTCTGCCGTAGGATTCTTCAATTCTTTAAGCAAATCCTTACCGGACATAAAATTCAACTCGATCCCACTCAGACAATCTCCATTTTGGGAGCCAAACTTCTTCAAATTCTCATATTGCGAAACAACGATGGGGAATTCCTTGTCAAGAAAATCTTTACTATCATTACCCGAAGCAATAGCAATGCTGTCACGTATTTCGGTATATGCATCGTAAACCGCCTGCAATGCCTGCCTTGCTTCATCCACGTTGGTTCCTCTGTCACACCAGAACCCAACAATCTGTTCGTCTTTACGACCAGACTTTTCTTTCTCTCTCCGTTGTTTATACAAAAGCTTTTCCTTAACTTTATCCTTCAGATTTTCTTTGAGAACATAATCTCCATCGAACAGCATCACATTCCTGGCATTCATTAGCAATTGATTCATCCGGTTCTCAGGGGTAGTAGGGGCAACCTTCTTTCCAAATTTCCGAAGGTTGTAGGCCTCCTCTTCATTCCTCAACAGTTTCGACAGAGTTTGATAATCCATTGCTTGTTTCTGGTGCAGTCCGGGCACTGTCTGTACAAATGTCTCCTTCACTTCGGGCCGGGCGAACGCATAAAGCGTTCCGGCCATCACGGGCACAAAAAGCAACAGCTTCAAACGTGCCCACCCATTGGTTCTTTCTTTCAACATCATGGTGATTCGGTTTTTAAGTTTACTGTGATTGAAACCGTTGGCCATAGAGTAGAGCCTTGTACCAACAGCCTTTTTCACTAACAAAAGTTGATATCTCGTTGCATCGATGCCATTATTTATCACTCCGTCGTCTGCCTCAAATTCGTGAACTTCCTGTAACTCACGTTTCAACAGCCACACGGCCGGATTAAACCAGAATAGAATGAGAAGAAGTTGAATCCACAATAAATCCAGCGTATGCCAACTACGCAAATGCATCACTTCATGCAGCAGAATTTCTTGTGAATGACCATAATCCGCTTCAGAAATCACAATAACCCTCCCCCAGCTAAAAGAACCTACCGTTTGAGAAGTCAATGCCAATGTATACTTTCCGTATCTGCTCCTCCTGGCATGTAATATCAGACGCCACATACGAATCGCAGACAGTACAAAGCCTAAGAACACTACGACGCTCCCTATCAAATAGACAACTCCCCCTACTCTTATTAATTCATACCGGAATGTGATATCAGGAGAAGTATGTCGTACCCTTTCAGGCGAGTTTGCCAACCGCCCCATTCCTCCTTCCTGAACCAACTCCAACGAAGAATCGGAATAACCTTCTTCCACCAATACACGATGGATGACCTGAAAAGGAGTATGGAAGAGATGCTCTTCCTCAGTAGTAAACTCCATCAAAGGGAGGACGACACATACCGACATCCCCACCAGCAATGTCAATCGGTTAAAGCGAAAGAAAGTGCTGCGGCTCAGCAACGCCCGATAAAACACATAAAATAATATCAGGCAGAAAGCTGACTTGAGCAGGTAAAACAAGAAAGTTCCCATAAGATTATTTTTTACGTCCTTGTTCTATCTGGCGAATCAAAGCTTTCAGGTCTTCAACAGATAACCCTTCTTCCTCAATAAATGCCGATACAACATTGGTGTAGGAATTATCATAATATTGGGAAACAACTTCATGAAGAGCGGAGCGCTTATACTGCTTCTCTGAGATCAAGGCAAAATACTGATAGGTATTGCCATAAGCTTTATATCCGACAAACCCTTTCTCTTCAAGACCCCGTACGATAGTAGATACTGTATTATAATGGGGTTTGGGCTCGTCATAATACTTCAGAAGTTCACGGACAAACATTGCACCTTCTTTCCAGAATATGCGCATGATCTCTTCTTCTTTGGCAGTAAGTCTTTTCATCGTAATTAAGAATTAAAAGGTTCTGATACCACAAAGATAATAAATCATTCAGAACAAACAACTGCAACCATTAGTTATTCAACTAATGCCATAAGTTATTTAACTAATCTTAGCAGGAGATTAGAAGACTACCTTATTATATAAGAAAATCATCTTTTCCGGGGCAAGACCCAATGCAAAACCAGATATCCCAATATACCTGCTATTACCGTACCGGACAAAACACCGAGTTTAGCTTGGTTCAACAATACGGGGTGAGTGGAGCCAAACGAAAGATTGGCAATAAAAAGTGATACCGTAAAACCAATGCCTCCCAATAATGCCACTCCGGATATGTTCTTCCAGTTCATCCCTAAAGGCATTGGAGTGAGTCCACTCTTGATGGCCAACCATGTAAAAGAATAAATCCCAAGAAACTTGCCAGCCAACAGCCCCAGAGCAACCGCATAGGTAACTCCGCCAATGACCTCGCCTTCACCACTGAACATAACACCGGCATTGACAAAAGCAAATAATGGAAGAACAAGGTAATTCACCGCACCATGAAGATTATCTTCAAGTGATTGAAGCGGACTGATGACTCTGTCGGAAGCCGACTCAACCTCCTTCAGCTTAGCTATCTGCTGGTTGGTCAATACGATATTGTTTGCTCTCATTTCGGGGAATGTACTGATAATACGCCGGATACGCTCAATATAAGTACCGACATTCAACTGAGGTTTAGCGGGAATGACAAAAGCCAGAATGACACCGGAAATCGTACTATGGATACCAGATTGCAGGAAAAGATACCAGATAACCACCCCAACGACTAAAAAGAAAATCTTATTAGTGGCTCCTTTCTTACCTATAAAATATAACAGTACGTAAAGTAATGCCGCCCATAACAAATACTCATAAGCCACATGTAAACTGTAAAAGATAGCAATCACCAAAATACCTCCTATATCATCGACTACCGCAAAAGCTGTAAGGAAGATTTTCAAACTTAGCGGCACACGCTTGCCCAACAGACTGAGTACTCCCAAGGAAAAGGCAATATCGGTCGCCATGGGGATAGCCAACCCTTGTCCTCCTTCAGTGCCCGGAGCACAAATCATGGAATAGATTACAACAGGCACTACCATTCCGCCACATGCGGCTATGAATGGCAGTGCAGCTTTACGAAACGAAGAAAGCTCACCTACCAGCAACTCCCTCTTAATCTCCAACCCGACCATCAGGAAAAAAATCGTCATCAATCCGTCATTGATGAACTCAATCATTGTCAGATTGTGTCCCGCATGCGAAAGTAAATTAAAGCCTCCGATACGGAAATGAAGTTCGTGCGACAAAAATTCCTGATACACCGGTGCCACAGGAGAGTTAGCAATTACCGCAGCAGCAATCGCTGTTACAAATAATAAAATACTCGCCGTAATATTCATCGACGAGAAATCCTTCATCGAACGTAAAACTGTCATAATATGTATTTATAGAATTAGGTTTAAGTAACTTTATGCCTTTGCTAAGTTGTATAACTCCGCAATGCCAACTTCTTCACCCATAGAACAAAGATGCCGGTCAGGATCAGGTTTAACACGATCGTAAGCACTGAGATCACTAAAGCAGGGCCACCCAGATTGTATCCAAGGGCAATAAAAATAATTCCGGCTCCTACTTCACCACGGGTAAACATACCGATAGAAAGTGCCAGTCGTTCGCTGAACTTCCGGTCCCGGTAAAAGAATACGGGGAATAACTTACCTATGTTTGAAAGCAGTGAAACAATCAACACATGCAACGTTATCATTCCCCATGACATCATTTCCTGTGAGCCTGTCACCGAATGGGTTCCGGCATGCGTCTCTGCAAAGTTCACCCCAATAAAATGCGGCATACTGAGTCCGACTAAAAACATAAACAGGAACGAGACTCCCGTCGAAATTTTGTGCTCCACCGGAGTATCTATCTCTTTGTGTTTCATGATCATACCCAGAACAAAAGCCGGCAACAGCACTTCGATATGAATGCTGCCCTCTTCGCCATACAACTGCTTGCTGAAGTAATAAACAGCCTGTGTAGCAACAAAAACAAGTACCGAATAGCCCATTATCGCTTTCCAGTCCTGACGCCAGTTATATTTGCCCAACTGTTTCCAACCTAATGAAAGCAGCAAAAAGACGATAAAGATAACCACAATCAGTTGCCAGCGCATACCGATCATCATTATCTGCAGAGGAATCATCAATAAAATCGTATCAAGGTCATCGAAGATAGCCAGCACCTGAATCTTTTTATAAATCCAACTTGACTTAAGTCCGATAGCAGCGAGCATTGTGAAAAGGATACCTGCCGACGTAGGAGCGGCAAAACGGCTTAACAGCAAATTCTCTTTCCACGCCTCCCAACTATTCCAAAACTCAGGAGGAAGAAGTACAAACACATAATAAAGGGCAATCAGGAACCAAGGCATAGCGGCAGTAGCCATCGCAATAAAATAATCTTCAGCGTAACTTCGCCAACGGGTCTTATCTACTTCAAACTCACGCCCGACATTAATCATGATAAAACTCAGGCAGACATAAAGAAGAATACTAGATACAGTTTTTACAGCAGCATATCCTTCACCTGCCAATGATGGCAGGAATTGTGATAGTAAAAGGCCAATAATCAAAAAGGCCGAAAAAGACAGAACTTTTCTCATTTTTATTGTTTATCGTTGTTTTAAAGGCAATTGCCAGGGAAAGCTCTGCGGACAGATGGCAATTACCTGGTATATTAGAAACTGGCTGCAACGAAATTTGTTCAGAAAGATTTCTGCTTTTTATCACGTTGCAGCCCTTATTTCCTAATCCAGTTTAAGCACGGCAAGGAACGCCTTCTGCGGCACTTCCACGTTACCGATCTGCTTCATACGTTTTTTTCCTTTTTTCTGCTTCTCAAGCAATTTACGTTTACGGCTGATATCACCTCCGTAACATTTCGCCGTAACATCTTTACGCACAGCCTTGATCGTCTCACGTGCTATGATTTTGGCACCGATGGCAGCTTGGATGGCAATCTCAAACTGCTGCCTCGGAATCAGTTCTTTCAATTTTTCACACATCCGGCGTCCCATATCGTAGGCATTATCGAAGTGAGTCAAGGTGGAAAGCGCGTCAACCGATTCGCCATTCAACAGAATATCCAGTTTCACCAACTTAGACGGACGGAAACCATCCGGATGATAATCAAACGAAGCATAACCTTTCGAGATACTCTTCAATCTGTCATAGAAGTCGATCACAATCTCGCCCAAAGGCATATTGTAAAACAGCTCGACGCGGTTTCCAGATATATATTCCTGCTTCAACAGCTCTCCCCGCTTGCCAAGGCAAAGCGTCATGATAGGTCCGATATAATCGGTAGTTGTAATAATGGAAGCTTTGATATAAGGCTCTTCTATGTGGTCAATCATTGTCGGATCGGGCATACCGCCGGGATTATGAACTTCCGTCATATTGCCTTGCTTATCGTAGATATGATAAGATACGTTAGGAACCGTAGTAATGACGTTCATATCGAACTCACGATCCAGACGCTCCTGTACAATTTCCATGTGAAGCAACCCCAGGAAACCGCAACGGAAACCGAATCCCAGCGCCAAAGAAGATTCCGGCTGGAAAGTCAACGAAGCATCGTTCAACTGCAACTTCTCAAGCGAAGCCCGCAGATCTTCAAATTCCTCGGCCTCAATAGGATAAACTCCGGCAAACACCATCGGCTTCACCTCTTCAAATCCGGCAATCGCTTTATCACAAGGACGGGCTACATGGGTAATCGTATCTCCCACTTTCACCTCTTTCGAGGTCTTAATACCGGAAATGATATATCCAACATCCCCCGTCCGTAATTCTTTACGGGGAACCATTTCCATCTTTAACACTCCAATTTCATCGGCAACGTATTCCTTTCCGGTATTAAAGAACTTCACTTTGTCCCCCGCACGGATAACTCCGTTCGTGATTTTGAAATAAGCTATAATTCCACGGAAGGAGTTGAATACAGAGTCGAAGATCAAAGCTTGCAACGGTGCGTCTTCATCACCTTTCGGATGAGGTATACGCTCTATTACTGCTGCCAGTATTTCTTCAACCCCCATACCCGTCTTACCGGATGCACGGATAATTTCATCCCTCTTGCATCCCAGCAACTCTACAATCTCGTCTTCCACCTCTTCGGGCATGGCACTCGCCATATCGCATTTATTAATGATCGGAATGATTTCAAGATCGTGCTCAATAGCCATATAAAGATTTGAGATGGTCTGTGCCTGGACCCCTTGTGATGCATCTACAATAAGCAACGCACCTTCACAGGCAGCTATCGAGCGGGACACTTCATACGAAAAGTCAACATGACCCGGAGTATCAATCAGGTTCAAAATATACTTTTCCCCCCTGTATGCATACTCCATCTGTATGGCGTGACTTTTAATTGTAATCCCCCTCTCCTTCTCCAGGTCCATATCATCAAGCATCTGCCCTTCTGTCACTTGAATGGTATTAGTGAACTCCAACAAGCGGTCCGCTAATGTTGATTTACCATGGTCGATATGAGCTATGATGCAAAAATTTCTGATTTTATCCATCTGATACTATTATCTTAATTTAATTTGGTGCGCAAATATACACAAATGCCAGAACATAAAAAAATGCGCTGATAACATATCATAATGTATCAACGCATTTTTTTATTGGGGAAGTAGCCCACTCCTTAGTTCAATGTAACGAAGATTTCACCTTCGATTTCCTGAGTAGAGATCTTGTCTTCTCTCAACAGCCATCCGAGGCCAAGGAACAAATCTTTATCTACCAACTTAGTCGCTTTCTTAATCTGCTTGGCAGTCAGTCCTTCTGTTCCATTCAGTGCATTCCAGATTTTACCTGCAATTTCACCTGCTTTTTCTTTCAACATTTGCTTTAGAAATTTTAGTTAGACATGAGTTAAAACCTGAACAAATCAGATTTTATTTCGGCTGCAAAGATAGTTATAATTATGTTATATAACAGATTATTAGTAAGTTTTTTCTCTTCTTTGTAATGAAAACATCAATTTAACAGCTATTTTTTCTGTTTTTCGAGATATTCAGCCCATATTCTGGCTGCTTCTTCTACCATTTTCGAACAAGGTCTTTTGGCATAGTACTGTTCTGTCCGGGCCTCCGGTTCGGATGAAACCGGCGCTTTCTTCTTTAAACCAAGCAGTTCGCCACAATTCAACGAACCATTTCGTTTCTTGAATTCGGCTGCAAGCTCTTGCACCAAAGCATAATTGGCAGCCTTCCCTTCACGATCGGCTCCGTCGACAGCTCCCTTCTCCAATCCGGCAAGCAGAAACATGCCACAAGCCGCTCCGCACGTTTCGCGCATGCGTCCGATACCTCCACCGAACGAAGCAGCCATACGCAGTGCCTGTTCTTCAGTAAATCCATACATATCGGCAAAAGCAGCTACTACAGACTGCGAACAATTATAACCGCTCTTAAAAAGCTCAGAGGCCCGGTTTATTCTATCTTCCAGTGTCATTTTATATCTTTTTAATTTCTTGCAAATTTATTAAAAAAGTATCTTTGCCGGCAACTAACCAATGATTTTTATGGCAACAACTTTCGATATACGACTGCCGCACTATCCGCGCGGCTTTCATCTGATCACTCATGACGTCCTCTCCCTTATCCCTGAATTACCGGAAAACGGACTGTTGGTCGTGTTCATCAAACACACCTCGGCAGGCATCACCATCAACGAGAATGCAGATCCGGACGTGCGCCATGATTTTAATACGTTTTTCAACAAACTGGTACCCGATGGGGCACCTTACTTCATCCATACCGAAGAAGGACCGGACGATATGAGCGCACACATTAAGGCGTCATTAATAGGAACATCGGTCACCATTCCCATCCGAAACCACCGGCTCAACCTCGGAACCTGGCAGGGCATTTACCTGTGTGAGTTCCGTGACGGAGGAGACAGACGCAAACTGAGTATCACCATTCTCGAATAATTCAGCCGACTTCCAATGCCATCGGACAATGGTCGGAATGAACCGCATTGTTCAAGATAACGGCCTCTTTCAATAAAGAGCGCACCGGTTCGCTTACCATACAATAATCAATTCTCCACCCCTTGTTCTTAGCGCGTGAGTTGAAACGATAACTCCACCAGGTGTACTCTTGCTTTTCGGGATAAAGCGTGCGGAAGGAGTCGATAAACCCTGCGGACAGGAAGCGAGTCATCCATTCCCGTTCTTCAGGCAAGAAACCACTGTTGGTGGCATTACGTACAGGATCATGAATATCGATGGGTTCATGACAAATATTATAATCCCCGCAAAGAATCAGATTCGGACGGGATTTTCGCAGTTCGGTCACATACTTTTGGAACGCTTCAAGCCAAACCATCTTAAAAGCCTGACGTTCATCTCCGCTCGTACCCGAAGGATGATAAACACTTACCACCGACAAGTCGCCAAAATCCGCACGGATAAAACGCCCTTCATTATCATACTCTTCGATACCCATCCCATATTCGATGTGGTCGGGCTCGATTTTGGTCAATATGGCCACTCCGCTATACCCTTTCTTCTGTGCAGAGTAAAGATATGCTTTATATCCAAGCGCCTCGAATGCCTCTGCCGGATATTGGTCGGGTTGCAATTTGGTTTCCTGCAAACAAAGCACATCGGGATTCTCTTCTGCCAACCATTCGGGCAACCCTTTATTCACCGCGGCACGAAGTCCGTTCACGTTATAAGTTATAATTTTCATCGTCTATATTTTATGAGAACAACAACATGATATTCAATACAGTCACTATCGCAGCAATGGCATAAAGCACAAACGTGCTCCATCTGCTGTTTACATAATCTCCCATCACCTTACGCGAAGAGGTCAGACCTACCTGTAAGAAAACGGTAAACGGAAGCTGGATACTCAGCACCATCTGGGAAATGATCAACCCCTTAAACGGATCACCAATAAAGAAGATCAGCAGCAACGCAATGCCCAACGATAAAATGACTCCTACCTGAGAGTGGCTGTCCTTGATGTGATAAGATTCACCAAAGATACCGGCAAAAATAGATCCGGCTGCCATCCCGCTGGTGATTGTAGACGAGATACCTGCCATAAGTAATGCCAGAGCAAAAACAATGGCTGCATTGCTACCAAGCAAGGGTTCAAGCAATGACTTTGCCTGTTGCAATTCTTCCACCTGGATACCGCTTTTAAAGAAAGTAGCGGCTGCCAGCAGAATCATAGCACTGTTGATGGCCCATCCCACAATCATGGAAAAGAGGGTATCAAACAGTTCATACTTTAATACCTTTTTTATAGATGCATCATCTTGCTTGTTATATTCGTGGCTTTGAATCACCTCCGAATGGAGGAAAAGATTATGAGGCATCACCACCGCTCCCAATACACTCATAATGATAAGCATACTTCCTTTGGGTATAGACGGTGTCACCCAACCTTCGATTGCCATAGGCCAGTCAATGTCTACCAGAAAAAGTTCATAAATGAACGACAGCCCGATCACCGATACAAAAGCGATAATAGAACGTTCGATTTTCTTATATGAATTTGTAAAAAGCATAATGGATACAAAAACAGTTGTCAGCACCGCTCCCCAGATAATGGGAATATCAAGCAGCATCTCCAGAGCGATAGCCCCTCCCAGTATTTCGGCCAGCGATGTGGAGATGGAAGCGAGTACGGCTGTACCCAGAATAGGGCGTGATACCCACTTAGGAGTATACTGTGTGGCAGCCTCCGAAAGGCAAAGTCCGGTCACAATCCCCAAGTGGGCAACATTATGCTGCAATACGATCAGCATGATGGTGGACAGCGTGACCACCCACAACAGTGAGTAACCAAATTCTGAACCTGCTGCAAAATTAGAAGCCCAGTTGCCCGGATCAATAAAACCTACAGTAACCAATAAACCGGGACCAATATATCTGAAGACGTCCAAACCTCCCAGATAGCGTTTGTGGTCTTTACTTCTCAAATCTTTAAAAATATTTTTCATAAGGATGTCATGTCTCTTGTTTTTCCTCTAATTTACAGAATGTATCTACAAAGATAGCTATTAATAACAAGCAAGAACCTTGTTCGGTTCACTTTTAACAACTATCTTTGTTCCATATTCACACATTAAAAAGATTAAGCAAATGAAAAAAATCATTCTCGGAGCTTGCGCTGTTCTTTTCACGCTGGCTTCTTGCCAACAAGCTAAACAAAAGGTTTTCGAACTGGCTTCTGAACAAGTAAACAAACAGTGCCCTATCACTGTAGATGAAATGACAAGAATGGACAGTACCACTTATTCGGGCAAAGACAATACATTTACCTATTTCTATACCCTGAGCGGACAGGCTGACGATCCTACCATGTCGGAACAATTAAAGAAATCACTTGAAGAAACGCTCCCGGAAACTATAAAGAACACTGAAGAGATGAAAGTGTACAGAGAATCAGATGTGACGATTAAATATATTTATCTGTCAGGTAAAACGCAAGAAGAGCTGATGCAGGTAACAGTTACTCCCGAGATGTATAAATAAGAAGCTGTATTCTATTTAAAAATAAGGGAGGCGATGAACTGACAGTTCATCGCCTCCCTTATTTTTAAATAGAGCCTTTAAATGGTGCAAACAGAAGCTACGTTCGTAGTTGACAAAGGCTCTGTTTACCCCGAATACAGACTTTGTTTTTTAGAAACCCATCTCGTGCAAAGCACGGCATAGTTGGTCGGGACATGAAGTAGAACGAGTCCCGCAACGGACCCCTTCAAGTCTCGTGATCACCTCTGACACAGGCATTCCCGTCACCAAACGTGAAATGCCCTGCAAGTTGCCGTTACATCCACCCCAAAAAGCAATTTCCTTCACGATGCCATTCTCAACATCCAATTCAATGTTCGTGCTGCAAGTGCCCTTGGTTTTATAAACGTATTTCATTATTCTTCGCCTTCGTCCTCAGCAGGTTTCATGTTTGTGTACACATTCTGTACATCTTCATCCTCTTCCAGACGCTCTACCATCTTATCGATCGTGGCACGTTGTTCCGGAGTCAGATCCTTTTCATCATTCGGAATACGGGTAAACTCAGCACCCTTCACTTCGAAACCATTCTCTTCAAGATATTTCTGAATCTGGGCAAATGACTTCGGATCACCGTAAAGTGTGATTTCATCACCATCTTCATCATATTCTTCTTCTACTCCGTAATCAATCAGTTCCAGAATCAGATCATCCATGTCCACACCTTCTTTCTTTGTGATAGTGAACATTGACTTCCAGCTGAACATAAAATCAAGGCTACCCGAAGTACCCAATGTTCCGCCAAACTTATTGAAGACACTGCGAACATTAGCCACAGTACGGGTCGTATTGTCTGTAGCAGTTTCTACAAATACTGCAATACCAAACGGACCGTAACCTTCATAATTCATCTCTTTGTAGTCCTTCTGGTCCTTGCCCATTGCATTCTTGATAGCGCGTTCCACGTTATCCTTCGGCATATTCTCACGTTTGGCAGTGGCAACTACTGCACGCAGATGCGGGTTGTTTTCAGGATCGGGACCACCGGCTTTTACAGCGATAGCAATTTGTTTACCGATTCTCGTAAATGTACGGGCCATGTTGCCCCATCTTTTCAGCTTGGTAGCTTTTCTATATTCGAACGCTCTTCCCATTGGTTTAAAATATTTGCCTCACCCCGCCTCCCCTATCCCGATAGAAGAAGCGAGCGTGAGTTTTATTAATTATTTAATTGTTATTTTTATGTTCCGTATTATCTGAGCTTTGCTCCCAGTTTATCTTCAAGGTTCTTCACCAGTTTCGACATGATTTTATCAATCATTTTATCGTTCAGAGTCTGACTCTCGTCCTGAAGCAGGAAGCTGACAGCATACGATTTCTTACCGGCTTCAAGATTCTTGCCTTCATAAACATCGAATAAAGAAACTTCTTTCAGAAGCTTTTTCTCCGTTTCATAAGCTATCTTCTCGATCTCGGCAAACTGTACTTTCTTGTCCAGCAACAGAGCAAGGTCACGTTTTACGGCCGGGAACTTAGAGATCTCTTTATAGCTTACTTTCACTGAACGGATGGCTTTCATCAACTCTTTCCAGTTCAGGTCTGCATAATAAACTTCATTATCGATATCAAAAGCTTTCAGCAGTTTCCTGGTAATTACACCGAACGTAGCCAGTCTCTTGCCACCTTTGGTGTTCACAGTCAAGGCTGTAGAATAAATATCGTCACTCAGGTTACCCACCACCAGTGTATGCAATTCCAGTCCCAAACGTTTGAGAATATTCTCTACGTAGGCTCTCAGTTCATACACAGAACTGTTTTCATCTGCATGTGCCCAAGAGTTTGATACCATCTTACCGGTTACCCACAAGCCCAAATGGTAGTCTTCTGAATAAGGAGCCAATACCTTTTCCGGATTCTTCTTTTCTGCATCAAAATGGTAACAATTACCGAATTCAAAGAATTTCAAGTCGGCATTCTTACGATTTGCATTGTGAGCAATGCTTTCCAAGCCACCGAACAACAATGTCTGACGCATGCAATTCAAGTCTGCACTCAAAGGATTCAACAGCATCACCAGATTCTTGGCAGCATAAGTTTCCATACCATCGTAATAGGCTGCCCGAGTCAAAGAGTTATTCAGTATTTCGTTGAAACCGCAACCAACCAGTTGTTCGGCTACCAGATTCTGTAACTTATTCGACTTGTCACAATCCCCTTTAGTAGTCAGACTCGACTTCAAAGTCGATGGAATTTCCACATTATTGTATCCGTAGATACGCAGGATATCTTCGATTACATCACAATCACGCTGTACATCTACCCGATAAGGAGGTATTGCCAATGTCAGTCCTTCGGCTGTCTCGTTCATGATTTTCATTTCAAGACTGGCAACAATGCTCTTAATCGTCTCTACCGGAATCACTTTACCAATCAGGCTGTGTACCTTTTCGTAAGTCAACTCGACAATAAAATCCTGTGCAGGAGCAGCACAGATATCTTTAATCTCCGAAGAAATGGTACCTCCGGCGAGTTCTTTCACCATCATGGCTGCCAGTTTCAGACAGTAGATAGTGATATTCGGATCGATACCTCTTTCGAAACGGAAAGAAGCATCTGTATTCAGACCATGGCGACGGGCAGTCTTACGTACCCATGTCGGATGAAAATAAGCACTTTCGATAAACACATCCGTTGTGGCCTCTGTAGAACCGGAATCAAGACCTCCGAAAACACCTGCAATACACATGGCATCTTCTTTGTTGCAAATCATCAGGTCACGTTCATTCAGCTTACGTTCTACTCCGTCCAGTGTAACAAACGGTGTACCCTCCGGCATTGTTTTCACAATCACTTCGCCACCTTTTATTTTGTCTGCATCAAAGCAGTGAAGCGGCTGTCCGAAAGCATGAACAATGTAGTTAGTAATATCCACTACATTATTAATAGGCCGCAATCCGATGATACGTAACTTATTCTGCAACCATTCCGGGCTCTCTTTTACTGTAACGCCCTTCACGGTAACGCCTGCATAACGAGGACATGCTTCACTGTTTTCCACAGTTACCTTGATATCCAGATCATGATTTTCGACAGCAAAAGCATCGACAGACGGATTGGTTAATACAGCTTGTTTACCATTCTGTATCAGATAAGCATACAAGTCACGCGCCACTCCATAGTGTGAACAAGCATCCGCACGGTTCGGAGTAATATCTACTTCAAGTACATAGTCGCTCTTTACATTATAATAATCTTTGGCAAGTGTTCCCGGCACTGCGTCTTCCGGCAATACAATGATGCCGTCATGTGATGTTCCGATACCAATTTCGTCCTCAGCACAAATCATACCAATAGACTCTACACCACGAATCTTCGACTTCTTGATCGTAAAACATTCGTCACCATCATAAAGCTTCGTGCCCAGAGTGGCAACAACTACTTTTTGTCCGGCAGCGACATTAGGTGCTCCGCACACAATCTGAGTAGGTTCGCCGTTACCCAAATTTACGGTTGTGATGTGTAAATGGTCTGAATTCGGATGTTCAACGCAAGTCAGCACTTCGCCAATCACGAGGCCTTCCAGTCCGCCTTTAAT
The DNA here is from genome assembly GCF_040798045.1 of Bacteroides sp. NGMCC 1.200775. NCBI lineage: Bacteria > Pseudomonadati > Bacteroidota > Bacteroidia > Bacteroidales > Bacteroidaceae > Bacteroides > Bacteroides sp. NGMCC 1.200775. Next base: position 15,642 of record NZ_JASCQK010000001.1, on the reverse strand, counting down.
CGTTTGAACTTCTTCCACTCCACCTGTTTCCAGTCCGATAGAAGTCAGCGCAGCCGCCACTTCATCGGGCGTCAGATCGAAATTGACATACTCTTTCAGCCAATTATAAGAGATATTCATATCATTAAGTTTTTTATGTTTTCAAAAGTGACCCGCAAAGTTAATAAGATTTTTTGGTTGACAGGGAATGAATGCTTATAAAAAAACTCCCGGTCACCTTTAAAAAAGGATGGCCGGGAGGCTTTTTTCATCAGACTTGCCACCGAAGCATCATTCTGTCATCTGATGCAGGTGGAAATATTTCTTCATAAACAAGACATACACTACACTTAATACGATGATTGCTCCCATCAAATAGCAATAACCATTGCCGGGAATTAACAGATAGCCAACTATAACTACAGCTTGTGACATCATATAAATCAATGAAACCACCACATGTGGAATTTTCAATTCATTTGCCATCAACTGGTATAGATGCTTGCGATGCGGCAAACCAATATTTTCATGTAACATAAGCCGATGGATAATAGTCAGTACACTGTCTACTCCATACACCGCAAGCAAAACGATCCAACTAAAATCCCCTGTCCGGATTATTAATTTGCCTATCAAAAAAAGAACAACGAAAGCAATACTGACCGATCCGACATCTCCGGCAAAGCATTTTGCTTTCTTGCGAAAATTGAACAAATTAAATACCAATACCGCACAAAGCATAGTGTATATAAGATACCCTTCCACAAAATGAACCATTTGCATATTGACAAAGGCTAAAGCAAGTAATACAATTAAAGAATAACCTCCTGTTATGCCATTAATCCCGTCCATAAAGTTATAAGCATTAATAATTCCCGTACAAACAATCAGGGCAACAAAGACCGTCCACCAAGGCAAACTGAACAATCCCCATTGATAGAACATTAAAGCCATTGCCGTAAAATGAAAGACTAAACGCAATCCTTGTGAGGTAGAACGGATATCATCCACAAAACTGATAAAAGTAATCAAGGTCAAGGCCAATATGAACCAGGGATATTCAAAATGGTTTGTCAGAAAATAAACCAACGCCCCCAAATAAAAGATAATTCCCCCACCCCGCAGCGTGATCCGGGTGTGCGAACTACGCTCGTTAGGTTTATCGATAATGTTACATTTATCAGCGATACGAAAATAAAGAAGTTCTACTAAGAATAGCAGAACTAAAATCATCAAATAATACATAAATTATTCATTCTTGTCTATTAAATGAAACCAAAACTGAAGCCCTAAAAAGACTAAAGCTGCCAATCCGATCAAAAGCCCTATTATCGAAAGAAGAATATCCACCACACTTTCTTCTATTCTATTCGAAAATTCTCTAAAACATTCATAGGTTTCCATCCAAGTTCTCGTACTGCCTTTTCATTACTAAAGGTCAAAGAGCTTGTGATTTTGCGAAGTTTCAAAGAATTAATCGGAGCTTTTGCTCCCAGACAGTCGCCCATTACAGCCATACTTTTAGCCAACCAATAAGGAATAGATATTGGTGTTTTTTTATTCAATTGCTTACATATCACCATCTCCAACTCACGAAAACTCGGCTGGTAACTGTCACAAACATTATATATTCCACCCTTTTCTATTAACATAGGAAGAAGATTTGCAATATCCTGAACCATCAGAACACTCTTTCTTGCTTTTCCTCCTGCAATACTCAGATACTTATTAGTTTTAATCCCATGAATCATCGCTCCTAAATTTCCCGGAGGATTAGGTCCGGCAATCAATGAAGGACGGAGTATACTTAACTTTACATTATACATAGCACACCATCCTTCCAGGTATTTCTCAGCCTTAATCTTACTCAAAGCATAAGGAGTCGTTCCATTTAAAGGATGCTCTTCCGTGATATTCTCACCCGAATCACAACCATAAACAGCAACGGTACTAATAAAAATGAAAGCTTTAGGAATACCACTTTGTTCCAAAGCGGTACACAAATTCTTAGTACCTTGTAAATTTACATCAAAAAAGGCCTGTTTCTCCTCTTCTGTTTTAGGAGTAGAATGCGCTTTACCTGCAGCATGCAGCACAATATCAAATACCTCTGTAAAGACAGGAATATTCCGAGCTATATCTATCTTATAATCATCTTGGGGAGTAAGTCCAACCGTTTTGATTACATACGTCTTTTCCAAAAGCTGATAGATGTTTCTTCCCAAAAATCCGGAGGCACCGGTAAATAAGAGTTTCATTAATCTTTAATCAAATAACTGATAATATTTATCTAATATAATTTCCTTTGCAAACACTGTATCAGCCACACATCTGGCATTACTCCGGAAAGAGGATAATTGGTCACGAGATTCATAAACCGACTCAAACATATCTTTCAATGCAGATGGGTTATTTGGTTCTACAATCCAACCCAGGTTAAATTCTTTGATACACAAAGCAATTTCCGAATCCGCTTCTCCCACCATTAAGATAGGTTTTCCGGCTGCCATAATATTGTAAGATTTTGAAGGTACCCCAAGACCATACATACCGTCACTCAAAGTTACAATAGACACATCACAAGCGTTTAAAAAATCATTCTGCATAGAACGGGGTTGAAATCCTGACAATGTTACGTTATTCCTAACAGAGGCAAATTTCTTGATTGTTTCATACTTGGCTCCTCCACCAATGAATACAAAATGAAGATTGGGATTTTCAACTAAGGAAATGGCGCTCAATATATTATCTAATCCTTGGGCATGCCCCAAATTACCGGCAAATTGAAAAATAAACTTATCCCGACAAGCTAATTCGGCATACATACATGTCTCCTTTTTGTCTAAAGGAAAAACCTCCTTATTATCCGCCCAATTAGATATTAAGGCTATTTTCATGTCTTTATGGACCTTAGAACGAATCACCCGGGCCATATCCCGACCAATAGAAATACAAACATCTGCTTGAGAATACGCTCGATCAAAGAAAAATTTCAAGCTATGATACAGCCGGGAAGAAGAGTTCATCTTACCGATAGCAACCAAATTTTCCGGAAAAATATCATGAACAAGCAGGTAATACTGAATCTTTTTAATCCGTTTTATCCAAGGAACAAATAACAAAAGAAAAGCGGGATTAGTAACGACGAGCAATTTATCGCCTCGCTTCACATTTTTCAAAATCTTAAACCAAAGTCGGATACTCGAGTTCAATAACCGGAATGTTCGCTTTGCAAAATTGTTTTTATCGATATTCCCACTTAATACACGATGAATGATGACACCATTATGTTTCTCTAATTTAAGTGATTTATATTCGTCTGTTTCATTATATCTGGCATCCGTACAGATCACATGGACCTCCATTCCACTCTTCGCCAAATACTCAGCTATTTCTGTCATATAATACCCTGTAGAAGTAACAATCGGATAATAATACTCAGAAGCAATCCAAATTCTCTTCATTATGAAAGTATTTAATAAAATGAATACAATGATTCATTTTCCTGCATCCAATCATATTGTTCCCGAAGCATCTCTTCATATCCGGGTACAACATAACTAAATCTTGCGGACTTTGCGATCGACTTGTCTATTCCATTTCCATCAAATGGCAGGATCTCAACATCTTGTTTGTGCCATATACGGGAAAACAGATGTAACAAATCATATTTACTTATACCAAGGCCATTACTCAGTTGTATCAAACCGGTTACTCCCTGATCGATGGACACATCAATGGCTTTCGCCAATTCCAGAGTGGTCACACCTCCCCAAATAGCAGTCTGGAAACCATTCACACAACCATGCTGATGCATAAACCAATGAAACAAGCCTTCGCCATTCTCCTTCAATTCAGGACCTATGATAGAAGTACGGATTGTCAGATCTTTGTCATTGATTATCTCACCGAGTGCTTTGCTACGACCATAAACATCGTCAGCATCCCGGAAATCAGTTTCTGAATAGTTGCCTTTTTTACCGGAGAAAACACAATCCGTACTGATATGAATCAACTTTACTCCCACTTCATCCGACAGTTTCTTGAGCAAATGGGGGAACCATGCATTTATCAGAATAGCATTGTCCGGATGTTCTCTGGAACCTCTTATCAATACGCCAATACAATTCAGGATAAAATCGGGACGGACTTCACGAACGAGCCGACTGACAGCATCCCCATCCGTCACATCCACAACGATACTATCATCAGTCAATTGGGTACGATAAACTACATTCACAAGATCGTATTTCCCCGTACATTGCAGATAATAATAAGCCATATGCCCGGCCATACCTGTGGCGCCGAACAACAGAATCTTCTTTTTAACCATAAAAAATGAAAAACAGGAACTAGATTTCTTTATGCCAAACCGTACGGTTGATATAATCTGTATAGGAAAGAATGATACGGACTACTTTTTTAGATACATTATCCGAAGCATAATCAGGAATAGAGTGAATTACGTCTGCACCTTCTGCATACTGGGAAGTTACAATTTCGATAGACTCCAGAATACGGTCACTATTCAATCCGGTCATGATCAGCGTCCCTGCATCCATACCTTCAGGTCGCTCGTGTGCCTGACGGATAGTTATAGCCGGAAAATGAAGAATAGAAGATTCCTCCGTGATCGTACCACTGTCAGAAATAACACAAAAAGCATTCTGTTGAAGTTTGATATACTCCATGAAGCCAAAAGGTTTCATAAACTCAATCATCGGATTGGAATTAATAAAGCCTATAGATTCCAACTTTTTGCGGGTACGGGGATGAGTGGAAACAATCACCTTTTTATGATACCTGTCCACAATGGCGTTCAGAGAAGAAAGCAGATCGGAAAAGTTCTTCTCGGAATCCACATTTTCCTCACGATGCGTACTTACAATAAAGTAATCACCTTTTTTCAACCCCTCTTTTTCTAAAACATCATTCTCTTCTATTTCCGCCTTATGATAGATCAAAACCTCTGTCATTGGCGATCCGGTTTTGATCACGGTCTCCGGACGTAACCCTTCAGCCAGCAAGTATTTACGTGCATGCTCTGAAAGAGGCATATTGATATCACTCAAATGATCCACAATCTTACGATTGATCTCTTCAGGAACACGCTGGTCAAAACAGCGGTTACCAGCCTCCATATGAAAAATAGGAATCTTACGCCGTTTTGCGGAAATCACGGAAATACAGCTATTAGTATCACCATACAACAATAAAGCATCCGGTTTCACTTGATCCATCAATTCATCCGATTTACGGATTACATTGGCTATCGTCTCTGCAGCATTCTTTCCGGCAGCATCCAGAAAATAGTCCGGCTTACGGATGCGAAGTTCCTGAAAAAAGATTTCATTCAGTTCATAATCGAAATTCTGACCGGTATGGACCATAATATGTTCAGTGTATTTGTCCAACTCAGCCATCACACGGCTCAACTTTATGATCTCAGGACGAGTTCCGACAATCGTCATTACTTTAAGCATACATCCTCCTTTATCATATCAAGTTTCAATAACAACTGTTTCATACCGTCCACATCCAAACGATGGGTATTATGTGAATGGTAGTCCTCGAATTTAGAGACCTTCTCTTGGCCTTCCACAAAATATTTATCATAATTAAGATCACGGGCATCACAAGGTATCCGATAATAATTACCCATATCTTCCGCCTTGGCCATTTCCTCACGAGTCACTAATGATTCATAAAGTTTCTCACCATGGCGTGTACCGATAACACGTACGGGGGTATCCTTTTTGTAAAGTTCCTTTAAAGAACGGGCTAGCGTATCAAGAGTAGCTGCAGGTGCTTTTTGGACAAACAAGTCGCCATTATGCCCGTGCTGAAAAGCATAAATCACCAGATCAACCGCATCATCCAGTGTCATCATAAAACGGGTCATGTTCGGATCGGTTATTGTGATATCCTTACCGGCCTTCATTTGCTCCACCCACAAAGGGATCACTGATCCGCGGCTTGCCATCACATTGCCATAACGGGTACAGCAGATAGTAGTTTGACCACCCTCTCCCATTTGACGTCCTTTAGCAATAGCGACCTTTTCCATCATGGCCTTACTGATCCCCATGGCATTGATAGGATAACAAGCCTTATCCGTCGAGAGCACAACTACATTCTTGACTCCATGCTCAATGGCTGAATCAAGCACATTCTCAGTACCTAATACGTTTGTCCGGACAGCTTGAACAGGGAAAAACTCACAAGAGGGAACCTGTTTCAGTGCAGCGGCATGGAAAATATAGTCCACCCCATTCATCACTCCATCCACAGAACGTTTATCACGCACATCACCAATGTAGAATTTCACCTTCTTATTTTGAAGGTGATGGCGCATATCGTCTTGCTTCTTTTCATCACGGGAAAAGATACGTATCTCTTTGATATCGGAATCCAAAAATCTTTTCAATACGGCATTACCGAAAGAACCTGTTCCACCAGTAATTAAAAGAACTTTATCTTTAAAAAGCGACATAATTGTTTATTCTTATATATAAAATATGGTATCTTTAATAAAAGAAAAAAAAGTCCAAAAGGAAATCTTAATAAAAAAGCAAAAACACTTTTTTTCTCCAAAGATCTTAAATAGTCAGTATTCAAAGCTCTATAAAACTCACACCTTCTAAGTAATGAGACAGGAGAATTCAATAACATTAATGCAATGTTAAATCTTAGGATTGTCAAATATCCAAAATATTCTTTTACAATATTAGTAGCAGCAAAGACATCATTATAATCCTTAGAAATAATATTTAAAATATAAAATAAAGATTCTATTTTAGAATTAGAGTTTAATGATCTAGTAATCGAATTCTCTCGAATTTTGTAGATGTACGTACTATCAGAAATAGCTACAACCCTTGAAGCTATTTTAGATAAACGATATGACCAAATAATATCTTCATGTAACAGATTTGGAGTAAACTTAACATCACTCAATTCTAAAAAAATTCTCTTGTATAATTTATTACATGCACTAACATTCCACTCACGCATTAAAAAAGATCTCAAAATTTCTTGACCTCTCTTTTCTCCCATTTGTAGAGTAGGGATATGTACAGAAGCATCTACACCAACTAATTTTATATTTGCAATCGTAAAATCAGCATCTACGTTAACAATTCTATCATAATGTTTTTCAATACAATCTTGCGTTATCTCATCATCCGAATCCATAAAAAAGACATACTCTCCCCTAGCTTTTTGCAAACCAGTATTTCTTGCAACAGAAAGGCCCTTATTCTTTAAATGAGTATAAATATATACATCTTTCTTGCGTGGATGATCTTTTAGAATTTCTCTAATAATATTCATACTATTATCCTGTCCGCAATCATCAACTATTATATATTCTATAGATTTGAATGTCTGATCTAATGCTGACAGCAATGTTTCCTTTATATATAATTCAACATTATATACAGGAATTACAATAGAAACTTTATACATTAGCATCCTAATTAAGAACAAAAAATATATCTATTTTTCAATATCATCAACCGCATAAAATAAGGACTTAATAAAAACGAACAATTAGCTAGTAAGAATACAATAGATAATATTTTTAGCTTTATATCACCTTTACAAAAGATTATCCAAAAAATTGTCAACTGTTTCATTCTTATCATATTATTAAATTCTTGCTTAGCTATTTCATTCTTTGTCACTATTTCAGCAACCTTAGTTGTTATTGCTTTAAGATTCTCTTTTATAAGAGAAAATATATTCATTCCACATGTAGTTAATACCGAATAATCACCTATAAATAATCTATTTACTTCCTCATTCATTGTAAATCCAAAGAAAAACAATTGTTGTTGCTGTGATATGAACAAATGGTTATATAACATCAAATCTCTTTTAATTCGACTTTCGCCATTTCTAGTTAGTCGATATTTTAATAAGGGGATTGGTATTACACCCAACTTATACCTATTTCTTATAAGCCTACACCATAATTCATAATCTTCGACTACTAATGCAGTTTTATCATCTTTATATTTATTATTCTTGAAAACGCTGGCTTTTCCCATCACTGACGGATGCACTAAAAAAGAACCGAAAATTGTATACAAACTTAATATTGTAGAATTGGTTAACCCTATAGAATGTATTCCTTTTATCCTACCTTTAGAATTCATCAAATAAACTTGACTCCCACAGATATCCAAATCTTTTTCTAGAATAAATTTGAGTTGATGTTCAATACGATTAGGTAAAGCAACATCATCAGCATCCATTCTAGCAATATAATCTCCAGTCGCCAAATCAATAGCTTTATTAAGAGTTTTTATAAGCTTCAAATTACATTCATTTGTGACGACCCTCACATTATTATATTGAGTAGCATAATTTGATAACAGCACCGAAGTATTATCTATCGAACCATCATCCACACATATTATTTCTATATTCCTATGCGTTTGAACAATTATGGAGTCTAATGCCTCTGACAAATACTCTGCAGCATTATAACACGGAATAATAACACTTACTTTAATTTTACTAATATCCATTATAACAACATAAAATTATCAAATTCGAATCCAACTCTCTGTAAATATGTTAGGATCTTTAAACAAAGACTTAAACCATCTAATCGGAGCAATCATTATTTTATCAGAATGTTTATTTAGTTGAGCAGCCCACCAACTAAAAGTACTATTAGCAATTATATTATGATGACATAGGCTCATCAAAAACATATCTATATAACTATCTTTTCCCTTGTTATTATTCACAAAAGTTACATTAGGCACATTTATTATACTTTTTGCCCAATCTATATCATCTGAAAACACAAAAAAGAATGGCTCATCAACACATTTCAATATATACTCTATAGCTTTCTGATAATATTCCTCATTACAAATATCGCCGTATATATTTCTATATTTTGGAAGAAGATAATCACCGCGTCTTATATGTATACTAATAGAATTATTTGCCTGAATCTTAGTCATTATAAAAGAATTTGTAACATCTAATTTCAATGGCCATCTAAAATTCAATACAATATCAACATCCTCCCAAAAACATTTATCCTGCCAAAACCCCTCAAATAATACACCATTGACATCCAGACGCCCATCTGTTGATATATATTGTCTGTTTTTAAAAATCTTATTTATTAGCTTAATAGATTTTACAATTAAATCTGTACTCAAAGATGAATTTGGTAGCTTTACCTCAAAGACCTTCTCTATTTCAAGTCCATTGTGGGCTCTTAATCCCTTTTTAGGGTAATAACCATAAATATTATCTTTATCACAACGCATATCTAACCAAAGATAAAACACATATTGAAAAAGTTGATTACCTAATCCTCCTTGAAAAGTTACAATTTTCATTTGCATTTATTTTTACACATATAATTTTTAACAAATAGAGAAAAATTAGCAATATTAATATTTCTAACATTTTCTGCATCAAATTATCGCCAAAACTTGGAGTTAGAATTAATTGAGGAAAAAATAATAAATTAAAGCCAATAGCTTTTAACCAGTAAGAAGGGTGGACAAGAAAAGTTAAAATGATTCTCAAATATAAAAAGTTAATGAATATCGAAATAATAACAAACATCCACCCCTGCCACAAGGAAACTAAAAAGGCAGAGGTACCGACATTTGCGTACTCAGAATTTCCCAAGTTCAACAATTCAGGTATTCTTCGAGATGGTGTACCAGCAACAGTACCATTATAACTAGTTGGAGTTGGCTTCGCATTCCAAATAGCCCGAGGCATATATTTAAAAAGGCTTCCAACATAAGGCTCATACCCAGCAAATCCTTCACCATCTCTCGTAATAAGAGTTGTACTATATGCTATACTATTCAATTTGAGATTCAAATGATATAATGTCAATTCTGCAATTGATTTCATATCAGACGAGTCCAATTGGGAACCTGATCTCTTAGCTGATAAAAATGGCAAAAGAAGCGAAGCACATAGTAAAAGAATAACCAAAGGCGAAAAAAAAGATAAATATCTCCCACGTTGTATATAATGCCATTTTTTTATAATATAAAGCCATATGAAAATCACTAAATATATTCTCGCACCACCAATAAATGATGAGTATAAAGTAGATAATATGATAAAGAAAAGAAAAAAGCGATTCTTCTTATTATGACTACCACAAAATATATTAACATAAAAATATGAAGATATATAAGTTGAAAAGAACGATAAGAGAAAAAAAGTACCATTTTCCACCGTATCAATATCATTATTTTCTAGATAGTTTGATCGAAAAAACAAATTATATAGAAATAATGACAATGAATATATAATCAAGATATTCTCTTGTACTTTAACGTTTGAAGCCTCTTCAAACGTTAAAATTGATTTCAATTTCCACTTTAAAGAAAATCTAAACAATAACAAAATTAATAAATAAAAATAAACTTCACCTATTGCAAACAAATTATACTCTTCAATTTCTATCCCTACCATTGATTCAAAAAAATACCAATAATCACAATTGCTTAAGAGTATAGGTAATGTATACCATAATGTAAAGGAAACCAAAAGGACTAAGGTAAAAAATATAGGTACTCTATTACTTTTATGCAATGAAAAAAGTAATAGATAAATCCCTATAATTCCACAAAAGAGAACAAACAATCTAAAACTCATAATAATTAGAAATTTATTTTTTCACAAATTTCTGTTTTGTTCGAGAAAATATATTAATGTTTGTTTTAATCAAATCTTTAGTAAATGCTTTATAAAGGAAATAAATAAAAAGCGTAAAGTTACCTCTTTTTATAGCACACGAGGCATAACTCACAGATGCAGATACATATTGATAAATTAAATCTTTTCTTATTTTAGGATAATAAAATGACATTCTATTAATTTGATTAAGCATAGCCTTTTGACTCTTTATGGAATTTAGATGGGTCATAGTAACACCTTGACTATGTATTCTATAAACTCCCATCATATCACTGATATAATGAATACGACCGTGTTGTGACAAATTTATAAATATATTAAAATCACCACAAAAGCCACCTATTTTATTACAAAGCACCCAATCTAAACTTATTTTCCTATAAAGAACGCTACAAGTAGGTACAAGCCAATTATTTATAATATCCCATGCAGATATTTCTGATTTAGCTATATTAACAAAACGACTTGTATTTCCATTCTCTAATTTCCAAACACTATGGAAACACATAGAATAGTCCGTATGACTTTCTAAGAAATCTACCTGTTTTTGCAACTTTAACGGATCTATCCAATAATCATCTCCTTCACACATTGCTATATATTTCCCCCTTGCCCGAGGCAGATTGTATACAATGTTTATATCCAATCCTTTGGAATACTGATTTTCAACCTGATAAATGGGCTTAATTATATCAGGATATTTAGCCTCGTATTCTTTAATTATTCCGGCTGTATCATCAGTAGAGGCGTCATCATGAATTAAAACCTCAAAAGGAAAATTCGTTTTCTGTATTAAAAAGCCATCTAAACATTGCCGGATGTAAGATGAATGGTTATAAGTTATACAGAAAATGCTTACTAAAGGGGGAGTATCAATATTCTGCATATATTCGATTATATTGATCAAGCATTACATGATTCATCTCCTCCTTTGAATCAAACTTAAAAAATAAGAAAGCCAATGGTTCCGACATATAATCCTTAATATAATCTCCAGATCTCCAAAGGATACATTCATCAAATATATACTTTCTCAAATCATCAGGCACGACCAAGCTTTTCACCACACCATTTTGAGTTCCCATGATAGTTCTATAGGCCCAAAACCCATGTTGCTGGATATCTACAGGGAAATGACTACAATCAAGACCACAATGTGTTCTTGCCTCCCAATAGTCCCAATTTATTCCTGTCAATTTCTCAGCAGGAATCATATACAGGTTACCAAGGATGCGCCTCATAGCCTCAATGATATATGGTTTACCATCTTTAATTCTATATTGCATTGATAGTATTCCATCTTTTAACCCCAAAATATTAACCATCTTTTCCGCTTCATTTATTAAATGATCTCTGACACAATCAAAATTATCAGCCGGATAAGTATCTATTTCCACACGATAAGGATTCACAAAAGAATATTCATTATTCGTACAATAGGCTACAACCTTCTTATTAAGAATGAAAGTACAACATGCGTGTTGTGAACCATCAATATAAGGTTCAATAACAATATGTTTAATTCTCGAGTGTTCGAAAGCATTTCTTATTGCACTTTTAGCTTCTTCATAGCAATCGGCTTTCGCTACTCCTCTACCTGCACTTAAATCTGTAGGTTTCACTATAATCGGATATTCAGCCTTATCAAGCCACTTCACCGCATCCTCTTCCTCAAAGAAATATTCTGATTGAGGGGTTGTTATACCGTATTCTCTAGCAAATTTCTTAAAACGATCTTTATGATGCATGATTAAAGTGTTTTCATAACTATCATGACCGGGAAGTCCCATTTCTTCCGCAACATAAGCAGCTGTAATCACCCCTATATCATTACAACAAGCACAAATGGCATCTATGTTTAATTTCCGAGAGAGAGCTAATACTTCCTCCTTACAAGAGTAATCCATCTGGATATATTGATTTACATACTTTTCACCAACTAAACCTGGACGATTGCCAATTGACACTACATAAAAGCCCATTTCTTTTAATGCCAAAATCAACCTTAAGTCATTATGGCTTGTATTTAAAATAAGTACCTTTTTCATTTCGTAAACTGTTTCAATTCATTGAATAACTCTAAAACTAAAGTTTCTGTTTTTTCCCAACCCAGACATGGATCTGTAATAGACTGTCCATACACATTTCCTCCAACCGGTTGGCATCCATCTTCAATATAACTTTCAATCATCAAGCCTTTTACCGAAGACAATAATCTGGAGTCACGTTTCATAGAAAGTAAAACATCTTTAGCAACATTTATTTGCTCTAAAAAATCCTTATTTGAATTACTATGGTTACAGTCTATTATAAAAGCAATATTTTCTAGGTTTCTTTGTTGGTACAAATCATAAATACGAATTAAATCATCATAATGATAATTTGTATTAGCCTTTCCATTCACATCTAAAAAGCCACGTAAAACAGCATGTGTACATACATTCCCATGTGAAATAACCTCCCAGCCATTATATATAAAATGGTGAGGATGTTGGGCTGTTACAATAGAATTCAACATTACAGAGATATCACCACTTACAGGATTTTTCATTCCTACTGGAACATTTAAGCCACTGGCAGTCAACCTATGTTGTTGATTTTCTACAGATCTTGCCCCAACCACGACATAGGACAATAAGTCTGATACATAACGGATAACTTCCGGATACAACATTTCATCCGCACCAAATAATCCGGTTTCTTCTATAACTTTTTTATGAAGCCTGCGAACAGCTAATAAACCTTCAACAATATCCTCCTCGCGATCTAAAAAAGGTTGATGCAACAAACCCTTATAACCATCTCCTATTGTTCTAGGTTTACTGGTATAAATCCTAGGAATAATCAATATCGTATCCTTAACCTCTTCTTGAAGTTTGGCCAAACGCTTCGCATAATCAAGTACAACATTTTCTCTATCGGCAGAACACGGACCAATTACCAAAATAAATTTATCCGATTTGCCTTCGAAAATATCCCTTATTTCTTTATCACGTAAAATTTTGCGTTTTGAATATTCTTTATTTAAAGGATATTTCAACATCACCTCCTGAGGCGTAGGTAATTTTTTTAAGAAATCCATAACATTCTTCTGTATGATTAATTATATAGTGTCTAATTCTACTTTACACCCCATTTCTGCTGACATATATGCTGCATAAATTATTCTAATGGTATCATATGCCAGATCGAATCCAGCCTTAGGATCTCTATCATAAAAAATAGCTTCCATAAAGTCACGCATTTCATCTGTATAACCTCTGATTATTTCATCTTCAAGAAAAGGCTTATTCCAACCGATTTTGGACGGTAACATCTCTGATATATACACATTATCTAAATTATCTTCATCTAGAAAATAAGTACTCATTAAATCTGACATAGTCAATGTACAATTTATGGCAGCGTCATTACAATATAACTCTACATAATTTTTACTTCCTCCCAACAAAGTATCAGTAGCTATAATGACAGCCCGCGAATCATCAGTAAAATTTAAAATTACAGTACCACAATCTTCAACATCGACAGGATTAGCCGCAATATGCCTATGTTCGTAATCAGATAAATTGGGGGTAATACGTCCCATATCAGCTATGACACTTTTTACCTTTATGTCAATACCATGTGCTTTAGCTTCTTGTTGTTTTAACCATAAAATAGCTGATAAAGGATGTGAACCTGTCCTTATGAAAGTACCTCCGCCCGTTTTATCCCATTCACCCGCAACTGGAGAACTAGAACCTTTAAGACTTTCTTCACCTTTTGCATATAAAATACGACTTTTCTTTGCTGTAATAATCTCCGCAGCTTTTAATACGGCTGGTGCATATACAAAATTTTCCGCATACATAAACTTCTTTCCTGATTTACGAATAATCTGGCGTAATCTTCTTATAGACTCAAGAAGTTGTAAATACATTACTTTTTTAGAAACATTGATCCCAATAGGATATTCATCTCCTGACATGCCGAAATAGCCTGTCAAAGGTTTTTCACAAATAACATGTTTCCCGGCCAACATGGCTCTTTCAATCATTTCTTCATGTACATATGGCGGGGTACAAATATCTATCACATCGATATCTGGATCAGTCAACAAGTCCTCAAAATCATAGGAGGTTTCTTCAAATCCATATATAGCTTTTGCAACTTCCAACTGCTCTTTGCGTCGGGCCACAATCATTTTAAATCGGAGTGGAATACCCGTAAACCTTTTTAAAGCATTTATATGTAACTCTGTGGCACGCCCTGCACCAGCCATTCCTATACAGATTTCATTTTTCATATATACAAGTTTATAAATTTAAGACCTATTGCCTTCAAAAATTACTGATGTTATTCTATCAAGTCCACTAAAAGTCAAACTGTGATGCATGGGTAAACAAATCACACTGTTTGCTATCCTATTCGCAATGGGCAAATTATCCGGATGTGCGGATTCCAGTCCACGATAAGTGGAAAATTCACTTATTAACGGATAAAAATACCTTCTGCCGAGTACGTCATTCTCTTTCAACTTGAAGTAAAGTTCATCACGAGTCAGACCATATTCCTCAGCATTTATAAAAATAGGAAAATAAGAGTAGTTGTGACGGACACCAGGCATATCCTCCATGAAACGGATACCGGGGATATCTTTCAAAGCATCACGATATTGAACGGCAACTTTATGACGAGCCTCAATGGCGGAATCAACTTGTTTCAAATTCAATAGTCCATAAGCGGAACGGACTTCATCCATCTTACCATTAATACCAGGGGCAACGATCGTCGTTTCACCGGCAAAGCCAAAATTCTTCAGATAATCAATACGTTTCTTGGTCTGTTCGTCGTGGCAGACCAGAGCTCCACCTTCAATCGTATTATAGACCTTCGTAGCATGAAAACTCAGAGTGGACATATCACCGGATTCAAGTATTGACTTGCCGTTTACCTCTACACCAAATGCATGGGCAGCGTCAT